>JBAOHV010000020.1:0-12129 GCA_037045265.1 Microthrixaceae bacterium | reverse complement strand
TGTCAGACTCCATCGCGCCCTCCTACCTGCTCGAAAGCGCCGGGATCACGCTGCCGCAGCCGCTCCAGGACGCGCTCGACTCGGCCATCGCGCCGGCGCGCGACGCCACCCGCTCGTCCCTCGACGACGCCGGGCTCGGCGTCTACGCCCAGGGCACCCTCGCCCTCGAGCGCCGCTGGGACGCGACGGTGGGCCTGCGCTACGACGCCGAGCGCAAGCACGCCAACATCGACTCGGTCACGGAGGTCTTCCTCGGCACGCGCGAGCTGCCGGTGGTCGGCCTCGCCCACGTCGACGACACCCGCTCGTTCGCGGCGCTCACGCCGCGCTTCATCCTCGGCTACGCGCCGGACGCGGCGCTGCGCTTCTACGCCTCGGCGGCGAGCGGCTATCGCGCCGGCGGGTTCAATCCGATCGCGCCGTCCGAAGCCACGGCGTACGACGAGAAGCATGCGTGGTCGTACGGACTCGGGAGCAAGGTCTCGCTCCTCGACGAGCGCGTCGCCGCCAACCTGGCCCTCTTCCTCGTCGATCTCGACGATCTCCAGCTCAACCTCCCGCTCACCGGCTCGCGGGCCGCTTCTACGTCGACAACGCCGGGCAGGCGCGCACCCAGGGCGTCGAGCTCGAGGTGTTCGTGCGCCCGCTCGAGCGCCTGCGCCTCGACGGCGCCCTCGCATCCTCGACGCGCGCTTCGGCTCGGGCAGCACCGACGCAGGGGTGAACGTGGCGGGGAACCGCCTCCCCCTTTCGCCGACCGCCTCACCGCGTTCGTCGGCGCCCAGTACGAGTACCCGCTGTGGGGCGAGTGGCGCGCCAGATGCGCGGTGAGTGGGTACGACGCGGCGATTACTTCTACGACGCCGCCAACACCGAGCACCTCGGGCTGCCACCGATCCTTCTGTGGCGGGCCGGATACTCGGCGACGTTCGTTCGCCGACTCTCATATCTCACCGCACCGTTGTACGCGGCCCAATTCGCGCTCCTGCACGGGATCATTCCCGCCACCATCTGAGCAATTTGACCTCCTAGCCGCACAGCGCGGTGACAACGGCAACACGAGAGTCCTCAATACCCGGCTGGATCTGCCGATTCAGTGCACGACGGCCGAACGAGGACACACGTATGTCGAGCGCTGCGACAGCAGAACAGAGCGTGGAGATCGATCAGGACTACGCGCCATTCAAACGCATGGGCGTTGCAGTCGTCGTTGCAGCCGTCGTGATCGCCATACTGCCACCCGACCTGCAGGGGCTCGCCTTCTCGGTCTTTGGAATCAGTACGCTCGTGGCTCTGGTCCTCAGGGTTCGTCGCCTACCGATGAAGGTCCGTCGACCGGTCGCCTTCATCGCGATCGCCGGAGCCTGCTCGGTAAGTGCAGGGATCGTGCGCGGGGTGCATTCATCCCTCTCGGGCGTTGCCTACCCATTCCCTTCCCCAGCCGACCTGCTCTACCTGATCACCTACGTGGTCTTCATTTCGGCGATCCTCTACATAGTCCGGTTGAGGGTCACCCGCCTCTCTGCCGACGCCATCCTCGATGCTCTCGTCGGACTGATGGCCGCCGGATTGCTCCAGTGGAGCCTGGTCCTGATCCCCTATGTCCGAACGCCGGGAATTCCCCCGCTCCAGAAGGCGGCAAACCTCACCTTCAGCACTCTGACGCTTCTCATGATCGGTGCCGCCGTTCTTGCATTGGTCGCTGGCTCGATCCCAACTGTCAGCAACCGCCTGCTTGCACTTGGTCTCGTGGCCACGTTCGCCACCGATATGACCGTGGTGATGGTGTCCGCGGACATGCTGCCGGCGAACACCGAGGTTGTACCCAGCATTTCTGGTGATCGTGTTCGCTGGCTTGGGCCTCTTCCACCCGTCGGTGGTGAAGCTTGTCGACAGACCCACCGGCGACCTGATGCGTCGCCGCCTTACTCGCCGACGTGTGACCGTGCTGGCGCTGGCTCTGCTTACGCCCCCGGTCCTGATGCTCTGGGCAGCGATCGAGCTCAGCGCCAATTCGCTGGTGCTGTTGCCCGCTGTCACCTCGCTGGCCCTGACTCCGCTGGTCGTGACGCGCCTTGGCCGGCTGGTGCGGCAGAACGAGGAGATGGCCTCCCTCGAGGCCGGCCTGCGCGAGGTCGGTGAGCGGCTGGTGAGCGCGGAGACCACCGACGACGTCGCCCGCATAATCACCGTTGGCGCTGAGCACGTCCTGCGGAGCTGCATAGTCACAGGTGGGCTCATTCTGGATCCTCTCGCCAGCGATGCCCTGGACCGCTCAGGAGACCTTTCGCGACCGGTCTCCGACGTTCGCGCCACGGTGCTAGCCAACGGCTCACCGAACTCGACTGGATTGGTAGAGCTCCCGAGCGACAGCGAGGGTGTCTACTCCATGGCAGGTCTGGTTGTTCTCCAGCGGGAAGTTCAGGCCGCCCTCATCCTGGTCACGAGTCGTCGCTTGAGCGACGACGAGACAAATGCAGTCTCGGCTCTCTGCCGGGAGACCGCCATCGCCCTGCGCGTGGTCGAGCAGACAGAGATCCAGGTGAAGCAGCGCAGCGAGGCGCGTTTCGCCTCGCTGATCGACAACTCCTCCGACATCGTGGCCGTGCTGAACGAAAGGCTCGAGCTCGGGTATGTGTCGCCAGTGGCCACCCGCCTGCTCGGCTTCGAGCTCGATCGCCTCGAGGACGTCGACGTGCTGCGCCTCATCCATCCAGACGATCGCGACACTGCAACCGCACTGATCACCGAGATCCAGTTCGGCGCACGAGAGAGCGCTGAGTTGCGCCTCCACCACGCCGACGGCACCTTCCGGTGGTTCGATGTCAACGGCACCGACCTGACCAGCGACCCGAACATCAGAGGGCTCGTCCTGAACCTGCGCGAGGTTAGCGACAGGAAGGCTGCAGAAGAGATGCGGGCGTTGTCCGAGGCCCGTTTCAAGGCCCTGGTGCAGAACTCCACGGACCTCGTGGTCGTGTTCGACCCATCCGGGTCCATCAGCTACGCGAGCCCGACCGTCGAGGGTGCCACCGGCCTCTCGGAGTCCGACATCCTGACTACCACCATCGAGAACCTCTTCCCCGAGGCAGACGCCGACTGGAAGGCGGTTCTGAGCGGTTCATCCACCGACCAGATGGCCGGCTCGGCATTGTTCGAGATCAAGTACCGCAACGTCGCAGGCGAGGTACGAACCATCGAGACGCTGGTGAGCGACCTGCGCGACGAACCAGCCGTGCACGGCTTCGTCCTCAACGCCCGTGACGTCACCGAGCGTCGAGGCATGGAGCAGCGGCTGCACTACCAGGCAACCCACGACGAGCTCACCGGCATGTTCAACCGCGTCCAGGTCCTCGCCGAGCTCGACGGGATGCTCGGACGCAACAGCGGCAGCACCACCGTCGCTGCGCTGCTGATCGGCCTCGACGACTTCAAGGAGGTCAACGAGTCGCTCGGACACACAGTGGGCGACCACCTCCTGCGCGAGGCGGGCAGTCGCATCACCGAGCTCCTCGACTACGGCGATGTCGCCGCACGCGTCGGTGGCGACGAGTTCGCAGTGGTGCTCGAGTGCTCACGGGGTGAGAACCAGGTGACCGATCTGGTCAACCGGATACTCGCAGCCATCGCCCTGCCCTACGACGTCGACGGTCGAGAGCTGACCATCACTGCGTCCGCCGGCATCGTGTTCGACCACGACAGATCGAGCAGCGGCGAGATCATCCTGCGCAATGCGGACATCGCCATGTTCCACGCAAAGTCCCGCGGCAAGCGACAGGTGGTCGTGTTCGAGAGCCAGATGCACACGGCTTCGTTCGACCGCATGGAGATGCGCGGTGACCTGGCGCGGGCAGTCACCTCCGAGCAGTTCGTGGCCCACTACCAGCCGGTCATCGACATCGAGACCCACCAGATCGTCGGCGCAGAAGCGCTGATCCGCTGGAACCACCCCGAGCGAGGCCTGGTCGGCCCTGGGCTGTTCATCCCACTGGCCGAAGAGACCGGCATGATCGGCGCTCTCGGCGAATGGATCCTGGAGCGCGCCTGCACCGACATGGCCCGCTGGCGCTCTGACTACGGCGAGATGGCATCGGACCTGACCATCTCGGTGAACCTGGCCGTCCAGCAGTTGCACGACGACCTGATCCTGAACAAGGTGCGCGACATCCTCGCTCGGACCGGCCTTCCGGCGCAGCGTCTGGTACTCGAGGTCACCGAGTCGACTCTCATCACCGAGACCGACAAGGCGGCCCGGACCATGCAGGAGCTCAGGGCCATGGGCGCCCGACTCGCTGTCGATGACTTCGGAACCGGCTATTCGTCGCTCGGCTACATCCAGCAGTTCGAGTTCGACGTGCTCAAGATCGACAAGAGCTTCATCGATGGGATCGAGTCCGAGACCAACGCGCAGATCGTCGCTGCAGTGCTCGAGCTCGCAAAGCAGCTGAAGGTGCGCACGATCGCCGAGGGGATCGAGACCGAGGCACAGGACCTGATCCTCAACGAGATGGGTTGCCGCTACGGCCAGGGATTCCTCTACTCCAAGCCGGTACCGGAGCGCGACTTCCGCGAGCTGTTGGTCAACGACCGTGCTCGCAACAGCACCCACGCAACACTCTGACCGGCCGCCGGTGCGGGACCCCAGAGCCCGGGACCTCGAGTCCTTGGATCTCTGACGACGGAGCCGTGGGTGCAGACTGTCGCCGATGATCACCATCGATGATCCGGACGACCCGCGGTTGGACGACTACCGCCACCTGACCGACGCTTCGGCTCGCCGGGCGATCGAGTCAGGACGGGCCGCTCACGGCATCTTCGTCGCCGAAGGCCCGGTGGCGCTCGAGCAGCTGTATGCGAGCGGGCTGACCATCCGCTCGGTGCTGATGACACCGTCGAGAGCAGCGTCCCTGCCCCCACCACCAACGGGTGTAGCACTCCATGTGGCACCGCGCATGATCCTCGCCGCCGCCGCGGGCTACGACGTTCACCGGGGTGTGCTCGCTGCAGCGGAACGCCCTGCGCCGAACGATCCGGGCGACATCGTCTCCGGAGCGTGGAGGGTGCTGGTTCTCGAGGCGGTGAGCGACAACGAGAACGTCGGCTCGCTCTTCCGCAACGCCGCTGCGCTGGGTATCGATGCGCTGTTGCTCGACCGGAGCTGCACCGACCCCTTCTACCGACGAAGCATCCGGGTGTCGTCAGGCTGGTCGATGCGGCTCCCCCACTCCCGGGTCACCGACACATCGCAGGCACTCAAAGTGCTTCACGACCACGGATTCCACACGGTGGCGCTGACCCCGCAAGCGCAGGCCGCTCCCGTCGATGTCGCAGCGAGTCGCGGCGACCTTGACGATCCGGTCGCATTCGTGGTCGGCGCCGAAGGCCCCGGTTTGGAACCCAAGTCCGTCGAGGCTTGCACGTCGGCTGTGCGGATCCCGATGCGTTCAGGTGTCGACTCGCTCAACGTCGCTACGTCTCTTGGTGTCGTCGCAGCCTTCGCCGCAGCGCAACGAGGATGGCGCTGAGCTCAGCCCCCGCGGATCGCCTCGAGGGCGTCGACCATCTGCAGTGCGGTGACCGCGGCCTCTGCACCCTTGTTGTCACCGGCGACGTCACCGTCCACCACTGAACGCACCAGGGCCTGCCGGCGGTTCTCGACGGTCAGCACCCCGAACACGATCGGGATCCCGGTGTCGAGCTGCGCCCGGAGGATGCCCTCGGCAGCCGGCCCGGCGACGTACTCGAAGTGGGCCGTGTCACCGCGAATCACGCACCCGAGGGTGATCACCGCGTCGAACCGGCCGGTAGCCGCCATCTCCCGTGCCGCCAGCGGTATCTCGAACGCGCCTGGCACCCAGACCAGTTCGACGTCGCCTGCGTCCACACCGGTGGCGGCGAGCTCGTCCCACACGCCGCGCAGCATCCGACGGGTGATCACGTCGTTCCAGCGCGCGCACACGATGCCCAGTCGACGACCCTTCCCCGTCGGAGTCGAGTCGCTGCGTTCGGTCGATCGGAAGTCCACTCCCATGGGCCAGCCGCTTCCTTCTGCTCAGTCCAGGCCCTCTAGGAGGTGGCCCAGCTTCTCGCGCTTGGTGCGCAGGTAGTCGATGTTCTCGGGGTTCGGCGCCGATTCGAGCCCCACCCGATCGGTGATCTCCAGACCGAAGCCCTCGAGTCCACCGAACTTGGTCGGGTTGTTGGTCATGAGGCGCATGGTGGTGATGCCGAGATCGTTCAGGATCTGGGCACCGATGCCGTACTCGCGGCTGTCGACGGGCAGACCCAGCTCGACGTTCGCCTCGACCGTGTCGTGTCCCTCCTCCTGGAGGCTGTACGCCCGGATCTTGTGCCCCAACCCGATGCCGCGGCCTTCATGTCCGCGCAGGTAGACGAGAACCCCGAGGCCGGCTTCTTCGATCTTCTCCATGGCCGCGTCGAGCTGTACGCCGCAGTCGCAACGCAGCGAGTGGAACACGTCGCCCGTAAGGCACTCCGAGTGCACCCGCACGAGCACGTCACGCTCGCCCTGCACTGCGCCCTTCACCATCGCCACGTGTTGCTCGCCGTCGAGGACCGACTCGTACACGTAGCAGGTGTAGTCGCCCCAGGGAGTCGGGATGCGCGCCTCGGCGATCCGGCGGATCAGCTTCTCGTTCTGGCGCCGGTACCTGATCAGCTGCGCGATCGTGATCATCAGGAGCCCGTGCTCCTTGCAGAACTCGATCAGGTCCGGCACCCGCGCCATGGTGCCGTCGTCGTTGACGATCTCGCAGAGCACACCGGCCGGGTCCATGCCGGCGAGGCGCGCCAGGTCGACCGCAGCCTCGGTGTGACCTGCACGCTTGAGCACTCCACCCTCGGAATAGCGCAGCGGGAAGATGTGTCCGGGACGGGCCAGGTCGGCCGGCCTCGTGGCGGGATCGATCAACGCCTGGATGGTCGTCGCCCGATCAGCCGCCGAGATTCCCGTCGAGGTGCCGTGCACATAGTCGACCGAGTAGGTGAACGCGGTGCGGTGCGACTCGGTGTTGTCGCGCACCATGAGTGGGATGTCGAGCTCGTCGAGACGTTCACCGGTCAGCGGAGCACAGATCACGCCGGACGTGTGGCGGACGAAGAACGTGATCGCCTCGGCAGTGGCGGCACCGGCCGCCATGATCAGGTCGCCCTCGTTCTCACGGTCCTCGTCGTCGACGACCACGATGATCTCGCCTCTCGCGATCGCCGCGACGGCGTCCTCTATGGAGGCGAACACGGAATCGTCGCTCCCCTGTTCCGACAGTGGTTCGCGGGTCATGGCCGGTCCTCCCATTCGGAGCGGGTGCGGTCGAGAACCCCGCTGAGCAAGCGTTCGGCGTACTTCGCCATCACATCGACCTCCAGATTGACCGCGTCGCCAGGTGAACGCACGCCGAGTGTCGTCACTTCAGCGGTGTGCGGGATCAGCGCCACGCTGAACACGTCGTCGATCACGTCGACGATGGTCAGGCTCACACCGTCGACGGTCACCGAGCCCTTCTCGACCATGTAGCGCAGCAGGTTGCGAGGCACCCTCACCGAGAAGTCGGGAGCGGCAGTGACGACCTCGCCGACCGCGTCGACGTGGCCCTGCACCAGGTGGCCCCCCAAGCGGTCCTCGAGGCGGACAGGTCGCTCCAGGTTCACCGGGTCGCCGGCACTCAGCGAACCGAGCGATGTGCGGGCGAAGGTCTCTTCGGAGACGTCGGCCTCCCACCAGTCCTCACCCCAGGCCACGACGGTCAGACAGCATCCGTTCACGGCGATCGATGCACCCAGGGTGACATCGGCCAGCACTGCAGATGCCCGCAGGCGAAGACGCGGACCCGTGAGCGAGTCGACCGAACCGAGCTCTTCGACGATCCCGGTGAACATCAGTCGCGTTCCCTTGCTGCGAGCTCTATCCGGAGGTCCTCGCCGACACGCTCGACCCCGACGAAGCGACCCCGCCACAGGTCGTCGATGTCCCACGCGCCTGCCCCGAGGAAAAGGCCGTTCGCGTCGTCACCGCCGAACAACGCCGGCGCCAAGTAGATGACGTAGCGGTCGACGAGCCCGGCCCGGTGGAAGTCACCCGCCACCGCCGCGCCACCCTCGACCAGCAGCTGCAGCACTCCGTCACCACCGAGCTCATCGAGGACCGAGCCCAGATCGCCCGCCATCTGACGGCACGGCTGCACCGACGCATCGTCGCTGACGGTGCCGAGCACGACTCGTTCAGGGTCGAGCGAACCGCTCACCGGCAGCACCGGCGGTCGGTAGTCACGGACCGTGAGCGACGGATCATCACGGCGGACCGTGCCTGCGCCCACGAGGATCGCGTCGGACTCCGCTGCGCCACCGGTGCCCGTCGGCGCGGGCCGGCGGTGAGGTGATCCACTGGCTCGTGCCGTTGGGCGCAGCCGTACCGCCGTCGAGCGTGGCGGCGAGCTTGAGAACGACCCACGGCCGACCGGTCCGGCGGTGCTTCAGGTACGGGGAGAGCTGAGCCCTGACCTTGTCCGCCTGGACACCGACGATCACCTCGATACCGGCGCTGCGCAGCGCGGTGATGCCCGACCCGCTGACCTGGGGATCCGGGTCCTCGATACCGACCACCACCCTGGTGATGCCCGCGTCGATGATCGCTTCCACGCAGGGCCCGGTCCTACCCGTGTGGCTGCACGGCTCGAGGGTGACGTAGAGCGAAGCGCCCCGGGCGGC
Organism: Microthrixaceae bacterium; assembly: GCA_037045265.1. Lineage (GTDB taxonomy): Bacteria > Actinomycetota > Acidimicrobiia > Acidimicrobiales > Microtrichaceae > JBAOHV01. Next base: position 3,405 of record JBAOHV010000020.1, on the reverse strand, counting down.
TGAACCTGCAGACGCGATGGCAGCGATCTCGGCATGGGGCTCGCCCGGCTCGCCCGTCGCACCCTCGAAGATGGCACCGCTCGTGGTGCGGATGACCGCACCGACCCACGGGTTCGGTGACGTGATGCAACGCACCGTCGCGCCTGCGGCGAGCGCACGCGTCATGCATTCGCGGTCGACCGCATCGCTGGGCAGGACGTTGGCCATGGACGATCCAGACTAGGTGCCTGAGCCGGGGCGGTCGAACCCCTGCCGACCGACCGGATTTCGACCAGCTGCGGGATCCCGGCCGCCGGAAGGTTCTGCAGCAGCTCGGGGAGTGCTCAGTCCATCAGGTTGGGCTGCAGCGCGTCGACTGTAGGGACGACACCGCCCGCCAGCAGGCGCAGCGTCTCGGGCACGACGTCGATGACTGCCTCGAGCATCTCGAGCGCACGGTCGGGCGCTGCCGCGAGGTTGAGGATGAGTGCCGATCCACGAGTTCCGGCGATCGCACGCGACAGTCGGCCCCTGGGGCTGACCATGCGCATGGCCTCCGCCATCCCCGGGGCATCGCGGTCGAGGATCCGCTTCGTCGCCTCGGGGGTGAAATCACGCTGGCCGAATCCGGCACCGCCGGTGGTGAGGACCAGCCCGTTGAACCCGTACGCCATGTATGACAGAGCATTGGTGATCTCGCCGACGTCGTCGGGGACGACGCGGCGTTCCACCATCTCGAAGCCTGCGGAACTGAGGCGCGCTGCGAGCGCATCACCGGTCACGTCGTCACGGCTTCCCGCGCTCACGCTGTCGGAGACGGTCAGAACCTTGACCGGGTTCGCCGAGTTTCCGGCCATGTGCACCTCCTGTGGTCCCGCCGGATCGTACCGGCCCTATGACACCGCCGGTGACGACGCGGCGCGGTCATCGGGCACCCGGTAGCGGGCGATGAACATCCCGTCGGTACCGGCGACGTGGGGTAGCAGGAGCCCGCCGCGGCCCGACTCCCGCCACGGCTCGCCCGGCGCGCCGATCGGTTCCAGCTCCGGCCAGACCCGCGCCACATGGTCGTCGACGCCCACGGTCTCCGCCGAGCTCATCGTGCAGACGCTGTAGACCAGCACGCCGCCCGGGCGAACCAGCGGCACAGCAGCGTCGAACAGGCGGCGCTGGAGCGAGGACAGGCGCTCCACCACGTCCGGAGTCAGACGCCAGCGCGCATCGGGCGCGCCTGCGCAGAACTCCCAGCCCCGAGCACGGTGCGTCGAGCAGCACACGATCGGCGACCCCTTCGCGAAAGGGAGGTCGAAGAGCGTCAGCGACCACCACGTCGACCCCAGTCGAACCCAGGCGCTCGACGTTGGATCGGATCAGACCGGCACGCGACCGCTGGAGCTCAGCAGCCACCACCGCCGCGCCCTGGGCAGCAATCGCCGTGGACTTCCCCCGGGGGCGGCACAGAGGTCGATGACGAGCTCGCCAGGGAGGGCACCGACCAGTTCCGCCACCCATTGCGACCCGAGGTCCTGGGTGTAGCCGTCGGGGCGGATCGTGGGGCGTGCCGCCTCGTTCATCGCCCGCAGGGTCGCGTCGGCCTCCGCCGGGCCGAGGTCTGTCCGCAGCAGTTCGACGATCCAGTCCGGGTACGACAGCTCGGTGGCGTCGTCGGGGAACTCGACGGGAGCGGCGGCAACCTTGCGGAGTACGGCGTTCGTCAGCCCCCGGAACCGCTTCGGCGCAGCCGCGACGGTCGTGCTGACGGCCACGTAATCCGGAATGTCCGCCCGATGGACCAACTGGTAGGCGCCGAGGCGCAGCACCCGCCTGGCCGAAGACGGTGGTTCGGTCGTCAGGAAGCGGTCGACGAGGTCGTCCATGGCCCTTCGACGCCGGAGGGTGCCGTAGACGAGGTCGGTGACGAGGCGACGGTCCTCCCCTGTAAGCCCCGGACGGTCCAGCGCGCCCGACAAGACCAGGTTGGCGAATGCCCCGTCGTCCTCGATTCGGGCCAGCACCTCGAGGGCCACTCGCCGTGTCTCGACCCCTGCCGGGGCCTCGTCGCGGCTCACGTGGAACCGGTCCCCTGGCCCCCCAGCAGATCACCGAACGGTGACGCGCCGTTCGCCCAGTCCCCCGCGCTCATCGACGCTCTGCCCGCCGGCTGGACCTGCCCCAGGCGTAGGTCGCCGTCGGCGGCGCGGACCATCACTGCACGCCGCGTTCCCCAGATGGTTCCGGGCGCAGCATCGCTGGCCGGAAGTAGATCCCCGGCCAGGTCACCGCCGACCGAGTCCGTATCGCCCGCCGGGGTAGCCCTGTGGATCTTGAAACGCTCCCCCGCCCCAGGTCGTCCACGCCCCACCCACCCGGATCTGACGGTCCAACTGCGCAACAGGCCCGCTCCAGTCGAGACGCAGGTCGTCGACGGTCAGCTTGGCCGCGTAGGTGACTCCGTCCCCGCGCTGGGGTTCACACGCCCCCAGACCGGTTCTCAGTGAATCGACCAGCAGATCGGTACCGGCCCGGACCAGTTCGCAACGCAGGTCCGCCGCCGTCGTCGACCCACCGATCGGCACCTCGACCTGTCCGTACACGCAGCCGGTGTCCAGGCCCTCGTCGAGCGCCATCAGACAGACACCGGTGATGTCATCGCCGGCGAGCATGGCTCTCTCGACCGGGGCAGCGCCTCGCCAGCGGGGAAGCAGCGAGAAGTGCAGGTTGAGCATCGGCAACCTGGCGAGCAGGTGCGGCCCGACGAGTCGCCCGTAGGCGACCACGACGCCGAGCTCAGCGTCGGCAGCGGCGAGATCCTCGATGTCATCGGTGACCGCCAGACCCAGCTCGAGGCGCGGCGGCCTTGACCGGACTGGGGGTGGGCGAGCCACGCCGACCACGCCGCCGCTTGTCGGCACCGCTCACCACCAGCGTGATCCGGTGGCCCGCCGCGTGCAGTGCAACCAGTGGAGGCACCGCCAGCTCGGGAGTGCCCGGGTCCGGCCCAGATCCATCAGCGGCCCGCAGTTCATCGATCGGATGCAGTCGTCAGCACGCCGGTCAGCGGAACCGGAACAGCGACCGCTTGGGTTCGGCCATGGCGGGGCTGTCGGACGAGCTGGCGGACATGGTCTGTTCACGCAGCTCCCGCTTGGCCGCCCTGCGCTGGTCCTCGTCCAGGTGCTCGAGCAGCAGCACGCCGTTGAGGTGGTCCAACTCGTGCTGGACGAGTCGGGCGAAGAGCTCGTCGGCCTCGAAGGACACCTCGTTGCCGTCCAGGTCGACTCCGGTGACGTGGATCTCCTTGGGCCTCACGATGTCGAACGACATCCCAGGGACGCTCAGGCAGCCCTCGTGGAACTCCCACTCACCGTCGGACTCGGTGATCACCGGGTTGATGAGCACCTCGCCCCCGTCGCCGGCTCGCGGAGA
>JBAOHV010000019.1:0-541104 GCA_037045265.1 Microthrixaceae bacterium | reverse complement strand
TTCCCATTGAAAAGTCACCTGCGGTATAGGTATCATCACCGGATAAAATCGAGCAAGAGATTTGTACCGAAAACTGCTCCGCCTAATGAGTAACTGCCACTCGAATACATATCATTACCTGCCAAATCAACAATAGCTTGCACAGGGAACCTCATAGCTTCTGATTTAGAATGTTCAGGCAGCAGATATTTATCATTCCCGCCAACATCAACAATCAACAGGAAATCACCCTGATAGACATCATTCCCCTTGCCCCCGAGAGCAATCCTTCCCAATTTTGTATTTAATATCACTGTATGGATACTGTCCCGGTATAACTGCTGTGCATTTTTACTCACATATAAAAAATGCAGATATGTTCTATATAACGAAAACCCTCCTGAATACATAGGCGCAAGATTAACCTTAGCTGCTTCATTAAAAAAGCGTTTTATTAGGTCGTTGCCATGTTCTTCATCAGCTTTTAATTCATAAATATTTGCATTCTGGCTTTCCTGCGAAAGCATGAGCAGTGAATCAGCCTGTTCAATCAAAATTTTGGAATGATCCAACGTTTTCAAAGAATTTTTTGTAACATTCTCGACCTAAACCAACGGTGAAACATATTTTCTGATAACACTCGCACCCACAAAACCCGCAAGTGAATCCAAGTCCACCCCTAAGATCACATCCAATTGTTTGGCTGTGATTCCTGTTTCATAAAACGCAAAACATATTCGCCAATTCGAGCTGCCGCATTAATTCAGATGCATAATCATCAACCGTTGTATCGGTGATTGTTGAAAGTTTTTCAGCATGTTTTTTTGTAATATCAAAACTACGAAGTGGTGAATCGAATAATGAGCGTATGATTTGTAAGCGGTGCGCATCATTACGAACAGCATCCCATGGCATTTTCATATCACCCCGCCTCATGTCCAACAAAGTAAGGGAGGAATCTATTAATTTCAAAGTACGGGGAGCAAGTGTTTCTTGTGCATTTAGTTGGAATGACGTTATAAGTATAAAAACCAGAATCAAACAGGAGAGTATCTTCATAAAGAAATAAGAATAGTAACCACTATTACCAAGTAACAATCAAATAGGAATGGAGTTTATATATACCAACAACAGAACAACAAATTGGCATTAATTCGTAGTTCACTCTGAGTTCAGCATAGACGCAGACCCGGCTGCAAAATAATACAAAGACATTGGAATAATTCAAATGAACCTGTCATTCAGAAGGAGTCTTCGACTGAAGAATTCTCAGTTTAGACTGCACCTAAAGAATTATGTATTGTCCTATTGCTCACGTTAAGTTTTCAACCTTTTCAGACTGTTCTCTTAATTCTTGGGAGTCCATTAAACTGAGATTCTTCGGGCTAAGAAGCCCTCTGAATGACCGGCAAAATTAGAGATGCTGCTTACATGAGTCGTCAACCGATGAATCTCAGCAAATATCTATATAAGCCATCAGCTTCCTTAAAACGAAGGACTATTATCATAACTTTGAACAGCATACGGAGTCTGCTCGTCGTAATGGGCAGCAAGATTTTCAAATCGTGCAAAGTTTTTAAGGTATGCGAGCCGCACTTGCCCTACCGGACCGTTTCTTTGCTTACCGATAATAATCTCTGCCGTTCCTTCTGTTGAAGTACCATCATCGTATGTTGTAATGCCATACTGTTCACGACGATTTACAAACATAACCACGTCGGCATCCTGTTCAATCGAACCTGATTCCCGCAAATCCGAAAGCATCGGTGTTTTATCGGCACGGGCTTCTACCGAACGGTTTAGCTGCGCAAGTGCAATAACCGGAATATCCAGTTCCTTTGCAATCTGCTTTAGTGACCGTGAAATAATCGAAATTTCCCGTTCGCGGCTTTCCGCTTTACCATGAATAAGCTGCAAGTAGTCAATAATTACCATGCGTACATCGTGTTCGGCTTTCATTCTCCTACATTTTGCACGAATCTCCATAATGCTAAGAGCCGGACTATCGTCAATAAAGATTGGGGCTTCTGCAAGCCTTCCGATACTTTGCACCAATTGTGGCATCATTGAATGGTTTATTCTGTTGGTACGGATATTCATGTGCATTAATACGTGATTCCGCACTGATAAGACGCATCATCAATTGAGTAGCAGCCATCTCTATCGAAAAGATTCCCACGCCTTGTCCATATTCTACTGCAACATTCCGTGCAATGGAAAGTGCAAGAGCAGTCTTACCCATACTGGGACGTGCAGCAACGATAACCAAGTCCGACTTTTGAAACCCGCCAAGCATTTCATCAAGCTGTACAAACCCGGACGGAACTCCTGTAATTCCATTATGTTCGCCTCCCTCCATCATCGCAGTAATCATTGCGAATGTTTCACGAGCAAGCTGATTCATCCCTACATAACTGCGTCTTAGCCTTTTTTCAGCGATTTCAAATATTTTTGATTCCGCGTGGTCGATTTCTTCAAGAGCATCGGTGGTATCATCGTAGCATTGCTGGATAATCCTACCCGATGCTGTAATAAGACAACGCTTTAAGTACCGCTCTTGAACAATTCTTGCATGGTGTTCGATATTAGCCGCAGTTGGAGTAAGATTGTTTATCTCAACAAGGTAAAATGAACCGCCGATCATTTCCATCTGCCCCCTACGGCGAAGCTCTTCACTTAAAGTAAGAATATCAATCCCTACCCCGCGCTCGAACAGTCCGAGAATTGCATCATAGATTTTCTTGTGTTTTTCATGATAAAAGCTGTCAGGCTCTAAAATTTCAATTGCTTTAGTAACTGCTGTACGGTCAATCATCATCGAGCCGATTACATTCATTTCGGCATCTGTTGAATGTGGTGGAACATGTGTTCCCAACGCTTCAATCGAAACTGTTGGTGTCGGCTGGTTACGGTTAGGCACCCATTTTCCCACTGCCTTTGTATTTGCCGAGTCGTCTGAAGAGTACATTTTTTTATAGGGTAATGAATTGTAAAACCAAATACATAATCAAATGGCTCTTAACCGTTTAATTTGCAATAATCGCGCCGTATTTCTGTAATCTGAACAACAAAATTACTGATTATCTTTTTAGCCCGAAACTTTTATCTTTACACATCAAATGTATGTTATCCACATGGTTTTCCACATAAAAAAGCAGGTTTTCCACAATTGAAGTGGAAAACTTTTTATGTGTTTCAACAAAATGTGTTGCAACATATAAAATATTTTCGTAGTTTTGCGTCAACAATGGAAACAAATTACATCTTTTAGTAATTTTGTATCATTATGGGAACAACATTAGAACAAAGAATAAAACAAACAAAATTTGACTCTCCCCAAATGGAAGCTGTCATTAATGTTATGATTGCCGGAGATTTCCTCCGTGAGCGAGCTGAGAAAGTTTGTGCAGAATTTGACATTACTCCGATTCAATTTAACGTTCTGAGAATATTGAAAGGAGTATATCCGGGTGGTCACCCCCGGTGCGAAATAATCGTCAGGTTGATAGAAAGGGGAACCGATGTTACTCGTCTCATTGACCGTCTGGAAAAAAGAGGACTCGTAGAACGCAGTAGAGACGGCGATGATCGACGTCATTCACATTCCAGGATTACTGAAGCTGGCATTAAACTGCTCGAAAAAGTAAACCCGAAAATGGATGCACTTCAGGATATTAATCTTCACAACCTGACTGATGAAGAATGCCTTGAACTGTCACGTCTCTGTGAAAAATTATATTCGGATTGACATAATTATAGAAGAAAACGAAAAAATTTTATCTTAATGTGTGTTAAAACATATTTTGTTGTCACACAAATTTTATATCTCATATTTCAGGAGTTTTGTATGAAAGCCGTAGTATCTTTCAATACAGTCGCTAAGTTGACTGTTGCATTCGTAGCCGCATTTGCGCTTTTATCGGGTAGTGTTAGTGCTCAAACAACCAAATGGAAAGAGGATGTATCACACTCTTCAATAGGTTTTAGTGTTAAGCACCTTCTTGTTTCCAACGTTAAAGGACAGTTTAATGATTACTCTGTTTCTGTTCTATCCGATAAAGCAGATTTTTCGGATGCAAAGGTCACTGTAAAAATCAAAGCACAAAGTATTAATACCGATAACAAACAACGCGATGAACATCTTCGCAGCCCTGATTTCTTTGACGCAAGTAAATTTTCTGATATTACCTTCATAAGTAAGAAAATTGAAAAAACAGGAAAAAACACTTTTAAAATTACCGGTGATTTTACAATGAAAGGCGTTACAAAGACACTAACTCTCAATGGTGAAATCGGTGGAATACTTGAGAAAGACCCTTGGGGAAAAACCAAAGCCGGCTTAACACTTACAGGTGAAGTAAACCGTTTTGACTATGGTTTAAATTGGAATAAAGCAATTGAAGCAGGCGGGTTTGTAGTAAGCGAAACAGTAAAATTGAATATCGAACTTGAAATTGGTAAAGAAGCGTAAATCTTCTTGAATAGAGCAAAAAATTCTTATCAATGATTCACATGTAAGGACAGGTATTCTTGCCTGTCCTTACTATCAAATAAAATGTGCTAACTCTCATTTTTAATATTTTACAAAAGTAAGGAATACTGAAATGAACAAAGAAGGAAAAACCATACTCGTTATCGGTGCAACAGGAGCACAAGGCGGTTCGGCATTGCGCCATCTAAAAGCAGACGGATGGAATGTAAAGGCATTTGTCCGTGACCCGGAAAAACCAACAGCTAAAGCGCTTGCCGAACAAGGAATAGAATTAGTACACGGAAATTTGAATGACACAGCATCCCTCGAAGCAGCAATGCAAGGTGTGTATGGAGTATTCAGCATACAACAGTTTTGGGAGACCGGGTTTGACATGGAAGTTCAGCAAGGTAAAAATGTTGCTGATGCAGTAAAAGCTGCCGGTGTTAAACATTTGGTTTACAATTCGGTTGACGGTGCTGAGCGTAAATCGGGAATTCCGCACTTCGACACAAAAGGGATTATTGAAGAGGACATTACTTCTTTGGGTATTCCTGCAACTATAATCCGTCCCGTATTTTTCATGGAAAACTTCACCACATGGTTCCGTCCACAAGCAGGTGAGGACGGTTCGCTATCGTTTATGATGGGTTTACCGCCGGAGCGTACGCTTCAACTTATTGCATCCGATGATATTGGTGCTTTTGTTGCGATTGCTTTCAACAATCCTGATGAATACATCGGAAAATCCTTTGCAATAGCAGGAGACGACATTACGATGCCACAAGCAGCGGAAGTACTAAGCAACAAACTCGGCAAGCCTGTACAGTTTATATCCTTGCCAATTGATGCTCTTCGCGCTCACAGCGAAGAAATGGCAATAATGTTTGATTGGTTCAACAATCATGGTTATATTGCAGACATACCTGCTTTGAAAACTCTCTATCCCTCGTTGCAAAGTTTTGCAGAATGGGAAAGCCCGGCACTCTAAACGTACAAAGAGGGACAGACTACAAAAGTTTCTCACTTCATTAATAACATTCGCTCGGTATCATTATGAAGCAATTTATGGCGGATATTACGCTCCCGGAAGTAATTACTCAGGATTTCATATCATTGATTCCCCTCCATCGTTTACAGGTTGGAATTTTGTTAAAAAGCGGACGTCTGACAAATTATGGACTTTCACTCGACCGCTCTAAACTTTGGGCTATCTTTATAGGGAATTCCGAGGAAGAAGTTCATAACATTATCAATATATTTCCACTTCGCAAATATATGGATGTACGTTTATATGAACTCGCTTTCCACGAACATCCCCAACTGCAATTCCCGATTCAGTCGTTAAACTGAACTTATGGAATAAAGAGTGGTTTTTCACTCTTCCGATAAATAATTTATCTTATCTAAAGCTGCCTGGCATCACCAAGCAGCTTTTTTGTTTGTGCTACTCGTCTTATTCTACACTAACTTTCGAGATTCTACAGATAATATTATTTCGTTACTTTAACAAATAACACCTATTTTTTTTTGATGTAACTGTATGGTGTGTAAAAAAATTTCTTATCTTTGCGCCACTACCGAACCAACAAAACCCCAAAGGGCTTTAATGTTGTTATTTTTGATATAGTAGTGCGAATTTAATTTTATAGTTTTTTTTAGTATTAGCCCCTGTATTTTATGACTGAGAATCAACCTCTCGATAACGCTGCGGAAGAAATGCCCACAGCCCAAATTTCCTCTGAAACCTCCGATACTGCCACAGCAGAAACCTCTGTAGAAGTTGCAGTAGAAACAAACGAGGAAACTATGTCTGCTGATGCGGCTCCTGTAACTCCTTCGGATACTGCCCGAAGAAGTACATTCTGCCGAAGTTGTATCGGAACTTCCACCTGCTGAGAACATGGCAGCTGAACCGACACCGACTGTAGCTCCCGTAGAACCCGTAGCCGTAACTCCTGAACAACCAATTCAAGAAAATCCGGTTTCGGAAAACACTGCAGCTGAACCTGCAGGTGAAACAAATACAAATATTGAAAATACAAATGTTGAAAGTGCAACTTCGGAAGCTCCTGCATCAGAAGCTCCTGCGGTAGTTGCCGCCCCACCTGCTCCGCTTACTGAAGAAGAACGTGCCGCTGCAGCTGCTGCCGCAGAAGTAGAACGTAAACGTAAGGAAGAACGAGCAGAGGTAGAACGCAAACGCAATGAAGAACGCGCTGCTGCTCAAAAAGCACTTGATGAAGTTTTTGCAGAACTTACAGAAGTAAAAGATGCAAACGGTACAATTGAAGTAGAAGTAACCGACAGAATCAAAGGCGGCTTAAGAGCTGTCTATAAAAATGTCCGTCTTTTTATGCCTGCTTCACACTTTTCTACAAAACGTGTAGCGACCGAACAGGATTTGCTGGATGCTGTCGGTAAAAAATATACAGTGAATATTCAAGAAGACTTCAACAAGATGACCAAGGTAGAAAAACAATCGTAATCAGCCGTAAGAAATTGGCTAAAGACGAGTTTTTCGGACTACTAAAAGAAGGTGAAATTGTTGACGGACGTCATATCGTTTGTTGCATCTTTCGGAGTATTTGTTGACATCAACGGTGTGGAAGGACTTATCCATATTTCACGTCTTTCCCATAATCATGTTCATGATGCAACCAAACTTTTCAAAAAAGGCGATCCAATCCAAGCAAAGATTATTGCCATTGACCCTGCAAAAGAAAAAATTACGTTAAGCCGCAAGGAATTGGAACCTTCCCCTTGGGTAAATGTAGAAAGTGAATTCCCTGAAGGCAGCCGTCATAAAGGTGTTGTTAAGAGATTTGCAGACTTCGGTACGTATGTGATGGTTAAACCCGGTGTTGAAGGTTTATTACGTAATTATGATCTTTCATGGGGACGTAGAATCAATCATCCTTCCGAAGAATCTTACTGTTGGACAAACAATAGACGTACAGATTCTTTCTGTTTCCGAAGAGAAAAAACGTGTTGCTTTAGGACATAAGCAAACAATGGCAAATCCTTGGGATACAATCAGCGAAGTCTTACCGGTTGGATACAATGATTCAAGCAGTTGTTCGCGAAGTTTCCCCTAGGGTGTAGTTGTTCGCGTAAGCGATGATTTTGACGGTTTTGTTCCTCGTCGGGGCAAAGTTAGAAACAATGATGCATCAATGGTTGTCGGCAATACCGTTGAACTTATGGTTCTCGACTCTGTAGCTGCTACGGCATCACTTATCCTTGCTCCAAAATATGAAGACGACGGTGGAGGATATGGTAACGACCGCAGAAACGAAAGATCAGAATACAGAAGTGACGACAAGCCAAATCGTCACACCGCCTACGTCGACCATGTCGCCGTCGAGCAGGGTGATGTCGGGGTTGTCGGCCAGACGCGCGCGGACCGCCGCGCTGTCGTGGTTGCCGGCGACCAGGTAGTAGGGCACTCCGAACCCCTCGAAGAGATCGAGGAACGCCGACTCCGGCTCGAATCCGAACGACGTGATGTCACCGGTGTCGATGACCGCGTCCACGTCGAAGCTGTGGGCGAGCTGGCGGGCGAGAGCAAGGCCGACCGTGTTCAGGTGGAGGTCGGACACGTGCAGCAGCACCACCTCGCCGTCGGCCGAGACGATGTCCTCGGTGATGGTCGCCGAGTAGAGATCGGCGATCTTCGCCGAGAGCACCCGGACGTGGGACTCGACCGAACCGAACCTGGTCTCCAGACTGCCGACCCGCGAGCAGCTGCGGTGCCGATCCGAGCTCACCTACCAGTTCAGGCGACCGGTCGAAGGCGCCTGCGTCGTAGGTTGCAGCGGCAGGAACCAGCATCAGGATGATGGTGGCGGGGCCGATCACGGCGCCCAGCCCTATGCGGCGGATGCTCCGACGACCGGGGAAGGCGAGTGCCGCCCCCGCGCCGACCAGGCTCGACAACGCCAGCATCCTCACAGCGAGTTGAAGTAGCGCCGGTCCGATGTCGTCGTGGACCTGCGCCTCGATCAGCTCGAACGGGTTGTCGAGCGCACGTGGATCCTGGTCGCCGGCCGATCCCACGATCTCGAGCACATCGACCTGGCGCAGCTCGATGCCGAGGGTGACCGGGGCGATGTGCGTACGGGCCCTCACCGCTCCTAGGGGCGGAACCGCCAGGTCGGTGGTCCCGTGCAGTGACGGCCTGACCCGGGCGTCCACCGTTCCCGGTCCGACCTCGACCGTGGGGCTGTAGAGCATGCTCACGAGCACGACCGTGCAGCCCGCGACCCAGGCGACGAAACCGGCGCGGTGCAGCAGCCGTCGCCGTCGGTCGAAGCGGTGCGGCTCGTTCACACGTCCGGCATCGGAGTCTGTCGCAGATAGGTCCACTTCTGGCCCATCACGAGGCGGTGCAGGGGGCCGTCGGTCAGTGGGCCGGTCAGTGGGCCGGCCGAACCGGGATCGCCGGACTCGTAGCCGGGGTCACCGTGGTACATGGCGATGACCGACTCGCCGACGACCGTGATGCGGGTGGCGAAGTGCTCCACTGCGCGGTCCGCCTCGACCACGTCCGAGCTGCTCGTGAAGCCGAGGAGTTGGGTCAAGGTGATGAATGTGGGGGGAGTGAGGCTGACCTCGCCCGCTGCGTGCAGCTCGAGCATCTCGCCGGGACCCCGCCACGCGTGCTTCGCGTATCTCGCCGTCGTCGATGACCACGTCGTCGTTGCCTGCCGATACCGATGCCACGAAGAAGGCCGTCGAGAACCGCTTGGGCGTCTCGGGGGGAGGGGTCCAGTGCGACCAACGGCGCAGCCTCGAGGGGTCGATGACCAGCCCGGCCTCCTCGTTGGCCTCGCGGACAGCAGCAGTGCGGGCGGCCAGTTCCAGGTCCTGGCCTCCGACCGGGTGATCGGCGGGGTCGATGCGGCCACCGGGGAACACCCACGTGCCGCCGGCGAAGCTCAGGTCCCTGTCCCGGCGCAGCACCAGCACCTCGAGCCCGCCGGGTCCGTCGCTGCTCGACCGCCCGTCGCGCACCACCACGACAGTCGCGGCTGGTATGGCCGTCGGATCCCACAGGGGAGCGCCGGGGGAGCCGGGGCGGGGAGGGGTCGGGTCCGTCACGGCTCCGACGCTAGACCGACCCCCTGAGCGACGGACGACCGACGACCGCCAGGGCTGTGACATGTGCAACGGCCACCGCGTGTGGTGGTTGTGACATCACTGCGCGCGAAACGGGCCCTCATGGTCGGAATTCATGCTCCAGAGCGCGACAAAGCGTTGACAACCGTGTAGTTACGCGGCTGTAATTACAGCCCTGCACCCCTACATGTTGGGGTTGGGGAGTGCAGCCTCCACCAGATGTGGTGTCTGGAGGGTGCACGGGATGAACGGCCCTACCGGGGTCGTGGAGAACGGGAACTGGGAGTCACGGTGGCGCTGTCCGAAGACGTACGTGAGATCGAGATCATCGACGAGATGGAGGCTTCCGCCCCGGTGGTCGTCGAGCCGGGCGCCGTGGACGACCTCGGCACGCTCATGCGAGTGCGCAAGCGGGACGGCAGCCTGGAGGCGGTCGATCTGAACAAGATCGTCCGGGCTGTGGCGCGTGCTGCGCCGCGGGTCTCGAGCACGTCGACGCCATGAGGGTCGCCACCCGCACCATCTCGGGGCTGGTCGACGGTGCGACCACCACCGAGCTCGACAACCTCTCGATCCGCACCGCGGCCGCATTCATCGCCGAGGAGCCGAACTACTCCCGCCTCGCTGCCCGACTGCTGGCCACAGTCATCGACAAGGAGGTCCAGAACCAGGACATCTACTCCTTCTCGCAGTCGGTCGCCCTCGGCCACGCCCAGGGGATCATCGGCGACGAGACCGCTGCGATGGTCGCCACCCATGCCCGCAAGCTGAACGACGCCATCCTCGCCGAGCGCAACTGGCTCTACGAGTTCTTCGGCCTGCGCACCGTCTACGACCGCTACCTGCTGCGTCACCCCGAGAGCCGCAAGGTCATCGAGACCCCGCAGTACTTCCTGATGAGGGTCGCCTGCGGCTTGGCGACCTCGCCGGAGGAGGCGATCGAGTTCTACGAGCTCATCTCGTCGCTCGACTACCTGCCATCGTCGCCGACACTGTTCAACTCGGGCACGACCCACCCGCAGATGTCGAGCTGCTACCTGCTCGACTCACCCGAGGACAACCTCGACGCCATCTACGACCGCTACCGCGACGTCGCCCGGCTCTCCAAGCACGCAGGTGGAATCGGGCTGTCCTACAGCCGCATCCGCTCCAAGGGTTCGCTGATCCGCGGCACGAACGGACTCTCCAACGGCATCGTCCCGTGGCTCAAGACGCTCGACTCATCGGTCGCCGCGGTCAACCAGGGCGGTCGCCGCAAGGGCGCGGCGTGCGTGTACCTGGAGTCCTGGCACGCCGACATCATGACGTTCCTCGAGCTCAAGGAGAACACTGGCGACCACGCCCGCCGCACCCACAACCTGAACCTGGCCAACTGGGTACCCGACCTCTTCATGGAGCGTGTGGAGCAGGACTGGCAGTGGTCGTTGTTCGACCCGAAGAAGGTCCCGCACCTGGTCGACCTGTACGGCGACGAGTTCCGCGACGCATACCTGTTGGCCGAATCCGAGGGGCTCTACGAGGAGCAGGTGCCCGCTCGCCAGGTGTACAGCCGGATGATGCGCAGCCTTGCCGAGACCGGCAACGGCTGGATGACCTTCAAGGACGCGTCCAACGAGAAGTGCAACCAGACCGGCTCGGTCGCCGGTGACGGCACCCCGAACGTGGTGCACCTGTCCAACCTCTGCACCGAGATCCTTGAGGTAACCAACCAGGCCGAGACGGCGGTGTGCAATCTGGGTTCGGTCAACCTGGGTGCCATGGTGCGACCCGATGCCTCGGGTGCACCGGCGTTCGACTTCGATCGACTCGCCGAGGTCGTTCGCCTGGCGGTGCCGTTCCTCGACCGGGTGGTCGACATCAACTTCTACCCGACCGACGAGGCGGGCAACTCCAACGCCAAGTGGCGTCCGGTCGGCCTCGGCCTGATGGGCCTGCAGGACGTGTTCTTCAAGCTCCGGCTCCCGTTCGACTCCGACGAGGCGCGCGAGCTCTCCGACCGGATCTCCGAGGAGATCTACTTCCAGGCTCTGGTGGCTTCCAACGAGCTGGCAGCAGTCGCCGGCACCCACGGGGGCTGGAACGAGACGCGAGCCGCCAAGGGCGAGCTGCAGTTCGACCTGTGGGGAGTGACCCCGACCGACCCGGCTCGCTGGGCCGACCTCAAGGCACGCATCGCCGAGCACGGCCTTCGCAACTCCCTGCTGATCGCGATCGCACCGACGGCGACGATCGCGTCGATCGCCGGCTGCTACGAGTGCATCGAGCCGCAGGTGTCGAACCTGTTCAAGCGCGAGACGCTCTCGGGCGAGTTCCTCCAGATCAACACGTACCTGGTGCGTGAGCTCCAGCAGCGTGGCCTGTGGACCGAGCCGATCATCGCGGCGATCAAGCGCAACGAGGGCTCGGTGCAGGACATCGAGCAGATCCCCGACGACGTGCGCGCCATCTTCCGCACGGCGTGGGAGCTCCCCATGCGTGCCCTGATCGACATGGCCGCGGGGCGCGGTGCATTCATCGACCAGTCGCAGTCCCTGAACCTGTTCATGGAGTCACCGACGATCGGGAAGCTGTCGTCGATGTACATCCACGCCTGGAAGCAGGGGCTCAAGACCACCTACTACCTGCGCTCACGGCCAGCCACTCGCATCAACAAGACGACCACCACCACGTCGGCCGGGGACGGTCCCGACGGTGGCGGTGTCCCGGCGACGCCGTTGCCCACCCAGCCGAGCGCTGACACCGACTCCGCGGCGAGCGGGTACTCCGACGAAGAGGCAGTCGCCTGCTCGCTCGAGAACCCCGAGTCCTGCGAAGCCTGTCAGTGACAGAACGAACATCGCGAGAGGAACGCACTCCATGGCTCTGACAGAGAACTCCGCCCTGGCCCACAGCCTCCCCGTCGAGGCGCCGATCGACCTGACGGACCCGACGCCCGAGCGTGGGCACTTGCTCGATCCCGGGTTCAACCTGACGCTGCGCCCGATGCGCTACCCGCAGTTCTACGACATGTACCGAGACGCGATCCGCAACACGTGGACCGTCGAGGAGGTCGACTTCTCCGACGACATCGTCGACCTGCAGCGCAAGCTGGTCCCCGCCGAGCGGCACCTGATCAACCGGCTCGTCGCGTTCTTTGCCACAGGCGACTCGATCGTGTCGAACAACCTGGTGCTCAACCTGTACAAGCACGTGAACAGCCCCGAGGGTCGCATGTACCTGTCGCGCCAGCTCTACGAAGAGGCGCTGCACGTCCAGTTCTACCTGACCCTGCTCGACACCTACATCCCGGACCTGGACGAGCGCGCCGAAGCCTTCGCCGCGATCGAGAACATCCCGTCGATCCGCCACAAGGGCGAGTTCTGCTTCAAGTGGATCGACTCGATCAACAGCCTGGACGAGCTGCGCTCCCGCGAGGACCGCAAGCAGTTCCTGTTGAACCTGATCTGCTTCGCCGCCTGCATCGAGGGACTGTTCTTCTTCGGAGCCTTCGCATACGTCTACTTCCTGCGCTCGAAGGGCCTTCTCAACGGGCTCGCCTCGGGCACCAACTGGGTGTTCCGCGACGAGAGCTGCCACATGAACTTCGCCTTCGCGGTCATCGAGCAGGTCCGACGCGAGGAGCCGGACCTCTTCGACGACGACCTGGCCACCCGGGTGAACGAGATGATCGGCGAAGCCGTGGAGTGCGAGTTCCAGTTCGCAGAGGACCTGCTCTCGCAGGGGATCCCCGGAATGTCGCTGCCCGACATGCGTGAGTACCTGCAGTACGTCGCAGATCAGCGCCTGATGACGTTGGGCATGGCGAAGCGATACGGCTCCAAGAACCCGTTTGCCTTCATGGAGCTCCAGGACGTCCAGGAGCTGACGAACTTCTTCGAGCGCACCGTTTCGGCCTACCAGACCGCTGTCGACGGCGAGTTCTCGATGGACGAGGACTTCTAGCGGCCCCAGTGCTCGCGAGGAGTCAGCTGTCGGTCGCCTCCGAAGGGCAGCGGCACCCGCTGACCGTCGTTCCCGGCCGACGTGTACGCGCCGCAGATCAACTCGAGCACGCCACGTGCCGCGCTCAGGTCCTGGCCAGGCCGGCCGTCGACCAGGTCCAGCAGCTGGTCGACGTAGCCCATCTGCTCAAGGCGGGGGTCGGGCACCTGTTGGCGCAGGCCGACCACGACCGGTTCACCGTCGTGCTCCAGCGTCACCTCTGGCAGCAGCTCGGCCAGCAGCACGCCGTCGGGTGACGCAGCCTGCACACTCCACTCCGGATCCGCAGTCGTCCACGACAAGCGGAGCTCGGCGACGAGACCCGACGGGAAGTCGATCCGAACGGTCGCGTCGTCGTCGGCGCCGTCGTCGCGGGTGGAGCTGAGCTCCGCGGACACACCGGAGGGGATCTCGCCCGCGGCATCGAGCGCCAGGGCGATCGGATGCGGACCCAGGTCGAACAGCACACCGCCGCTCGGTAGTGCTCCGGTGAAGTGTCCCCAATCGGGGGGTGGCTGCAACGTGCGCAGCGACAGGTGTCCGAGTGTGCCGAGCGTCGGGCGGATACGGCGGAACTCCTGCCAGAGGGGTGCATGGAGCAGGTTCTCGGCGCAGCGGGCGCTCGCTCCGTCGGCAGCAGCGACCATGCGGTCGGCCGAGGCGAGCGTGGTCGTCAGCGGCTTCTCGACCAGCACCTTGGCCCCTGCTGAAAGGCCTTGCAGGGTGAGCTCCTCGTGGAACTCCGGCGGGGTCGCAACGATCAGGACATCTGCTCCGTCTGGCAGCTGCTCGGGCTGGACCCGTCGTGCGTCGATCCCCCCGGCGAGGTGCCGGGCGGACGTTCCACCTCGGGACGCGACCGCCCGGACCTGCATGCCTGCCGCCTGCGCGGCAAGGGCGTGCACCACAGCGATGTAGCCGGCGCCGGCCAGGCTGACCTGCACCCGACGGCTCCTGCGCCCGAGTCGGCGGTCTCGACGAGGCAGTTGCATCCGGGTTCCCTCTCAGGTCGTGGCGACACTAGCCGGGCGCTGCGCTGACCCCGGTGCGCGCCGCCGGTAGCCTTACCCGGCCGTAGACGACCGAAGAATCCAACAACCCCCAGCCGCGCCGCTCCCTCTGCGGCGCTGCCTCTGAACGCCCCCATGCCTCGACCTGTCAAACTACTGATGCGCTTCGGCCTGATCGTCGTCGTCGGGGTCGCGTCGATAGCCATGCTCACGAGCCTGCTCGTACCGGCTGTCGCCGAGCTGCCGAGCGCCGCGTCGTTCAGCACGTCGAGCAAGATTGCTCTGCCGGCGTTGGTCGAGGGCAGCACCGTACTGGACATGCACGGTGACCCGATCGGTGAACTCATCGGCGCCGAGAACCGCCAGATCGTGTCTCTGGACGACATATCCGAGGAGCTGCGCTCGACCGTCCTCGCGGTCGAGGACGCCGACTTCTACGAGCACGACGGGGTCAGTGCCCGTTCGATCATGCGGGCGTTCCGGGCGAACAGCGACGCCGGAGGGGTGTCCCAGGGTGGCTCGACGATCACCCAGCAGCTCGTGAAGCTCAGCCTGGTCGGTGACGAGCGTTCGTTCACCCGCAAGCTCAAGGAGGCGAGCCTGGCCCTGCAGCTCGAGCAGCAGTACTGCGAGACCACCTCGAAGCAGGAGTGCAAGGACCGGATCCTGGAGCAGTACCTGAACCAGGTGTACCTGGGTCGTGGGGCGTACGGCGTCGAGGCGGCGGCCCAGACCTACTTCGGCAGGTCGGCATCGGAGGTCGGTTGGGCCGAGTCGGCGGTGCTGGCTTCGCTCATCCGCAGCCCGTCGGCCTACGACCCGGTGCGCTACCCGGACGTTGCCAGGCAACGCCGTGAGATCGTGGTGCGACGGATGATGGCAGAGGGGCTCATCGGACAGACCGAAGCCGATCTGATCAACGCTGCTCCACTGCCGACCGACGTGCAGCGTGTCCGCTCGAGCACCACCGCGCAGGACCTGTCGTACTTCGAGCGTCACGTTCGCGACGAGCTGCTCGACGCCGAGTGGCTGGCACCCACTCGCGAGCTGCGGCGCTTCCTGATCTTCAACGGTGGGCTGAAGATCACCTCGACCATGGACCCCCGCGCCCAGTTCCTCGCGGCGGTCGCCTCGAACGAGAGCCCTGTGAAGGCACAGAACCCCGACTCGATGGCAGTCGTCGTGGCGGTCGAACCAGCTACCGGGGCGGTGCGCGCCGCAGTGGGGGAGACCACCGTCGAAGGCAAGGGAGTCGTCGAGCTGGCCACGCCGGCCGTCGGGCGCAGCCCCGGCTCGTCGTTCAAGACCTTCACGCTGATAGCCGCGCTCGAAGAGGGCTACGGCCTTCGTTCGACGATCTCCGCCGCTCCGGCACCCCGTTCTCTCTACGACGACTGGAACCTGCCCCGAACGGTGAGCACCTGGCCGTCCGGTTGCCGCGGAGGGTCGACCGACCTGACCCGCGCTACCGCGTCGTCGAACAACTGCGCGTTCGTGCGGCTGCAGGCAGCGGTCGGAGGGGAGCAGGTCGTCGACGTAGCCAGGCGCCTGGGCATCACCACGCTGGCCGATGACGCCGGCGACATCCCGTCGCTGACCTTGGGAAGCGCTTCGGTCCGCCCCCTCGAAGATGGCGGCCGCGTACGGGGCGATCGCGAACGACGGAGTGTTCAACGAGGCCCACTTCGTCACCAAGGTCGAGGACCGCGACGGGAACGTGCTCTACGAGCACGAGCCTGCCGAGGAGCAGGCGATACCGGTCGAGGTGGCCCGACAGGCGACGGTCGCTCTGAGCGGCGTGGTGTCCGGAGGTACCTACAAGGGCGGTGCGCTGCCGGACCGGCGCCCGGCGGCGGGCAAGACCGGGACCAACGAGCTCGACGACGGCGGCAACGCCGATGTCTGGTTCGTCGGCTTCACGCCTGAGATTGCGGTGGCGGTCTGGATCGGCAACCCGGCCGGCTCGATCGATCTGAAGGGCGGCAGGGTCCAGGGCGGGACCGCCGCCGGCAAGGTCTGGCAGGAGTTCATGGCGCCCTATCTCGAAGGATCGCCGGTGACGAAGTTCACGCCGCCGACGTCGAGTGGCCGGAGCACGGCGATCAAGGATCCCTGGAGCAAGTACGTGACCCGGTCCGACTCGACGTCGCGGTCGTCGTCTTCTTCTTCGTCGTCCAGGCGGAGCGGCACCAGCCGATCCTCCACGACCGTGGCCGGCGCCCCATCCGGCGGAGGGACGGGCGACGCTGGTGGCGGGGGTGGCTCCACGGACGACGGTTCCACCGGGGGCGGCACGGGGACGACACCTTCCGAAGGCGAGTGATGCCGTCCTTCCCGATGGCGGCACCGCCCGTGGGCGTCGCGGCGTAGGGTTCGCCCGTGGCCGCACTCGACGATCTGCTCGTAGTCCAGGAACTCGACACCGCCATCGATCAGCTCCAGCACCGACGAGCGACGCTGCCCGTGCTGGGGTCGCTCGAGCAGGTGGGCCTGCGCACAGCCGAGGTGTCAGCTGTGCGCGACGAGGTCGCCGGACGGCTGCACCGTGTCCGCGCCGATCAGAAGGAAGCCGAGGATCATGCGGCCTTGATCGAGGACAAGGCGCGTACCGTCGATGTGTCCATGTACGACGGCAGCATCGTCGCCCACAAGGAGCTCGAGTCGCTCCAGGAGGAGCTCGCCCAGCTCAGGCATCGTCAGGGTGAGTACGAGGACCGTGCGCTCGAGCTGATGGAGCAGGCTGAACCGATCGAGGAGGAGCTCGCCGAGCGAGACGGCCTCCTCGCCGAGCTCCGGGTCGAGCGTGACGGCCTCGACTCGCAGCTGATCGTGGAGAACGCCGAGATCGATGCCGAGCTGGACCGGCTCGTGGCAGAACGGGCTGCGGCGGTCGGGAGCGTGCCCGACGATCTCATGGCGGCCTACGAGCCGTTGCGCTCGTCGCTCGGTGGTGTGGCGGTCGCTCGCCTGCTCGGGTCGCGCTGCGAGGGATGCCACCTGGAGATCCCTTCGGCCGAGCTCGAGGAGGTGCGCCGGGCCCCCGAGGATGCTCTGGTGCACTGCCCGGAGTGCATGCGGATCCTGGTCCGCTGAGCAGCGGTCGCGTCGTCGTGCTGATCTGGTTCGTCGTCATGAGCATCGTGCTCACCTGGGCGGTGTTCCAGAGCCCTGCGATCGACTACCGAATGGTCGCTCTGGGCGCCGTCATCCCGGCGCTGGAGGTGCCATTCGGTGCCGGTCCGCTGCACTCGTTGGCGCTTCCGACGCTCGTGCTGGTCGTCGTCATGCTGTGCACCCGTGGACGGCGGCTCGTCCGCCGTCAGTGGCTCGGCCTGCCGATCGGCATGTATCTGCACCTGGTGCTCGACCTGTCGTGGACACACGCGGAGACGTTCTGGTGGCCTGCGATCGGAGTTGTACCGGAATGGGGCGTGGCGTTCGAGATGTCGCGTGGGCCGATCAGCCTGGTCATGGAGCTCGTCGCGGTCGGGGTTGGGGTCTGGGCATGGCGCCGCTTCGGTCTGGACGAGCGGGAGCGCCGGGACCGGTTCCTGCGGACGGGCCAGCTCGACCGCGACACCGTCGGCCCACGCCGCGGGGAGTGACGGAAAACCTGGATCGAAAGACGAGGAGTGGACGGGTCTCGCCTCTAGCGTGGTTCCCATGGATCTTCTCGACGAGGAGTCGCACCGACTCCTTCTCTGGGCGGTAAGGCTCTACGAGGTGGGCGGCACCCTGACGCGCAAGGAGCTGCGCCGGCTCGCCGAGCCGCGAAGGCCCGCTGCGCTGAGTGTCGTGGCGGGGCTCACCGGACAGCGACACGAACTTCGCCGAAGGCGCAATCAGCTCCCTCATCAGGCGTGGCCTGATCGAGGAGGTGGACGCCCAGCGTCTCGTCCCGACCGATCTGGGGCGCCTCGCCGTCAGTGCTCTCGGTATGCACCCCGATGAGTCGCCGCTGTTCGAGGTGCTCGACACCGACATGCGTTCCAGCGATCCGCTCGCCTTCGCCAGGGTCGTCGGGCGCATCGCGGCTCTCGACCGTCCGATGGTTGTGGATCCGTACTGCCGCAGGGCACAGCTCGAGTACCTGGTGGCACACACTGACGTGACCAGGGTGATGGTGAGCGACCGGCTCGACAGCACGGACATCGACGACCTGGTCGACTTCGTCGAGACGCTGCGCAGCCGCGACACGCAGCTCCGACTGCGCATGGCGCCCACGGCGGCGGTCCACGACCGTCACGTCATCGACGGCGACCGTGTGCTCCAGATCGGTGGCACCGCCCATCCGGTGGGCGGAGGTACGACCGTCGTCTCAGAGCCCGTCGACCTGGGCGAGGACGTCCGTCGCTACTACCGGATGGTGTGGAAGAGCGCATCGCGGCTCGCCAACTACAAGCCTGGTGGTCGGGCTACCAAGCACGCGGCCTGACACACCTGTCGCTCGGCCCGACCGAATCAGGGCCCGCTCTGTGGCGAAGCGGTTCCGGCCAGCTCTGCAACATCGTTGATCCAGTTGGCACCCTTCGTGCGGTGTCCGTGCAGGCTCGGCAGGTGCGGTGACTGCAGGTGGTGCTCGGTACGGTGTGCCGGCGCTGGAACGGTGTCGGCGGTGTCGGTGGGCGCCTTGATGCGGCCCTCACGCTCTCGTTCTAGACGACGCAGCAGGTCTTCGACCGCGGCGAGCTGCTGCTCGGTGTATGGCAGCCGGTAGCCCTCTGCCACGAAGCGCGCAGTGTCGGCGCGGTAGTCGTGTCCCGTGCTGCGGAACTCGCCGGGGCTGTTGCGCATCGCGTTCGCCGCGTCGATCATCGTCTGCACCCCGGTCACGACGGGGTACCAGCGCTGCCCGCCCGGCACGTTGCGTCCACGTGGCTCTTCGAGCCAGTCGGGGGAGCGGTACAGCAGTGTCGGGGTGAGCAGTGTGATCGGGTCGTTGTCGTGGCTGAGCTGCACGATCCGCAGAGCGTCACGCTCCTGCGGGGTGAGCTCGGCGAACTGCTCCCAGCGGTCGAACACGCCGACGGTTCCCTCCGGGGTGAGCTGTCCCGGCCGATCCAGACCCGCTGCGGACCAGCGGGCCAGCTCAGGCATACCGAACCACAGGGCCTTGTCGACCCCGTAGTGGTCGAGTCCGTCGACACCGAGTCGCATGATGACGTCGGACGACGCCCAGGCACCCAGGCTCTCTCCGAAGACCAGGACCCGTGGGCGTCGGTCCTCGGGCATGGCGCGAACCCGCTGGTGCACACCCCACGCCAGGCTGCGGAACTGGCGGCGGCCGGCGCGGACCTTCTGAAGCGACAGGAACGACGGGTATCGCCCGTATTGGATGCACACGGTTGCCAGGTCGCCGCGGGTGAACAGCTCGGCCGCCTCGATCATCGTGTGGTCGACCCAGCCCGTGCCTGTCGGGCACACCAGCAGTATCGTGCCGCGGTCGTAGGCGCCGGTGCGCTCCATCTCCTCGAGTGCCGTCTCGGCCCGGCCCGACGTGTAGAGGGGTTGCTGGTTGAACCCGACGAACACGCGGATCGGGTGGGTAGCGGGCTCTCCCATCGTCTCGGAGATCAGTTCGGGTGGGAGCACGTCTGTGACGTAACGGCGACCCTGCTGGCCGAGTTGGTCGAACGCGCAGATGCTGTCGACGCTGCCCGAAACCAGCGGGGTCGTCGGCGGTAGTGCGTAACCCGGGTCCACCTTCTCGTTGGCGGCGCCGACCTTGGAGATCCCCGCCCAGTACAAGCCGGTCAGTGCCGCGGCCCAAGCGGCGTTGTTGAGCGTGCGGGCTAGCACGGTGTGCGCCAGGCCAGGTCCGAAGAACCGCTCGAAGCCGCGCTCGGTGGCCTTGTAGCCGTAGCCCATACCGGTGCCCACTGCGGTCACCCCTGCGGTCACCGCGACCGTGCGGTTCAGGTTCAGCGACAGCTTGTCGAAGTCGTCGGTGAAGAAGTCGCGTCGCTCGCCCAGGTAGGACCGTGACTTGTAGAGGGCGAACGAGAAGGCGGCGGCAGTCGCTGCCATGGTGAGACCCGCACCCCGCCGCGACGTGCTCGCCCGACCCCGTGCAGCGGTCATCACCTCGTAGATGATCCCTCCGGCGGCGCCGCCCTCGATGAGCTCACCGCCCATTCGGGCGAGTGCGGCCGGCCACGCCGTGTCGTCCTGGTCCGGAAGCTTGCGCATCCCGTATCCGAGCCCGACGATCGCCGCACGAACAGCGATGCGTTGGGTCAGCGAGTCCTCGTTCGGTGTCAGCTTGTCGGCCAGCCGGTCGACCCGGTTGCTGGCTGCCCTCGCAGCAAGGATCACCACCCCTGACGCAGCGCCCTGATGGATCGACGTGCGGGGCATCAGCGAGGGCTGCAGGGACCGGAGCCACTGCGTGGTCTCGAGCGGTGACCCCGGGGTCCCCGACAACGGAGAGAAGACCGTCGCGACTTTCTGCAGTTGCTCGAAGGAGATCAATGGCATCTCAGGCCCTCGCTCGGGGTGTCAGGTGGCGGATCAGCCGCCGGCTCGGACAGCGTACCGACCACCCGGCCACCTGCGACCGCTCGTTCGCTGCGCGGCTCGCTCGCCTCCGAGCTCATTCCGTCGGTTGGTGCCTGGCCAGGAACCGCAGCCGTGCGGCCCGGGCGTCCCAGGCGTAGACGACGGCGGTGCCGGCGATCATGTCGTGCAGTGCCCGACGGTGCCGTCCGGTGATGATCGGCACGAAGCCGATGCCGAGCGTCAGGAAGCTGAGCGGTAGAGCAAGGGTGCGCAACACCCCGTTGCGAGGGGTGGCGGGTGCTCCGTCTGCACGCACGACACGGATTCCGAGCACCGCCATGCCGAACGTCTTGCCGCTCACCGACCACGGGTACGCGTAGTAGAGGAACAGCCAGAAGAAGAACAGCAGACCGGTGATCCAGGGCGACGGGTTCCATGTGAGTTCCCCGCCGGTCACCAGGTGGAGAACCCACGAGACGATCGCGCTGCCGAGTGCGAACGCGGAGGTGGCGACGGCCTGGTCGATTGCGAAGGCAGCCAGCCGGGTCACCGCGCCCGCGTAGTGACCCTGGAGCGTGACGGCGAGCTGAGGGTCGGCGTTCGCCTTCATGCCGAACCTCCCTCATGTCCGCCGACGTTATGAGCATCAAGGTCATGACCGCCTGCTGCGGGTGGCAGTGCGAGCTGGGCCTCGATCAGCGCGGGTGGGCCTGCGGGCAGCGACTCCAGGTCCCGTCCGAGGATCCTGTTGGCGAGCTTGGCGATGAACGCATCCATTCCGACGCCCTGGCTGCGAACGGCATCGAGCGCCTCGGACGCAACGCCGCTCGTTGACTGGGCGATGATGCTGCCGAGCTCGGTGTTCGCGACCAGCGCATCCATGTCGAGCTGTTGCAGCAGCGCGTTGATGTCGACGGTGGAGAGCAGTTGGTCCAGGTCGATGCGACCGACGAGGAGGTTCAGATCGATTCGTTCGAGCAGTGCGGTCAGGTCGATCGACGCGACGAGTGCGTCCACATCGATCCGCGCGAGCAGCGCATCGATGTCGACCTTCTGGATCAGCGAGTCGACGTCGACGTTGGCCACGATGGCGTTGACGTCGACCTGTGACACCAGCTCGTTGACATCGACCTTGGCCACCACTGCGCTCACATCCAGCCGGTCGACCAGCCGGTTGATGTCGATGCGGTCCAGCAGAAGGTTCACGTCGATCGCCGCGAGGATGCCGTTGATGTCGACGGCATCCACGACACCCGGTGTCGCGTTGCGAATCGCCTCTTGTGCAGCAGGGAGAGCCTCGTCCTCGAGACGGTGCCGCACCTCCTTGCCCTGGCGAGACAGCGGGCGGGTGACCCAGCGCGCAGCGCTCTCGGCCACACGTCCGGGAGCTGACCCACCGACCGCTCCCGCAACATCCCCAGCGGTGCGGGCAGCGATCGCGGCTGCGCCCAGCGCTGCGTCCATACCCCAGGACTCGTCCTTGTCTCCGCCAGGGGGGGCCTGGTCGCTGCTCGGGGCGCTCTGGTCGTCGTCGGGGGCCTCGCTCACTTCCGAATCATTGCCCAGGTCGGGGTTGCGACACATGCTCGACGACCGAAGCGATGTCGTCGGTCAGCAGCAACTGGGTCAGGTCGGACTCGTCGATCAGCCGCTCGCTGCTCAGACGGTCACCCATCCAGTCGATCAGGCCGCGCCAGTGCGCCGTCCCTACGAGAGCCACGGGGAAGGTGTCGATCTTCTCGGTCTGGATGAGGGTGAGCGCCTCGAACATCTCGTCGAGCGTGCCCAGACCGCCCGGGTGCACGACGAACGCGCACGCATAGCGAACGAACATGATCCGCCTGGCGAAGAAGTAGCGGAAGTCGAGGCTCAGATCGAGATAGTCGTTCGGTTCCTCCTCGTGGGGGAGCTCGATGTTGAGCCCGACCGACACTGCGCCGGCCTCGCGAGCTCCCCGATTCGCGGCCTCCATGATCCCCGGGCCGCCACCTGTGATCACCGCGAAACCTGCCTCTCCCAGCTCACGGGCCATCCTGCGTGCAAGGTCGTATGACGGATGGTCGCGCGCTGTTCTGGCAGAGCCGAACACCGACACCGCGGGGCCGAGCCCGGCGAGAGCGGCGAACCCCGAGGCGATCTCATCGTGCATGCGCGTGAGCCGAGCGACCTCGGAGGGGTGTTCGGCTGGTTGCTCGGGGCCGCTCAGCAGGATCTGGTCGTCGGTGGGCCCGTAGCGGGCAGGAGCGGCGGAGCGGTCGTTCACGGCGCAGATGGTACGGCCAGCGTCGGCCGGTCATGTTGTCGCTTCGGACAGCCCGCCTCCACGCTTGGTCGGCGCCTGTGAACAGTCAGGGTGCCGGCGTTCCGGGGCCGTCGATGTCAGAGAGCGAGGTGGATCCGCAGGGCCTCGTCGAGTTCAGCGAGTTCATCGCTCGTCAGGGCCCCGATCCGATCACCAACCCGTTGGACGGCGACAGAGCGCACCTGCTCTGCCCGGGCCTTGGAGTCCCTGGCGAGACCGGTCGCCTCTGCTGTCAGAAGCACCTGGAACGGGTAGACCTTCTACGCTGGCCTGACCAACAACGGTCGCTTGACGAGCCGGCGAAACCGGAGTGTTGGTTCGCTGTGTGCGCGGAATGTGCACGGTAGGGGTTCAATCGCCGACGGGGGCCGGCGATTGCCCTGCAATTGCATGGGTCCTGAGCCGCAATGTCGGTGAGCCGGCCTGTAGGCGGGATTCTGTGCCCGGGTCCCTTGCGGGGATCCCGTTAGGTGACCATCCATCTTTGCGGCCTACCCGTGGGTTGCCTCGACGCTCCGGGGAGCATCTCGGCGGACGAGCCGCCCGTACCCACTGCTCGGCCTTGCTCCGGGTGGGGGTTACCCAGCCGCCGGGATCGCTCCCGACGCTGGTGCGCTCTTACCGCACCGTTTCACCCTTGCCTGTGCCGCCACCCGGAGGTGACGGCCATCGGCGGTCTGCTCTCTGTTGCCCTCTACCGTCAGATCACTCCGACCTGGCTCACGCCAGCACCCTGCTCTGTGGAGTCCCGACCTTCCTCGACCTGTCCGAGCGGACCTGCCGCGGTCACCCGACCGACTCACCGACGCCGACATTGTCGCGCTCCTGACGCCTTTGTCGCACACGGGGGCAGGGGTTGGGCTAGGAATGATCCGTCGAGGAGGCGAGTCATGGGTTGTGGGTGTCTGGTCGCTCTGTTGGTCTGGTTGTCGCCCCGGTTCGCGCTGGTGGTCATGCAGCTGTTCACCGACAAGCTGTCGATCGCCATGCCGTCGTTCCTGGTCGGGGCGCTCGGATTCGTCTTCCTGCCGTACACGACCGTCTTCTACGCCCTCGCGTACGCGCCCATCGGCGGAGTCGAGGGTTTCGGCTGGTTCCTCGTGGCCCTCGGGTTCCTGTTGGACCTGGGGTCCTGGTTCGGCGGAGGTCAGCAGGCCCGTCAGCGTCAGGGCGCCTGAGGCGGACCCGACGCGCGGGCGCACTCCCGAGCTGCGTTCAGTGTTCGGTCAGTCCGAGCACGTACTCGCCACGCTCGGCGTCGAAGCTGATCTGCACACGGGGGCTCGAAAGAACCGCTCCGTTGATGGCTCGACGCAGGATCGGCCCTGCGGCGTCGGCCGTGGTCGACCAGTCCCCTTCGCGGAGTTCGGAAGCCGAGACCGTGTCGATGGTGCAGGTGGCGTTCATGTATCCAACTACGACACGCATGGCGAGATCGTTGAGCGCGACGGGACCTGCGCCCCATGTGAATGGACCTTTCGGCCCAGTGCGACGGTCGGCCGGGGGCTCAGAAGTCCAGCGCCGACAGGTCGGCGAACCACTCCCGTGAGCGCTCGACGGCCTCGTGCCAACGGTCCCGGTCCACCGATCCGGCCGGCTCGACGCGGACCTTCGGCGCCCATGTCGATGCCAGATCGCCCCAGGTGCCCCACACGCCGGTAGCGAGACCGGCGAGGAACCCGGCGCCGAGCGTCGTTGCCTCGAGAACGGGGGAGACCTCTATCGGCCGCTGGGTGGCGTCGGCGAGAGCCTGCACGAACAGCGGGTTGGCCGACATGCCGCCGTCGATCCGCAGGGCGTCGATCCTCAGCGCCCCGTCGGTCTCGGCGGCTTCGACCAGGTCCGCTCCGCGCTGGGCGACCCCTTCGAGCACCGCCCGCACGATGTGGGCAGATGTCGTACCCCGGGTCAATCCCAGCAACGCTCCGCGGGCGCCGTAGTCCCAGATCGGAGTGCCGAGTCCCAACAAGGCCGGTACGTAGGTCACGCCGTCGGTGTCCGGCACCGACGCGGCGACCTCGGCCGACGAGGCCGCGTCGGGGATCACTCCGAGGTCGTCGCGGAGCCATTCGACGTTGGTGCCCGCGGACAACATGACGGCCTCGACGCCCCAGGTGGCGGCTCCGTCCTGACTCCAGCAGACGATCGGGAAGGTGCCGCCGGGCCCGCGGGTGGCGAAGGGAGGACGCGGTCCGACGCAGACGTCGAGCATGCCGCCGGTGCCGAAGGTGATCTTGCCGAGTCCAGGCTCCACGCACGCCTGGCCGACCAGGGACGCCTGCTGGTCGCCGGCGAGCCCGCAGATCGGCGGTGCCCCTGGCAGCGCCGTCGCCTCGCCGATCACGCCGGTCGAGTCGACGACGGAAGGGAGCATCGACGCCGGAATCCTCAGACGGTCCAACAGCGACTGGTCCAGTGCGTCCACGTCGGGGGTGAGCAGCCCCCACACCGCCGCGTTGGTCTGATCGGCGACGTGGTGCGCTCCGCCGGTGAGTTGCCAGACCAGCCAGCTGTCGAGCGACCCGAAGCACAGGTCGCGTGTGCGTCGGGGGTCGTGGGTGTCGAGCAGGTGGGCGAGCTTGGTGGCTGAGAGGTTCGGGGCCTGGTGGAAGCCCTCGGCGTTGAGCACCAGGCAGTCACCCACTGTGCGCAGGTCCTGCCAACCGAGTGCCGGGGCGACGGGTGTGCCCGTCTGTCGGTCCCACAGCACCGTCGACGCACGCTGATTGCTGATCCCTACGCCGCGGACGGGGCCGAGCTCGCCGCCGTAGCGGGCGAGCACCTCACGGGCGCTGGCGAGAGCGGCATCGGCGTATTCCAGCGCGTCGAACTCGACCAGGCCCGGCATCGGGCTGTCGGGCAGGGTCGCTGTGTGCACCTCGTGGTGCACAGTTGCGTCCGGTCCGACGATCGCGGAGCGCACGCTGCTCGTGCCCGCGTCGATGACAAGGATCGCCATCAGTTCCCTCCCTCTGGGCCGTCCGCCGGGCCATGTTGCTGCTGCCAGCGACGGGCGAACATGCCACCGAGCATCCCGCAGCACGCCATCATCAACGCCAGGAACGGATAGGCGACCCAGCTCAGCGTGTCGCCGCGCAGCAGGCGGAGGACCACACCGATGCCCTGGGCGATCGCGTACGCCGACGCGGCGGCCGCCGCGGCGTGGGTCAGGCGTGCCCTCGACGACAGCCGCACCACCGCCCAACCGCCCGACGCTCCCCCGAGCAGGATGAGCACGTAGAAGACGAGCACCAGCGGGGAGCCGGCACCGTCGTCTCGCGAAGCGACCAGGTTGTTGAGCACCGCGACCGGGAACACGACCACGAGCGCGGTGATCGTCCCGCGCCACAGAGCCTGGGGTGGTTCCAGGTCGGCGAGCGCCAGATCGTTCACGGGAGCCCCACCGGACCGAACGCCGACACCAGGCCCAGCTTGCCGGGGTTGAGGATGCCGTTCGGGTCGAGCGAGCGTTTGATGCCGGCCAGGACGTCGAAGCCGGTGCCGAGCGCCTCGGCCATGTAGCGGCCCCGGTTCAGGCCGATCCCGTGGTGGTGCGACAGCGAACCTCCCGCGGCCAGTACCGCCCGGGTCCCTGCATCCCAGACCGACCGGTAGTACCTCTCGACGCCCTCGGCTGTGGGTCGGTCGTCGCTGTCGCGCTCGGGTGGCTTGCCGGCGAAGGTGAAGTAGAGGCAGCCGCCGTCGATGTAGCTGTGGCTGCAGTGCGCCGAGACGGCCAGGTTGCCTTCGACCTGCGAAATCGCGTCGATGGCGGCGTCGTAGGCACGGGGAAGGACCGACCAGGGGCCTGACACCTCCATCGTGTCGACGACGATGCCGTCGGTGATCAGTCTCTTCGAGGACTGCGACGTCGTTGCGTCTGGACAACCAGTGATCGGCGATCGAGTCGTCGAGCCGCTCTGCACCGGTCCCTGTCGCCCGCGTCTCCTCCTCGAGCACCGCGAACACGGCGTCGACCACGTGGCGGTCGCCCTCGTCGAGCACGATCACCACGTTGCGGTCGGTGCCGACGCTGTAGCTGCGGTCCGATTCCACGCCGTCGTAGAGGCGTAGGACGGCCGGTGTTGCACCGCGTCGCAGGATGCGTCGACACAGGTCCAGGCCGTCGGCGAAAGACGAGGTGGACCACACGGCCTTGCGGGTGTACTCGGGTGTCGGGTGCACCTTCAGCCTCGCGGCGGTGATGACACCGAGGGTCCCTTCGGAACCAACGAACAGCTGGGTGAGATCCGGCCCGGTCGCGGCAGCAGGGTGCCCGCCGGTGTGCACGGTCCGCCCGTCGGCGAGCACCACGTCCAGGCCGACGACGATCTCCTCGATCTTGCCGTAACGGGTGGACATCTGGCCCGCACCACGACACGCCAGCCACCCGCCGACCGTCGACAGCGTCATCGACTGCGGGAAGTGCCCGCATGTCAGGCCGTGCTGTTCGCGTAGCTCGTGTTCGAAGTGGTCGCCGAAGGTTCCCGCGGCGACGTCGACGACCAGAGACTCGTCATCGACGCCGCGGATCCCCGACGAGCGCGCACAGGTCCAACAGGACACCGCCGTAGAGCGGCACCGAGGCTCCGCACACGCCTGAGCGGCCACCGGCTGCGGTCACGGGAATGCCGACGCGGTCGCACACATCCAGCACCGCTGCCACCTGCTGCGCGTCGGTCGGACGGGCGACCACCGCAGCACGCGCGGCGACCTGTCCACGCAGGGCCCAGGTCATGGCGAGTGGCCACCAGTCGCGACTGGCTTCGCCGGTGACCGCAGGGTCGTCGAGGACCTCGGCACAGACGTCTCGCAGCTCGGTCAGCACCCGGTCGGTCACCCCGACGTGGGACCCGAGCCTGCGGGAAGTGGCCGTGGCCGGCCCCCCTGCGATCGGGATCGGCGGAGATGGTGCAGCTGGCCCGAGTTCCATGGCCGCGGAGGCTAGCGGCCGGCGGGTGTGTCGGGGCCGGGTCAGGCTCCGGTCTTCACCAGATCGGCGAGATGCGTCTCGGGTAGCCCGGCGGCATCGCGTTCGTGGACGAGCCCGGCGCGGTACGCGGCGACGGACGCGGCAGCGTCGTCGGCCGACCAGCCGAGCTCCTCGGCGATCAGCTCGGCCACCGCCTCGGCGGCGTCACCCGAGTCGTCGCGGCCGAACAGGCGGGCCCGGGTGCGACGTGACAGCACGTCGTCGACAGATGTCGCCATCTCGTGTCGCACCACGAAGAGCGCCTCGGCACGCACGTACGGCAGGCCGGCGACGAGTGGTTCGCCCAGGGACGGGTCCTCGGCGATGGCTGCCATGAGCAGCCGCGCCTCGCCCCCGTAGCGGCCGCCGAGGTGTTCACGGAGCCCAGCCGGCACCGACGGGTACACCGAGGCGGCAGAGTCGAGCGTGTCGAAGCCGTCGGTGCCGCGCAGCCGCAGGTTCTTGGTGACCGACTTGCCGACCTGGGTCGAACCTGGGCGAATGGTCAGCACGTCGTCGACCACGGCGTCGACCGTGTCTGCGGCCATCTCTCGGTAGGTGGTCAGCTTTCCGCCGGTGATGGTCACGACCCCCGAGCGTGAGCGGGCGACCTTGTGTCGGCGCGACAGGTCGGCGGTGCGGCCACTCGACGCGGCCTTGACCAGGGGGCGCAGGCCAGCCCAGGTGCCGACGACGTCGTCGACGGTGAGCGTCTCGGTGCTCGCTGCGTTGATCGCCTCGAGCAGGTAGGCCACGTCCTCGGGTGTGCACTGAGGGTCGTCGACCGGGCCGTCGTAGTCGGTATCGGTGGTGCCGATGTAGGTGAGCTCGCCCTGGGGCACCACGAAGACCGATCGGCGGTCACTCGGCACGGGGATGACCGCCGCGACGGTGTTGCGGACCTTCGACCAGGGAACGGTCATGTGGATGCCCTTGGCAGGGCGGATCGAGTCGGGGTCGACTCCTTCGTCCATGGTTCGCACGTCATCGGACCAGACGCCGGCAGCGTTCACCACGGAGTGGGTCCGGACGGTGAACTCGTCGCCGTCGGCGCGCACGACCACGCCGTCGGTGCGGCCGCCGGAGTCCTTGCTGAGCCCGACCGCCGCGACACCGTTGGCGATCGTCGCTCCGTGCTCCAGAGCGGCGGTGCGCAGGATGGTGAGCACAAGGCGGGCGTCGTCAGCTGCTGCGTCGTAATAGAGGTAGGCCGACACGAGTCGCTCCGACGGCAGCGTCGGCATGTAGCCGAGCGCCTCGTCGTGGTCCAGCCGTTGGTGGCGCTTGCCGATCCGCAGGCCGCCTGTCAGGTCGTATCCCCACATGGCTGAACCGAGGAGGCGGGAGATCTTGGCCGGGACGACACCACCCTTGCCGAACATCGGGATGAGGAAGGGGAGGGGACGTACCAGGTGCGGGGCGTTGCGCAGCAGGCGCTGTCGCTCGGCGAGGGCCTCGTAGACAAGGCCGATCTCACCCTGCTGGAGATAGCGGAGTCCGCCGTGTACGAGCTTCGACGACTTCGACGACGTACCCGAGGCGAAGTCGTCGCGTTCGATCAGAGCGGCGCGCAGCCCGCGCGACGCGGCGTCGAGGACCACGCCGGCGCCGGTGACGCCTCCACCGACGACCACCAGGTCGAAGGTCTCGTCGTGTAGCGACTCGATTGAACGGGATCGGACGAACGGGCGCGCGCTCGACCGCGCCAGCCTACGCGGCGTCCCGAAGCGCCACCCACCTCCGGTACGGTGCCGTTCGGCGCACCAGCCGCCACGGAGTGTGCATGCTGAGAGGTCGTTCGGCCACTCAGAGTGAGATCTGGGGCTCCCCAGTGTTGCGATCCGGTGACAGCGACCCGGGAATGTCACTTGGACAAGCAGCGACCGCACGGGCAGAATCAGGCGCCATGGAGCACGAGTGGCTGAGTCGATCCGCCTGCAAGGGCCTCGATCCGACCGTCTTCTACCCTTCCACCGACGAAGAGGCCGATGAGGCCAAAGCGGTGTGCTTCACCTGCCCTGTCCAGGTGGACTGCCTGGAGCACGCGATAGGCAACCGTGAGCACAACGGTATCTGGGGCGGCGCCACCGAGCGTGAGCGCCAGCGGATCATCCGTCGTCGACGGCGCCTGCGGGCGATGGGGAGTCCGGTCGAAGGTGTCGGTGTGGAGCTCCTGAGCGTCGCTGCCCGCTGACATGGGAGCATTCGCCGAGATCGGCGCATGGCCAGGACTGCTACGGACTCTGACCGCAGGTCACGATCTGCGTTCCGACGTCACACGTGCCGCCCTGGAGAAGGTCCTGGCCGGAGAGGCGACCGATGCCCAGCTCGCGGCGTTCATCGTGGCCCTGCGGATGAAGGGCGAGACGGCCGAGGAGGTCGCCGGGCTGGTCCGGGCGATGGTGGACGCTGCTGCGCCACTGGAGCTCGACGATCCCGACACCATCGACATCGTGGGCACCGGTGGCTCCGCTGCGCTGGGTGGCCGTGCTTTCAACGTCTCCACCATGGCATCGGTGGTGGCCGCAGCGGCAGGGGCGAAGGTCTGCAAACACGGCAATCGCAAGGCGTCCTCGGCCTCGGGGTCGGCGGACCTGCTCGAAGCCATAGGAGTCGAGGTCGAGCTCGACGGACCTGCGGTCGCCGCATGCGTACGCGAAGCCGGTGTCGGTTTCGCCTTCGCCCGCGTGTTCCACCCAGCCATGCGTCACGTGGCACCGGTGCGCGCCGAGCTCGGCATCCCCACGGTCTTCAACGTGCTCGGGCCGCTGTCACACCCCGGCCGGGTCACCAGGCAGGTCCTGGGCGTGTCCGACCCGAGGCTCATGGACCTGGTTCCGGGTGTGCTCGCTCAGCGAGGAATGGTGCATGCCTGGGTCGTGCACGGCGGTGACGGCCTGGACGAGCTGACGACGACAGGGCCGACCGAGGTCGTCGTCGTTCGTGGCGACGAACTGACCCGGATGCAGGTGACTCCCGAGTCCGTCGGACTCGAACGCTCGACCATCGACAAGCTCGCGGTCGGCGGGCCCGAGGAGAATGCAGCTGCTGCCCGCGACGTGCTCGAAGGTGTGCGTGGACCGGTGCGCGACATGGTCGTGCTCAACGCCGCCGCGGGGCTGGTCGTCGCGGATCTCGTCGAGGATCTCGCTGCGGGGGTCTCACGTGCTCAGTCGTGCATCGACGACGGCTCTGCGCTGCGGGTGCTCGGTCGCCTCGTGGCGGTGAGCCGCGCCGCAGCCGGTGCGGACTGAACGTCAGGGGTCGTCGGCTCCTTCGGCGGACCGACTGGCGGGAGGCGTTGCGGTGTCCGGCTACGATCGGTCTCATGGATTCTGCTGCACAGGGTGAGGTCGCTCAGAAGCGCTACCGCTGCACCGCGTGCGGCAACCTGACGCGCTTCGAGGTCACCACCACCCGCCGCACCCGGTCCTTCCACCACTACACGATCGGCGGCGAGTTGTCGGTCGAGGACACCGAGGTGCTCGCCGAGGAGGTCGAGTCCGTGCTGTGTCGTTGGTGTGGCACCGACTCCTCGGTGGTGCAGGTCGACGCCGACGAGATCGATGTCTCCGACCTCGACCCAGCCGCCGGCACCTGAGCCACTGGCGAGCGGGTCATCGGGCGAGTCGCCCGGGGGTGCAGCCGACGCGCCTGACGTCTTGTCCGCTGTTGGCGACGCGCCCGAACTGCTCGCGGCTGCTGTCGAGCGGGCCGTGCAGACAGCCCGGCGCGACAGGTCGACCAGGGGCGCCCCGGAGCCCCCGGCCGCGCTGCGGCCCTTCCTGGGGTTCACGCGGCGGATCCCGCCTCGAGCACAGCGTGCGGTTCTCGGGGTGCTGCACGAGGACGATGTATTCCGCGAGCGGGTCGCGCAGGGTGCCGATGAGGGCGAGCTCGGCCGGGCCTCGCTGCTGTTCCTGACACGTCCGGAGTCGTGGGAGAAGGAGCTCGCGGCGATCGTGCACGCGGATGCCGAGGAGCGACAGGACATCGATGCCGCCCGCTCAGAGGTCTCCGCTCAGCGACGACTCGAGCAGCTCTCAGAGACAGTCGAGCGTCTGCGGGCCGATCTGGCCGAGGCAACGACCATCAGGGTCGACACCGAAGCGGCTGCATCGGGCCTGCGGGCCGACGTGCTCTCACTGGGCGCCGAGCGTGACGACCTGACCGAGTCGGTCGCCCGGCTCGAATCGGAGCGCGCCCGGGCAGTGCGCGAGCTCAAGGCGGCCGAGGCGATCGCAGCTGATCGACTGGCGAACCAGCGCCGCGACCGGGCGGCACTCGAGGCCGCCCTGGCGAGGGTCGCCGAGCTCGAATCCCGCTCGGAGCCGCCGGCGGTCGAGGTCGACCCCCTCCGACGGCCCACCGAGGTGGCCGAACCCGCACAGGTTCCCGTACCAGGCCAGTCTGCCGCCTGGGCCGATTCACGACGGCGGACCGCAGCGGCGGCGATCGGGAGCGCGGCAACCGCAGCGCGGGCGCTGGGAGCCGCATTGGCAGCGGCAGCGGAAGCCCTGGCCGACGACATCGCCGGCGTGGAAGCGACCGATGCCCCCGACGCCGGTGCGACTGCCTCACCTTCGCGCAGCGCTGCGCAGGCAGGTGCAGATGCGGGAGTGTCGTCCAGGCCGCCGCGTCGCGTCCCGGTGAGACTCAGAGGCGGTGTGGTCGAAGGCACCGTGGAGGGCCTGCGTCAACTCCTGGCCAACGCCTCGATCATCGCGATCGTCGACGGCTACAACGTGACGATGCAGGGCTGGCCGTCGCTCGACAGAACCGCCCAACGAGACATGCTGGTTCGCTCGCTCGGGGCGCTCCAGGCGCAGGTCGGGTCGACGATCCATGTGGTGTTCGACGGCGACGCGGACGGCGCACGCCCCCACGTCGCCGTGCCGCTGCCGATCCGAGTTCACTTCTCGGATGCCGAGACCGAAGCCGACGACGTGATCCTCTCGACGGTCGTGGACCTGCCGACGGACACCGCGGTGTTGGTGGTCAGCTCCGACCGGCGTGTTGCCGACGGGGCGCGGCGCCTGGGTGCGAACGTGGCGAGCTCGTCGGAGCTGCTCGACCTGTTGCGCTCGTGACGGACCCCGCCGATCTGCTGGCTCGGGCCGTCGAGGTAGGTCGCTCGGCCGGCCTCGACCACGTCGGGGCATGCGACGCGGACCCGTTCGAGGACACCCGCAGAGTCCTCGAGGATCGTCGGTCGGAGGGGCTCGACGCTGGTATGCAGTTCACGTACCGCAACCCATCACGCTCCACCGACCCGTCGGCGACCTTTCCGGGCGTGCGCTCCCTCGTGGTCGGCGCACTGGGCTACGCCGCACCGATGCCGTCGGCGCCCGGAACGCCACACGGGCGGGTCGCCCGGTACGCGACCGAGGACCACTACAGCCGGCTGCGAACGGCGTTGGGCGAGATCGCAGATCTGCTCGTGGATGCTGGGTTCCGCGCCAGGGTGGTCGCGGACGAGAACGCCCTGGTGGACCGCGCCGCGGCGGTGCGGGCCGGACTGGGTTGGTACGGCAAGAGCGCGAACGTGCTGGTCCCGGGCCATGGGAGCTGGTTCGTGCTCGGTTCGGTCATGACCGACGCGGATCTCGGTCCGCGCCCAGAACCGGTGGTGGACGGCTGCGGTAGCTGTCGTAGATGCCTGGACGGCTGCCCGACCGGTGCCATCATCGCCCCCGGGGTGGTGGACGCTCGGCGGTGCCTGGCGTGGCACGTACAACGCGACGGCGACCTGCCCCAGGAGTTCCGCATCGCGCTGTCCGACCGCATCTACGGCTGCGACGACTGCCAGGAGGTGTGTCCGCCGTCGCTCCGGGAGGAGCGACGGGGTGTCGGACCGACAGGACCGTTCACGGTCGACGATCCGACCAGCGACCCGACCGTCCGGACCGGTGGCGCGGACCCGGGGGAGTGGGTCGACCTCGTCTGGATCCTGACAGCGGATGACACCGAGCTGCTCGAGCGGGTGGGTCGCTGGTACGTGCCACGACGCGACCCGCGCTTCCTGCGACGCAACGCGCTCGTCGCCCTTGGCAACTCGATCGTCGAGCGGTCCACCGCGCCGCCCCACGACGAAGCGGTCACAGCGTTGCTCGAGTCGTATCTCGACTGCGAAGACGAGATGCTGGCATCCCATGCCGCCTGGGCGACGCACCGCATCGGGCGCGACGACCTGCTCGACGCACCGGTTCGCCGGGACCGTGTGCACCTGCGCTCCGAGCGGCGCCGTTGGTCGACGGCAGTCGATCACCGCGATGATGGTCGGCCATGAGCACCGGGCCGACCCGACGCGACCGCCCGCCCACAGCGGCAGAGGCCCGCGCCGAGGTGGAGGCGCGACGAGACCAGCAGCGTGAGGCCCGCGCTGCGCTCATGCGTGAGCGATTCGGCGACCGGCCACCGGGGCGCTGGATGATCGTCGCGTCGTGGCTCTGCACGGCCGTCTTCGCCCTCTCGGCGATCCCGGCACTCGTGGATCCGGTCGACGCCGTCGCCGTCTACTTCGCCGTGTCGGTGGCCCTGTTCCTGGCCGGTTGCGCCCTGTTCATGGTCGACCTGGTGCTCGCGGCAGCCCGGTCCCGGGATGCGGCGATGGGTATCGGAGGGATCTTCTTCCTGGCCGGTTCGGCCCCACGGCCGGTCCAGCTCCACCTGCTCGGCTCGCTGGTCGTGCAGATCGTGGTCGCGGTGCTGGCCGCAGCGCTGGACCCGTTCACACCCCTTGCATTCGGCACCCTGGTGCCGATCATCGGGCTGGCGTTCTGCGGTCTGTGGTCGGTCCGCCACGGTCTGTTCCCGGAGCGGGCCCAGTGACTCGCGTGGCAGTCGGGCCGAGCACCCGTGTGCTGTTGTTCACCGGCAAGGGAGGCGTCGGCAAGACCACGACTTCTGCTGCCACCGCCGTGCACCTGGCCCGGGCCGGTCAGCGTGTGCTCGTGACCTCCGCCGATCCGGCCCACTCGCTGTCGGACTCGATGGAGCTCGACCTGGCGTCTGACCCCCGGGAGGTCGAGCCCGGCTGTTGGGCCCAACAGCTCGACGCTCGCGAGCGTCTCGAGGACAGCTGGGGTGAGCTCCGGGAGTGGATGCTGGCGGTGCTGAACTGGGCCGGGGTGGCGGGGCTCGAGGCCGAGGAGCTGGCCGTCGTGCCGGGTCTCGACGAGCTGTTCGCCCTCATCGAACTGGAGTCGGTCGTCAGGTCGGATCGTTACGACACCGTCGTGGTCGACTGTGCCCCGACAGCCGAGACGATCCGGCTCCTGTCGCTTCCCGATGTGCTCAGCTGGTACATGGACAAGCTGTTTCCCGCATCGCGGCGGGTGACGCGCATGGTCGGCCCGATGCTCGCACGGCTGACGTCACTACCGGTGGCAGACGACGCGGTGTTCGCTGCCGGTCAGCGCTTCTACGACCAGCTGGAGGGAGTCAGGCGCATCCTCGCCGACCCGTCCATCACCTCGGCCCGGCTGGTGATGACTCCTGAGCGAATGGTCATCGCCGAAGCCCGACGTACGTACACGTACCTGTCGCTCTTCGGGTACCAGGTGGACGGCGTGGTGGTCAACCGTGTGCTCCCGCAGGCGAGCGACGATCCGTGGTTGGCGCAGTGGCGTGACGCGCAGGGTGTGCATCTGGGCGAGATCGAGCAGAGCTTCGGTTCGCTGCCCCGCTTCGAGGCGGAGCACCGGGGCGTCGAGGTCGTCGGGCTGGAGGCGCTCGCGGGCCTCGCGGAGCACCTCTGGGGTCCGGTCGACCCGTCTGCACGGCTCTCGGACGAGCAGCCGCTGCGGATCAATGCTGACGGCGACCGTGTCGTCATGTCGATCGACCTGCCGTTCGCCGCCCGCGACGAGATCGACCTGACCCGCAACGCCGACGAGTTGTTCGTCGCTGTCGGGCCGCACCGGCGCAACCTGGTCCTGCCCGACTCGCTGAGGCACAGGGAGATCCTGTCCGCGGCGCTCGACGGCGGCCGGCTGCGCGTCGAGTTCGACGAGCCGAGGGTGACGAGCCCGTACCCCAGCAGCCAAGATTGCGTGCATGGACGATCCCCGGACCGCTGACGGAGTGGAACACCTGCAACGAGCCGCCCGCGAGCTGCTCGCCGCGGCCCGTTCCTTCCTCGACGTGGCCGAGGAGATGGTCGAGGACCCCGATCGCTTCACCGGTGCGGCCTCTCAGGTCGTCGACCTGCTCCGCGGTGGCATGGGCAACGTGATCCCGGGGGCCGACTCCTCCAGCCGCCTCCAGCCATGGGAGACGGCGGCGTGGTCGGCAGGTGCCGAGCATGAGAACTCTCGGCCGGGTAGCGCTGATGACGGCAGCGCCGATGACGGCAGCGCCCATGACGGCGAGCGCGCCACGGTCGATCAGCTCTTCGGCGACACCGACGAGCCCGCTGCGGCGGATCCGGTGTCTCCCCGCCGCCGTGTTCGCCGGATCGCGGTCGACTGACCCCCGCCGGATCCTCTCTGGCGACGGGCTCTGTCAGGTCGGGAACCTCATGAGACCGGCCCCAGATGCCGACGGAGAGGCGAGGTCCTCATGAAGCTCGTCCACATCGATCGACTCGCGCCCGGCGGAACCGCCCTGGAGCTGCACCCGAAGCTCACACTGCTGCGCGGCAGCGGACCCGAGGTCCGTCACCGGCTGCGGAGCACTTTGCGTGCGCTCGCAGGCGACGGCGCCCCCGCTGAGACAGGGGTCATCGAGGTCAGCGGCGTGCGCCTCTCCATGGACCCGTCCACGGTCGAGCAGCTCGGTCTGAACCCGGGCCTGGATCCGGTCCTGCACTTCGGAGGCGCGGCGTCGGCGGCGTCGGGCGTCACGCTCCCACCGCCCGTGGTCGTCGTGAGCAACGACGAGGCAGCCCTGCGTGCCCAGTTGCGCGAGGTCACCTCGGCACGCACCGAGCTCGGCACGAGGATCGACATGGTCCGAGAAGGGCTCGACCCCTATGCGAACGCCGCGCTCGAGGTGTGCCTGGGACAGATCGACGCTCTGGAGACGCGCAGGGCGTCGTTGCGTGTGGAGTGGGACCGTCGACCCGGAGAGGCGGACACCCGCATGCTGCAGGCGGCCGCGCAGCTCGCAGAGCTGCGCGCTGTCGTCGACAGGGCCGCGGCGGTGGTCGCCAGCGGTGCGGCACTCCAGGAGGCCCGGTCACGGTGGTCCGAGGATCGTCGGCGGGCGGACGAGCCCGACTCCATCGCGATTGAGCTCGCCGGCGAGTTGGCGGGCGCTCTGGCACGACTCGAGTCGATGGGCGAAGCGGACCGCCTTGTTGCGGATCGCATCGACGAAGCCGCAGCAAACCTCGAGGCTGCAGCGGCATGGGTGACCGATCTACGCGAGCACGCTGGCAACACCCAGGTGGACCGCACGGTCGTGCAGCGACTCGAAGCGGTCCGCGACGAGATCTTCGCAGTGGACGAGCGGTCAGGAGTTCTGGGCGGGCGCAGCAAGCGTCGCCTGGTTGAGCTCCGTTCGGAGCAGGCGATCCTGTTGGACCACTTGGGCTTCGACACCTACAGCGCATACGTGATGGGCATCCCGTCGGTGCGCGTGGAGCTGGACCGCGCCGAGGAGCTCGAGCGTGCAGTGGGGGAGGAGCGCCGACTCCGTGGGGTGCTGGCCGAGGTCTCCGGAGGAGCGGTGGCTCCGTCAGAGCTGGCCGCGGCCCGCGACGACCTGGCGCAGCTGATCCGGCGCGGCGTCGATCGCCTGGGCGACGGTCGGTCCGTCCCGGTGCACGGCGGAACCGGCCCGGTCGAGGGGTCGGTCGAGGGTGTCGAGCAGCTCATCGACGACCTGCGTTCGCGCTTGCTGGTCGACTCAGCAGCGATGGAAGCCGCGCAGCTGGCGCTCGTCGAGGCAACGACCGCTGCGTGGAACGCGGCGTCGTCGTTCGCTCCCACGGTCCCCGGTGGTCCGGTGACGGTCGCGTCGATGCCGCCGCTTCCGGCCGAGAACCCGACCGGTGATGTGCCGGGCGACGAAGGGGCGGATCGCCTGCTCGGATGGTTCGACGAGGTCGCAGCCTGGATTCGCGACTCCGAGACCGCCGTGGTCGAGCTGGAACGGCTGTTGGGCGAGGTCGACGGTGCGGCAGAGATGGATCGGATCAGCCGCTGGGCGCAGGTCGAGTCGGAGCTGGACGAAGCGCTCGATCGTCTCGCGGCCACCCAGGAACGTGTCAGGGCACACGACGAGGCGACTGCACGGCTGGCAGACCTGCGAACCCAGGAGCTGGAGTTGCGCGACCACGAACGGGAGCTGCTCGCACGGATCGCAGCCGCTGACGCGGCGATCGTGCCACCACCGGTGCCGCCGCGCTGGGGGCGCACATCGGTGGGGACGGCGACAACCGACGACCGACCTGGTGCAGACGACGCGGAGACGCTCGAGTGGAAGCTCATCGCGAGGGTCGCCCGTCAACGCTCCGTTTCCTTCGTCGGGTCGGTACCGATGTTGATCGAGGGAGTGCCGTTGGCTTCCGATGCGCGCACGTCGGTGCTCGAGCGGATGCAACGCCTCTCGGGTCTGGTGCAGATCGTGCTGGTCGCCGACGACGACGAGACCGCCAGGTGGGTGGACGCACTCGGTGACCAGGCTGGCCGGGTGGACCTCTGAGAATGCAGGGCCCTCCGACGCTGTGAACCAGCATCAGTGGCAGCGGGCCAACGGGTGTGATCGACTGCCTCGCGATGACATGGACCTCGCCTCGCTACATCGGAGTGGACGTCGGTGGCACGAAGACCCGTGCCCTGCTCGTCGAGCTTCCCTCGCACGGTGCGCCACCCGAGGTGATCGACCGGGTCGAGAAGAAGTCGATGGCCGAGTCCGAAGAGGTGGTGACGACGATCATCGAGGCCGTCAGCACCCTGATCGACCGCGACGCGACCGTGCCGGCGTCGATCGGGGTCGGCCTGGCGGGCTTCGTCGACCGTCACGGGATCGTGCGTCACGCCCCCAACACACCCGGGCTGATCGGTGTCGACGTTGCCGGCGAGCTGGGCAGGGCGTTCGACCTGCCGACGCTGGTCGACAACGACGCCAACTGCACTGCGGTCGCCGCGCACCGTCTCTTCGCCAGCGAAGCCGAGAGCCTGGTGGCGATCACCCTCGGAACAGGGATCGGCGGAGGTGTCATCCTCGACGGGCGACTGCTGCGTGGAGCGAACGGCTTCGCAGGTGAGCCCGGCCACATGGTGATCGACCTGGACGGGGCACCTTGTGCGTGCGGCCAGCGAGGGTGCTGGGAGGCGTACGCGTCTGGCACCGGGCTCGCTCGGTTGGCCCGCATCGCAGCCGAGCAGGGACGGGCTCCGTCGTTGCTCCAGGCCGCCGGATCGCTCGACGCCATCCGCGGGGAGCATGTGACCGACCACCTCGAGCAGGGGGACCAGGGGGCGCTCGAGGTCTTCGGCGAGTTCGCCGGGTACGTGGCGCTCGGTGTGGCCAACGTGATCATGCTGCTCGACCCCGACGCCGTCGTGATCGGCGGAGGCCTGAGCGCCCACGGCGAACTGCTCGAAGTGCTGATCGGTGAGCATCTCGAGGCGCGGTTCGCCGCAGCGGTCCGTGACCGCAACGTGCGGATCATGGTCACCCCGGGCGGGCCGGACGCGGGCGCGATCGGCGCGGCGATCCTGGGCGCCTACCAGTCGACGATGTGAGCGGGTCCGGGGTGGTCCCGGTGGACAGCTACCGTTGGCGGACATGGAGTTCCGTCGCATCACCTCCCTGCCTCCTTACGTCTTCACGATCATCGACAGCCTGAAGGTGGCCGCCCGACGCGACGGGGCCGACATCATCGATCTCGGCTTCGGCAACCCAGATCTGCCGTCACCTTCGATCGCGGTCGAGAAGCTCTGCGAGGCAGCTCAGAACGAACGCAACCACCGCTATTCGGCATCGCGTGGCATTCCCAAGCTGCGACAGGCCGCGGCGGACTACTACCGGCATCGTTTCGGCGTCGAGCTGGATCCCGATACCGAAGTGATCAGCACCATCGGCGCGAAAGAGGGCTTCAGCCATCTGATGTGGGTCCTGTTGGAGAAGGGCGATGTGGCGCTGGTGCCTTCGCCCAGCTACCCGATCCACATATTCGGGCCGTTGTTCGCCGGCGCCAATGTGCGCGAGATCCCGCTGGGTACCGGCGACGAGTTCTTCGCCAACATGGTCGAACAGTGGGAGTACTCCCACCCCAAGCCCCGGGTGATCGTCCTGTCGTTCCCGCACAACCCGACCACGACGTGCGTCGATCTGGACTTCATGCAGCGGGTCGTCGACTTCGCCCGCGAGCACGAAGTGCTGCTGGTCCACGACAACGCCTACGCGGATCTCGGTTTCGACGGCTACCGACCGCCGTCGATCCTCCAGGCCGAAGGGGCCAAGGACGTGGCGGTCGAGCTCTACTCGATGACCAAGTCGTTCTCGATGGCCGGCTGGCGGGTCGCGTTCATGCTCGGGAACCCCGAGGTCATCGCGGCGCTGGCCAAGCTCAAGTCGTACCTGGACTACGGCACCTTCCAGCCCATCCAGATCGCCGCGACGGTGACCATGAACGAGCTCGCGGACTTCCCTGTCGAGGTTAACGACATCTACCAGCGCCGTCGCGACAGCCTCTGCACCGGGCTCGACCGCATCGGCTGGCACATCGATCCGCCGATGGGGACGATGTTCGCCTGGGCCGAGATCCCCGAGCCGTACGCCGAGATGGGGTCGGTGGAGTTCTGCTCGTTCCTGGTCCGCGAGGCGCAGGTCGCCCTCTCACCGGGCGTCGGCTTCGGTCCGGGCGGCGAGGGGCACGTGCGATTCGCTCTCATCGAGAACGAGCAGCGGGTGAACCAGGCGATGCGCAACTTGAAGCGAGCACTGCCGAAGCTGTCCTGACGCGAGTACGTCCTGCGCAGGTCGGTTGCTGCTCCGGGCGGTGT
Organism: Microthrixaceae bacterium; assembly: GCA_037045265.1. Classification (GTDB taxonomy): domain Bacteria; phylum Actinomycetota; class Acidimicrobiia; order Acidimicrobiales; family Microtrichaceae; genus JBAOHV01. The sequence goes on along the minus strand of JBAOHV010000019.1, from coordinate 499,811 downwards.
TCTCGGGCTCGTTTGGTAGCATTGTGCGGGGCGTTGTCACCGGATCGAGGAGGGAAGGCGATTGGTCGAGGTACTGCCCATCCGCCGCGGTAGTCGTGCACATGCAGGGTTCGGAGCAGCGTGCCGCGAACGTCCGCAGGTTGACCGCATATCTGGACGACGTCGGACTCGAGTCGGTCGAGGTGTTCCCCGCCGTGACCCCGTCGGACCCCGGTCCCCTGTACAGCGCGGGTGAGTTCGGGTGCTACCAGAGCCATGGCGCCTGTCTGCGCGCAGCGTGGGAACAGCCCGATCACCTGATCACGATGGTGCTCGAGGACGATGTGGAGTTCTCGATACCTGCTGCGCGGCTACGTGGCGTTCTCGAAGACGCGATCGGACGTGAATGGGATCTGCTCTACCTGGGTCACTCCGGCTGGTCACCCGTGAGGTCATGGGATCGAGACCTGTTGGCCGAGCCGTGGCTGCAGGTCCGCGGGATGATCTACGGCACGACCTGCTACCTGGTCCGACCTCGGGGTTTTGCTCGTCTGGCGGACGAGTACGACGCTCTCGTATGGGAGTCTCCGGCGACTGGGGGTGGTGTCGGAGCGGATGGCGCGTTCGCCGAGCTGTCCTACCGTCACCCCGACATCGTCCGACTGACCAGGCCGGTCCCCCTGGTCGAGGAGATCGTCGGTTCGGTGTCGTTCATCAGGGATTCCGACGAGCTCAGCGCTCCAGCCCGGTTGTTGCACACCATTCGTCGGCGGTTGCGCAACCTGATCGCCAGATAGGCGACCCGATCGGGTCGGCTTCGCCGTCTGCTCAGGTGCCGCCGCCGAAACCCTCCATGCAGAACGCCACGACCATGTCGGCCACGGTCTCGGGGTCATCGTTGCGTCCGTCGATGTAGACCCGGGTCATCACGTTGCTGACGCCGATGATCCCCCAGCCGAGCGCTTCCAGGTCCCGGTCCGGTATCTGGCCCTGGTCGACGGCCGCTCGGAGGTGGGTGACGGCGTCGCCGACCAGGACCTTCTGGCCGGCCAGGACAGCGTCGGCGAACGTCTGGTCGGTGCGGGCGAACTCGAACAGGCGGCGCTGGTCGCTGTGGGTCGCCATCCACAGCACGCCGGCGCGGATGCCGAACTCGAGGCGGCACAGCGGGTCGGGCTCCTCGGAGATGGCGCTGCGCTGGGTCCGGCGGAGGTCCTTCTGTGCCGTGCGCAGGATCTCGAGGAACAGCTCCTCCTTGGACGAGAAGTACCAGTAGAAGACGCCCTTGCCGACACCGAGCCCATCGACGATGTCGGCGACGGAGGTCGGGTGGTAGCCGTCCTCGGCGAACCGCCGGGTGGCGTAAGCGAGCAGCTGGGCTCGCCGTTCCTCACCCCGCGGTGTAAGTCGTCGTGACATGACCGCTCACGCTACCAAGGTCACTTGACCAGACGGTCAAGAGTGCACTTCCGGGCGTCGGCTTAATGCCCAGGTAACGGTCCCGTCACGAGTGGTCGGTACTCTGGCCGGCGTGCCCGCCTATGTGATCCGTGTCTGGCTTCCCGATCGTCCCGGTGCTCTCGGCGCCGTGGCCAGCAGGGTGGGTGCCGTGGGCGCTGACGTGGTCGGAATCGACATCATCGAGCGCGGGGCCGGGCGAGCGGTCGACGAGCTGATCTTCGACCTGCCCGACGCGGGACTCGTAGATCTGCTCCTGGCAGAGATCGGCGAGGTCGACGGTGTCGACGTCGAGAGCATCCGACCGCTGTCCCAGCTGCCGGTCGACCCTGCAGTCATGGCTCTCGAGGTCGCCCGACGTGCGGGCGAAGCGAGCGGCGCCGATCGGGCTCACGTCGTGCTCGTTGGCGCGGTGGCACTGTTGGCCGCCGACTGGGCCGCGCTCGTCGACACCGCCAGCTCGCAGGTCGTCGCACGGCACGGCGAGGATGCACCGGGCGATGGCTGGCTCGTCGCCTTCACACAGGGGGCGACGACCGAGGGGGGTCGTGCGGGGCTCGACGACGTGGCAGTCGCAGTGCCGCCCGGTGGGACCGTCGCGGTGGTGGTGGCCCGTGATCACTCGCCGCTGCGTGGTCGCGAGCAGCAGGTGCTGGATTCGCTGGCCGCGCTCATCTGAGAGCCCAACCGCGCGAGCGCTGCACCGCCCGACACCACTGTGCGTAGTGGTCATCGACGCCCGAGCGGTCCTCGGACGGCTCGACTCGGGCATCTGCGCGCCAACGGTGCAGCACGTCGTCGACCGTGTCCCACAGACCGGCTCCCAGCCCCGCGAGCGTCGCCGCTCCCAGCGCAGTGGTCTCGGCCACCGCCGATCGGGCGACCGGGACTCCCAGCTGGTCGGCCTGGAGCTGCAGTAGCAGCTGCATCGCAGCGGCACCGCCGTCGACTCGCAGCTCGTCGAGCGTCTCACCGGACACGGCGGTCATCGCGTCCACGACGTCGCGGGTCTGATAGGCCATCGACTCGACCACAGCCCGCGCCAGGTGAGCCTTGCCGACTCCTCGGGTGATCCCCATCACAGTGCCGCGGGCATAGGGGTCCCAGTAGGGCGAGCCGAGACCGGTGAAGGCCGGCACCAGCACGAGTCCCGCGCTGTTGTCGACCGATTCGGCGAGGGGGCCGACCTCTGCAGCGTCGTCGATGAGCCCCAATCCGTCGCGCAACCACTGGACAGCAGCGCCGGTGACGAAGATCGACCCTTCGAGCGCGTAGTGGGTTACGAGCCGGTTGCCCGGCTGGCCGAGCATGGCCGCAGGGACGGTCCAGCCAATTGTCGTCAGGAGCCCCTCGGCCGGTTCGGGACAGCGTTCACCGATGTTCATCAGGACGAACGAGCCGGTTCCGTAGGTGTTCTTCGCCATGCCGGGATGCACGCACACCTGGCCGAACAGGGATGCCTGCTGATCACCGGCGATCCCCGTGATCGGTGTGCCGGCGGGTAGGCCCGTACCTTCGACGGTGGTGCCGAACGATCCGGCTGACGGCAGCACGTCTGGCAGCGACCGCACCGGGACGCCGAACAGGTCGCACAGGTCCTCGGACCAGGTGTGGGCGCCGATGTCGTAGAGCATCGTGCGACTTGCGTTCGATGGGTCTGTGGCGTGAACGTCGCCGCCGGTCAGGTTCCACAGGAGCCAGCTGTCGATGGTTCCGAACGCCAGACGTTCGTCGGCTGTCACGTCGCCATGGCGGAGCAGCCACTGCATCTTCGACGCCGAGAAGTACGGGTCGAGCACGAGGCCGGTCAGCTGGCGTATCCGCGGGAGTTCACCGTCGGCGACCAGTTGGTCGCAGCTTTCTGCGGTGCGGCGGTCCTGCCAGACGATCGCCTTCGCCAGCGGGGATCCCGTGTGGCGGTCCCAGGCGACGACAGTCTCGCGCTGATCGGTGATCCCCACCGCCGCGACAGGCCTGTGGAGCTGCGAGTGCAGCTCGGCGAGCACGGTCCGAGTCGTCTCCCAGATCTCGGTGGCGTCGTGCTCCACCCAGCCGGGCCGAGGGAACTGCTGGGTGAACTCGCGGTATGAGCGCCCGACCGGACGGCCGTCGAGGTCGACGGCGAACGCCCTGACGCCGGTGGTGCCGGCGTCGATCGCGAACACGACGGGGCCGTTGGCTGCATCGTCTGGCATGGCGTCACAACCTAACTGGCGCTGGTCGTAGGGTTTGGACATGCGGATCGGAGTGTTGACTTCTGGTGGTGACTGTCCGGGGCTGAACGCTGTGATCCGGGCGCTCGTGCGCAAGGTGGAGCGACGGCACGGCGGTGAGGTGATCGGCTTCCGCGAACGTGTGGCGTGGTGTACTCGACGACGACTGGGAGGTCCTGACCGTCGACCGCTGCCGCGGGATCCTGCCGCGCGGCGGCACGATCCTTGGCACGTCACGGATCCAGCCGTACCAGCACGACGATGGACTCGACCGGGTGAAGGATGCGGTCGAGCGTCACGGTCTGGAGGGGTTCATAGTGATCGGCGGGAACGGATCGCTGAGCGCGGCCCGCGACCTGCAGCGCGACGGCGTCAACTGCATCGGTGTCCCCAAGACGATCGACAACGACATCGACGCCACGGAGCTCTGCTTCGGCTTCGACACCGCACTGCACGTCGCGACAGCGGCGATCGACCGGTTGCACACGACCGCCGAGGCGCACGACAGGGTGATGATCCTCGAGGTGATGGGCCGCGACACCGGCCACATCGCGGTGCGAGCGGGGTTGGCCGGAGGGGCGACGATGACTCTGATCCCCGAGGTCCCCTTCGACATCGCCGAGGTGTGCGATGCCCTTTCGTGGCGCCACGCCGGCAAGAGCTTCGCCTCGATAGTCGTCGTCGCCGAGGGAGCGACGCCCGTCGAGGGCACCATGGGGATGCCCTCGTACGAGGTCGACCGGTTCGGTCATCGACGACTCGGTGGGATCGGACAGCAGGTGGCTTCAGAGATCGAAGGCCGGACCGGCATGGAGACCCGTGTGACCACGCTCGGCTACGTGCAGCGCGGTGGTACCCCGACCGCCTTCGACCGGGTGCTCGCCAGTCGCTACGGGGTCGCAGCAGCCGACGCCGCTGCCGAGCGGGCCTGGGGTCGGATGGTTGCGCTGCAAGCGGACCACATAGTCCACGTCGAGCTAGCCGACGCCGTCGACCGCACGAAGACCGTCGACCTGGACTTCTACAACGAGGTGGCGAGGCCGTTCTTCGCTTCGTGACGACGCGGGTCCGGCGGCCTGAGTGGTGCTAGCGGGTCTGGCATTGGTCATCGAGATCGGCGTGTCGTCGCTCCAACTCCTCGATCGACGACGCAGCGAGCCCCTGCACGGCTTCGCCCTCGGGGACAGCCAGCAGATCCTCGAAGTCGCACTGGTCGACGACGGTCGTGTCCCCCCTCGATGGCGAGCTGACAGTGAGCGGGCGTCCCTCGAGCCTGAACTCGACGTCGTGAGTCGGGCCGCGGGTGATGCTCATGACCATCTGTCCGATCGCCTGCTGACGCGCCAGGCCCACGACGGTGTCGAAGTCCTGGGAGAGGTCGACCACCAGGCGGTCACCGCCACGGACCGTCTCCAGCACACGTGTGCCGGCCGGCAGGGAGGTGCCCACTCCGGCCACCGCTGGTGACGGTGACTGCGTCAGCGCGTTGATCACCGTCGAAGCGGTGCGGTCGGGCAGCTCACGCTCGAGCGGCAGGAGCTTCCCGTCGCGCACGTAGTAGAGCACCGTGCTCAACTGGCCGTCGGATGGCGACTCCGCGACGGTCGTCGTGCTCGCCTCGATGTCGAGGGGTCGGGGGGCTCTCGTCCACCCCGACTCCGCACCCTGCGGCGAGGATCGCACAAGCCGCGGTCGCCAGGATCCCCGGGTGAACAGCATGTGCACGGCGCCGACAGGCGCTGAGGCCCCTCATCTGGGGCTCTCCCTGGCGATGTCGGAACGAATTGCCGGCAGCTCACCGGTGAGCGCCAGCGACTCGGCCTCCTGGGGCGTGACTGCTGCGAGGTCGGCGCGCGGATCGTCGCTGGCGGCCGCCGCGTCCTCGATCATCGGGAGCTCCACGACGAAGCGGGCACCTTGACCGCCGTCGTGGCGGTCCTCCACCCATACCCGCCCGCCTTGAAGGCGAGCGTGCTCGGCGGCTAGTGCCAACCCGAGTCCGACCCCCATGTCGGTGCCACGACTGCCGCCCTGATCGCCGCGGTTGAAGCGGTCGAAGATCCGGGTCCGTTCTGCCTCGGGCACACCGGGCCCCTGATCCTCGACCGCGATCTGCACGGTCGGTCCATCGATGAGCTCTTCCTGATCGGTGTCGGCGTCATGGCGCTCGACATAGACCGCGGTGGCACCGTCGGCGTACTTCGATGCGTTGTCCACGAAGTTGACCAGGATCCGCATCAGTCGTCGCTTGTCGCACGCGATCACGACCTCTTCGAGGTCGGCGTCGGCCTCGACGGGAAGGTCCCGTCCGGAGCTGGCTCGGACCGCAGCGCGGACCGCGGGGACCAGCGCCACGTCATCGAGCTCGAGGCGGACCGCGCCTGCGTCGAACCGTGAGATCTCGAGCAGGTCCTCGACGAGCTGGGTGAAACGCTGGAGGTCCATGGCCAGAAGGTCGAGCGCCTGCTGGGAGCGCTCCGAGAGGTCGTCGCGGGAGTTCATCAGCACGTCGAGCGAGGCGGTCAGCGTCTGCAACGGCGAGCGCAGCTCGTGGCTCACGTCGCTCGCGAACCGAGCGTCGCGGTCGATCCGCTCCTGCAACGCCGAGACCATCTCGTTGAAGTTGGCCACGAGCGGGGCCAGGTCTACGTCGTTGGCGTAGTCCTCGTAGTCGATGCGGGTGTCGAGCTGGCCCAGAGCGACGGACTCGGCGGCCTCACCGATCCGACGCAGAGGCCGCAGCGCGTAGCGACTCGCCCAGAAGCCCAGACCCATGGCCAGCATCGTGGCGACCGCTGCCGGAACCAGGAGGGTGATGGCCAGGGTGCGCACGGCCGCCTGGATGTCATCGAGCTGGTTCGTCTCGAAGTAGGACGCCCCGGTGTCGGCCAGCGGGACGCCCACCGCGACCAGGACGTCACCATCTGAGACGAAGCGCATGATTCCGGGCTCGCGGTCCGTGACCACACGGTCGCGCAGCTCCCGGGGCAGGGTGTCGACGCCGAAGCGACTGTCGACGCTGACCGAGACCGGCTCACCGTCGGTCCCGTTGATCACGAGCGATGGGACGCCGCCATCGGGCAGCGAGCTCAGCAGGGTCTGGAGGTTCGTGGGATCAGCGGCATCGGTGTCGTCGAGGCGACCCCGGATCGTCTCTGCATTGTCGAGCGCCTGGCGGGTCAGCGCGTCCTCACGTGTGGTCAGGAGGGTGTTGCGGGCGACGGTCAGGGTGGTCGCCGACAGCACGACGGCCAGCACCAGTCCCACTGCCGCCACCGCCAGGGTCACCCGGCCCCGGAGGCCGATCTGCAGACCGCGGATCAACGACCCGCGGCGTTCGCTCGGAGCGTCGCCGGCGATGCTCACGCCTGGATCTTGTATCCGAGTCCGCGGACGGTGACGACATGGCGTGGGTTCGCCGGGTCGGGTTCGACCTTGGTGCGAAGTCGGCGGACGTGGACATCGACCAGTCGCCCGTCGCCGAACACCCCGTGGCCCCAGACCTTCTCGAGCAGGTCCTCACGTGAGAACACCTTGCCCGGGTTGTTGGCGAGCTCGACGAGCAGACGGAACTCGGTCTTGGTCAGATGGAGCTGTTCACCGTCACGGGTGACCACACCTTCTGACGGGACGATCTCGAGCTCCCCGAAACGCAGCCGAGGGTTGCCCGGCTGGCTGGGCCGCGCTCGTCGCAACAGAGCGCGGATGCGAGCGGAGAGCTCCTTCGGCTGGAGCGGCTTGGTCATGTAGTCGTCGGCGCCAGCCTCGAGGCCGGCCACGACGTCGTGGGTGTCGGCGCGCGCCGTGACCATGATGATCGGCACGTCGCTGTGGCGTCTGATCGAACGGCACACCTCGAATCCGTCGACGCCCGGCAACATGATGTCGATCAGCACGACGTCGGTCGGTGAGCGATCGAAGCCGACGATCGCGTCCTCGCCCGTCTCGGCCTCGTCGACGATCCACCCCTCGTCCTCGAGCGCGAGTTTGACCGACTCACGGATTCGGTGATCGTCCTCCACGTACAGGATTCGTGTACCCACCGCACCATTGTCGCTCATGCAGCACCGATCGCCGTGCCGCGTCCTTCAGAGCGTCGTGGAGCCGAGCCCTTCGAGCAGCTCGCGCAGCTCGTCGAAGCGCTCCGGGTGCGCAGCGAGCACCGACCCCGGCCTGACATCTCCTCCGTCGAGGGAACCCAGGCGTGCCCCGGCCTCGGTGGCGACGAGCGCACCGGCGGCCAGGTCCCACATGGACAGGCCGACCTCGTAGTAGGCGTCCACACGACCAGCCGCGACGGAGCACAGGTCGAGTGCAGCGGCACCCATCCGGCGGATGTCGCGGATCCGCGGCAGCAACTCCGCCACTACCGAACCCTGGCGTGCACGGCGCTCGGGGTCGTACGCGAAGCCGGTCGCGACGAGTGCTTCGGGAATCGGTGCGGCAGCGCCGAGGTGGAGGCGACTTCCGTTGCACCATGCGCCACCGCCTGCGGAGGCCCAGTAGGTGCGTGCGTGGGTCGGGTCGGCCACCACCGCCGCCACCGTCCGGCCACCGGCGGTCGCGGCGATCGACACGTTGTAGCCCGGATGGTCGTAGACGTAGTTGGTCGTGCCGTCGATGGGGTCGACGTACCAGATGACGGGCTCGTCGGTGCCGTCGGCACTGACAGCGGCAGGGGAACCGTCGCTGTGACGGGCCCCGCCCTCTTCGCCGACGACCAAGTCGTCAGGTCGCAGGGAACCGATCACCGCCCGGATGACACGTTCCGAAGCCGTGTCCATCTCTGTCACCAGGTCCGTCGGAGTCGACTTGCGTGTGACGCCGAACCTCGTGGGGCGGCGCGTGTGGATCAGATCGACTGCGGCCGCCGCCGCGGCATGTGCAGCGGCGAGGAGCTCAGCGTTCGACCGCTCCGTGTCGGAGTGCGTCATCGGTCCGGCCGCCCAGCGCTACGAGCCGCGCCGGGATCCCCGGTCGAGCGGATCGTGTGCCATTCGCCGAACGCCCTCAGCGTCAGGACCGCCACGACGGCAACCCCTCCTGCCCCGACGAGTGCTGACAGCAGGGTCACTGCACCGCCGGCCGCACCCTCGAACCCGCCGAGCTCGGCGAAGGCGTAGCCGATCAGAGCGCCGGCAGCCCCGCCCAGGAGTACCGAGCCGAACGCCAGGACGCGTGCGAGGACAGAGGGCAGCTCGGACTCAGGGTCGGATCCGCGGGGGATCGTCGACGGCGGGGTCGGTGAGGGCGGGGTCGGGGAGCGGCGGGGGGTGGCCATCGCTCGATGTTAGGTGGGGGATCTGCCCAGCCGGCGATCGATGCCAATGGTCAAGGCGCTGCTCCGACGTGCCGATCGTGGTGGCGAAGGGCGATCCGCCAGGAGATTGACGATGACCACCGACGAACTGTCCGACGAGCTGTTGCTTCCGCCGAAGCGCCTGGGGACGCTTCTCGCCGAGGCGCGTCTGGCGCAGGGCTACACCCTGGCAGAAGCAGCCGATGCCCTTGGCGACGACTGGGACCCGATCGAGCTTCTCGAGGTCGAGACCGGTCGCAAGCCCGTGCTCGACCCGGACCTGGGGGTCCTGACAGCGCTGTACGGCATCGCGACGACGAAGCTGATCCCCGAACGGTCGCGTCTGGTGATCGACCTGGACGAGGGCATCCTCTCGGTGGGCGCCCACCAGGTCGCGCTCGACGCCGCTGCTCACCAACGTGATGTGCTCGCCCGCTACCTGGCCATGGTCTATGCGATGCGCGAGATGCCCCCGGGTCGCGAGATCACTCTGCGCTCCCCCGATCTCGACGTCCTCGGTGCCGCGCTGCGCCGCCCTGCGGACGAAGTGGAGGCGCAGCTGCTCGAGTTGATGGTCGAATCCGCCGCTGTCGTCGAGCCGCGGATGCGTCGTCTGCGGGGCCGACTACTGATCCCCGCGATCGGTCTCGTGGTTGCGGCGACGACCGCCGGGGTCCTGCTCCTCGTCAACGACAGCGACGCCTCGCCCTCGACCGACAACGCCGCGACGGCGACCGCCGAGACCCCGGGGGCACCGGTCGAGATCGGGGACGCGGTCGTCCAGGACCGTCTGGCAGACGGTGCACCGGGTGAGGTCCGGGTCCGCGACTGAGCGAGCCGGTTGTCACTGCTGGCGGCCCTTCCAGGCCGCGCAACCAGCCCGGTAGAGTCGCCGGCATGCGAAACCTCAACAGGTCCGTGGTGGCGTTCGTCGGCATCGTGGTGCTCGTCGCTGCAGCTTCATCCTGCGGCGACGACTCGTCGGGCAGTGGATCCACGGATCTGCCTGAGGTTCCAGACAGCGAGTTCGTCGACATGACGGGCCGGGACGAGATCGTCATCGACGCCAAGGACAACAAGTTCGAGGCGAAGTTCGTCACTGTCTCGCCGGGCACGAAGATCGTCTTCGAGAACCGCGGCCGCAACCCCCACAACGTCGTACCGGTCGAGAAGGACCAGTTCGAGACGATCACGGTCGAGGACTTCCAGCCGGGCGCCACCGGGACGCTCGTGGTCGAGGACGACGAGCTCTACCCGTACTACTGCTCGCTGCACGGCACGGCCACCGCCGGCATGGACGGACGGATCCGGGTCGAGGCCGACAGCTGAGCGGTCAGCCCGAGAACAGCGGGTCCTCGGAGCGGTTCGAGGACAGTCCGCACACGGCATCGCGGTGGATGCAGAGGGCCACCTTGCTCTCCAGCTCCTCCTGGTTCCACGCGTTCACGAAGTCCGAGTGGATGCCGTAGGGGGATCCGGACGCGAGCGACAGGTCGTGTCCGGGGCCTGATACCGGATAGGTGATCGCGAACGTGAGCTGTGGCAGCGACACCGGATGGGTCGTCGGACAGCGCCCACCGACGCTGTTGGCCATGTGGGACCGGTGGTCGCTGCTGTCGATGTTCGAACCGTCCCAGCAGTCGGGGAAAGTGATGACAGCCCGCAGGGGAGCGCTGGTCGGGCAGGTCGGTGGCGCACTCGACAGTCGGGTCGAGACACCGCAGCTCCACCCGGCGATGTCGACCGGGCGCGGGTCGTCCTCGGTGGCCGTCAGGTCACCGGCGATGATCCTGAAGCCGGGAGGAAAGGCGACCACCGAGGAAGGATCGACACCCGGCGCCGCGCGGTAGTAGGCGGTTCCGAGCCTGGGCGTGACGGCCTGGCCGTGGTCGTACAGCGCCGGTGCCCAGTAGGCGGCGGTGTCGAGTTGGTTCTGGCAGGTGGTGTCTCCGGCCGAGAGCGACTCGAGCGTCGAGTCGGCATCGGTGGTCACGTTGCCGAAGAAGTCGTGCTCATGTGACATGCCGGGCTGGCCCGGGTAGACGATCGGGTCGTCAGGGGCCGAGTGGCTGTAGCCGCACTCCACGACGAACTGCCCGACGGTTCCCTGAGGGCCCAGGTGCCGGACGGGGGCAGCGCCCCCCTCGGCCGGAGCGCCACCCTCGGTCGGAGCGCCGGTCGCCGATGCACCATCGATCGCCAGCGGATCAGGGCCGTCGGTGCATGCGGTGGCGCCCAGCGCGACGATGGCCGCCGCGACGAACGCGGCGGCCATCCGGAGCGGGAACCGGGATCTCGTCGGCTTCGTCACGCGCCCGCGGGCTTGTCCGGGACCTGGATCGATGCCAGGTCGATCCGGGCCGGAACATCGGTGGCCGGTCGTGCCGGAGAAGTCGAGGCGTCAGGCATGTTCGGCTGGGGCTCGGGCACCGGCGTGCTCTTGTAGGTCTCCTTCGGCGGCGCGGCTGCCGGCTGGCCGAACAGGCCGAGCAGGTCCAGCGCGCCGGAGTTCCAGTCGCCGCTGCCGGTGCCCTCACACGGCGCAAGAGCCTCAAGCTGCGCCGGGGCCGACGTCGAGAACGTGTTGCCCGAGAAGCAGTTCCGCAACATGTCGGTCGTCTCACCCGTGCCGAGCAGGTCGACCGATCCGACGGCAAGATCAGCGACCCCGGAGCCCTCGACCACGTTCTCGACCACCCGGTTGTCGTAGGGGTTCCAGAAGACGACGCAGCCCTCGAGCAGCCCGTCGACGGACTTGCAGTCCTCTTCGGGGATCGGCGGAACCTGTGCGTCGTGTGTCTCCTCGCAGCTCGTTCCCCATTCGCTCTGGTCAGGGGCCAGGTCGCTGGCATCCTCCTCGGGGAACGGCACGAGGCCGATCCCCGTGCGGTCGTGGTTCCACACCCTGTTGCGTTCGACCACGTTCTTCACACTGCCGGCGACGAGGATCCCGTTGCCGTGGGCGAGCAGCGCGACGTCGATCGCCGGGTTCTCGTCCTCGTTGTTGTCGTGGACCAGGTTGCCGACGATCGTGTTCTCGCGGCCGGGGTAGCAGAGCTCGTAGCTGCCGCTGTTGGGAACGATGCCTGCACGGTTGTGGCGGAAGGTCGAGTTGACGATGTACAGATCGCCGCCGGAGTTCGTACCTGAGTATCCCAGGCCGTTGTACTCGGAGATGACGTTGTCGATCACCGCCGTGCACGGGTAGCACTCACCGATGTAGAAGCCGGCGTCGGGGCTGCCCGAGCCGAGCGAGTTGTCGAACTGCCCCTCGACCGAGTCGAACGCATAGACGCCGTAGTCGCCGTTTCGGTAGGCGGTCAGGTAGCTGCCCCGGTACCCCTCGACACCGGTCCAGTAGAAGCCGTTCGATGTGTAGTTGCGAGCGGTCATGTTCTCGACGGCGACGCCGTCGGCCTCGACGACGAAGATCCCGTTGTCCAGTTCGAACTCGCCGTCGAGGATCACCTCGTTGCGATCGAGCCCGCGGATCGTCAGGTCCTCGGTCGTGACCTTGACGGCCTCCTTGTAGACCCCGGGGCTGATCAGAACCAGGTCGCCGGCCTCGGCAGCGTCGACCGCTTCCTGGATGGTGGAGTGGTCTTCGGGCACCCGCAGCGTGGAGCTCGTGTCGCCACCCGCGCTGTCACCGCCCCCCGAGTCCCCGCACGCGCCTGCAACCAGCGCGAGCGCTGACACGACAGCGAGCAGCATCGACAGCATCACCTTGCCGCGCCGGTTCATCGGTACCCCCTTGGTGCGGGCCCCGCATCGGCCGCGGCGCCCTTGTCGTCGATCATCATGCATCAAGTCCGAACCGGCGCAGCGACCACGTAGGTGCAACGTGTTTGGCAGACTCGTGCTCGTGCGTGAGTGGCTGGTAGGGGGCGCGGTGATCGAGTCGGCATCGATCTCGTCGACAGGCGCTGTCGGCGATCCGACCGCGGTGCTCCTGGTCGAGAACCGCCGGCGAGGAGGGCTGGTCGACTGGACCCCGCCGGGAGGCGTCATCGACGCCGGCGAGGAGCTGGTGCGGGGCCTGACACGCGAAGTGCGTGAGGAGACTGGCCTGGAAGTCGTCTCGTGGGGAGGTCCGGCCTACGAGGTCGTCGCCGAGGCACCCGATCTCGGCTGGCGTTTGCGTGTCGAGGTGCACCGGGCGGTCGAGGTCAGCGGTGTGCTGGCCATCGGCGACGACCCGGACGGCATCGTCGTCAGCGCCGCTTGGGTGGACGAGATGTCGTGTGCGGAACGTCTGGGCGACGCCCATCGGTGGGTGAGCGAACCGCTGCTCGAGTGGCTGGGTGATCGCGATGGCCCATACAGCTCTTTCCGATACGAGATCCTGGGGGCGAGCCTGGCGGAGCTGTCGGTCAGGCGCCTCTGAAGGGGTGCGACCGATCGGACGTGGGAGGCTGGGGCTGTGGCGCCGGACCGCACGATCATCCACGTCGACATGGACGCGTTCTTCGCGTCGGTTGAGCTGCTCCGTCACCCCGAGCTGCGGGGTCGGCCGGTCGTCGTCGGGGGGTCGGGAGCGCGGGGAGTGGTGGCGGCCGCCTCCTACGAGGCCCGCAGCTACGGCATCCATTCGGCCATGCCGGCGGTGCGCGCCAGGAGGCTCTGTCCCGAAGCCGTCTTCTTGCCGGGCGACCATCCGCACTACTCCGAGGTGTCCGCTCGTCTCATGGAGCTGTTCTCCACCGTCACACCGTTGGTGGAACCGCTCAGCCTCGACGAGGCGTTCCTGGACATGACCGGAACCGCCAGGCGGCTCGGACCCACGGGTCGTGTCGCCCATGATCTTCGTTCAGCGGTACGAGAAGCGGAGTCCCTCGCTTGTTCGATCGGGGTCGCGCCGAACAAGTTCCTGGCGAAGCTGGCCACGAACCGGGCGAAGCCACGTGCCAGTAGGAACGGTCCGGTCGAGGGCTCCGGCGTGCATGTGGTCGAGGCCGGAACCGAGCTGGACTTCCTCCATCCGCTGCCGGTGGGTGACCTGTGGGGAGTGGGACCCAAGACCCTCCAGAAGCTGCAGCGGCTCGGCATCGCAACGGTCGGCGACCTGTCGCGGCACACCACCCGCAGCACTCAGGGCAAGTCTCGGACCGGGTGCAGCCGAACACCTGAGCGCTCTGGCCCGGGGGATCGACGACCGTGAGGTGATCGCCGATCGCACGCCCAGGTCGATCAGCCACGAGGAGACCTTCGCCGTCGACCTCACGACCTTCGACCAGCTCCGCCCGGAGCTCGTGCGGATGAGCGACGCGGTCGCGTTCCGGCTGCGCCGACAGCGCCTCAAGGGACGTACCGTGCAGCTCAAGATCCGCTACGGCGACTTCACGACGCTGACCCGGTCGATGACCCTGGACAGGGCGACCGACCGGGGAACCGAGCTCCTCGACGCGGGCTGGACCCTCCTGGAGAGGGTCGGCCTCGGCCGTGGGGTGCGCCTGGTCGGCCTTGGGGTCAACAACCTGGTCGAGGAGGTGCCGGTGGAGCAGATGAGCCTCGGTCTGGTGCCGACCGGCGAGGGTGGTACGCAGGGGCAGCTCCTTGGGGAGACCTGGGACGCGGCCAACCAGGCTGTCGATGCGATCCGGGGGCGCTTCGGTGACTCGCTCATACGGCCAGCCCGATTGGCCGGACGGCGGGCGCGGTCGACGTCGGCGCAATGGGGGCCTGACGAAGTCGCTGACGGGGAGGGAAAATCCGACCCCGACCGGTCAGGCCGTGGATCATCCGGATAGGGTGTGGGATCATGTCGTGGACCGGCCGTCGAGCGTTCGTCTGGTGCGAGCTGCCGTACCGAGGGGGTGGGTGCTGATGCCTCTTTCAGAGGAGGAGCAGCGGATCCTTGGTGAGATAGAGGCGAATCTGCGCGCGACCGACCCTGACCTGGCCCGTCAGGTCGGGTCGACGACGGTCTACTCGGATGCCCTGCGCAAGCTGAAGTGGGGGCTGACGGCGCTGATCGCGGCGCTGGTCCTGACGGTCTTCCTCCTCACGGTGAGTCACCTGGCGGCGTTCGTCGGATTCCTGGGAATGGTCGCGGCGGCGATCTTCGTGGAGTCGAACGCCCGCCGACTTGGTCGAGCGGGCATGAACGAGGCCACGCAGGCTCTGCGCGGCTGGCGGGCTCAAGGGCTACTTCAACGACGTCGGGTCCAAGGCGAAGGACCGCCTGCGCCGACCCGACGACGACTCCTGACTCTGCCCGTGACACTGCCCGCCCGCAGCATCTCGCCGACCTTCTCGGCCTGCGCTTCGGCCCGGACAGCTTCGTCCGAGCCGGGCACGTCCGGGCCGTAGCGTCGCCGGGTCTCGAGCTTCGCCAGGGGAAGCAGCAGCTCCCCGATCTCGCTGTCCACGCGACGAGCGAAGTCGATAGGTGTGTCGCCCGTCGACGGGCGCCGTCCCGTCCGGGCGAGGCTCCGCAGGGCCGATGCCCACGCGTCCGCAACCACTTCGTCCGGGCCGCGCGACCTGGCGAGGTGTGAACGGAGCCGCCCCAGGAGGACGATCAGCGCAGCGATCACTGCCATCGCCGAGGCGGCCAGTGCAATCCTGGTCGAGTTGCTCGTGCGATCCGGGGACCCGGGGGACGGTCGTGGAAGCTCGCTCGCCCGCGGATCCGCCCCGGCCACAACCGAGGTCGACGGTGCCGGCACCGACGACGTCGCGGCCGGGTCGTCGGCGGCAGTGGACTGTGGTGGAGGTCGCCGGCTCGACCGGTGGTGGTGCCTGCTCGGGTTCGGCACCTGTGTGGTTCTCGCCCTGTGGGTCCCCCCGCTGGGGGGTCGGCTCGAACGGCACCCAGCCCGCTCCGCTCAGGTGGACCTCTGGCCAGGCATGGGCGTGACGTCCTCTCACCACGTACTCGGTGTCGCCGTCCTCTCCCGACTCCGTGTCGCCGGGGGTGAAGCCGACTGCGACCCGGCTCGGCAGGCCGAGGCTGCGAGCGATGAGCGCGAACGTGGAGGAGAACTGCTGACAGAAGCCGCGACGCGTCTCGATGAACTCGGTGAGTGGGTCGTCGGCCTCGGAGAAGTCGACGGTCTCGTCGTAGCTGAACTCCTCGCGGAACCAGTCCTGCAGGACGAGGAGCTGCTGCACCGGGTCGTCGATGTCGATGGACTCGACGTCGCGGGCGTTCCTGAACGCCGCTCCGAGCGATTCGCTGACCTCGGGCGACAACTCGATCTGTCTGCTCAGTTCTGGATCCAACCCCTCCGGGGCGACCGGATCGATCTCTTCGAACGCGCCCGCGAAGTCAGGAAGCTCTGAGCGCAGGTCGTACTCGAGCGGATCATCGGCGGTCGAGCGGTCGTTGGTGAGCAGCGACGCCGAATCGCCGTCGTAGCGCACCTCGGTGTCGCTGCTGATCTCGGCCGGTGCATACGCAGCGGGAAGCCACCCGGCCGCGAGCCCGTCGATCCGGAAGCGCTGGACCAGCGTCGATGTCTGCACCGACGGATCGAGCGCCGGGTCCAGTTCGCCATCGACCGGGCGGTAGTTGCCACGCGACACCCAGATGTCCTGGGTCTCGTCGTAGCGGTCCAATGCCGTCAGGCGCCAGTACGACGGTTCGGCCGCCTCGACGCGGAACATGATCTGGTCGGATCGTTCTCCCAACAGCGACCTGATGCTCACGAACGGGCTGACGAGCGTCCGGCGGTCGTCACGTCTTGCGTAGCCACGCAGATCGAGCACGGGTTCGTCGCCACCCGGGACGAGCCGGCCGCCCAGAGCGCCGCCTGTGACCGCAACCAGGGCCACCGCGAGAGTGGTGGCCGCGACCGCCCTGGTGCCGGCTGCGGCCCGACCGTCCACCCACCGGAGCTCGCTGGCAGCGAGCGCGCGCTGGGTCGCGGCGAACACCGCGAGCGACAGCCCCACGACGATGGACGCAGTGGCTCGGCCGCTGTCGCGGGCGAGCAGCCCGAGTGCCAGGAACGCCGCCAGGTACGGCAACACAGCCTGGACCGGAGCGCGGAATCGTATGGAGGCGACGTCGGCGAACACGACCATCGCCCACATCCCCGCAGCGATCACCAGGAGGAACCCATTGCTGGGTGGAACCGGAGCCACGAGCTGCGTGAACGGCGAGAACGAGGCACGGACCTGGTACGCCGCTTCGGACAAGGCGCCGGCCATCGGGACACCGAGACGGAGGTGATCAGCGAGGAACACCCACCCGAGAACGAGCGCCGCGGCGACCACCTGGAGCACGGTGCTCGGTACAGCTCCGAAGCGGAGCCGCCGCGCGGCGATCGTCATCGCCCACGCCCCGGCGACGGGTATGGCCAACTGCGACCACCACGACCAGCCGGTGAAGACCCGGTTGAAGCTGGTGATCACTCCGAGAGCCAGGATGAGCAGCCCCGCTTCGGCCGCGATCAGCGCTCCGCGTCGCACCGCCCGTGTCGTCTCCGCCGCGCTCATGTCCGAAGCCCTGCCGCTCGTGTCACCAGAGCGTTGGACCACTCCCGGTCCAAGGCCATACCGGGCCCGAGTGGGACCAAGAGCGGGTCGATCGTCGAGGAAGTGACTGCTCTCGGTCCGGATCCGGCTTCCGGTCCCGTGTCCGCTCCGGAGCCGGTGGCGACCAGCACGTTCATCCCCGATGGGAACACGCCCCTGCGTCCGGTGTCGACAGGGGCGCCGTCGCCGGGACCGCGAGGGTCGCTGGTCGCCGCGGTCAACGTCGCGGGATCGAGCGCGGAGCAGGTGATGGTCCTCGTAGCGGTCGGTGATCGGATTCCGCTCAGGACCCGGCGCAGACGGTCGGCGCCGGAGTCGCGGTCGACGGAGGCGACCGTCGCCAGGAGGTCCATGAGATCGTCCAGATGCTCGGATGCGGCCAGGAAGCCGGTGTCCGAGCCGTCGGTGCAGATCAGCCTCACCTGTTCGTCGCGCCGTGCGACGAGTTCCACGATGCTCGCCGCGGCCGACACCGCCCGTTCGAACGCCTGGTCGTCGGTCGCATCGGGGGTCAGGTCCAACACGATGGTGGTGCGGCGTTGCCATGGCACGTCGAACTGGCGCACGACGGGTGATCCCCGTCTGGCGGTCGAGCGCCAGTGGATCCGTCGCACGTCATCGCCCGGCGTCCAGTCCCGCAGCGCCGAGAACTCCTCGTCCACGGTCGAAGTGGCGGCGATGCTGCGCGGTCCGCGCTCCGGCTCGTCACCCGGCGCTTCGGGAAGGCCCTGTAGCCGCCAGTACCTGGGCAGCACGACCAGTCCGGTGACCCGGTCGTCGACGCGGGTCCTCCGGAGCAGTCCGAACGGGTCCGAGTGGACGCTGCGGAGCGGACCCACCCGGTGCACCCCGCGAACGGTCGTCTGAATCGCATAGGTGGCCGTGTGTCGCTGCCTGGGCGCGATCGGGGCGAAGACGAGCTGGGCGGCGCCGTGGTCGTCCACGCGGTCCATCACCGCGACCACTCCACTGCGGCGCCTGGTCCGGTTCTCCACGACGAGGTGTATCTCGCAGCGGTCCCCGGCGTGTACAGCGCGCCGGGTGCACGCTTCGGCGCAGGTCCGGTCCGGCTCCGCCGGCGAGTACGACGACCAAGGCCGCCACGGACAGCGACGCGCCACCCATTGCGACCATGGCGAGTTCGGCGACGCCGAACAGCCAGGAGCAGAAGCCGGCGGCGAGGCTCGCCACGGCGACCCCGACGCCACGTCCGGTCGGGCGCACGTCGGTCAGGCCGGCACCGGCGTCGAACGCATCAGTTCGACCAGCGCGTCGGCAGGGGCGGCTCCGCTGAGGCGGGCATCGGGTGCGAGCACGATTCGGTGGGCGAGTACCGGGACCGCCAGGTCCTTCAGGTCGTCGGGCGTCACATAGGAGCGGCCCTGGGCAGCGGCCCACACCCTCGCGGCATGCAGCAACCCGAGCGAGGCCCGGGGTGAGATCCCGAGGTTGAACACGGAGGAGCTGCGTGAACGCTGCGCCAGCTCCACCAGGTAGTTGGCCAGCTCCGGCGAGACGTGGACCTGCTGGGCGGCCAGCGCCAACCGGGTGACGGTGTCGGCGCTCACTACCGGTTCGAGGTTGGCCAGGACCATCTCGTGGTCCGGCTCTCGCAGCATCGAGATCTCCTGGTCCCGGCCGGGGTAACCGACCGAGACCTTCATGAGGAACCTGTCGAGTTGGCTCTCGGGTAGCGGGAACGTGCCGTGGTGCTCCAGCGGGTTCTGGGTGGCGACGACCATGAACGGGTGGGCGAGATCGTGCGTCGTCCCGTCGACGGTCACCTGGTGCTCCGCCATGGCTTCGAGCAATGCCGACTGGGTCTTGGGCGACGCCCGGTTGATCTCGTCACCCAACAGCAGGTGGGTGAATATCGGGCCGGGACGAAACTCGAACGACGCCGCGACCTGGTTCCACACCGACGAGCCGAGCACGTCGGACGGCAGGAGGTCCGGTGTGAATTGGACACGACTGAAGCTCGCGTCGATCGAGCGTGCGAGCGCCTTCGCCAGTGACGTCTTCCCCACCCCGGGGACGTCCTCGATGAGCAGGTGACCTCGTGCGAGCATGCAGGTGACGGTCAGGCGTACGACGTCTTCCTTGCCGCGCACCGCGAGCCCGATGTTGGTGCAGATCCGGTCGAAGACCTGCTCGAAGGTGCGGGATCGATCCCGGTCGTCGGAGATGGAGCTCACGGATCGTCCTCTCATCGGTCGCGGTGCAGTCTGCCAGAGCTCCGGATGGCGGGTGGGCAGGTGCTGGTACCTTGCCGGCGATGTTCGACATCGATGATGCAGCCGTTCTCGCCGTTGACATCGGTGGCACGAAGTTGGCTTCGGCGGTCGTCGATGGGACCGGTCTGGTTCTGTGCGAAGCGACGGTGCCGACGGCGGGAGAAGGTCCCGACGGACTGTTCGCGACGCTCGTCGGGCTGATCGACAGGGTCCGCTCCGCGGCGCCGCTCGATGCGGTCGCGGTCGGGGTCGGCTGCGGTGGCCCGATGACCCCCGGGGGTGGAACCGTGTCACCTCTGAACATCGGGCAGTGGCGCGGCTTTCCTCTGGCGGACAGGCTGCGTGAGCACACCGGCCTGGAGACCTTCGTCGACAACGACGCCAAGGCCCTGGCCCTGGGTGAGGGGTGGGTCGGAGCCGCGCGGGGCTGTCGCGACTACCTGGCCATGGTGGTGTCGACGGGCGTCGGAGGCGGCCTCGTCGTAGACGGTCGCCTGCTCCACGGGTCGTCGGCGAACGCGGGACACATCGGACACGTCATCGTCGACCCGCTCGGTCGCAGGTGCGGGTGCGGTGCCAGGGGATGTCTCGAAGCAGAAGCGTCCGGGACGGCGATCGCTGCGATCACCGGTGCACCACCAGCGCAGGCACCCCACGCTGTGCGCGTGCGCACCGGTCGCCTGGTGGGGCGTGCCGTGGCGTCGACGGTGAGCCTGCTCGACCTCCCCCTGACGGTGGTCGCCGGCTCCGTGGCGCTCGGCTATGGCCCGACGTTCTTCGACGCTGCGAACGTGGAGCTCGAGCGCTGCGCCCGACTGGAGTTCGCCCGAGGTGCCCGTATCGTGCCCGCCGGGTGCGCCGGTCAGGGTCCGCTCGTCGGCGCGGCAGCAGTCGCCCGGGCAGCCATGACCGGGTGGGAGCGGGGCTAGCGTGGCGCACATGGCTCGTGGAGAGGCAGCTCGGCGACTGCTCGGCGCGTCGGTCGTGCGCACGATGCTGCGCCGCCCCGACCTGTGGCCGGCGGCGCTGGTGGCGGCGCGTCGCCTGGCGCCTACCGGATGGTGGCGGAGGTTCCCGTTCCTGCCGCTCCCCTCGGCGGACTACATGCGGTTCCGGATGGTCACCGCGTACGGCGGCGACGGCAGCCATCCCGCAGAGGCGGCCGATCTGGTGGCCTACCTGGAGTGGAGCCGAGCCTGGTCCTCGGTGACCCATCGCTCCTAGCCGGCTGTGAGTGTGAACGGCACCGGTGAGCGGCCAGCGAGCCTGTTGCTGGTCCGAGTCGAGGTGCCTCTCCGACGGGCTCATCGCAGCGCACACGAGGTCGAGGCGGTCCGCGACGTGGTGCTGGTCGGATGGGTACGGCCGGATGGGGTGACGGGTTGGGGTGAGTGTCCGACGCTGGGCACCGACGCGTACGTGACCGGCTCCACCGACGGGGCGTGGCACGCTCTGGCGACCTCGGTCGGTCCGGCGGCCGTCGAGGGCCGCTCGATCCGGGGGAGCGGTCCCGCGGCCGCGCTGGGCGCGGTTCGTGACGCCCGACTGGATGCGTACCTGCGCTCACGAGGGCTGTCGCTCGCTGACCATCTGGGATCGGTCAGGAGCACCGTCGCTCGCACGAAGGTCCTGGCCGATGTCGGTGGGGACCCTGCCGAGCTCGCCGAGCTCGCCCGTCTGGCGGTCGCCGGGGGAGCGCGCATGATCAAGGTCAAGGTTGCCCCGGGTGACGATCTGGAGCGGATCCGTGCCGTTCGTGGAGCAGTTGGTGACGTACCCCTGGCCGTAGATGCCAACGGTGCCTATGGGTCCCGGGCCGACGTGCTCGCGCTGGACGGTCTCGGGCTGGCCTATCTGGAGCAGCCGTTCCCGGCCGGGCTCGACTGGGCTGAGCTAGCGGAGCTCCAGGGTGGGCTCGTCACTCCGATCGCGCTGGACGAGTCGATCGGTTCGGCCGCGGACGTGGTGGCAGCAGCCGCGGCCGGCGCGATGGGCGTCGTGTCGCTCAAGGCTGCACGGATGGGTGGAATCGAAGAGGCGCTGGCCGCCGGTGTCACGGCTGTCGGGCTGGGCCTCGCTGCCTTCGTCGGGGGGATGCTCGAGCTGGCGGTGGGGCGTGCCGGTGCCGCGGCGCTGGCGGCCTGCGGCTTCTGCGTGTTGCCATCGGACCTGGGGCCGTCGCACGACTACGTGGTCGACGACGTTGCCGAGGCGGTGGTCGTGGACGAGGCTGGAGATCTGGTGGTTCCGTCCGGCCCTGGGAACGGCAGAGCGCCGCTGCCGCGGCGACTGGAGCAGGTCCGTACCGCCGAGCTCCGTCTGGATCCGCCGGCACCGAGTGGGTGACGCCCGTTCGGGAGCGCTCAGCCTGTGTTGGACCTCCATCGCTCCACGTGGTGCGCCAGGGGGGTGATGTCGAGCGGCTGCTCGGGGCTGCCGTGCTCCAACAGGGCCGGCAGGAACTCGGCGAGCCTGTAGGGGATCGTGCGAGGGTTGCGGTCGAGCACCTCGTCGATCGGCCACCAACGCTGCTCCCCGAACGCCAGCGCCTCGAGCGCCTCGAGCCCACCGGGACGAGATGTGGTGCCGTCGCAGTGGGCGACGTGTATCCACTCGTCCTGATCGAAGCGCATGCCGGCGAACGTGAACTGGACCGTCTGGGTCCAGACGCAGGGGCCGATGTCAGCGTCGCTGATACCGGCTTCCTCCCAGAGCTCACGACGGACCGTGTCCTCGGTACGTTCGCCGGGATCCATGCCGCCGCCGGGGATCTCCCACCACCCCGAGCTGTCGCGTCCGAACGGATCGCGCGCGGCGATCAGGAGGAGTCGGTCCCGCGGATCGAGCACCATCACCCGTGCAGCCCGACGCCGGGAGCCCCGTAGTTCCATCGGCGGGAGCATACGGTGAACCAGATCGTCGCCGTGGTGCACGTACAGTCTCGCCCCGTGGACGGCTCTGACCCCCTCCTCTGGAGTGTGAGCCGTCTGAGGGGGTCGGCCGCCGAGCTGCACGCGTTGGAGCCGGCTCCGACCCGGGGGATCTGGCACCTCGAGGTCGATCGTCCGACCCTGGTGCTCGGCAGCACGCAGGCGGCCACCGACGTCGACGACTCGGCTCTCGCCCGGCGTGGAGTCGACCTGGCCCGTCGGCGGTCGGGTGGGGGAGCGGTCCTGCTGGTGCCCGGCGAGCACACATGGGTGGACGTGGTCGTCCCTTGCGGGGACCCGCTCTGGAACCACGACGTGGAAGAAGCGACCTGGTGGCTCGGCGATACGTGGCGCTCGGCCCTGGAGGCGGCCGGAGTGATCGGTGCCATGCACACACGTGGCGTGACCGATCGCGAGTTCGGGCGCATCGTGTGCTTCGCTGCGCTCGGTCCCGGTGAGCTGAGCGTCGCAGGTCAGAAGCTGCTCGGGATCTCCCAGCGGAGGACCCGTGAAGTCGCCCGGTTCCAGTGCGTGGTTCACAGGCGCTTCGATCCTGACGCCATGGCATCGTTGCTCGACGGGGCTGTGTGCACGGATCTGTTGAGAGCGGCGCTGCACGCCAGGGTCGTCGACCTGGACCGACTGGGTGTGGACCACCGGTGGAGCGTGGTGGAGGGCCTGGTGGCGGCTCTGCCCTGAGCCGGGCAGCTACAGGGTGCCCTGCTCATCTGGATCCCGGTGTGGTGCCGACCCTCTGCGTTCCTTTGCGCGCTCAGTGTCACAGCGCCGGGAGATGATTCGTTGTTCGGTGGAGGGAAGTGGGTTAGGGTGGCGCGAAATGGAAGATCTGGGGGAATCAGTGGAGAGGCCCTGCTCGGGGCTTCTCCGCCGCCCGGATCGAGCGAGGGGCCCTTCGGGTCCGGACGAGCGGTGGCATGGAGTTCTTCGATCAGTTCGAGCACACGATCGACGACAAGGGCCGGATGGTCCTGCCAGCCGCGTACCGGGCCGCCTTCGTCGACGGGGGGTTCCTCGCCTTCCTGGGTGGCAACGCTGCGCTCTTCACCGAGGACGGATGGGAGACGTACCGCCGCAAGCTCGAACTGAGCAAGGCGCTCACTCGCATCGAGTTCCAGTACCTGTGCGGCCTGGCCAGCCCCTTCAAGCCGGATGCCCAGAACCGCATCGTGCTCAACGCCAAGATCCGCGAGAAGGCAGGGCTGGGACGGGAGGTGACGATCGTCGGCTCCAACTCCCACGCCGCGATCTACCCCCGCGCCGAGTGGAGCCGGCTCGAAGCAACGGTCGAAGCGCCCGACGCCGATGGTCGGACGCTCGCCGACAAGATCAACGACCTGGACTTCCTGTGATGGCGTCGACCGTCGTCCGCCCCGGGAAGTGCGCCGAGTTGTCCGTGTGGTCCACGGTGGGTGGTCCCCCGATCGACGTGAGGGTCGGCCCAGTGTTCCGCCCGCGCCGATTCGGATCGACCGGGGAGACATCCCGGCGGTCGTCGCGAGGTGGGGGGGCCACCTTCTGTGGATCACACGGACGGGACGCACGCGGACATGCCGGGTCGCCGGATCGGGGCGAACGTGTCCCATGACGACCGCGACTCGACACAGGAGCAACCCGGACCGGAGGACGAGTTCGTGCACGTGCCCGTGCTCGTCGGGCGCGTGGTCGAGCTCTTCGCCGGAGTCGCGCCAGGGCTCTACGTGGACGCCACGCTCGGAGGCGGCGGACACGCCGCGGCAGTCCTGGCGGCGAACCCCGGGTTGCGACTCCTGGGGCTCGACCGCGACGACCGGGCGATCCGGGCGGCGACCCGCCGGCTCGAGCCGTTCGGGGACCGGGTGGAGATCGTGCGAACCGGCTTCGACCGGCTCGCAGAAGTTGTCAGAGAGAGAACCGACGAAGGAGCGAGTGCCGTGCTGATGGATCTGGGTGTCTCGTCCCCGCAGCTGGACGAGGCCGAACGGGGCTTCTCGTACCGTTCGGCCGCGCCACTGGACATGCGCATGGACCGGCGCCAGTCGCTCAGCCGCGCTCGACGTGGTCAACGAGTACGAGTACGCGGAGTTGGTCAGGGTCATACGTGACTTCGGTGAGGAGCGTTTCGCCTCGAGGGTGGCCCGGGCCATCATCGAAGCACGGCCGGTGCTCGACACCGAACACCTGGCCGACGTCGTCCGCGACGCCATTCCTGCACCTGCGCGTCGAACGGGAGGTCATCCCGCCAAGCGGACCTTCCAGGCGATCCGCATCGAGGTGAATCGGGAGCTCGATCAGCTGGCGGACGCCCTCGACGGGGCGATCTCGGTCCTCGCACCCGGGGGACGGCTGGCGGTCATGTCCTACCACTCACTCGAGGACAGGATGGTGAAGGCCACGATGCGCGACGCCGCAACGGGCGGCTGCGTCTGCCCTCCGGGGTTGCCGTGCGCATGTGGGGCGACGCCCACGGTCCGGCTGCTCAAACGCGGGGCGTGGACGGCTTCGGACGATGAGGTCGCTGTCAACCGTCGCTCCGAGAGCGTGCGTCTGCGCGCGGTCGAACGTCTGGCGGAACAGGCCTCATGACGGCGGTCCGCTCGCGGGCACGTCCCTCGTTCCGCTCGCGGTGGCGTCCGCTCGCGGTGGCGTTCGAGCGTCGCGAACCGCGGTCCGGTCGCTCCCCCAGGAGACGGTCGGACCGCGGCTGGCGGTCCACACGCGTCGGCGTGTCGGAACCCGCACGATTCTGATCACCAGCGTCGCTCTCTTCTTCGTGATCCTGGCGGGGTCTGTAGCCATCCAGGCACAGCGGATCGAAGCCCAACATCGCATCGACCAGCTGGATCAGCAGCTCGTGGATGCGGAGCGGCGACAGCGCGATCTGCGAGTCGACGTCGCCGTCGCCGAGTCGCCCGAGCGGATCATGGCCGAGGCCGCCGCGCTGGGCATGGTCGCACCCGCGATGGTTGTCCCGCTGACGCCACCGCAGGACGCAGCCGGTCAGCAGGACGCAGCCGGTCAGGAAAGTACGGGGTCCGGTGACTGATCGTCGCACCCATCCGTCGCGTGGGCGTGGGAGCCGCTCACGATCCGCCGGGGCTCGCCACCGCGGGCGACCTCCGGCGCGCGACCAGCGCCGGAGCGGCGGCCAGTCCTACGACGTCGTCAAGCGGCTCTCGGTGGTGGGCTTCGTGCTCGGCGCGCTGGTGCTGTGGTCGGTGCTGAAGCTCGTCGGGGTCCAGGCCGGCGACGGCGGACACCTTGCACGTAGGGGAGAAGACCAGCGGGTCCGGTCGGTGGATCTGCCGGCCCAGCGGGGGTCGATCCTCGACCGCAACGGCGTCGAGCTCGCGATCTCGGTGCAGCGCAAGCGTGTCGCGGTGAACATGTCGACGCTCGCCAGGGAGGGAATCGAGGATCGGGCCGACCTGGAGCAGTTCGCGGATCAGTTGGCGCCCCACCTGGGGGTGGAGAGCGCCGAGCTGGCCCGGATCCTGCTGCGCTCCGAGCCGGATGATCCCTGGGTCCGCCTCGCCGAGACGGTGCGTGAAGAAGATGCGCGAGCCGCGGCCGAGATGCTCTCCGATGCCGGCATCGACGATGTGCTGATCCTCGAGGAGTCGACCGAACGCGTCCACCCGGCAGGCGACTCGGCGTTGCGGTTGATCGGCAACGTCGGGCCCGACGGACCGGGTGAGCTCGCCGGTGTCGAACGTGCCTACGACGAGCAGCTGCGCGGGAGTCCCGGCCGCAAGGTGGTCGAGTTCGGTGCGGGGGGAGCGACGATCGCCGGAGCCGAACGCCTGGTCGAACAGCCGTCGGTGGGTTCCGACGTACAACTGACCCTGGATCGCACCCTCCAGTACGAGGCCGAGCGTGTGGTTGCAGCCGGGACCGAGGTCGCCGGTGGTGTGCGCGGGGTGGCGATCATCGGACGTCCGTCGACAGGTGAGGTCCTCGCCGCCGCGTCCGTCGAGCGTGACGAGAAGACCGGCAAGGTCGGTCTCTCCAGCGGTCCCATCGCTCTGTCCAACGCCTACCAGGCGGGTTCGGTCTTCAAGCTGGTGACGGTGGCCGCAGCGGTCGAATCGGGCCAGGTCGACTCGGGCACCGAGATCGAGGTGCCCTGGCGCCTGGTCGTCGACGATCGGACGTTCTCCGATTCCGAGGAGCACGCCACCGAGCCGATGCGTGTGAGCCAGATCCTCGCGGAGTCGTCGAACGTGGGCACGATCAAGATCGCCCAGGCACTGGGCAAGGACGCCCTGTACGAGGCGCTCGTCGGGTTCGGGTTCGGGAGCGTCACCGGTATCGGTCATCCGGCCGAGTCCGCCGGACTCCTGCCGGACGTCGGTGTGTGGACCGAGCCGGACCTGGCCGCGTCCGCGATCGGGACGCACCAGAGCGCCACGGCGTTGCAGCTGTGGTCTGCGTACAACGTGATCGCCAACGACGGCCACTACGTCGCTCCGCGTCTGGTCGACTCGGTCGTGTCACCCGGCGGTACCCGGACCGAGGTCGACGCTCGCCCCGATCGGCAGGTGATCTCGCAGCGAGCGGCCCGGGAGGTGTCGTCGATGCTCCAGGAAGTGGTGCGTGAGGGCACAGGCAAGGCGCTCAACCTGCCCGGCTACCAGGTGGCGGCGAAGACCGGCACGTCACGCATGGTCAGTCCCGAGCGTGTGGACCGCAAGGACGCATACCGGTGGATCGACGGCATCTACCACTACGTAGCGACGTTCACCGGGTACTTCCCAGCAGATCGCCCAGAGGTGGCGATCACCGTCATCATCGAGGATTCCACTCCGGGGCTCACCGGCGCGACCGCCGCCGGACCGATCTTCAGCGAGCTTGCGAAGCTGTCGATCCGTGAGCTGGGCATCGCCCCTTCCGGGGCTCCCGACGACCCGGCGACGTCCGGACTGCTGCGAGCAACCCCTGCTTCGACGCCGACGACAGACGGTGCCTCCCGCGGTGGCGGGAGGCCTTGATGGCCTCGCTGGGGCGCCTCGCAGAGCTGCTCGACGGACGCCTCGTCGGAGACCCGACGATCGAGGTTCACGACGTCGTCATGGACTCGCGCTCGGTGGCGTCGGGCTCACTGTTCTGTTGTGTGAAGGGCGAGCGCGACGACGGCCACGACCATGCCGATGAGGCTGTCCGCGTCGGTGCGGTGGCGTTGCTCTGCGAGCGTGAGCTGTCGACGCCGGCGCCTGCGCTCATCGTGGACGACGTCCGCCCGGCCATGGCGGTCGCAGCAGCCCACGTGCACGGTTCCCCGTCCGCGTCCCTCGACGTCGTGGGTGTGACCGGCACGAACGGCAAGACGACCGTCGTGTCGATGATCGAGGCGATCATGGTCGGCGCGGGCCGCAAGCCGGCGTCCATCGGCACTCTCACCGGTGCCCGGACCACCCCAGAGGCCCCCGACCTCCAACGCCAGCTCGCCTCGATGCTGGCCGACGGAGTCGACACGGTCGCCATGGAGGTCTCGTCGCATGCCCTGTCGATGCACAGGGTCGATGCCGTCGACTTCGCGGTCGCCGTGTTCACCAACCTGGGCACCGACCATCTTGACTTCCACAGCACACCCGAGGCGTACTTCGCCGCCAAGGCGCGCCTGTTCGAGCCGGGCAGGGCGCAGGTCGGGGTCATCTTCGTCGACGACCTCCACGGGCGTCTGCTCGTGGACGCGTCGGAGATCCCGGTTCGTCGCGTGTCCATGTCAGACGCCGAGGACCTGGTCGTCACACGTTCGGGCAGCCGGTTCCGCTGGAACGGCGTGGACCTTCTCGTGCCGATGCACGGGCGTCACAACGTTGCCAACGCGCTGCTGGCGGCCGAGGCGTGCGCCTTGCTGGGTGTGGAGCCTGCCGCTGTCGCGGCTGGTCTGGCCGCGCTGTCGCCGGTGCCCGGTCGCTTCGAGACCTTCGAGCTCGCTGGTGGCGCCATGGCGGTCGTCGACTACGCGCACACCCCGGATGCGCTGGAGCAGATCCTGGGAGCATCGCGGGAGCTGGCCGGCGCGCGTGGAAAAGTTGTCGTCGTGTTCGGGTGCGGCGGTGAGCGGGACCGGTCCAAGCGGCCGATGATGGGAAGGGTGGCATCGGAGTTGGCCGACCGCGTGGTGCTCACCAACGACAACCCGCGCAGCGAGGACCCCGCGGCGATCGTGCGCGAGATCATCACCGGAGTCTCAGGTCCTCACGAGATCGAGATGGACCGCGCGGCCGCGATCAGGTCCGCGCTCGCATCTGCAGGCCCCGATGACGTCGTGGTCATAGCCGGCAAGGGTCACGAACAGGGCCAGGTGTTCGCCGACCGGACCCTGCCCTTTGACGACCGCGCCGAGGTGCGCGCCGCGATCCACGACATAGGGGCGGGCGAATGATCCGCCTCCTGCTCGCGGTGGGGATAGCCACCGTCGTGTCGTTGGGTGGCACCAAGATGCTCATCGTCGTGTTGACCCGGCGCCGCATCGGACAGCCGATCCACGAGGATGTACCCGAAGGGCACATGGTCAAGGCCGGGACCCCGACGATGGGCGGGATCGCGATCGTCGCCGGCTCGCTGGCCGGGTACCTGGTCTCGAACCTGTACGACGGAGTCTTCACATGGACCGGCATCGCCGCGATGCTGGCGATCAGCGGCGCCGGCGTCGTCGGACTGCTCGACGACTGGATCAAGGTCACCAACGAACGCAACCTCGGCCTGTCCAAGCGGGCCAAGATGTTCGGCCTGCTCACCGTCGCTGTCCTGTTCGTGGTGATGATGCTCGCGCGGACCAACGTCCACACGACGATCAGCTTCGTCAAGTGGAACGACATGGGATGGGAGCTGGGTCGGATCGGATGGGCGCTCTGGGCGATCCTGCTGATCGCGGCGGCGACCAACGCCGTGAACCTGACCGACGGGCTCGACGGACTGGCGGCCGGGTCCGCGGCGCTGGTGTTCGCCGGCTACGTCGTGATCGGCTACTCGATCTTCCGCTACTCGGCGTTCTTCGGTATCAACGTCGGTCTCGACCTCGCCGTGGTTGCGGCCGCGATGATGGGAGCGTGCGCCGGGTTCCTGTGGTGGAACGCCGCACCCGCGCAGATCTTCATGGGCGACACCGGGTCGCTGGCTATCGGCATGGCGTTGGCAGCACTGGCGCTGAGCTCGTCGACGGCACTGCTCCTGCCGATCCTCGGCCTGGTCTTCGTGCTCGAGACGGTCTCGGTCATCCTGCAGGTCGCCAGTTTCCGCATCTTCGGTCGACGCATCTTCAAGATGGCCCCCATCCATCACCACTTCGAGCTCAAGGGTTGGCCCGAGACCACCGTGATCATCCGGCTCTGGATGGTGACGGGAGCGTGCACAGCGTTCGGTCTGGGCATCTTCTACCGTGAGTTCATCCGTGGGGGAGGCCTGGGATGACCGGCGACCCAACCCCCCTGGACTCGCGCCCCGACTCCCACGACACCCACCAGCTCGCCGGCACGTCACCCGACAGGTTGGCGGAGCGCCGTTTCCTGGTGCACGGGCTCGGGGTTACCAACATGGCCGTCGCCGCGGCACTGGTCAGGCGCGGTAGGGATGTGGTGCTCAGCGACGACGGCGACCCTGTACGCCGGGACGCGCTCGCCGCGGAGATCGGCGGCGCGGCTGTCGCCGGCGCGCAAGTCGAGGTTCTCGCCCAGCCGATCGAATGGGACGACGTCATGGGGCGCGTGGACGCCGTGGTCCCCACCCCGGGCCTGGCCGAGTCACATCCGCTGTTCGCGTTTGCCCGCTCCGCCGGAGTGGCAGTGCTCAGCGAGTTCGACCTGGCCGCCGCGTGGGACGACCGGCCGGTCCTGGCGATAACCGGGACCAACGGCAAGACCACGGTGACCACCCTCGTCGACGCCATGCTCGACGCCTCGGGGGTGTGCAGTGCCGCGGTCGGCAACACCGAGGTTCCGCTCGTCGCCGCGATCGACGACCCCGCGACCGACGTGTTCGTCGTCGAGGCGTCGTCGTTCCGGCTCGCCCAGAGCCGGCACTTCGAACCGCGGGTCGCCACCTGGCTGAACTTCGCGCCGGACCATCTGGACGTGCACGACTCCCTGGACGCCTATCGCGACGCCAAGGCGAGGATCTGGTCCGACCAGGTCAGCGGCGATGTCGCGGTCGTCAACGTCGACGACGTCGTCGTCGCCGCGGCTGCCCCGACCGGTCCCGATTCCCCTCGGGTCGTGCGCTATGGACTGGGCCCTGATCCGAGCGGGGCGCCGGTCGACTACCGCGAGCAGGACGGACTGCTGGTGGGGCCAGGAGACCTCGAGCTGGCACGGGTGGACGAGCTCTGGAGCTCCTTGCCGCACGATCGCTCGAACGTTCTCGCCGCGGCTGCCACGGCACTCGCAGGCGGAGCCGACCTGCACGGTGTCCGCCGGGCGATCAGGAACTTCGCAGGTCTGTCGCACCGGGTCCAGCTGGTCGGCGAGAGAGACGGCGTGAGGTGGTTCGACGACTCGAAGGCGACCGCCCCACATGCCACCGTGGCTGCAGTGCGTGGCTTCCAATCGGTCGTGCTGATCGCCGGTGGCCGCAACAAGGGCCTCGACCTGAGAGCGCTCGGTGCGGTGTCCGACCGCCTCCGTGGCGTGGTCGGCATCGGTGAAGCAGCGGACGAAGTCGTCGCCGCGTTCCCCGACGTCACCTCGGTCACAGCCGAGTCAATGGCCGACGCGGTACGGGCTGCGGCGACGCTGGCGGGCGTAGGCGACACGGTGCTGCTCTCGCCTGCGTGTGCCTCGTTCGACTGGTACCGCTCCTACGGTGAGCGCGGCGACGACTTCGTGGCCTGCGTGCGCGACCTGGTGCTGGGAGACGGGTCGTGAGCACGACGACGCGACGTCCACCAGCCAAGCGGGCGGCAGGCCGCAGCACCAGCAGCACCAGCAGCCGCAGTGGCTCTGCCAGGCGGACACCCAGCACCCGCAGTGGCGCTCGGGCCAGAGTCGAAGAGGTGTCACCTGGACCGACAGCGGAGTCGGTGCTGCTCGGGGCCGTCGGCGTCCTGTGCATGCTGGGTCTGGTGATGGTCTTCTCGGCCTCGTCGGTCGCCTCGGTACAAGGAGGGTCCTCGAGCTGGGCGGTGGTGAGTCGCCAGGCCGTCTTCATGGTTCTCGGGGTCGGCGCGGCACTGCTGGCGTCACGCATACCGGTGAGTACCTGGCGGGACCGGATCGCAGTGCCGCTGATGCTCGCCGCGGTCGCCTTGCAGGCGATGCTGGCACTCGACGTGCTCATCAGGACGTTCGGCGGACCTGCGCTGCCCTTCGCCGTGTCGGTGAACGGTGCAACCCGCTGGGTGGGTCTCGGGGTGATGACCGGTCAGCCCTCGGACCTGCTGAAGCTCGCCCTGATCCTGTGGCTCGCGAGGTACCTCGATGTCCGTCATCGTGACATCGGATCTCCCGACCTGCTCAAGCCGGTTCTGGTGGTCACTGCTTTCGCCGCCGCGATGGTCATGGCAGGCGACGACATGGGCACGACCATGCTGCTCGGTGTGATTGTCGTGACCATGCTGTTCCTGGCGGGAGTGCCCGGCCGTCAGGTGGGGATCCTGACAGCCGCGGGCGGGGCAGCAGCGGTTCTGTTCCTGGTGGCCGGTCAGGGGTTCCGCCTGAAGCGCATCGGCGCCTTCCTGAATCCCGAGCAGCACCAGGCCAAAGAAGGGTGGCAGCTGCTCCAATCGCAGATCGGCTTCGCGTCGGGCGGGCTGTGGGGCAACGGTCCCGGCAACTCCCGCGCCAAATGGGGCTACCTGCCGTTCGCGGACTCGGACTTCATCCTTGCGATCATCGGCGAGGAGCTCGGCCTGGTCGGCTCGCTAGTGGTGCTCGGGGCGTTCATCGCGTTCATCGGAGCCGGTGTGCGCATCGCCCTGCGCACCCGGACGGAGTTCGGGCGACTGGTGGCCTTCGGCATCACGGCATGGATCGGCGTGCAGGCACTCATCAACATAGGTGTGACTGTCGGAGCGCTCCCGACGAAGGGAATAACGTTGCCCTTCGTGTCTTACGGCGGGTCGTCCCTGGTCATGTGCCTGGTGGGGGTCGGCGTGCTCATGTCGGTCGCCCACGACCGATGACGTCCGATTCGCCCGCTCCGACCTGGGCTGTGATCGCCGGTGGTGGTACCGCAGGGCACCTCCTTCCGGGACTGGCGGTGTCCCGCGAGCTCGTCGAGCGCGGCCACTCCCGCGACGAGATCCACTTCGTCGGAGCGAGCCGGGGCATCGAGGCGGAGCTCGTGCCGGCAGCCGGATTCGGCATCACCCTGCTCCCCGGTCGCGGTGTGCAGCGCAAGCTCACCATGGCCAACATAGGAGCGGTCGTCGGACTCGTGCGCGCGATGTTCCAAGCGGTTGTCCTGGTCCGTCGACGACGCCCGAAGGTCGTTCTCACCCTCGGGGGATTCGCTTCCGCCGCGGTCGCGATCGCCGCGGTCCTCTGGCGCATCCCGCTGGTGGTGGCCGAACAGAACGCACGCGCCGGTGCAGCCAATCGGCTCGTCGCAAGGTTCGCCCGAGCCTCCGCGGTGCCGTTCCCCGAGACCGACCTCCCGAACGCCATCGTCACCGGGAACCCGGTGCGTGACGAGATGCTCGAGGCCGCTCGCACGTTCGACCGCGCCGCGGCACGCCGTGAGCTCGGCCTTCCGCTCGACCGCACCGTCGTGGTGGTCTTCGCCGGCTCGCTCGGCGCCGCGACGGCTGAACACCGCGGTTCAGGAAGCCGTCGGGCGCTGGTCCGATCGTGACGACCTGGCGATCCACCACGTGGTCGGAGCGCGTGACTGGAACGAGCGTCCGACGCTCGACCCGGGCCGGCTCGTGTACCAGCCGGTCCGATACGAGGCGAGGATGGATCTGGCTCTCGTGGCCGCCGATCTGGTCGTGTGCCGTTCAGGCGGCACGACGGTGGCCGAGTTGGCTGTCATCGGGGTGCCAGCCGTGCTGATCCCCCTGCCGATCGCGACCCGCGACCACCAGCGGGCCAAC
This sequence comes from Microthrixaceae bacterium, assembly GCA_037045265.1. Lineage (GTDB taxonomy): Bacteria > Actinomycetota > Acidimicrobiia > Acidimicrobiales > Microtrichaceae > JBAOHV01. Next base: position 466,182 of record JBAOHV010000019.1, on the reverse strand, counting down.
GCCGCTTCGCTGGTGGGGGCGGGGGCCGCGGTTCTCCTCCCCGACGACGAGCTCGAGGCCGACCGGCTCGTGGCAGAGGTCGACAAGATCCTGTCGACCGGCCAGGACGGGCTGTCGGCGATGGCCGTCGCCGCTCGATCCGTCGGACACCCCGAAGCGGCCGGGGCGGTCGCGGATCTGGTCGAGGCAGCCGCGTCCCGCGGTCGAGGGCCACGGTCGTGACTGCCGACCCGCTGCAGCCCGCCGGGCTGGCCGAGCCGGTCGATCTGGGAGTTCCGCGCCGGATCCACGTCGTGGCGGTCGGTGGTGCGGGGATGTCGGCTATCGCGACGGTCCTGGCCGAGCAGGGGCACCGGGTGTCTGGCTCGGACCGGGCATCAGGGCCGGTACTCGACAAGCTCGCTGGCAAGGGGGTGGAGGTCCACGTCGGCCATGATGCCGGTCACCTCGGTGATGCCGAACTGGTCGTCGTGTCGAGTGCAGTGGGAGCGGACAATCCCGAGGTGACCGCGGCGCTCGAACGAGGTGTGCCGGTCCTGCGCCGTATCGACCTGCTGCCGTCCTTCGCCGTGCGTCAGCCGTTCCTGTCGGTCTCCGGCACACACGGCAAGACCACCACCACGTCCATGCTCGCGACGGCCCTGGTCGCAGCTGGCGAGGATCCGTCCTACCTGATCGGCGCGGAGGTACCGGTGCTCGGGGCCGCTGCGGCTTCCGGGTCCGGGCGGTGGTTCGTGCTCGAGGCCGACGAGTCCGACGCCAGCTTCATGGCCGGCCCGCGTGCGGCAGCACTGGTGACCAACATCGAGCCGGACCACCTGGAGTTCTGGGGAGGTTGGGACGAGCTCCGGCAGGGTTTCGCCGACTTCCTGGGCGGTACCGACGGGCCGCGGGTGGTGTGTGCCGATGACCCCGAAGCTGCCCGGATCGGGCGTTCGCACGGTTCTGTCTCGTACGGCATCGATGGGTCGGCCGACCACAGGATCGAGGACCTGGTGCTCGGGCCCAAGGGCTCGCGCTGGACCATGGTCGGCACCTCCGGGTCGGTACCGGTGGAGCTCGGGGTTCCCGGGCTCCACAACGCCCTCAACGCGACCGGGGCGCTCGCCGTGGTCGCCGAGGTCGGTGCAGATCTGCGGGCGGCGGCAGGCGGACTGGCGGGCTTCACCGGAGCCGCCCGTCGGTTCGAACGCCGGGGATCGGTGAACGGAATCGACTTCGTCGACGACTACGCCCACCTGCCCACCGAGGTGCGCGCGGCGCTGGCCGCTGGCCGCAGCGGGGGATGGGACCGGGTGGTCGCGGTGTTCCAGCCTCACCGGTACTCGCGCACCGAGGCACTCTGGGCGGACTTCGCCGGATGCTTCGGCGATGCGGACCTGCTCCTGTTGAGCGAGATCTATCCGGCAGGTGAGACGCCGCGACCGGGTGTGAGTGGTTCGCTGCTGGTCGACGCGGTCCGGGCTGCCGACGCCTCTATCGACCTGCGATGGTGCGCCGACCTGGACACGGTCGTCGACTGCCTGGTCGACGAGCTCCGGGCGGGGGACCTGTGCATGACGATCGGTGCCGGGGACGTGACGACCGTTGCCGACCTGGTGATCGCCCGGATGGCGGTGAAGGGCTCGTGACGCTCACCGCAGCGGATCTCGACCGGATCGACGTAGCACTGTCTTTCCTGGGGGATCGGCTCGAGCGGGACCACCCGCTCGGTCCGCTGACCACCTACCGCGTCGGTGGCCCGGCGAGGCGCTTCGTCGAGGTCCTGGATCCTGGCGAACTCGTTCGCATCGGTTCGTCGCTGGCCCCGTTGGCGACGCTCCGCGGCGATGACGTGCTCGTCGTCGGGCGCGGATCGAACATGCTCGTGGCCGACAGGGGCGCGGACGCGCTGGTGCTGCAGCTCGGCGAGGCGTTCACCGACGTCCGGATCCTCGGCGACAAGGTCAGTGCCGGTGGGGCGACGCTCCTTCCGGTCCTCGCGCGTCGGACCGTGTCGGCCGGATTGAGCGGCTTCGAATGGGCAGTTGGTGTTCCTGGAACGCTCGGTGGTGCGGTCAGGATGAACGCGGGCGGACACGGATCAGACATCGCCGCGAGCCTCGTCGGGGTCCGCGTGATCGATGTGCTGACCGGCGAAGATGTCCGGATGGAGGCTGCGGCGCTGGAACTCGGGTACCGAAGTTCACGGTTGCGCCGGTCCGAGGTCGTCGTCGAGGCGCAGCTGCAGCTCCGGGTGGCCGAGGACCCGGCTGAGCGTGAGGCCCTGCTGGGTGAGATCGTCCGTTGGCGCAGGGAGCACCAGCCCGGTGGACAGAACGCCGGTTCGGTCTTCACCAACCCGGCCGGTGACTCCGCGGGGCGTCTCATCGACGAGTCCGGAGCCCGTGGGCTGCGCATCGGCAGCGCCGCGGTGTCGGACAAGCACGCCAACTTCATCCAGGCCGACGCCGCCGGATCCGCCGACGACATCGCCCGGGTGATGGTCTCGGTCCGCCGGCTGGTCGCTCGACGTTCAGGGGTCCAACTGCACCCCGAGACGGTCCTGGTCGGCTTCACCGACGACGTCCTGGCGGACCTGACCGCTCCGATTCCGACAGGTGACGACAGCTGATGCCGGCCACCAAGGACCGCAAGGCATCTCCGAAGCGTCAGGCATCTCCGAAGCGTCAGGCATCTCCGAAGCACCAGGTCGTGCGGAGCCAGGTCGAGCCGCGTCTGGTCGAGCGGCGGAGGCGGGTGCTCGAGGAGCGCCGCCGCCGGACGCGCCGACGGGTGATCGCCGCAGTGTGCGTCGTCGCTCTGATCGCTGCGGTGGTGGCGACACTCGGCTCGCCTCTCACTGACGTGGACCATGTCCGCGTGACCGGTCTGGAGCGCCTGAGTGAGGAGAAGGTGCTCAGCGCGTCGGGGCTGGAGATCGGCGACCAGATGCTCACCGCCGACCTGGCGGTTGCCCGCGACGGGCTCCGTGATCTGCCGATGGTGTCAGGCGCCAGGGTCGTCCGGGAGTGGCCGTCGACGATCCACATCGACGTGGTCGAAGAGGTTCCACTGGTCCTGGTGCGCTCGGGTGAGGTCGAACGAGTGGTGTCACGCTCCGGACGTGTCCTGCCGGACGGGCTGGGCGACTTGGGTGACCTGCCCCTTCTGGAAGTGGGTGGTGTCGAGCTGATCGAGGGCGAGCCCCTGGCCGAGGGCCCACGTGCCGCGGTCGGTGTCTTCTCCCGCATTCCCGACGTGCTGCGCACCACGTTGGGGTCAGCCAGCGTCGACGGGTCGGGAGGTCTGACCTTCCACCTCGCTGACGACGCGAGCGTGCTGTTCGGACCCGTCGAGGACGTGCCCGCCAAGATCGCCGCGACCCATGCGTTCCTGACCCGGGTGATCCAGGACTGCCTGGACGTGGTCGATGTGAGACAGCCCGATCTGGTGACCGCCAGTCGCCGCTCCGGCTGTGCCACCCCTGCTCCCACCGAGGTCGTGAAGGGCAGCGGTTCCGCACAGTCCGAGCACGCCCAGGACGGTGCCGGAACCGGAGAAGACCGGTGATCATTGATAGCGCTGGACCACACGTCGTAGTCTCACGGTCCACACGAGGTTCATCGCTGCTCCACCTCGACCCCAGGTTCACCCCTGCACGGTCGCTGGTGGGGCTCGTGCTGTGCCCAACACCCGGGAGCATCGCCGCCCCGGCTCCTGGAGGTGGCTGATACCCATGGCCCACAACCCACAGAACTATCTGGCCGTCATAAAGGTGGTCGGCATAGGTGGTGGCGGCTGCAACGCCGTCAACCGCATGATCGACGCGGGCCTGAAGGGCGTCGAGTTCATCGCCATCAACACCGACGCGCAGGCGTTGCTGATGAGCGATGCCGACATCAAGCTCGACATCGGCCGTGAGCTGACCAGGGGACTCGGCGCCGGCTCGGACCCCGACGTGGGCCGGCAGGCCGCGGAAGATCACCGCTCCGAGATCGAAGAGGTCCTGCGAGGTGCCGACATGGTCTTCGTCACCGCAGGCGAAGGCGGTGGCACCGGGACAGGGGCCGCCCCGGTGGTGGCCGAGATCGCCAAGAGCCAGGGGGCGTTGACCATCGCCGTGGTGACCCGGCCGTTCGTCTTCGAGGGCCGGCGCCGCTCCGTCCAGGCCGATCAGGGCATCGGCACGCTCAAGGAGAAGGTCGATACACAGATCGTCATCCCCAACGACCGTCTGTTGACCGTCGCCAACGAGAAGACCTCGGTGCTCAACGCCTTCAAGATGGCCGACGAGGTCCTGCTCCAGGGGGTGCAGGGAATCACCGACCTGATCACCACTCCCGGTCTGATCAACACCGACTTCGCCGACGTACGGATGATCATGAGCGACGCTGGTCAGCGCGCTCATGGGAGTCGGCTACGCGACGGGCGAGGGCCGTTCGCTGCACGCCGCCCGGCACGCGATCTCCTCGCCGCTGCTCGAGGCCGCAATCGACGGCGCCCGCGGCATCCTGTTGAACATCTCCGGCGGGAGCGACCTGACGCTGTTCGAGGTCAACGAGGCGGCATCGGTCATCCACGAGGTCGCCCACCCGGAGGCCAACATCATCTTCGGCGCAGTGATCGACGACGAGATGGGCGACGAGGTTCGGATCACGGTCGTCGCGGCGGGATTCGAACGCTGGGACGAGTCGAAGTCGCCGAGGCGTGCCGAAACGGCCGCAGCGACTCCGGCACCGGAGTCGCGCACGAGCGTGATCACAGACGTGTTCGCCGACTCCGACGACGAGGACGAATCGCTCTTCGACGGCGACGACGACTTCGACGTCCCGTCCTTCCTGAAGTGACGACCGGCTGAGCGTCCACACCCGCTTCACCGACCGTCGCGACGGCGACCTCTTCGTGGGGCTCACCCCCGACGAGCTGGAACCCAGGCGCGCGGCGATCGCTCCCGTGCCGTGGACATGGTTGAACCAGGTCCACGGCGCGCGGGTCGTGGTCGTGCGCTCGCCCGGCGAACACGCCGGAGTCGATGCCGACGCGGCAGTCACCGACGTGGTCGGTGCGACGCTCGCGGTGCACACCGCGGACTGCGCCGGGGTGCTCCTGCGCAGTGAAGGTCCCGGCCGTCGAGTCATCGGTGCCGCGCACGCCGGCTGGCGCGGGCTCGAAGCGGGGGTGCTCGAAGCGACGGTCTCCGCGATGCACGAGCTCGGGGCAACTGCGATCCGTTGGATGCTCGGGCCCTGCATCTCGGCGGACCACTACGAGTTCTCACCTGTCGAGCTGGACCGGCTCGCCGCCAGGTTCGGTGAGCGGGTGCGGTCACGGACCCTCGACGGTCGCGTCGCGTTCGACCTGCGCGCGGGGGTGTCATCGGCGCTGACCGCCTGCGGCGCAGAGCCCTACGAATCTGCGGGCCCGGCCCATCCCACGCCCACGCCGCCCTGCACCGCCGACGACGAGCGCTACTTCTCCTGGCGGGCTCGCGGCGACCGCGGTCGACAGGCTGCGATCACCTGGATGACCCCGCCTCCGGGCGGGGGGTTCGGGTAGCGGTCGTGGTCTTCGTCGGAGCATCGACCCGACGAGCGCGCGCTGCAACATCGTCGGAACTACACTCCCGGCCGAGGAGTGCTGCATGTCGAACTGGATGAAAAATACCCGTACCTGGTTGGGGCTCGATTCCGAGCCCTACTACGAGGACGAGTACGGAGACCCGGACGACGAGTACCTCGACGACGACGAGGAGTACTACGACGATGCGCCGGTGGCGTCGGCCCGGGGACGGGGTCAGGCACAGCGCAGTGCCAGTTCGACCGTTCGCCCCATGCCGTCGCCGCGGGGTGACGAGAACGACGAGGGCGACGGTGGTGTCCGCGTGATCAACGCCCCGACCACCGAGGGCGAGCAGCGTGGTGTGGTCCGCCCGTTGCCCACAGCGTCGAAGCCGCACGTCGTGTCGCCGACCGGGTTCAACGACGTGCAGCAGGTGGCCGATCGCTTCAAGCGGGACCAACCCGTGATCGTCAACCTCCAAGGAGTCGACCGCGATCTGTCACGACGCCTGATCGATTTCGCCAGCGGGCTCTGCTACGGGCTCGAAGGGGACATGGAGCGCGTCGCCGACCAGGTATTCCTGCTGACACCCCGCGGAGCGCAGGTCTCCGACGACGACCGCCGCCGCTTGCGCGAGGGTCGCTTGGGCGACGACGAGCGCTGACGCCGATCCGTGGCCGAGATCATCTGTTGGGCACTCCAACTCTTTGTGATCCTGATCTTCGTGCGCATAGTCCTCAGCTGGTTCCCCGCCAGCGAGGGGCTGTTCATGACTGTCCAGCGCTTCACGTTCAACACGACCGAGTGGGCGCTGGGGCCGTTGCGGCGGATCCTGCCGCCCGTCCGGCTGGGAGCGGCGGCCATGGACCTCTCGCCGATAGTGCTGCTGATCGGCATCACGGTCGTGCGCTCTCTCATCTGCGGACCCTGAGCCGGACCAGTAGGTGACCACCCCAGGGGAATCCCGGAACGGGCGTCCCCGGGGACTACGATGCGCGTCATGGAGTTGACCCCGGAACTGTTCGAGAAGACCGAGTTCACCGAGCGTCGCAAGGGCTACGACATCGAAGAAGTCGAGACCTTCCTGGAGCAGACCGGCACGGCGCTGGCGCAGCTCCTCGCCAGGACCCGTCACACCGAGGAACGCGCGGCCCACGCCGAGTCGCGCCTGTCGCAGGCCGACGCGGTGGTGGCCGAGGCTCGCTCCCGGGCCGAGGCGGCCGAGCAACGTGTCCAGCAGGTGGAGCGCAGCGCTGCCGAGGCCGCCAGCGGTGCCGCCGCGGCCACTGCTGCGGCGGTGCGCCAGAACGAGGAGGCCGAGGTCAACGAGGCCGCCAAGACCCTCCTGATGGCCAAGCGGACCGCTGATGCGACCGTCAACGAAGCCCGTGGCCAGGCGCAGGCGCTGCTCGAGGACTCCCAGAACCGTGCCCAGCGTCAGCTCAACGAGGCCAACGCCGAGGCGGTCGAGCTGATCCGGCGGGCCAACGACCAGGCTGAGGCCGAGTACGCGGACCGTCGATCAGCGGTGCTGGAGGAGGTGCGCGGCCTCGAGGCCCGTCGTGTGCAGCTCGCCGATGTGATCAACCAACTCGAGTCCCGTCTGGCCGGGTACCGAGAAGAGTTGGGTCGCACCGCCCAGGAGCTGGTCGACCTTGCCGGTGACCCGGCCCGCCTCGGTGCTCGACCGACCATGTCCATGACACCCGACGAGGTCCTCGTATCGGCCGATCCCGTCGTGCCGTCCGGCGACGCGAACCGCCCCGAGGCCGAGGCCGTGGCCGACGTCGACCTCGTCGAGGCCGACGCCGCCGAGCGAATCGACGCGCCCGCTCCGGAAGCTGCCGGGGCGGCGGAGCCGTCGGCCCGGGCTGGGGCCTCGACCGGGCACGCGAGCGCCGACGGCGGTGGAACGGCGACAGCTGTCATCGCCGACACCGCGGTTCTCGACGAGGCGCAGTACGTCGACCTGACGTCGCAGTCGACCACCTCCGATCAGGTGCACTCCACCGACGAGTGGGGCCCGGGTAGCTGGTCGCAGGTCGAATCGGCGATGGACGCCGGTCCCGATACCGGTTCCGGCGCCGAGGACCGGAGCGTGCAGATCGACCGGCCGACCGCAGCGGTCGATCAGGCGGACCTGCCACAGCGTGATCGGTTCATGGAGGAGCTGGACAGCGCTGTCAACGAGGCCGTCACCGTCGACGAGGACGACGCCATGACCGCATTCTTCGAAGGCGCCACCGACTCACGCCAGCGCCGGTTCGGCTGGCGTCGCTGACCCGGTCGGGCTTCCGGCGTGTGCCTCGTCGCAGTCGACTCAGCGCGCTCACTGACGCCGTGGTACGCCGCGGCTAGGGTTCTCCAACTCATCCGCCGGGGTAGCACGCCGGCGGTGGGGGAGGAGAACCAGATGGCGACCAAGCGCCCCGCACCGTCAACCAAGAAGGCGACACCAGCCAAGACCGCTGCAGCGGCCAGAGAAGACAGCAGCGAAGGCCCCGGCGAAGAAGGCTCCCGCTGTGAAGAAGACTCCCGCTGCGAAGAAGACTCCGGCTGCGAAGAAGACTCCGGCGACGAAGGCTCCGGCGAAGAAGGCCGCACCTGCCAAGTCGGCGTCCAAGGCCCCGGCGAAGAAGGCTGCACCGCCAAGACGGCACCTGCCAAGAAGGCCGCACCGGCCAAGAAGGTCGGCACCGGCCAAGTCGGCGCCCGTCAAGAAGGCCGCGCCCGTAAAGGCCGCGCCGAACTCGAAGTCAGCTGCCGCTGGCACCTCACCGGCCAAGGCCCCGGCGAAGAAGTCCAGCGTGGTGAAGCATTCGGGGCCGGTGGTAGGACCGTCCCCTTACGACGCGGCCTTCCTCGATGCACAGCGAGCGGCGTTGATGGAGGAGCGCGCGACGCTCGCCAGCCAGGCAGAGGCCCTCAAGGCCGAGGCGGACGCCCTGGCCCGTGACCGCGAACCCGGCGACGTGCAGTTCGACGACGAATCCGGCGAGGGGGACACGCTCGCTGTCGAGCGTGACTTCGACCTCGCCCGCGCAGCGGCTGCTCTAGCGACCATCGAGGAGATCGACGCTGCGCTCGGACGCATCGACGCCGGTACCTACGGCGTGTGCGAGTACTCGGGGCAGCCGATCCCCAAGGAGCGTCTGCGTGCCATCCCCTACGCCCGCGAACGCGTCGAGTTCAAGACCCGAAGCTTCCGCTGAAGTCGGACAGCGCGATGTCTGACCCGGACGCCACGAACGATCCGCCGCGCCGTGCGCGTCGTTCGATCCGTCCTGTCGACCGCTGGGCGATGGTCCTCGGAGCTGCTGTCGTCGTCCTCGTCGTCGACCAGCTGTCCAAGGCGTGGGCACTGGAGCAGCTCTCCGATGGTTCGGCCATCGACGTCGTGTGGACCCTGCGCTTCAAACTGGCGTTCAACACGGGCATGGCCTTCTCGCGGGGCTCAGGGGCAGGACCGATCATCGGGCTCGTGGCGCTCGGAATCGTCGCGGTGCTCCTCGTGATCGCCCGCAAGGTGGAGTCACGTGCCCAGCTGGTCGTGATCGGTGTCGTGGCCGGTGGGGCGTTTGGCAACATCGTGGACCGGCTCACCCGTGTCGGCGCCACGAACCCGTTCACCGGTGAGGTCTCGTCCGGGTTCATGTCGGGCGCGGTGGTCGACTTCATCGACGTCCAGTGGTGGCCGGTCTGGAACGTCGCGGACATGGCGGTGGTGTGCGGCGGTATCGCCCTGGCGATCCTGAGCGCCAGGGTCCCCACCGACGGTGGGAGTGATGCCGGAGAGCCTGATCCGGCCGATCTGCCAGATCAGCGCGGCACGACGGCGTGAAGGACCGGGACGCGCCTTTCGCCCGTGAGGAGATCCCCGAGGCGCTGGACGGCGAACGGGTGGACCGTGTGGTGACGCTCATAACGGGTTGTTCGCGATCGATCGCAGTGTCCCTGGTCGGCGCCGGACAGGTCCGCGTCGACGGCCAGGTCGTGGTGAAGCCGTCGATGAGGGTCGCGGCTGGGCAGGTCGTCGAGCTGGACTCAGCTCCCGTGCAGCCGGTGGTCGAGGTCGTCGCCGACGACGCGGTGGCGTTCTCGGTGGTCCACGAGGACGATCAGGTGATCGTCATCGACAAGCCAGCAGGGCTGGTCGTGCACCCGGGCCCGGGGCACTCCGGCTCCACGCTCGTACACGGCCTGCTCGCCCGATTCCCGGAACTGGCCGACGTGGGCGACCCGATCCGTCCCGGTCTGGTGCACCGTTTGGACCGCGGGACGTCGGGTCTGCTCGTGGTGGCCCGCACGCAGCATGCGTACACCGACCTGGTCGACCAGCTGTCCACCCACAGCGTCGAGCGTGTGTACTCGGCGCTCGTCTGGCGCCATCCCGAACACCATCAGGGGGTCGTCGACGCACCGATCGGACGCTCTCGCCGCGACCCGTTGCGCATGACCGTTGCCGTCGACGGTCGCGAGTCGCGCACCCACTACAGGGTGGACCGGACCTTCCAGCACCCGGTCGAGGCGGCGCTGCTCACCTGCGAGCTCGAGACCGGGCGTACACACCAGATCAGGGTCCACCTGTCGTCGATCGGTCACGCGGTCGTCGGTGACGCGCTCTACGGCGGGGTGCGCCACAGCCTGGTCGTCTCCCGCCCCTTCCTGCACGCCCGCCAGTTGGCGTTCGAACACCCGGGGTCCTCCGAGACCGTCGTGTTCGAGTCACCTCTGCCTGCGGACCTGCTGGCGGTGCTCGACCGGCTGTCCTGAGCAGACCGGCCGAGCGGGCCGTCCCGAGGCTGGTCGCCGGCGACGAGTTGGATCAGGGGCTGCTGGTCGTCTCGCCGGGCCACGGTCGTCGGCCCTCGGTGATCCCTGCCAGGTCGGCCAGCGAGTACGCCTCGAGCAGGGCGCGCATGTGTCCGCCGACATCGTGCCAGATGGCGAGGAGCACACACTGGCCCTCGTGGTCACAGGATCCGTCGGTGTGCGGCTGGCCGAAGTCACCCGCCTGGATCGGACCGTCCACGGCGGAGACGATCTGAGCGAGGGTGATCTCGGCAGGGTCGCGTGCAAGGACGTAGCCGCCGCCGACGCCTCGCTTGGAACGGACAAGCCCGGCACCCTTCAGAGCGAGCAGGATCTGCTCCAGGTACGGCTGGGGCAGACCGGTGCGCTCGGCGATGTCTCTCACCGAGGTCGGACCTTCCCCGTGACGCAACGCGAGCGACAGCAGGGCACGGCTCGCGTAGTCACCCCTGGTCGACACCTTCACGCTGTCATCGTAGGTGGCTCCGGGATCGGGCCGGTGCGTCACAGATGTTGCGATCCGGCTCCGGAGAGTGGGTAGCGTGGAGCCGGACGATTCAGGAGCACCAGGTGGGCGCTCCAGGGGCGATCGGGCAGGCAGGTCATGTCAGCAGAGCAGCAGTCGACGGTGGACGTGTCCCAGCGACCCGAGCCGTTGGTGCCGGACTACGGAGGGGCATGCACGGCGAGTGTGGTCGATGTGCTCGTCGACGACCCCGACGATCCGCCGGCGTGGTTCCCCGCGGGGCTGGCAGGCGCGGAGCAGATCGTCATGCTCGTGCTCGATGGCCTCGGCTGGGAGCAGATGCAGGACAGGCGTGACCTCCTGCGTGGGATGACCGAGATGCAGGCGGCGCCGATAACGACCGTCGCCCCGACCACAACGGCCACCGCGCTCACGTCGATCACCACCGGTCTGACCCCGGGTGAGCACGGGGTCGTCGGCTACCGCATGGCGATCGAGCGCGAGGTGCTCAACGTGCTGCGCTGGACGACCGCCAAGGGTGATGCCCGCGAGCGGATCCCTCCCGAATCGATCCAGTCCGCGGTCGCCTTCGGTGGCCAGCGACCTCCGGTCGTGGTGCGAGCCGAGTTCCGTGACACCGGGTTCACCCGGGCGCACCTCGGTGGTTGCCGCCACGTGCCCTACCGGATGCCGTCGACGATGCTCGCCGAGATCACCCACCATCTGAGGATGGGCGAGCCGTTCGTCTACGCCTACTACGACGGCATCGACAAGGTCGCCCACGAGTATGGGCTCAGCCACTTCTACGACACCGAGCTCGTCTTCGTCGACCGCATGGTCGAGTACATGGTGCAGGGCCTCCCACCCGGCGTGGCTCTGGTGATCACCGCCGATCACGGTCAGGTCGACGTGGGGGACAGGGTCTTCCCACCACACCCAGAGGTCTTGTCGCTGGTGTCACACCAGTCGGGCGAGGCCAGGTTCCGGTGGCTGCACGCGGCACCGGGCGGCGCCGGCGACCTCTTGCGCGTGGCGGCGGAGCACCACAGCGACGTGGCCTGGGTCGTGTCGCTCGAGCAGGTTCTCGACGAGTGCTGGTTCGGGCCCAAGGTCCTGCCCGGGCCCTTGTCGAGGTTGGGTGACGTGGCCCTGGTGCCATTCGAACCGGTCGCGTTCGAGGACCCCGACGACACCGGCCCCTTCCTGCTCAAGGGTCGTCACGGTTCGTTGACCTCGGCCGAGGTGCTCGTGCCGCTGTTGGTCGCTCGCGGCTGACTCGGCCGCGTTCACCTAGGATCGCCGCGATGTCCGACCTTCCGAGCACCGACGCCTCGTCGAACGGGGCAGCGGCTGAGCTCAACCTCCAGGCGCCTCCCGAGCTGGTGACCCCCGACGACGTGAGCGTGGGCGGGCCCGAGCAGGAGCCCGGCGACGGCGACTCCGACATCGAGTCACCGGCGAAGATCATCCGGATCGGCGCGATGGTCAAGCAGTTGCTCGAAGAGGCGCGCAACACGTCCATCGACGACGCGACCCGCGATCAGCTGGCCCGGATCCACGCCAACAGCGTCGCCGAGCTCAAGTCGGCGCTGTCGCCGGAGCTGGGCGCGGAGCTGGACAGCCTCTCGTTCGACTTCTCCGGTGATTCACCGCCGAGCGAAGCCGAGCTCCGAATGGCACAGGCACAGCTCGTCGGCTGGCTAGAGGGGCTGTTCCACGGCATCCAGGCGACCCTCGTCGCACAGCAGATGGCGGCCCGCCAGCAGCTCGAGGGAATGCGTCAGCAGCTGCCCGAGATGCAGCGTCCCGCCGGGCCCGGGCCCGGCTACATCTGATCCGGGACCGAACGCGCGTGATACTCCAATGACACCACTGTGATTAGCAGCGGTGCCGTTCGCTCGTGGCCTTCAGTGGTCGCCTGACGCCTGGGAGGCGAGCTCGTCGTGGCGGATTCCTTCGTCCACCTGCACCAGCACACCGAGTACTCGATGCTCGACGGTGCAGCCCGCATCGGTGACGTCGTCACGTCTGCGGTCAAGGACGGTCAGCCGGCCATGGGCATCACCGACCACGGCAACATGTACGGGGTCCTCGACTTCTACAAGGCGTGCCGGAACCAGGGCGTCAAGCCGATCATCGGTTCGGAGCTCTACATGGCCCACGAGGCCCGCGACGAACGTCTCCAGTTGCGCGGCGCACGCATGGACGACTCGGGTGGCGACGCCGAGGGCGGCAAGAAGCCCTATTACCACCTGACGACACTCGTGGAGAACGCGACCGGCTATCGCAACCTGATCCAGCTCTCGTCGCGGGCGTTCATGGAGGGCTACTACCGCAAGCCCAAGGTCGACTGGGAGATCCTGGCCGACCACTCCGAGGGGCTCATCGTCACCACCGGTTGCCTGGGCGGCCACGTCCTCCAGTCGATGATGAACCAGGGTTACGACGCTGCTTGCGAGAAGGCCGGTCGGCTGCTCGACATCTTCGGTCGTGACCACCTGTTCGTCGAGATCCAGGACCACGGGATACCCGAGCAGGCACGCACCAACCCTGATCTGGTCCGACTCGCCAAGCGGCTCCGCCTGCCTCTGTTGGCCACGAACGACAGCCACTACGTCGAGCAGGGCCACGCCGTGGCCCACGACGCCCTGTTGTGCGTCCAGACGGGCTCGCTCATGAGCGACCCGGACCGCTTCAAGTTCCACGGAGACCACCACTACCTGAAGACGGCAGCCGAGATGCGCCACCTCTTCCGTGAGGTCGAGACGGCGTGCGACAACTCGCTGTGGATAGCCGAGCGGTGCGAGCTCGAGATCGAGTTCGGCAAGCCGTTGCTGCCCAACTTCCCGCTTCCCGAGGGGTTCACCGACGATGCCGACTACCTGGCGCACCTGACCTTCGAGGGTGCGCGGCGCCGATGGGGCAACGACCTGACCGACGAAGTGGTCGACAGGCTCAACTACGAGCTCAAGGTCATCGGCGACATGGGCTTCTCGTCGTACTTCCTGATCGTCTGGGACCTGATCAAGCACGCGCGTGACTCCGCCATCCGGGTGGGACCCGGGCGTGGCTCCGCCGCCGGGTGCGCCGTCGCCTACACGCTGTGGATCACGGACCTGGACCCCATCAAGTACGACCTTCTCTTCGAGCGGTTCCTGAACCCGAGCCGCATCTCCATGCCCGACATCGACATGGACTTCGACTCGCGCTACCGGGACGAGATGATCCGCTACGCCGCGGAGCGCTACGGCCGCGACCGTGTGGCTCAGATCGTCACGTTCTCGACGATCAAGGCACGGGCCGCGGTGCGCGACGCCGCCCGCGTGCTGGGCAAGCCGTACACGGTGGGTGACCGGGTCGCCAAGGCCATGCCGCCCCTGGTCATGGGGCGTGACACACCGCTCTACGCATGCCTCGAGCAGCACCCGAAGTTCGCCGACGGCTACAAGATGGCCGCCGACATCCGCCAGATGTACGCCGAGGACCCCGATGCCCGCGAGGTGATCGAGGTGGCCCGCGGCCTGGAGGGACTGCGCCGTCAGGACGGCATCCACGCCGCCGCGGTGGTGATCACCAAGGATCCGCTGACCGACTACCTGCCGATCCAGCGCAAGCCCGAGGCCGGCAAGGACCCCGAGGCCGCACCGGTCGTCACCCAGTACGAGATGCACGGCGTCGAGGAGCTGGGGCTCCTCAAGATGGACTTCCTGGGTCTGCGGAACCTGGACGTCATCACCGACACCCTCGAGCTGATCCGATCGACCCGCGGGGTCGACGTCGACATCGACGACGTCCGCGCTCGACGACCAGCCGACCTACGACCTGCTGGCACGCGGTGACTCGATCGGCGTGTTCCAGCTGGAGTCGACGCCCGATGCGCGCGCTCATGCGGTCCCTCGCGCCGACCGAGTTCGAGGACGTGGCCGCGCTCGTCGCCCTCTACCGCCCGGGGCCGATGGCGGCGAACATGCACAACGACTACGCGGACCGCAAGAACGGCCGCAAGCCGGTCGACTACGAGCACGACGACGCGAAGGAGGTGCTGGGCGACACCTACGGGCTCATGATCTACCAGGAGTCCATGATGCGGATCGCACAGAAGTTCGCCGGCTACTCCCTCGCCGAGGCCGACAACCTCCGCAAGGCCTGTGGGAAGAAGAACAAGGAGCTCATCGCCAAGGAGCGGGTCAAGTTCACCGACGGCTGCGAGGCGACCGGCTACGGCGCGGAGCTGGGCACCGCCTGGTTCGACATCATCGAACCCTTCGCCGACTACGCGTTCAACAAGTCCCACGCCTACGGCTACGGGTTCATCAGCTACCAGACCGCCTATCTCAAGGCGAACTACCCGGCCGAGTACCTGGCCGCGTTGCTCACCAGCGTCAAGACCAGCCTCGAGAAGGCAGCCGTGTACCTGGCCGAGTGCCGGGTCATGGGCATCGAGGTCGTCGTGCCCGACGTGAACCGCTCGGCCGAGCGACTTCACCCCCGAGATCACGCCGCCGCGACGACGGCAGCCGAGGAGCTGCGCATCCTCTTCGGCCTCTCCGCCGGTGCGCAACGTCGGTGCCGGCCTTGTCGAGCACATCGTCGAGCCGAGCGCGACGTCGGGCGGCGCCTACGCCGACTTCTACGACTTCTGCCAGCGGGTCAACACCCAGGTGCTGAACAAGAAGACGATCGAGTCGCTGATCAAGGCCGGATCTTTCGACGCGATGGGGCACCCCCGCCAGGGCCTGTTGAGCGTCTACGAGCAGATCATCGATCAGACCGTGGCTCGCCGCAAGGAGCACGACATGGGCGTCATGTCGCTGTTCGCCGAGGGCGACGACGCCAGCGCCGGCGTTCGACGAGCGTGTGGCCGATCCCGCCGATCGGACTTCGACAAGAAGGTCCGGCTCACCTTCGAGAAGGAGATGCTCGGCCTCTACGTGTCGGACCACCCGCTGCTCGGCGCCGAGACCGCCCTGCGCAAGAAGGTCGACTGCAGCGTCCTGCGAGCTGTCCGAGGTCGAGGACGGCTCCCGCCGGACCGTTGGCGGGGTGATCACCGGGCCTCCAGCGCAAGTGGACCAAGAAGGGCGACCTGATGGCGGTCTTCACCCTGGAGGACCTGCAGGGCTCGGTCGAGGTGATGGTGTTCCCGCGTACCATGTCCGAGATCGGCCACCTGCTCGCCGACGACACCGTCGTCATCCTCGGTGCCCGCGTCGACGGCCGGGACGACACGCCGAAGCTGATCGCGACCGACATCGAGCTCTTCGAGCCGCTCGCCGAGGGCGAACCGCCGCTGCGACTGCACCTGTCGCCGAGCCGCCTCACCGACGACACCGTCGGCCGGCTCAAGGAGCTGTTCCTGGACTTTCCCGGGCGATTCCGAGGTGTACATCATGCTGGGTGACCGCCAGGTGGTGCGCCTGCCCGAGCAGTACACCGTGAGCACGCGCAGTGGTCTGGTGGGCGAGCTGCGCGCGCTGCTCGGCCAGGAGTCCGTGGTGCTCTGAGCGGCGCCCCCGGTCCGTGCTCCGATGCCCCGGCTTGCACCCCTGCGGTGGGTCGACTGAAATGTAGCGACCGCATTTTTCGACCTGATCCAGGGGAGCAGTGCATGGCGTTGGAGGTCACCACCAAGGACTGCACCGCCCTCAGCGACTCCGAGTTGGCCGAGATGGCCGACATCTGTGCTGACGGCGGCCACTGCTACGAGGTCGGCACGCTCTCGAAGCAGGTCGAGGAGTGGGTGCTGGTGACCCTGGTCAAGGAGGGCAACCACCTGCGTGGGTTCTCGTTCTCGACGCTGGAGCGCATCGGCGGCACGCCGTGCATCCTGCTGGGCGTGGCTGCGGTCAAGCGCACCTCCAAGCGCGACGCGGTGCTGCGGGCGATCATCGGCGACAACTTCCGCCGTGCGCTCATGGCCTTCCCGGACGAGGACGTCCTGCTCGGCACCCGGATGAGCGACGCCGGTGCGTTCGAGGGCTTCAAGCTGCTGACCGACATCGTGCCCCGCCCCGGCCACAAGGCGTCCGGCGAGGAGCGTGCGTGGGGCCGCCGCCTGGCCAAGCGCTTCGGCGTCGACGCCGAGCGCTACGACGACCAGGCCTTCGTCGATCACCGGCGACGGCGCCGCCGCCGCTCGTGCTCGACCACGAGTCGCTCAAGCCCGAGTCGATCGACGTCGACGTCGCAGCCCAGTTCGACCGTGCTCGACGCCGAGCCGTGGCGACTGCATCGTGACCTGCGGGTGGGTCATGGCCGAGGAGCTCCTCAAGCACGGGTGACCGGCACCGGTCCACCCCGGCGGAGCCTGCCCGACGAGGCCAGCTCCGCACCCACCTCGCCCAGCTTCGACCAGGTGCTGGCCTCCCGCCGGATGTGCCGGGACTTCGACGCGTCACCGGTCGACGCGGCCGTGCTGGACCGTGTGCTGCGCGCCGCGTTCCGGGGTCCCGCCGCCGGCAACACCGATGCGCTGGATCTGGTGGTGCTGCAGGGCGACGACGTCGCTGCGTACTGGGACGTCACCCTGCCCGAGCAGCGCCGCTCGGCGTTCCCCTGGCCGGGCCTGCTGCGCGCGCCGGTGCTGGTGCTCGGGTACGTCGCACCGGAGCGCTACGTGGCGCGCTGACGCGCAGGCGGACAAGGCCCGCAGCGGGCTCGGTCGGGGCGAGGACCGCTGGGCGGTGCCCTACTGGTGGGTCGACGGCGGTGCGGCGGTGATGGCGGTGCTGCTGGCCGCCGAGGCAGCGGGGCTCGGCGCGGCCGTTCTTCGGGCAGTTCGACCACGAGCCCGACGTCGCGGCGCGCCTTCGGCGTGCCCGCTGGTCGCCGCGCGCTCGGCACCGTGGCGTTGGGCCACCCGGGAGCCGGCCCGAGCGCCTCGGCCTCGGCCCGCCGTGGTCGACCCGACCCTGCGACCCGGCTCCACCACGGGCGGTGGCACGACACCGAGGACCGGCACTGACCGTTCAACTTTCGCAGCACCTCCCGGTCGGGCTAGCTTCACCTGCGCGCACAACGGACTGGCCGCGAGCGTGGTGACAGGGGGTCGACATGGCGAAGTTCTGGTCGTGGCTGGCGGTCAACCTCGGACGACACGCCGGCATGGTCGCGGCGATCGGGCTGGTGTTCACCATCGTCGTCGGCTTCGGCATCACCAAGCTCGAGTTCGCGACGGGCCAGGACAGCTACCTGAACAAGGACGACGCGGTCTACCAGGACAACATCGAGTACCAGGACCTCTTCGGCGGCCAGGCGATGCTGTCGGTGTTCTCGATGACCGACGGCGAGACCATCGACACGATGTTCACGCCCGAGAACCTGGCCACCTTCGACCAGGTCACCCGGGAGCTCGAGGACTCGGGCCAGGTGCTGGGCGTCATCAGTCCGGTCACGGCGCTGGAGTTCTCCGCGAACCTCGTCACCTCCTCCGACGGGAACCCCTTCAACGCGGTGGCGGCCAAGGCGCTGGCGAACGCGGCGAAGGTCGTGGAGGAGTCCGGTGACACCAAGAGCGCCGAGGCGCGGGCGGCCGACCTGGCGGTCACCTCGGAGCGGCTCCTCGCCATCCCGCCGGACCAGCAGACCCTGGACAACCCCGAGTGGGTGAAGTTCCTGCTCTACGACAACCAGGGCGAGGTCCGTCAGGCACTGCGCCCGTTCTTCCCCGACGACACCCACGCGCAGATGATCACGCGCCTGCCCGGCAACATGTCCATCGAGGACGAGGGTGCGGCGTCGGACAAGGTGGTGGCGATCACCGACGGGCTCCAGTTCGACGGCGTCGAGACCACGACCACCGGCGCGCCGATCCTGCTCAAGGGCATCAACGACTACCTCCGGGGCGGCATGCTCACGCTGGGCGGCATCGCGGTCGGCGGTGATGATCGTCATCCTCATGCTCTTCTTCAACGTCCGCTGGCGTCTCCTGCCGCTCGCGGTGGTGATCATCGGCGTGATCTGGGCGTTCGGACTCGCGGGCTACATGGGCATCCCGCTGACGCTCGTCACGATCGCCGGCCTGCCCGTGATGCTCGGCATCGGCATCGACTATGCGATCCAGATGCACTCGCGGATCGAGGAGGAGGTGATCATCGACCGGTCGCCGCACCCCATCCAGGCCGCGGCGCGCGGCCTCGGCCCGGCGCTGCTGGTCGTCACCTTCGACGCGGTGTTCGCGTTCGCCGCCATCCAGATCTCCCAGGTGCCCATGATCCGCGAGTTCGGCTGGCTGCTCACCGTCGGCATCATCGCCATCTGCGTCTCGTCGATCATCAACCCGCTCGCGGCGCTCGGCATCCGTGAGTACCGCTCGCCCACCAAGGGCCGCGACTTCAGCGAGGGGGCCCTCGGTCGCATGGTGGTCAAGCTCGGCTCGCTGCCCGCGTCCTCGGCGTTGATCCTCGCCGTGCTGTCGGTCGCGGTGTTCGTCGCCGGATCGGTGCTCGAGCCCAAGTTGAAGCTCGAGACCGACCCGATCAACTGGGTCAACCAGGACACACAGGTCATCAAGGACCTGCGCCACATCGAGGAGCAGGTCGGCGGCTCGTCCGAGTTGGGCGTGTTCGTCCAGTCCGACGACGCGGCGTCGCTCTACACCGACGAGGTGGTCGACCTTCGTCGACGAGTTCACCCGCGACCAGATCGACCGGTTCGACAAGGAGCTGTTGGTGGCGTCGAGCATCGTCGGCACGGTGTCGGACCTGACCGACATCCCCGGTGCCGCGCACGTGCCACCCGCGGCGGCCGACGTCGAGGCCGCCTGGGACCTGGCGCCCGAGGGCATCAAGCTGTCGACCGCGCCACCGGGCGGCGAGGCGCTCAACGTGGTGTTCCTGACCAAGCCGACCTCGCTCGAGGAACGGGCGGTCGTCGTCGACGACGTGCTCGGGACCGAGTCACCCGAAGGAACCAGCATCACGCCGTCGGGTCTGGCGGTGGTGGGCGTGGGCCTGCTCGAGAACCTCGAGGCCAACCTGGTCGAGCTGACCTGGCTGGCCGCCGGCCTGGTGTTCCTGTTCCTCGCGGTGCGGCTCCGCTCGATCATCAGGGCGTTGCTGTCGATGGTGCCGGTGCTCATCGCCTCCGGGCTCGCCACGATCGCGATCTACCTGCTCGGCATCGAGCTCAGCCCGATGACCGCGGTCGGCGGCCCGCTCGTGGTCGCGACCTGCACCGAGTTCACCTCGCTGATCCTGCTGCGCTACCTCGAGGAGCGGCGCCGCGGGCTCGAACCGCGGGAGGCGATCGACGTCACCGCGGCGCGGCACGGGCCGGGCCTTCATCGTGTCGGCGATGACCGCCATCGCGGGTGTGGCGGTGATCTCGTTCTCCTCGCTGCCGCTGCTGTCCAACTTCGGCATGTTCGTCGCGCTGAAGATCGCGATCGCGCTGCTCGCCGCACTCGTCGTGCTGCCGCCGTTGATCGTCTGGGCCGACAAGCGGAACTGGGTGTCCAAAGGCATGCTCGACCACGAGGAGCCGCCCTACATCGAGGTGGCCGACCACCGTTCGGAGGCAACCGCCGGCTGAGTCGCCGCGACGGGTGGCGGCCCGTCGAGCGTTCGGTGCGGGTGCTGTTGCCAGGTGGCAGCACCCGCGCCGGTCAACCTGCTGGGGTCCCGTCGAGCTGCTGCGCCAGCAGCTCTGTTGTGCCGACCGGTGCCTGCGCAGGCGTGGTCCCGGCAGACGTAGGCCCGGCCGTCGTGACCGGACTCGTCGCGGCCCGCCCACAGCGGGCCGTCGCCGGGCTCTCCCCAGGCCAGCACGGTGGTGGGCAGGAAGCGTCGATGGACCTCGGCGACCAGGTCGGGACGGTCACCGGTCACGACCACCTCGGTGGCGCCGACCACGTGCCACTCGACCGCCCACAGCAGGTTCCCGAACGCCAGCGTGTGGCGAGCCGGCGACGCCGCCCAGGGTGCGCAGGATGGTGCGTGCGTGCTCTCCGAACCGGCGAGTCGCCCGTGTGCGCCTCGAGGCGCAGCAGCCCCACCGCGGCCATCGAGTTCGCGGACGGCGTGGCGTTGTCCATCAGGTCCTTGGGGCGGGCGACGAGCTCCTCGGCGTCGTCCCCGGTGGTACCAGACCCCGCCGTCCATGTCCCAGAACAGCTCGAGCAGGTCCTCGGCGGCCTCGACGGCCTCGATCGAGCCAACGCTGCTCGCCCGTTGCCTCGTACAGGCACAGGAAGCCGTCGACGCAGCGCGCCGTGGTCGGCGGCGTACGCCAGGTGGGCGGCGGCCCCCTGACCGCCGTCGGCGTCGGCCTGCCAGGAGCGCAGCCAGCGCCGACGCCCCGGGCGTCGCGGGTCGTCGTGGCGCAGTCGTTCGCACAGGAAGCGTGGCGGTCGCCCGCGCGGCGTCGAGCCAGTCGGCCCGGCCCGTCGCCGCGGCGGCCTCGGCCAGGGTGGCCAGCATCAGGCCGTTCCACTCCGTGAGCACCTTGTCGTCGAGCCCGGGCCGGGGCCGGTCGGGCGCGGGCCGCGCAGCAGCGCCGCGCGTGCCGCCTCGATCGTGCGGCGGTCGTCCGGTCCGACCCGGGGTCGTGCAGGCGGTTCGGGCATCGATGCGGCCCTCGAAGTTGCCGTTCTCGGTGACGCCGTACCACTCGCACGACCTCGGCGGTGCGCTCGGCGAGCCCGGCCCCGGCGAGCGCCGTCGGCGACCTCGGTCGGGGTCCACACGTAGTACGCGCCCTCCTCGGCGTGCTCCGCGTCCCGGCGTCGGGGCAGTGAGTCGGCGTCCTGGGCGCTGTAGCGGCCGCCGTCGGGGTGGGACAGCTCCGTCGAGCACGTAGCTGATCGTCGAGTCGCACCACGTCCAGGAACCGCGGCTCGCCGGTCACCTGCCATGCGTGCAGGTAGGTGCGGGCGAGCAGGGCGTTGTCGTAGAGCATCTTCTCGAAGTGCGGGACGAGCCAGCGCTCGTCGACGGAGTAGCGGGAGAAGCCGCCGCCGAGGTGGTCGTGGATGCCGCCCGCGCGCCATCGCGTCGAGCGAGCCGACGACCGCGTCGAGCGCGGCCTGCGTCGCCGGTGCGGCGGTGGTGGCGCAGCAGGTGGTCCAGGCTCATCGCCTGGGGGAACTTCGGCGCGCCGCCGAAGCCGCCCCAGGTCGCGATCGTGTGCGGCGAGCATCGTCGCGCGCGGCCTCGTCGAGGACGTCGACGTCGGGCAGCGCCGTGCCGTCGGGCGCCGACGGGGTTGCGCCGGACCGATGGCGACCAGTCGGCCGGCCTGCTCCATGAGCTCGTCGCGTCGGTTCGCCCACGCGTCGTGGATCGCCGCCAGAGCAGCTGGGTGAAGCTCGGCGTCTCGCCGCGGGCCGCGGCCCGGAAGTAGGTGCCGCAGTAGAACGGCTCGCCGTCGCGCGGTCATGAACACGGTCATCGGCCAGCCGCCGCGACCGGTCATGGCCTGGGTGGCCTCCATGTAGACCGCGTCGACGTCGGGGCGCTCCTCGCGGTCGACCTTGACGTTCACGAAGTGCTCGTTCATGAGCGCGGCGATGTCGGGGTCCTCGAAGGACTCGTGCGCCATCACGTGGCACCAGTGGCACGACGAGTAGCCGACCGAGAGCAGCACGGGCCGGTCGGTCGCCGCGGGCCAGGTCGAACGCCTCGTCGCCCCACGGGTACCAGTCGACCGGGTTGTCCGCGTGCTGGCGCAGGTAGGGGCTGGTCTCGCCGGCGAGTCGGTTGGGCCATCGGGCCAGTCTGGTGCCTCACGGTGCGGCCCGGCGTGGCGGTCAGCCCTGCGGTGCGCCGCCGTCTCGGTCGAGCCCGTCGGCGGCGGACATGACGGCGGTGACCAGCTCGACGATCTCCGGCGACGCCTTCCACGGTGCGCTCCGACGTCGAACGGGTGGCTGGGGGTCGTACTCGATGCCCAGCTGGATGGCTTCGGCCATCTCGCGGCCGTGCAGCAGCTCGACGAGGCGTCAGCGCCATGTCGATGCCGGCCGAGACGCCCGCAGCGGTGATGATGCCGGTCCTCGATCACGCACCCGGTCGCGCACGGCGGCGGCGCCGAAGGACGCCAGCACGGGCGCGGCGCTGCCAGTGGGTGTTGGCCCGGAGGCCGTCGAGCAGCCCGGCGGCGCCCAACAGCGAGCGAGCCCGGTGCAGACCGAGGTCGTGTACCGGGTGGTCGGGTGGGCCGTCGCGCGATCCACCGCACGATCGGCGCTGTCGGGCGTGGGCGAGCGCCCGCGTGCGCGTAGCCGCCGCCGACCAGCAGCACGTCGGGTGCGGGGACCGTCGTGGAAGCGTGTGGGTGATGTCCAGGGTGACCAGGCCGTTGTCGTCGGTCAGCGGTCCGGTGCGCTCGGCGCACAGCACGACCTCGGTCGCCGGGCAGGAGGCTGAGCACCTGGTAGGGCCCGATGACGTCGAGCAGCGTCAGGCCGGGGTAGAGGCCGAGTGGCGATCTGCATGGTGGTGGTCCTTCGTGGTGGTCGGTGGTCAGGGGTGGGGCGTCAGTGGCGAAGTGGTCGCGGTAGCTGGCGGGTGTGGTGCCGAGGCGGCGGCGGACGGCGCGGTGCAGGCGCTCCGCGCGCACCAGGCCGACCTCGCGCGCGACGGCGTCGATCGGTGAGGTCGGTCGATCTCGAGCAGGCGTCGGGCCGCTTCGAGCCGGACCGACTCGACGCATGCCGCCGGGTGTCGTGCTCGGTCTCGGTGCGCCAGGCCGCGCACGAAGGTGCGCTCGCTCATCCCGGCCGCGCCCGGCGAGCGCGGCGACGCTGCAGGTCGTCGGTGAGGTGGTCGGGCACCCAGCGCTGCAGATCGCGCAGCTCGGCGCCGGTCGCGGCCGGTCGGGCGCGCAGCGTGCGACGAGAACTGGGACTGGCCGCCGGGGCGCCGCGACGAACACCACGAGCCAGGCGGCGACCTGGTGGGCCAGCTCGGCGCCGTGGTCGTGCTCCACCAGGGCCAGCGCCAGGTCGATCCCCGCGGTGACGCCGGCCGAGGTCCAACGGTCGCGGTCGTGCACGTAGATGCGGTCCTCGGTGACGCGCACCGCCGGGTGGGCCGCTCAGCTCGTCACCGGCCGCCCAGTGCGTCGTCGCCTCGTAGCCGTCGAGCAGGCCCGGCGGCGGCGAGCAGCAGGGCACCGCTGCAGACCGACGTGGTCCTCGACGTGCCGCGACGCGACCCGGCGGAGCTCGTCGACGCAGCACGGGGTCCTCGGCGGCGACCCGCACGCCGAGCCCGCCGATCGACCATCACCGTGTCGACCGCCACGGTCGGCCAGCGCGGCGGTGGACAGGTCAGCCAGGAGCGTCACGCCGCTCACGGACCGGACCGGGCAGCCCGCCGGGAGTGGCGACCACCACCTCGTAGGCGGGTCGGCGCCCAGCAGGGACGCGGTGCTGAACACGTCCGCGGGCCCCGCCAGGTCGAGCAGCTGGTGGTCGTCGAACGCGACCAACGCGACGCAGTCGGCGGGGTGCGGAGCTCATCCGGGCATCATCACCCCGGGCGGCCGTGGCGGCAATGACAATTGTCTGCCGATCTCCGCCAAGCGACGGGCGGCGCCTGCGTTGGCTACGGTGCGCCCATGGAGCTTCGACTGGACGGCAAGGTGGCACTGGTGACGGGCGCGTCCCGGGGCATCGGGCGTGAGATCGCCGCGCTGTTCTCGGCGTCCGGGGCGGACGTGATGCTCTCATCGCGCAAGCAGGACGCGCTCGAGGCGGCGGCGGACTCCATGCGCGGCCGACGCACACGGGGCAGCTGGACGTCTTCGCTGCGAACGCAGGGGACCCCGAGGCGGCCGCCGCCTGCGTCGCGGCGACCGTGGAGCGCTTCGGTCAGGGTCGACATCCTGGTCAACAACGCGGCGACCAACCCGTATCTGGGCCCGATGATCGACATCGACCTGCCACGCCTCGACAAGACCCACGACGTCAACCTGCGCGGGCCCGTTCGTGTGGATCCAGGAGTGCTGGCGCGCCGTCGATGCGGGACCACGGCGGCGTGATCATCAACATCTCCTCCATCGGCGGGCTGACCGTGGAGACCTCGATCGGCCACTACAACGTGACCAAGGCGGCGCTGATCCACCTGACCAAGTCGCTCGCCAAGGACCTGGCCCCCGTCGGTCCGGGTCAACGCGATCTGCCCCGGTCTGGTGAAGACCGACATGGCACGTGCCCTGTGGGAGTCCAACGAGGACGCCGTGTCGCGAGATGGTGCCGCTGCACCGGCTCGGCGAGCCCGCCGACATCGCCAACGCAGCGCTGTTCCTCGCCTCGGACGCAGCGTCGTGGATCACCGGCACGACCACCGTCGTCGACGGCGGGATGCTGCTCTAGCAGCGGCCGGCTCAGCGGGCGCTGGAGGCGATGACCAGGCGGGTGCCGAGCACGTCGTCGGCGTCGACCACCCACCGACCGCGGCCCGGAGGCGACCTGGTGGGCGCCGGGCACGTGGGACGGCTCGTCGAAGTCGAAGAACAGGTGACGCAGCCGCCCGGGCCGGTCGCCGACCCACTCGGCGATCTCGGCGTGCACGGCCTCGAGCAGGCGCAGCCGGCCGGGGCCGCCCCAGCCGAGCTCGACCCAGTGGTTGCCGTCGACCGCGGCGCCGCTGCGACACGACCCGGCCGCCGAGCAGCGTCGCGGAACAGCGACGAGCGCGGCCGGCAGGTCGGCCACCGCGTGCACGACGCGGCCGAGCGACGCCATCGGGTGGTCGAAGCTGGTCTCCGGGAAGCCCTCGGGCTCGTCGAGGATCTCGGCGGGCGGTTCGGCCGCCTGCGACCAGCTGCACCACGATGCCGGTGCCCTGCTGGGGATGGATGATCGACTCTCCAGCCAGCCGGGATCGCGAGCGGTCCTCGCCGAGCGGCTCGATCGCCGGCGGACCGCAGCACGGCGATGGCCGGCGTCCAGGTCGCCGACGTGGAACGTCAGGTGGTGCGGACCCGGACCGGAGCGTCGTCGAGGAAGCGGTCGAGGAAGTCGGTGCCCTCGTGGAACTCGGGGTTGCAGCCCCTCGACGACGAAGCCGTTGGCGAACCGCAGCTGGGTCCAGCCGTAGCCGGCCTTCGCGACCGCGGCCGTGGTAGCCGGCCGCCCAGCGCGCCGGCCATGAGCGGCCAGAGGTCGGTCGGGTCGGCGCAGGGCCAGGCCGATGTGGTCGAAGCGCACGTCCGGTGATCGACCGGGGCGTCGCTGGGTCGGAGAGTGGCTCAGCCATGCGGGGAGGTGCTCCGAACCGCTGGTGACCAGGAGGGAACGCCGAATCTTGCCGAGTCCTGTGCGCGGGAGCGAATCGAGGAGCACCGAGCTGCTTGGGGGCGGCGGCGCGGGGTAGGCTGCGTCACGAACGAGCGAGCCGCAGATCCTCGATGGCCGGCGGATCGCCGGGGTCCTCGGGCACGACGAAGGCGACGACCCTCTGGCCCCATTCGGGGTCGGGCCAGGCCGGCCACGGCGACATCGCTGACCCTGCGGTCGGCGCGCAGCACCTCTTCGACCTGCTCCGGCCACACCTTCATCGCCCCCGCTGATGATCAGGTCGTCGGACCGGCCGTGGATCTCCACGACGGTGGTTGTAGGGTCGATCCTCCCCAGATCGCCGCTGCGGAACCAGCCTGCGTCATCGGATCGGGTTCCGCGCCGTCGCGGTAGCTGCGCATCAGGGTTGGCGATCGCAGTTCGATCGTGCCCACTCGCCCCCGGCTCGACCTCGTGGCCGTCCTCGTGCACGAGGCCACGCGCACCTCTACGCCGGGAAGCGCCTGTCCGTCGTAGATCACGCCACCCATCGTCTCGGTCATGCCGTAGGTGGCGATCGTGTTGGTCGGTCGTATCGGCGGGATCGCGGATCCGCCCAGAAGGATCGTGCGCCAGCGTGTGGCGTCGACCCGGCCGGAGCAAGGTGGGTACCAGCGACACATGCGTCGCTCCGCGGGTCGGCGGCGTCGTCGATGGCGGCTGCTTCGGCAGCCGGGTGCACCTCCAGGCCCGCACCCGTGGTCAACGCCCTGCTGACGACGGAGAAGCCACCGATGTGCGACAGCGGAAGACACGCGAGCCAGGAGGTGTCCGACCGCTGTCCCTGTGGCGACCGCGGTCATGTACCCGGCGGCCTCCACCGACTCCCGCGTGTGCACGACGCCCTTGGGCGCCCCGGTGGTTCCGGACGTGGCGATCACCAGTGCGTCGCCGTGCTGCACCGGCCGCCCACCGTGCAGGGAGCGAACCTGTCCGTCTGTCTCGACGACTCTGGTGGGCGCGAGTGCCGCGATCACCTGGTCCAGGTGCGCCACCGGGGTGGCAGGGTCGAGCGGCAACACGGCGTCACCGTCGTCCCAGGCGCGCTCGCACCTGCTCCACGAAGGCCGGCGCCTCCCGGAACCAGGAGAGCGATCAGATCCTGCACCGCTCCAGCGTGCCACCAACAGCGCCGGCGTGCGTCGCAGCAGCTGGCCCTACTCTGGTCGTGTGCCCGACGACGAGCTGCGGATCGAACCGGCCGGTCCGGCCAGGGCGCTCGCTGTCCTGCTGGTGGTCGCTGCGGTTGCTCTCGTGACGATCGGGACGCTGCGGGGAGGCCTCGAACGAGCAGCCGATGATCCGGTCCCGCCGTGGACCATCGCAGTCCTCACAGTATTGGGGGGACTGGTGCTCGCCTGGCGGGCTCTCACCCAGTCGGTCGTGATCGGCGGCGACGGGCTCGTGATCCGCAACGTCAGCTCCACCTCCGAGGCTCCACTGGTCGGCGGTCGAGGAGCTGAGGCCGGTGTCGCGTCCAGGGCTGAGCACGATCGAGGTGCACCTGCGGGGGACCAGACGACGCCACCACCTGGGTGCCGCGTCCAGATGGGGAGGCGCTGGAGCTGACGAGGTCGTGGGCCTGCTCGCGGCACACAGGGTCGCTGGGGAACTGCTCGATGGCGCTCGGTCCTAACATCGGCGTTCGCATGTCCGCTGAACCCGCGACGCAGCCCCGACCACCGACCGACTGGCGCAAGTGGGTGCTGGGAGCACGCCCGCGCACACTGCCGGCGGCGGTGGCGCCCGTGCTGGTCGGCACCGCTGCGGCCGGAAGGGACCTGCGGCTGTGGGCGTTCGCCTGTGCGCTCGGGGTCGCGATGTTCGTCCAGGTCGCGACCAACTACGCGAACGACTACTCCGACGGAACCCGCGGCACCGATGATCCGGGGGAGCGTGTGGGGCCGCCGAGGCTGGTCGGCAACGGCCTCGCCTCGCCTTCCGAGGTGAAGCGGGCGATGCTCATCGCCTTCGCCCTGACGGCGTTGTGCGGGCTGCCGCTGGTGGTCTTCGTCAGCCCCTGGCTGTTGTTCGTCGGTGCAGCGGCCATGGCGGCCGGGTGGCTCTACACCGGAGGACCGAGCCCGTACGGGTACGCGGGGTTCGGCGAGGTGTTCGTCTTCGTGTTCTTCGGCCTGGTGGCGACGATCGGCTCGTGCTTCGTGCAGACGGAATCCTGGAGTTGGCTGGCATTCGGCTGCGGTGTGGCCATGGGGTGCCTGGCGACTGCGCTGCTGGTGGTCAACAACCTGCGCGACATCCCGGGCGACACACGGTCGGGCAAGCGCACCCTGGCGGTGCGCCTGGGTGATCGTCGGACGCGGTACCTGTACGTCGCGTTGTTGGTCGTGGCGATGATGTGCGTGCCGTTGATCGCCGGGCTGAGTGCCAGGTTGCTCGCGGCGGTCAGCCTGCTGGCGGTGGTTCCTGCCCGCCGCCCTGTGGTGGCGGTCCTCGGCGGCGCCCGGGGGGCTGCCCTGATTGCGGTCCTGGCCGACACCGCCAAGGTGCAGATGGTCTTCGGTGGCCTGCTGGCAGCCGGTCTGTTCCTGGCCTCCTGAACGTCTCAGTCGCAGCGGCCCAGGAACTCCGCGACGACGTCGATGGTGACCCGCGGCGCCTCCAGGTGAGCCGAGTGGCCGACATCGGGGATCTCACGGTGCTCGGCGTGTGGGCCGATCCGGGCGACCATCCTCCGGGCGATCTCGCCGTAGCGGTCGTCATGGGCTCCGGTGATGCACAGCACCGGCACAGCGAGCTCTCCGAGGCGGTCCCACAGAGGTGTCATCGAGCCGGTACCCGAATGTCGGAGGCTGTCGGCCAGGGCGCTGGCCTGATTCCTGTGGCGGGGTTCGTCGAAGCGTGCCCACGGTGCCAGTCCGGCGAACATCGGCAGGGCCAGCCACTCGTCGAGGAACCTCTCCAGACCGATCATCTCGAGGCGGTCGGCGAGTTGGTGGTCGGCGCGACGGCGCGACGAGCGCTCGGCGGCGTCCACGATTCCCGGGGTCGCTCCGATCAGCACCAGGGTGGTCACCCCGTCCGGGTGATCGATCGCAGTGCGCAACGCCAGGCGTCCCCCCATCGAGTAGCCGATCAGCGCTCCGGTGGGCATCGTCGCAGCGAGGAGCGCCGCCCCGCGAGCCATGTCGGCGGTCGCGTGGTCCGATGAGTGCCCGTGTCCGGGTGCATCCACGAGCGTCGTCGGGCGTTCGGCTGTCAGGGCATCGGCGAGCGGGCCGAGGCAGTCGCAGTTCTGCGCGAACCCGTGCACCACGGTGACCGGCGTTCGAACGTCCGGCGGGGGCCCCGTTCCGGGGATGTCACCCGGGCCGCCACGAACGGTCGCGAACAGCGTCGACTCGGACGACGGTCGGTCCGCCACTTCGGCACTCATCGCCCGACACCGTAGGCTGGCCCGCCCATGTCACCAGAGCCCTCCCGCCCAGTCGCCCCTTCGGTCGGTGGCGACCTTGCCGTGACCTACTGCGCCACCCTGGTCGACGAATGGGTCCGCTGCGGGCTGCGCGACGCCGTGCTGAGTCCGGGCTCGCGTTCGACGCCGATGGCGCTCGCCCTCGCAGCGAGCGAATCGATCGCGTTGCACGTGCACCACGACGAGCGCAGCGCCTCGTTCATGGCACTCGGTCTGGCGAAGGCCGGCGGCCGACCGGTGGCGCTGCTGTGCACGTCCGGCACGGCCGCCGCTGAACTGCATGCAGCCGTGGTCGAGGCCCACCAGTCGTTCGTGGCCCTGATCGTGATCACAGCCGACAGACCCCCGGAGCTGCAGGGCGTCGGGGCGCCACAGACGATCGATCAGCGGAACCTCTTCTCGAGCGCCGTGAGGTGGTTCTGCGAGCCAGGTCCGCCTCAGGCCGGAGGGGCGCCGTGGTGGAGGGACCTGGCCCGCGACGGCTGGACCCGTTGCTTCGGTGAGAAGCCCGGTCCGGTCCACCTGAACCTGGCCTTCTCCGAGCCCCTGGTCGGGGAGGCCGGCGAGCTCGCACCGCCACGTGAACCGCTTGAGCCCAGCCGTACCGGTGCCCGGTGGGGCATGACCGACGAGCGGCTCGCCGCCCTGGTGACCGCTCTCGGCGGGGTACGCGGGCTGATCGTCGCTGGTGAGCGGGCTGCACGCTGCGACCAGGATGCCGTGGCGGTCCACCGCCTTGCGGTGCACCTGCGCTGGCCGGTGCTCGCCGACGGGCTGTCGGGGTGTCGGCGTGAGCTGCCAGCGACCGTCACCGCTTTCGACTCGCTCCTGCGTCACGAGCCGTTCGCCCGGGCGCACCTGCCCCGGGTCGTGCTCCGCCTGGGGGGACTGCTCGCGTCCAAGGAGCTCGCGTCATGGCTCGCATCCTCGGGTGCGCTGCAGATCGGTATGGACAGCTTCGGGATGTGCCCGGACCCCGACGGGGTTCTCTCGGACAGCCTCCACGTGGACATCGCGACCGCTGCCGATCAGATCCGCTCGCTCGCACCGGCGTCGGCCCCGCCCTCGTGGATGGCCTCGTGGAGCGCAGCCGAGGCGGCTGCACGGTCGGCGATCGAGCGAGTGACGACCGCTCACACCGAGGCCACCGAGCCAGGTGTAGCGATCGACCTGGCGACGATGCTGAGCGACGGTGGCCTGCTCGTGGTGTCATCGTCGATGCCTGTCCGCGACCTGGAGTGGTACGCACCGGCCCGTGATGGGCTCGAGGTGCTGGCGAACCGGGGAGCGAACGGCATCGACGGTGTCGTGTCGACCGCGGTCGGCGCGGCACTCGGTGGGGCACCAACGGCACTGCTGACGGGTGACGTCGCGTTCCTGCATGACTGCAACGGCTTGCTGGGCCTGATCCGGCGCTCGGTCAACCTGGTGATCGTGGTCGTGGACAACGACGGAGGAGGGATCTTCTCGTTCCTGCCCCAGCGTGGGTTCCTGGACGACGAGCGTTTCGAGAAGCTGTTCGGTACCCCCCACGGCGTGGACCTCGAGGCGCTCGCAAGAGCGCACGCCGTGCCCGTCGAGTCGGTCACGACCCGCACGGGACTGCAGGCGGCCCTCGCCGGTGCGCTGACCCGGGGAGGCCCGCGCGTCGTCGTGGTTCGCACGGATCGCGGCTCCAACGTCGAGATGCACCGTGAGATCCACGCCGCTGTGGCCGCCGCATGTGACCGGGAGCCAGCGGTCATGCGGCCCGTCGACTAGCACCGCCGGCCCCTGTCCGCCCGGTGTCGTACACGGGGTCGGCCACCCGTCCCGGCTAACCTCGACCCCGGTCCCCGAGAGCGAGGGCCGCCGACCAGGGCCGGACCACGGCCAGATCGAACCACCCAGGGGGACCACGTGGAACACGAGTCGGGCTACGACGACGGGACCGGCTCCGCCTCGACCGGAGCGGGCGAGGGCCAGGTCGGGCCGCCGGTTGCGCGTGCTGTCGGTACGGTCGCGGTGGGAGGCGAGCGAGAGCTGGGTTGGGCCGAGTTCGGGCACCCCGACGGCGACACCGTCCTGTGGTTCCACGGCACCCCGGGCGCCCGACTCCAGGTGCCGCCCACGGTGCACGAAGTGGCTCTCCAGCGGGGGTTCCGTGTGATCGCCGTGGAGCGCCCGGGTACCGGCCGGTCGACAAACCACCGCTATCGCCGGATCGTCGAGTTCGGGGCAGACGTCGAGGCGCTGGCGGACCAGATGGACCTCGACCGGTTCGCCGTCGTCGGCCTGTCCGGAGGGGGCCCCTACACGCTCTCGGTGGCACGACAGATGCCCGAGCGAGTGGTGGTCGCGACGCTGCTCGGAGGCATAGGCCCGGTCCGTGGACCCGACGCGGTCATGTCGTACACGCGCCTGCTCCGCTTCGGAGCCGCCCCTCTCGAGGTTCTGCGCACACCGGTGGGTAGCGCTATCGGCTCCCTGATCAAGGTGGTTGCGCCCGTCGGTGACCCGGTGTTCGACCTCTACGCGCGCCTGCTGGGCTTCGCCGACCGTCCGATCCTCGGCCAACCGAAGTTCAAGGCGATGTTCCTCCACGACCTGATCACTGCCGGTGACCTTCGTGCGGCCGCGCACGACATGGCGCTGTTCGCTCGCCACTGGGGGTTCCAGCTGGACGAGATCGAGCCGCCGGTCGTCGTCTGGCACGGCTTGGCCGACGTGATCGTGCCACCGAGCCACGGCCACCACCAGGCTGCCCGGGTCCAGCGAGGCGAGCTGCGGGTGCGTCCCGGAGAGGGCCACTTCGCCGGCTTCTCGGAGGTCGTGGACGTGCTCGACCGCGTCCGCGAGATCTGGGGGGATCAGACTGCCGAGCCGGCAACCGTCAGCCCCACACGTTCGCGGCCGGGGAAAGGGCTGACGCCCGACTCCGGTCCGGGTTCAGATACGAGTGAGCGGTCCCAGCACCGCTTGGGCCTTCGACCGGGTCTCATCCAGCTCGGCTTCGGGTACCGAGTCGGCGACGACGCCGACCCCTGCGAACAGGTGTGCACGGGTGCCGTCGAGCTGAACCGAACGTATTCCTACGGCGAACGCGCCGTTTCCACAGCGAGTCGACCCAGCCGACCGGGCCTGCGTAGCGCCCCCTGTCGGTGGCCTCGAGCTCAGCGATCAGCTCGCACACGGCGTCGCGGGGCCATCCGCCGACCGCGGGAGTCGGATGCAGCGCTCCCACCAGGTCGAGCACCGTGGGAGTGGGTCGTGACAGTCGACCCTCGACCACTGTCGCCAGGTGCTGGACGGGGCCTGCGGGGACCACCGACGGCGAGGGTTCCGCATCGAGGAAGCTGCACCACCGCAGCAGGGTGTCGTGGACCATGTCGATCGTGATCTGGTGCTCGGTGCGGTTCTTCTGGGACGCCAGCAGCTCGGCCGCCCGGCGCTGATCGGCCTCGGGCTCACCGGTGCGAGGAGTCGTGCCTGCCATCGGCTGGGCCCGAACCATGTCCCCCACACGCGAGACCAGCAGCTCGGGGCTGGCACCGACGAAGCCATCGACGGCGAAGCACAGCGCTGCCGGATGGGCCTGACGGAGGCGGGCCAACAGGTCGCCGGCGTCGAAGTCCGCGTCCGACACGACATCGAGTCGGCGGGCGAGCACGACCTTGGTCAACTCGCCGGCGATGATGCGCGCTGTTGCCCGCCTGACTGAGTCGCACCACTGCTCGGGCGTCACGTGGGTGGTGACACGCACACTCGTCAGCGCGGCCCGGTGGGCGCCCTGAGCGACGGGAGGGGCCGGAGCCTCGCCCGCTTCGACGGTCGTGAGCCACCTGGTGCCTTCGACGCTGCGCCCGTGCACCACGTACGGGACAACCATCGTGGCGGGTGCCGACCGGTCGAACGGGAGCGCGCCGAAGGCGACCGGCCCGGAGCCCGCCGTGTCGACGAGGTCCTCGGTGGTGATCGCCTGCAAGGTCTCGACGACCCGGTCGATGTGATCCGGCCACGGCGCGGGGAGGTCGATGCGCAGCGCGACGCCGGTGCCCCACAGCTCACGCCGTGGGGAGTGGAAGGCTGACAGAACAGCTCCCGCTGTCGGCACTCCGGGGTTGTGATCTGCAGCGACGGTGCGGCACCGCGGCCCGCCGCCATTGCTCACCCCGAGCTCCGTGTGGCGGTGATCAGCTGGGCTATCCCCACCGAGAGGAGAGTGCGACGGACATGGGTGAAGCCAACGTCGCCGAGGGTCGCCAGCATCTCCTCGGGGTCGGGGAGGTAGGCCACCGAACGCGGTAGGTACCTGTACGCGTCCCCGTCGGACAGGGCTGCACCGATGCGTGGCACGACCTGACCGAAGTAGATGCCGTGCCCGAAGCGCAGCACGGGATTGGGCGGCGTCGCCACCTCGAGCAGCGCGATCCGGCCACCCGGTCGGACGACCCTGGCCAGCTCCGTGAAGGTTCCGGTCAGGTCCGTGAAGTTGCGCAGGGCGAAGCCGCAGGTGGCTCCGTCCACCGAAGCGTCGGCCAGCGCCAGTCGGGCGCCGTCGGCCTGCATCCGGGGGAACGGGCGTGGAGCGGCCGCGAGCATGCCGTGGCTCAGGTCCGCCCCGATCGGCACCAGCGCCCTGTCCGCCAGGTCACAGGCGAGGTCACCGGTGCCACACGCCAGGTCGAGAACCGTGGAGCCGGGAGGCAGTCCGAGTGCCGCCACCGCCCGGCGGCGCCAACCCACGTCCATGCGGAAGGTCATGACCCTGTTCACCAGGTCGTAGCGGGGAGCGATCACGTCGAACATCGCCTGCACCGAACGGGTCTTGGCGTCCCCCGTCGGGAGGGGCTCGTCGGCGCGGGGGATGAGCGATCGGCTGTCGGTGGATGTCATCGGGCGCCAGCCTACGAGTGCTGTGCCGCATGCGCCGCAACCCGGGCCGCCCACCGGTAGTCGGCCTTGCCGGCGGGTCCCCTGCGTACCTCGGGGACCCGTACGACGGCCTTGGGCAGCTTGTAGCGGGCGACGTGTCGGGCCGCCTCCTCGAGCAGGTCGGCGTCGGTGGCCAGTTGGCCGTCGAGCAGCTGTACGACCGCTACGACCTCTTCGCCCCAGCGTGGCGACGGGCGTCCGGTGACCAGGCAGTCCACCACGCAGCGGTGGTGCAGGAGCGCCTGTTCGACCTCCTCGGCGAAGATCTTCTCGCCGCCCGAGTTGATCGTGGACGTCTCCCGACCGACCAGCTCCAGGTGCCCGTCTTCGTGCACACGTGCCCTGTCGCCAGGGACCGAGTACCTGGTGCCGTCGATGGTGGGGAAGGTCCGTCAGGGACTTGTCGCGGTCGCCGAGGTAGGCCAGCGGAACACGGCCGGTCTGGGCCAGCCAGCCGATCCCGTCGTGTCCCGGCTCCAGGACCGACAGCGAGGTCCTCGTCGAGAACCCGCACGTCCGGGTAGGGACGGAACGTCCCGGTGGTCGCTCGTCGTCCGGCGGTGCTCAGCTGGCTCGCCTGCTGGCCTGTCTCGGACGATCCGAGCCCGTCGGCCACGATCGCTGTCGGAATCCGGGCCAACAGACGTTCCTTGATGCCGGGCGACAGCGCAGCGCCACCGTTGACCACGATCAGCAGCGAGTCGACGTCGTAGGCGCCGCGTTCGAGAACTTCGACGATGGGACGACCGAACGCATCACCGACGATGAGGAGCACCTCGACCGACTCCCGTTCGATGACACGTACGACGTCCAGCGGGTCGAGGTGGTCCACGACGTCGCTGAGCAGGACGGTGTTGGCGTTCGTGAACCCGTTGAACGCCAGCCCAGTCCGCGGCCCCGTGCATGAGGGGGGCCACGGGGAGCAGGCGCGCTCCTCCCACACGGGTGTTCGCCACGATCTGGTCGAGCGAGTCCCAGCTTCGCGGTCGTTGTCCAGTCGCCGCCCACCCAGCGCGGCGACGAAGATGTCAGCCTGGCGCCACATGACGCCTTTGGGCATGCCGGTGGTACCGCCCGTGTAGAGCAGGTACAGGTCGTCGGGCGACCAGCTCTCGGCGGTGCCTTCTGCCAGCACGGTCGGCTGGCCGGCCAGCGCATCGTCGTACCAGCGAGAGCCCTCGAGCAGGCCGATGCCGCTGTCGTCTGGCACCTGCCAGCGAACGCCCGTCCCTGGAACCGCATCGAGGACCTCGCCGAGTACCGGGGCGAACGCCGAGTGGTACACGATGCCCCTGGCATCCACGTGCGCGCAGCAGGTAGGCGAGCTCCTCGGCGACGTAGCGGTAGTTGACGTTGAACGGCACGACCCGTGCCTTGAACGCCCCGAGCATGCACTCCAGGTACTCGTTGCCGTTGTGGAGACAGATCGCCAGGTGGTCCTGACCGCTCTGGTGCCCGGCGCGAGCTGCGAGCGGGGGACCGACTTCCCCAGTCCGGCGTCGAGCAGCGCGTTGGCGATCTGGCGGCTGCGGTCCCCGACGTCGCGGTAGGTGAGCCGCCGCTGTCGGAACACGATGCACTCGCGATCCGGTACCGCTCTCTCCACCGCTTCGTGCACCTGCGCGATGTTGAACTCCACCTGTCCCCCTGAGCCGGAGGTGGATGTTAGGTGCGCGTCGGTCACCCGCAGACCGTGCCGTCGGTAGGCACGTCGAGGTCGATCAGGTAGTCGTCCACGAGGTCGGTGGCGCACTGGTTCGAGCCGTAGGCGGTGTGGCCGGCGGTGTCGACCGTGACCAGCACTCCCGATTCGAGCGTTGACGCCACCGCCTCGGCGTTCTCGATCGGCGTGGCCGGGTCGTCCGTGTTGCCGATCACGAGTATGGGCGGTGCGCCCACGGCGATGATCGCCCGTGGGGTACCGGTCGGCTCCGTGGGCCAGGTGGCGCAGGGCGCGAGCTCGTTGGCCACAGCGCCGCCGAACCTGGGCGAGGCCTTCCGTGCTCGTGTGGCGAACTCCCGGTAGGCCTCGGCGCCGGAGGGCGGAGGGGAGTCGGTGCACACCACTGCGGCGTAGCTGGTGTAGCTCCCCGCCTGGTAGTAGGAGTCGGCCAGCCTCCAGAGGGCCCGGCCGTTCCCTTCGAGGGCCTGGGCAAGGGCCTTGCCCAGGCTGCGCCAGCCCTCCTCGCCGTAGCCGGTCTGCAGGGCGGCGGTGGTCAGCTCCGCCGGCCCGACCGGGCGGTCGCCACCGGGTAGTGGCTCCGACTCGACCACGGCCAGCACCTCGTCGTACACGGCGGCGAGGTCGTCGACACCGCACCGACCGGGTCCCGCTTCGGCGCACGCTCGGACGTTGTCGTCGAACACCTCTTCGAAGGCGGCGGCCTGGCCCAAGAGGAACTCCTCGTAGCCCAGAGCAGGGTCGACGACACCGTCGAGCACCATCGCCCGGATCCGGGTCGGGTACATCGCCGCGTACACCTGCCCGATGTGGGTGCCGTAGGAGAAGCCCAGATAGTTGAGCTCCTCGTCGCCCAGCGCCCGCCTGATCGCCTCGAGGTCGCGTGCCACGTCGGCGGTGCCGACGTGGGCGAGCAGTTCGACGTCGTCGCCGCACGCACCGGCGATCTTCGCCGCGCCGGATTCGAGTCCGGCCAACTCGGAGTCGTCATCGGGGTCCGGGTCGATCGACTGGAACTCCTCGACGCCGATCTCGCAGTCGACGGCGGTGGACCTGCCCACGCCGCGTGGGTCCCAGCTGACCAGGTCGAAGCGGTCCGAGACAGCCTCTGTCGTGGGGTCCCACGACAGAAGCTCCAGGCCGGATCCTCCGGGTCCGCCGGGGTTCATGACCAGCGAACCGATCGACTCACCCTTGGCCGCGATACGTCCGAGGGCCAGTTCGATCTGACGGCCCTCGGGTTGCTGCCAGTCCAGCGGCACCCCAAGGGTGGCGCATTCGCCCCCTCGTGGAAGCGAGCAGTCCGACCAGCGCAGCGCGCCGGGTTGCCAGCCCTCGGGGATTCCGGCCATCTCGGCCCGAGTAGCCGGTCCGGCCGGCTCCTGTTCGCTCGTGCCCTCGCTCGTCCCCTCGATCGACCGGCGTTCGTCCGATGTGCTCCGGGCAACATCGGATCCTGCGCACCCGGCGACGACCGATGCTGCCAACAGCGACACAAGGATCGCCTGTGCCGTGTTCACCCGTGATCGCCATGACATCGGGTTCACGCTACGTGGATGAGGTCCAGGTGCCGCACCGCCGTCTGTGACCCACGTCAGGGATCACCGGGGATACGGTGTGGCCCGGGTGGGAGGAATCGTGTCTCGAGGGGAGCCGTCGCATGCTGTTCGGTGCCTTCACTCCGCAGGGGTGGAAGATGGAGCTCGCATCCGTGCAGGGTGCCGAGGCGAAGTGGGCGGTCGCGCTCGACACAGCGCTGGCTGCCGAGCGGCTCGGTTACGACTCGGTGTGGGTGTACGACCACATGCACAACGTCCCCGTTCCGTCCCATGAGGCCGTCTTCGAGTGCTGGACGACCGTTGCCGCGCTGGCCCAGGCGACCTCGACGATCCGGCTCGGTCAGATGGTGTCGTGTGCGGGCTACCGCAACCCGGCGCTGGTCGCGAAGATGACCTCGACCGTCGACGTGATCTCGGGAGGCCGGCTGGACTGGGGGATCGGTGCCGGCTGGTACGCCGGCGAGTACGAGGCGTACGGCTACGAGTTCCCGGCCGCTGCGGACAGGATCCGCATGCTCGGCGAGACGGTCGAGATCGTCACGAGGATGTGGACCGAGGCCGAGGTCGACCACGACGGCCGTTGCTTCAAGCTCCGCGGCGCGCAGTGCGACCCCAAGCCGCTTCAACGACCCACGCCGCCGGTGTGGATCGGTGGCGGTGGCGAGCAGTTGACGCTGAGCGTCGTCGCTCGCCACGCGACGCACTCGAACTTCGGGGGCAACCCGGCGGAGTTCTCCCACAAGTGCTCGGTCCTGCGTCGCCACTGCGAGGAGATCGGCCGCGACTACGACTCGATCGTCAAGACGTGGTCCCCCGAGGTCTTCATCCGTGAGACCGAGGATGAGATCGTCGCTGGTGGCACCCGGAGCTTCTGGGGTGAGCCGTTCGAGTCATGGCGTGCGGGCAACCTCGTCGGCACCCCCGACCAGGTCGCCGAGAAGCTCGCCACGTACCGTGACATCGGCTGTGGAGGAGTGGTCGTCTGGTGCTCCGACTTCCCGGAGCACCAGACGCTTCGGCTGTTCGCAGAAGAGGTCATGCCCCGGTTCCGCTGAGCGGCCCGGCCAGCACGTCGCTCACTCGTAGTAGCGGAAGATGATCTCGGCGACAGCGGCAGGCTTCTCGGAGCCCTCGATCTCGAAGGTGAAGGTCATGTAGACCTGCGCACCGTTGCCCGGGAGCTCCTCGAGCTTGCTCAGCTCGGCGCCGAGGCGCACGTTCGAGCCGACCTTGACCGGCGACAGGAAGCGCACCTTGCCGCAGCCGTAGTTGACGCCCATCTTGATGCCCGCGACGGTGGCGATCGACGGGAAGAGCACGGGGCCGAGCGAGAGCGTCAGGTAGCCGTGGGCGATTGTGCCGCCGAAGGGGCCGTCCTTGGCCCGCTCCGGATCGACGTGGATCCACTGATGGTCACCCGTGGCGTCGGCGAACGTGTTGACGCGCTCCTGGGTGATCTCCAGCCAGTCCGAGTATCCGAGATGGGTTCCGACGAGCTCGGTGAGTCCTGCGATTCCTTGGATTTCCTTGGCCATGGAAGGATCATCGCTGATGTCGATCACTCCGTTCCATTCCGAGCGCGTCCGGTCGGGACCCGGATGCTCAGCTGAACCAGATCTTCTGGTGCTCGCTCGACATCGGGTGCAGCAGCAGGGCGATGAGGGCGTACTCGAAGATCACGTTCAGGACGTTCCCGCTGAACAGGACGAACATGAGCGACGCGTTGCCTGTCATGAACACCAGAGCGCGGCAGAGCGAGCGGGATGAACGCCGCGACGACCGCCACCTGGTAGCCGCGCTTCTGCTCGTTGGCGATGCCGTAGGCGCCGTAGACGTACGCGGCGAGAGCGATGAGGCCGAGCAACCCCAGTCCGCCACCGAAGAGCACCCCGAGAGCCATCCAGAAAGCGTCGAAGTACAACAGGAACTGCGCGATGTAGAGCGTCTGG
Source organism: Microthrixaceae bacterium (assembly GCA_037045265.1). GTDB lineage: Bacteria > Actinomycetota > Acidimicrobiia > Acidimicrobiales > Microtrichaceae > JBAOHV01. The sequence goes on along the minus strand of JBAOHV010000019.1, from coordinate 426,541 downwards.
GGAACGTTGGGGTTGAACCAGCGTCGTTGGGACATGGCTGACAGTCTGGCAGCACCGCTGGCGGTGGTCGTGCTCGCGGCCGGGGCGGGCACCCGTCTGCGGCCCCTGACTTCGTTGTGCCCGAAACCGCTCTGCCCTGTCGGGGACCGCACTCTGCTCGACTGGTCTCTCGGGGCGGTCGCCCCGCTGGGGCTCGACGTCGCGGTGAACGTCCACCACGGAGCCGCTCAGATCGTCGATCACATCGACGCCCTGGCCCGACCTGTGGTCACCCACGTGTCCCATGAGCAGGACCGCGCGCTCGGTACCGCCGGGGCGATCGGCCGCCTGCGGGACTGGCTCGGCGGCCGGGGCGCGCTCGTCGTCAACGCCGACACCTGGCACCGGGCCGACCTGGCGGAGTTCCTCTCTGGCTGGGACGGCGAGAGGGTGCGGCTGCTGTCGTCGTCGCCGCTGCCGTTCGGGCCGGGCAGTGGAGTTGTCGCGTCGATCGTTCCGTGGTCGGCGGTCGAGCACCTGACGGACGAACCGACCGGGCTCTGGGAGGTGCTCTGGAACGCGGAGTCGGCGGCTGGACGTCTCGACGCCGTCCACCACCGAGGTGTCGTCGTCGACTGCGGCACACCGGCGGCCTACCTGGCAGCGAATCTCGCCTGGTCGGGCGGGGAGTCCGTCCTCGGCGCAGGTGCGACCGTCGATGGCTCGCTGACGCGCTGCGTGGTGTGGCCCGGTTCGGTCGTGGCCGCCGGCGAGGTGCTCGTGGACGCGGTACGGGCCGACGGGCTGACTGTGCTGGTGCGCTGAAGGCCGGCAGCGCTCAGCTGGTGTGCTCGCGGCGCCGTGGCCGACGCACCGGTGTCGCCCGATGACCGGCGCGCAGCTGGCCGCACGCCGCGTCGATCTCGGTGCCGCGGGTGTCGCGGACGGTCACGTTGACCCCGTTGCGCTCGAGCTCGGCACGGAACGTGTGCACCCGGTTGCGTGACGAGCCACGGACCGCGTAGCCGGGTGTCGGGTTCAAAGGGATCAGGTTCACGTGAGCCCGCAGGGGCCGCGCCAGGTCCGCGAGCCGCTGAGCGTCCGTGAAGCGATCGTTCACGCCGTCGATCAAGGCCCACTCGAAGCTGATCCTGCGGCGGGTGGCTTCGACGTACTGGCGACAGGCAGACATGAGCTCCACCAGCGGGTACTTCCGGTTGATCGGCACGAGCTCGTCGCGGAGAGCGTCGTCCGCTGCGTGCAGGGACACGGCGAGGCTCACGGGGAGGTCCTCCGCGGCCATCCGGAGGATGCCGGGCACCAGCCCTACTGTCGACACGGTGAGGTGGCGTGCCCCGATCTCCATGTCGGCATGGATCCGACGGATGGCCCCCCAGGTCGCGTCGTAGTTGGCGAGCGGCTCGCCCATGCCCATGAACACGACGTTGGAGACGTGTCGCGGCACTGCGCTACGGGAGGCGTGCTGACGCGCTCGCGCCAGCTGTTCGACGATCTCGCCGACGCTCAGGTGACGTTCGAAGCCGGCCTGACCGGTCGCGGAGAAGCTGCATGCCATGGCACATCCGGCCTGGGTGGACACACAGACGGTGGAGCGGTCCGCGTAGTGCATCAGCACCGTTTCGACGCGAGCGCCCCCGTCGAGCTCCCAGAGGTACTTGACGGTGTCGCCACCGTCGCTCTCGGACTCGGTCACCTCGTGCAGCGCCAACGGGGCCGCGTCGGTCAGGGCTGCGCGCAGGTCCTTGGGCAGGGCAGTCAGCTCCGACAGGTCCCGGCCCTGGTGGTAGAGGCCGTTCCAGATCTGTTCGAGCCGGAAGCGGGGTTCGTCGCCGAGCAGCTCGGACCACCCGGATCGGTCCAGGTCGTAACGGGTTGGTCTGGCGGCGGGGGGCACACGCCGAGCCTACGACGGCGTGTCCACCGTCGAGACGCGTGCGTACCCGGCGTCGCTGTGGTGGATCGCCATGCCGAGCCGTTCGTACAGAGTGATCGCCGCGGCGTTGTCTGACTCGACGTACAACAGCGCCAGCGACAGCCCCTTGGCACCGAGGTGGTCGAGTCCGGCAACCGTGAGAGCACGACCCAGCCCTGTGCCGTGCATGTCCGGGTCGGTTCCGATCACGAAGATCTCGCCGGCAGCACGACGGGGTCCGTCGCCGCTGGCGGCGTGCGTCGAGTCGTCGTCGATGGTGTCGTGGACCTTGGTCCAGCAGAAGCCGTCCACGTCGCCCTGCGCCAGGCTCTCGGAAGCCTGCTCGGCGTGGTGGATGAGCAGATCGGCCGGGTCGAACCAGGGCTCGGCCATCCGATCGGTGAGCCGGTCGCGGTCCCAGCCGCCCTGGTCGGGGTGCCAGGAGAACGCCCTGTTGTTGACCGCGAGCAGCCCGTCGGTGTCGGCGGTGGTGAAACCCGACACCGCGACGCTGCGTGTCGTGTCGCGGGAGCTCGTCGGGGAGTGGGAGCGACCGGCGCATCTGGTGCAGCAGGCGGACCCGCTGCCAGCCCCGGGCGCATAGGCGGTCGTCGACAGAGGGGTCCCACGGGGACTCCCAGCGTTCGGCGGCCGGGCGGGGTGGCGGGGCGACACTGGTCACGGTCGGTCGAGGCTACCGTTCAGCCGGTGAGCGCCTCCGGCACGCCGTCCACGTCGAAGCGCCGTGGCAGGCCGCGTAGCCCCGGGGGAAGGGCGCGGGTCGTCGACGAACGGCTCGCCGAGCTGTACCCCGATGCGCGCTGTGAGCTCGACCACACGAACGTGTTCGAGTTGCTGACGGCGACGATCCTGTCGGCCCAGACCACAGATGTGCGGGTCAACATGGTCACGCCTGCTCTGTTCGAGCGGTACCCGACGCCCGAGGATCTTGGCTCGGCGGATCCCGAAGAAGTCGAGGAGCTCGTCCGTTCGACCGGCTTCTACAAGGCCAAGACCCGCAGCATCATGGGCATGGCGCGGGCTCTGGTCGAGCGTCATCACGGTGAGGTGCCCGGCGCGATGAAGGACCTGGTCGCCCTGCCGGGAGTGGGCCGCAAGACAGCCAACGTGGTCCGGTCCGAGGCGCTCGGACTGCCCGGCCTGCCGGTCGACACCCACGTGTTGAGACTCTCCCGACTGCTCGGGCTGACCACCGAGACCGACCCCGTGAAGGTCGAGATGGAGCTGAACCCGATGGTTCCGGCGGCCGATCGCGGCGCGTTCAGCCTGCGGCTCATCCTGCACGGCCGACGGGTCTGCATCGCCCGTCGACCGCGTTGCGGCGAGTGTGTGCTGGCTGACTTCTGTCCGTCATCGCGAGTTTGATCGCCGGCGGTGCCGGCGTCCCGGCCGATCGACTCGAGCACCCTCTACGTGGTCGAACATCACTACGCACAGTGGGATCGCGCGCTGGGCGCGCTGAGTCTTACGCATCGTGGGAGTTTCGCGTCCGCAGGGTGGGGCGGGAGTCACTCGACGTGGCCGTCGGGTGACCGTGATCACATTCACGCCTCGAGGATCCTCGACACTCCCTACCCCTCGGACTAGCGTTTCACGCAACCAGGTTCCCGCCACCTGGTGAAGGCGACCCAGGGCTCCCGCCGCCCGGGTCGCCGCCCGGCGCCCTTCGGGGCGCCGGGTCCTTTTTGCCCCGAACCGTGCTGGGCCCCGAACCGCGCTGGGCCCCGAACCGGCTGTCATCGCCAGGGTCGTGCTCAGTGCGTGCGTGGTTCGTCCATGCCGTCGACGGTACGACGGAGCCGCCTGACGGCCGACCGGATGTGACGCTCGACCTCGTGCAGGTCGATCAACAGGTCCTCGCGCTCGGTGCCGTCGACCTGCTCTCCCGCCTCGTCCAGCCGATCGAGCACCTGGTCGAGGGTCGACAGCACCGAGGTCAGATCCGCATGAACGCTCACTCGGTGTGTCTACCACCGGCAGGCGACCCGCCCCATCGGGTCGTCGGCGGTACTCGTTCGTCCCGGGTGAGTGCCCGTGGGTACGTTGGCTGGGTGCTGAACCGCCTGGACCTTCGCGGAGTCGACGACCCGTCGGACCGCCTGCCACGACCCGCCGTCGACGGTGACGAGCCCATCGCCGCGGTGCGGACGATCCTCGCATCGGTACGTGAGCACGGCGATCGGGCGCTGGTGGAACTCACCCGCGACCTCGACGGCGTCGAGCTCGACTCGCTGGCGGTCCCCGCGGAGCAACTGAGCGCTGCTCTCGAGGCCGTGTCCGGCGACGTCCGTGCTGCGCTGGTGCTGGCCCGGGACCGGATCGCCGCCCACCACCTGGCCCAGATGCGCGGAGAAGTTGCCCACGACGACGGGGGCGTGCACATCCGCTCGTTCCAGCGCCCCGTGGACAGGGTGGGTTGCTACGTGCCGGGTGGGCGTGCGGCGTACCCGTCGACGCTGCTGATGACAGCGGTCCCGGCGATGGTCGCCGGGGTGCCCGACGTGGTGGTCTGCGTTCCACCGGACCGCACGACCGGCGCGGTCAGCCAGGTCACGCTCGCCGCGGCAGCCGTGGCAGGGGTTCAGCAGGTCTACGCGGTCGGCGGTGCGCAGGCGATCGCCGCGCTCGCGTACGGCACCGAGTCCATCCCGGCGGTCGACGTCATCTGCGGTCCCGGGAACAAGTACGTGGCCCTGGCCAAGCAGGAGGTCGCCAGTTCGGTAGGTGTCGCGGCGGCTTTCGCCGGCCCCAGCGAGGTCGTCGTCATCGCCGACGACACGGTGCCCGCCGAGCTGGCGGCCATCGACGTCATCCTGCAGGCCGAGCACGGACCCGACGGTCTGGCTTGGCTGATCACCTGGGACCCGGCGGTGGCCGACGAGGTGAGCTCGGCCGTCGCCCGGCTGACCGAAGCATCGCCACGCGCCGAGGAGATCCGAGCGACGCTGGCCGAGGGCGGCCACGCGGTGCTCGTCGATTCCCCCGCCGCCGCCATCCGGGTGGCGAACCTCGTCGCACCTGAGCATCTGGAGCTGCTCTGTGCGGATCCGGAGTCGCTGGTCCCCGCGGTCACGAACGCAGGCGCGATCTTCTGTGGGCCATGGTCGCCGGCTTCGATCGGCGACTACGTCGCCGGACCCAGCCATGTGCTGCCGACCTACGGGACGGCCCGCTTCTCCTCGGCCCTGACCGTCGACGACTTCCTCAAGCACCACCACGTGATCACCGTCGACCGCGAGGTCTACCGCCCGGGTGGTCCGGTGGCCGACGCAGTCGTGACGCTGGCCGACGCCGAGGGCCTGAGCGCACACGCCGAGTCGGTCCGACTCCGCCGGCGCATGCTCGACGGTGCCTACCCCGGCGACGGGGCTCGCTGATGGGCCGCCCCCGTGTCAGGGACGACCTCGCGCTGATGGAGGGCTACCACTCGCCCCAGGTAGACGTGCGCGTCAGGCTCAACACCAACGAGTCTCCCGAGCAGCCACCCGCCGTGTTCGGGGAGTCCCTGGCGGTCGCGATGGGAGCGATCGCCTGGAACCGCTATCCGGACCGCTCGGCGACCGCGCTGCGGGCTCGCATTGCCGAGATCGAAGGCCACGAGGTCCCCGCGGGCATCGGTGCCGCCAATGTCTTCGTCGCCAACGGCTCCAACGAGGTTCTCCAGAGTGTGTGCCTGGCCTATGGCGGGGCCGGTAGGAGCGTGCTGACCAGTGAACCGACCTACGCACTGCATTCACACATCGCCCGGGTCTGCGGAACCGAGGTCTCACAGACCCAACGTCTCGACGACTTCACCATCGACGTCGACTCGTTCGTCGCCCAGATCGTCGCGGTCCGCCCGTCGATCACCTTCCTCTGCTCGCCGAACAACCCGACCGGCCGCCTCGAGGACGAGTCGACCGTGCGCCGGGTCCTCGACGCGGTCGAATCGGTCGACGGCCTGCTCGTCGTCGACGAGGCCTACGGGCAGTTCTCTCCCTGGTCGGCGTTGTCGCTCGTCGCCGAGGACAGGTCGGTCGTCGTCAGTCGGACCTACTCCAAGACGTGGTCGGCCGCCGGCCTGAGGTTGGGGTACCTGGTGGGACCGACGTGGTGCATGGAGGAGCTCGAGAAGGTCGTGCTGCCGTACCACCTGGATGCGTTCAAGCAGCTCGCCGGGCTCCTCGCTCTCGACCACCTCGACGAGATGCGTGCCCGTGTCGCCCGGCTGGTGGAGCAGCGCGGTCGGGTCGCCGCGGCGCTCGACGACCTCGACGTCGACCAGTGGCCCAGCGCCGCGAACTTCATCCTCTTGCGCCCTCGTGGTCGGCCGGGCGACGAGGTGTGGGCCAGGCTCGTCGAGCGTTCCGTGCTCGTACGCAACTGCTCGTCGTGGCCCGGGCTCGAGGACTGCCTGCGGGTGACCCTGGGCACCGCAGAGGAGAACGGCGAGTTCCTGGCGGCACTCGCCGAAGTCCTCGGCTGATTCGCGTTCCACCCGGCGAGCGGCCCTGTGGGAGTCTGGACGGCGTGAGCACCGAATCCTCCGCACGTGCCGCGAGTGCGTCGCGACGAACAGCCGAGACCGACATAGCGATCGAGCTCGACGTCGACGGCAGCGGCCGCACCGACTGCAACACCGGCCTGCCGTTCTTCGACCACATGCTGGACCAGCTGGGGCGTCACGGAGGCATGGACCTGACCGTGCGCGCCGACGGTGACATCGAGATCGACTCGCACCACACCGTCGAGGACACGGGCATCCTGCTCGGCGCCGTCCTGCGCGACGCGCTGGGCGACAAGGCCGGCGTCCGCCGCTTCTCGTCGATACGGGTGCCGCTCGACGAGGCCGTCGTCGAGGCGGTGCTCGACCTGTCCGGCCGCCCGTACCTCCACTACGAGATCGACCCTCCGGGAGAGAAGATCCTGGGAGACCCGCCGTTCGACCCGCAGCTGATGGAGGAGTTCTGGCGCGCGGTGGTCACCGCGGCGGGGCTCACGCTTCACATGACGCTGGTCCGTGGGCGCAACACCCACCACATCATCGAGGCATCGACCAAGGCCGTGGCCCGCGCGCTGCGCGAGGCGGTCCGCGTCGAAGGGACGGCGGTCCCGTCGACCAAGGGAGTTCTGTGACCGCACGACCCGGCTCGGCGCGTCCGGTCATCGCCGTCCTCGACTACGGGATCGGCAACCTGCGATCCGCCCAGAAGGCCCTGGAGCACGTTGGGGCCGACGCCCACCTGACCACCGACGCTGACGTCGTCGCCGAGGCGGACGGCGTAGTGCTGCCGGGGGTCGGCGCGTTCGGGCGCTGTCGTGAGGAGCTGGCACGGACGGGTCTCGACGAGGTGGCGCTCGACGCGATCTCCGCCGGGCAGCCGTTCCTGGGGATCTGCGTCGGCATGCAACTGCTCTACGAAGCATCGGACGAGACGCCCGGCGTCTCCGGCCTCGGGGTCCTGTCGGGGGCGGTGCGCCGCCTCCCCGACAGCGTCAAGCGACCGCAGATGCAGTGGAACCAGCTCGACGTCACCGTGCCATCGCCGCTCTTCGACGGTCTCGGTGACCGGCCGTGGATGTACTTCGTGCACTCGTTCGCCGCCGAGGCGAACGCCGACGTGGCAGCGACCTGCGACTACGGGGGCCCGGTCACCGCGGCTGCCTGGCGCGACAACGTGCACGCGACGCAGTTCCACCCGGAGAAGTCCGGTCGTGGCGGGCTCGCCGTGCTCGAGAACTTCGTACGGCTCGCAGCGGGTGCTCCCGCGGGGGCGGGGGAGCAGCAGTGATCGACCTCTATCCGGCCATCGACCTGCTCGGTGGGCGCTGTGTCCGCCTCTACCAGGGCGACTACGACCGGGAGACCGTCTACGGCGACGACCCCGTCGCCCAGGCCCGCGCCTTCGAAGCCGAAGGCGCGCCGTGGATCCATGTCGTGGATCTCGACGCCGCCCGTACAGGTGAGCCGGTCAATCGGGCTGTCGTCGCGGCGATAGCTGCGGGGGTGTCCGTGCCGGTGCAGAGCGGCGGTGGTGTGCGTGACGAGGACGCTGCTGAGGCCCTGTTCGCCGCCGGGGTTGCGCGGGTCGTGGTGGGAACCGCTGCGCTCGAGGACCCGCAGTTCGTACGGCGACTCGCGGCCCGGCACCCCGTTGCCGTCGGGCTCGATGCACGCGGCCGCGACGTGGCGGTGCGCGGCTGGCTCGAAGGTTCCGGCTCGGATCTGCTCGATCTCGCATCAGCGTTCGAGGACGCCGGCGTAGCAGCGCTGGTGGTGACCGAGATCAGCCGCGACGGCACACTCGTCGGCCCCGACGTGGACGGTCTGGCACAGGTGCTCGCGTCCACTTCGATACCCGTCATCGCCTCCGGCGGAGTCGGCACCCTGGACGACCTGCATGCTCTGACCCGACTCGAGTCCGCCGGCCGGCGGCTGTCGGGCGTGATCGCCGGTCGGGCGATCTACGAGCGTGCGTTCAGCGTCGCCGAAGGTGTCGCAGCCTGCACGGCGGGGGGAGCGTCGTGAACGTCGCCCGAGTCATCCCGTGTCTCGACGTCGACGCCGGCAGGGTCGTGAAGGGCGTCAACTTCGTCGAGCTGCGCGACGCCGGCGATCCGGTCGAGCTGGCGGCACGCTACGACCAGGAGGGCGCCGACGAGTTGGTGTTCCTGGACATCACCGCGTCGTCGGACCGTCGCGACACGACCATCGACATGGTCGCCCACGTCGCCGAAGAGGTGTTCATACCCTTCACCGTCGGCGGCGGGATCCGCAGCGTCGAGGACGCCCGCCGCATTCTGCGTGCCGGTGCCGACAAGGTCGGGGTCAACACGGCCGCGGTCGAGCGCCCTGAGCTGGTAGCCGAGATCGCCGACGAGTTCGGAGCTCAGTGCGTGGTCGTCGCCATGGACGCCCGCCGTCGGAGCGATGGCGGAGCGGGCTGGGAGGTGTTCACCCACGGCGGCAGGACCCCCGTTGGGCTCGACGCAGCCGAATGGGCCGCCCGGGTGACCGAGCTCGGAGCCGGCGAGATCCTGCTCACATCCATGGATCGCGACGGCACCAAGGACGGATTCGACCTGGACCTGACCGCGACGGTCGTCGACGCGTGCTGCGTACCGGTCATCGCCTCAGGTGGGGTCGGGACGTTGCAGCACCTGGTCGACGGCGTGCGCGTCGCCCGCGCGGACGCGGTGCTCGCCGCGTCGATCTTCCACTTCGGGGAGTTCACGGTCGCGCAGGCCAAGGCGGCGATGGCCTCAGCTGGCGTCTCGGTCCGACCCGTCAGCTGATCTCAGCGAGCTCCGAGGTCGTCGAGCGGTCCAGCGGCGGGGCCAAGGCGGCGGTACCACTCCCAGCCGTAGACAGCTTCGAAATGCTCCGGGGCGAGTCCGAACACCGGCGCGTGTTCGGGCAGCTGACTGCTGTGTGCGGCCATCGCCACACGCTTGTTCCCCAGGTGCGCCCTGATGTCGAGTATCAGGTCGACCTCGACCGACGCAGTTCCGATGCTCGAGCGGGCCAGACCCAGATCACCCGCCAGTGCCGCCTCTTCGACGAGGTGCGTCTCTACGAAGTGCAGGTACTCGCGATCGACGGTCATCTCGTAGCGCCAGCGGGTCCCTGCCAGATCGGCCGCGGCGAGCCCCACCTCGTGGCCCTTGACGTGGTCCGGGTGGCCGTAGATGCCGTGGTCGTCGTAGACGACGAGCGTGTCGGCCGCCTCGGCGCGCAGCAGGGTGGCGACGCGCTCGGCCGCGACAGTCGGATCGGCGGACCAGAACGAGTCCGCCGCGTCGTTCGCCGGGTCACCCGCCAGGCCGGAGTCCCGGTATTCCAGGTGGTGCAGCGAGTGCACACCCAGGATGTCCGCTGCCAGTTCGACCTCGGCACGTCGCGCCCTGCCCAGCTCGACGCCCGCAGCGCCGCCGGGTGGCGTCGCGACGTCGTCCATGCCGAGCTCTCCGCTGGTGGCGACGATGAGCACGACCCTGTGCCCGGCGGCCGCGAGCGCGGAGATGGTGCCGCCGCTGAAGATCGCTTCGTCATCGGGGTGCGCGTGCAGGAACGCGACGGTTGCCACGTCGCCAGACCGTAGCGGTGCGACCGCGGCGCTAGGTTCCTCCGATGGACCTGCGGATCTTCGTCGAACCACAACAGGGCGCCACCTACGTACAGCAGCTCGCCGTTGCCCGAGCAGCGGAGCGGCTCGGCTTCGATGCCTTCTTCAGGTCCGACCACTACCTGCACATGAGTGGCGACGGGCTGCCGGGGCCGACCGACTCGTGGGTGACGCTCGGCGCGATCGCCAGGGAGACATCGACGATCCGGCTCGGCACGCTCGTGACCTCGGCGACCTTCCGGCACCCGGGCCCGCTAGCGATCGCGGTCGCGCAGGTCGACGAGATGTCCGGCGGCCGCGTCGAGCTGGGCATCGGTGCGGGCTGGTTCGACGGGGAGCACAGCGCCTACGGGATCCCCTTCCCGTCGCTCGGCGAGCGCTTCGACCGACTCGAGGAGCAGCTGAGCATCATCAGCGGCATGTGGTCGACACCGGCGGGCGAGCCGTTCATCCACGACGGTCCGGTCTGGCCGTTGATCGACTCGCCAGCGCTGCCCCGTCCCGTGCAGGCCGGAGGGCCTCCGGTGATCATCGGTGGGCTCGGTCCCCGACGCACCCCTGCTCTGGTGGCGGCGTTCGCCGCCGAGTTCAACGTGCCTTTTGCCCGGTTGGCGGAGACGGTCGCGTTGCAGGCGAACGTGGACGCGGCGTGCACGGCGATCGGCCGCGACCCCTCGAGCGTGCTGCGCTCCGCTGCGCAGGTCGTCTGCTGTGGGCAGGACGACGCCGAGGTCGTTCGCAGGGCCGGGTCGATCGGGCGTGAGGTAGATGAGTTGGCATCGAACGGTCTGGCTGGCACGCCGACGGCCGTGGTCGACAAGCTCGCCGGCTTCGCCCACGAGGGGATCGACAGGGTGTACCTGCAGGTGCTCGACATCGGCGACCTGGACCACCTGGAGCTGATCGCGGCCGAGGTGCTGCCGGCCACCCGGGAGATGCACTGAGCGGTGCCGGGTACGGTGCAGACCATGACAGAACCTACGGAGACCGCTGCCCCCGCGGACTCCACACCCGATGAGCGGATGCCGATGCGTATGCTCAACGACCGCATCCTGGTGAAGCTGGACGACGCAGACCAGGAGCGCCGTTCGGCTGGTGGCATCGTCATCCCCGCCACCGCCCAGATCGGCAAGCGCCTCGCCTGGGCCGAGGTCCGTGCCGCTGGTCCCAACGTGCGGGCCGTGCAGGAGGGCGATCACGTCCTGTTCAACCCCGAGGACCTCTACGAGATCGAGCTCCACGCCGAGACGTTCATCATCCTGCCGCGAACGTGACATCCACACGGTCGCGGCCGAGCGCCTCGAGGAGGGCGCGACCGGCCTGTACCTGTGACCGGCTCCGATCCGCGATGGGCGGTCGAGCATCGCGTTTCGGTGCGACGCGGCGCCGCTCCTACGATGAGGAGATGGCCGACTCGCCCGCCGTGACCCCGGTTCCAGTTCGCGAACATGACCTGGAACAGGTCCGCTACGACGCCGATGGGCTGGTTCCTGCGATCGTGCAGGACATCGCCACCGGTGAAGTGCTGATGATGGCATGGATGAACGCCGAGACGCTCCGTCTGAGCCTCGAGCAGGGACGAACGGTGTTCTGGTCCCGGTCACGACAGGAGGTGTGGCGCAAGGGCGACACCTCGGGCGACCGTCAGTTCATCCGCAGCGCGGCGTACGACTGCGACGGTGACACCTTGCTCTTCAAGGTCGAACAGGAGGGAAACGGGGCGTGTCACACCGGCGCGTACAGCTGCTTCTTCCGTGAATTCGGCGCATGAGCACCGCGTCGCCAGCGGTCGCCCCCGACCGTGAGACCTTCCGGCGACTGGCCCGCGAGTATCGGGTGGTACCGGTGTGGCGGACGTTGCTCGCCGATCTGACCACGCCCGTCGCCGCGTTCGTCAGGCTCTGCGGCGACGACGAGCACGGCGGATCGGGCTTCCTGCTCGAGTCGGTGGATCACGGAGGAGCGTGGGGCCGCTGGTCCTTCGTGGGACGTTCGCCGCGCGCCAAGCTGGTCGCCCGCGACGCCACGGTCAGCGTGAGCGGAGACCTGCCGGGTGAGCTGGTCAGCAGCGACGGGGTGCTCGCCACCCTGGAGAGGCTGCTCGAGTGGTACCGCTCGCCGGTGGCCGCGGAGTTCGGCGAAGCCGGTTCCGACACTGCCGCCGTTGCACTCCGGGGTGGTCGGCTACCTCGGCTACGACGTCGTTCGTGAGGTCGAGCGCCTCGTGGATGCACCGGCCGACGATCGCCGACTCCCCGACGCGGTGCTGTCCGTGATCGGTGAGCTGGCCGCCTACGACCACTGGAACCAGCAGGTGACGCTGGTGGCCAACGTGTTCGTCGACGATGTGGCCCGCGGCGGCCTGACCGACGCCGAGCTCGACGCCGCCTACGACTCGGCCGTCGGACGACTCGACCGCATGGCGGCCGACGGTGCCACGCCGATCGACGAACCCCTCGTCGAGGCCCCGGGAGCAGGTCCGGTTCCGGACGCGGTGTCGTCCATGTCCGGCGGCGCCTACCAGGACGCCGTCGGCGCGGCCAAGGAGTACATCCTCTCGGGAGACATCTTCCAGGTCGTGCTCGCGCAGCGCTTCGACGTGGAGCTGTCGGCCGATCCACTCGACGTGTACCGGGTGCTGCGGCGGATCAACCCGAGCCCGTACATGTACTACGTGCGTGAGGACGAGCTGACACTGGTGGGGTGTTCGCCAGAGCCCATGGTCCAGCTGCTCGAGGGACGAGTGATCTCGCGTCCGATCGCCGGCACCCGCTTCCGGGGCCGCACCGACGAGCACGACCGCCAGCTGGCCGCCGAGCTGGTCGAGCACCCCAAGGAGCGGGCGGAGCACATAATGCTGGTCGACCTGGCCCGCAACGACGTGGGCAGGGTGGTCGAGTTCGGGACCTGTCAGGTCGACGAGCTGATGACCCTCGAGCGCTACAGCCACGTGATGCACCTGACTTCGCAGGTGTCCGGTCGACTGGCCGAGGGGCGCACGCCCATCGACGTGTTGAGGGCCACACTCCCGGCCGGAACCGTCTCGGGCGCGCCCAAGGTCCGGGCCATGGAGATCATCGACGAGCTCGAACCGACACGTCGCGGGCCCTACGCGGGTGTGGTCGGGTACCTGGACTTCTCAGGAAGCATCGACACGGCGATCGCCATCCGCACGATGATCGTCGAGCCCGCCGGTCCCGACGGTCGACGCAGGGCGTCGGTCCAGGCAGGTGCGGGGATCGTCGCCGACTCGGTGGCCGACGACGAGGAGCTCGAGACCCGCAACAAGGCCAAGGCCCTGCTGAGCGCCATCCCGGCCGCCGAGGCGATGACCGCACAGCGGCGGCTGGCGCGCGGAAGCTGATCATGGTCGTCGAAACCGGCTACAGAGCGATACGAGATGGCGTGGGCAGCGCTGAAGCGGACCTGCGACGTGATCGCGATCCAGGGTCCCGACACCCGGCGGTTCCTGCAGACCCAGCTGTCCGCCGACGTGAGCGTGCTCGGGTCCGGTGGGTCGACCCGCAGCCTTCTGCTCGACCCGGCCGGCAGGTTGGTCGCCTGGGTCAGGGTCTGGGGATGTGAGTCCGACGACGAGATCCTCATCGATGCCGAGGGCGGCGCCGGGTCCGTGGTGCTGGAACGTCTCGGGAGGTTCAAGCTTCGTGAGAAGGTCGAGATGGAGCTCGTTCGTTGGGACCTGGTGTCGATGCGCGGACCCGACTGCCCGTCGCCAGGTGAGGTGGCCGAGCCGGGCGAGCTGGCGGCTGCTGTCGGCTGGCCCGGCGTCTCCGGCGTGGACCTGCTCGGCGCGTCGGTCGAAGTGCCCGACGGGATCCCCGTCGTCGACGAAGCCTCGTTCGAGGCGGTGCGCGTCGAGCGCGGCTGGCCGGCCATGGGCTCTGAGTTCCCGATCGGTGGCGAGGCGTCGGTGATCCCAGCCGAGGCCGGCAGCTGGCTCGTCGACGCCTCGGTGAGCTTCACCAAGGGCTGCTACACCGGCCAGGAGCTGGTGGCACGGGTCGACTCACGTGGTAGCAACACGCCCAGGCACCTCAGGGGAGTCGTCGTCGAAGACGGCGCTGAGCCCCCGGTCGGCGCCGAGGTGGTCGCCGACGGCCAGGTACGTGGGCTGCTGAGCAGCGTCGCCGAATCGCCCGCTTTCGACTCACGTATCGGGCTCACCCTCCTCCATCGCTCTGTCGAGCCTCCCGCCGACGTGATCCTCCGCTGGAGGGACCGACACGGCGGGCAGCGCGAGTGTCGTGCCCAGGCCCGTGAAGTCCCGCTCGTCGGCTGAAGCGGGTGCGAGCAGGTGGCGAAACCGCCTGTAGGGTCGCCGGGCGATGGCCACCTACCTGGACGCGATCCTGGACACCCACCGGCGTCGTGCCACGGACGACCGGCGCAGGACCGACGTCCTCGTCGAGCGAGCAGCAGCGCTCGAGTCGACGCGTGGGTTCCGCTCGGCGCTCATCGAGGGCGATTCGCTGCGGGTCATAGCCGAGATCAAGAGGCGCTCGCCGTCGAAGGGGCCGTTGGCCCCCGATCTCGACCCGGCGTCGCTCGCCCGTGCCTACCGCGACGGTGGCGCGAGCTGTCTCTCGGTGCTCACCGACTCGGACCACTTCGGCGGCTCGCCCGAGGACCTCGCGGCGGCGCGTTCGGCTGTCGACCTGCCGGTTCTCCGCAAGGACTTCACGGTCGCCGCGAACGACGTCTGCGACGCCCGGCTGATGGGGGCCGACTGCGTGCTGTTGATCGTCGCAGCCCTCGACGATTCCGAGCTTGCCGATCTCACGGCCCTGGCGGTCGAGCTGGGCCTCGACGTCCTCGTCGAGCTCCACGACGAGGACGAGCTCGATCGGGCGCTGGAGGCGCTGGGGGAGAAGGGGCTGGGCTCGGCGCTGCTCGGGGTGAACCAACGCGACCTGGTCACCTTCGAGGTGGACCAGGAACGCGCGGTGAGGGTGGGCGGGCGGATGCCGCAGGGCACCGTGCGGGTGGCGGAGTCGGGAGTCCGCGGGCGCCACGATGCCGAGGCTCTCGCCGCGGCCGGCTACCACGCAGTTCTGGTCGGGGAGCACCTGGTGACGTCCGACGATCCCGGCGCCGCTCTGGCAGCTCTCAGGGTGCCGCTGAGTCGCTGACCGGCGAACGTGCCGCGGTCCGGCGCTGGACGGTCGCTAGGGTCGAGCGCGTGTTCGTGAAGATCTGTGGAGTGACGAACGAGGAGGACGCGCTCATGGCGGTCGGCCTCGGCGCCGATGCCATCGGGTTCGTGTTCGCCCCGAGCTCCCGCCAGGTGACCCCCGGCACGGCGCGTGACATCGCCCGTCGGCTCCCTCCCGAGATCCTCACGGTCGGGGTGTTCCGCGACCAGGGCCACAAGTTCGTCATAGACGCGACACAGCACGCGCAGCTGCGAGGTGTGCAGCTGCACGGCCACGAGACCCCGGCCGATGCCGCGCTGATCCGTCCCTACTGCCAGGCGCTCATCGTTGCGTTCCAAGCGGGCGACCCTGGGCTCGCACACGTCGACGACTACGGGGCGGACGCGGTGCTGTTGGACTCGCACGCACCGGGGTCCGGAAAGGTGTTCGACTGGTCGCTCGCCGAAGGAGCGCCATCGAACCGCAGGTTGATCCTGGCCGGAGGGCTCACGGCCGACAACGTCGGTGCCGGGATCGCCGAGGTGCGCCCGTGGGGAGTCGACGTCTCGTCCGGCGTCGAGGTGAGCGGTCAGCCGGGCCGCAAGGACGCGCTCAAGGTGCAGGCCTTCATCCACGCGGCGCGCGCAGCGGCTCCGGCCGACGTCGGCGCCGGTCACGACGACCGGGGCCGTGAGCCCGCCGCTGCGGCGAGGGTGCCGTTCGACTGGCGCGAATCCGGGGTCTGAGAGTCGGATCTGGTTTCGGCGTCCAGCAGGCCCGACGGTACCTTCATGGCCGTGACCGCGACCATGGGAACCCCCGGACCGGACGGCCGCTTCGGCGAGTTCGGCGGCACCTTCGTGCCCGAGACCCTCGTACCCGCCCTCCAGGAGCTCGACGCCGCGTTTCGTGACGCATGGTCGGACCCGGCTTTCCGAGCCGAGCTCGATCGGCTGCTGGTCGAGTACGCCGGCCGCCCCAGTCCGCTCACCGAATGCCATCGTCTGGGAGCTGAGCTCGGCTGTCGGCTGTTCCTCAAACGCGAGGACCTGAACCACACCGGCTCACACAAGATCAACAACGTCCTGGGTCAGGCGCTGTTGGCCCGTCGCATGGGCAAGAGCCGCCTGGTGGCCGAGACGGGTGCTGGTCAGCACGGAGTCGCCACCGCCACCGCAGCTGCGCTGCTGGGCATGGACTGCCTGGTGTACATGGGCGAGGTCGACATGGCCCGCCAGGAGCTCAACGTGTTCAGGATGCGTCTGCTCGGCGCCGAGGTCACCCCCGCGTTGTCGGGCAGCCGCACGCTCAAGGACGCGGTGAACGAGGCGATGCGCTACTGGGTTTCGGCTGTGGAGGACACCCACTACTGCCTGGGGTCGGTGATGGGCCCACACCCGTACCCCTGGATGGTGCGCGAGTTCCACCGCGTGATCGGCGACGAGACCGCACGCCAGTGCCGGGAAGTGCTGGGTGGCGACTCCCAGGGTGCTGGCAGCAGCGGCCGACCGGACGTGGTCGTCGCTTGCGTCGGCGGCGGGTCCAACGCCGCGGGCATCTTCTCCGGGTTCGCCGAGGACCACGACGTCGAGCTCGTCGGGGTCGAGCCGGCCGGTGGCGCTGCGGTCGGGCACGGAGTGCCGGGAATCGTGCACGGCATGAAGTCGTACCTGCTCCAGGACGAGTTCGGACAGGTGATCGAGGCGGAGTCGATCTCGGCGGGCCTCGACTACCCCGGTGTGGGCCCCGAGCACGCCCATCTGGCGGCCAGCGGGCGGGCGACCTACGAACCGGTGACCGACGCGGAGGTGATCGACGCGTTCGGTCTGCTCTCACGCACCGAGGGAATCATCCCGGCGCTCGAGTCCGCTCATGCGATCGCCTGGGTGGCACGTGAGCGCGAACGGTTGAAGGGGCGCACGGTAGTGGTGAACCTGTCCGGACGAGGTGACAAGGACGTGGCCCAGATGATGCAGATCCTCGGGGACGAGCTGTGAGTCGCGACGACCTTCCCGAGGCTCCAGGAGACGCTCGAAGCCCGTCGCGGCGCAGGCGGAAAGTGCCTTGTTCCGTACCTGACCGGCGGTCTGGTCGACTGGACCCGCACGGTCGAGGCGGTGGCGCAGGCAGGTGCCGACGGTATCGAGATCGGCATCCCGTTCTCGGACCCGGTCATGGACGGTCCGGTGATCCAGGAGTCGTCGGAGCGGGCACTCGAGCTCGGTGCGACCCCCGCGTCGGTGCTGACGGACCTGTCGAAGATCGACGCAGGGGTGCCGTTGGCGGTCATGACCTACGTGAACCTCGTGTACCGCTTCGGTTGGGAGCGCTTCGCTCGCACGCTCGTCGGGTCGGGCGTCAGCGCGACGATCCTGGCGGACCTGCCTCTGGAGGAGTGCGGCGAATGGTCGGCCGCCGCCGATTCTGCAGGGATCGAGACGGTGATGCTGGCAGCGCCGACTACCCCGGATGACCGACTGCTCCGCATCGTCGAACGTTCACGGGGCTTCGTCTACGCGGTCGGACTGTTGGGCATCACGGGTGAGCGCGAGCAGCTGGCGGCCTCGGCGACCGTCATCGCTCGACGTCTCAAGCAGGTCACCGATCTACCGGTCCTGGTAGGGGTCGGGGTGTCGACCCCGCAGCAGGCCGTCGAGGTCTGCGAGGTCGCCGATGGGGTGGTCGTGGGCTCCGCGATCGTGCGACGCGTGCTCGAGACCGGGTCGCCGGACGCGGTCGCGGAACTGGTCGGGAGCTTCCGCGACGCCCTCGACCGAGGGTGAACTGATCTCACGTTCCGCGCGAAACCCGCGAGATTTCAGTGTTCGCGCTTTCTTTCTGGTCGATGTCGTGATAGTTACAACAGTGAAATTTGACGAACGGACCAGGTCCGGAGACTCGTGAGGGTGGCCTCGCGGGGGGATCGATCCACAAGGAGACCATCACATGAACAAGACCGAGCTCGTCGAGACCATCGCGCAGCGCACCGACATCGCCAAGAAGGACGTGCAGGCAGTGCTCGACACCTTCGAGGAGATCGCGGGCGACGTGGTGGCCAAGGGCAAGGAAGCCCTCACCATTCCCGGCTTCCTGAAGTTCGAGCAGACCAGGCGCGCCGCCCGTACCGGCCGCAACCCGCAGACCGGCGAGGCCATCCAGGTCCCGGCGTCCAACGCTGCCAAGGTGTCCGCCGGCGCCAAGCTGAAGACCCGTGCCAAGACCGGCAAGTGATCAAGACCGGCAACTGAGCCACAAGGGCAAGTGAGTCGGCGCACCCTCGTGGTGCAGACGGTTTGACACCTCTGGTGTCGTAGGGACGGGACCGCTCTGGGGGCGGTCCCGTTCCGCGCCCCGGCAGGTGGCCCAAGGTGACATCCCTTGCTGTCAGTGCGCCTAAGGTCGCCCCATGGCGCAGCTAACAGCGGGTTCACCCGCTCCCGACTTCACCCTGGTCGACCAGCACGGGGAAACCGCCGGCCTCGGCGATCACAAAGGGCACAAGGTGCTCGTGTTCTTCTACCCGAGAGCCAGCACCCCGGGCTGCACCACCCAGGCATGCGGGCTGCGTAATGTCGCCGACGACATCGGCGACACAGCCGTGATCGGTATCAGCCCCGACCTGCCCGACAAGCTCGAGAAGTTCGACGCCAAGCACGGATTGGGATTCACGCTGCTGTCCGATCCTGAACACCAGGTGGCCGAGGCGTACGGCGTGTGGGGCGAGAAGAAGCTCTACGGCAAGGTGTACATGGGCATCATCCGCTCGGCCTTCCTGATCGATGAGCAGGGTCAGCTGGAGCAGGTCTGGTACAAGATCAGCCCCAAGGACACGCCCGTCAAGCTGCTCAAGGCCCTCGGGGGCTGAGCCGGCCGGCTCAGTTGCGCCGCTCGTCGGCCGCCAGGAGCCGGGCCTCGAACTCCTTGTCGGCCTTGGACAGGGCCCACCGGCGCCCGGCGGCGACCGCCACCAGTGCCAGGGTGATCAGGATCAACCACCGGAGAAGGTGCGATCCGCTGTCGTCGGTGACGTTGCTGTCGGCCATCTGCTCAGGATAGGTCCGCGTAGGCGCTAGAGTCGGCAGCCGGGCCCGGGTGGCGGAATGGCAGACGCGGCGGACTCAAAATCCGCTGTCCGAAAGGGCGTGTGGGTTCAAGTCCCACCCCGGGCACCAGTCGCCGAATCGAGCCACTCCATGACACCGTCGGCCGGTCGCCCGCGTCTGACCAGGTTCGCCATGTAGGTCATAGGGGTGTCGATGTGGCCGAAGAACACCTTGTAGCCGTCGCACAGGAAGTTCAGGCCGTCTTCGCCATCGGGGGTCCTGATGAACCGGTTGCGCGGGCACTCGCCATGGCATGCGAAGCGGACCTCGCAGTCGCGGCAGTAGCGGGGAAGGGTGTCGAGCTTCGCCCGGCCGAAGGCCCGTTGCCGGGGTGAGGCGACCAGTTCGACGACGTGGGTCTCGGTGATGTTGCCGATCAGATGGTCCGGCTCGACGAAGTGGTCACAGGAGTAGACGTCGCCGTTGTGCTCCAGGGCCAGCGCGTTCCCGCATGTCTCGCTGAACACGCACTCCGCTGCCGCCATGCCCAGCCACGACGCCAGCGCCGACTCGAAGGTGGGGATGAACACGGCGCCGACGTCGTTGCTGACCCACTCGTCGAACACGGCGACCAGGAACGCTCCCCACTGCTCGGCGGTGACGCTGCGTTCGGTGACCAGATCGCCTGTCTGGGTGTACAGGAGACGGCCGGAACGGGTCTGCGCGCCACCCCTGGTTCGCATGCCCGATCGTGACCGGAGTGGCCCGCTCCACGATCGGGATCAGCTGGATGAACGCCGCGCCGAGGTCGTCGCGGAAGTGTCGGTAGACCTCGAGCGGGGAGTCCGCGTTGGACGAGCTGACGGTGCAGAGGATGTTGGTGTCGACATCGTGTCGTCGTAGGAGGTCCCAAGCCTCCCGTACACGGTCGTAGGTGGGTCGGCCGTGCTTGTCGACGCGGTGACGGTCGTGCATCTCGGCGGGTCCGTCGATCGACAGGCCCACCAGGAAACCTTCGTCGGCGAGGAAATCGGCCCATGCGTCGTCCAGCAGGGTCCCGTTGGTCTGGATCGTGAACTGCAATGGCCGCGAGCCAGCGACCTTGCGGGCGTGGAGGACCGCACGTCGGAAGAAGTCGACCCCGAGCAGCGTGGGTTCACCGCCCTGGAATGCGATGACCACCTCCGGTGTGCGATGCGCCTCGATCGTCTGGCGTATCCAACTGGCGAGCACGCCGTCGGCCATCCGAAACCGGTCACCGGGGTAGAGAAGCTCCTTGGACAGGAAGAAGCAGTAGCTGCAGTCCAGGTTGCATATCGCTCCGGTCGGCTTGGCCATCAGGTGGAAACGTGGGAGGAGCGTCGAGCGGGAACGTCGCAGGCATCGAAGGGCCGGTGCCGGTCGCAGTCGAGCTCGGTGCGTCGTTCACCACGTGATCTTCGTGTACCGGCGGCGGACCCATGTGTGGTCGATGCATGCGTCCGGTCTCGGAGCGGCCCCCGTACAGTGGACCCGATGCCCACCCAGGACATCTCCGACCAGAAGCTCGCCGGTGCGTCGCTGGTGGCGCACGGACGCAGGATCGACGAGCCCACCTGGGGTGATCTGCGCCGCGGGCACACGGAGGGCGAGCTGATGTGGGTGGACGTCCAGTCGCCGTCGCACGACGAGCTCGTTCGCCTCGCAGACGTGTTCGGCTTCCGCGAAGAGATGGTGAGGGACTCCGAGGCCTTCCATCAGCGGACCCGGCTCGCCGACTACGGCGGATACCTGCTGGTGGTCATGTACGCCGTGGCGCCGGACTCGAAGTCGCTCGTCGAGGTTCACCTGTACCTCACCCGCCACTCGGTCCTGTCGATCCGGAGGCAACCGTGCGCCCAGATCGAGGAGCTGCTGGGACGAGCAGAGCACTTCGCCAACTCGCAGCCGACCGTTCCGGCGCTTCTGTCGTGGATACTCGCTGGTCTCGTCGCCACGTTCGCCGATGCGCTGGAGAAGGTCGACGACGAGCTGACCGACCTCGAGGGCCGGATTCTCGACGGCAAGCCTGACCAGCAAGAGATGGACGACCTGCTGAAGCTGCGGCGGCGGGTGAACTCGTTCCGTCGCTCCGTCGATCCGGCCCGCGAGCTGGTCGGTGTAGGCCGCTTCGTGATGGTCGATGCGCTCGAGGACGTGTCCGACGACGCACGACGTCATCTCCGTGACCTGGCGGTCGATCTCGCGCACGTCGGCGACATGCTCGAGGGGGAGCGGGACCGGCTCTCGGCGGTCATGGACGTCTACATGAGCCAGGTCAACAACCGCCAGAACCGGATCATGCAGCAGCTGGCCGTGGTCTCGACGGTCTTCCTGCCCCTGACCTTCCTGACCGGCTACTTCGGCATGAACTTCGCGAACGATGGTCCGCGTCGTGGACTCGCCGACAGCCTTCGTCCTGGCAGGCGTCATCATGCCCCTCGTCGTGCTGGTGCTCGTGCTCGTGCTCATCGCTCGTCGCGGCTGGTCGAGCGGCGACTGACCGAGCCGGCGGTGGGTGGGGCCGCGGCGGCGGTCGTTCGCTCAGGCGAGCAGCCGGGAGCGGAGGGCCGACAGCGTCGAGTCGTCCAGTCCCAGACCTTCCGCGGAACCAGCCCTCGATCCCACCGAACTCATCGCGGACGGTCTCCTGCGTGGCGCTCAGGTACGACTCGGTCACGGCGAAGACGGGAATTAGGACTTCGGGGTCGCCACCTGCCTCCTCGAATCGCTCGAAGACCACCCTGAACGACTCGATGACCGGCCGCGTGCTCGAC
This sequence comes from Microthrixaceae bacterium, assembly GCA_037045265.1. GTDB lineage: Bacteria > Actinomycetota > Acidimicrobiia > Acidimicrobiales > Microtrichaceae > JBAOHV01. The sequence goes on along the minus strand of JBAOHV010000019.1, from coordinate 404,512 downwards.
AGGTAGTCGGATGTGACCGTGTCGGAGTCGACGCCGAGCAGCGTCAGGAGCGCGACGGCAGCCCACCCGGTGCGGTCCTTGCCAGCGGTGCAGTGGAAGAGCGCCGGGTGGTCCAGCTCGGCCAAGGTGCCGAACATCGACGCGTACGAGGCCCGGGCGCTGTCCAGCGTGACGAGGTGCCGATAGGTGGCGCGGTAGTGCTCCTCCACCACGCCGCTGCGCATCACCGACTCCACGAGCGTCGGGTCCTCGAACAGATCGGCGAGGTGGGTGGCGATGCGCTGTTCGGAGTCGGCAAGTACGTCCAGGCTGACGATGACGGTCCCGTCGGGCACCAGATCCGGCGTGGCCTGGACCTCGTCCCGGCTGCGTAGATCGAACACGGTCTCGACGCCGAGATCGGCGAGGACCTGGGCGCTGTCGTCGCTGTGGAGCTGTCCCGAGCGGAACAGCACTCCACGTACGACCTCGCGGCCATCAGAGGTCCGGTGTCCCCCGGCGTCTCGCAGGTTGACGATGCCGACGGCTGGGATCGAGGGGGCTGGGTCGCTCACGGCGGACGACGCTATCGCCGGCGGCCCTTGTCGATGGTGTCGGCCACATCCTCGGCACCGGCGCGGTCGAGCTGTTCGATCGTCACGGGCAGCGGGCGCCGCCAGTTGGGGTTCTCATCGACTGTCCCCGGTACGTTCGGGCGGTGACGCTCACCGACGGCATCCTCGATCGTCGCCATGACCATGGTCGATGAGCCTCGAGCGAGCGCGTCGTAGGCGCTGACCGTCACCTTGTGGTCATCAGCGGTCGATCCCGGATCGACACCGGCCAGCCGGGCGAGGCGACCACGGAGCAGTGCGTCAGCGGACGGGTCGGGCGCCAATCCGGCCTCCGCCCGGTCGGCGGCGTCGGCTCCGCTCCGAGAGGCCCGGCGCGGTCGGCAGGTCGTGGGTGGTGAGCGACCCCAGGGATGTGGCAGGCCACCGCTGTGGTGGGTCGTCCTCGAACCAGCCGACCCGATAGCCGAACACGTTGCGTCGCGCCATCGCCTCCTGCACCGACGCCTCGACGGTGCCCAGGTCCTCACCGATGAGCAGAGCGTCGACGCGGGCAGCCTCCATGAGCGCCAGATCCAGGAGCTCGGCGCCGTACTGGTACACGTAGGCACCGCTGGTAGCGTCGCCGCCCGGCGGGATCCAGAACAGCCTGAACAGGCCCATCACGTGATCGATCCGCAGCGCCCGGGCGTTGCGCAGCACCGCGGCGCAAGGTGTCCAGCCATGGCCGGTAACCGGCGCAGCGCAGCCGCCACGGAACGTACGGAGGGATTCCCCAGTTCTGTCCCATGGGTCCCAGGTCATCCGGTGGAGCGCCGACCGAGCACGAAGAGGCGAGCAGCTCCTGGTCGTGCCAAGCGTCGAAACCGTCCGGGTCGAAGCCCACGGGTAGGTCGGCGACCAGGCCGGCACCGCTGGTGGCCGCCCGGGTCAACTGGAGGTCGGCTTCGAGCTGGAGCCAGCGGTGGAAGTCGACTGCCTCGGAGTTCGTCGCGGCGAACTCCGCCACCGCTGCGGAGCCGGGATGGGCGAGCTCAGCGGGCCACGAGTGCCAGCCTGAGTCGTGGGCCTCGGCGATCGCACAGAACGTTCCGTAGCTCTCGAGCGCTGCGTCGCCGGCGAGTGGTCCGATCAGCTCTCTGGCCGATCGGGTCGCGGGAGCCGGCGGAAGATGCCGAGGAGGGCCTGGCGTTTGAGCGCCCAGACGCCGTCGCGGTCCATCAGCGCCGACGCGTTCAGGGCGTCACCGGCGCGTGCGGCCGACCCGAGTTCGGAGCCGAGCAGCTCCGCTCCCGTCACGGTCGTCACGTCGAGGTACAGCGGCGACAGCCACCGCCGCGATGAGGGAGAGTACGGCGACGGCTGTTGGCGTCTCGTCGGCAGCGGTGCTCCCAGCGGATTGTGGGCCAGGAGTGCCGCGCCGCCGCTGTCCGCCCACCGCGCCAGTTCCGCCAGGTCGCTAAGGTCGCCGATGCCCCAACTGCTCTCGGACCTTGTCGAGTAGAGCTGCGCGGACCAACCCCAGCTCCGTGGCGGCATCGGGGCCCGTCCGGGTACGACGAAGAGGTCCGTGACCGTGCCGCCGTCGAGCGGGTGCAGGCGGTGGGCTCCCAGTGGGAGATCCGGCGGAAGGGCCACGACCTCGCCGATCTCGGTCGAATCCTCGAGCGTCAGCAGGCACGGGCCGCGGAGGCGGTGGTCGTCGCCCGGGTGCACGAACCAGACGTGTGCGTTCGGAGGTCGGTCGGGGTGTTCGTCCGCACCGAGGACGCCGCGCGAGCTCGTCACGGACCCGTGGGTCGGTTCCCGTCCACGTTCCGTCGGTCGACCACCAACCGTCGGCGATTCCCCAATGGTCGTGTCCTTCCATGAGCTCGGTGTCACCCTAGGTGCTGGGCGTGTGGTCCCTAGACTGGTGAGCGTGTCATTCCTCATCGAACGTCGCCTACGCCTCATCGGTCGGCGACTGGCTTCGTTGCGCCAGGAGTTGACGATCACCGACGAACAACTCGGCCACCTCGCAGACGTCACCGACGACACGCGGATACGGGCGATGGTGTCGGAGACCCCGATCGCCGACGAGGAGCACCGCGAAGCCGAACGGACTTCGAGCGCGATGGCCCGCCATCGTTCGGATCTGCTCGAGTCGATCGCCCGTCTCGAGGCTGAGCAGGACGAACTGCTCGACAAGCTCACCGCCAGGAAGTAGCTGGGGTGACCGACCTTCGGCTGCTGCCGCCTACACTTGACCGCTCGAACCGACGAGTTCGGCCCTCGGGTCGCAACACAACGTCGCAACAGAACAGGAAGGCAACGGTGCCGACCAGAGTCGTCGTCGCAGAGGACGAAGCGATCATCCGCATGGACCTGCGCGAGATGCTGCAGGAGGAGGGCTACGACGTGGTCGCCGAGTGCGGCCGTGGCGACGAGGCAGTTGCGTTGGTGCGCGAACACAGCCCCGACGTCGGCCCTGCTCGACATCAAGATGCCCGGCATGGACGGCATCTCGGCTGCCCGCGAGATCGCCGCTGACCGTCTCACAGCGGTCGTGCTCGTCACCGCCTTCTCACAGCGCGAGCTGATCGAGGAGGCGAGCGACGCCGGTGTGCAGGGTTACGTGGTCAAGCCGTTCGAGCGACACGACCTGACCCCGGCCATCGAGGTTGCGATCGCGCGGTTCCGCTCCGAGAAGGCCCTGGCCGAGCAGGTGACCGACGTCGAGGAGCGCCTCGAGACACGCAAGGTGCTCGACCGGGCCAAGGGCGTGCTCATGGACCGCGACGGCCTGCGCGAGCAGGACGCCTTCGGGTTCCTCCAGAAGACGGCCATGACCTCGCGGCGTCCGATGAGAGCCGTCGCTGATGACGTGCTGTCGGGGTCGCTGCGTCCCGAGCAGCCCTGAGCCACCCGGGGCTCACGCCCCGGCCCGCCCACATGGCGGCCAGGGTCCTGTCCTTCGGTTCTGTCCGTCGGTCTTCCCGTCGGGTCCGTCCCCTGGGTTGAGTACTGTCGGCGTCGTGCCGACGCTCATGCTGATCGACGGGAACTCGCTGACCTACAGAGCGTTCTTCGCGCTGCCCACCGACCTGGCGACGGCTTCGGGCCAGGTGACCAACGCCGTGTTCGGCTTCACGTCGATGCTGCTGAACCTGGTCCGCGATCACCGACCGGACCGTGTCGTGGTCACCTTCGACCTTCCCCAGCCCACCTTCCGCCACAAGCAACTCGACTCCTACAAGGCCAACCGCGAGTCGGCTCCCGACATCCTGCGCCAGCAGATGGGACTGGTCCGCCAGGTCGTGGACACCCTCGCCCTACCGGTGGTGACAGCGGCAGGTTTCGAGGCCGACGACGTGATCGCCACGCTCGCCGAGCGCGTGCTGTCGAGGCCGGTGACGACGTGATCGTCGTCACCGGCGACCGTGACAGCTACCAGCTGGTCCGGGATCCGCACATCCGGGTGCTCTACAACAAGCGAGGGGTGTCCGACTACGCCCTCTACGACGAGGCCGGCATCCTGGAACGCACCGGCGTCCGCCCCGACCAGTACGTCTGGTACGCGGCGCTGCGGGGCGACAACTCCGACAACCTGCCAGGTGTACCGAAGGTGGGCGAGAAGACCGCATCCAAGCTCGTCACCAACTACGGAGACCTCGACGGGATCTTCGCTCACACCGCAGAGCAGACGCCCGCGCTGCGCAAGAACCTCGAGGAGTTCGAGGGCCAGGCGCGCATGAACGCCGACCTCATGCGTCTTGTCCGTGACGTGCCGCTCGAGGTCACCGACGAGGAGCTCCAGCAGGGCGACGTCGACGCCGATGCGGTCCTCGACCTGTTCCGCTTCCTCGAGTTCCCGTCGCTCGTGCCGCGTCTGGCCGACGCCTTCCCTGCCATCTTCGGTGAGGCTGCCGACGTGGCGCTGCCTGCCATGGCGGTCCTCGAGGCCGAGGTCGATGAGCTCGACACCGTCGACTCCGCCCGGGTGGGACTGGCCCGGCTCTCCTCGTTGGAGTCAGTCGCGGTGAGCGCAGCCTGGGAGGGCGTTCCCGGACGCAGTTCCCTACGAGGCATCGCCTTCGTCGTCGATGCAGGCGCGGCCGAGGTCATGTGGGTGCCTGCTCAGCTGCTCGGGGAGCTGATCGACGACCTCGGCCCGGTTCTCTGTGGGACCCCCGAGATCTTCGCCCACGACGCCAAGCCGATCATCCGTTCCCTGCTCGGGCTGGGAGCTGACGTGCAGCGTCTGTCGCTCGACACGAAGCTCGCCGCCTACCTGCTCGACCCCGCCGAGACGATCTACGGCCTCGGTGAGCTGCTGCGCCGCCACGTCCAGATGGAGCTGGCAGATGACGGCTCTGCACCCGAGGGTCAGCTCGACTTCGACGGCGGTTCGGTCGCGGTGTCCAAGGCGTGCGGACGTGAGGCTCTGGCTGTTTCCCATCTGGCCGAACCGCTGCGCACCTCGCTCGAAGCACACGGGCTCACCTCCCTCAACGACCAGATCGAGGTCCCCCTCGTACGTGTGTTGGCGCGCATGGAGCATCTGGGCGTCGGAGTCGACCGTGATGTCCTCACATCACTGAACGAATCGTTCACCGCCGAGGCCGAGCGTGAGCGGACTGCGGTGATCGCGGCTGCGGGAGAGGAGTTCAACGTCAACTCCACGCCGCAGCTGCGCACCGTGCTGTTCGACAAGCTCGGACTGACCCCCCAGAAGAAGACGAAGACGGGCTTCTCGACCGACCAGGCGACGCTCGAGAAGCTGCGTGACGAGCACCCGATCGTCGAGCACCTGCTGCGCTACCGCGAGGTCGAGAAGCTGCGCTCGACGTACGGCGAGGGGTTGCTGGCCGAGGTCGCCCCCGACGGTCGTATCCACGCGACGTTCAACCAGACGGTCGCGCGGACGGGCAGGCTGTCCTCCGACGCCCCGAACCTCCACAACATCCCCGTGCGCTCCGATCAGGGGCGCCGCTTCCGTGAGGCGTTCGTTCCTGCGCCGGGCTTCGAGTTCCTGGTCGCCGACTACAACCAGATCGAGTTGCGCGTGATCGCCCACCTGGCCGAGGACCCCGGTCTGATCGAGGCCTTCTCCGAGGGTCGTGACATCCACGCCACCACGGCTGCGCGGATCTTCGGGGTCGAACCCGAAGACGTAACTCCGGCCCAGCGGTCCAAGTCGAAGATGGTCTCCTACGGCCTGGCGTACGGCATGGAGGCATACGGTCTGGGTCAGCGGCTCGGGATCCCGACCGGTGAGGCACAGGAGATCCTCGACGCCTACTTCGTGGCGTTCCCGAGCGTGAAGGCGTTCATGGAGCGGACCGTCGAAGAGGCGCGCGAGCGCGGCTACACCGAGACGGTGTTCGGTCGCCGCCGGCGGATCCCGGAGCTGTCCTCCGGTCAGCGCAACGTCCGCATGGCGGGGGAGCGCCAAGCCATGAACGCCCCGATACAGGGTCTGGCGGCCGACATCTTCAAGGTTGCGCTGGTGCGACTCGACGCGGACCTGGCGGCGAGCGATCTCGGAAGTCGACTGATACTCCAGGTCCACGACGAGGTGATCCTCGAGGTCCCACCCGCGGAGCGCCAGCAGGCGGATGAGTTGGTCCTCCACGCCATGTCCGGCGCGTTCGACCTGCGGGTCCCGCTCGAGGTCAACCTGTCCCACGGCGACTCCTGGGCCGCGGCGAAGGGCTGAACGGTGAGCGACGGATCGGTGAGCGACGGATTGCCTGACGAGAGCGCGCCGGACGATCTGCCCGACTCGCTCGGCCACGCCGAACGGCACTGGTTCGAGGACGTTGCCGACCACCTGGGTCCCGCCTACCTGCGCTACTCGTTCACCATGGGTACCTCGCAGGAGGTCGCCTTCCTGGTGGATCTCCTGGACCTGGCGCCGGGAACGACCGTGCTGGACGTCGGCTGCGGACCGGGACGCCACGCGGTGGCGCTCGCCAAGCGAGGTATCGCCGTCGTGGCGGTCGACATCAGCGAGCGGTTCCTCGAGGTGGGTGAGGACGTCGCGATTCGTGAGGGCGTCAGCGATCTGATCGAGTGGCACCGCATGGATGCCCGCTGCATGGGAGAGGACCCGCGTGTCGCCGGTCGTCAGCTCGATGCGGCGATCTCGCTGTGTCAGGGGGCGTTCGGGTTGGGTGGGCCGTCGGACGGCGCCGACCCGCAGAACCTGATGGCGGACTCGGCAGTCCTCGGCGGTATCCGTGAAGCGCTGCACCCCGGTGGGCGCCTGGCAGTCTCGGCGTTCTCGTCCTACTTCCAGATGCGCTGGTTGGAGGACCAGGACTCCTTCGACGCCGCGACTGCTGTCAACCACGAGACCACCGAGCTGCGCGACGACGCCGGTGTCCGCGCCGACGCGGAGCTGTGGACCACCTGCTACACCCCGCGGGAGCTGCGTCTCCTGGCCGAGCGCTGCGGGCTCCACGTCGATCACATCTGGTCGGTGACACCCGGGAGCTACGAGCGTCTCGATCCGTCGATCGAGACCCCCGAGTTCCTCCTCGTGGCCCGCCGCCCCTGATCTGGGTATAGCTATGGATCGGCGGCGGTCCTTTCGGTCCTTTCGGGGCTTTCGGGGCTTTCGGGGGTCGGGTAGGGTTGCACGTTCCATCCATGGGCGTTCTCGCGCCCCCTATGAGAAGTTGCCTACGTGTCCGACATCACCACTGCCGATCAGGCCCAGCTGCAGGATTCTGCAGTCGCAACCATGGGCGAAGATGAGTACGTCCCCCGCCAGATCACCGAGAACGACCTGGGTGAGCTCTCACTTGACGATGCCTACGCCGCATCGATGGTCGCCGTCGAGGACGGCCAGCTCGTCTCCGGCACCGTGGTCAAGGTCGACCGCGACGAGGTCCTGCTCGACATCGGCTACAAGTCCGAGGGTGTCATCCCCAGCCGCGAGCTCTCCATCCGCAACGAGGTGGACCCCTCCGAGGTCGTCTCCATCGGCGACGAGGTCGAAGCTCTCGTCCTCCAGAAGGAGGACAAGGAAGGTCGCCTCATCCTGTCCAAGAAGCGTGCGCAGTACGAGCGTGCGTGGGGCAAGATCGAGGAGATCAAGGAGAACGAGGGCGTCGTCGCCGGTCCCGTCATCGAGGTTGTCAAGGGCGGGCTCATCATCGACATCGGCCTGCGGGGCTTCCTGCCCGCATCGCTGGTCGAGCTGCGTCGTGTGCGTGACCTCCAGCCCTACGTGGGCAAGACGCTCGAGGCCAAGATCATCGAGCTCGACAAGAACCGCAACAACGTCGTGCTGTCGCGCAGGGCATGGCTGGAGGAGACCCAGAAGGAGCAGCGCGAGGACTTCCTGGCGAACCTCAAGCCAGGGGAGCGCCGCAGCGGCGTCGTCTCGAGCGTCGTCAACTTCGGCGCGTTCGTCGACCTGGGCGGCATGGACGGGCTCATCCACGTCTCGGAGCTGTCCTGGAAGCACGTCGACCACCCGGGTTCGGTAGTCGCCGTCGGCGACGAGGTCGAGGTCGAGGTGCTCGAGGTCGATCTGGACCGCGAGCGCATCTCGCTGTCGCTCAAGGCCACCCAGCAGGATCCGTGGCAGGAGTTCGCATCGAACCACCAGGTCGGCGAGCTCGTCTACGGTCGTGTCACCAAGCTCGTGCCGTTCGGCGCGTTCATCCAGGTCGGTGACGGCATCGAGGGACTGGTCCACATCTCCGAGATGTCGGCTCACCACGTGGACCTTCCCGAGCAGGTCGTGACCCCCGGCGAGGAGCTCTGGGTCAAGATCATCGACTTGGACCTAGAGCGTCGCCGCATCTCGCTGTCGATCAAGCAGGCCGCCGAAGGTGGTGTGGTCGCCGCTGAGTATCAGCAGCACTTCGGCGAGGAGAACTACGACGCCGAGGGCAACTACATCGGCGCAGCTATCGATGGCGAAGGCACCTCCGAAGGCCAGGAAGCCTGGGCCGAGTTCTACGCCGAGCAGGGCCTGGATGCCCAGGGCAACCCGCTGCCGGCCGACGATGCGGCTGCTGGAGATGCCTCCGGCGATGTCGTCGCCGAGGATGCGGCCCAGGACGGCGCCATGGACGCAGCCCAGGAGCCCGCAGAGCCCGAAGCCTGATCCGACGGGGCGTCAGCCCCGGAAGAGACATCCTTCACCCGACGCCCCACCCTCACGGGTGGGGCGTCGGCGCGTCCGGGTGGCGGATGGTCCGAATGCACCATTCGACTCGCGCTGCGTAGGTCATCGGGACGGATTCTTAAGGACCGGGCGGACTATGCCGACGGTGATCCCAACGGAAATCGTCTCCGGGGAGAGTACTGACGTCGGGTGGGAACCCTGCCGTCGGCCCCGGCTGAGCGGTGACCAGACTTCTCCCAACGCGCACGGAGCGAGACACCAGTGAGTTCACGTAGAACATTGATCCTCATCGGAGCCGTCGTGATCGGGGGGCTTGCCGCCTTCCTCACGCTCAACTACGTGCGGGGGGTGGAGAGCGAGAGCGCCGAGCAGAACCAGCTCGTCGAGGTGCTCGTCGCCACCGGACCCGTCGCCAAAGGGACCAGTGCCGACGAGGCGATCACGACCAAGCTGATCGCCCCTGCCAAGCGGCGCAGAGCCGACCTGCCCGCGGCCGTGGTGACCCGCAACGCCGAGATCGCCGGTCAGGTGGCCGCTGTCGACCTGAGCGGAGGCGAGATCATCTCGTCGACGATGTTCGTCGCAGAGACCGACATGTCGGGGTCGAAGGGCACGAGCCTCGACAAGGGCAACGTGGCCATCTCGTTCTCGGTCGACCAGGCGGCCGGTGTCGCCGGCCTGGTGCAGCCCGGTGACTCGATCAACATCCTCGCTCGAGGCTCTGCGCCGGCCGAGGGTGAAGAGGGAGCCGACTCGGCCGGGTCCGGCGACGGTCTGAGCAACAACGGCGGGCAGTGGCAGCTGGCGGCCCCGCGTGTCTTCGTGTTCCAGGACGTCAAGGTGCTCGCGGTCGGCCAGGACCTGGGCGATCCGGTAGCAGCGGGCGCCGAGGGCGAAGGCGAGGCAGCACCCGCCGAGGGTGCGGGATCCGGTCTGATCACAGTCCAGCTCCCGCCGGATCAGGCGGCGTTGCTGGCCGGCGTGCTCGACAGCGGCTTGTACCTGACCTTGAACCGTCCCGACTACGAGCCCGTACCCGTTCCGTTCGCCCCGATCGTCCCGCTTCCCGGCGAGCTCGGCCTGTCGCCCTACCCGTCGAGCGGTGCAGGGCAGTGAGTGAGTTCATGATGACATCGAGCTTCGTCGACCCTGCACCAGATCCGACGCCTGCGCCTACCGGTACGGCGATGGTGCCAGCGCCTGCTCCGACTGTGCCGGTCAGGGTGTCGGTCGCTCTGGTCGAGGCCCACGGTCCAACCCGGGACAGGCTGGCGTCACTGCTCGGCGACGGAATCGCCCCCTTCGCCACGATCGAGGAGCTGACCGCGCGCCTGACCGGAACGGTTCCGGTCGTCGTGGTGCTCGGACCTTCGTGCGCCAACGAGGACGTTCTCTCCATCGCCGGACGGGTGATGGAGAAGTACCCGATGCTCGGCTCGGTGCTCGTCGTGGAGGAGCTCTCCACCACCATGCTCCAGCTGGCTCTTCGTGCCGGGGTACGTGACGTCCTGGCGCTCGCCGGCGAGGCTGACGCTCTGGCCCAGGCGGTCCAGCGCATCGCGGTGACGCTCGACGCGGCCCCGCGCATGGCGCCGGCGGTCGTCAACAGCGACGACACAGCGACCGGGGAGACCGACAGGCCACGGGTGGAGCTCGAAGAGGTGAACGGCCAGGTCCTCACGGTGTTCTCCACCAAGGGAGGATCGGGGAAGTCCGTTCTGTCCACCTCGTTGGCGGTGGCGCTGGCGCAGCGTTCCGACAAGCCGGTCTGTCTCGTCGACGCCGACCTGCAGTTCGGTGACGTCGCGGTCATGCTCAAGCTGACACCGCACCACACGATCGTCGACGCAGTGTCGGTGCTCGACCGGATCGACGCGCCGCTGCTCGACAGCCTGCTGGTCACCCACGAACCTTCCGGCCTGCGGGTCCTCCCGGCCCCGCTCGAGCCGGCGTTCGCAGACCAGGTCGGTGCGGCCGAGATGGTCGCGATCGTCGAGCTGCTGCGGTCGTTCTGCTCGTACGTGATCGTCGACACTCCGGCCTACTTCAACGACGTGGTCCTGGGCCTGGTCGAGGTTTCGGACAAGGTGATGCTCGTCGCCGGCATGGACATCCCGAACATCAAGAACGTCAAGATCGGTCTGCAGACCCTCCGGCTGTTGAACACGCCGATGGACAAGCTCCTGTTGATCCTGAACCGTGCCAACTCCAAGGTGAAGCTCGACATCGGTGAGGTGGAGCGCACGCTGCAGCTGCAGGCCGATGCGCTGATCCCGAGCGACGTCGTGGTCCCGCAGTCGGTCAACAAGGGCGAACCGGTCGTGTTGCACTCGCCCAAGTCGGGTGTGAGCAAGTCGATCGTCCAGCTCGCCGAGCAGTTCCTTCCACAGACCGCACCGAAACGTCGTCGCTGAGCAGCGGCTCTTCTTCCCGACCCGCCCGCGCAGGTCGAACACCGAACCCGCCGGCAGAGACCCGCCGGCAGAAACCCGCCAGGAGTGATCAGTGTCGCTGTCCGAGCGCATCAACAGTCAGCAGCCCGCCGGCGGGTCACCCGCCGCAGGGCCCCTCTCGGGTGCCACCACCCAGTCGCGTGCCGACGTGGCGACCACCGAGCTGCGTCACCGCATCCATCAGCAGCTCATCGACGAGCTCGGCCCGATCCTGTTCGACCGGCGCCTCTCCGAAGATGACCTGCGTCGGCGGGTGCACGACCAGCTCCACGCCGCGATCGCCATGGAACGGGTGCCGCTCTCGGCGGCCGACAAGGCCCGGCTCATCCAGGACGTCTCCGACGACATCCTCGGCTACGGCCCGATCGACTCGCTGCTGCACGACGAGGCGGTCAGCGAGATCATGGTCAACGGCCCCGACAACGTGTTCGTGGAGCGCTCGGGCAAGCTCGGCAAGGACCCCGATGTCCGCTTCCTCGACGAGGACCACGTGCGTCGTGTGATCGACAAGATCGTGTCCGAGATCGGGCGAAGGATCGACGAGTCGACACCGATGGTCGATGCCCGTCTCCCGGACGGCTCCCGTGTCAACGCCGTCATCTCGCCGCTGGCGATCGGCGGGCCGTTCCTGACCATCCGTAAGTTCGCCGCCGACCCGCTCCAGATCGACGACCTGATCCGCTACGGGTCCTTGAACGCCCACGCTGCACGCTTCCTGCAGGCGTGCATCGTCGGGCGGCTGAACGGCGTCGTATCGGGCGGTACCGGAACCGGCAAGACCACCATGCTCAACGTGCTGTCGAGCTTCATCCCCGACGACGAGCGCATCGTCACCGTCGAGGATGCCAAGGAGCTCCAGCTGCACCAGGAACACGTGCTCTGCATGGAGTCACGTCCGCCGAACGTCGAAGGCCGCGGCGAGGTCACCATTCGTGACCTGGTGAAGAACACGCTGCGTATGCGACCCGACCGCATCGTCGTCGGTGAGTGCCGTTCCGGTGAGGCGCTCGACATGCTCCAGGCCATGAACACCGGCCACGACGGCTCGCTGACCACGGTCCACGCCAACAGCCCGCGAGACACCCTCGCCCGTCTCGAGACGCTGGTGTTGATGGCGGGCTTCGACCTGCCGGTCCGGGCGATCCGCGAACAGATGGCATCGGCGATCGACGTGATCGTCCAGTTGTCCCGACTCCGTGACGGCACCCGGCGGGTGACGCACATCACCGAGGTGCAGGGCATGGAGGGTGACGTCATCACCCTCCAGGACATCTTCCTCTTCGACTTCAGCGCCGGTGTCGACGAGCACGGCCGGTACCGCGGACAGCTCAAGGCGACCGGGGTACGACCGAAGTTCGCCGAGAAGCTCGCCGATCAGGGCATTCGGCTGGGTGCCGAGGTGTTCTCGCCCGAAGCGGGCGACCGCAAGGCGGTGAGCCGGCTGTGAGCGCTGCTGCGAATCAGATCAGACGTTCGCCGCTGGCCGTGCGAGCCTGGTGGTCCATCACCGTGGCCGCCATGCTCCTCGGGCTGCTGTCGCTCTTCTTCGGTTCCCCCGCCGGGGCCCAGGACAAGAGCGAGGAGTCCTCTGACGGTGCGGTCGTCGTGGACCGCGTCGACTCCCGCTCGGACCGGGTCGTGGCGGAAGGATCGACCACCGCCGGGCCGGTCGCCTCGATCACGCTGTCCTCCCGTGACAAGCCTGTTCAGATCGACTCGATCAGCGGGATCGGCGACGGCCTTCGCAACGATGTAGTCGCCGTGATCGACAACACCGCCACCCTCGGCAACGCAACCGTGCAACTGGCCAAGCAGGGGCTGGCACCCCTGATGCCCGGCGAAGGTGCCGTGGCGACACTCGGCGTGATCAGCACCGGTGGCGGTGCCTCGATCGAGGCCGGTCCCAGCAGCTCGGCGGTGGAGGTGGCAACCGCCCTGGCGGGGGTGCACCCGGTCGGGGGTGCCTCGCACACCTGGCAGGGACTGAGTCGTGCGTCCTCGTTGCTTGCAGACCGTCCCGACGGAAGCGTCGGCACGGTCGTCCTCTTCAGCGCCGCGCCCGAGTCGCTCGACCCGGTCGCCATGTCGAGGGCCCGCTCCGACATGCTGCGTGAGAACATCCGCCTCGACGTCGTCGCCCTGCCTGCCGGGACCGACCTGGCGAGCTTGTCCGACATGGTCGACGACCTCGGTGGATCCATGCAGGTCGTGGAGAGCGACGAGGACCTCGCCGGTGGCTATGAATCGGTGGCCTCGGCGCTGTCCGGCCGCTTCCGGGTCACCTTCGAATCGCCTGAGTCCGTGAACGGCATGGTCCCGTTGACGGTCACGTCGGGTGACGTGTCGAGCGCGGCTGGCCTACGCCGAGGGGGCTGTCCGCGTCGGTGAGAGCGCCCTGGCTCCCATGACCGCCGGCACGAGCGGTGGGATCTTCGCGAACTCGATCGTCAAGTGGTTCGCGCTTCTGCTCGGGATCACTGCGGCGATGCTCATCGTCTGGAGCGTCGCGACGATGATCCTGCCGGACGAGAACAACCTCACCAACCGGCTCCAGGTGTACGAGGAGTCCTACGGGGCGCCCGACGAACCGGCTCCGGTCGAGGAGTCCGCCGTATCTGTCCCGATCATCAAGCGGGCCGTGGAGTTCACCGGTGAGATGGCAGAACGCCGGGGTGTGCTCGACAAGGTCGAGGTCATGCTCGAGCGGGCGAACCTGCCGCTGCGTGCCCCTGAGGCGATGTTCTTCACCGGTGTTCTGGCAGCGATCGTCGTGCTGCTGGCGTTCTTCCTGACGGGCAACATCCTGATCGCGATCGCTGTGGCGGTCCTCGTGGCGCTGGCGCCGTCGTCGATCCTGAACTTCAAGATCCGGGCCCGCCAGAAGGCCTTCCAGCGTCAGCTTCCCGACATGCTGACGTTGCTCGCAGGAACGTTGAAGGCCGGATACTCGATCAGCCAGGGCTTCGAGTCGGTGTCCACCGAGGTTGCCGATCCGATGGGCCGGGAGCTGCGCAGGGTGGTCACCGAGACCCGTCTTGGGCGCTCGCTCGAGGAATCCCTCGAAGCGGTGGCCGAGCGGATGGACAGCGACGACTTCTCATGGGCGGTCATGGCCATCCGGATCCAGCGTGAGGTCGGAGGAAACCTGGCGGAGCTCCTGCTCACGGTGGCCGACACGATGACCCAGCGCGAACGTCTACGGCGCGAGGTGTCCACTCTGACCGCCGAAGGGAAGATGAGCGCGATCATCATCGGTTTCCTGCCACCTGGGCTAGCTGGAGTCATGTTCGTGCTGAACCCGTCCTACATCGGCGAGCTGTTCACGCCGGGGTTGGGCATGGCGATGCTGCTCGGAGCCGGTGTGATGATGGCGATCGGCTTCGCTTGGATGAAGAAGACCATCACGATCGAGGTGTGACGTGAGTCCGATGCTTGTCCTTTCCGTGCTGCTGATCGCCGGTGCCGCCGGTGCGGTCTTCTTCACAGTCGCCAGCCAGCTCGACGAACGCCAGATGGTGCGCGAGTCGCTGCGCCAGCTCGACGGCTACGAGGTCGAGAACAGACGCGACCAGGAGCTGCTCGACCCGCTGCGTGACCGAGCGCTGAAGCCGTTGCTCGAGGGGTTGACGGGCATCGGGCGCAAGCTCACACCCACCGGCTACATCGAGAAGGTCCGTCGCAAGTTCGTCCACATGGGACAGAACGATCCATCTGCGGTGGACCGGTACCTGGCGTTGCGGGCAGCGACCGTCGCCGCTGCGATCGTGGTGTTCGTCGTCGTGTTCGTGCTCAACCTGACACCGCTCACGGGCACGCTGCGGCTGGCCTTCGGCGGCCTCCTCATCGTGGCGCTGGTCATCGGACCGGACTCGGTGATAAATCGCAAGGTCGAGGACCGCCAGAAGAAGATCCAGCGCGAGCTTCCCGACATCCTGGACCTCTTGACCATCTCCGTCGAGGCGGGCCTGGGATTCGAACAGGCCCTCGACCGTGTGATCAACGCGGTGCCGGGTCCGCTCAGCGACGAGTTCGCGCGGATGCTGGGTGAGACCCGCGCGGGCGCTTCACGTGCGGATGCCATGCGGGCGCTCGACGATCGGTGCAACACCCCGGAGCTGCGCTCCTTCGTGCTGGCCATCATCCAGGCCGACACCTTCGGCGTGTCGATCGGCCGGGTGCTTCGCGGGCAGTCCGAGGAGATGCGCATCAAGCGCCGCCAGATGGCCCAGGAGCGTGCCCAGAAGGCACCGGTCAAGATGCTGATCCCCATGGTCTTCTGCATCTTCCCTGCTCTGTTCGTGGTGATCCTCGGCCCGGCGATGATCTCGATCAGCAAGAACCTCTGAGCGGGGTCGCAGCAGTGGCCACCGTCGCGCCCTCGCAGGAGGGGTTGCTCGACAGCCGCAGTGATGCTCGGCAGACGAGCAGCACCGGTGAACGGTCGCCCGAACGGCGGTCCATTGCTGCGGTGATGGGGCTGATCGGCGCCGTCGCCGCGCTCGTCGCGGCTCGGCCGATCAGCGACAACAGCCTCCTCACCCACCTGGCGACGGGCCGCTTCATCCTGGCCGACGGTGTCCCGACGGAGAACCCCTTCCTCTACACGGGGACGGCGTTCCCGATCCCAAGTTGGTGGTGGTCGGTCCTGCTCGCAACTGCCGAGCGTGTCGGTTCGGCGACGGCGATCCGACTCCTCACCGCAGTCGTCGCATTCGCAGTGGGCGCCGCGGCGGTGCGCCTGGCCGGCACGGCCCGACGTGGGGGCGAGCGGGCTGTGCAGCAGAGCCTCCTGTCGGTGCTGATCCCATCAGGGCTGGCGTTGTTCTGCCTGTTCGGTTTCCTCAACGGGCGACCACACCTGGCGGGGTTCCTGCTGCTGGCCCTTGCTCTCGTCGTCTTCAACGAGGAGCGCTCCCCGTGGTGGATGGTGGTGATCTTCGCGGTGTGGGCCAACGTGCACGGCACATGGCTGTACGGGGTCGCGATCATCGGCCTATTGGCGTTGGCCAGGCTGGTCGACGACCGTCGCTGGCGATCCACAGATCTGTGGCGGGGGGTCGCCGCCGTTGGCGGTGTGATCATCGGAGGAATGTTCAGCTCGCCGATGTTCGAGCTCGTCCTGCTACCCACGCGGCAGTTCGGCGACCCGATCGAGCGGCAGGCGCTCAAGGCCTACACAGAATGGTCCCGTGTTCCGCTCGACAGCCCGATGCTCTGGGCGCTCATCGCGCTCGCCGGCATCGCGTTCGTCGGAGCGGTGCGTGATCGCCGGGCGGCAACAGCGGTCGTTGCGGTCGTCATGGGGCTGATGGGATGGTCGGGCGGACGGCTGATGCCGATAGCTGCACTGACGTTGATCCCGTTCGCCGCTTCGGCG
Source organism: Microthrixaceae bacterium (assembly GCA_037045265.1). Taxonomy (GTDB): domain Bacteria; phylum Actinomycetota; class Acidimicrobiia; order Acidimicrobiales; family Microtrichaceae; genus JBAOHV01. The sequence continues at coordinate 388,003 of JBAOHV010000019.1, read as the reverse complement.
CTGCGCGACGTCGGCACGATCGGTCTTCCTGGTCGAACGGCGGCACTGCGCAGCTGGGTGGCCACGGCGGTGATCATCGTCCTGACGGTGGGCTATGTGCTGGTTACGCCTGGCTACCGGCTGGAGCGCTATCCGACCGAGGCGGTCGACTGGCTCGAGAGCCGTGACCTGATAGCGACAGCCGATGTCAGGGTGATGTCACACGACTACGTGGGCAACTATCTGGAGTGGCGCTACGGAGCTGATGCGAACGCCTACGTCGATGATCGCCCGGACGCCGCGACCCTGGTCCAGTACGCACGTCTGCTGCGCCTCGAGGACGGCTGGGCCGATGACCTGCGGTCGGTCGACCCCGACGTCGTGCTCTGGCATGCGGACAAGGGCCTCAGCAAGGAATTGGCAGGGGACGACCGCTGGATCCAGGCGGAGGAGCTGGGGGAGTACCGCATCTACTGTCGGATGGAGATTGCCGAGCGCTGCAGCTGACCCTCCACGGGCTGCCATCCCCGCCGCGGATGTCGCCCGGGCAGCGCTGCACGTCGTTCAGTCCGGCCAGTTGCGGCCAGCGCGAGCACGGGTTGCCCGGTCGGGTGCCGACCAGTCGCGTCGCCAGGAGTCGACGTCCGGGCCCTTCAACGAAGGCGTCGCCGTAGCGTGTGCTCGGCGGAGAGCCGACCACCAGTCGCTGGTGGTCTCATCGGCGAGCGTCGCTATGGCGGCCTCTATGCGCGTCGAGAAGGAACGGGCGTGCTCTCCGTCGGTGGCTCGTAGCGGTGCGCCGATGTTGAGTGTCACCTCACCCGGTTCAGGTAGGCGGCGGCCCTTCGGCAGCACACGTCCCGTTCCTTCCAGATGCAGCGGCACGACCGGCACTCCGCAGCGGACCCCCAGATAGGCCGCGCCTCCCTTGTGCTCCTGGCCCCACCCGTCGGGGGTGCGGCCGCCCTCGGGGAAGATCACGAGCGACCAACCGTCGGCCAGTAGCCGTGCAGCCCTGTCGGCGGAGTGGCGGCTGACCTTGCGGCGTTCCATCGGAACCGCCCCGTATGCCCAGGCGGCGAGTGTCGCCCGTGGCCACGAGTCGAAGAAGTAGTCAGCCGCGGCGGCGACCACCAGTTCGTCTCGCCACGGCCGCGGCAGAGTCGTCAGCAGCAGCGTGGTGTCCAGGTGGCTGTGGTGGTTGGCGACGAAGATCGCCGGTCCGTCCAGCCCGGCCATGCGGTCGGCGTTGGTCACCGTGGGTCGACACGTCACCTGCGTGACGGCGCGGCCCACGGTTCCCAGCACGTGGCGCGTCGGCTCCAGCGGGCGAGCGGGTGGCGTGCCCAGTCGGTTTCGTAGGCGTCACCCAGCCGTTCGACGACCGGTGGCGGCTCGACCCCGCGGGGTGTCGGTGCCGAGGTGTACGGGAACCCCAGCGACCGGGCCATCCGCAGCGGTGACAGCCTGATCAGCTCGCCGATGCGAGGGCTCACGTCACGTCCGCCATGCCGATGGGAGGGTTCTTCACGTAGGTGACCGTGGGGGAGGGGCCGACGATGTCGCTGGCGATCTCGAACGCGTCGGCCATCGTCGATGCGGGACGGAAGCCCAGTCGACGGACGGTATCGGGGTCACCGCCGACGACCACGACGCCACCCAGGTGCTCCAGCACGCGTGGCTGCCCCAGTACCACATGTAGAACGGGTGGACGCCGTGGTAGGCGTAGCTGGTCCGGTAGAGGTGCCGATACCACTCGTCGGTGGCGTAGGACTCCTCGTAGCGCTGCTCGATCTCGATCGGGTCGGTGGTGTCTGACAGCACCTGCTCGAAGAAGTCGATGTAGCTGGGGTGGTGCACCGGGTGGAACTCGTTGGTGGTCGGGTGCGTCATGATCAGCACTCCGCCTTCGCGGACGACCGGCCGACCCCGGTACATGTTGAAGAAGTAGCCGAGCCCCAGGCACATGACCAGGATCGGGTTCATGATCGAGTTCACGTTGTACGGGCCCACGTAGGGCAGGCCGTACAGGACGATGTCGGTCTGACCTTCGACCTGGACCATCTGCTGGTCGTATACGTGCTGGGTGGTGATCCGGTGCACCGCCTCGACCTCGCCGGCCTGCACCGACGTCAGGGCGTACGGCGCCTCCCAGCTGTGCATCACCCGTCGGCGAGCTGTCGGGGCGAGCCGATCGAGCGACTTGCGAAGACCGAGGAACGTGATCCGGTCGCGCGGGGTCCACTCCCATTCGCGCTTGGCCAGCACGGACAGCGGCCCGTCGCCGAACAGGTCGTTGTTGACCGTCGTCTCGATCTGGAAGACCTGGATCCCGGCGTCTCGCAGCACCTCGCCCTGGCGCCAGTTGCTGCGGTGCAGCTCGGAGCGCTCCTGGTCCATGAACGAGCGCGTCGCTCGCATCGTGGCGACGTTGTGGTGGTGGCGCAGGGCCTGGTAGCTGGAGAGGCCGGTGGCGGTCGACTTCCAGCCGCCGTCCATCGACACCAGGTTGATGTTCACGTAGACGACCAGGTCCGAAGTCGCGGCTCGGGTCGAGATGCGGACCTCTTCTCCGTGACGGGTCTCGCCGACCAGCGTCATGGCGTCGGGGTCCTCGGCGTCGTGGTTGTACAGCTGGCCACGAGGGGCGAAGGCGTCGTAGACGCGGTCACCCAGGCAGTGGCGCAGCTCCGCTTCGGTCATCCGGCGGTGGAGCGCCAACACGGCGATCAGGTGCACGTCGTCCACGCCCACCTCGGCGGCGATGTCGAGCACGGCCTCGATCACTCGTTGGCGGACGTCGGGCCGGCGCATCTTGGGCAGCGGTAGCGAGACGTCGTCGAACACGATCGTCAGCCTCATCCCCGGGAAGAGCCTGGCTCTCAACGGCTCGGAGTCGATCGGCTCCTCGAGGGCATCGCGGATCGCCTGGTCCGGATCGTCCATGCCGTGCAGCGGCTCGGGCGGGTAGATGATGCGGCTGCGGTCGGCCGGCAGGCGCTCCAGGCGGAACTGCTCGCCGTGGTGCAACAGGACCGGCGGGGTCGACCGGTCGACGTCCAGTACGAGCCCCGGACGTGGGGCGGCACGTCGGGAGCCCTTCGAGGCGTTGCGGCGATCGGGTCGGTGGCTGGGGCTCAACGTCGTGCTCTCAGGGTGCGAGGGGCGGGATGGTCGGCGTCCACGTCCGACCCGCCGAGGGTGAAGGCGATCTTCGTCGCTCCACGCCGTCCGGCGGCGGCGGCGTGGTCGAGCGCATCGACATGACGCTCGAGTGGGTAGATGGCCGAGACCATCGACCCGAGATCCGCTGCGGCGACCAGCTCGGCTGCAAGGTCGAACGTGCGGTAGCGGTGGCCGTCCAGGGTCTCGACCCCGTACGTGTAGGCGCCGATGAGCGTGATCTCGCGCTGCCACAGCGGGGTCAGGTCGAGCAGCGCCAGCGACGGCATGCCGACCAGGACGACGCGCCCGCCGGGCGTGTGTACCGCGAGGGCGCTGGCCAGGCTGTCGGCGCTACCCACGCAGTCGATCGTCACGTCGACACCCTGAGTCAGTCGCTCATGTGCTCCGGAGGGATCGATGACGCCGGTGCGGACCTGACGGCGTACCTCCCGGATCAACGCGTCGGGGGAGCAGCAGGCCAGCGCCGGCCCGGGTGAGGAGACTGCCCGGACGGCCCGGCGCTGGTGGTCGTACTTGGCTGCGATGATCAGACGACGCGGCGGAGACCACCTGGCCAGGGCTGCCGCGGTCATCTGGCCCAGCGTGCCTGCCCCGATCAGAGCGACCGTCTCGTCGGGTCCAACACCTGCGGCCAGAGCGGCATGCACCGCACAGGCTGTCGGTTCGATCAGCACCGCGGCTGTGTCGTCGAGCTCGTCGGGAACCTCGTGGAGTTGGCTCGGGTGAGCCGTCATCGTGGCTGCCCAGCCTCCGCCCGCGTCGCAGCAGAAGCCGCTCTGCAGGCCTGGATCCGGTGGGCCGTGCGTCAGGTTGCCGCAGTTTCCCAGCCGCCCGTCGGCACAGGCGGGACAGATCGGGTCGACGCCGCGGGCGACACATCCCAGGACGGGCTCGACGACCACCCTTCGCCCCTCGCTGTCCGTTGCGACGACCTCGTGGCCCGGGGTGAAGGGGAACGAGACGACCGGTTCGAACCAGCGGCTCGACCGCCCGGCGATGGTCGCCAGGTCGGAACCGCAGATGCCTGACAACCTGGGCGAGACCTTCACCCAGTCCGGTCTCGGAACGGTGGGCTCATCGATGTCGGCGAGGCGCAGCGGCGCGACCCGTGCACCGGATCCGGCGAGCGCGCTCGTGAGCCGAGCCGCCCCGAAGCGTGGCAGGTCCCGTTCGAGAACCAGAGCCCTCACAGTCGGCGACCCGTCCATCGTGGGGCGATGGGCAGCTTCTGGTGCCTGAACCCGGCGGCGGCACGGAAGTCCTCGATGAGCCAGCCGCGCTTGCGTGCGATCGAGGCCAGCCTCGGCTCTGGGTTGACCGCCACGGGGAACCCGACCGCTTCGAGCATCGGCAGGTCCGACGAGGAGTCTGCGTAGGCGACCGAGTCCTCGAGCGAAAGGCCGTTGCGGGCGCAGTGGTCGGCGAGGATTCGGGCCCTGGCTTCCGCTGTCGGCGGGACGGCGTCGAGCTGGCCGGTCAGAACCTGATTCCCGTCGCGGTCCGTGGCGGAACCCAACCGGGAGCAGACGACGTCGTCGAAGAGGGGGCGCAACGGCTCGATGACCACGTCGAGCGCGCCGGTGATCAGCAGCGTGCGGTGACCAGCTGCACGGTGCTCACGGACCCGTCTGATCGCGGCGGGGAAGGAACGCTCGAGCAGTACGGAGCTGAAGTGCTCGAGCGCGTCTTCGCTCAGCTGGTCGAGCGGGGCGCCTTCGTAGCGGCGGTAGAAGGCCCGCAGGAAGTCCGAGCGGTCTGCCCGGTCCTGGGCCAGTAGCGACGGTGCTTCGGCGAACGTGCGCGCGGCGAAGCGGATCCGCTCGGTGGTGGACAGCCGACGGGTGGCGAGCCATGAGTACGACATGACGACGTTCGACGCGACCAGGGTGTTCTCCAGGTCGAACGCCGCCAGGTGCCTCGACGGGTCGAGAACCTGCGAACGCAGCCGCCTTGATCGCTGCTCGCCTCGGCCCCGCCCCGGCGACGACCGCGCACGCCCGTGGGCGACGATCGACGGCAGGTGGACTGTGCAGATGTAGTCATCCCAGTCGATCACCGACGGGTCGAGTGTCAACGTTGCGCGGTCCTGTGCCGGGAGTGTCGCTTCGAGTGTCAGCAGGTGATCGACGCCGTAGACCGCTTCGCATTCCGTGTAGGCGCCGTAGAGCTCGACGTAGCTACGGGCTCGGTCCAGCTGTCCGCGCCGTTCCTCGACCCTCGCGCTCCACTCTGCGGCCTTGCCACGAACGGGTACGGCCGAGACGAGCCGTTCCGCCACGCCCAGCACGGCGGTGGCCCTGTCGAGTTGACCCTCGACCCGGCCGCGACCGGGGAAGTTCCAATCCGGCACGACGATCGGTTGGCCGTGCTCGTCGTACAGCGGGTGTTCGGTGAACCACTCGCGGACCCGGTCGACGAGGCGCTGGTAGCGCAGTGGGTTCACGCCGCCCGTAGCCACCTGGACGATGTGGGGCTCCGGATTGTCGGCGGTCTGACGGCCTGCCGTCGCGATGATCGCGGCGACCACGAGATCCACTGGGATCACGTCGATCACGCCCTCGGGTACGCCGGGGAACTCGCGAAGCAGCCCGCGTGCGTAGGAGAGGATGATCGGCTCCGCCATGCGGAACCCCCGGATCCAGCCCGGGCGGGGTTCGGCGAGCGAGGACTCGATGATCGAGGGCCGCACGATGCTGAGGCTCGGTCCGCGGTCGGCCAGGTCTGCCACGGTGCGGGAGACCGCGATCTCGCCGAGTGCCTTCGTGAACGCGTAGGCGTCCGGCCAGCCGACCGAGGCAGCACGCGCGCGCGGCCCGCCTGCACCATCCGGTCGTGCACCCAGTCCCGGCGCAGGCGCTCGGTTCGCTCGGCGAGGATCGGGCCGCCGGCCGGACCGAGCTCGGCGCGGGCATCCGCTGCGAAGCGCTCCAGTCGTTCGGGCTCCCGGCTCTGAGCGTCGACATCGGACCGGCTCCGGCGAGCGGCGCTCACCTCGGCTCGCCAGTCCAGCCCCGCCGAGAATGGATTGGCATCGACAGGTTCCTCGGGGGCGGATCCGCGTCGGTTCCCAGCCACGTAGCAGGTGCTCACACAGACCAGGTGGGGCCTGGATCCCAGCTCTCCGAGCAGCTCTGCAATGCGGACCGGTCCGAGCAGGTTCACTTCGACCGCTTTGTCCAGCGGTGAATCGAAGGCGACCGTGGCCGCCGAGTGGATCACCACGTCGCACGACTTCAGAGCGGCGCGGCCGTCGGGATCGAGGCCGAGGCCGTCGGTTCCCACGTCGCCGGACACCACGCTCACCTGCTTGCAGCGTCTGGCGAACCCGTCCTCACCGAGCTCGGCCCGCAGCCGATCGAAGCAGTCGTTGCGCAGCACCTCGCGTTCGACCCGCCGGGCGGCCGAGCTCCGCCTGCTGTCGCGCACGAGCAGCACCAACTCGACATCGGGTACGCAGCGCAGCAGCCGCTCGACCAGGGCCGTGCCGACGAACCCGGTCGATCCGGTCACGAAGATCCGCCGGCCGGCCAGCTCCGACAGGCTCATGATCCCAGCCGTTGCGTGCTCAGCCGTGAGCGGCGCTCGTGGCGGTCGATCGCGAGCGCGACCAGTTCGTCGATCAGCTCCGAGTAGCCGATCCCCGACGCCTCCCACAGCATCGGATACATCGAGATCGGAGTGAACCCCGGCAGGGTGTTGATCTCGTTGACCAACAGGGAGTCGCCCACCAGGAACATGTCGACACGCGCCATGCCCTCGGCGCGCAGCGCCCTGTAGGTGCGAAGCGCGAGCGCTCGCGCCGCTTCCATCACCGGCGGGTCGAGCTGCGCGGGGATCTCGGTCCGGGCGACTCCGTCGGCGTACTTGTCCTCGTAGTCGTAGAAGTCGGCACCCGGGACGATCTCGCCGACGGTGCTCGCCTTCGGCTCGGTGTTGCCGAGTACGGCGCATTCCAGTTCGCGTGCCTCGACCGCCTCCTCGACGACGATCACGTCGTCGTAGCGAAGGGCTAGTTCGATAGCGTCGTGCAGCTCCGCTGGGCCGTTCGCCTTCGAGACCCCGATCGACGATCCCATGTTCGCCGGCTTCACGAACACGGTGTCGCCCAGTTCTTCGAGCAGTCGCTCCGGCAGGCCGGGGTCGGCGAGGTGGTCCGTGCGGTCCAGGCGGCGCCAGGCCGGTTGGGGGATGCCTTCGGCGTCGAGCACTGTCTTGGCCATCGCCTTGTCCATGGCCACCGCCGAGCCGAGCACACCTGCACCCACATAGGGGATGCCCGCGGTCTCGAGCAGGCCCTGGATCGTGCCGTCCTCGCCGTTGGGTCCGTGCAGGATCGGCAGCACCACCGTGGGGACGGCTTCGGTGTCGCCGGAGGGCAGTGATGTGGAAGTGGCGCCGAGCACCTCGAACGCGCTGGTCGGGGTGCCGTCGGTGCTCAGCGCGTCGGGCAGTTCGTCGTGACGGCACGTCGACACGAGCTCGGCGGCTGCACTGGCGATCTGCCATGACCCGTCACGCCCGATCGCGACCGGGACTACTTCGTAGCGTCGCGGATCCACTGCCCGCAGCACATGGCTGGCTGATACGCAGCTGATGTCGTGCTCGGCTGAACGCCCGCCGAAGATCACGACCAGGCGGACACGTGGAGGCAATTGCACCGGATGAGCATAGGCAGCTGGGAGAATCCCCTGATGCGCTTCAAGATGTCCGAGCTGGCAGTCGCCCTCGGGGCAGAACTGACGGGGCCGGCGGTTCCCCTCGTGGAGGGACTTGCCACAGACTCGCGGCGGGTCCGACCGGGTCAGTTGTTCGCGGCTCTCACCGCGGACCGCGATGGGCATGACTTCGTCGACGCCGCCGTCGAGTCCGGCGCTTCCGCGGTCCTCGTCGAGCGGCCCGTCGATGGTGTCGCGTGCCTGGTCGTGCCCGATGTGACCGCAGCCTTGGCGTCGCTCGCTGTGATGGCGCGTTCCGCCATGCCGGACCGGGTGGTGGGGATCACCGGTTCGGTTGGCAAGACGACCACCAAGGACATCCTGGCCGGGCTGCTCGGCACCAGGTTCGTCACCGCGGCATCGGAGCGGTCGTTCAACAACGAGCTCGGTGTGCCGCTGACGCTCTGCAACGCTGCCGATGACGTGCAGGCGGTCGTCGTCGAGATGGGCGCCCGGGGCGTGGGCCACATCAGACATCTCTGTGACCTGGCCGATCCGACGGTCGGCGTGATCACGACCGTGCAGGCCGTGCACACCGAGGTCATGGGCGACGAGGCACAGATCGCCGCAGCCAAGGGCGAGCTGGTCGAGGCACTGCCCGCCGACGGGTTGGCGGTTCTGAACGCGTCGGTGCCTCTCGTCGCTGCGCTCGCAGCACGCACCCCGGCCCGTGTGCTGCGCTTCGGTCGGGGCGGCGACGTCACCGCTGAGCGGGTCGAGTTGAACAGCGAGCTGCATCCACGCTTCGAGTTGCGTTCGCCGTGGGGGTCCCGCTCGGTCGAGCTCGGTGTGCGTGGACTGCACAACGTGGACAACGCCCTGGCCGCGGTGACGGTGGCGCTCGCTCTGGACGTGGCGCTCGACGACGCCGTCACGGCACTGGCAGACGCGGCGACATCGCCATGGCGCATGGAGCTGAGCGTCGCCGAGTCGGGTGCCAGGATCCTCAACGACGCCTACAACGCGTCGCCGGCCTCGATGGACGCGGCGCTGTGGGCGTTGTCGTCGCTTCCTGCGCGCCGTCGGTTCGCCGTTCTCGGTGAGATGGCCGAGCTCGGCGAGCGCAGCACCGAGGAGCACCGCCGGGTCGCCGCAACCGCTGCCGACCTGGGCATCGTGGTGGTGGCGGTCGGCACTGACATGTATGGCGTCGAACCGGTCGACTCGAACGAGGACGCGGGCCTGGTCGATGCTGCGGTCGAAGCACTCGGGTCGCTCGGTGAGGGCGACGTCGTACTGGTCAAGGCCAGCAGGTTCGTGGGCCTGGAGCGGGTCGCCGAGGCTCTCTTGGACTGAGTTGGGTCGCGGGACCGTCTCGGGTCGTCACTCGACGCCGAGAGCGACGAGCTCCGGGTCACGCAGGTCGACCAGCGCAGCGAGCCCGGCAGCGACCAGCGCCCCGAAGACCAGGACGGCGCTGATGCCGACCGAATCGATGATCGGGCCTGCGATCAGCCCGCCGAGTGGTACCAGGCCGGCCCATGCCATCATCCAGAGGCCCATCACCCGTCCTCGAACCTCGTCTGGGACCCGCATCTGGAGTGTGGTCGACAGTGCGGTGACGATGACGAAGTAGGCGCCGCCGAGCAGGAAGGCGGTGAGGAACGCGACGGCGACGATCGTGGTGGTTCCGAACACGGCCAGGGAGGCCGCGAACACACCCAGAGCGACCCGGGTGGTCGTCGCCCGGTCGTGGGCTCCCAGGAACGACCCCATGCCGAGCGCCCCCGCCGCGGCGCCCAGAGCGAAGACGGCGAAGAGCAGGTTGAAGCGCCAGCCGCTGAGGCCCAGGTGCTGCTCTGCGAGCAACGGCATCTGGTAGATGAAGATCAGCGAGCACATGGAGAGCAGCGAGATGGTCACCAGGACCCGGGTGATCACGACGTCCGCGCGGGCGGCGCCGATCCCTTCGCGGAGCTGCTCGAGGGGCCGGGCGTCGCTGCGTCCCGATGGTGAGAAGTCGACGTCGACGCTCATCAACGCCCAGATGACGAACAGGTAGGTGAGTCCGTTCACGAAGAACACCAGAGGTGCTCCGCCGAGCGCCCCGACGACTCCGCCGAGCAGCGGGCCGATCACCCGCGATGTGTTCATGGACACCGAGTTGAGGGCGATCGCCGGTTGCATGTCGTCGCGGGAGACCAGCGTGGGCAGCAGCGCGTTGGCCGTCGGCCCGTTGATCGCTCCGGCGCAACCGATCCCCGCGACGACGAGGACCAGGGTCAGCCGGTTCGGCGTCTCGTCGAACGCCAGCATCGCGAGGGTCATGGACAACGTGAGCTGCACCGCCGCCAGGCTCACCATCAGGACTCGCCGGTCGATCCGGTCGGCGAGCGCGCCACCGAAGGGGGACAGGAACAGCATGGGCCCGAGCTGGGCGAAGGTGATGAGGCCTGTGAACCATGCGTCACCGGTGAGCGCGTAGGCGAGCGAGATCAGCGTGACGTTCTGCATCCATGTGCCGACGTTCGACGCGAGGGTGCCGGCGAAGAGCCTGCGGAACGGCGCGCTCGACAGGGCGGATCTCATCGTCCCAGGGTCCGGGCAAGAAGGTTCGTTCCCCGAATAGTTTGAGGAACGAATCAAAGTCATCTGGTGATGATAGATGCCCGAACCGCAACCACCCAGCCGAAATTGCGGCGTCAGGGCCAGAGGGGCGCGGCTGCGTAGGCTTGGTTGCGATGCCCGCTGCGGGGAAACGCTCCCACTATCTGGTTCTCGGTGTGTCGCCGACGGCCTCGATCGATGAGATCCGCCGCGCCCACCGTCAGTTGGCCCGAGTGCTGCACCCGGACCGACAGGCCGGAGCAACGCCCGCGGAAAGGGCTCTGGCGGAGCGTCGCATGCGAGAGGTGAACGCCGCGTGGACGACGCTGTCGGACCCGGAACTTCGCGCGGCGTACGACTGCACACTCTCACCCAGCGCCGCTGGAGCCAGTCCATCTCGGCCACCGACTACCCAGAAGGAAGGCCGTGCGACCGAGTACCGGACGACCGTCGCGGATGGTGCCGCGGATAGCGATCTGGACGGTGGTCCATACGTCGCCGACAGCCACCTCTGGCTGCTGCGGCGCGGACCCGTCATCGCGATGGTCGCGGTGGGATTGTTCCTGTTCGTCGTCACCGCCTACGCCGGCGGGAACGCGGTTGGGGACGTAGAGGGCGTCGCAGAGGAGGCTTCCAGTACGACGCTCGGATCGACGACGCTGTGTGTGCGTCGTATCGAGGGGCGTACAGCGGTGCTCGTGAGCTGTGCAGCGCCGAACGACGGCCGGCTGATAACGCTCGTCGAACAGGCACTCGACTGCCCCGCCCGCACTTCCTATGTGGTGCTCGACGGTCGGTTCGCATGCGTCACGAAGGACCCGACGGTCACCTCGGACAGAGTACCGACTACGACGGGCTGACCAGCGAGCTCTCGGTGTCGTTCGTCAGGTCGTCGACCTTCTCCTCGATCCGGTCACGCTGGGACCAGAGCCCCACGCCGAGCAGAGCCACCACGAGGAGCAGTATCCCGCGGCGAAGCCAGGGTGAGCGCTTGCGCTTGATGGTCAGCTGCGTAGGGGGCGGTTCGGGAGCTGCAACCGGTGTCGTGCCCCAGCCGGTGTGGAGCGGGTTGGCGATCTGGGTGTACGGGTCGGGCCGAGAAGTCGGAGGAGGCGCCGAGGTGGCTGCTGTCATCGGCTCGGTCGGAATCGGTCCTGCAGGCATGGGCCCAGCAGGGACCGGTGCTGTCGCGAGGGGCGCTGCAGTGACCGGACCGGTTGAGCCAGCAGTTGCTCCGACGCTGTCCGAGGCATGGATGGGCATAGTTGCCGATGGCAGAGGCGCCGGGGGAGATGGCTGGTCCACGGGCTCAGTTGGAGTGGTGACAGATGCCCCGGCCGTCGATCCGTAGGAAGATGCGCAGATGGGGCACGATGCCGCGTCGGTCTGCATGACCGCGCCGCATGAGCCGCAACGCTGGAACTTTCCCATGATTCGCGCCCTTTGGTCGTGTGGTCGGCGGCTGCAGCAGCGACACCACCCCGGGTTGCTGCCCGTGAATCGTCGCACGGCGAAGCCCTGTCGGCCAGCAGGGAGGTGCATTCGCCGTGCGCACCAGGCGAGCAGTAAAGTTCACGGCTCCCGGGCGTATAGCTCAGCTGGCTAGAGCGCTGCCTTCACACGGCAGAGGTCCACAGTTCAAGTCTGTGTACGCCCACCATCGCAAACCCGACGAGACCCCCGCCGCTGCGGGGGTCTCGTCGTTTCCGGCCTCCCGGCGGGACTCGCCCGGCGCTGCTCCATCGCGCGGATTTCGCGCGTGATTCGCGGCATGAGTGCCGTCATGGGCGGTCCGAGGGGCTGTCGGGCGAGCGGTCCTCGACGATTCAGGGCTCGATGCGGTCCACGGTGTCGACTCGGTCGATCGAGCGGTCGAACGAGGCGATGCGACCGACCCCGGTGCTCTCGGCGCAGGCGACGAGGTACGCCTGGGCGAAGTCGAGGCGGTTGGTCTCGTAGACCTCGATCGCTCGGAGCAGCAGCGCCGGGTCGATCGTCACCACCGATCGCATCGACACCAGGGAGCGCATCACAGCGGCTACCTGATCGCGTGGTGCTTCGTAGAACGACTCCAGCACGTATACCGTCTCGGCGACGATCAGGTCCGTCAGGTACAGCTCCGTCGCCTCGGCGAGGTATGCGGTTGCACGGTCCGCCATGTGCGCCGGGTCGCCCGTCAGGTGCCGGACCAGGACGTTCGTGTCGATGAACGCGCTCACCGCGCCGCTGCGGCCCGGCCGGCGCGCGTCGAGCGGATGACCTCGTCCCACGCGACGTTGCGCTTGGCGGCGGGCACGGGGACGGTGCCGGCCAGCGACAGGAACTCAGGGGTCCGTGCGAGCACGGCCCGGTCGCCTTCGACACGGAACACCACGTCGTCGCCCTCGCCGAGCCCGAGGGCCTCACGCACGGCCTTGGGGACCGTGACCTGGCCCTTGGAGCTCATCCTCGCTGCGATCTCCACCCCGACTCCTTACACTCGGGCTGTTGTAAGAATACAGCCGGATGCAGCGGAACAACGGATTCAGGCTGCACCGAGGACGCTCGGCTGGCCCTGAATCTGCACCAAGGCCGTAACGCCGCATACGCCTGCCCCGAGGTGCCGCTCGGGCACGACCGCGAACGACGCAGTCCCGGCGGTATGGGGCAGTACGCAAGGAGCGGATCAGCGGCCCTCGGCTCGGCTGCGAAATCGTGCTCCTTCGGCTCAGCGGAGGTGGTTACCTGTGGCCACTTGAGGGTTCGGGATGGAGGAGTCCGCTGTGCGAAGGTTCGTGCTGAGGTGACTGAGCAGGCGTTGGGTTCAGCGGTGACCTCGGCTACGTCTCCATGGCTCCGTGACGACTCGGTCTGGCGGGATGTTGCGGTGAGCGCGCTTGTTGGCGTGGCAGCGACGGCGATCTCCTTCGCGGCAGCCCGAGCGCTCGGGGGATCGGTTGACCTCGGTGGGCTCGAAGCCTTCGCCGTGTTCACGTCGTACTCGTGCACCTACCTGGCGGTGCGCCAGCGGCGCATCAACTACGTGGTCGGCATGACCTCGACGGCTGCGTACGCGGTGCTGTTCCAACGCCAGGATCTGTACGCCAGCATGGTGTTGAACCTGTACCTGACTCCGGCGCTGATCTACGGCTGGTTCCGCTGGAACCGAGATTCGGACACCAGGCCGGTTACGAACCTGACGTGGCGGGCGCTGCCGATCTACGCCGCCGTCACCGGGGTGTTCTACGCCGGCGCTGTGTTTGTCATCGATTCGTTCGACGGGCAGATGGCAAGGTGGGACGCCGTGATCCTGATCGGATCGATGCTCGCCCAGTTCCTCCTCGACAACAAGAAGCTCGAGAACTGGATCGTGTGGGCAGTGGTGAACGTCGTAGCGATCTACGTGTACGCCCAAGCGGAGCTGTACCTGGCGGCAGCACAGTACGTGTTGTTCCTACTGAACACCGTCTACGGCTACTGGAGCTGGAAGCGCACGATGTGATGACGGCTGCATGGGTTCTTCTGACAGCGCTGCCCCCGACCGAGGGGCACCTCAACTTGATCCGCTTCGCGGCCAGCTTGGACCCGAGCGGCACCGTGAACGTGCTGGTATGCACCCAGCCCGGCGAACCCTGGTGCACAGAACGGGTACGCGCGGTCGAACACGCCATCGACTTCGAGCTGCGTCGCCGTGTCCAGGTCCTCCACTACGCCGAACGGGTCCAACAGGTACCACGGGACGGTGGCGACACCGCCTTCTGGGTCATGTGGACTGGGATCTTGCGGGATCGGGGGCTGACCGACGGCGACTACCTCGTCGCGTCCGAGTCCTACGGCATCGAGCTTGCACGCCACAGCGGGGCACGCTTCATTCCGTACGACTTCGAGCGCACCGTGTTCAGTTGCGATGCGACGAGCGTCCGAGAAGATCCTCTCGGCCATTTCGAGCACATGGTCGACACCTTCTCCCGACTGTTGACCCAGAGGATCACCTTCTTCGGAGCCGAGTCGACGGGCAAGACCACGCTGTCCACTGCCGTTGCTGGCGCTCTGGACAGCTACCTCCTTCCGGAGTGGGCCCGGCCGTACCTCGAAGCCGTAGGCCCCGAGGTCACCGATGCAGCGATGCATGACATCTGGCTGGGCCAGCGGGCGCTGCAGCACAGCACGCAACTGCTCAAGCCCCGACCGTTCATCATCCAAGACACCGACCTCTTCAGCACCCTCGGCTACTGGGAGATGTACGACCCGGCGCACGTTCCCGCACAGCCTCGCGGACGACGCACTGGCCACCAAGTCCGACCTGTACATCCTCTGCCCCAGCGACATCCCCTTCGAACCCGATCCTCTTCGCTACGGCGGCGACCAACGAGAGTCCACCGACCAGTACTGGATCGACCTGCTCGACCGCTTCGGCCTCCGCTACGCGACACTCACGAGCCGGGATCCGGTGTCTCGAGCGGAGGAGGCCACCCAGCTGGCCCGGGAGACGTTCGACAAGCACACGCTGCGTTACGAACGAGTCAGGTAGCCCCGTCGACGACCGGGCCAAGTCCCGGCGTTCAGGGGCGCCTCCGGCTCACTATCGCGGTGCGGGCGCCTCCGGCTCGAGTTCTCGGTGCGATCGTCGTCAGGGGTCGGCGGCAATCGCACCGAGATCCGCCGGTCGTTGACAGCCGGCAAGATCGAGATTGCTCGCTACCCGCCGGCGACCCCTTGGGTACGGTGCGGTGGATCACCACAGGACCCGCGCACTCGAAGGGAATCGGCATGAGACCTCTTCGCTACTCGATCAACGTCACGGTCGACGGCTGTTGTCACCACGAGGCGGGGCTCGCGCCGGACGAGGAGTCCATGCGCTACTGGACCTCTGAGATGGCAGGGGCCGACGCTCTCCTTCTCGGTCGGGTGACCTACGAGATGATGGAATCGGCGTGGAGGCGGCCGACCTCCGGCGAGTGGCCCGACTGGATGGAGGACTGGGAGGTTCCGTTCGCCGAGGCCATCGACGGGGTGAAGAAGTACGTCGTGTCGAGCACGCTGAGCGGGGTCGATTGGAACGCCGAGCTCCTGCAGGGCGACCTGGGGCAAGCGGTGGAGCGGCTCAAGCAGGAGCCGGGCACGCGCCTGTCGGTGGGTGGCGTGAGCCTCCCTCGGGCGTTGGCCGACCTGGGCCTGATCGACGAATACGAGTTCCTGGTGCAACCCGTCATCGCAGGACACGGGCCAACGTTGCTGAGCGGCCTACGCGAGCGGATACCGCTCGAGCTCGTGGACCGACGTGAGTTCCAGTCGGGAGCGGTGGTCATGCGGTACCGATCGGCGGGAGCGCCTGCATGAGAGCGTGACCCGTGACGCGTGCCGTGCGGGGATAGCGACGTCGGCCCGGCGGGTCCTGCGGTTCAGTCGGCGAGTTCTGAATCCGCGTCGCCGTCGTCGAACGAGGCGATCAGAGCCGACCTGATCTCGAGGTGCTTGAGGAGGAAGGCGCGCTCGTCGAGCCGCTTGCGCCGGAGCCAGGTCGTGACCTCGTCGTTGCACTTGCTCGCGTTGCAGCTGCGACATGCAGGCACCACGTTCCCGAGCGTGTAGCGCCCGCCGCGGGAGATGGCCAGTACGCAGTCGCGCTGGAGCGCGGTCGACTCGTCACCGCAGTAGGCGCATCCTCCCCAGGCGTCCTGCATCGCTGCCCACTGCTCGGGGCTGAGGTCGTGCTCGACCCGGTCCATCCGGCGCTTGCGCTTGCGAGCGGCCCGAGCTCGGCGACTTCGGCTGACCGCCATCTGCTGGTCGGACCTCAGTCGACGGTCCAGGTGGCGCCTGAGCTGATCAGGTCGGCGAGCTTGCCTCGGCCGGAGCGTGCCACCTCGGCGTCGACCTGTGCCTGCACTTCTTCCTCGTACACCGGGCGCGAGACGTCGCGGAACACGCCGATCGGCGTCGGCTCGTGCGGAGTGCTCGACAAGCGTGACAGCGCGAACGCCAGCGTTGGATCCGGTCGGTGCTCGTCGTGCACCAGCAGGTGCTCCTCGCCCATCTCGGCGACCTCACCGGTGACCAGCTCGGCGTACTCGTTCTGGAACACGCCGCGCCCGCCGTCCGCTCCGAACCGCACCTGCTTGCCGTGCTCGAGCGGAATGAGCATGTCGGCACGATTGTCCCTCGTGAGGAGGTCGTCGTATGCGCCGTCGTTGAACACGTTGCAGTTCTGGTACACCTCGATGAACGCAGCACCCCGGTGCTCGTCGGCGCGGCGGAACACGGACTGCATGTGCATCCGGTCGGAGTCGTGGGTGCGGGCGACGAATGTGGCCTCGGCCCCGAGTGCGACCGACACCGGGTTGAACGGGTGGTCCACCGAACCGAACGGAGTCGACTTGGTCACCTTGCCGACGCCGGAGGTGGGGGAGTACTGGCCCTTGGTGAGCCCGTAGATCTGGTTGTTGAACATCAGTACGGTCAGGTTGATGTTGCGGCGCAGCGCGTGGATGAGGTGGTTGCCACCGATCGACAACATGTCGCCGTCGCCGCCGATCACCCACACAGACAGGTCCGGTCTGGTCATCGCGACGCCGGTCGCGATCGCCGGAGCGCGACCGTGGATCGAGTGGATCCCGTAGGTGTTCATGTAATAGGGCAGGCGTGCTGCGCAGCCGATACCGGAGACGAACACCAGCTCGTGCGGGGCCACGCCCAGGTCGGGAAGCATCAGCTGCAACGCGGCGGTGATCCCGTAGTCGCCACAGCCTGGGCACCAGCGGACCTCCTGGTCGGAGCTGAAGTCCTTGCGTGTCAGGTTGACCGGTGCCGACCCGTCGGAAGCTTCGGGGCCGGTCGCGTTCATCGTGCGAGCTCCTCGCGCATGCGCACCTCCATCTCAGATGCTCCGAACGGAAGACCCGAGACCTTCGTGAAGCTGCGGACGTCGACCATGTAGCGGTCCCGCAGCAGGATGGACAGCTGGCCCAGGTTGACCTCGGGGCACAGCACTTTGGGGTACCTGGACAGCACCTCGCCCAGATCAGCGGGGAACGGGTTCAGCTGGGTCAGGTGGGCCTGCGATATGCGGTCGCCGGTGGCGCGGACCCTTCGGACCCCGGCTGTGATCGCTCCCCAGGTCGAACCCCAACCGATGACCAGTACGTCGGCGCCGTCCTGCTCGTCCAGGTCCAGCCCGCCGGTGTCGTGAGCGATCCCGTCGACCTTCGCCTGACGCAGTCTGACCATGTGCTCATGGTTCTCGGGCTGGTAGCTGATGTTGCCGTCACCGTCGTGCTTCTCGATTCCGCCGATGCGGTGCTGGAGGCGCGGGGTTCCCGGCACTGCCCAGGGGCGTGCCAGCGTCTCGGGGTCACGCAGGTAGGGCCAGTAGACCTCTCTGCCGTCGGGGTCGGTGTGGTTCGGTTCGGTGGTGAACGGAACTGAGATGTCGGGCAGTGAATCGACGTCGGGCAGCCTCCACGGCTCGGCGCTGTTCGCCAGATATCCGTCGGCGAGAACGATCACCGGTGTGCGGTACTTGAGCGCCTGTCGAGCTGCCTCGATCATCACCATGAAGCCGTCTGAGGGGGAGCGAGGCGCCAGCACCGGAAGTGGCGCCTCGCCGTGTCTGCCGAACATGGCCAGCAGCAGGTCGGACTGCTCGGTCTTGGTGGGCATTCCCGTGGACGGTCCGGCGCGCTGGACGTCGATGATCAGCAGAGGCAGCTCCAGGCTGATCGCCAGCCCGATTGCTTCGGCCTTCAGGTCCAGTCCGGGCCCCGAGGTGCCCGTCGACGCGAGCGCGCCGGAGAAGGCCGCGCCGACTGCGATCGCAGCAGCGGCGATCTCGTCCTCGGCCTGCATCGTGCGCACTCCGAAGCGCTTCTGGCGGCTGAGCTCGTGGAGGATGTCCGAGGCGGGGGTGATCGGATAGCTCGCGTACACCAGCGGCAGACCCGAGAGCTCACCCGCGGCCACCAGGCCCCATGCAAGGGCCGTGTTGCCGTTGATGTTGGTGTAGTGGCCCGGCGCCAGCGCCGCTGGTTGCACTTCGAACGGGTGGTCGAAGAGCTCGGCGGTCTCACCGAAGTTCCGCCCCGCTCTGAGCGCTGCCAGGTTCGAGTCGCGCACCTTCTCCTTGCCGGCGTACTTCGTCTCGATCCAGTCGATCAGCGGCTTCGTCGGGCGGGTGTACATCCAGCAGATCAGCCCGAGGGCGAAGAAGTTCTTTGACCGTTCTGCGTCTCGTTGCTTGACGCCGAGATCCTCGGTGGCCTGCAACGTCAGCGAGGTCATGGGCACCTCGTAGATGTTGAACGCTGACAGGGAACCGTCCTCGAGGGGGTTCGCCTCGTAGCCCGCCTTGGCCAGGTCCCGGTCGTTGAAGCTGTCGATGTTCACCAGCACGGTCGAGCCGGGAGCCAGGTCACCTATGTTCGACAGCAGCGCCGCAGGATTCATGGCCACGAGGACGTTCGGCGCGTCCCCGGGGGTGACGATGTCGAAGTCCGATATGTGCACCTGGAAGGAGGAGACGCCGGCGACCGTCCCGGCGGGGGCCCGTATCTCCGCCGGGTAGTTCGGCAGCGTCGCGAGGTCGTTGCCGAACAGCGCTGACAGCTCGGTGAAGCGGTCTCCGACGAGCTGCATGCCGTCGCCGGAGTCGCCTGCGAAGCGGATCACCACACGACCTAGCCGATGCGTGTCGTCGTCTGACTTCGCCGGGATGTGGGATCTGCTCATGTGCTCCCACACCGTAGCCACAGACGATTCGGGGGCGCAGGGTTTCACGAATGTTCCGAATTGGTTGTAACTGCAATGTAAAACGGAATGCTGTGCGACTAGGATCACCGGAGTGACAAGTCGAACCAAGTTGGCAGCCGCTGGCGTGCTCTTCGTGGTGGCGCTCCTCGTTGCCGCATGTGCCGCCATGCCGAAGGGGCGCACCGACCGAGCGTCCATGGGATCCTCGACCAGGCCCGCCGCATCCGCTCGTTCAACACCGACGACGGGCGCTACGGCGCCGACCGTCGCACCGACCACTGTGCCCCGCGGGCCGTGGCGCGTCGTCGGCTACCTGACGACATGGGGGGCCCACAGCGGCTACCACCCGCGCAACCTGGCGGCGAGCGGCGCGGCCGCGCGACTCACACACCTGAACGTCGCGTTCGGGTCGGTAGTCGACGGCCGCTGCGCCCAGGGCGACCCGGCGATCGAGACCGGCGTCGCCTACGACGCAGCGAACAGCGTCGACGGGGTCGCCGACCCGGCTGGGCAACCGGGGGGGCTGTTCGGGCAACTGCGCAAGCTCAAGGCTCAGAACCCCCAGCTGCGAGTGCTCTGGTCGTTCGGTGGTGCCAGCGGCTCGAGCGGCTTCGCCGCGGCGGCATCCGATCCCGTTCGCTTCGCTGCATCGTGTCGCGCGCTGCTCGACGATCCGCGCTGGGCTGGTCTGTTCGACGGCATCGACATCGACTGGGAGTACCCCGGACTCGACAGCGGTTATGCGGCGCTGCTGGCCGCGATGCGCCGGGAGATGCCAGGGCGACTCGTGACCGCGGCGGTACCGGCAGCGCCCACCCAACTCCTGACGGGTGGATACGGCGATGCGGCAGCATCGGTCGATTGGTTCAACGTCATGACCTATGACTTCGCCGGGTGGTGGACACCGACGCGCTCGGCTCCGCATTCGGCGTTGCATCCCGATCCGGCGTCGTTGCCGGCCGGCCACTCCGCCAGCGAGGCGATCTCGACCTATCGGGCCCTTGGCGTCAGTGCCGACAAGCTCCTTCTGGGAGTCGGCTTCTACGGGCGCGGGTGGAGCGGAGTCGCCGTCCCCGCCGCGGGAGCGGCCGCGTCGGGGCCGGCGCCGGGCACGGTCGAGAGCGGCATGGAGACCTATCGAACGCTCGTCCAGCGCTGTCCTGCCACGTCGACGGTCGCGGGAACCGCTGTCGCTAGCTGTGGAAGCCAGTGGTGGAGCTACGACACGCCTGCGACCCTGTCGTCCAAGGCTGCATGGGCCCGATCACAGGGACTGGGTGGGGTCTTCTTCTGGGAAGCATCGGGCGACACCGACGACGGTCAACTCGTCGCAGCCCTCACCGCTGGGGGCTGACCCCTGGGGCTGATCGCTGCGCCGAACGTCGTTCGGTGTGATGCTTGACACAGCACCTCTGCCGGGCGAGGATCTTCGGAACCGCTGGCTGGGCGGCTGATGCGTGCGCGTGGAGCGCAAGAGGGGATCAAAGATGCGTCAGATCCGTTGGATCTCGCTCGTGGTCGTAGCGGCCACCGCACTCGTGGCTGGGGCGTGCACGACGCCGCCGGGCGGTGGTGGTGGATCCCCCACCGTGCCGACAGGACCGCCGATCGCGGTGGCCAGTGGTGGGCCGACGACCGGGTACGCGCCATTGACGGTGGGCTTCAACTCCGCCGGATCATCGACCGGAACCGGCACCGGTCTGACCTACTCGTGGGAGTTCGGTGACGGAGAGACCGGCACTGGTGCTGCCACCTCGCACGTCTACGAGGAACCCGGCAACTACGCGGCTCGACTCACCATGACCAGCTCAGCCGGCACCTCTACTTCGCCAGCGATCAACATCTCGGTCACGGCCGACCCGAACCCCAAGATGTACGTCCGTTCCGGCGGCTCGACCGGTGAGGGGTGCGGGCCGATCGCCGATCCATGTGCGTCGATCGCCGAAGCGCTCGTGAACGCCGCGGGCGCAGGCGTGCACGAGTTGCGCGTCGCTGGTGGAACCTTCACCGAGTCGCTGTCACTCCCGTCCACCATGACGATCACCGGTGGCTGGACGCAGGACTTCAGCACCTACGGCAGCGACCAGGTGACGACGATCTACGGCTCGGCCACCGCGGTCCCCGTGACGATCAACGGTGCCAGCAACGTGGCGATCGCCGGAGTCAGCATCCAGGGCATCACGAGAACGACCGGAGATGCAGTCGGAGTCCTCGTCTCCGGAGGCTCCTCGGGGATCGCAATCGGTAGCAACGATGCACCCTCGACGGTCATCAGCGGCGGCCAGGGCCCGAACGCCACCGGCGTGCTGATCACCGGCGGCTCCTTGGTCAACATCGTCAACGCGAACATCAACAGCGGTACGACTGTCGGTGCTGGTCGCAGCGCCTACGGAGTGCGCGCGCTGGGTCTCTCGGTCGTCAACCTGACGCTCTCCGAGGTGACCGCACAGCCGGGCATCGCCGGCATCAGCGGCTCCAGTGCCACGCCGGGTCAGGCAGCCTCAGGCTGCGGTGGTGGCAACGGTGAGAACTCCGGCGGCAACGGCGGCGGTGGCGGCGGATGTGCCACCCACAGCGGCGGCTCCGGCGGCAAGGGTGGCGGGTTCTACGCCGCTGGCGCTGCTGGTATCGGGGGTGCCGGCCCGGCCGCTGGTTACGGCGGCGCCGGTGGGTGTGGCAGCGCACTCGGCTGTGGTGGCGACGCCGACGGTGGTGGCGCTGGTGGTTCTGGAGCTGCAGGAAGCGCTGGCTCTGCTGGTAGCAACACTCCGGTGGCTGCAGATCTGTGGAGCTCCACCAACGGTACGTCTGGTACCGCCGGCCAGCCTGGTAGCGGTGGCGGTGGCGGTGGCGGTGGCAAGGCCGCCAGCGCCTACGGTGGCGGCGGCGGTGGCGGTGGCGCCGGGGGCAACGGCGGAGCGGCCGGCACCAGTGCCGGAACGTCGGGTGGTGGCTCCTTCGGCATCTACGCCAACAGCGCGACGATCAACGTCCACTCCTCGATCGTCACGGCGTCGGCCGGCGGCGCCGGTGGTACCGGCCAGCCAGCGGGCCGAGGCGGCAACGGCGGCAACGGCGGCAACGGCGGCAACAAGTCCTGCTGTGAGGCCGGCGGTGGTGGCGGTGGTGGCGGTGGTGGCGCCGGCGGCGGTGGTGGTGGTGCCGGTGGTGGTGCCGGTGGGCCGTCCATCGCTCTCTTCCACATCGGTGTCGGCACGATCAGCGACACTGCCAGCACGTTCTTCCGTCCGGTGATCGTCGCTCAGGGTGGTGCCGGCGGAACGATGGCTCTTCCGGCCACCGGCGGTGTCGGTGGTGCCAGGGGCAACTGCGCGAACATCGGGGGCTGTGCCGATGGGGCCGACGGCATCAGCGCCTCTACCGGTGCTACGGGCCCAGCTGGTCAGAGCGGACCCAACGGATTCAACGTCCGCATCTGGGACAACGGAACCATCACGTCGTGAGTCAGGAGACCGATGTGTCACACACGATCCACCCGACGATTCGAGGGCGTAGTGCCCGCGTAGGTGCTACGGCGCTGGTGGTGGCGCTCGTAGCGGCACTGCTGTCGGCATGCTCCCCGCCGTCGTCGGGCACCCCGCAGCCCGCAGCGAAGTTCTGCGAGTTCTGGGACCGGGTCGAGGAAGCGCCGCCGACGGCCGATCAGGCAGTTCTGGTCACCGACGACGTCGTGGCACTTGCAGACGCCACCTCGGTCGAAGGCGCCGACTGCGAGGACCCCGCTGCCAAGGTCGAGCTCGACGGCGCGGTGCTGGCCGAAGGGGATGAGGTTCCCTCGGAGCAGGGCAACGCGAGCTCCGAGCCCGTTGCGGCCGTGACCGGCGACGAGATCGCCGCCGGGGAGCCGGTCCTGGAGAACGTGCGAATCAGGGCGCTCACGGCGGATATCGTCCCCGCCGGAATCCGGGTCCGCGGCAACGTCGACGTGCGGCTGTCGGGTCAGACGTCGACCATCGGCTTCGTCGGCACGCTCACCAACCTGAACACATGGTCCGTGACGCTGTCCTCGAACTCCCTGATGATCCCGGGAGTCACCCAGTCACCTGCGTCGTTCACGGGCACGCTCAACGTGCGCAACGGGGTTCCGACGCTGTCGCTCACGGCCAGCGTGCCGTCGGCCAAGATCGGTGACGTCGTCATCGGTGGCAACGGTACGGACACCGTCGCGACGATTGCCGTCACGGCATCGCCGACCACGGGAGTCACTGCAGCTGTCTCAGGTGGCCTGCGAGTGGGAACGACGACGGCGAGCGGCACGATGAACGTGGCGTTCGACCGCACAGGTGCACTCGTGTCGGCCAAGGCCGACATCTCTGCCCGGCTCGTCGGGTCTATGCCTGGCAACAAGAAGGTAGACCTGACCGGCCAGCTCAAGCTCGACGGCAACGCGACGCAGACGTCGGTCTCCTTCCGAGGCAGCGGCATCGTGGGCGACCTCCAGGTCAACGAGGCCAACGGGTCGCTGACGCTCGCCGTCAACAAGGCGACCTTCGTCGGTGTGCTCGACGTGCAGCAGGGCGCCAACGTCGTTCGCTTCAACGGCTCGATCGTCTGGGATGGCATCACCGCCTACACGCCCTACCTGAGCCTCGAGGGGGACGGTGAGTTCTCCGGAACCCTTCCTGACGGTCAGACGATCGCAGTAGCCGGAACCATGAGCACCGAGATCATCGGTGGTCAACACCGCTCGGTCGTCACCGGCAGCTTCAAGCTGGGCACCCTCCAGGCCACGGGTACTGCTGTGGTCGAGGGCGCTGGAACGCCGACGACGACCCTAGAGGTCGACGCGGCGCTGGCCAACGCCGGGTTCAACGCCAGCCTCAGTGGCGCTGTGGTCATCACCGACGGTGTGGCCGAGTCCGTGCAGCTCGACGCTGTCGTGAACGGTTCGGTGCAGCTCGGGGACGCAACCCTCACCGGTGCGACCCTGGAAATCCGGGCCAGCAACGGCAACCCACTGGATCTGAAGTTCACGGGTGGCCTGCAGATCGGTTCCAGGGCCAACGTGAGCGGAACGGTCGCGGCCTCGTTCGGGCCCAACGGTCAGCTGATCAGCCTGGAAGGTCAGATGGTCGGTTCGCTGGCCCTCGACTCGTGGGCACTGGTCAACTTCAGTGGCCGTGTCATCGCCAGCCCCGACCAGGTCACCCTGAGCGGTTCTGGTGGGCTCAGCATGACCAACTTCCCGCTCGGTGTCACCTTCAACGGCACGTTCACCTCGTCGTTGAACACGCCGAGCTGGTCGCTGAACGGAACCGGCAGGCTGCGACTCGCTTCGATCGAGATCGCCTCCGCCCGCCTCAGCCTGTCTCAGACGGCAGGCATGCGGGCCACCCGAGCCGGCTTCTACTTCTCGCTCATCGGGATCCCGTTCTACTTCGAAGGTGACTTCTACATGCGCCCGAGCGGTGGCTGCGAGAGGATCAACATCACCGGCGGGAGCTTCCTGATGCGGCCGCTCCTGGCGGCGACGTTGCCCGGTGTGGTCGGGTGCCCCGTCAACATCTGAACATCTGATGTAGGAGGTCGCTCGACGATCGGCTGCATGCGCTCCGATCAGGTGCGCCGGGACCGTGGTCCCGGCGCACCTTCGCGTTCCGGCTACGGTTCGAGCCACGCTGGCGACCGCGGGGGCGGCGCCGAAAGCGCGACAGGGGGTACACCGTGAGCGACACGGTCGATGCAGCTGCTTCTCAGGATGAGATGGTCGATGAGATCCGGACCTGGCTCGAGGAGAACTGGGATCCGGAGCTGACGGTCGGGGAGTGGTGGGAACGGCTCGGGCTGGCCGGCTGGTCCGCGCCGTTGCTGCCGACCAACGCGTATGGACGGGCGCTGTCACGCAACGACGCGGTCCGGGTCCAGAGCGAGATCGCCGACTTCGGTGCACTGGGCGCGCCCGGCGGCCTCGGTCTGCTGCTGGCGGCACCGACCATCGCCACCCACGGCACCCAGGAGCAGATCGACCTGTACGTGCGAGACATCGTCACCGGACAGAAGGGTTGGTGTCAGCTCTTCTCCGAGCCGGGGGCCGGGTCCGATCTGGCTGGGCTCACGTGCAAGGCCGAGCTCGATGGCGACCTGTGGACGATCAACGGCCAGAAGGTGTGGACGTCCTTCGGGCACGTGGCTGACATGGGCATGCTGATCGCCCGGACCGATCCCGAGCTTCCCAAGCACCAGGGAATCACCTGGTTCGCATTCGACATGCACCAGCCGGGGGTCGAGGTGCGGCCGTTGGTGGAGATGACCGGCCACGCGCTGTTCAACGAGGTGTTCATCTCTGACGGATCGGTGGGTGACGACGCGATCATCGGTGGGCGCGGGAACGGCTGGGCCGCGGCAAACACGACGCTCATGCACGAGAGATCCGGTCTGGGATCCGGCGGAGGATCAGCAGCGGGAGGGTCCGCCACCCCCGGCACCGTCGCCGGGCACCTGCCCAGGCGTGCTGGCGACTTCGTCCCGGCTCCCCGCAAGCGCAGGTCCACAGCGAGCGCCGCTCCGATCGGTGGTCTGGGAACCAAGCTGCTGTTCGACCTGGCGAAGGGCAACGGTGCGATCGAGGACCCCTCGATCCGCCAGGACCTCATGAAGCTGCACACCCTCGGTGAGATCGGGCGGTTCAACAACCTGCGGCTCAAGGCGGCGAAGAAGGCCGGCCACGACATTGCAGGCATCGGCAACATCTCCAAGCTGGCCATGAGTGACATCATGCGCGCCAGCCGCGACGTCGGGCTGAGGATCCTCGGTGCCAGTGCCATGCTGCACGCCTACAAGGACGACCAGCGCGCGGTGAACGACGAGGCAACCGGCAACCCCTTCGCCCAGATGGTGACGGGCCTGGCCCTGTGGGCCCAGGGTCCGCCCATCTACGGCGGTACCGACCAGATCCAGCGCAACATCATCGGTGAGCGTGTGCTCGGGCTGCCAAAGGAACCCGGCGACACGAAGGGTGTGCCGTTCTCCGAGCTGCCGAAGAACGCCTGAGTGAGCCCGCCTTACATGAGTGAGTGCTCACTCATGTAAGGTGGCTCGGATGAACGCCTCGGCAGCAACCCGCAGGAGGGCAACCGCTCTACCCGCCGGGCAACGGCGAGAAGTGCTCGTAGAGGCCACCCTTCCGCTGTTGCTGGAACACGGCACATCGGTGACGACACGCCAGATAGCAGAGGCCGCCGGCGTTGCCGAAGGCACCATCTTCAGAGTCTTCGACGACAAGGACTCGCTGGTCGCTGCAGTCGTGGACGCGGCGTTCGACCCGACGCCGTTCGAACGTGGACTCGCGGGCATCGACCTGTCGCTGCCGCTTCGCGAGCGGGCAGAGCAGGCGGTGACGCTGTTGCAGGAGCGCATCATGTCGATCGGTCGTCTGATGATCGCGGTCGGACTCACCCGACCGCCGGGGAACGACCCGTCAGGCCGGCCGTCGTCACCTCCGACGAGCATCGACGCACTTGCTGCGGTGCTGGCCCCCGACGCCGATCGTCTTCGGAGGTGTCCGCACGACGCGGCAGTGCTGCTGAGGTCCTTCACTCTCGCGTCGACGCTGAAGATGCTCAATGCGGAGCCGCTGTCTGCCGCAGAGGTGGTCGACGTGCTGCTGTGCGGCATCGGTGACGAAGCCGTCTGCAGCGACCGCCCCAACAGGGATCAGCCGAACGGCGAACACTCGAGAAGAGGGGAGAGCACGCCTTGCTGATGCGACTGCTGCGGACCTACCTGGTCCGCTATCGCAAGTGGATCGCTGCTGTGATCGCGTTGCAGGCCGTCCAGACGATCGCTGCGCTGTACCTGCCCGCGCTCAACGCGGACATCATCGACAAGGGCGTCATCACGGGTGACACGGACTACATCTGGCGCACCGGAGCCTGGATGATCCTGGTGACGATCATCCAGGTCGTGTTCTCGATCGGTGCGGTCTACTTCGGGGCACGCACCGCAATGGGGTTCGGCCGCGATGTGCGCCGCGACCTGTTCCACCGAGTCACCGACTACTCCACCCAGGAGGTCGACCACTTCGGCGCACCCTCGTTGATCACCAGGATCACCAACGACGTCCAGCAGGTTCAGATGCTGGTGCTCATGTCGGCGACGCTGCTCGTTGCCGCTCCGATCATGCTGATCGGTGGCTCGTTCATGGCGGTGCGAGAGGACGGCCCGCTGTCGATGCTGCTCCTCGTGAGCGTCCCCGTGCTCGTCGTCTGCATTGGCATGGTCGTCGTGCGGATGGTGCCGCAGTTCCAGGACATGCAGGAACGCATCGATGTCGTGAACAGGGTGCTGCGGGAGCAGATCGCCGGGCTCCGAGTGGTCCGCGCGTTCGTGCGCGAGCCGATCGAACGTCGTCGTTTCGGGGTCGCGAACGACGACCTGACCGACACGTCGCTGCGGGCCGGGCACCTGATGGCGATCATCTTCCCCCTGGTCATGCTGGTGCTCAACGCGTCGAGCGTGGCGGCGGTGTGGTTCGGAGGGGTGCGCATCGATTCGGGCGACCTTCAGATCGGTCAGCTCATCGCCTTCCTGAGCTACCTGATCCAGATCCTCATGTCGGTCACCATGGCGTCGTTCGTCGCTGTGATGGCCCCGCGTGCAGCGGTGTGCGCCGAGCGCATCGAGGAGGTGCTCGAGACACCCACCTCGGTCCGCGCAGCGGCGGAGTCGGTGGACGAGTTGCCCGAGACCATCCACGTGGAGTTCCGCGAAGTCGGCTTCGCCTATCCCGGCGCCGAGGCGCCCGTTCTCGTCGACCTGTCGTTCAGCGTCGCTCCCGGCGAGACCCTGGCGGTGATCGGCAGCACCGGGGCAGGCAAGACGACGATGCTCAACCTGGTGCCACGCCTGTACGACGTGACGGACGGGTCGGTGCTGGTCGGAGGGGTCGACGTGCGAGAGATCGAACCCGAGGTGCTCTGGTCACGGATTGGGCTGGTGCCCCAGAAGCCCTTCCTGTTCTCGGGAACTGTGGCGAGCAACCTGCGACACGCCAAACCCGACGCAACCGACGAGGAGCTCTGGGATGCGTTGCGGATCGCCCAGGCCGAGGACTTCGTCAGCGCCATGCCCGACGGTCTGGAGAGTCCGATCGTCCAGGGAGGCACCAACGTCTCAGGGGGCCAGCGCCAGCGACTGGCGATAGCCCGGGCCCTCGTGAGACGCCCGTCGGTGTTCCTCTTCGACGACTCGTTCTCGGCGCTCGACCTGGCGACCGACGCTCGGCTGCGCACAGCGCTGGTGCCCGTCGTGCACGACTGCGTGGTGATCATCGTCGCCCAGCGTGTCTCCACGATCATCGGAGCCGACCGGATCCTCGTGCTCGAGGACGGACACTGCGTCGGTCTCGGCAGCCACGACGAACTGCTCGACAGCTGCGAGACCTATCAGGAGATCGTCGCCTCCCAGCTCGACCAGCAGGTGCCCGCATGAGCGACGACAGCTCCCAGCCGAACAAGACCCCCGCAGCGGAGTCACGCTCGGGCATCGCCGGGCGCTTCGCGGCTGCCGGCATGCCGGCGGAGCGCTCACGGGACTTCTCGAGCTCGGCGCGGCGACTTGCCTCGCAGCTGCGCCCGGAACGAGCGCGGGTCGTCGTCGTTCTGCTCCTGGCTGTCATCAGCGTGTCCCTGACGGTCGTGGGCCCACGCCTGTTGGGCGACGCGACGAACATCGTGGTCGAGGGAGTGCTCTCGGGTCAGGGAGTGGATTTCGACCGGCTCGCCCGGCTGCTCCTCGGAGTGATGGTGCTCTACTTGGTAGCGGCCTCGATGGCCTGGGGGCAGTCGCGGCTGCTCGCGGACGTCGTTCAGCACACCATGCGACGTCTGCGTTCCGATGTCGAGGACAAGCTGCACCGGCTGCCGCTCGGCTACGTCGACGGCCAACCCCGCGGTGATCTTCTGAGTCGGGTCACCAACGACATCGACAACGTCGCGCAGAGCCTCCAGCAGACGCTCAGCCAGATGCTCTCATCGAGCCTGACGATCATCGGCGTGGTGATCATGATGGTCTCGATCTCACCGATCCTGGCCGGCATTGCGCTGCTCACCCTGCCGGTCTCGATGGTCTTGATGCGCCTAATCACGAGTCGCTCCAAGAAGCGATTCGTCGCCCAGTGGCGTCATACGGGCGCGCTCAACGCCCAGGTCGAGGAGGCGTTCACCGGTCACTCGTTGGTCAAGGTGTTCGGCCGGTCCGAGTCGGTGCAGGCACGCTTCGCCGACGAGAACGAGAAGCTGTTCGATTCGAGCTTCGGTGCGCAGTTCATCTCGGGGACCATCCAGCCCATGATGATGTTCCTCGGGAACCTCAACTACGTGGCCATCGCCGTGGTCGGCGGCATCCAGGTCTCCAACGGCTCGATGAGCATCGGTGACATCCAGGCGTTCATCCAGTACTCGCGGCAGTTCACCCAGCCGCTCACCCAGATGGCTTCCATGGTCAACGTGCTCCAGTCCGGTGTCGCCTCGGCCGAACGGGTCTTCGAACTACTCGACGCTCCGGAGCAGACCCCTGAGCCCGAGGACGCAGAAGTTGACGCCGAGCCCCGCGGCCGGGTCGAGTTCCGCGACGTGTCCTTCTCGTACTCGCCGGACAGGGAGCTGATCTCGGGCCTCTCGCTAGTCGCCGAGCCGGGGCAGACCGTCGCGATCGTCGGTCCGACCGGCGCGGGCAAGACCACGCTGGTCAACCTGCTGATGCGCTTCTACGAGATCGACTCCGGCCAGATCACCCTGGACGGCATGGACACCGCCCGGATGCGGCGCGCCGACCTGCGTTCGCAGATCGGCATGGTCCTCCAGGACACCTGGCTGTTCGGCGGGACGATCCGCGACAACATCGCCTACGGCAACCCGGACGCGACCGATGAGCAGCTGCTAGCCGCCGCCAGGGCCACCTACGTGGACAGGTTCGTGCACTCCCTGCCCGATGGCTACGACACCGTCATCGACGACGAGGGTGCCAACATCAGTGCAGGGGAGAAGCAGCTGCTGACGATCGCCCGGGCGTTCCTGGCCGACCCGATGATCCTGATCCTGGACGAGGCGACCAGTTCGGTCGACACACGCACCGAGGTGCTGATCCAGCGGGCGATGGCGGCGTTGCGCTCGAACCGCACCAGCTTCGTGATCGCCCACCGCCTGTCGACCATCCGTGACGCCGACACGATACTGGTCATGGAGGCAGGTCGGATCGTCGAACAGGGCAACCACGTCGACCTGCTGGCGGCCGGGGGCGCCTACCACGCGCTGTACCAGTCGCAGTTCGCCGCCCCCGCGGCCGAGGTCGCCTAGAGCCGGTCCCGGCAGTCAGGTTCCGGTGGCGATCCAGCTGCCGTGGAACCCGTAGGGCACCCGCGCCGGCAGGTGGACAGCCGCGACCGGCCCGCCGGCAAGGTCGAGCGCATCGAGCACGAGCAGGTCGCTCGCCCCGCGGGCTCGGTCCCAGGCGTAGGTGACCAGCCAGCCCTCGCCCTCGCCGTCGCCTGCCGGTATGAAAGTCCCCTCGTTCACGTGGAGTCCGTCGCCCGGGTGGAAGCGGTCGATGGAACCGTCGCGGTCGTCACGGCGGTTCAACCCGGCGAACTCGACCGGTGAGGCGCTGTCGGGATCGGTCTCGAGGTACCACGCCTGGCGATTGGGAAGACCGGCGAAGCGCCTGTCGATCGCCGGCAAGTCCATCTGGATGTCGGAGAGCTGCTCGTCGCTGAAGCTCAGCTCATCGCCGCCGGTACCGATGCGCCAGCGGTGCGGGGTGGAGGGCTCGATCTCCCCGTTCGTGGAGAACGCCCGGGGGAGCACGCACACGTCTGCCACGACGTCGTCGCCGTCACGGTGGGCGTTCACACCGTGGAACACGAAGCACGGGTCGATCTCCACCCAGCGGATCGCGCTCGCCGGGCCGCCGAGAGGCATGACCCCGACACGCGAGCCGTACGACGGGTCCCAACGGAACCCGAAGCCGGCGTCCACGGGACCGCCCGTCACCGCTGCGACGGCCGCGTCCATGTCGAACACCACCGGAAGCTCCCAGAAGATGACGTCCCGGTCGGTGATCGCGAAGTCGTGGATCATCGTCGGTCCGCCGACCTCGATCTCCTCGCTGTACTCGAGCGTGCCGTCAGCCGCGGCGACGTGATACGTCAGGTACGGCGCCATGAACCCGTACCCGAAGAAGTGCATCTTGGCGGTCACCGGGTCGATCTTCGGATGGGCCGTCATCGCCGTCGTCAGACGGCCGTCGTAGTCGAACGGCCCGACGGTCGAAAGGTCCTCGGTCGACAGCTCGAACGGCAGCCCCACCTCGCCCGAGCTGAGCAGTCGGCCGCCGTGGTGGAACACGCTCACGTTGCTCTGGTTGTTCGGACCACCCGGGGCTCCGCCAGCACTGAGCAGATCGGTGCCGGCCCGGTGGATAGGCGTGTCGACGAAGCGGTTGCGGTACCAGAGCGCCTTCCCGCCGGCCAGGCGCACTCCGTGGACCATGCCGTCGCCGAGGAACCAGTGCCGCGACGGTCCCGATGCCGGGTTGGAGCCGTTGCGCACGTACAAGCCGTCGATCTCGGGCGGAAGGGCGCCGGTTACCTCGAGCGACGTGGCGGTGAGCTCCTCGGTGACCGGCTCGAACCCGCCCTGCATCCAGTAGGGCATCGAGTCGTCGAAGGTGAGGGGAGCGACCGAGGTCGCCGTCGAGCTGGTCGAGCCGCCAGTCCCACCGCTGTCGGAGCTGCAGGCAGCCAGGGCACCGGCCCCGCCGGCGGCGATCGCCGCGAGCGCAGCTGAACGTATGAACGTCCTCCGCTCCAGGAGTGCGTGATGTGCAAGACGGTCCCCCCGCCCCGGTGTGAGCATCAGGACAACGTAGCCATCCGTGCCGATGTGCGCTGCTCGCTCATCGGCCCGGCGCACGTTCGCCGGTCGGTCAGGTCGTCAGGACGAGCTTGCCGAACAGGTCGCCACGTTCGAGCAGCTCGAACGAACGTCGCGGCGTCCGTGAGGGGACGGACATCGCTGATCATCGGCTCGACTCCGTGGCGCTCCATCAGCTCGAGCATCGCGACCAGTTCGTCGCGGGTGCCCATCGTCGACCCGACGACCGACAGCTGCAGGAAGTACACCCTGTTCAGCTCAGCCGGAGGGTTCATGCCGCTCGTGGCACCGGATACGACGATTCGCCCGCCCGGTCGGAGCGCTCGCAGTGAATGCTCCCAGGTCGCGGCCCCGACCGTCTCGATCACGACATCGACCTTCTCGGGCAGCTTCTCACCCGATGAGACGGCTACGTCGGCACCCGCCGCTATTGCCCGGTCGCGCTTGTCGGCATCACGCGACGTGCAGAACACGGTGTGGCCGAGCGCCTTGGCCAGCACGATCGCCGCCGAGGCGACCCCGCCACCCGCGCCCTGGACCAGCACCGTCGCCGGTCCATCCAGGCCGGACCGGCTGGTCAACATGCGGTAGGCCGTCAGCCATGCGGTCGGAACAGAGGCGGCCTGCTCGAAGGTCATGGTGGCTGGCTTGGCCACGATGTTGCGTTCGGGGACCAGGAGCTGTTCCGCGAGCGTGCCCGGATGCAGCTCCGACAGCAGAGTGCGCCGCGGATCGAGGGTCTCGTCGCCACCTCCCGCGTCGGGGTCACCGATGACAGCGTGCACGACGACCTCGCTGCCGTCGTCGAGCACCCCGGCCGCGTCACATCCCAGGATCATGGGCAGCCGGTCGGCAGGGAGACCCACACCGCGCAAGGACCAGAGGTCGTGGTGGTTGAGCGCGGCTGCGCGCACGTGCACACGGACCCAACCGTCGAGGTCGCCAGGCTCATCCACGTCGCCGACCTGTAGGCCGCTCAGCGGCTGGTCGTCGGACTGGGAGACGCAGGACACGGCCAGCATCGGTGACTCCTCGCATCAGGGTGGGTCGAACCTAGCGGCGCTCAGCTCGGCAATACTCGATCAGTGCCCTCCGACGCCCATGACGTCTCCCGCGGCGACGTCACCGAGCCGTGGCGCCTCGAGGACGTCCGTATAGACGACCGGCCCGAGCCGCCGCGCACCCGGCGTACATCGGACCTGTTGAGGCTGGTGTTGACCGTCGCCGCCATGGCGCTCGTGGTGTTCGCCGGCAGCATCGGCTCCGGTACCACCGAGGGGATCCAGGAGGACATCACCTCGGCGGTGACCAACGTGCCGGCTCTCGTCGTGAGCCTGCTCGCCACGCTCAACAACCTGATCGTGCTGGCGTTGCCGGTCTACCTGGTCGCAGAGCTGGCGATCCGGCGCAAGTGGCGTGTCCTGTTGGTGGCGCTGATGGCGTCGTCGCTGGCCCTGGTCGCGGCGAACCTCTTCTCGAAGTACGCGGACCAGTTGATCGACGGCGTGCTGCTCGACGCGCTGACCCTTCCGGTGGGGGGCGGATCCAGCCGGACGGCCGCGGCGTTCGGCGTGTTCGCCGGTGTAGCGGCGTTGATGTCGGCCGAAGGACAGGCCGCCCGGTCGCGGACCCTGGCGGTCGTCTGGACGGCGCTGTTGGCGCTCGGCGCTCTCTTCCTGATCGACCGTCGGGCAACGCCGCTGGCACTGATGCTCAGCCTGCTCGGCGGGCTCGCGTTCGGTCTCCTAGCTCGCTACGTCGCCGGTACCGAGAACCCGCGGGTGCCGACCCGCGGGGTCATCGCCGCGCTCGGCGCGTGTCGGGGTCAGACCGACCTGGGTGCGCCAGTTGCCCGGCGAGTCCGACCTGGGACGTCTGTTCGAGCTCGAGACGATCGACGGCCGCTTCGGCGTGGCCCAGGTGTACGACCCCGACAGGCGCACGGCTCAGGCGTTGGCGCAGCTGACCCGCCTGGTACGTGTACGCACCTGGGTGACGCGTGCACCGGGTTGGTCGGAGCGCGCGCAGGTGCAACAGGCCGCTGTCCCGGTGCTGATGGCACGTGCCAAGGGCATCCGCACCCCCGACCTGCTCGCCGCGGTCGAGGTGGACGAGCGCACCATGGCGGTGGTCGAGGAGCACCCACGTGACCTGCGACCGCTGCGGGGTTTCTCGGCCGAGGCCATCTCGGAGGAGGCGCTCGACCAGGTCTGGCGTGAAGTGCGCCGCATGCATCACCTGGGTATTGCCCATGAGCGCATACATGTCGACAGCTTCGCCCTCGACGACGACGGCCGCGTGTGGATCCTCGGTCTGGACCGCGGCGAGATAGCCGCTCCGCGTCTGCGGATGCGCCTCGACCGCGCCGAGCTGCTCATCGCCACGGCGATGCTCGTCGGAACCGAACGAGCGATCAACGCGGCTGAGAGGGCGATCGGCAAGGAGGACCTGGCGAACCTGCCCGCGCTCATGCAGCCGATAGCGCTGAACTCGGCGACCCGCGACGAGCTGAAGACCAGCCGGGATCTCCTTGCCCAGCTGCGCGACGAGGCGATCGCCCGAGCGCCCGAGCCGAGCGCCGACGATGTGCGGCTCGAACGCCTCAGGCCTCGGTCGGTCATCAGCATGGTCGCGGCGACCTTCGCCGTCTACGTGCTCGCCGGACAGCTCGGAAACGTCGACTTCGCGACGATCGTGTCGAGCATCGACTGGGCATGGGCGGCGGTGGCCTTGGTCGCGTCGCTCACCACCTACCTCGGCGCGGCGTTCCACGTGCTGCCTCTGTCGCCGGTCCGGATCCCGTTCAGCCGTTGGCTGATGGCCCAGTTCGCCGCCAGCTTCGTCACCTTGGTCGCACCGGCCGCGGTCGGGTCGGCCGGCACGAACGCGCGGCTGATCCAGCAAGCCGGCGCCCCACCCGGGCTGGCCCTTGCAACCGTCGGTGTCTCCTCGCTCGTCGCGTTCCTGGCGACCGCCATCGCGTTGGTTCTCGTCTCGCTGCTGTCGGCCGAGAACGTCGCGTGGAACTTCGAAGTGCCGACCGGCGGAGTGATGATGGGCGGCGGCATAGTGCTCGCCCTGATGGTGCTGGCGTTCGTGATCCCCTACAGCCGCAGGATCATCCTCTCCCGGCTCCGGCCGACGTGGGAGAACCTCGGCCCCCGCCTCCTCGACATCATCCGTGATCCCAGGCGACTGGTGCTCGCAGCGGGCGGCAACTTGATGAGCTTCTGCAGCTACGCCCTGACCCTCTACGCCGCGGTGCGTGCCTACGGAGCGTCCATCCCTTTCGCTGCGGCGACTGTCGTCTATCTGGGTTCTGGCCTGCTGGGATCCGTCGCGCCGACTCCAGGAGGCATCGGGGCGGTCGAAGCAGCGTTGGTCGCGGGCCTCAGTGCCGTCGGTGTGCCTCCGGCGATCGCGCTGCCGGCGGCGTTGCTGTACCGGACCGTGACCTTCTGGTTGCCGACGGTGCCGGGCTGGATGGCCTTCCAGTGGCTGCAGCGAAGGGACGCGATCTGACCTGCCCATGAACTAGCATCGAACACATGTTCGCATTTCTGGAGCGTCTGGACGAGGAGCAGCGGACCGCCGTCACCTCCGATGCCGATCGGTTGTGCATCGTTGCCGGTGCCGGCACCGGCAAGACGACGACGCTCACCAGCCGTGCCACGTGGCTGGTGGCCAACGGCATACGCCCTGAGCGGGTGATGCTGGTCACCTTCACCCGCCGCGCCGCCCGTGAGATGATCGCCCGCACCGATGCGCTGCTCGCAGAATTGGGCGTCGACGCCCCGGCATCTGGCGGACGGGTCCGGGCGGGGACTTTCCACTCGATCGCGCACCGCACGCTCCGGCGTCACGCCCGGTCGTTGGGGCTGGAAGAAGGCTTCTCGGTGCTCGACCCGCCCGACGCCGCCGATCTGCTCGACATGGTTCGCCAGGACCATCTCGGCTCCCGGGCGGTCGAGCGGCGCTTTCCGCGCAAGTCGACGTTGCTCGACCTGTACTCGCGGGCGGTCAACACCCAGCGGCCGCTCTCGGAGGTGATCGGCGACGTGGCGCCGTGGGCATCGGACCGTGTCGACGATGTCGCCGAGATCTGTCGCCGTTACGTGGAACGCAAACGAGACCTGGCGGTGGTCGACTTCGACGACCTGCTGCTGCTCTGGCGTGCTGCGATGCGTCATCCGCAGATGGGCCACGCCTTGGCCGGGGAGCTCGATGCGGTGCTCGTCGACGAGTACCAGGACGTCAACGCGCTACAGGTCGACGTGCTGGTGGCCATGTGCGCCGCGGAACGTCCCCCGTCGCTGACCGTCGTCGGCGACGACAGCCAGGCGGTCTACTCCTTCCGCGGGTCCAGTCCACGCCACCTGCTCGACATCGACGACGTGATCGCCGGCGTCGGGACTGTCTCGCTGCAACGCAACCACCGCTCGACCCAGGCCGTGCTCGACGTGGCCAACGCCGTCGCTGACGATGCTCCCGAAGGTTTCCGGACCCGGTTGCGCAGCGCGTTGGACGAGGCGACCGGAACCTCCGGGCCGAGGCCCGAGCTCGTCACCTGCCACGACGAGGACGCCGAGGCGACGGCAGTGTGCGAGCGCATCCTGTTGCACCGCGAGGATGGCACCGAGCTGAAGCGCCAGGCTGTCCTCGTCCGGGCGGCACATCACTCCGCGCTGCTGGAGATCGAACTGGGACGCCGGCGCATCCCCTTCGTGAAGTACGGGGGTCTGCGCTTCCTCGAGGCCGCACACGTCAAGGATCTGATCTGCGTGTTCCGCCTCGCCGACAATCCGCGCGACGAGCTCGCCTGGTTCCGTGTGCTGCAGTTGCTCGACGGTGTCGGCCCTGTGACTGCCAGGAGGGTGATCGACGAGCTCGACCTTGCCGTCGGTGACGCCCAGCTGCGTTCGCGGTGGCCGGCCGCGGCGGCGCTGCTGCCCACTGCCGCTCGCGGGACGGCCACACGGCTCGTCGAGGCCATGGACCGTGTACCGGGCGAGCATGCAGGGGTGCAGGCCGATCGCCTTGCCAGCGCGTTGGAACCGCTGATCCGTCAGGCATACCCGGATGCCACCGCTCGTCTTGCCGACCTGGACGCACTGTGTCACGCAGCCTCGGGGGCCGAGCGCGTGTCGGACGTGGCCGCGGACCTCTCTCTCGAAGCTCCGCACTCGACCGGGGAGCTGGCCGGCGTGCCCACGATCGACGAGGACTGGTTGGTGATCTCGACCATCCACTCCGCCAAGGGGCTGGAGTGGGACGCCGTGCACCTGTTGCGCGTCGCTGACGGCGACCTGCCCTCCGACATGGCGCTCACGGACCGCGAGGGACTCGAAGAAGAGCGCCGGCTCTTCTACGTCGCAGTGACCCGCGCAGCTCGGGCTCTCCACCTGTACCAGCCGCTGCGCTTCCATCACCGCCCACGCGGCCGCGACGATGCTCACACGTACGGCCAGCCGTCGCGCTTCCTCTCGGACGGAGTGCGTTCGGTGATCGATCACACGCGACCACCGGATCGGTCACGCATCGACGAGCCGGCTACGGCGCTGGGGCGGACGGTCGACCTTGAGCTGGATGCCCTGTGGAGCTGAAACCTGGGGACGTGTCGCCGTGGGCTGGCACCGGTTCGGGATTCGTCTGGTTCGGAGCCGTCATGCTCAGGATTCGTCGGTTCGGGCCGACTCCGGGTCGCGCGGCGGTAGCACCAGCGGCAACGGTCCCGAGGTGGCCACGTTGATCGCCGCGTCGACTGTGGCCTCCGCCCCGGACGTGTCGATCGAATCGGGTCGCTCGACTCTCTGCACGGCATCCTCGGGCAGCAGATCGAGCTCTCTCAGGGCGCCCATCAGCAGTCCGGCTACCGCTACGACGAGCATCGTCGCCGCGACAGCGAGCAGCGTGGGCTGCACCCCGAACCGCTGGGCAGCAATGCCGACGATCAGGTAGCCGAAAGGTCCGGCCGCGTACTCCGCCGAGGTCACCACTCCCACGACTCGCCCCCGGAGCTCTTCTGGTGTGCGGGTCTGCATCGCCAGGTTCACCAGGGGGCCCACCGGCCCGTAGGCGAAGCCGAACAAGACCGCTGCCATGACCATCACGGCGAACGGCGGCAGCGTCGCCAGGACCAGCAGGAAGCATCCGGCAAGGATCAACGAGGCCTTGAACACCAGCGATCGCTTGAATCGGCCCGCCGTGCCCGCGTAGGCGAGGGCTCCGGCCACCCCGCCGACACTCATCGCCATGACGACGATGCCCAGCCGCTGGGGCTCGTCGCGGGATTCGAACTCGACGGGCAGCAACACACCTTCGACTGGCATGTACACAGACACCAGGATCGCCGTGAGGATCGTCATCGACCGGAGCAGACGATCTGCCCACACGAAGCGCAGACCTTCCGAGGTAGCGGTCCAGAAGCCCGCTTCGGCCGGTTGCTGATCCGGTTGGGAGGGGTCCAGTCGGAGCGTCGCCACCAGCAGCGCAGAGATCACGAACGCTCCTGCTGTGAACCAGAGTGCGCTGAGCGCGCCGATCCACACGATGAGCACTCCGGCGATTCCGGGGCCGAGGAGGAAGGCCACACCCCAGACAGCTTCATGGACCCCGTTGGCGCGCGACAACGGCCAGCCGGCGCGGTCCGCCGCGGCTGGGAGCATGGTCTCGCGGGCGGTCACTCCCGCCGGGTCGAACACCGCACCGATCACCGCCAAGGTGATCAGGAGGCCGAGCGTCAGGTCGGTGGCCGAGGAGAGCAGCGGTACCGACGCCACCGACACGGCCGACAACACGTCAGAGACGACAGACGTGCGGCGACGACCGACCCTGTCGACGACGGTGCCGGAGAGCAGGCTCGCCGCGAGCAGCGGCACGGCGGTTGCAGCGGCGAGCAGACCTGCAGAACCTGCACTGCCGGTCAGCTCCAGCACGATCCACGGGAACAGGACCAGCGCCGCGCTGTTGCCGGCGCCTGACAGCAGCGTCGCGGCCTCGAGCCGGACGAGTGCCAGAACGCTGCGGTCAGGCTCTGACAGCGATCGGGCGGTCACCGGGCTGCGGCTCGACCAACGGACAGCGGGTGCGGGTGTAGATCGTCGGCATGCAGCGGTTGCAGTGGACGCAGCCTGAGACCTCGGCTTCACCCGAGCGGTATCGGTTCACCAGGTCCGGGTCGTGCAGCAGCGCCCTACCCATCGCGACGAAGTCGAAACCGTCGTCTACGGCGTCCTGGGCCGTAGCCAGGTTGCTGATGCCGCCGAGCAGGATGATCGGCGTGTCGAGCTGGTCGCGGTCAGCGCGAGGCCATCTCTCGGAAGTACGCCTCGTGGTACGGGTACTGGCGCAGGAACTTCGAGCCGACGGCTGCGAAACCGGGGCGAAGGAACCACGGCAGGGTCTTGCGGAACTCCCGCACCGGGGTGTCTCCCTTGAACAGGAACATCGGGTTCGCCAGGGAGCTGCCGCCTGTCAGCTCCAGAGCATCGATGGTGCCGTCGTCGGCCAGCCACTGGGCCACCTGGAGGCTCTCGTCGATGTCGAACCCGCCACGCACGCCGTCGGTCATGTTCAGCTTCGCCGTCACCGCTACCCGGTCACCGGCGGTGTCGCGCACCGCGTGCAGGACCTGGCGGGCGAACCGGGCGCGGTTCTCGAGCGACCCTCCCCAGCGGTCGTCGCGCCGGTTGAGCAGCGGGGACAGGAACGAGCTGAGCAGGTAGTTGTGGCCCAGGTGCACCTCGAGCGCGTCGAACCCGGCCTGCACCGCCAGGCGGGTACCGGTCGCGAACTCCGAGGTGATGCGGGCGATGTCGGCCTCGTCCGCAGCGCGGGTACGTCTCATTCCCAGCGGGTTGAAGAAGCGTCCCGGTGCATATGCGGGGGCACGGTTCGACGAGGCGTTGGCGACCGGCCCGGCGTGGCCGATCTGGGCCGCGGCGAGCGCTCCTTCGGTGTGCACGGCGTCGGTGAGGTCACGGAGGCCGCCGACGACCTCGGGTCGCAGCCAGATCGCGTTCTCGTCGGTCCGACCGCCCGGCGCGACCGCCAGGTACGCGACGGTGGTCATCGCCGCTCCACCGGCTGCCACCCGGCGGTGGAACTCGATCAGATCCGACGAAACCGCCGATCCATGCGTGCGGCCTTCGAACGTTGCCGCCTTGATGAACCGGTTGCGCAGCGTCAGAGGGCCGAGTGTCGCGGGCTGGAACAGCGTCGAAGCCATGACCGAATCATGCCTCGCGATCCGAGGCCACGGGGGCTGAACCTGCCTCGGGTGCTCAGCGTCCGCTGGCGCTCACGTGCTGGTAGTCGCGGACGGATGACCACCGCCCGCCCCAGCCCCAGGCGATCCTGTCGAAGGCCGCCACCGCCGGACCGCCCTCGACGAGCATTCCGGTGCGGACGTCATGACGGTTCGAGAACGCTGCGCCTGTCGCCGGTTCGACCTGTGACCCGCTGACCCAGGGGTTCTGCACCGGGTTGATGTCGATCGCGCGTCCGTAGGCGTGCTCGGACCACTGGGACCCGCCCGACACCCGTCTGCAGTTGAACGCCGAGGTGTTGTTCGCTGCCATCGAAGCAGCGTCGTCGCCGCCGAAGTCGTCGACGAGCTGCATCCGCTCGATCCGGAAGCCGTCGTCCCACATGAGCTTGAACGCGATCGCCACCGCGGTGACATCGCGTTCGTGCACGACCAGCTCGCCGAGGTGTTCGGCTCCGTCGAAGCCCATGAAGCTCAGCCGCAGGTAGCGCAGCGAAGACAGCTGGACCGGGCACCCTGGGCGCCACGAAGTCGGAGTCATACGTGATGCGATCTCGTCCGAGATCGGTGACGCGCTCCAACTGAACCGCTGCTCGCGGGCGACCTCGTCCCAGTGTGCGGTGGCGGCCGCGGCAGCACGGGACAACTCGGGTTCGCCGAGCGGTTCGTTGCCGTGGCTCGTCCACCACTGCTGGAACTGCTCGGGAGTGCAGGCCGTGGCGGCCACCGACACCGCCACGGCGATCAACGCCACGAGGACCGTTCGGGTGGATGTCGAGCGGTTGATCGCGTCGATGGGCGTGCGGCGCTTCGACGAGGCGGGTGTCACAGGTGCCTCGTGGATCAGTCGGCGTCGGGGACGAAGTCCAACGAGGCCGAGTTCATGCAGAACCGGTCGCCGGTCGGTCTGGGTCCGTCCGGGAAGACGTGTCCCAGATGTGCGTCGCAGTTGGCGCATCGAACCTCGACTCGCACCATGGCGTGGGTCCGGTCCTCCAGGAGGCGGACCCGTGACGGATCGAGTGCTTCCCAGAACGACGGCCACCCCGAGCCGGAGTCGTACTTGGTGGAGGAGGCGAACAGCGGTGTTGCACACACGACGCACCGGTACGTGCCGGCGTCCTTCAGGTCCCAGTAGGCGCCGCTGAACGCCGGCTCGGTTCCACACTGCTGGGTCACGTGGAACTGCTCGGGGGTCAGGCGGTCGCGCAGTGCATCTGGATCGGTTGCAGGTGTCGGTGTCGCCGGGTCGTCCACTCCTTCGAGGTTACCGACGGGAAGTGTCAGTGGGAACGCGGTGTTGGTTCCCTCTGTGCGCATCGAGATCTGGTCCGACGTCATCTGTCCGTGGTGCTACCTGGGGTCACGGCGACTATCCGAAGCCCTCGGCCAGCTCGCGCTCGACGACGTCGAGCTGCGCTGGCGGTCGTTCCAGCTCGACCCGGGAGCTCCACGTGAACCCTCGGACCTGCGCGCCTCGCTCGATCTCAAGTACGGGCCGGGTGCGTTCGACTC
This sequence comes from Microthrixaceae bacterium, assembly GCA_037045265.1. GTDB lineage: Bacteria > Actinomycetota > Acidimicrobiia > Acidimicrobiales > Microtrichaceae > JBAOHV01. The sequence goes on along the minus strand of JBAOHV010000019.1, from coordinate 346,181 downwards.
GATGACGCCGCGCCTGACAGCACTCGGCGCCCAGGTCGGCATCGACTACCGCTTCGACAAGGCGCTCAGGGTCAACACCGCCGATGCACACAGGTCGATCGCCTGGGCCGCGACACAGGGAGCTGCCTTGCCGGGCGGACCCCAGGACCTGCTGGTGCAGACGCTGTTCCGGAGCTACTTCACCGACGGAGCCGACCTCTGTGACCAGAGCGTCCTCGTCGCCGCAGCGCGCGAGGTCGGCCTCGACGCGGACGCAGCCGGAGAGGCGCTCGCCTCGGATGAGTTCGCAGCTGCGGTCAGCGCTGACCAGGCCGAGGCCGTCGAACGCGGAATCACCGGCGTCCCCGCGTTCGTCATCGACGACCAGTGGTTGATCCCCGGCGCGCAGGAGGTCGACCAGATGGTGCGGCTGCTGTCCAGGGTGGGTGGGAAGGAACAAGCGCGCCGGTAGGCTCGACACGTGGGGAAGCACGCCAAGTCACGCAACGCGAAGCACGCCAAGTCACGCAATGACGGGTCACACAACGACGGGTCACGCACCGACGGGTCACGCGGTCGCAAGGGCGGGGCCAAGAGGCCCGAACCCGACGCACGGACGGTCCGCAAGGCACTCCGACGCCTGCGCGAGGACGAGGAGCTCAAGGCTCTCCAGGTCGAGTTGCTTGCACTCCAGCGATACCTGGAGGACCACGACCGGCGCATGATCGTGCTGTTCGAGGGCCGTGACGCCGCCGGCAAGGGCGGGACCATCCGCCGGGTCACGCGCTACATGAACGAGAAGCACTACCGGGTCGTCGCGCTGGGCAAGCCGAGCGACCAACAGCGCACCGAATGGTACTTCCAACGCTACGTCGCGGAGTTCCCCGCCGGCGGCGAGATGGTGCTCTTCGACCGCAGTTGGTACAACCGGGCGATGGTCGAGCCCGTGTTCGGGTTCTGCACCGAGGAGGAGTACCGGAACTTCATCCGTGGTGTCGTTGGGTTCGAGAAGGACCTCGTTCGGCAGGGCACGATCCTGGTCAAGCTCTACTTCAGCGTCACCAAGAAGGAGCAGGCGCGCCGTTTCGACCGACGTCGTGACGACCCACTGCGTCAGTGGAAGCTGTCCGAGATCGACCTCCAGGCCCAGGAGCACTGGGACGACTTCACCGATCGCAAGTACCAGATGCTCTCGCGTACCTCGACGATCGAGGCGCCATGGACCGTCATCCGCTCCGAGGACAAGCACCGCGCTCGTCTGAACGCGATCAAGGCGATCCTCAACTCGGTCGACTACGGACCGCGCTCCGAGCAGATCGACTTCGTGCCCGACCCCAGGATCGTGGTGTCGGGCGCCCAGGAGGTGCAGAACATGGATGCAGAACGGATCCGCAAGGGCCGCTTCACTTCTTGACGGGGGGCGGGCCCGGCCTGGCGGTTACCGTCCGCCACTAGCTTCGGGCCCGTCGCCCGAGGCGACGTGACCCACGACCAGGAGACGACGTGCTGCGGTTCACCGACGAACACCACCTGTTCCGTTCGACCGTCCGGGAGGTCGTGCAGAACGAGATCGACGTCCACGCCGATGCGTGGGAGGCGGCCGGCGACTTCCCTGCGCACGAGTTGTTCGCCAAGTTCGGAGAGCTGGGCCTGCTCGGGGTCGAGTACGACGAACGGTGGGGAGGCGGCGGGGCCGATCACACCTACACGATGATCTTCGGTGAGGAGATCGGTCGTGCAGCGTCGCTCGGCGTGGCGATGGCGCTCGCGGTGCAGACCGACATGGCCACTCCGGCGCTGCACCGCTATGGCACCGACGAGCTGCGCGAGCAGTATCTGCGCCCGGCCATCACAGGTCACCATGTGGCGGCGATAGCCGTCAGCGAGCCCGACGCCGGTTCCGACGTCGCCGGGCTCCGTACCCGGGCGGTGCGCGACGGTGACGAGTGGGTCATCAACGGCACCAAGCTGTGGATCACGAGCGGAACCCAGGCCGACTGGGTGTGTCTGCTGGCCCGCACCTCCGACGAGGGCGGCTATCGCGGCATGTCCCAGATCGTCGTGCCGACCGACACGCCCGGGTTCTCGGTGAGTCGAAAGCTCGACAAGCTGGGCATGCGGGCATCGGACACGGCCGAGCTTGCGTTCGACGAGGTCCGCGTCCCGCTCACCAACACAATCGGTGAGGTCGGCCGAGGCTTCCAGCAGCAGATGACCCAGTTCCAGAACGAGCGCATGATCGCCGCCTACCAGATGGTCGGCGCCATCGAGCTGGCCATGCAGCGCACGGTCGCGTTCCTGTCCGAGCGCCGCGCGTTCGGCGTGCCGCTGCTCGCCAACCAGTCGATCCAGTACGAGCTCGCCGACATCGCCGCTGAGCTCGACATGCTGCGCCACCACAACTGGGCGGCCGTCTCCGACTATCTGGACGGACAGGACATCACGCGTCACGCGACGGTCGCCAAGCTCCGATCGGCGCGCCTCGCCCGCCGCATGGCTGACGCTGCTGTGCAGTTCCACGGTGGCATGGGCTACGTCGAGGAGAACTGGACCGCCAGGTTCTTCCGTGACACCCGGCTGTGGTCGATCGGTGGCGGTGCCGACGAGGTCATGCTCCGCACTCTCGCCCGCATGAACGGCATCACCGGCGACTGACACGGCGCCCTCGTTCCCTGCGGTATGGTCGGGGAACATCAATCCGGGGAGCTCGCACCAGCGGGCTGAGAGGGTGGCTGGGGCCACCGACCCGATACCTGATCTGGGTAATGCCAGCGGAGGGAGGATCGTGCGAACAGCAGTCGTGTTCGTCGGCGGACCACTTGCACCGACGTCGACCCACGGTGCGCATCCGGGGCTCGCAGGGCTGAGCGCCGACAGGGTCGTGGCCGCGGACTCGGGTCTGCACCTGGCCGACGCGCACGGATGGGACGTGGATCTGGTGGTCGGGGACATGGACTCGGTCGACCCCGAGCGGCTCCGTCGGGCGGCTGCCGATGGGGTCGTCGTGGATCGCCGTCCGGTCGACAAGGACGCGACCGACCTGGAGCTCGCTCTGGACGTCCTGCTCGCCGACGATGTGCGCCACACGGTGGTGATCGCCACCGACGGCGGGCGGACCGACCACCTGTTCGCGGTGGTGCTCGGTTGCTGCTCGGAGCGTTTCGCGCCGCTGGGGCTGCGTCTGTGGCTCGACTCGACGCTCGTCGTGCCCGTCCGCGGTCTCGTCCGGGTCGAGGGACGGCCCGGGGCCGTGCTGTCGATCCTGGCGGTCCACGGCCCGGCGGTCGTGACGACACAGGGGCTGCGCTGGCCCCTGCACTCCGAGCGACTGGATGCCGGGTCTACCAGGGGAGTGTCGAACGAGCTGGTCGGCACGGCCGCATCGATCGAGGTCACCGACGGCTGTGTCGCCGTCCTGATGCCCGAGGAGGGCCTGCAATGAGCCGGTACACACGATCGTCACGCATCTCGGCGACCCGCCTCCTGGTCGGAGTCGTCGCGTGCGGCGCTGTGCTGGTGACAGCGTGTGGCGACGACGACAGCGCGACGCCCACCGGCGACGCTGCACCGGTCATCCGACTGCTGACCCACGACTCGTTCGTGCTGCCCGACGGCGTAGCCGAGCAGTTCCGAGAGCGAACGGGCGCCGAGCTCGAGGTGATCGCCGCGGGCGACTCGGGCACGATGCTGGCCGGAGCGCTCCTGAGTGCTGGTAGCCCCGAGGCGGACGTCATCTTCGGGATCGACGGACGCGTCCGCGACCAAGGCGACCACCGGCGACCTCCTCGAACCACTCGACGGTTCCACGCTGTCGGAGGTTCCCGAGCGCTACCTGTTGACCGGCGACGGTGCCGACCTGCTGGCCCCGATCGACACCGGCGACGTCTGCATGAACATCGACTCGGCGTGGTTCGACGAGCACGACATCGCCGAGCCCCGAACACTCGATCAGCTCGCCGAGGCGACCTGGAAGGACCTGACGGTGGTGTCCAGCCCGGTGACGTCGTCGCCAGGGCTCGCATTCCTCGTCGGGACCGTCGACCGTTACGGCGAGGACGGCTGGGGCGACTTCTGGACCAGGTTGCGCGACAACGGCGTACGGGTCCGGCCCAGCTGGGACGACGCCTACTACAACGACTACACGGTGTCGGGTGGAGACCGGCCGATCGTCCTGTCGTACGCGTCGAGTCCTCCGGCTGAGGTCGTGTTCAGCGAGGGAACCCGCGCCGAGCCCGCCTCTACCGTGATGCTCGACAGCTGCACCTCGCAGGTCGAGTACGCGGGCATCCTTGCGGGCACACCCGAGCCGGAGCTCGCAGCCGAGCTGGTTGCGTTCATGCTCTCCGACACTTGGCAGGGCGGTCTGGCGCTCAGCAACTTCGTCTTCCCCGTGATCGATGTCGCACTCCCCGAGGAGTTCGTCAGGTGGGCACCCCGGCCGGAGGACCCGATGAAGTTGGACGCAGCGGTGATCGCCGCAGGACGTGACCGGTGGATCGAGTCGTGGCGCGAGCTGATGGAGTGACGCTCGACCCGGGTCGGGCAGGCAGTCGTGACCTGCCGGGCCGCGTCGTGGTCCTGCTCGTGGGCCTGGTCGTGGCCGGACCCGTGCTCGCGGTGCTCTGGCACACCGTCATGGCGGACGGGGCATTCGACACCGAGGCCTTTGGACGAGTTCTCGGTTCCCCGAGGACCTGGCGACTACTCGCACTGACCATCGGCCAGGCCGTCGCGTCGTGTGCCGTGACGCTGCTGGTCGGCGTGCCGGTCGCCTGGGTGCTCCAGCGCTTCAGCTTCCCGGGTCGGGCAGCGGTGCGATCGGTGGCGACGATCCCGTTCGTCCTGCCGACCGTCGTCGTCGGTGCAGCGATGGCGTCGCTGCTCGGGCCCCGTGGGCTGGTGGACCTGCGTGGCAGCTGGTGGCCCATCCTCGCTGCGCACCTCTGCTTCAACCTGGCTGTGGTGCTGCGAACCGTCGGCTCGGCGTTCAGCGCCGTCCCCGCCGACCTCGAGCCGGCTGCCCGGCTGCTCGGCTGCTCACGCGTCGGCGCCCGCGCGCCGGGTGCTGCTGCCGGTCGTCGCGCCGTCCATCACCGCCGCAGCTGTCGTGGTGTTCCTGTTCTGCCTTACGAGCTTCGGGGTCGTCGTGATACTCGGGGGAGGTCGGGTGAGCACGATCGAGGTGGAGATCTGGACCCGGGCGACTCGTCAGTTCGACCTGTCCGGCGCCGGAGTCCTCTGCCTGCTGCAACTCGTCGCCGTCGTGGCGACGCTGGCGGTGCACGCTCGCGTCACCAAGGGGCGCCGGGGGAGTGGTACAGCGACCGGCGGTCGGCGGGTACGGCCCGAGGGGATCGAGCGGCTGCTCGTAGCGGCGGCCGTGTCGGCTGTCGTGCTCGTGTCGCTGCTGCCGATACTCGCGGTAGTCGAACGTTCGCTGCGCGTCGGGTCCGGCTGGGGATTGCAGAACTGGGCCCAACTCGGCTCGGTCGATCCCGGGTCCGGCCTGCGGGTCGCCCCCTGGTACGCGGTCGTCGTGTCCATCGGTACGTCGTTGGTGGCCACGCTGGTCGCGGTCGCTCTGGCAGCAGCGGTGATACGCGCGGGTCGCGGCCCATCCGGGCGGCTTCGGTGATCGCCTGACGCTGTTGCCGCTCGGGGTGTCGTCCACGACCATCGGGCTCGGACTTCTGCTACTGGTGGGACGCCCGCCGGTGGACCTGCGTGGTTCGTGGTGGCTCGTTCCCCTCGGGCAGGCGTTGGTGGCAATGCCTCTGGTGGTCAGGGTCGTCCTGCCGGCTGTTCGGGCCCTGCCCACGTCGGTGCTGGACGCGGCGTCGCTGCTGGGTCTGGATCGACGCGAGCGCTGGTGGCGGGTCGAGTTGCCGATGCTGCGTGGTGCGCTCGGCGCGGGAGCGGGACTGGCCCTGGTCGCGTGCCTGGGTGAGTTCGGCGCCACGGCCTTCCTCGCCCGCGGTTCCCGGCCGACAGTGCCGGTTGCCATCGAGCGCCTCATGTCGCGACCCGCCGGGTCGGGCTTCGGTCAGGCCATGGCGTTGTCGTGCGTGCTGGTGGTCATCTGCGCCTTGGTGGTCCTGCTGGTCGACCGGATGCTGGGCGACGACGAGGCCAGCCTGTTCTGAGCGGTGCGGGATCCATCTGTCGTACGCGCCGGGCCGTGTCGGGTGACAGCGGGGTGGCGCGATGTGGTGATCCGCTCACCAAGCGGTACCGTTGATGCCCGGAAGGCGGGGTCCGAGTAGGGGTCGCGCCGCATGTCTGAATGCCTGCCTCGACCCGTCGACACCTCCTCGTCCTGCTGACCGCCGTTGGGGTCGTCGTGGTAGCGCCACGTGTCGGTGCCCAGGAGGGGCCGGTCCAGCCGACTGCTCCTACCTCGTCGACGTCGTCGACGAGCAGCTCCGTTCCAGCGCCGACCGATGTCGAGTCGACCACCTCGGTGCCCGCCGACGACTCTCCTACCACGACCATCTACGTCCCTGTCCTCCCACCGGAGCTGACCGCCGATCCGCGAACGCCGTTCCTGGTCGACCCAGGACCCGAGGACGGCGTGGACATCCCGATCGCACAGCGCAGCTTCGATCCGCTGTCGATCGCCGTGCGCCCGGAGCTGGTCACAGCAGCTACAGCCGCCGTCGATGCCGCCTCGGCCGCTCTCACCGCCGCGCAGGATGGCGCAGCTAGGGCTGCGACAGACGTGGCCAGGCTCACCGCCGAGCTGGAATCGATCGACGTCGGCCGCCGGTCTGCAGTTGCCGAGGCCGCCACTGCGCGCAAGAACCTGCTCGAAAGAGCGGTCACGGCCTACATGGTCGGCGACGTCGACGAACGCCTGGCCCTGGTCAACTCGAGTGACGCCGTCGACCTGGGTGTTGCGCGCAACTACATCGGTGTCGTGGCTGACGGCAACCAACGGTTGGTTCGCCGCTATGAGCAGCTGAGCAAGAAGCTCGACAGCTCCCACCTGGAGCTCGCCGACTCACTCGGTGAGGCCTCGGCCGATCTGGGCGCCAAGTCCGAAGCTGTCAGAGCCACCTTCGGTGAGCTCCTTTCCGCAGTGCAGGAGCTGCAGGCCTACCAAGCCGGCGCCCATGCCTACATCTCCGGCTTCGTCTTCCCGGTCGCAGGCGACACCGAGTTCATCGACAGCTGGGGCTACCCGCGGATGACGGGAACCGCCTCGGCTCACTGGCATCAGGGCGCCGACCTGTTCGCTGATCACGGAACCCCGCTGATCGCAGCGGAGAACGGCGTCGTGGAGCGGGTCGGTGTCGGGTCGCTCGGTGGCAACAAGCTCTGGGTCGCCGGCGACTCGGGGAACGGGTACTACTACGCGCACCTGTCGGCCTTCGCCCCCGGCATCCACGACGGCCAACGTGTGAGAGCGGGTGAGCTGGTCGGCTTCGTGGGCGACACCGGCAACGCCCGAGGAACCTCGCCGCACCTTCACTTCGAGATCCACCCCGGCGGGATCGGCCCGGTGAACCCCTACCCGCTGCTGCGTGCCGCGTACGGCAACCGCCCCAAGTTCACAGCCGTCGTCCCCACGACGGTGCCACCGGCACCATCGATTCCTGAGCCGGCTGCCGCGGGCGGCTGACCATCAGCCCGTTCTTGAACCTCGGCCCGGTCGATCCGGTCGGGATCAGGTGGACACGATTCCTCCGTGGGCGGAGCAGAATGGCGTGGTGGATGTGACCGCTTCGCTCGACACCGGTGTCGACCCCCGGGTCCTGTTCGAGGTGGTCAGCGATCTGGGCACGTACCCGGATTGGCTGGACATCGTGGGCCGCGGAGAGCCCGACGGTGCAGACGGCAGCGATCCGGGCCCCGCATGGTCGGTCGACCTGAGGGGTCAGCTGGGCCCGTTGCGGCGATCGAAACGGCTCCGCATGGTCAGGGCCCGCTCCGAGGCCGATCGGCTCGTGGTGTTCGAACGCCGGGAGCTCGACGGTCGTGACCACAGCGACTGGGTGATGGAGGCACGTGTGGAGCCGTCTGGCGACGGCAGCGTCCTCGAGATGCACCTCCACTACGGCGGGTCGATGTGGATGCCGCTGCTCGACCGGCTGCTGGCAGACGAGATCGAGCGCTCGCAGTCCCGTCTGCTGGCCCTGCTGGGCGCGACGTGACGGGCGCGACCTGATGGTCGTTCGAGTCTGGCCGGGGCGCCCGTATCCGCTCGGTGCCACCTGGGATGGTGCCGGCACGAACTTCTCGGTGTTCTCCGACGCGTCCGAGGTCGTCGAGCTGTGTCTGTTCGACGTCGACGGCAACGAGACCAGCGTCGACCTTCCCGAGTGCGTCGGATCGGTCTGGCATGGCTACCTGCCCGACGTCGGCCCGGGACAGCGCTACGGGTACCGTGCCCGCGGCGAACGTCGCGACGGCGGTGACCGACATCACCGATCGAAGCTGCTGCTCGATCCCTACGCCACGGCGATCACCGGGAGCGTCCATTGGACCGACTCGCTGGACGCCGACATCGAGCGTGATTCCGCTCCCGACGTGCCGCGCTCCGTCGTCGTCAATCGTTGGTTCGACTGGGGAGCCGACCGGCGCCCGGGTACCCGCTGGAACGAGACCGTGCTCTACGAGGCGCACGTCAAGGGATTGACCGCGACGCACCCCGACGTGCCGCCGAAGCACCGGGGCACCTACCTGGGTCTGTGCGCCCCAGCGGTGATCGACCACCTGCTCTCGCTCGGGGTCACAGCGGTCGAGCTGATGCCGATCCACCAGTTCGTCCACGACCGCCGCCTGGTCGAGGCAGGTCTGAGCAACTACTGGGGCTACAACTCGATCGGGTTCTTCGCCCCGCACAACGAATACGCCGTCGGTGGTCAGGACGGCGCGCAGGTCCGCGAGTTCAAGGTGATGGTCAAGGCCATGCACGAAGCGGGCATCGAGGTGATCCTCGACGTCGTCTACAACCACACCGCGGAAGGCGGGGCGAACGGGCCGGTGCTCAGCTTCCGGGGGCTCGACAACCGGGCCTACTACCGCCTCGACCCCGACCACCCCGAGCGCTACGTCGACTACACGGGCACCGGCAACAGCTTGAACATGCGCCACCCGCACGTGCTGCAGCTGATCATGGACAGCCTGCGGTACTGGATCGAGGAGATGCACGTCGACGGCTTCCGCTTCGACCTGGCTGCCACGCTCGCCCGCGAGCTGCACGATGTCGACCGGCTGTCGGCCTTCTTCGACCTGATCCAACAGGACCCCGTGGTCAGCAAGGTCAAGCTGATCGCGGAGCCGTGGGACGTCGGTGAGGGGGGCTACCAGGTCGGCAACTTCCCGCCGCTGTGGTCCGAGTGGAACGGCCGCTACCGGGACTGCGTTCGCGACGTATGGCGCCCGGGGGCTGGTTCGCTCGGTGAGTTCGCCGCTCGGCTCACCGGTTCGTCGGACCTCTACGAGGACGACGGACGTCGACCGCACGCGAGCATCAACTTCGTCACCGCCCACGACGGCTTCACCCTGACGGACCTGGTCACCTACGAGCACAAGTCGAACTGGGCGAACGGCGAGGACAACCGCGACGGGACCGACGACAACCGCAGCTGGAACTGCGGGATCGAAGGGCCCACCGGGGCCGCGGAGGTGGTCGAGCTACGGGCACGTCAGCGGCGGAACATGCTGGCGACCCTGCTCCTGTCGCAAGGAGTGCCGATGCTGCTCGCCGGCGACGAGCTCGGCCGGACCCAGCAGGGGAACAACAACGCCTACGCCCAGGACAACGAGATCTCCTGGGTCGACTGGGACGACGTCGACGAGAGCCTGCTGGACTTCGTCAGGGGAGTCGTGGCGATCCGGCGCGGCAATCCGGTGCTGCATCGCCGCCGCTTCCTGACCGGGCGGACGGTGAACGGCGGTGGGCTTCCCGATGTCGCATGGTTCGGCCCCGACGGCGCCGAGATGACCTCTGACGACTGGCGTGACGACGGCGTGAGCGTCGTGTTCTGGCTGAACGGAGGCCTCGAGGACGTCGGCAAGCGTGGCGAGCTGATCGCCGGCACCACGCTTCTGATCTGCTGCAACCTGGGCGAGAGCGCGCTCGAGTGGACGTTGCCGGAGAGCCGGTGGGGAGAGCGGTGGACCCCCGTGTTGGACACCGCAACGGCCAATGCACCCGCAGCGCGGCAGCACCGTGCCGGTGAGGTGCTCGTGGTGGTCGGGCGGAGTGTGGTCGTCCTGGAGCAGTCGCCGGGCTGAGGGCCCGCAGGCCCCGGATCAGATCGCCGCCCTCCTGGCGCCGAAACGACCGTCGCCATGTCGGGCGAGCACGAGGTCGAGACCGAAGCATTCCGACAGCAGGGCGGAGCTGATGGTGGTGGCCAGCGGTCCGGCAGCGAGAACACGCCCATGTGCCAGTGCGATCAGGTGGGTGAACGCCGGCGGGATCTCCTCGACGTGGTGGGTGACGAGCACCATCGGCGCTGCACCGGGTTCGCGCGCCACGGTGTCGAGCCGATCGACGAGCAACTCGCGCCCTCCCAGGTCGAGTCCACCGGTCGGCTCGTCGAGCAGCACCAGGCCGGGGTCGGTCATCAACGCCCTGGCCAACAGGACACGCTGGCGCTCACCCGAGGACAACGTCCCCCACGCACGGGTTGCGGCGAACCCGACTCCCTGGTCCTGCAGCAGTGTGGTGGCGCGGGCCCGGTCTGCGTCGTCGTAGTCGTGCCACCAGGGTTCGAGCGCTGCGTACTTGGCGCACATGACGACGTCGGTGGCGCTCAACTGCGGGCGAATCATGTCGGCCATCGCCGGGCTGACCAGCGAGATGCGGCGCCGCAGCAGGCGGACGTCGGTCGAGCCGAGCTCCTCGCCGAGCACTTCGACGGTCCCGCGACTCGGATGGTCGTAGAGCGACGCGATCCGGGTCAATGACGTCTTGCCGCTCCCGTTCGCTCCGATCAGCACCCAGTGCTGGCCCGTTTCGACGATCCAGTCGATGCCATCGAGCAGGTCTCGCCTTTCGCGGGTGAGTCCCACTCCACGCAGACGCAGAACCGGCGAGACTCCTGCTGTGTCGGTACCGTTGCTCACCGCCCGGTGCCGAATCGCTCGTCCAGGGCGAGCTCCATCGCCCGATTGAGCAGCTCCAGTCCTACCAGTGCCCGTTCGGCCTCGGTCGGCTCCAGTCGCGCCAGTAGCCGGTCGAGGGCCGCGCCCACGACCTGGTCGCCGCGTTCCACAGCCGTCCGGCCGCCGTCGGTCAACGACAGCACCACCCGCCGCCGGTCGGCCGGGTCGGCGGTCCGGGCGACGAGGTCCCGCGCCACGAGTCCATCGACCACCGAGGTGACCGTCGAAGGGGTGACACCCAGCAGGCTCGCGACATGGCTCGCCGGCCGTTCGCGGATCGCCAGGAACACGAGTACCCGGTACTGGGGGAGGGTCAGGTCGGCATCCTGCAGTGCCGAGCCGGAGACCTTCGCCAGACGCGCTGCGGCACGTACGGCGTCCGCGCTTCGATCTGAGCGTGAATGCTGCACCTGCCGATCGTACCGGGCGCTCTCCATGATCGAACCACCCCGTCCTGCTCGGACCTGACTGCCCTGACCTGCGTGCCCGTACACTCCGCTGCGGTGAAAGCTCGCCCGGCCGTGACGGTCGTGTCCCCACACTTCGACGACGTGCCGCTGTCGCTCGGCCAGAGCCTCCGCGATGGTGTGCTGTCATCCTGTGAGGTGTCGGTGGAGGTCGTGTTCGGACGGACGAACTGGACCAACTGGGTTCATCCGACACGCTCGCGTGCGGGGATGATCAGCCGGTGGCGCCGGCTGGAGGAGACCATGTCGGCTCGTCGCTTCGGCTACCGGTGGCGCAGCGCGGAATGGGAGGAGGCGCTGCTGCGATGGGGCGTCGTCGCAGGAGGTGACCGCCTGCTCGATCCGGGAGCGGACCTGTCGGTCGAGCCGCTGGTGGCGCAGGTCGGCGATTGGCTGGTCCAGCTGGTCGGCTCGCAGAAGGGTTCCCCCGAGATGGTGCTGGTGCCTGCGGGCATCGGCGGACACGTCGACCACAGGATCGTCGCGCTCGCCGCGGTGACCGTCCGCGACAGGCTCGGCGTGGTGGTCGGCTTCTACGAGGACAGGCCCTACGTGTCGCACATGGAACCCGATCAGGTGGATGCGCAGCTCGAAGCGCTCGGGCTCGAGCTCGATCCGGTGCCCGTGTCCGGACCGATCACGGAATCGACGCAGAAGCGGGTACGGCACTGCTACCCGAGCCAGATCGACGACTACTTCGTCGCGGCGATGCGCCGCGACGTCGCGGAGGGACACGTCGAGCGTGTCTGGTTCGAGCCGGGGAAGGTCCCGGCATGGATGGGGTGATGGTTGCGGCGCCGGAACCGGGCGACCAAAGTGTCCGGATGAAGATCGGCGTGCTCGGAGCAACAGGTCCGGCCGGCAGGGGACTGGCCACACGTCTGGCCTCGGCGGGCTTCGACGTGGTCGTCGGTTCGCGGTCCAAGTACCGGGCGCTCGAGGTCGTCGACAGGATCCTCGAGAAGTGGCCGGACCGTCAGCTGTCGCTGAGCGCCGGCACCAACCACGACGCCAGCTGTGCCGAGGTCGTCTTCATCGCCACGCCGTGGGACGCCGCCGCCGCCACGGCCAAGGAGTGCGAGCGCGAACTGAAGGGGAAGGTGGTCATCTCGATGGCCAACGCGCTGGCGAAGGTCGGTCACGAGTTCCAGCCTCTGGTGCCTCCCCGAGGCTCGGTCGCCGCGTCTGTCCAGGCGGCGGTGCCGCGGTCACTCGTGGCGGCGACCATGCACCACGTGCCCGCCAAGGAGCTGGGCGACATCGACCACCCGGTCGAGTCCGACGTGCTGGTCTGCTCCGATCACCCGTCAGCCACTGCGACCACGATCGACATCGTCTCACGCATCCCGGACCTGCGTGCCGTGGACGCTGGTGAGCTCTCCAACGCTGCGCCGATCGAGGCGTTCGCTGCGGTTCTGCTCCAGGTCAACGTCAAGTACAAGACCCGGGTAGCGATCCGATTCACCGGCCTGCCAGCCTGACTGACCGATCAGCCCGTGCGCCTCTACGACACCGCCAGACGCTCCGTCGTCCCGTTCGAGCCGGCCGACCACGTCGTCACCATGTACACGTGCGGCATCACGCCGTACGACTCGACCCACCTGGGTCACGCCGCCACATACCTGACCTACGACGTCCTGCAGCGGCGGTTGCGCGACCTCGGCCACGACACGCGTTGTGTGCGCAACATCACCGACGTCGACGACTCGATCCTTCCCAAGGCCCGTGAGCTCGGTGTGCACTACCTGGACCTGGCAGCCTCCGAGCTGGCCCGCTTCGATGCCGACATGGAGCGACTGGAGATGCTGCCGGCGTGGTCCGAGCCCCGTGCGACGTCGGCGATCGCGGACATCCGCGGGTTCATCGGGATGGTGCTCGACCGGGGCTACGCCTACCAGGCCGGTGGAGCCGTCTACTTCGAGGTGCGCAAGTGGCCGGCGTTCGGTTCGATCAGCAACCTGACCCGGGAGCAGATGCTGGTCCAGGCAGCTGAGCGGGGCGGCAACGTCGATGACAAGAACAAGCGAGACCCGCTCGACTTCGTCCTGTGGCAGCCGAGCCTGCACGATGAACCTTCGTGGGACTCGCTGTGGGGACCGGGTAGGCCCGGATGGCACATCGAGTGCTCGGCGCTCTGCCTACGTGAGCTCGGCACCACGATCGACCTGCACGGTGGTGGATCGGACCTGATCTTCCCCCATCACGAGTGCGAAGCGGCCCAGTCGGAAGCTGCGACCGGTGAGCCGCTCGTGCGTCACTGGATGCACCAGGCGATGGTCCGCATGGACGGCGAGAAGATGTCCAAGTCGCTCGGGAACCTGGTGTTCGTCTCAGACCTCGCCGAGAAGTGGGACCCCCGCGCCATCCGGCTGGCCTGTGTCTCGCACCACTACCGCGACAGTTGGGAGTGGACCGATCAGCTGATGCCCGACGCGGCCGAGCGGCTCGGGCTCTGGGTCGCAGCCGGCGTCGGCGATGGCGCTCTCGAACTGGTCCGAGCGGCGCTCGACGACGACCTGGACACGGCCGCTGCGGTGGCAGCGATCGATGCCGCGGCCCGTTCCGGCAGCGGAGTCTCGCGGGCTGCAGCGCTGTTGGGCGTCGACGTCACCCGCCCGGTGGAGGGCGCGCGCTGAGTCGGCGCCGGCAGTCGACGGTACGGCTGTACCTTTCGTTACGAACCTGTGAATACTCGTCTCAACTGCGCTTCGCGTCCACGGGCCGCGACCTACACTCGGTGTGTCGTCGGACACGGAAGGGAAGCGGCAGCCATGGAACGTGAGGCAGGTCAGTTGCAGGCCGTTGCTCGACTCGTCCTCACGCCGCCGTTCCGCTTCTGTTGGCGGGTGACTACAGAGGGTCTTGACAACGTGCCTTCGACGGGCCCGGCCATCCTCGCCCCGAACCACATCTCGGTGCTCGACTCGTTCTTCGTGCCATTGGCTGTGGGGCGGCGGCTGACCTACGTCGGCAAGGCCGAGTACATGGACAGCTGGAAGACGAAGTTCGTCTTCCCTGCCATCGGGATGATCCCGATCGACCGCTCGGGTGGAGACGCGTCGAAGCGAGCACTCGACGCGGCTGCGTCCGTGCTCGAGGCCGGCGAGCTGTTCGGCATATATCCCGAGGGCACCCGTGCCCGTGACGGCAAGCTCCACAAGGGCCACACCGGTATCGCTCGGCTCGCCCTGCGCACCGGCACACCGATCATCCCGGTCGGGATCATCGGCAGCGATCTGGTGCAGCCGCCGGATGCCCGCCTACCCAAGCCGTTCCGCCGGGTCCACATCCGTTTCGGTCGGCCGATCGACGTTGGACGGTATGCGGCACGCAGCTCCGACCGCATGGTCCTTCGCCAGTTGACCGACGAGGTCATGTACGAGATCCGCAACCTGTCGGGCCAGGAGTACGTCGACAGCTACGCCGGCAAGGGCGACGCCCCGATCGTGGCGGTCGTACCGACCGGCGACGGCGTCGCCCCGGTCGTGGCGTTGCCAGAGCGAGTCGAACAGCGCTCTGAACGGGTGGTGATCGCGTCGGCGGCGGCCTCGCGATCAACTCCGGTGGCGTCGCTCGAGGCCGACGGAGTCGAGCGGCGGTCGTCGTCGGCGGCCATCCGTTCCCGTCCTCTCGATCTGGGGTTCGAACTGGAGCTCAGCTCCGCCTGAGTTCGGCCTCGTCGGGCCGCCACTCCACACCGAGGTCGTTCCGTGGGGCGGTTCAGCCGATGGGTTCCACGAGTTCGCGCAGGTCCCACGACGGCGGTGTGCTCAGATGCAGGTCCTGGTGCTTCACCGCGCCTTGCAGGCGGTACCACCGGCCATCGGGCCCGATGGCCAACCACACCGAGCCGGCCATCCGGAGGCTGTCGTAGTTGAGCGAGATCGATCGGCGCGGGTGGCCGATCTCGACCAGCAGGTCCCTGCCTGCAGCCAGTGCATCCTGGTCGCTCTGCCAGCAGGTCGGATCGGCAACGACCTGCACAGCGACGTCGCCACCGGACCACCACGCGTCGGCCCAGGCCCTCAATCGGCCGGGGGTGATCCCGGCCAGCGAAGCCAGCTCCGTCAGTCGTCGGGGTTCGGTCACGGTCCTCCTCGCCAGATCGGCGGCCGGTGCCGCGGCCAGACCGGACGGTCGATCGTCGACGAGCATCCGCCAGGCCCGCTCGACCGCGTCGTCGGCCAACTCGTCGACCCGTTGGGCGTCGATGCCGAACCGGGCCGGCGGGGTCGATCCCCACGGCACCCGTCGTCCGGGTTGTCGCAGGTCGCTGCCTCGTCGGTGTGGGTCGAACGGCGGCGGCCCGAGAGGGGAGTCGAGCGTCCTGCCCTGCCAGAGTTCAGCCGCTTCGATCCCTGGCTGCGGGGCCGATTCGTCGGGTGCAGCCACGTCGGACTCGTCGCCGCGTCGGGCGCGGACCATGGCGATCAGGTCGTCGCGTGTCATGCCCCGCAGGAGGAACAGCGAGAAGGGGTTGCGGTCGAACTCCTCTGCCACCAGATAGCAGACCGCTGCCGAGTGCTTGCACGGCTCGACCCAGTCGTCGCAGGTGCAGTCGGTACGCAGGTCGCCGGCACGGGGGATCAGGTCGATCTCGACCGAAGCGGCGTCGTCGACGACCCCCGGATCCAGCTCGCCGTCCAGCAGCGCGGCGAGGTGGGCCGCCCGGCCGGCGATCGCGTCCGCCACCTGCTCCCATTCGCTGAGTGCCAGACGGCGTACAGCCAGATCGACCCGGTGGATCTCGCCGCTGCGGCCGACCACGCGAGCGGCCACATGGCCAGCTGCGAGCTCCATATCGATGACCGCACCCTTCCGCGCATAGCTGCGACCTCTGGGCAGTCGGCTCTGGTAGCTGCTGCCCCCTGCCTCGAGCGCGTCCAGCCATGCCCGACCCCACCAGGTCGTTCCGAACTGCCTGGGTGCAGTCATCAGCCGACCGCCTCGCCCAGGCGGACCAGATCGGCGAGCTCGGCGTCGTCCAGTTCGGTGAGCCAGGCCTCGCCGCTGCCCACGACCATGCTCGCCAACGCTCGCTTCTGCTCCAGGACCACCGCGATCCGGTCCTCGATGGTGCCCTCGGAGATGAGCCGGTGGATCTGGACGGGTCGGTCCTGGCCTATGCGCCAGGCGCGGTCGGAAGCCTGTTGTTCTACGGCCGGGTTCCACCAACGGTCGTAGTGCACCACGTGGGTGGCGCGGGTCAGGTTGAGTCCTATTCCCCCCGCCTTGAGCGAGACCACGAACACGGGGAACTCGCCGTTCTGGTACCGGTCGACCAGCTCGTTGCGCCGCCTCAGCGAGAGCGAGCCGTGGAGGAACTCAGCCGCGATGCCGAGCTCGGCGAGCCGTGTGAGCAGGAGGTTGCCCATGGTGACGTACTGGGTGAAGACCAGGGTCGAGTCGCCAGCGTCGGTGATCGCGACGACGAGGTCGTCGAACACCTCGAGCTTGCCCGAACGCCCGGCGAGCGGTCCCGGCTGGTGCAGGTACTGGGCGGGATGGTTGCAGACCTGTTTGAGAGCGGTGATCAGCTTGAGGACCAGGCCTCTCCGCGCAATGCCGTCGGCCCGTTCGATCGACTCGAGGATCTCCTCGACCACGGCCCGGTACAGCCCGGCCTGTTCCGCGCTGAGCTCGACCGGGTGGTCGGTCTCGGTCTTTGGTGGAAGGTCGGGCACGACCTCGGGGTCGTCCTTCTGGCGGCGCAGGAGGAACGGGGCAACGAGGCGGGCGAAGCGCTCGGTCGTCTCGGGGTCGCGGTCTCGTTCGACCGGAATGGCGATGCTGCGCCGGAAGCCTTCGAGGCTGCCGAGCAGGCCCGGGGTGGTCCAGTCGAGAAGCGCCCACAGCTCGGTCAGCCGATTCTCGACCGGGGTGCCTGTGAGCGCCAGGCGCGCGACCGCAGGTAGTCGTCGCATGGCTTTGGCGGTGGCCGAGCTCGGATTCTTGATCTGCTGGGCCTCGTCCACGATGACAAGCCCCCACTGACGTCCACCGAGCTCCTGTGAGTCGCGCCGGGCGAGGCCGTAGGTCGTGACGACCACGTCGTGCTCGTCGACCGCGCCGATGCTCCGACCCGTCCCGTGGAAGCGGTGTACGCGAAGACCGGGTGCGAACCGGGCGAGCTCGCGCTGCCAGTTGCCGACCAGCGATGCCGGGCAGACCACCAGGGTCGGTCCGTCGTGGCGGTCGGCCCTGTGAAGGTGCAGCGCGATGACCTGGATGGTCTTGCCGAGACCCATGTCGTCGGCGAGGACGCCGCCCAGGCCGAGAGACACCATCTCGTCCATCCAAGCGACACCCCTGCGCTGGTAGGGGCGCAGTGTGGCTGTCAGCTCCGCCGGTTCCGCCAGCTCCCTCGGGCGGCTGGCGCGGCGGAGCTGATCGGCAAGCTCGGCGATGGGCGCGCCGACGCTCACCTCGACCGTCTCGTCGTCGAGGGTGAGCGTGCCACCGAGCGCGGCGGCGAGCGCGTCGGTGGCACTCAGCGAGCCGCGACGGTCGAGCCTGTTCACGACGCTTGGGTCGACGACCACCCACTCGCCCCGCAGCCTGACGAGCGGCCGCTTGGCGGCGGCCAGCTCGGACAGCTCCGACTCGTCCAGCGGCTCGCCGTCGAGCGTGGCGCGCCACGTCAGCTCACACATGGTCGCGAGATCGAACATGGCCGGGAGGTCACCAGCGCCGGGTGGTGCTTCGGCGTGAGCCCTGACCGTGACCTTGCGGGCCATGGCCGCAGGCACGAGCACCTCGATCCCGGCACCGGCCAGGTCGGTCGCCAGCGGGCCGAACAGGGCCATGGCGTGCTCGTCGTCGATCTCCAGGGTGCTGGGCCGGGCCTGGTCGAGCAGTTCGCCGAGTGGGGCGAACAGCCGCGCGCCGCGACGAAGGGCCAACAGCAGGTCGGCTTCGGCCTGCTGGTCGAAACCGCTGGCGCGGCCGGCCCACAGGTCGTCGGCCTCCGCGACGAGCGACGGGTCCTCGGCGTCGCGGACCTGGAGCCTGACACGGAACGGCCGGTCGTCGGCGTCGGGAAGCGAGACCCGCAGTCCGACGACGGTGCGGGTCGCTGCTTCCGGGTCGTGCAGGTGCGAACGCAGGGCTGTCACGTCGACCGGGTCGTCCTGGCACCACGCAGGTTGACGCGAGACCGTGGCCGCGGCGGCGGTGCGTGGCATCGAATCGGTGATCGCTCGCGAGAAGTCGGCGATCGCATCGGCTCCGGAGGCCACGAGCGAACCGCCCGACCCGACAAGTGGGTGGCAGTGAGCCGCGGGAGGCAGCCAGCCGGCCAGCGCCGCCCGCACCACCCGGTCAGCCTCGGTCAAAGGCCCCGGAGCCCATTCGTCCCAGCCGTGTGGAGATGAGGACGGTTGGATCCGCCCGTGGGCCACCACGTCGAGGGCGGCGCGGGCGACGGTGCTCCACGCGCGCACCGAGGGCGAGGCGACCGGGTCGTCGTGGGGGACGTCGACCAACTGGTCCAGCACGTCGCCGATGCGGTGCATCCGTGCCGCGACGAGCCTCGGCTCGGGGCCGGCCGGTCCTGGGAGGAGCACCTGGAAGAGCTCCTCGTCGGCCTGGAGCTGATCGACGGAGACGTCGTCGGAAGGGGTCGACCACGTGGCCAGGCAACTGTGGCGCGCCGGGTCGGCGGGTACCAGCGTGGCGTGCTGGCGGGAGTCGAGCATGACCGGCCAGCCTACGGGAGCGCGATGACACCCCGGCCGGGGCGCCAGGTCCGCGGGAACCGGATTAAGGGGTCATGCGACGCGCCGCTAGCGTGGAGGCCATGTCCGAGCTCTCCATAACGCTGCCCGACGGATCCGTTCGCACACTTCCGGTCGGCTCGACGGGGACCGATCTGGCGGCGGCGATCGGTCCGGGTCTGGCCAAGGCGGCGCTCGTGATCGAGGTCGACGGAGAAGTGGTGGACCTGAACGCGAACCTGGCGGAAGACGCGAAGGTTCGCATCCTCACCGACCGGGATGCCGACGCTGTCGAACACATCCGTCACTCGACCGCGCACGTCATGGCCCAGGCGGTCCTGGAGCTCTGGCCCGGGGCCACCTTCGCCGGAGGGCCGCCGATCGACGACGGCTTCTACTACGACTTCGAGCTGCCCGGCGGTGCGACCTTCACCGACGACGACCTGGCCGTCATCGACGCCAAGATGCGCGAGATCATCGCGGCCGACCAGCCGTTCGAACGCTTCGAGCTGGGGCTCGACGACGCCAAGGCGCTCATGGTCGACCATCCGTACAAGCGGGTGTTCATGGACCTCGCCGCGGCCGGTGACGACGCCGACGGCGAGGCGAGCGGCGGGGGAGTGATCAGCTTCTACCGCAACACCGATTCGTTCGTGGACATGTGTCGCGGGCCCCACGTTCCCTCTACCGGTCGCCTGGGACACTTCAAGCTGACCCGTCACGGCGGCGCCTACTTCCGCGGCAGCGAGAAGAACCCGATGCTCCAGCGGATCTATGCAGCGGCGTTCGCGAACAAGAAGGACCTGGCGGCGCACCTGCACCGCATCGAAGAGGCTGCCAAACGAGACCACCGCAAGCTTGGCGCCGAGCTCGACCTGTTCTCCTTCCCGGAGGAGGTCGGCTCAGGCCTCGCCGTGTTCCACCCCAAGGGCGGCCTGGTTCGCCGCCTGATGGAGGACTACTCGCGTCAGCGTCACGAGGAGGCGGGTTACGAGTTCGTCTACTCGCCCCACATCACCAAGGGTGAGCTGTTCGAGACCTCGGGTCACCTGCAGTGGTACGCGGACGGCATGTATCCGCCGATGGAGCTCGACCACGGCGCCGACGGGCACGGCACCAACTACTACCTGAAGCCGATGAACTGCCCGTTCCACATCCTGATCTACAAGAACCGGCAGCGTTCGTACCGCGACCTGCCATTGCGGATGTTCGAGTTCGGCACCGTCTACAGGTATGAGAAGTCGGGGGTCGTGCACGGCCTCACCCGCGCCCGTGGTTTCGCCCAGGACGACTCGCACATCTTCACCACCAAGGAGCACATGAGCGACGAGATCTCCTCGCTGCTCGACTTCGTGCTCGACCTGCTGCGCGACTACGGCCTCGACGACTTCTACCTGGAGCTGTCCACCAAGCCCGAGGAGAAGTCGATCGGTTCCGACGAGGAGTGGGAGGAGGCGACCGAGGCGCTTCGCCGGGCGGCGCAGAGCAAGGACCTCGAGCTGGTGCTCGACCCCGGTGGCGGTGCCTTCTACGCGCCCAAGATCTCGGTCCAGGCACGCGATGCGATCGGCCGTTCATGGCAGATGTCGACGATCCAGGTCGACCTGATGCTGCCTCAGCGCTTCGACCTGAGCTACATCGGTCCCGACGGCGAGAAGCACCGTCCGGTGATGATCCACCGAGCGCTGTTCGGCTCGGTCGAGCGCTTCTTCGCAGTGCTGCTCGAGCACTACGCCGGTGCCTTTCCGGCATGGCTGGCACCCGAGCAGGCCCGTGTCCTGCCAGTGTCGGAGAACCACGCCGAGTATGCGCGGCAGGTCGCCGCCGAGCTGAAGGGCCACGGCTTCCGTGTCGACGTGGCAGCCGCCGACGAGACGCTCGGCAACCGCATTCGCCGCGCCAAGGGTCAGAAGCTGCCCTATGTGCTGGTGGTGGGCGACGACGACGTCGCTCATCGCACGGTCGGGGTCGACCCGCGTGGGAACGACGTCGAGCGTGATGTCACGCTCGGGTCGTTCGTCGAACGGCTCGCGGCCGACGTCGCGTCCAAGCGATAGGTGAACCGTGCCCCTCGATCAGCTTTGGGCCACCTGGCGCTCCATGTACGTCACGGGTGCCGCCGAGAGCCGTAGCACCCTGCCCGGGGACCTGGCGCCGGGGTCGCCGGAGGACGGGCGCTCGTTGTTCGAACGCATCCTCGACAGCGGGGCACCAGATGCCGAGACGTTCATCGTGCACCGCGGCGTGACATGCTTCGTGATCCTGAACCGCTTCCCCTACACGTCGGGGCACCTGATGGTCCTTCCCGACCGTGCCGTCGCCGACATCGAGGACCTCGACGATGTCGAGTTCGGTGAGCTGTGGGACCTGGTACGCACGGGAGTCGTGGCGCTCAAGTCGACTCTGCGCTGTGACGGCGTGAACGTCGGGATCAATCTGGGCCGTCCCGCAGGTGGGTCCCAGGCGGATCACCTGCACGTGCACTGCGTGCCGCGCTGGGTCGGCGACGCCAACTTCATGGCAGTCGTCGGGGGCTCGCAGGTCATGCCCGTGTCGTTGCCCGAGATCTGGGAGCGACTTCGGGAGCACTGGCCGTCGAGCGGTACGCTGCGGCCATGACCGAACCCGACGCCGAACCCGACGGCGAACCCGACACCGGGCACGACGGGCACGACGGGCAGTATGACGATGAGTACGTCGACGAGCTCCCCGAGGACCTCGATCTCAGCGGCTTCGTCGGACCCCACACATTTCCCAACAACAATCGTCGTCGGATCCCCGCGGTTCTCTACCTGCTCATAGGTCTGGCGTGCGTCGGGCTCTGGGTAGGCAGGGGAGATGGCTCTCCGCTGGTCAACGGTGGCACGCTCGCAGCGGGGATCGGTCTGGTCCTGTTCGCCGTCTATGGCCTGGTCGCAGGCTGGACCCTCCGCATCGACGAGTCCGATGCACTCGTCGCCGCTTCGTCTGAAGCAGGCTTCCCGGTGGGCCATGCGGCAGCGCAGATGGTCTGGCGCGGCTGGTTGTCCCGCCCGACCTGGCGGATCCTGCTGTACTCGGCCGAGAACCCTCCGAGCCGCCGAGGCTTCGCTCTGGTCGACGGGATCGACGGAAGAGTCGTCGAGTCGTTCACCGAGGAGAACCCCGAGGACTGGTCGGGGTTCGATCCCGCCGACGTCGACGGGACCAGCTCCCCGGCGAGCTGAACGGTCCACTCGCCCCCGACCTGCCCGGCGGGGGTCGGATCCGCTGGGTGCTTCTCCTGGGCCCGGTCGCCGTGTACACTGCTAACTGCAGTTAGCACTCCAGGGAGTTCCATGTTCGACGGACATCTACGCAGCCAGATCGACGCGGCGGTCAAGCCGATAGGCAACAGCATCAGGCGATCGGGCATCTCGGCGGACAGCGATCACAGCCGTGGGGATCGTCATGGCCTTTGCCGCGTCGGTTGCGATCGCCACCGGGGCGCTGAGCCTGGGTCTGCTGCTTCTCGTGCTCACAGGCGTTCCGGACCTGCTCGACGGAGCGGTCGCCAAGGCGTCCGGCAAGGACTCCCTGCGTGGAGCGTTCTTCGACTCGGTCTCGGACCGCCTCACCGACGGCCTCCTGTTCGGCGGTCTGGCCTACTACCTGTCGGCCAGCGGAGAGGCTCCCGGGGTCGTCATGCTGCCGGTGGCCGGTTACGTCACCGCTTCGGTGGTGTCGTACATCCGCGCCAAGGCCGACGCGCTCGGCTTCGATGCCCGCGGCGGTCTGGTGGAGCGTGCGGAGCGGTTCATCCTGCTGGCCATCGCGCTGTTGTTCGAACCGGTCATGATCCCCGTGCTGATCCTGATAATCGTGCTCAACACGATCACCGCCGGCCAGCGGTTCGTGAAGGTCTGGAACCAGGCGAGCGCGCAGGTTCCGGTCCGTTCCGAGCGTCGTCAGCGCCGCCGCTCGCGTCGCCCTGAGCGCAGCGCCGGACAGAGGTGGGCCGCAACCCGTGCCCGACAGGGTGGGCCCCGCCGCGGCGGCGCCTGACCCGACGTACGTGCTCTCGGTCCACACCCTGCGCGCCGCGCAGGCCCTCACACGGCATCTGCCGCGCCCGGTGCTGGCCCCGGTGGTCTCGGTGGCCAGTCGCGGGTACGCGATCACAGCCAAGGACGAGCGGCTCATCGCCGAGCGCAACCTGCGTCGGGTGCTCGGCGACGAGCTCGACGAGTCGAAGCTGCCGCGGCTGCTCGAGGTCGTCTTCGAGAGCTACGGGCGCTACTGGCTCGACTCGTTGCGTCTCGCCGACCTGAGCCCCGAGCAGATCGACGACGGCTTCTCCTACGAGGGAATCCATCACCTGATAGACCCGATCGCCGCCGGCATCACACCGGTGGTGGCCATGCCACACCTGGGCGGGTGGGAATGGGCCGCGGCATGGCTGACCAAGGTGAAGGGTTGGCCGGTCACCTCGGTCGCCGAGCAGCTCGAGCCGCCGGAGTTGTTCGAGTGGTTCCTGGACTTTCGCCGCAAGCTGGGCATGCACATCGTCGCGGTGGGACCCGGCGCTGCTGGCGAGGTCGGCGCTCGGCTGGCCGGCGGTGACATCGTCAGCCTGCTATGCGACCGCGACATCTCCGGTGACGGGATCGTCGTGGAGTTCTTCGGGGAACGGACCAGGCTCCCCGGCGGGCCGGCCGTCACTGCGCTGCGCAGCGGCTCACCCCTGATACCCGCAGCCGCGTTCTTCCAGGGCAGTCACTGCCATGCCGTGGTCCTGCCCGCCATCGAAACCGAACGAAGGGGACGGCTCCGAGAGGACGTCACACGGGTCACCCAGGACCTTGCCCACTCGCTCGAGACCCTGATCCGGCGCGCGCCCCAGCAGTGGCATCTGCTTCAGCCCAACTGGCCGAGCGACTACGACGCGCTCGGCATCGAACGGCCCGAGTCGATGCGGGATCTTTGAGCCATATCCGGAATTAGGCTCCCGTCGGTGCGAATCGGTCTGGTCTGTCCCTACAGCCTGAGCATCCCGGGCGGCGTGCAGGGCCAGGTGCTCTCGCTCGCAAGGTCGCTGCGACGGCGCGGCCACGAGACCCGCGTGCTGGCACCCTGCGACGGTCCACCTCCGGAGCTCTTCGTCACGCCGCTCGGTCGCAGCGTCCCGACCGCGACCAACGGGTCGATCGCGCCGATCGCCCCCGACGTGTCGGCGCAGCTGCGCACCATCCGGGCGCTGTGGGACGAGAGCTTCGACGTCGTGCACCTGCACGAGCCGTTCGTCCCAGGTCCGACCGTCACGACCCTGTTGGTCAAGCCCGCTCCACTCATCGGGACCTTCCACGCCGCCGGCAGTCAACCTGCCTACCAGGCGCTCGCCCCGGTGGCGGCGTGGTTCGGTCAGCGACTCGACGACCGCATCGCCGTGTCCGACGACGCGCTCGCGTTGGCCGGACCGTCGGTCGGTGGCGAGTTCAGCGTGCTGTTCAACGGGATCGAGTGCGATCGCTTCCGGACCGCCCGACCCTGGCCGACGACCGGGCCGACGGTGCTGTTCATCGGCCGCCACGAGGAGCGAAAAGGGCTGGCGACGCTTCTCGAGGCCGTTCCCCACCTGCCCGACGACGTGACCGTCTGGGTTGCCGGTGAAGGCCCCCTGACCGGTGAGCTGAAGGAGCGCCACCGCGACCCCCGCGTCGTGTGGCTGGGGCGGATCGACGACGACGAACGTGACCGGCGCCTCGCCGGAGCGTCGGTGTTCTGCGCACCGTCGCTGGGTGGGGAGTCGTTCGGAGTGATCCTGTTGGAGGCGATGGCCGCCGACACGCCGGTGGTCGCCAGCTCCATTCCCGGATACGCCAAGGTCGCCCTACCCGACGACGGTCCGGCGGCGGCAGTGCTCAGCGCTCCCGGGGACGTCGAAGGACTGGCCGCGGCGCTGAACGACGTGCTCGCCGATGCCTCGGGGGCACAGCAACTTCCGCGACGCCGGGCGGGCGCGGGCAGCACGGTTCGACCTGGAACTGCTCTGCGACCTCTACCTGGAGCGCTACGAACGGCTCCTGGCCCGGGATCGGTGTGGGGTTCGCAGCGGCAAGGGGGTGCGCGGGTAGCCTCGGGCCCGATGGAGTCATCGACGTCGCTCGCCGCCGAAGCAGATCGCCTGGAGCACAACGCGGTCTTCGCCGGGGTTCTCGGAGCGGTTCTGGCGACGCTGGTGCTGCTCCTGGTCCATCCGCTGATGGCGCTGGTCGCCGGAGTGATCCTTGCCGGCGGGTGGGTGCTGTTCATGCCGCGCACGCATCGCATCGGCACCCGACCGGGTGCTTGCCGGGCTGGACCTCGACCCTGTCGTCGCCGAGGAACGACCACGACTCGCGAACCTGCTCGAGGGCCTCTGCATGACCTCGGGCGTGGCCGCCCCCGAGGTCTTCCTGGTCGAAAGCCCCGCGATGAACGCGCTGGTGGTCGCCGGTCGAGGCGGGTCCCGTCTGGTGCTGACCACTGGACTGGTCGAACGACTCGGACGCCTGGAGATGGAGGGTGTCATCGCCAACCTGCTCGGGCGGGTCCGCGACGGCTCCGCCCACTACAGCACCACCGTCCTGGGGCTCTTCGGCGACTCCGCGCGTGCAGACGCCCTGTTGTCTCGACACCTCGGGGACCAGCGCGCCGTCATGTCCGACATGGCTGCTGTTGATCTGACCCGCTATCCGCCCGGCCTCATGGCCGCGCTGTCCACGATGTCGGACGCCGGCACGGTCGTCGACGGCGTTCCCCCTCTGTCCGCACCGTTGTGGCTGGCCCCCGTGGGGAAGCAGGGCGCTGACGGCGTGGACCCCGTGGGAACCCAGCCGTTGTCGCTGCGCATAGCCGTACTGGCCGAGCTGTGAGCGGGGAGAAGGACGATCCGTCGGCCGAGATCCCGGTTCCAGATTCGGACGTGGCTGGCGACGGGGACGCGCCTGTCGTTCGACGCGACGCCGCGCGGGCTGCTTCTGACGCCGCAAGGCGCAAGAAGCAGATCGTCATCGGTGCGGCCGTGGCAGCGGCTGTGCTCGTCGTGGCGGGGATCGCCTTCGCCCTGACCCGTGGCGGAGATGAACCGCCTGCATCGACGACCACGTCGACCACCACGACGCTCGCCACCACGACGACGGTTCCCATCCCTACCGGTCCCGTCGCGCCGCTGACCGGCGTCGTGGTCGATGAGGCCGACACCGCCGCGGTCGAGCGTCTCAACCGCCCCGCTCTGGTCGCCAAGGTCGACAACGCACCCGAGGCGATGCCCCAGCTGGGCATGGACCGGGCCGACATCGTCATCGAGCTCAAGGTCGAGGGCATCAGCCGCTACATGGCGGTGGTCCATTCACAGGACGCGACCCGGGTCGGGCCGATCCGCTCGGCACGCACGAGCGACCCGGACCTCCTGGCGATGTTCGTTCGCCCGCTCGTCGCCTGGTCGGGGGGCAACCCCACCGTGACCCGGCTCATGAACAACACGCCCTGGATCCAGGCGCTCAATCCGAGTCAGGCGACGAACGCGTACTCGCGCAACAGGGCCAAGTCGGCGCCACACAACCTGATCGTCGACGTACCGGTGCTGTACACCTACGCCGACCAGCCGCCAGCCATCCCGACACCGATCTTCGGGTACCGAGTCGCAGGGTCCGAACCAGTCGGCGCGCCCACACCGGGGTTCCAGCTGTTCGTGGGCAAGTCGCCGTCCAGTTGGGTCTGGTCCGCCGAGACCGGCACCTGGCTGCGCTGGGCCAACGGTGTGCGCCAGACCGTCGAAGGTGGGCCGCAGATCGCAGCTACCAACGTCGTGGTACTCCATACTCCGTACGAGGCGTCGAGCGCGGACCGGCTGTCACCCGAAGCGCGGACCGTCGGCGACGGCGCGGCGTGGGTGTTCACCGACGGTCGAGTGATCGAGGGCCGCTGGGAGCGTGCGGAGATCACCCAGCCATGGAAGCTGACCGACCCCGAGGGCCGGCCGATCCTGCTCACGCCGGGCAACACGTGGGTGGAGCTGCCTTCACCCGACGCGAGCCCGAACCTCATCGACCAGTCGGTTGCCGACGGACTGCTCGCAGGCTGAAGCTCAGCTGACCGAGCGAGCAGGTGGGCTAGGCGGGAGCTGTGGACCCGGCTCCGTCGCAAGCCGCTTCCGGTCGGCCCCACCGGCGTCGGTAGACTGCGGGCATGGCTTCCCCCGACTCCGCTGACTCCCCGAACACCGCCGCGGCCGCCGCTGCGCACGAGACAGGCTCCGTGCTGGTCAAGCGGGGCCTGGCAGAGATGTTCAAGGGCGGGGTGATCATGGACGTGGTCAACCCGGAGCAGGCCCGCATCGCCGAGGACGCCGGGGCGTGCGCCGTTATGGCGCTCGAGCGTGTCCCTGCAGACATCCGAGTCGACGGCGGGGTCGGCGCGCATGAGCGACCCCGAGATGATCCAAGGGATCCAGGCGGCGGTCACCATCCCGGTCATGGCCAAGGCACGGATCGGTCACTTCGTCGAAGCGCAGATCCTGCAGGCCCTCGGCGTCGACTACATCGACGAATCCGAGGTCCTCTCGCCCGCCGACGAGTCCCACCACATCGACAAATGGGCGTTCACGGTGCCCTTCGTGTGCGGTGCGACAAACCTGGGTGAGGCGTTGAGGCGCATCTCCGAGGGTGCATGCATGATCCGGTCCAAGGGAGAAGCCGGAACTGGCAACATCGTCGAGGCGGTTCGTCATCTGCGCTCGATCACCGGAGACATCCGCAAGCTGACCCAGGCCGACAGCGCCGAGCTGTTCGAGTGGGCGAAGCGCCTCCAGGCTCCGCTGCCCCTGGTCCAGGAGATCGCGTCCGACGGGCTCGCTGCCGGTGCCGCTGTTCTGCGCAGGCGGGATAGCCACCCCGGCCGATGCTGCTCTCGCCATGCAGCTCGGGGCCGAGGCCGTGTTCGTCGGTTCGGGCATCTTCAAGTCCGATGATCCCGCGCCGCGTGCCAAGGCGATCGTCGAGGCCACCACCAACTACATGGATCCACATATCCTGGCGAAGGTCAGCCGTGGGCTCGGAGCACCGATGACCGGGATCGGCATGGACGACCTGGACGTCAAGCTCGCCGACCGCGGCTGGTGACCGACCGCCCCACCACGGGCGTACTCGCCCTGCAAGGGGCGTTCGCCCTCCATCAACGGGTGCTCGAATCCCTGGGGCAGCAGGTCGTACAGGTGCGTCGACCGGAGCACCTCGAGGGAGTGCAGCGATTGGTGGTCCCGGGCGGTGAGTCGACGACCATGTCGATGCTGGCCGAGCGCAGCGGGCTCCTCGAGCCGCTGCGCGAGCTTGCTGCCGGCGGGATGCCGATGCTGGGCACCTGCGCCGGGGCGATCCTGTTGTCGTCGCAGATCCGCGACGGCCGTGCCGACCAGCACAGCCTGGGGGCGATCGACATCGTCACGCGACGCAACGGCTTCGGCCGTCAGGTCGACTCGTTCAGCGAACCTGTCGAGATCGCCGGTATCTCAGGTCCGGCGTTCAACGCGGTGTGCATCAGGGCTCCTGTCATCGACGACATCGGCGACGGCGTGCAGGTCCTGGCACGAATCGACGATCACCCGGCGCTCGTGCGCCAGGGTGCGATCATGGTGTCGATCTTCCACCCGGAGCTGGCAGACGACACGCGTGTGCACGAGCTGTTCCTGAGCAACTAGGCATTGTGGGAGCCGACGAACCGACCGACGACCGGGGAGCGTGATGTCAGGGCACTCCAAATGGGCCACGATCAAGCACAAGAAGGGCGCCGCTGACGCCAAGCGCGGCAAGCTCTTCGCCAAGTTGATCCGCCAGGTCGAGGTCGCAGCCAAGAACGGCGGCGGCGACCCGGACATGAACCCGACGTTGCGCACCATGTACCAGAAGGCGCGTGACGCATCGGTGCCTCTGGACACGATCGAGCGCGCGATCAAGCGAGGCACCGGCGAACTCGAGGGCGTCACCTACGAGGAGGTCAACTACGAGGGCTACGCTCCGCACGGAGTCGCCGTCTACGTCGAGGCGTTGACCGACAACCGCAATCGCACCGGGCCCGAGATCCGCACGCTGTTCTCCAAGCTCGGCGGTTCGATCGCCGAGCCGGGCTCGGTGGCTTGGCAGTTCGAGCGCAAGGGTGTGATCCAGGTTCCGTCGTCGGTTCCCGAAGACGACATCATGCTGCTTGCCCTGGATGCGGGAGCCGAAGACATCCGCGACGACGGCGAGACCTGGACCGTCGTCTGCGAGGCGACTCTGACCGCGGCGGTTCGCACGGCATTGGAAGAGGGCGGGATCGAGGTCACCTCGTCGGACTTGACGATGCTTCCCACGTCACTGGTCGAGCTGGACTCCGCCGAAGCGGTCAAGCCGATCCTGCGTCTGATCGACGCCCTCGACGAGCATGACGACGTCCAGGACGTCTACGCGAACTTCGACATCCCCGAGTCGGTCCTGGCAGAGCTCGACACCTGAGCGCCGACTCCCACCCGCGGTTCAGCTCGGATCACCCACGAGAGTTGGTCTGGTCGCTACGATCGAACCTGTGTTCGTCCTCGGTGTCGATCCCGGCCTGTCTCGGTGTGGCTACTGCGTCGTGCACGTCGAACGCGCCAGGACTCGTGCCGCAGCGCTGGGTGTCATCCGCACCGACCCGGCGAGCCCCGTCGCAGAGCGTCTGGCCGAGCTGGTGCTCGACATGCGCAGCGTGCTCGACGAGTTCCCCGTCGCCGAGGTGGCGGTCGAGCGTGTCCTGTTCCAGGTCAACGTACGCACCGCTATGAGCGTCGGGCAGGCGTCCGGAGTCGTCATGGCCGAGGCGGCCGCCAGGGGCCTGCCGGTGACCGAGTACTCACCGAACGAGGTCAAGGACGCCGTCGCCGGCTTCGGTGGAGCCGACAAGGCTCAGGTCCAGAGGATGGTCCAGCTCCTGTTGGACCTGGACTCGCTACCGGACCCGCCCGACGCCGCCGACGCGGCCGCGGTCGCGTTGACCCACGTGGCACGGATCGCCTCGACCAGATCCCTCGCTTCCGCAGCGACCACCCATGGAGGCCAGCAATGATCGGATCGCTCCGCGGAGACCTGCTCGACCGCGCCGACGACGAGCTGCTCGTCGAGGTGAGCGGGATCGGGTACCGAGTCTCGGTGACACCCGCAACCGCCGGCGAGCTCGGAGCACCCGGAACGACTGTGTTCCTGCACGTCCATCACCACCGACGTGAGGACGCAGAGACTCTCTACGGCTTCTCCTCGATCGAGGAGCGCCGGGTGTTCGAGACCCTGATCGGAACCCACGGTGTCGGCCCGTCGCTCGGCCTGGCGATCCTGTCCGTGCATTCTCCGCTGGGGCTGCGCCACGTGCTGGCCACCGACGACGTCGCGGCACTGTGCCTGGTGCCGGGAGTCGGCAAGAAGACAGCTGCCCGTCTCCTGGTCGAGCTCAAGAGCCGTCTGGCCATGCCCGACGGCGACCAGTCCTCTGCAGGGGTGCTCAGCGGTGGCGGCGCTGCCGGGCCAGCTAGCGTGCGCGGCGACGTGCGTGACGCTCTGAGTGCGCTGGGCTACGGCGCCGATGAGATCGGTCGCGCGCTGGCCGAACTACCCGACGACGGCGAGAGCTCCGATCTGCTTCGCGTGGCACTCCAGCGGCTGGCGGCGGCCTGATGGCCCGCGACGAGTTGCTCGACGCGGCCGTTCGTGACGACGAGCCGATGGTGGAGGTCCTCGACCGGGAGACAGATGGCTCTGGTGGAGTCGACGGCCTCGACGGTGTCGGCATCGATCCGATCGTCTCGCTGAGGCCGCGGTCGCTCGACGAGTTCGTCGGTCAGAGCGAGCTCAAGCGCCGACTGCGGGTCATCCTCGAAGCAGCGAGGCGCCGCGGCCAGCCGCCCGACCACTTCCTCTTCGCCGGGCCACCCGGGCTGGGAAAGACGTCTCTGTCGGTGATCGTCGCAGCCGAGATGGACGTCGCTCTGCACGTCACCTCGGGCCCTGCGCTCGAGCGGCCAGGTGATCTGGCCGCGATCCTCACCAAGCTCGGCGAGGGCGACGTGCTCTTCATCGATGAGATCCACCGACTCTCGCGTTCGGTCGAAGAGGTCCTCTATCCGGCCATGGAGGACTTCCAGCTCGACATCGTGCTGGGCAAGGGTCCCGCGGCCCGTTCGATCCGACTGGATCTTCCACGGTTCTGCCTGGTCGGTGCGACCACCCGGACCGGTCTGATCACAGGTCCTCTGCGGGATCGCTTCGGCCTCGTCGCCCGACTCGACTACTACGAACCCGACGATCTGCGTGCCATCGTCGAACGCGCCGCGTTGATCCTGGGCGCGCGCATCGACTCCGCCGGCGCCCACGAGATCGCCCGGCGCTCCCGTGGCACACCCCGTATCGCCAACCGGCTGCTGCGCCGCGTCCGTGACGTGGCCGAGGTCGAGGGTGACGGGCGTGTCGACAAGCAGGTCGCGTGTGCCGGCCTGGAGTTGTTCGGCATCGACGAGCTCGGGTTGGACAAGGTCGATCGATCGATCCTGTCCGCGTTGTGCGAGCGATTCGGTGGCGGCCCGGTGGGACTGTCGACCCTGGCGATCGCGGTCTCGGAGCCGACCGAGACGGTCGAGGACGTCTACGAGCCGTATCTGATCCAACAGGGCCTGCTCATGCGGACACCGCGTGGCCGCGTGGCGACCACAGCCGCGTGGCACCACCTCGGTCTCGTCGCGCCCACGTCCTCGTTCAGCAACGCCGATCCCTCGCTGTTCGACGGATCGTGATGGCACTGCCCGTGGTGTCGACCCCGCAGACCTGACGGGTCGTCAGTTCGGCGCGTCGCGTCGGGCGTGGTTTGCTTTAGTCGTTCCCACAGCACCGACCCCCCTCTGGAGCGAACCACCATGGACCGCGTATTCGATGACGAGCACGACATGTTCCGGGACGCCTTCCGGACCTTCGTCGAACGTGAGATGGTCCCCAACCGGGAGCGGTGGGAAGAAGCCGGGATCGTGGATCGTGAGCTGTTCGCCAAGGCGGGCGCCTCCGGCTTCCTGGCCATGTCGGTTCCCGAGCAGTACGGCGGCCCCGGGGTCGACGACTTCCGCTACAACCAGATCATCGGCGAGGAGTTGACCCGCGCCGACGTCTATCCGGCAGGTCTGGGTATGACGTTGCACAGCGATGTCTGTCTGCCGTACTTCGAGGACTACTGCACCGACGAGCAGAAGCAGCGCTGGTTGCCGGGGATCGCCTCGGGTGAGCTGATCACGGCCGTCGCCATGACCGAGCCGGGCATCGGTTCAGACCTGGCCTCCATGTCGAGCACCGCGATCCGCGACGGAGACACGTACGTCCTCAACGGTTCCAAGACGTTCATAACCAACGGCATCCTGTCGGACCTGGTGATCGTGGCCTGCAAGACCGACCCGTCCCAGCGTCACACGGGCATGTCGCTGGTGGTGGTCGAGGCCGGCATGGAGGGCTTCGAACGCGGCCGCAACCTGGACAAGGTCGGCATGCACTCCCAGGACACCGCCGAGCTGTTCTTCAACGACGTCCGCGTCCCCGTCGAGAACCGGATCGGCGGCGAGGGCGAGGGGTTCAAGCTGCTCGTCAAGAACCTGCCTCAGGAGCGACTGTCGATCGCCGTCGTCGGCGTCGCACACGCCAGGGCGATCCTCGGCTGGACGATCGACTACTGCAACGAGCGAACTGCGTTCGGCCAGAAGATCGGCAGCTTCCAGAACAGCCGCTTCAAGCTCGCCGAGATGGAGACCGAGGTCACGATCGCCGAGACGTTCGTGGATCGCTGCGTCACGGCGCTCAACGCCGGCGAGCTGACCGCCGAGGAGGCTGCGATGGCCAAGTGGTGGTGCACGGAGCTGCAGAAGCGTGTGGCCGACACCTGCGTGCAGCTGCACGGCGGCTACGGCTACATGAACGAGTATCCCGTCGCGCGGGCGTACGCGGACGCACGTGTCACCTCGATCTACGGCGGCACGACCGAGATCATGAAGGAGATCATCGGCCGCTCGATGGGCTTCTGAGCCGCAGGTGCGCACCGACGAGCTCGACTACCTCCTACCTGACGACCGGATCGCTCAGACCCCGGTCGAGCCGCGTGACTCGGCCCGGCTGCTCGTCGACCGCGGGCCCGGCGTGGACGCCGAGGACGCGACGGTCGCCGAACTGGCGGATCTGCTGCGCCCCGGCGACCTGGTCGTGCTCAACGAGACCCGTGTGCTGCCGGCCCGGGTGGCGATCCGCCGCGGTGGGGGCGGTTCCGGTGAGGTCCTCCTGTTGGAGCCGATCGACGACGCAGTTCTCGAAGCCGCCGGCGGCGACGAGTCCGATTCCGGCTGGTGGCAGGCGCTGGTGCGCCCGTCCCGCAAGCTGGCGGTGGGTCAGGTCGTCGATGCGGCGGTCGGTTCGACTGTGCTTCGCTTCGAGATCGGCGAGGAGCTAGGCGACGGACTCCGCCTGGTCAGACCGCTGCACGACGGTGATCTGATCGACAGCTTGGAGCTCGTCGGTGTCGCTCCGTTGCCGCCCTACATCCACGAACGACTCGACGACGAGGAGCGCTACCAGACGGTGTTCGCCCGGCGAGCGGCCTCTGCCGCCGCTCCCACCGCCGGGCTGCACCTGACCCCGCGGGTGTTGGAACAGCTGCACCAACGTGGTGTCGACACCGCCACCGTCGAGCTGGTGGTCGGGCTCGACACGTTCCGCCCGATCAGCGTCGACCGGGTGGAGGAGCACGCGATCCACTCCGAGCATTACTCGGTTCCCATCGAGACGTGGGACGCCGTCGTGTCGGCAGCGGAGGAAGGGCGCAGGGTGGTGGCTGTGGGTACGACGACGGTCAGGGCGCTGGAATCGGTCGCGACCCTCGGGGCCCTGAGCGGGCGCACCCGGCTGTTCATCACCCCCGGTTACCGGTTCCGGGTCGTCGACGTGCTGATGACCAACTTCCACCTGCCGCGGTCGTCGCTGCTCGCGATGGTCGAGGCATTCGTCGGTCCCCGCTGGCGGGACCTGTACGCGACGGCGCTCGAACGTGGGTACCGGTTCCTGTCGTTCGGCGATGCCATGCTCGTCGAGCGGGATCCGACCGACATGGACGGCCCGGGGTTCGGTTCGTGAAGCTGCAGATCGACGTGTCCGCCCGCGATGGTGCGGCACGTAGCGGAACGGTCACGACCGCACGAGGGGTGATCCGGACCCCTGTGTTCATGCCGGTCGGCACCCGTGGCGCGGTCCGTTCGCTTCCCACCGAGCTGCTCGATCAGCTGAGCGCCGCCGACGGGACCCGCGTCGAGGTGATGCTGGGCAACACCTACCACCTGATGCTGCGGCCCGGTGCCGACGCGGTCGAGCGGCTCGGTGGGCTGCACCGCTTCAGCGGGTGGGACGGTCACATGCTCACCGACTCCGGGGGCTACCAGGTCTTCTCACTCGACCCGAGGCTGGACGACGACGGGGTGCTGTTCCGCTCGACCTACGACGGTGACCGACACCTGCTGACGCCGGAATCCGCCGTCGCGATACAGGAGCAGCTGGGTGCTGACATCCAGATGGTGCTCGACGTCTGCGCGGCGCTTCCTTCGGACCGCCAGGTGCTGGTCGACGCGGTCGACACCACCGCCATGTGGGCCGAGCGTGCTCGCGCTGCTCACCGACGCACCGAGGACCAGGCGTTGTTCGGCATCGTGCAGGGCGGTGACCGGGCCGACCTGCGTTCGGAGTCCGCGCGCCGCACGGTGGATCTGGATTTCGACGGCTACGCGATCGGGGGCCTGTCGGTCGGGGAGACACGAGAGGTGATGCTGCCCGCCCTAGCAGCGGCGATCGAGCACCTGCCCCAGGAACAGCCCCGGTACCTGATGGGAGTGGGCGACCCGCTGTCGATCGTCGAGGCGGTCGCCCTGGGGGTGGACATGTTCGACTGCGTTCTGCCGACCCGGCTGGCACGCCACGCGACGCTGCTCACGAACAGCGGACGGCTGAACATCAAGCGGTCCGAGTTCGCCCTGGACGACCAGCCGATCGACCCCGACTGCCCTTGTTCGACCTGTCGGCGCCATCCACGGGGCTACCTGCGCCACCTGGCCACCCTGCGGGAGCCGGTCGCGGCGACGCTGTGCACCATCCACAACCTGACGTGGGTCCTGACCTTCGTCGGCAGGATCCGCACGGCCATCGAAGCCGGCACCCTGGATGCTCTGAGGGTGGAGACCGCAGCGGTGTGGTCAGGGACCGGTCCCGGCATCTGAGCATCGGCTCGGCTCGGCGGTGGGTGGAAGGTGGGTGGCCGGTAGGTGGCCGGTAGGTGGTTACAGCGCGGTGGGGTGCCGCGCGTAGGCTCGCGCCCCTGTGACCTTCGACCTCGTCTCCATCCTCGCCCAAGACAGCGGCGGGAGCAGCCCGCTCGGGATGCTCATCCTCTTCGTGCCGCTGGGTCTGCTGCTCTACATGATGATCGTGCCGCAGCGGAAGCAGAAGCAGAAGCAGGCCGACATGCTGCGGAAGCTCGACGTCGGCGACGAGGTGCTCACCACCGGAGGCATCGTCGGTGTGATCACGTTCATCGAGGACGACCTCTTCCATCTCGAGGTCGACACCGACGTCGTGATCCGCGTCGCCCGCTCAGCGATCGCCCGCAGCACGAGCGATCCGGAGCCGACCGAGCGGCCGTCGTCGCGCTCGCGCAAGGCCAAGGGCGAAGGCTCCGACGCCGGTGCCGGCGACGAGAGCAGCGAGTGATCCGATGAAGGCCCACCCACTCCGAGCACTCATCGTCTTCCTCGTCGTGATCTACGGCCTGGTGCTGGCGATGGTCCTGACGGATCACGCACCCAAGCTCGGCCTGGACCTGCAGGGCGGCATCTCGGTGAACCTCCAGCCGGTCAAGGACGGCAAGGTCACCGACGACGTCGAGCCCCAGCAGCTCGACGAGGCGATCGAGATCATCCGCAAGCGCGGTCGACGACCTCGGCGTGGCCGAACCCGAGGTGGCACGTCAGGGCAACACGATCACGATCCAGCTTCCGGGGGCCAAGGACCAGGCCGAGGTGCTCGAGGTCGTCGGCCAGACCGCCCAGCTCGAGTTCCGTCCGGTGTTGTCCACCTCGGGGACGGAGCTCCGGGGAGAGGCTCGCACCAAGGCCGAGGAGTCCGTCGCGGATCTGCGCACCGAGCTCGCCATCCCCGAGGGGGTCTCGGCCCAGCAGGTGATCACCGACGAGCAGACCCAGCAGGCGGCGACGACCACGACGACCACCGCCGCGCCACCCGAGGGAACGGAGACCACGACGACCCTCCCGCCGTCGCTCAACCAGTACGGCGTCGACCTGAACGACGAGCGGTTCGCAGAGCTCTACCAGCTCGAGGCTCAGCTGGCCTCGTCGGCGACCCCTCCCGAGGACCAGGAGCCGGGCGGGCAGGTCACGTTGCCCGACGAGGAGGGCAACCTCTACACGTTGGGACCGGTGGCGCTCACCGGCACCTCTGTCAAGGGTGCGACCGCCGGGCTCAGCAACGACGGCAAGTGGACGGTGAACCCATCGTTCAAGGGCGGTGCGGACGGCATCGACAAGTTCAACGCGATCCGCGGCGCAGTGCTACGCGGCGGACCAGAACGTCTGTCCGGCGCTGTCGCAGAGCGGCAAGGGGCTGATCGCGATCGTGCTCGACGGAGAGGTTCTCTCCGCCCCCGAGATCCAGCAGCCGAGCTTCGACAAGGACCAGATCCAGATCTCGGGCTCGTTCGACCAGAGCTCGGCCGAGGCGCTCGCAGTCGCCCTCCGCTACGGCTCGCTACCTGTCGAGCTGAAGCCGCAGCAGGCTGAGAACGTGTCAGCCACGCTCGGCAAGGGCGCCCTCGAGGCCGGCATCATCTCCGGCGTCATCGGACTGGTGCTGGCGGCGTTGTACCTGGCGATCTACTACCGCCTGCTGGCACTCGTCGCCGTCGCCGGTCTGGTGGTGGCCGCGTCAGCCCTGTACGTGATCGTCGCCTGGATCGGTGCGACGATCACCCTGGCCGGAGTGGTTGGCCTCGTCGTGTCGATCGGTGTGACCGTCGACTCGGCGGTGGTCTACTTCGAGGCGATGAAGGAACAGGTGCGGATGGGGGTGACCACCAGGGCCGCGGCTGATCGCGCGTTCGACGTCGCCTGGGGGACCATCGTCAAGGCGAACGTCGCTTCGCTGCTGGGTGCAGCGATCCTCTACTGGCTTGCTGTCGGCCCGGTGCGCGGCTTCGCGCTTCTACCTCGGCGCCATGACGATCCTGGACATCACCTCCATGTACTTCTTCATCTACCCGGCGACGGCGCTGCTGGCCCGATCGCGCCAGGGCAAGCATCCGAGGCGTTTCGGGATACCGCTCGACACCGCCGCCACGACCGCGACCGCACCAGCAGCCACAGTCGCGTCAGGAGCGTCCTCATGAGCGCCTTGTCCAGGGCATACCGCGGAGAGACCGACTTCGACTTCCCCAAGTGGTCACGCCGGCTGCTCGTCGTGTCGGCCATCTGCGTCGTCATCTCGATCGTCTCCCTGATCA
Source organism: Microthrixaceae bacterium (assembly GCA_037045265.1). Lineage (GTDB taxonomy): Bacteria > Actinomycetota > Acidimicrobiia > Acidimicrobiales > Microtrichaceae > JBAOHV01. The sequence goes on along the minus strand of JBAOHV010000019.1, from coordinate 308,323 downwards.
CCCGTGGTCTGGTGCTGAGCCTGGACTTCGAGGGTGGGTCGACCTGGGCGGTGCAGTCCCAGGAGTTCAGCACCGACCAGGCCCGCGAGGTGCTGGCTCAGTTCGACGCCGCCGACGGAGCGAAGCTCCAGGAAGCGACGACGGCGGACGGTACGCGCATCATCCGCATCACATCTCAGGTCGCGGACGTCGACACCGGCTCAGAGGTGGCGAACGCTCTGGCCGAGGCGGCCGGACTCCAACCAGGCGACGTCACCGTCAACACGATCGGCCCCTCCTGGGGTTCGGACATCACCCGTCAGGCGATCCAGTCGTTGATCTGGTTCGTGATCCTGGTCGCGGGCTACCTGGCGTGGCGTCTCGAGCCCAAGATGGCCCTCGCCGCGATGCTCGGCGTCGTCCACGACGTCATCATCACGGTCGGCGTGTACTCGGTGTTCCGGATCGAGGTCACCCCGGCGACGGTGATCGCGTTCCTGACGATCCTCGGCTTCTCGCTCTATGACACGGTCGTGGTGTTCGATCGCATGAAGGACGGGATGCACCGCTACGGACGCACCGGCCAGTTCACCTACGCCATGATCATGCGGCGCACGCTCAACCAGAGCCTCATGCGCTGCGTGAACACGTCGATCACGACGCTGCTGCCGATCGTCGCCATGCTGGTCATCGGCGGCTACCTCTTCGACCAGCCGCTGCTCGTCGACTTCTCCCTGGCGCTGATCATCGGTCTGATGCTCGGTGTCTACTCGTCGCTGTTCGTCGCAGCGCCGATCGAGGTGGCGCTCAAGGAGCGTGAGAAGCGCTGGTCCGAGATCCGCAAGCGTCTCGTGACCAAGGGCGTCGACGTCTCCGACACTCGTTGGCATGAGCCGTCCGGTGGCCTGTCGACCGCCACCGGCGGGGTGAAGGTGCCCGCCGGTTCACGTTCTGGTGATGCTCCGCCGTTGTCGGTCAACGTCGGGGGACACCCCCCGCGGCCGCGCAAGACCCGCAAGCGCTGAGGTGCTGACGAGGGATCTGCCACAACCGCCTCTTCTGGGAAGGATGCAGCCGTCTCTGGCGTTGACACGGTGATGCTTCGTGCCGCGGTGCTCACGACAGGGGTGACGACATGGCCACGGTGACACGCGTCCTTCCCTGGCGTCGCCACAGCCAGCCTCCAGCGATGGAGGTCCAGGCGATCAACGAGCAGTTCAAGAAGTTCCATCCGCGTCGTTCGACCGGGATGATCACCGAGGCGTACCGAATGGCTGCCGGCGCCCACAACGGCCAGCTGCGCCGCTCCGGTGAGCCCTACATAACCCATCCGCTCGCAGTCGCGGGGATCGTCGCCCGCTACGGCATGGACGACATCACGATCGCTGCCGCCCTCCTGCACGACGCGGTCGAGGACACCGTCATCACCCTCGAGGACGTCGATCATCGCTTCGGCCCCGAGGTCACAGCGATCGTCGACGGTGTCACGAAGCTCGAGCGGATCCACTTCGAGTCGAAGGAGGCCCAACAGGCCGCGACGATGCGCAAGATGCTCGTCGCCATGGCCAAGGACCTGCGCGTCCTGGTCATCAAGCTGGCGGACCGGCTGCACAACATGCGCACCATCGCCGCGCTGCCCGACTGGAAGCAGGAACGCACAGCACAGGAGACCCTCGACATCTACGCGCCGCTGGCGCACCGCCTGGGCATGCAGGAGATCAAGCAGCAGCTCGAGGACCTCTGCTTCGCCTCGCTGTACCCCAAGCGCTACGCGGAGATCGATCACATGGTCGCCGACAGGGCGCCCGAACGCGACGCCTACGTCGAACGGGTCATGGCCGAGGTCCGCAACCGACTGGGTGACGTGAACATAACGGCCGAGGTGACCGGTCGCCCGAAGCACCTCTGGTCGATCTACGAGAAGATGGTCGTGCGTGGTAAGGCGTTCGACGAGATCTTCGATCTGGTCGGCATCCGCCTGATCGTCGACAGCTCCAAGGACTGCTACGCGGCTCTCGGGATCGATCCACGCGTTGTGGACCCCTGTTCCCGGCAGGTTCAAGGACTACATCGCGATGCCCAAGTTCAACCTGTACCAGTCGTTGCATACGACTGTGATCGGCCCCGAGGGCAAACCGATCGAGGTGCAGATCCGCACACAGGAGATGCACAACCGTGCCGAGTGGGGTGTGGCTGCGCACTTCTCCTACAAGGAGGGGCACTCCGAGGACGTCGCCTGGCTGAGCCGGATCGTCGACTGGCAACAGGAGATGACCGACCCGGGCGAGTTCATGGCGAACCTCAAGATCGACCTGGACCAGGACGAGGTCTTCGTGTTCACCCCGAACGGCGACGTGGTCACCCTCCCTCTCGGCGCCACACCGGTCGATTTCGCCTACGCCATCCACACCGAGGTGGGGCACCGCTGCATCGGTGCCCGCGTCGCCGGCCGACTGGTGCCACTCGACACCAAGCTGTCGTCGGGTGACACGGTGGAGATCTTCACCTCGAAGGTCGCCGGTGCGGGCCCCAGCCGCGACTGGTTGGGTTTCGTGGCCACCCGAAGTGCGCAGAGCCGGATTCGCCAGTGGTTCTCACGCGAACGACGCGAGGACGCCCTGGAGTCCGGTCGTGACTCGCTGATCAAGGCGATGCGTCGCGCCGCGTTGCCCGTGCAGAAGATCCTGGGTGGCGACGCGATCGTCACGGTCGCTGAGCAGCTGAAGTTCGCGAGCGCCGATGCCATGTACACGAGCATCGGTGAGCACCACACATCTCCGGAATCCGTGGCGAGTCGTATCGAGGCCCTCGTGAGGGTGCCCGACGTGACCCGTGAAGAGGTCGTCTCGACCCCACATCTGACCGCCACCCGTCGTCGTGGGCGTCCCGCCGGGGTGCACGTCGAGGGCTATGACGACATGCTCGTTCGCATGGCGCGGTGCTGCACCCCGGTTCCGGGTGACGCCATCATCGGCTTCGTCACCCGCGGCCGCGGTGTCTCGGTTCACCGAACCGACTGTGCGAACGCCTCGTCGCTCGCGGGGGCACAGGCAGAACGGATCGTGGACGTCGACTGGGACAGCGACGCCGCAGGTCACTTCGTGGCACTGGTCGAGGTCAAGGCGCTCGACCGGCCCCGGTTGCTCCAGGACGTCACGTCGACGCTGTCCGACAACCACGTCAACATCCTGTCGAGCCAGAGCCACTGCGGTCACGACCGTGTCTCGAAGATGCGATTCGAGTTCGAGCTTGGCGACCCCTCACACCTGGATCAGGTCCTCAACCGTTTGCGAGGCATCGATTCTGTCTATGACGCCTACCGGGTCGTGCCGGGTGTAGCGAGTCCCGTCGGAGACCCGTCGACCTGACGCAGGTTCAACTGGCGAGCCATCGGTGCCGAAGAACACGGCATGGCCTCACATGACCGGGAACGACGGATCGCCGAGCGGGGAGCGGTCGGGCCGGTCGCGCTCCGGATGACCGCGACCGAGCGGACACGTGGCCTGCTCGGTGGGATCAAGCGTGTCGAGGTGACAGAGCCCGCCTACCTGGTGGATCTGTCGGTGTCGGGTGCCGGGATCATCGCTCGGGCGATCGAAGGGATGGTCGTGCGTTCGGCGGTCGAGTTGACCCATGAGGGACGTACCGCCCGGGGAGTCGTACGTCGGATGGTGCCCCGTGATGACGGTCGGGTCATGTACGGGATCGACTTCACCGTCATGGATCCGGAGTTGCGCGTCGAGCTGTTCTCGCTGATCGCCACCCGACGCCCCGGTGATCTCGAGCAGCTCTGGCTGCACGCCACCTGAGGCGAGCCGACCCGGGCGGACCCGAGGGACCTGACAGCGGGGCAATGTGACCTGACTGCGGAGTGTCGCTCCGGTCGGCCCCGGGTGAACCGGGGCCGACGGCATCACTTCTTCTTCTTCTTCTTCTTCTTCTTCTTCTTGTCCGACTTCTTGTCGGACTTCTTGTTCTTCTTCTTGTCCGACTTCTTGTCGGACTTCTTCTTCTTCGCCATGTCACCTCCCCCATCCGTGTTCCCGCTGATACCGAGAGGGTAGACGTGATCACCGGTCCAAGTGCGCCCCGCGCCCCCGTGCGCATCGTTGTGCCGGTGCCGTAACGTCGGCGCAGGCGAAGGGGTCGGAATCCACGGTGTCGACTACAGGGAATCGTATGACCGCAGACGCGACTGGCCGGAGCCCCCGATGAGTGGTCCCCGTGAGCGTCGGACGAGGTCGCACGACTCGCCCGCGCTGCAGCTCGTGCAGAGCAGCTACGACTTCGACGAGCCGGTCGACGAAGACCGGGTCGACCCCGGCCCGGACATCACCGCCGATGTGGACCCCGGCTCGGAGGTCCGGGCAGAGGGTGGAGAGGACGCGTCGGCGCTGGATCGTGCCAGAGAGCTCCTCGCGTCGACCGACCCGGTCGCGTACTACCAGATGCTGGCGAGCCTGGTGCGGCCCTCCCACTCGTCGATCCTCCAGGAGCTCGCCTACAACCCGGCGCTGTCGTATCACGACCCGTCGTGCGTGGTGGTCGAGCCGGACCCGAGCAACATCGAGACGCTCGAGCTGTACGTCAAGGCTGCGTACCCGGATGTGGACAAGGTGATCACACCGGCGTTCACCGACCCGCGCAACGACCACCTGCTCACCTCTCTCTACCACCTGCTGTTCACCGAGAACGCGAACGTCGCGCTGGTGACCAACCACGGCCAGATCATCGACATCGCCATCGTGATGGGCGCGTTGCAGTCGGCGCTCATGGCCCCCGGTCGCAGCTTCGGGGTGCTCGGCGAGCGCACGACGCTCGATGAGACAGCGGAGCGCGCCAATGTGCTCGTGTCGCGCATGGTCGCCACCCGCCAGGCGTTCAACATCCCGGCACTCCAGCTGCTGCAGTCGGGGACCCGCACCTATCTGACTGTTCCCCAGACGCACTCGAGACGGCGATCCAGGCTCGACCCGGATCTGGCGCGGGCGAACAACCTGGTGATGCGAAACGAGCTCAACGAGCGGATGGCCCGAGGCGGACAGCTGCTCGCGATGGCAGCGAGCGGAAGCCAGGACCTCATGCTGCCCAAGCTCATGCAGAAGGCGCGCGCGGCTTGGCGTCAACGTCGCGGCGACGACCCCGGTGAGACGAACACGCTCCATCTGCAGCCGCTCTACGACGGCACCATCAAGCTGATGCGGTCATGTAGCTACGTGCTACCCGTCGCGATCTGCCTGGACCCGTCGACCCCGGCGTGCGTTCTGGGCGGTCTGACCCGTGTGCGTGAGGACGAGGACTGCCACCGGACGATGGACTGGATCGCCCTGGCCCACCAGGAGGCGACCGGCGTACCGACCATCTATCACTGGCACGAGGACGACCTGCTGGACCAGGTCAGGTCGTTCATGAACCGCTCGGGTCAGTAGCCGGGCGCGGCTCCGGTAGCGTGGGACGCCGTGACCGACGCCCCCGCTGCACCCCTGACGAGCAGCTTCCGCACCCTCAAGGGGATGCACGACGTCCTGCCGCCCGACTCCGCGCGGGCGCCGGGCGCTGGTCGAGCAGTTCGCTCTGATGGCGACAGCGGCGGGCTACGGCGAAGTGGTGCCACCGCTGCTCGAGGAGCTCGGGGTCTTCCTGCGTGTGGGTGAGGCGACCGACGTGGTCACCAAGGAGATGTACGACTTCGTCGACAAGGACGGCTCTCGGATCGCACTGCGGCCCGAGATCACCGCCGGTGTCGTTCGGGCTTTCGTTCAGCACCGCCCGGCGCTCCCGTGGAAGGTCTGGTACTCCGGCACCAACTTCCGTCACGAGCGTGCCCAGAAGGGCCGGTACCGGATGTTCGACCAGATCGGAGTGGAAGCGCTCGGTGTGGACGACCCCGACCTCGACGTCGAGGTGATCGCGCTTGCCGCGAGGTTCTTCGCGTCGCTCGGGCTCACGAAGGTCGAGCTGCTGGTCAACTCGCTCGGTGACCACGACGACCGTGCCCGCTACACGGAGGCCGTCCGGATCTACTTCGAGTCACGCAGCGACGAGTTGAGCGAGCCGGCGCGGTCCACCCTCGGGCGCAACCCGCTCAGGGTGCTCGACAGCGAAGCGGCCCGGCGACCGTGCGGTCGTCGACGGTGCTCCCCGGATCTCGGACCACCTCTCGGACGCTTCGGCGGAGCACTACAGGCGCGTGCTGCAGGGCCTCGATGCGGTCGGGGTCGAATACACCGAATCACCGCTGCTCGTGCGAGGGCTCGACTACTACCGTCGGACCACCTTCGAGTTCGCCGCGACCGCGCTCGACGCAGCGCAGAACGCCGTCGGCGGGGGAGGGCGTTACGACGGCCTCGCCGAGGACCTCGGCGGCCCGCCCACCGACGGGATCGGCTTCGCCCTCGGTGTCGACAGGATCCTGCTCGCATGTGACGCCGAAGGCGTCTTCCCGGCAGTGGCGGCGAAGCTCGATGTGTTCGTCGTCGATGTCGTCGACGGAACCACGGCAAGGGACCTGACCCACGAGCTCCCGCGCCGCCGGCTTCCGCGCCGACCGCAGGTTCGGCGGCGGTTCCATGAAGTCGCAGATGAAGAGCGCCGACCGGTCCGGCGCGGACCTCGCCCTGATCGTCGGCGAGGACGAAGCCGCCCGCGGGCGCAGTCACCGTGCGGGCGCTCGGCGGTGGCGAGCAGCGGACGCGTCGCCCGTGACGGCCTTGTCGCCGAGCTGCGTCGGTCTCTCCCGGGGATCACCAGCCACACCTCCACCAGCATCGACACACCCAGGACAGCTACGTGATCTCCGACTCAACATCCATGCGCACCCACCGTTGCGGCGACCTCAGAACCGACCACGTCGGCGAGCAGGTGGTGCTCTGTGGCTGGGTCGCCCGCCGTCGTGAGCACGGAGAGCACCTGGCGTTCATCGACCTGCGTGACCACTCTGGCATCGTGCAGTGCGTGGTGGACGGCGCCGCCGACCTGCGCAGCGAGTACGTGGTCCGGATCTCCGGGACGGTCCGTCCGCGCCCCGACGGCACCGTGAACGCACAGCTCGCAACCGGCCAGATCGAGGTCGGCGACTGCAGCGTCGAGATCCTCTCGGTGGCCGAGCCGCCACCGTTCCCTCTCGACGAACGCGCGAACGGACGTGGACGAGACGGTGCGTCTGCGTCACCGCTACCTCGACATGCGTCGCGACGACATGCAGAACAACCTGCGGACCCGTGCGCGGGTCAACAGGGCGATCCGCTCGGCGATGGACGAACAGGACTTCGTCGAGATCGAGACGCCGATGCTCATCGCATCCACACCCGAAGGGGCACGTGACTTCGTGGTACCGGCGCGGACCCGACCGGGGACCTTCTACGCGCTGCCCCAGAGCCCCCAGCTGTTCAAACAGCTGTGCATGGTCGGCGGAGTCGATCGCTACTACCAGATCGCGCGGTGTTTCCGCGACGAGGACCTGCGTGCCGACCGCCAGTTCGAGTTCACCCAGCTCGATGCCGAGATGAGCTTCGCCAGCCAGGAGGACGTGCTCGCCGCGATCGGGTCGGCAGTGTCTGCAGTCGTCGCCGAGGTGACGGATCAGTCGCTGGGTGAGGTCGAGCGCATCACCTGGCGTGAGGCGATGAACCGGTTCGGATCCGACAAGCCGGACGTGCGTTTCGGTATGGAGCTGATCGAGCTGACCGACCTGTTCGCCGGCACGGGGTTCAACGCCTTCAAGGCAGCATCCATCAAGGGACTGCGCCACGAGGGCGCGGCAGCCGACACGACCCGCAGTCGTCTCGACGACCTGACCGACCGCGCCAAGCGGTGGGGCGCCAAGGGTCTGGTGTGGATGCGCGTCGAGGCCGGCGACGACGGTACGCCCACGCTCAACTCGCCGGTCGCGAAGTTCCTCTCCGAGGAAGAGCTCGCTGGAATCGTCGAACGGTGCGGCGCCCAGGTCGGTGACGTCCTGTACCTGGTTGCCGACGACTGGGCGAAGGCATCGCACGTCCTGGGGTTGCTGCGCCTCGAGCTCGGACGTCCGCCGGTGAACGAGGGCGGTCTGCGGTTCCTCTGGGTGGTCGACTTCCCGCTCTTCGAGTCGGTGGACGAGTCGACCGGCCGGCCGGTCCCGGCGCACCACCCGTTCACGATGCCCCACGAGGACGATTGGGGCCTCCTCGACGGCGACGCCGAGCAGCTGCTGTCGGTCCGCTCCCAGGCCTACGACCTGGTTCTCAACGGCTGGGAGCTCGGCTCGGGAAGCGTCCGTATCCACGACCAGGCAGTACAGCGACGCATCTTCGACCTGCTGGGGATAAGCGACGACGAGGCGCAGCTCAAGTTCGGCTTCCTGCTCGACGCCTTCCGGTTCGGCGCGCCACCCCACGCCGGCTTCGCCTTCGGAATCGACCGGCTGGTGGCACTCCTGCTGGGCGAGGAGAACATCCGCGAGGTGATCGCGTTCCCCAAGACCCAGTCCGGGAGCGACCCGCTGACCCAGGCTCCTACCGAGATAGACCCGGCCCAGCTCGAGGAGCTCGGTCTGCGGCTGCTACCGCGCTCGACCTGATCCGCTCGCCGTCGCCGTGCCACTTCGGTACAGTCGATTGCGAAGTCAATCCAGTCCCGCAGTGGGGGAAGCCGGTGCGAAGCCGGCGCTGTCCCGCAGCCGTGGGTGGCGTGCCGTGGTGCGCCACGAGTCGGAGGACCCGTTGCGGGGTTGGCTCCTCTTCAACCGTCGTGGAAAGCGGTGCGGGAGCCGGGAAGCCGAAACCTTGACCGCGTCGTCGGTCGGGCGCAGCCGATCCGGGAATCCGCACCCGGACAATGGAGTGTGCTGTGCTGAGAAGGCGAGACGACTGGCGGGGCCTGACGGCCAGGGCGAGAAGGGCATCGGTGGCCGTAGTCGTGGGCACCGCCGCCCTGGTGGTGGGTACAGGAGCTTCGCCGGTCGGCGCGGCACCGACCGAGGACGGCCCGACGGCCGCAAGGTATGGAGCCGCCTGGCTGGCCACCCAGCTCGACGCCGGCATTCCGATGCAGAACTTCGGTTCCGCTGACTGGGGTGTGACCCTGGATGGAGCCCTCGGTCTGGTCGCCTCGGGAACCGGTGGCGACCAGGTCGAAGACGTCTGGGACGCACTGGTCACCGATCGCGAATCAGCTGTGACGGTTGGCGGGGCGGATGCCCCCGGACGCATCGCCCGAGCGATCATGCTCGCGATCGTCACCGGGCACGACCCCCGTTCGGTCGGTACGGGGGTTGGCGGCGACCTGATCGCCCGACTCGAGTCGACGATGCGCGTCGATGGCGTGGACGCAGGGCTCTACGGCTCGTCCTCGCCGACCTACGACGGCGCGTTCCGGCAGGGGTACTCGATCGCGGCGCTGATCGCTGCGGGCGAGACACCCGATCAGCTCGCGGTCGACTGGCTGGCGTCGCAGCAGTGCGATTCCGGGGACGACTCGGGCTCGTGGATGCCGTACCGGTCGGATCTGGCCGTGCCCTGCGCCGCCGACCCGGCGGCTTTCGTCGGTCCCGACACGAACGCCACTGCGGCCGGGATCACGGCTCTCGCGGGCTCTCGGGGAGCAGGACGGTGACGCCACTGACGCCGCGCTCAGCTGGCTCGACCGGGTGCAGGAGGCCGACGGCGGCTGGGGCCAGATGGCGGGCTACGGCACCGACCCGAACTCCACAGCGCTGGTCCTGTCGTCGTTGATCGCGGTCGACCAGGCCGACTCGTCCCGATTCGCAGACAGGAGCCGCACGCCTCTGGCAGCACTGCTGTCGTTCCAGCTCGGCTGCGAAGCCCCGGAGGCCGACCGCGGTGCGTTCACCTTCCCCGGGTCCAACAACGCTCCCAACGGCTTCGCCACAGCGCAGGCGCTGGGTGTCGCAGCCGGCGAGCCCTTCGTGTTCGAGCCCGGCGACGTCACCTCGGGTGTGACCCCGTTGGACTGCACACCGGCGACGACCACGACGACCACGTCGACCTCGACCACCTCGACGACCTCGACCACGGTTGCGTCGAGCACGACCGTTGCTCCATCGACCACCTTGCCTGCCACGACGGTTGGCGCCCAGGTGCAGGGTCTGTCGCAGAGCTCCGACACGGTGGACGCCGATTCGGCTTCGACGGCTTCCGCTCCCTCGACTCTCCCCACGACCGGTACGGACTCTCCGCTGTTGCTGGTTCCGGGTGCTGCCGCTCTGCTCGGCGGGGCCGCCCTCGTCCTGGTCGGTCGGCGCCGGGAGGCCTGAACAGACATGGGCGCGGGGCCGGTTCTGTCACGTCCGACAGCGGTAGCTGTCTTCCTGGTCGTGCTCCTGGTCCCGCTGACGCTGACCCTGGCCGGTCCACCCGACCCGGTAGGGGCCCAGGGGTGCGGTCCTGCGCCGGCAGGGCGGGTGGCAGCAATGGTGACGATCGATCGCGGCACCGGTTCGCCTGGCAGTCGTTGCGTCGTGGTGTCCCACGGCGCAACGGGTCTGGACGCACTGCGCGCTGCCGGCCACGAGGTGCGCCTCGACGGCGGCTTCGTCTGCGCCATCGATGGTCTGCCGGCGACCGGGTGCGCCAACAAGCCTGATGCAGGCAACGCCTATTGGAGGTACTGGCACGCGCCCGCGAACGGTGGTGCATGGAGCTATTCCCAGGTTGGTGCGGGTGGATATCGACTCCCGACGCGTTGCGCGGTCGAAGGGTGGGTCTGGTCCGACTCGCCTTCCTCGGACACCCCACCGCGGATCGCTGCGCCGGTGGTCACATGCGAAGCCCCCGCGACCACCGCGCCACCTGCGACCGCTCCACCCGTGACGGCTCCCCCCGGGACCGGCCCTTCCGGGCCGGCCGGGTCCGGTGCCGGCACGCCGGGTGCGGGAACATCCTCTGGTACGACACCTCCCGCTCCCGGGGGTGGGGGAGCATCCCCCGGCTCCGGCGCCGGCTCCGGCGCCGCCGGTTCGGTGGATGGTTCGGCTGCTGCCACGCCGCCTGTCGACGTGGCGGGGGAGACCACGGTCCCGGGCGAGGTGGCGTCGGATCCGTCGGCGAGCACCGGATCCTCCGGTCAGGCCGATGCCGGGGACCGGACCGTCGCGGACGGGACCGAGGACGCATCCGCTCGAGCCTCCAACGGTGGTTCGGGCCCGGCTGCTGGCGGGTCCAACCGTGGGTCGGCCGCACCCTGGGGTGTGTTGGTCGCGCTCTTGCTCATGGCGGTCCTGGGCGGCGCGGCGTGGTGGCGGTCGCGTCTCCAACGTGAGGATGCTTGATCGAACGCCTGTTCGAAACTACAGTCATGTCGTCGTCCGACGTTCGCTGTCACACCTCGTCGGTACGGTCCTCCCCACGGTCCGGAGATCACCGCACAGGTGCTCGCCGGTCGAAGTTTCCCCCATTGGAAGCGCCGGAACTCCCGGCCCGCCGACGAAGGACGAACCGACATGGCAACACCAGAACGAGAGAAGGCCCTGGAGCTGGCTCTGGGACAGATCGAGAAGCAGTACGGCAAGGGCTCGGTGATGAAGATGGGGGAGAAGTCCTCCATGGACGTCGAGTCCATCGCCACCGGAGCGCTCTCGCTCGACATCGCCCTCGGCATCGGTGGCCTACCCCGTGGCCGCGTGGTCGAGATCTACGGCCCGGAGTCATCGGGCAAGTCGACCTTGGCCATGCACGTGGTCGCCGAGGCCCAGCGCAACGGCGGAATCTGCGCCTACGTCGATGCCGAGCACGCCATGGACCCCAGCTACGCATCCCGAATCGGTGTGGACGTCGACGAGCTCCTCATCTCCCAGCCCGACACCGGTGAACAAGCTCTCGAGATCGCCGACATGCTCGTCCGGTCGGGGGCGCTCGACGTCATCGTGATCGACTCCGTCGCCGCTCTCACGCCCAAGGCCGAGATCGAAGGAGAGATGGGCGACACACACGTGGGTCTCCAGGCCCGACTCATGTCCCAGGCCCTGCGCAAGCTGACCGCCAACCTCAACAAGACCAACACCATCTGCATCTTCATCAACCAGCTGCGGGAGAAGATCGGTGTGATGTTCGGGTCCCCGGAGACCACCCCGGGTGGGCGCGCGCTCAAGTTCTACTCCTCGGTTCGTCTCGACATCCGTCGTATCGAGGCGATCAAGGACGGGGTCGAGGTCGTCGGCAACCGGACCCGGGTCAAGGTCGTGAAGAACAAGGTGGCTGCCGCCGTTCAAGCAGGCCGAGTTCGACATCATGTACGGCAAGGGCATCAGTCGTGAGGGCACCGCCTTGGACATCGGCCGTCGAGTACAACATCGTCAAGAAGTCCGGTGCCTGGTACACCTACGAGGGCGAGCAGCTCGGCCAGGGACGCGAGAACGCCAAGAACTTCCTGATCGAGAACCCCGAGGTGATGGTCGAGGTCTCGGACCGCATCCTGGCCGAGGTCGGCATCGGGCAGCTCGACGATGACCTGCCGATCGACCTGATCCCGGACAACGAGCCGATCTCCATCGACTGAGCTCGACCGGCATTGCCGGCACTTTCGTCGACCCGAACCGTGCGCTGGGGCCGGTTCGGGTCGACGTGAACCGCAGCCGTAGACTCGACGCGATGTCCGGCACCTACGTGGTCCGCACCTTCGGGTGCCAGATGAACGAGCACGATTCCGAACGTATCGCCGGTCTACTCGAAGCCGACGGGCTCGTCGCCGCCGACCGACGTCGACGAACGCCGACGTGGTCGTGCTCAACACCTGCTGCATCCGCGAGAACGCAGACAACAAGCTCTACGGCACCCTCGGGCATCTCAAGAGCCTCAAGGATCGCCGCCCCGGGCTCGAGATCGTCGTCGCGGGCTGTCTGGCTCAGAAGGACCGGGAATCCATCTCGGAGCGGGCTCCCCATGTGGACGTCGTCCTGGGTACCCACAACGTCCATCGCGCGGTCGAGCTCCTCCACGAGAGCCGTGCAGCGGGTCGGCCGGTCGTCGAGATCCTCGAAGAGACCGTCGCCGAGGACCACGAGCTGTTCCCCTCGGCTCTGCCGGTCGTGCGAGAGGTCGGCTACACCGGGTGGGTGACGATACAGATCGGCTGCGACAACAGCTGCGCGTTCTGCATCGTCCCGGCTGTGCGCGGACCGGAGATCAGCCGACCCTTCGGTGACATCGTCGCCGAGGTGGAGAGCGCCGCTGCCGACGGCGTCACCGAGGTGACGCTCCTCGGCCAGAACGTCAACTCCTACGGGCGGGACCTGGCGCTGCGAGCCCGGCGATCCGGCGACACGACCGATGCCGCTGACCTCGACTTCCTGATAGGCGAAGCTGCCGCGGCGACCACAGCAGACGGATTGAGGCCCCGGCCCTTGTTCGCAGACCTGCTGAGAGCGGTCGGTGCCGTGCCTGGCATCCGACGCGTCCGCTACACCAGCCCGCACCCCAAGGACCTCCGAGCCGGAGACGATCGCGGCAATGGCCGACGTGCAGGCGGTGTGCGAACACCTGCACCTTCCGCTGCAGTCCGGCAGCGACCAGCGTCCTCGCCGCGATGCACCGCGGATACACCGCAGAGCGATACCTGGAGAGGCTGGCAGCAGCGCGCGCCGGCATCGACGGACCTCGCAGTGACCACCGACATCATCGTCGGGTTCCCGGGCGAGACCGACCGACGACTGCCGAGCGCGACCCTCGAGGTGGCGGCCGAGGCTGCGTTCGACGGGGCTTTCACCTTCGTGTACTCGCCTCGGCCCGGGACCGAGGCAGCCGAGCTGGCCGACAGGTTCGTTCCCCGTGAGGTCGCAGCTGCACGGATGGAACGTCTGCGCTCCGTGGTGGAGCGATCTTCACGGCTGGCAAACCTCGCGAGGGTCGGCACGACCGAAGAAGTCCTGGTCGAGGGCCCGAGCGAACGCGACCCGTCGCGGCTCAGCGGACGTACGCGCCAGAACCGGCTGGTCCACTTCGAGCCCGGCCAGCCGATCCGCGCAGGTAGCTACGCGACGGTCGAGGTGGTCGACGCGACGACCACCCACCTGCGCGGAAGGCTTGTCGAGGTGCTGGCTGGCCCGACACATCGGGTGCGGATCCCCGTATCGGCGGAGTGAGCGAGTCGGCTCCCCCCGGACCTGCAGCTTCCGACGCCGCCTCGTCCGCCGACGCGGCCCGGGGCCTGTCCGCGGCGATCCGGAGGAGCGGACTTGATGCCACCGGCCGGAGCGGCGAGCCGGCGACCTCGATGGAGTACAGGGTGGACGCCGAGGGCACGGTCCGTCGACTCGGTCTCGTGCTCGCGCAGCTTCACCGCACTGAGCTGAACGCCGCCGAGCTCGGCGCTGTCCTCGGACCGCTCGAGCTGGTGGAACGGGCTCGGCGCTCGGTCGAGCGGCCACTCGCGGACCGCCCGCCACGTTCGGCGTCCTACCGTCACGTCGACGACCCCCGCCTCGTCGCGATCCTCGAAGGCGGAGCGTCTCGAGTGGCGCAGCGCAGCACCCGCACTGCTCTCACCCATGGTCGACCGACGCTCGGGACTCTCTGGTGCTTCCGGGGAGACGCGCTGGGACTGCTCGGCTGGGCGGAGGCTGCCATTGGAGACCCGCACCGAGACCTGGCCGTGGCGGCCGGGAGCATCGCAGCGGAGTTCACTCCGATGCTCGTTCCGGCGTTCGTGGATGCCTACGCACTGTTCTCTCCCGACGTCGTGGCAATGGACTGGTACGCGCTCGCAGCGGAGCTGACCCGCTAGTGGACCCTTGCGGGAACGGCGCGCGACGCGGCACCTGGTGCTGGTCGGTCCCACGGCGTCGGGCAAGTCGTCGCTCGCCATGGCGCTCGCGATGCGTCGCCGTGGTCTCGGCGACGAGGTCGAGCTGATCTCGATGGACTCGATGGCGGTCTACCGGGGGATGGACATCGGCACCACGACCCCGAGCCAGGTCGAACAGGACCAGGTTCCACACCACCTGATCGACGTGGTCGACCCCGACCAGGAGTTCAGCGTCGCCGAGTTCGTCACGGCTGTCCGTGATGTGCTCGATGACATCGAGCGTCGTAGCGCCAGGGCGATCCTGGTCGGTGGAACGGGACTGTACGTCCAGGCCGTGGTGGACCAACTCGAGCTACCGGGTCGGTTCCCCGAGATCGCAGCCCGGATCCAGTCGGAGCCCGACACGCGCGTGCTCCACCAGCGACTGGTGCGCCTCGACCCGGTCGCCGCGGCGAGGATGGAACAGGACAACCGTCGACGGATCGTGCGTGCCCTCGAGGTGACCGAAGGCTCCGGCCGGCCTTTCAGCTCCTTCGGACCCGGGCTCGACGCCTACCCCGGAACCCCGTTCGTCCTCATCGGTCTGCGTGTGGACCGCGAGCTCCTGGCGCTCTCCATCCACGAGCGGGTGCATGCGCAACTCGCCGAGGGCTTCCTCGACGAGGTGAGTGGACTCGAGCGACGCTGGCAGCTGTCACGGACCGCATCGCAGGCGCTCGGCTACGGCGAGCTGGCCGCCCATCTGCGTGGCGAATGCTCGCTCGCCGAGGCGGTCGACATGATCGAGACCCGCTCCCGGCAGTTCGCCGTACGCCAGATCCGCTGGTTCCGCCGTGATCCCCGGATCACCTGGTTCGACCACACCGGTGACCCGTTGTCGCTGCTCGACGCGGTCGACTCGTTCTGGTCGGATCCCGACAGGGAGGCCGGCTCGTCACGGTGACGTCGATGGCCGCAACCCGCTCGGGGTCGGCGTTGTCGCACCACTACCGTGGAGGGAGCGCCATTCCTCCGATCTCGGCGCATCCGCTGGAGCCTCATGCTGCATCTGACCAAGCACCACGGCCTGGGCAACGACTTCCTGATCGCGCTCGGATCCGACAACCCCGCCATCCTGCCCGACCCTGACGTGGCACGGGCGCTGTGCGATCGGCGTACGGGCGTGGGTGCCGACGGGCTCATCTACGGGCTCGAGGCCTCCGAGCCCGACGACGACGCATGCATGGTCCTGTTGAACTCCGATGGGTCAGAGGCGGAGATCTCGGGCAACGGCATCCGTTGTCTCGGCCAGGCGCTGCTGCGCGCCCAGGGGGTGCAGGAAGCTGCTCTGCGGATCGAGACATCCGCGGTGTGCGCAGCCTGCGCACCGTCCGCGGTGACGTCGACGCCGAGCTGTGGCTCCAGGTCGACATGGGCGCTGCCCATCCCGGCCCGACGCCGGGGCCTGTCACTGCCCGCTTCGAGGCAAGGAGCCTGGCTACCGTCGACATCGGCAATCCTCATCTGGTGCTGCTCGTGGACGACCCCGACGAGATGGACCTCGAGAAGGTCGGCCCGGAGCTCGAGGCCGACTACGAGGCCGGGATCAACGTCGAGGTGGTGACAGTCGAGGATCGGGACCGCTTGCGCCTGCGTGTCTGGGAACGCGGAGCGGGGATCACCATGGCGTGTGGCTCGGGTGCGGTGGCGGCGACCGTCGCCGCTCAGGACTGGGGCCTGGTCGACGACCGGGTACAGGTCGACATGCCGGGCGGCTCCGCGGTGGTGGAACGGGCCGAGTCATCGATGCTGCTGACCGGTCCGACGGTGTTCGTGGCCGAGGTGCGTGTGCCGTGAGCCGCCAGGGCAAGTCACTCCAGGAACCTCAAGACGGCCCTCCGGGAACGGAGCCGGGCGAGCAGGAGTCGGGTCACCGTGGCGGATTCGGTGAGTTCGGCGGCGAGACCGCAGCGTTCATCGAGCGCACGTTCCGGGAGCGGATCATCGTCGTCGGTGTCAGCTTTCCCCCTCACGACGAGCAGGCCGTCGAGGAGTCGCTCGACGAGCTGGACCTGCTCATCGACACGGCCGGCGCGGATGTCGTGGCCCGGGTCGTCCAGCGGCGCTCGGCGCCTGACCCCGCCACCTACGTCGGCTCCGGCAAGGTCGCCGAGATCCGTGAGCTGGCGGTGGCGCTCGACTGCGACACCGTCGTCTTCGACGACGAGCTCAGCCCTGCCCAGCAGTACAACCTGGAGAAGCAGCTGGGACGAACGGCGATCGACCGCACCGCGGTGATCCTGGACATCTTCGCCCAGAACGCACACAGCCAGGAGGGCAAGGCGCAGGTTCAGCTGGCGCTCTACCGGTACAGGCTGCCTCGCCTGCGCGGCAAGGGCGCGAACCTGAGCCAGCAGATCGGCGGCATCGGCACCCGCGGCGGCCCGGGCGAGACCCAGCTCGAGATAGACCGCCGTCGGATCCAACGACAGATCCACAAGCTCGAGTCCGACCTGCGCGACATTGCTGCGCACCGTCAGACCCAACGCAAGGCCCGAAGCCGGTCCCGGCTGCGCCACGTCGTGATCGTCGGATACACGAACGCCGGCAAGTCCACGCTCCTCAACCGGCTGACCGACGCGGGGGCCCTGGTCGAGGACCGTCTGTTCGCGACGCTCGACGCGACTACGCGTCGACTGCAGCTTCCAGGCGGGGAGTCTGTCCTGGTGACCGACACCGTCGGGTTCGTCCGCAAGCTGCCCCATCAGCTGGTCCAGGCGTTCGCGTCGACTCTCGACGTGGTGAACGAGGGCGACCTGCTGGTGCACGTGGTCGACGGATCGGCAGCCGACCCGGATGGCAACATCGCCGCCGTCCGGCAGGTGATCCGTGAGATCGGCGGCGACTCGGTGCCCGAGCTCCTGGTGTTCAACAAGGCCGACCGCTCAGAGGACGCCCACAAGCTCGCCGAGGTCCACCCCAACTCCGTCGCCATTTCCGCAGCTACCGGCGAAGGCGTCGACGAACTGCTCCTGCGGATCGGTGACCGTCTGCGGGCGCTCGTCGCTCCCGTCGATCTGTACGTGCCGTACTCGCGAGGTGACGTGCTAGCGGGGTTGCACCGGTCGGGCGACGTGTTGACCGAGACACCCGACGACAGCGGCGTTCGGGTCAGTGTGCGCCTCGAGGATGCCGAGCTCGCCCGCTACGACGAGTTCCGCGTCGAGCGGACGACTGCCTGATGAGCACTTCTGCGCGGCCGTTCCGGCCACCGCCGTATCCGTACGACCGGCTCGCTCCGCTGATCGAACTGGCGCAGTCCCATCCGGGCGGAGCTGTCGACCTGTCGATCGGAACGCCCTGTGACGATCCTCCCGAGGCCGTGCTGAGGGCTCTCGCCGGCTCCGGCACCGAGCGTTCCTACCCGCCTTCGATCGGCACGGTCGCCTTGCGCGAAGCGGCCGCGTCCTGGTTCGACCGCCGGTTCGGCGTGCAGGTCGACACCGGCGACGTCGCTGCCTGCGTCGGATCGAAGGAGCTCGTCGCCGGGCTGCCCCACTGGTTGCGCCTGCGGGACCCGTCACGTGACACGGTGCTCTACCCGGCTGTCAGCTACCCGTCCTACGCCATGGGCGCGGAGCTGGCGGGTTGCAGGGCGGTTCCGGTCGCTGTCGACGCGCACTGGCGGATCGATCTGGATTCGATCGACCCGGGTGACGCCGCCCGTGCTCTGCTGCTCTGGTCCAACACCCCCGGCAATCCCGCCGGCGGTCTGGACGACCTGGACGCGGTGGCCCGTTGGGGACGGTCCAACCACGTGCCGGTCTTCTCCGACGAGTGCTATGCCGAGTTCACCTGGGACGGGCCGACGGGACCCGGCGGCAGTCCTGGCAGCACGATCCTGTCGAGCGGCACAGAAGGTGTCGGTCGCGGTTCACTCATTGTCGAAGCGTTCGAACCTGGCGGGACTGCGTGTCGGCTTCTACGCGGGCGATCATCGAACTCGTGCACTTCCTGAGCGAGGTCCGCAAGCACGCCGGGTTCATGGTGCCCGGCCCGGCACAGGTAGCCGCGGTTGCAGCGCTCGAGGACCAGGGGCACGTCGACGCGCAGCGTGATCGCTACTACGGGCGGCTGAGTCGCCTAGCGGCGGTGCTCACAGAGCTCGGACTCGATGTATCCCTGCCGGGCGGTGGCTTCTACCTGTGGGTGCCTGCTCCCGGCGGTGATGCGTGGGCGCTGGCGGAGCTGCTCGCCCGCAAGGTCGGGGCGATCGTCAGTCCCGGGGAGTTCTACGGCGACTCTGCGCCGGGCTACGTGCGTGTCGCTGCGGTGCAACCCGACGAGCGGTTGGAGCTCCTGGCGGCGAGGATCGCCTAGCCCCGACGCCCTACGATCCCCCTGTCGACTCGCCTGCACCGCGATACTTCTTTCTGCTGGACGCGTCGGCGATCGTCGCCATCCGAGCTCGAACGACTGAACCGGAGGCCGCATGCCAAATGGAACGAAAGCCCCGAAAGGCGCACTGATCGCCGGGCTGGTGTTCATACTGCTCGGCTTCGCCGGATGTGGCTACGGATGCGTGTCGTTCGTCGGGATCATCGGTGACGTCTCCGACGCCATCAACTCGGCGAACACGACTCCGTTGAACTCACCCACGACTCTCGTGGCGACCGGAGAGGCCGGAATCGTGTTGACGTCGGACTCCTCGGCCCGTTGTCTGGTCAACGATCCGTCCGGCAGTGAGGTCACGATCAGGGATCCGGGTGCCGGTACGAGCGGCACCCTCGAGGTCAACGGCGAGACGCTCGAGCTCGCGTATTACTTCGACACGACCGTCGGCACCACCTACGACGTCATCTGCGGCGACGAAGCAGGAGCCACGAGCGGCTCCTACGCTGTTGCGCCGATCCCCAGCTTCGACGGCGTCGCTGGGATCTTCACAGGCGGAATCTCGGGGATGGTGCTCTTCTTCATCGGTCTGATCCTGCTGATCGTCGGACTGGTGCAGCGTTCCAAGTGGAAGAAGAACAGGCCGATGGTCCCGCCGGGCGGAATCGCGCCTATCGGGGGCATGGCGCCCGCAGGTGGTGCCGTTCCGCCGCCGCCCGGAGGGTTCGGTCCGCCGTCGGCACCGCCGTTGCCGCCCGTCCCGCCAGCGCCGGGAACAGTCGCTCCACCACCGCAGCCGCAGTCGCCACCCCCGGCGCCGCCGGCTCCGGGCACCCTGCCGCCAGGGCCAGGCATGCCACCGCCACCACAGGGTGGGGTGTGAGCGTCGATCTGCTCCAGCTCACCGCCGAGCTGATGTCGGTCCCCTCGGAGAGCTTCCAGGAGGGACCGTTGACCGACCGGATCGAGAGTGAGCTGCGCGAGCTGTCTCACCTGGAGGTCACCCGTGTCGGCGACAACCTCGTGGCACGGACCTTGCTGGGCCGACCGACCAGGGTCGTGCTCGCGGGCCACACCGACACGGTCCCGGCGAACAACAACGCGACGCCCCGCATCGACCGCGACGTCCTGTGGGGTCTCGGCGCAGCCGACATGAAGTCCGGACTGGCGGTGATGCACACGCTCGCATCAGCGCACGTGGAGCCGGCGGTCGACGTCAGCTACGTGTTCTACGCCCGTGAGGAGGTCGCGTCGGTTCACAGTGGGCTCGGTGAGCTCTTCGAGCTCCGTCCGGACCTGCTCGAGGGCGACGTCGCGATCCTCGGCGAGCCGACCGACGCCCAGATCGAGGCCGGTTGCCAGGGCACGATGCGCCTGCGGATCGTCCTGAAGGGGCGCGCGGGCCCATCTGGCCAGAGCCTGGATGGGGCGCAACGCGATCCACCGCCTGGGACCGCTGCTCGATGCGGTGGCCGCCTACGAGCCACGACGGCCCGAGATCCTCGGCTGCACCTACCACGACGCTCTCCAGGTGGTTCGGATCGATGGGGGGGTCTCGGGAAACGTGGTGCCGGACCAGGTGGAGTTGGACCTGGGTCATCGCTTCGCACCCGACCGCTCGCCCGAGCAGGCCGAGGAGTTCGTGCGCGACCTGATCGAGCCGTTCCTTGAGCCCGGCGACCTGGTCGAGCTCATCGACATGTCGCCGGCAGCGCGA
The DNA here is from genome assembly GCA_037045265.1 of Microthrixaceae bacterium. Taxonomy (GTDB): domain Bacteria; phylum Actinomycetota; class Acidimicrobiia; order Acidimicrobiales; family Microtrichaceae; genus JBAOHV01. Next base: position 287,517 of record JBAOHV010000019.1, on the reverse strand, counting down.
CCAGCGGTCGATCACCCGGTGATCGCTTCGATGATCGAACGTCGCGACCTGCGCGTCCACAGCGAAGCTCGGCTGGACCGACGTCGCCCGTTTCGCCGAGCGGGGTGTCCCGGCTGTGAACTTCGGCCCCGGCGACCCCACCGTGGCTCACACGGCCGAGGAGAGGGTGCAGCGCGACAGCATCGAACGCACCTTCGCGGCCCTCGACGAGCTGTTGCGCGACGGGATCTGAGCCGACCGAGCGCGTCTACGCTTCAGCGTCGCGGTGCCGAGCCCCGGTGCCCGGCGAGGAGGTCCCGTGTCCGATCTGCGTCCGAGCAGCAGCGACGAGTTCACCGCGATGGTCGAGTCGTTTCGTGGCCGCGACCGATACGTGGACCCTGTCGCGTTCGGGATCGGCATCGCCACCCACGCCGACGCCGACGACGCGGTTCTCGACACGTGGTTCCCAGCGGTCAACTCGGGAGACAACCTGGGCGCTGCTGCGATCGTCGCCGACGTCGTCGGTCACGACAGCGGTCCTGGCACCTACACGCTGACCGACGAGGTGCTCACCGAGGCGCTGGCGCGGTGCGCCCCCGTGCTCGGCGACGGCGGTGACCACCCGAACCTCCGTGTCCTGTCGGAGCTGGCGGCGGCCGTTCCGGCCGACCAACTCCTTCCTGTCCGCAGACGGCCTGTGGTCACGTTCCTGTCGTCGCTCGACGAGGCCCCGGTCGACGCCCACGACGCCTACCTGCGGCTGCATCTTCTCTCGTGTCGCCGCGTTGTTCCGCACGGTCTGAACCTGGACGGGATCTTCGGTCTGCTCTCCAACGTGGTGTGGACCACTCTCGGTCCGTGCGACGTGGCGTCCTTCGAAGCCGCTCGCACCAGGCTGCGGGCGGCAGGGATCCCGGTGGCTGTCACCAGCATCGACAAGTTCCCGCGCATGGTCGACTACGTCGTGCCGGCCGGGGTGCGGATCGCCGACGGTGAGCGTGTCCGGCTGGGAGCGCATCTGGCCGAGGGCACCACTGTGATGCACGAGGGCTTCGTGAACTTCAATGCCGGAACCCTCGGCAACGCCATGGTCGAGGGCCGAATCTCCGCTGGTGTGGTCGTCGGTGCCGACACCGATGTCGGCGGTGGCGCGTCGATCATGGGCACGCTGTCCGGCGGCGGCAAGGAAGTGATCTCGGTGGGGGAGAAGTGCCTGATCGGCGCCAACGCCGGCATCGGCATATCGCTCGGAGATCGCTGCGTCGTCGAAGCCGGTCTCTACATCACCTCGGGCACGGTCGTGACCCTGCCCGACGGGACCACTGCCAAGGCACGGGACCTGAGCGGCAGCGCCGACCTGTTGTTCATCCGCAACTCCACCTCGGGTCGGGTCGAGGTTCGCCCTCGGTCCGGGGCTTGGTCCGAGGGCCTGAACGCGGCACTGCACGCCAATTGAGGCCTCACGCCGGCTGACGCCGGCAGCTACAGGGGTGACCGGGCCCTCTCGGGTCAGAGCTTGCGCAGCACGGTCACGACCTTGCCGTACACCTGCACCTCGTCAGCACCGAACTCCATCGGCTCCATCGTGGGATTGGCAGGCTCCAGGATGATCGAGCTGCCGTCTCGGCGGAAGGTCTTGACCGTCGCCTCGTCGCCCGGGATCCCGGCCACGACCACATCGCCGTTCCTGGGCTCCCGGTCGACCCGGGCGACGATGAAGTCGCCATCGAGGATCCCGGCGTCGATCATCGACTCGCCCCGCACCCGGAGCATGAACAGCTCGCCCTCGCCGGTGAAGTCGGCGGGGAGCGGCACCAGCTCCTCGACCTGTTCCTGTGCCAGCACCCCGACCCCGGCGGCCACGTCGCCGACGAGAGGAACGTGGCGGGTCGGGCGCCGCTCGGCGGTGGCGCCACTGGCGGTGTCTCCGGTGACCTCGATGGCACGAGGCTTGGTCGGGTCACGGCGCAGGTAGCCCAGGCGCTGGAGGGTGTGCAGGTGGGAGTGGACCGTGGACGAGGATGCCAGGCCCACCGCTTCGCCGATCTCCCGCACCGAAGGCGGATAGCCGCGCTCGCCGACAGCGCGCTCGATGAAGCGCAGGATGTCCTGCTGGCGTTCGGTGAGCTGGGGCTGGCCCGAGGGACTGGAAGGCGACTTGGCCATGGTGACCTCCGAAGGTCGGTCGAACAGGTGTTTGGATCGTAGCAGGCCATGAAGGTGTGATGGAACATTCGTTCGATGTACCTTGACATCGAACAACTGTTCGTCCAGATTGATGGACCGAACACCCGTTCGGTCCGGTGAGGGGTTCCTTCTGCCGGATCCGGCAGGCCCTGAGGGTCGGGTGTCCTTCGTTGTCACACCGCATCCGGAGAATGTCCACATGGCCGCAGTAATAGAACTCCACACAGGTCGAGCACTCGATCCGGCAGTCGTCGTACCCTCCCGTCGGTCGGCTCCACGACTCAGGGTCATCCACGGTGGTCGCTCCTCGCACGCCCGCCGCATGCGTCGCGTCTACCTCGCCCGCCGGCTCCTGGTCCTCGGGGTCGCGCTCGTCCTCCTGTTCGGGTTCTCCCAGGCGATCCGCGTCGGGTTCACCGCTGGTGGGCCGGCGCAGAGCACTTCGTCCGATCTCGGCCGGGCGTACGTGGTCGAGCAGGGGGACACCCTCTGGGGTCTTGCCCGTGCAGTCGACCCGTCTGCTGATCCGCGCGAGGTGGTCGAGCAGATAACCGAGCTCAATCGTGGCGGCACCTCGGTCGATCCTTCTGGTCTGCTCAAGGCCGGTGAGGTTGTTCGGCTTCCGGTCGGCGACTGATCCCGTGGCGTCGGCGGGCTGTCAATGCCGGTCGGCCCTGTATGAACCAGCGATGTCGGACGGAGCGGTAGCGTTGTCCGTATGCGCTGCCCCGCTTGTGGATCCGTCGAGGACCGCGTCGTGGACTCACGTGTGGCCGATGACGGCACCTCGATTCGTCGGCGGCGCCAGTGTGAGCAGTGCTCCAACCGGTTCACCACCTTCGAGCGTCTCGAGGAGTCTGCGCCGATGGTGGTCAAGCGCGATGGTCGGAGAGACCCGTTCGACCGATGCAAGATCGAGATCGGCATTAGCGCAGCCTGCAAGGGGCGCCCTGTCGACGAGCACGCGATCACGCAACTGGCGCTCAAGGTCGAGGACGAGCTCCCGGTCGACAAGGGAGAGGTCCGAGCTGCCGAGGTCGGCGAGCTGGTCCTCGAGGGGCTCCGCCACCTGGACCCCGTCGCGGCGCTACGGTTCGCAAGCGTGTACAAGGCTTTCGAGGAGCCAGAGGATTTCGAGCGGGAGATACAGCTCCTTGGCGGACCTGACGGTGCCGCAGGGTCAGCGGCCAGCTGACCCCGTCGCCTCCCGCTGCATGGCCTCAGCCGGCGCGGCGGTAGGTCAGGAAGAGCGCGCCGTCCTCTTCCATGAGTCTGTGCAGCTCCATCCGGCGTTGGAGCGGCTCGGTCCGGCCGAGGATGCCCACGTCATGCCCGCCGACCATCGACGGCGACACCGTCAGGAACATCTCGTCGATCAGGTCGGCTCGGTGGAGCTGCCCGAGCAGGTTCGGCCCGCCCTCGCAGAGCACCCGCTCCACACCGGAGTCGCGCAGCATTTTGAGCGCCTCGCCCATGTCCACCTCGAGCTCTCCTACAGCACGGGCCTCCAGCGCCGGTGGCAGCCCGGTTGCAGAGGCCGAGCGAGGGTGCAGCACCATGGGGGTCTCGCCCTCTCCGGTCAGCATCGGCAGGTCTCCGGGGAACGACAGCGACCTCGAGACGACCACGAGGAGCGGATGATCGGCCTGCCCCCGGTCCCGGCGACGTCGCACCACCTCGGGATCCATGTGGGGTCGGCGGTAGCGCTCCTTGCGAGCGGTCCCCGCGGTGACGAGGATCGCGTCGGCACCTTGTCGAAGGTGGTGGAAGAGCCGACGATCGCCGGGGGTGCCGAGGCCACCGGAACGTCGGTCGACCGCATAGGCGCCGTCGATGCTCGTGACCATGTTGGCCATCACCCAGGGTCGCTGCGCGGGGGCAGTGCGGCCGGCCTGGCCTTCGATCTCCGTCAGATCGACCTCCGAGATCTCCCTGGGCAGCAGTTGACGCATCTCGGCACCCTATCCATCGGACACGGATGTCCACAGGGCTGTGGACCGACCGGAAGGGGTGAGTGGGTCCGAGATTGCACCACGTTGTGCGGTTCGCGCAGGTCAAGGGCGTCTGTCGTGGCGCTGGGGGAGAGCTGCAGCGCTCCGGCCGTCACCCTGCAGATCTACGCGAGTGCATGTTTCAACATCGCTGTGGGTAACTCCACGCGAAATCCACACCGTTCCCCTCTTTTCTTCCACAGGATGTCGTTCGTAGGGTGCATCCTTGCGGGTCGCGGCGCGGGCGACCGGAATGGTGGCCGATGCGGTCCCACCTCGGTGGGTCTCATCTCCTGGGGATCGGATCCCCAGGGCTCTCTTCGGAGGGGTCAGGTGATCCGACTGGCCCACGCCCGGTCGTCCGTGCCCGCACCCCTTCGCATGTCGATGTGCAATGAACGCCACTCCCCCCGAGAGGCAGCGAAAGGACCCCGATGACCCTTGCACCTGAGCAGTTGCATGGCCGCTTGGCGCGCCGCAACACGACCGTCGGCACGTCGCCGTACGACGTCGTCGACTGGGAGATACGAGACGCCCGACTCGTCGACCACCGTGATGGATCGGTGGCCTTCGAGCAGCTCGGGGTCGAGTTCCCTGCCGACTGGTCGGTGACTGCGTCGAACATCGTCGCCCAGAAGTACTTCCGGGGTGGAGCTGCGAACGGTGGGCGGGAGCGTTCGCTGCGCCACGTGATCGACCGTGTCGTCGGTGCGATCACCGAGTGGGGCATCCGCGACGGATACTTCGCCGACGCCGACGAAGCAGCGACCTTCGCGGATGAACTGCGGTTCCTGCTGGTCAACCAGTACGTCTCGTTCAACTCGCCGGTCTGGTTCAACATCGGTGTTCCCGGCGTCGCCCAGCAGGCATCGGCGTGCTTCATCCTCGACGTGGAGGACGAGCTGCGCTCGATCCTCAACTGGTACGTCGAGGAGGGGGTGATATTCAAGGGTGGTTCCGGCGCCGGTGCCAACCTCTCCAAGATCCGCTCATCGAAGGAGCAGCTGAGTAGCGGTGGTGTGCCGTCCGGGCCTGTGAGCTTCATGCGTGGAGCCGATGCCTCGGCCGGGACCATCAAGAGCGGAGGCACGACCCGCCGAGCCGCCAAGATGGTCATCCTCGACGCGGACCATCCCGACATCGAGGAGTTCGTCTGGTGCAAGGCGCGGGAGGAGCGCAAGGCAAGGGTGCTGCGCGACGCCGGGTTCGACATGGACCTGGACGGAGCAGATGCAGCGTCGTTGCAGTACCAGAACGCCAACAACTCGGTTCGGCTCAGCGATTCGTTCATGCAGGCCGCCGTGGACGGTCGTGAATGGGAGCTCATCGCGCGTGGTGATGGCAGCGTCGTCGAGCGCGTCGGGGCTGGATCCTTGCTGCGGGACATCGCCGAGGCGGCGTGGGAGTGCGCTGACCCCGGCGTGCAGTTCGACACGACGATCAACCGCTGGAACACCACGCCGAGCGCGGGCAGCATCGACGCCAGCAATCCGTGCTCAGAGCACCTGCGCCTGGCCAACAGCGTGTGCAACCTGGCGTCGCTGAACTTGTTGAAGTACCTCGACACGGACGGCTACTTCGACGTCGACTCGTTCGAGCACGCGATCCAGGTGGTGGTGACCGCCCAGGACATCCTCGTCGGTGCGTCCGACTACCCGACCGAGAAGATCGCGGAGATGACCGCCCGTAGCCGCGACATCGGTCTCGGCTACACCAACCTCGGCGCTTGCCTGATGGCGCTCGGTATGCCGTACGACTCCGACGAGGGGCGTACATGGGCGGCCGCGATCACAGGGATCCTCACCGGTTCCGCCGCCCAGCGCTCCACCACGCTCTCCGAGCGCCTCGGTGCTGCGCCGCTGTTCCAGGCCGACCGTGATGCATGGGCCGGCGTGTACGACCTGCACCTCGACGCGGCGCGAGCAGTCGCGGCAGGTCCAGGACCAGCCCCTCCTCAACGAGCGGCTCCTCGAGCTCTGGGAGCATGCGGCCGAGCAGGTCCGTCTCGTCGGGGCACGCAACGCCGAGCTCACCGTCGCCGCACCCACCGGCACCATCAGCTTCATGATGGGCGCCGACACCACAGGCATCGAGCCGGACCTCGGCCTGGTGAAGTTCAAGAAGCTGGTCGGTGGCGGCACACTCGAGATCGTCAACCAGACGGTTCCCCGGGCTCTACGGCGTCTCGGCTACGACGACGACCAGGTCACCGACATCGTCGCCCACATCGAGCAGAACCACACGGCTCTCGGTGCCCCGCACCTCGATCCCGGCCACCTGACGGTGTTCGCCTGCGCCATCGGCGACAACGTCATCTCCTACGGGGGGCACCTGCGGATGATGGCTGCGATCCAGCCGTTCTTCTCGGGGGCGATGTCCAAGACCGTCAACGTGCCCGAGTCGACGACTGTCGAGGAGGTCGAGCAGCTCCTCATCGAGGCTTGGCGCACCGGGATCAAGTGCGTCGCGCTATACCGCGACAACTGCAAGGTCGCCCAGCCGCTGAGCACAGGAGTCAAGTCGACCGATTCCGCCGCTACGGCAGGTGCCGAGAACGTTGTCGCCGACCTGGTCGAGAAGGCTTCCCGCCCTACCCGCGAGAAGCTGCCCCGCACCAGGGTCTCGCGGACCTTCGAGTTCCGCGTCGCCGACTGCAAGGGTTTCGCGAACGGTCGGCGAGTACGAGGACGGTCGCCCGGGCGAGCTGTTCGTGAGGGTGTCCAAGCAGGGCTCCACCATGGCCGGGGTGATGGACGCCTTCGCCATCTCGGTCAGCCACGGACTCCAGTACGGGGTACCGCTCAAGGCGTTCGTACACGCGTTCGTGGGCATGCGCTTCGAGCCTGCGGGCATGACGGACGACCCCGAAGTCCGTATCGCCAACAGCCTCATCGACTACCTGTTCCGCCGCTTGGCACTCGAGTACCTGCCCTACGAGGAACGACTCGAGCTGGGCATCCTCGGCACCACCGAACGTCTCCAGCCCACACTGCCGGGAGTCGAGGAGCACGCAACGACGACAGCCCAGGGCATGGACGTCGCCGCGCACCCCGCTCCTGCTTCGCCCCCTGTGTCGCCCCGGGGAGATGAGGAATCCAACCGTGGTCCGGCAGCTGATGCACCACTGTGCATGCAGTGCGGCATCCAGATGACCCGCTCGGGTTCCTGCTATGTCTGCACCGAGTGCGGCACCACGAGCGGCTGCAGCTGATTCTCGGCGCGGCTGACCTCCTTCGGGTCAACGCCAACGCTTCTCGGCACGTCTCATGCGTCATTGGCGCGTGAGACGTGCCGAGTTGCTCGGGTTCGGGGCGACCCGTGGGACAGGCCCGGATTGCCAGGCCCGGTGGTCAGCCGATCCTGCGGTAGATGGTCTGGCTCGTGGCCTTGACGTCCTCGACGAAAGCTCCCTCGGCGCTGTCGATCAGGTCGATCCAGCTGTCGTCCGCGGCCAGCTTGGCCTCGCCCTGCTCCATCTGTTCGATGTCCTCGAATGCGGTGATCCATCCCACCCCGCCGTAGGAGCCGGTCACTGAACGAAGGAACATCGTCGGTGTGCCGGACGTGCGTTCGGCGTGCTCGGCGATCTGCATGCCGATCATCAGTCCGCGCCGAGCATGACCAGCGGCGCAGACGGCGCCTACTGCTGAGGCGTAGGTCACCTCACGTTCAGGATCGGGTCGGTCGGTCAGGAGCTGCATGAGTGAATCGTCGACGCTTCCCTCGATGAGGGCCGAGCCCTGTTCGAGCAGTGCCATGTAGGCCTCGTCGGTCTGCATCATGTCGCCGATCTTGTTGCTGAAGACCTCCAGGTGGACGAGGTCCTCGAACCAGCCGGTCCAGGTCATCGTGCCGACCCCGCTCGAGTAGGCGGTGCTCCAGAGGCGGAGATCCTGGCCGGTACGTCGGCGTACCAGTTCGGTGATCTCGACCGCCCACGGAACACCCGTGGCGGGTCCGACCCTGGCGGTGCGTGAGAAGAGATACATGGTGGCCTCCCGGCGTTCGATGCTTTTGTCAGTGCAACGGTATGGAGGGGTCGCGGTCGGTGCGCGGCCCAGGCGTGGCTCAGCTTCCGAGGGCGCGGTCGTGCAGGTTGTTCGTGGCCGCTGACGGGCGGATCCCGAACTCTTCGAGCAGCACCGTGCGGCACGCCTCGTAGGCCACTATCGCGCCGCCGTTGTCGTCGGCGGCAAGGTGCGCCGAGATCAGGGCACGGTGCGAGCCCTCGTCGAACGGGTCGAGCGAGACGGCCTCGGCAGCGTGCCCCATGGCGTCGTCATGGGCGCCCAGGTGCGACTCGATCTGCGCGGTGAGACAAAGAGCGTGTCGTCGGAGCCGGTGGAGCTCGGCCCGACGGATCTGGAGCCATTCGCGGTCGATGCCTGGTAGCAGGGGCGCGCGGCAGCAGGTCCGTCGCTCTGCCCGCCGGTTTCAGCGCATCCTCGATGCGACCGTCCCGTCGCAGGGCGTCTGCTCGTGCAAGCGAGTCCGTGGCGACAGCGATGTCGATCTGTGCCGAGCCGTGACTCGTGCACCGGTAGCACCCGCCGATGTTCTCGACTCGTGTGACTTCGCCCACGCTGTCGCTCAGGAACGACCTGACCTTGCTGACCACCTTGCGAAGTGATGCGGCGGAATAGCTGGTCGGGTCGGTACCCCAGATGGCTTCCGAGAGCTCGTCGCCCGTGACCGGCATGTCCTGTTGCCAGCCCAGGACGGTCAGCAGTATCCGTGGTTGCTCGCCGTGGAGGAGATGCTCTGCGCCGTCCACTTCGCATCGCACTACTCCAAGGAGGAACAGGCACGCTCCCTCGGACACGGCACAACGCTACAGACGCACCCGGGCGGTTGCTCGCTGGCAGCTGACTCAGCGGGAGGGAAGAGTGGACCGTGCGACCCATTGCCCGGTGGTTCGCCCGCATCGATCATCACCTCATGAATGTGGAGGGAATCATCAACGACTGCCGACAGGAACTGGCCGACGGGGGTTTCACCGTCGCAGCTCTCGTCGGGGACGAACTCGGTTGCGACTGGGCCTACACGATCGGGTTGCAGCGCAACTACGACCACCCGGAGCTTCTCGTGGTCGGTCTCGACGCTCCTGTCGCAGGGGCAGTGCTGGAGCTTGCCGGTGCCCGGGTGGCCGCCGGCCGGCGGATCGAGGTGGGCGACCACTTGACGATCGACGGCGGTCTGGGCTTCCGTGCCCGTGCCATCGACCCGTTCTTCGCCTCGCACGGCGATTGGTTCAACCTGGGACGTGAAGTGATGTCGACGTGGGGCGATCGCTGGCCGACCACGGTGCAGCTCGTGTGGGGAGACGCCGGTGAGAGGCCTGTCGGCGTTGCGGCCGAACCGGCCTGGTCGTTGCGCCAGCCGCTCCTCTTCGACGCCTGACCGTGGGCACAGAGGAGTGCAGAAGCTCCCGTCTGCTACCATGTCACGTCCGTTCCGGCCCTTCGATCACCGCTCCGGTGATAGTCCGGCCCACCCGACCGACCTGTGAGGGACAATCCGTGGCATTCGACGTCGGCGACCGCGTGGTCTACCCGCATCACGGCGCAGCCGTGATCGTCAAGCGTGTCAAGCGCAAGATGGACGGCCAGACCCTCGAGTACCTGGTTCTCGAGATGGCCCACGGCGAGCTGACCCTCTCGGTGCCGGTCGACAAGGCGGACGACGTGGGAATGCGCCCGCCGATCGGGTCCGAGGAGGTCGAGGACCTCTTCGAGTTGCTCGGCAAGAAGGACATCCGCGAGCCCGCCAACTGGAGCAGGCGCTTCAAGAACCACCAGGAGAAGCTCAAGTCGGGCGACGTCTACCAGGTGGCCGAGGTCGTGCGGAACCTGGCACTGCGCGACCAGTCCAAGGGACTGTCCGCCGGCGAGAAGTCCATGTTCGTCAAGGCTCGTAGCGTGCTCGTGTCCGAGCTCAGCTTCGCCCTCGACGTGTCCGAGGAAGAAGCGCTCGCCAAGGTCGAGGCCCAGCTCGCCCCTGTCGACTGAGTGGCGGGTCCAGCGCCCGGCTCAGAGGAACCTGCGAGGATCCTCCAAGTGGTGGGTGACACCGATTCCTCGGTGGCCAACCTCGCAGCGCTCGATCTCCATCATCGACTCGCAGCGGCTGGTCGAGAGGTCCGCACGCTCGCGCTGGCCCCCGGGCGCACGGGCGGGCTCGAACGCGACGTCCCGGCCCTGGCACCGGCTCGTCGGTCGCTCGCCGCTGCCGGCCAGGTGAAACTCGAGTCTCGCTGGGCGGACCTGGTCGTGCTCCACGGTGAGCGGTCATTGACCTTCGCTACTTTGCCGGGTCGTCTGCCCGGCGCCGTACCGGTCATCGCCGCGCTGTGGGAGCCGATCGCGCCGGGCCGATCGAGGTGGAGCTTCGTGACGCGGGTGCTCGACTCCGCTCGGATCGTGCTGGTGCCAGACCAGACAGTTGCCGACTCCGTGAGCGTGAGGACCCGCGCCGAACCCTCCATCTCTGTGATCCCGACCATCGGGGCACCGCCACACCCCGATGGCGCCGCATGGAATCGCCTGATCGACTTCGTGCTCGGTGGAGCCGGCCCAGGTGAGTCGGGTTGAGCGCCGGCACGCACCGGGCCGACACGGCCGGTGGTCCACACCGCACTACCCTCCACCTGGTGCAGGTCCGGGTGGTGTTCGCAGCGATAGCTGCGCTTGCGGTGCTCGTCGCTGGGTGCGCGGATCGTGGCCCTACCTCGGCGGTGAGCGACGGGGCCGATGTCGAAAGACCCGGCCTGAGCGTGCCGTCGTTCCCCGACGGTGAAGCGGCTTCTCGTGGCCTGCTCGTGGGAGGCATCGTCTATGACCTGACCCACCGGCCCGACGACGCGTCGTTCTGGTCGGTTCCCACCGCCGAGGCGACCTGCGCAGCCGAGTCGATCGTCGACGACCTAGGTGAGCGTCGCCTGAACGAACTGGGCTACCGCCCGGGCGCGGCCGGCTCGTCGCTCAACGACATCGGGCTCAGCGACGACGAGCGCGGTCGGGTCGTCGATGCAGTCGAGGGTTGTGTGGACATGGCCGAGGCCGTGGCGGCGATGTTCTTCGGTGATGGACGCATCCGTTCGAACGTCGCGACCTGCTTGGCCGACGGGCTGGACCAACGCGGGCAGCTGCGACCGTTCGTGGTGGCGATCTCGTTCGGTCGGGCGGTCGACCCCTTTGCCGACGATTCGGCGTTGGCCAGCGCGCTGCTCGACCAGTCGGTGATCTGCGTACCGGAGGGTGCGTTCCGTTGGGACGGCTTGACCCTGCCCGGCGGCGCCACCGTCCTCAACGCCGACGCCCCGTCAGGGACGCCAGGTTCGCCCTACCTCGCCGACCAGTTGCCCTCGACGACGGCCCCCTCCACGACCACTCCCTGAGCCAGGACCTGACGAGCCTCATGCGCCAACTGCTAGCCGCCCTGCCGAGCCCGACGAGCAACTCGCTGGAGCTCGGGCCACTGAACTTCCGCTTCTACGGGTTGTGCATTGCTCTGGGTGTCCTGGCAGCGGTCAGCATCGCCCGTCGTCGTTGGGCTGCTCGTGGAGGCGACCCCGAGGACATCACCACCATCGCCCTGGTGGCGGTTCCTGCGGGGCTGGTGGGTGCACGGCTGTACCACGTGATCACCGACTGGAGCCGCCTCTACTCGGATGGTCGTTGGGCACCGGACGCATTCCTGATCTGGAAGGGCGGGCTCGGGATCCCCGGCGGGGTGCTGCTGGGCACGGCCGCAGGCGTTCTGATGTGCCGGCGGCTGCGGATCGACTGGCGTCACGTGGCCGACTCGGCGGCTCCGGCGATCCCGGTCGCCCAGGCCATCGGACGGCTCGGCAACTGGTTCAACCAGGAGCTGTACGGTCGCCCAAGCGATCTTCCGTGGGCGCTGCGCATCGACTTCCCCGAAGGCTACCCACCCGGGACGACGTTCCATCCGACCTTCCTGTACGAGGCGTTGTGGAACCTGGCACTTGCCGGTCTGATCATCGCCGCCGGCCGACGGTGGGTGCTGCGTCCTGGACGCTGGCTGGCGGTGTACGTCGTCGGCTACGGCCTCGGCCGGTTGTGGGTCGAGTCGCTGCGGATCGACACGGCCACCGAGATCTTGGGCTTCCGGGTGAACACCTGGATCTCGCTGGTAGCGATCTTCGGCGGACTGCTGTGGCTGTTCTGGCGCGGAGCACCTGTCGACAGGGCTGCGACGGCGGAGCTTCGCGATGGGGGAGACCCCTTGGCGAACGTCGGCAGGCCAACCGCAGGCACAGCAGTCAGCACCGCCGAGGAGGGGTCCATCCAGGAGGGGCCTTCCGACGCTAAGGACACCGAGTCGGCTCAGGAGTAGGTGGCTCGCACGGCGTCCGAGAACGGCGGCCAGGCGGTCACCGCCCATTCGCCGAAATCCCGGTCACAGACCGCTACGCAGGTGACCTCGGCAGCGGGGTCGATCCAGAGCATCGTCCCGCTGCCACCGAAGTGGCCGTAGGTGCCGGGCGACGAGGTGGACCCTGTCCAGTGAGGCGACTTGGTGCCCGCAAGCTCGGGGCCCAGACCCCACGAGCACGGGTCCTGTCGCCCCCACCCGGGCAGGACCCCGGCCAGATCGGGGAACTGGCTCCGTCGGGCGTCAGCAGCGGTGTCGGGATGCAACAGACGAGTCTGTGCGAGCTCGCGGGCGAGCAGCAGCAGGTCTTCGATGGAGCACCAGAGGTCCTTGGCTGCCGAACCGCGGAGCTCCGCTGTGGACATGCCGAGCGGTTCCAGGACCGCCTCTTCGAGGTACTCGGGGAACGGGATTCCGCTGACCCTCTCGATGTGCGAGGCGATCAATTCGTACCCGGTGTTGGAGTAGATGCGCCGTGCTGCCGGTGCTGCGATGACCGCGTCGGTATCGAAGTCCAGTCCGCTCGCGTGGCTGAGCACATGGCGCACGGTCGAGCCCGGCTGTCCGAGCGGATCGTCCAGGCTCAACGCACCTTCCTCGGACGCGACCAGCGCGGCCCAGGCGGTGCACAGCTTGGTGATCGAGGCCACGCGCTGGATCCTCGTGGTGTCGCCGTGGCGGTGCACACCGCCGTCGGCACCCACCGCGGCGCTGGCGGCGTCGGTCGATCCCCAACGGTCGACCAGTGCCAGCGGCTCGCCGGTCAGGGGGGCGCCCTCCGGGTCCTCGGAGCTCATGGCGCGGCGCGGCGATTCCGGGCCGGACGCAGGTGGCCGGTACGCTGGTGGGCAGATGGAATTGCAGATGCATACATGACCACAACCTTCCAGAAGCTCGGTGTGGCCGACGACCTGTCCCACGCCCTCTCCGAGCGAGGGATCGACAGCGCCTTCGCGATCCAGGAGATGACCATCCCCGACATCCTCGCGGGTAGGGACGTCTGCGGGAAGGCCAAGACCGGATCGGGCAAGACCCTCGCGTTCGGTGTACCGCTCCTCCAGATCCTTCCGCGCGCCCAACCGGGGCGCCCCACCGGCCTGGCGCTGGTACCGACCCGCGAGCTCGCCACGCAGGTCCGTGACGAGCTTCTGCCGCTGGCACATTCACGAGGAGTGAGGATCGCCGCGATCTACGGCGGTGACCCGATCGACAAGCAGATCAAGGCCCTCAAGACCGGAGTCGACCTGGCGGTCTGCACTCCCGGCAGGGCGATCGACCTGATCGAGCGTGGTGACCTCTCGGTGGCGGACGTGCGCCACGTGGTGATCGACGAGGCCGACCGCATGGCCGACATGGGCTTCCTGCCCCAGGTCGAGTGGATCCTGCGCAACGTCGAGGGAACCCACCAGACGCTGCTCTTCTCGGCGACGCTCGATGGTGTCGTCGACAGCCTCGTGCGTCGCTATCAGCACGAACCGGCACGCCACGAGGTCGAGTCGAAGGGTGTGACCGTCGAGCAGATGACCCATCGGTTCCTGACCGTCCACGAGATGGACAAGGCCCGGGTGGTCGCGACGATCGCTGGCAACAGCGACAGGACGATGGTGTTCACCAATACCAAGCACGGAGCAGACCGCCTGGCGGCCAAGCTCCAGGAGCTCGACGTGGCAGCCGCGGCGATCCACGGCGATCTGCGCCAGAACCTGCGTGAGAAGGCCTTGCACAACTTCTCGTCCGGCAAGCTGAAGGTCCTGGTGGCGACCGACGTCGCCGCGCGCGGCATCCACGTCGACGAGGTCGATGTCGTGATCCACTACGACCCGCCGAACGACCACAAGACCTACCTGCACCGCTCGGGCCGCACTGCCCGTGCCGGCGAGTCGGGCCTGGTCGTGTCGCTCGTGCTCTGGAACCAGGAGCTCGAGGTGAAGCGGCTCCAGAAGCGACTGGGGCTCGACCTGCCGATCGTCGAGATGTTCTCCAACGACCCGCGTCTGGCGGACCTGGCGGCCTGGGAACCGACGTCGGACTGAGCTGGGTCCGCTCGGCCCGACCGCTCGGCCCGACCGCTCGGCCCGACCGAGCAGCCGATCAGCGGCTGCCCAGGTGGTGCAGGAAGGCGATAACGCTCAACCCGTCGAGCGACTCGTTGCGTTGCTGGATCCCTCGCACGGAGGCGTCGTCCAGCCACGCGACCCGATCGACCTCCTCGGTCGAGGGTTCGCCGACCCGTGTCGCCCGGTCCGAGGCGAACAACCAGAACGTCTGGGTCGACTGACCGGCGATCGGCCGGAACCGCTGAACGAGTCGCAGCTCGCCTGGCTCCCAGCCGGTCTCCTCGACGCATTCGCGGCGGGCCGCCTGCTCAGGGGTCTCGCCCGCGTCGACCATCCCCCCGGGTATCTCCCAGGTCCACTCGTCGGCGAGGAACCTGTGGCGCCAGATCGCCAGCACCCCACGGTCGGGGTCGGCGACGAGCACACCTGCAGCGTCTGGCCCCTCGATGACGTGGTGCTCGTAGCGGCGCACACCGGGAACCTCGACGTCGACCAGCGACAGCGACACCCAGTTGCTCTCGTAGAGGGGTCTACGTCCATGGACGGTCCACTTCACCGACACGACCCTAATGGCGGCGGCCAGACCGGGGGCATGAGATCTGGGGCACAGTTCTGGGGTGAGCGACGGCGACGATCGAGGTGGCATCGACCCCGCCCGGGAGCGGGTCGACGCCTACGAGCGGAGTGTCCCCGTCGAGGTCAGGCGCGCGGCGGGCGTTCACTACACGCCCGCCGTGATCGCCGAGGATCTGTGTGGGATCAGCTTCGGTGCACTCGGCCGGATTCCCCGCTCGGTCGTCGACCCGAGCTGTGGCGGGGGAGCCTTCCTGTTGGCCGTGGCTGACCGGTTGGCTGCGGAGGGCGTTCCCCCGGACGAGGTCGTCACCGAGCGGGTCAGCGGAGTGGACACCGACCAGGCCGCGGTGGGAGTGGCCCGACGAGCGCTCAGTGACTGGGCTGGGGGCCGAGGTGCCAGAGTCGGGGTGGACCAGGTGCGGATCCATCAGGGGGACGGGTTGCTCCTCGGGTCCGAAGCCTGGCCGGGCCGCCCGCCCGGAGGCCATGACCTTGTGATCGGCAACCCGCCGTTCCTGGGCCAGCTGGACCGTCGTACGACGCGTTCGTCGTCGCGCCGGTCGGTGCTGGCTCAGCGGTTCCCTGCGATGGGCCCCTACACCGACGAGTCGGCTCTGTTCCTTGCGGCCGGACTGGAGCTGGTCGCTCCCGGTGGTGTGGTGGCCCTCGTGCAACCCCAGTCGGTGCTGTCGACGCGTGACACCTCGGATCTGCGTGACTCGCTGTGCAGAACCGGCGATCTCGTCGCGCTCTGGGTCCACGAAGGCATGCCGTTCGCCGACGCCGACGTGTACGTCTGTGCACCGGTTCTGCGGCGCGCCGGGTCACCGATGGCCGCACCGAGAACCGCCCGGACCGAGGTCGTGTGGCGAACCGGCAGCGGTGAGCAGCGCTGGCAGGCCGAGCTCGGTGTTGCCGGCCGGTGGGGGGAGCTGCTGGCGCCGATCCACGGAGTGCCGGTGGTCGGCGCGCTCGCTGGAGCGCCGCTGGGGAGCGTCGCGACGGCGACGGCCGGGTTCCGCGACGAGTTCTACGCCCTCTGCGAAGCAGCGACGGAGAGTGAAGCAGCGACGGATATCGGCGACCGGGCGGGCCGAGCGCAGCGGCGGCTGGTGACGGTTGGCATGATCGACCCGTTCAGGCTCGGCTGGGGTGCCGGGTCGTACCGTCTCGGTGGGCGCCGGGTCAGCTCTCCGGTGCTCGACGATGGCGTCCTGGTCGAGTGCTCGCCTCGGGTCGCCGGCTGGGTCGAGCGGCGGAGCCGCCCGAAGGTGCTGGTCGCGACCCAGACCAAGGTGCTCGAAGCGGTGGTGGACCCGCTCGGTGACCTGGTGCCGGTGACCCCGACGATCTCGGTCGAACCGCTCGACCGGAACCCGGATGTCTGGCACCTCGGTGCTGCCCTGGTGGCGCCCCCGGTCGCTGCCCACGCTGCTCTTGCGCACCTGGGCTCGGGCCGTTCGCCGGGCTCGCTGCGCTGGTCGGCCCGGGCGTTGCTCGAGGTGCCGCTCCCGCTCGATCGGGAGGCGTGGGCCAGCGGGGCGGACCTGGCGCGTCGGGTGCAGCAGGCCGAGCCCGGCGACCGCTCCGTCGATTCCCTCCTCGACGACTTCGCCGTGACGATGACCATGGCCCATGGCCTGTCGGCTCGGCACCCCGTCGTCGACTGGTGGTCCACCCGGCGGCCGCGACGCTAGGATGGGTCGATCATCAGGAGTGGCCCTTCGGGGTCCGGCAACCTGGGACGGACACCCAAGGTGCCTTCCTGCTCCGGCAGGGATGTGGCAGGCCGCGAGCGGCCGGCAACCAAGTGTCCGAGAGCCCCACATCGGGGCCGTCCCACGCGTCGGTTCTCGCCAGGTCCGCCTTGCAGCCCAGGACAACCTCGACGTGACCGCCACCCCCACCGATGCAGATCGCCCCACGCCGATCCCGGCATCTGGCGCGTGGCGGGTCGGCGACCCGGTCGGTCAACGCCGATTCCACACGGTGGCTCACGGCCGCCCGTTCCGGCTCGAGGGCGGTGAGTTCCTGCCCGAGGTCCACGTCGCCTACGAGACCTGGGGCGAGCTGAACGCCGCCCGCGACAACGCGGTGCTGGTGTGTCACGCTCTGACCGGCGACTCCCACGCGGCCGGACGGTCAGGTGTCGGCCACCCGACCCCGGGTTGGTGGGACGCACTGATCGGTTCCGGCCGGGCGCTCGACACGGACCGTGACTTCGTCGTATGCGTCAACGTGCTCGGAGGGTGCCAGGGGTCGACAGGACCGTCGTCCACCGACCCCCGGACGGGCGAACCGTTCGGTTCTGCCTTTCCGGTGGTGACCATCCGCGACAGCGTCCGCACCCAGGCATCGCTCGCCGACGAGCTCGGGATCGAGCGTTGGCGATGCGTGGTCGGTGGCTCCATGGGAGGAATGCAGGCACTCGAATGGGCGGTGATGTTCCCCGACCGGCTTCGCTCGCTGGTGCTCGCGTCGACCGCCGCGCAGGCCTCCGCCCAGCAGATCGCGTGGAGCCACATCGGTCGCTCGGCGATCCTGGCCGATGCTGCGTTCCGGGGCGGGGACTACTACGGGGCCGCTCCTGGAACGGGGCCCCACCGCGGACTCAGGGTCGCTCGAATGGCAGCACAGGTCACCTACCGCAGCGACGAGGTGTTCACCGAGCGTTTCGACCGGACGCTGCTCGACCAGATGGACTTCCGGATGGAGCCTGTCTTCGACGTCGAGGGCTATCTCGACTACCACGGCGACAAGCTCGCCCGACGTTTTGACGCGAACAGCTACCTGCACCTGAACCGGGCGATGGACCTGCACGACGTCGGTCGTGGGCGCGGTGGTCTGCAGCGGGCTCTGGCCCGGATCGACGTGCCGGTCCTCGTGGCATCGGTCCGCAGCGACGTGCTCTACCCGCCGGTCCAGCAGCGACTGATCCACGACGCGATCACCGCCGCCGACGGCCACAGTGTCTGGGTCGACATCGACTCGCCGCACGGACACGACGGATTCCTGATCGAGACCAATCAGCTTGCCCCGCAGATGATCGACTTCCTGGAGACGACTACGTGAGCGCACAACCCCATGACGATCGGGCTCAGGCGTCCGCTGACTACGCAGCGGTCGGCGGAGCACACCGCCGACTGGCGCCTGAGACCGTGACGGTGCGCGCCGGTCGCAGCGCGAACGGACCGGCGCTTGCGCCGGTCATCTGGGCCAGCTCGAGCTTCGTCGCCGAGTCGGTGGACGAGGCCAGGGGGATGGCCACGTCGACCTCGTCGACGACCTTCTACGCCCGCTACGGCAACCCGAGCGTCAACGCGTTCGAAGAGGCGATAGCGGAGCTCGAAGGGGCCGAGGGGGCGAGGGCGTTCAGCTCCGGCATGGGGGCGGTTGCAGCGGTCGTGCTGGGTCTCTGCTCGAGCGGCGACCACATCGTGTCGCAACGCCAGATCTACGCCGGGACGCAGATGCTGCTCCAGTCGGTGTGCCCGCGCTTCGGCATCGACGTGAGCTTCGTCGATGCTGCAGACCCGGATGCGTGGGAAGCGGCCGTGCGTCCGGGCAAGACGATGGTCCTGCTGGCGGAGACCCCGGCGAACCCCCGCCTCGACCTGGTCGACCTGGATCGCCTGGGGGCGATCGCCGGGCCGATGAAGGTCGTCGACTCGACCTTCGCCACCCCGTTGGGTCAGAGGCCGCTTGCTCACGGTGTGGACCTGGTCCTGCACTCGGCAACGAAGGCGATAGGGGGGCACAACGACGTGTCGCTCGGTGTCGTGGCGGGGAGTCGTGAGCTGCTCGACTGGATCTGGGGATTCGCAGTTCTCCAAGGGGCGAACGCCAGCGCCTTCGACGCTGTCGGTGGGCTCCGCGGGCTGCGCACGCTGGGGGTGAGGCTGCGCCAGCAGACAGCTTCTGCCGAGGCGCTCGCACGGATCCTCGAGGCCGATGACCGCGTCGCCGAGGTTCGTCACCCGAGCCTGGCCTCGCATCCCCAGCACGGCCTCGCGAAACGCCAGATGCGGCTCTCCGGTGGCCTGTTGACCTTCGATCTGGCCGGTGGGCTCGAAGCGGGGCGCTCCTTCGTCGAGTCGACCGAGGTCTGCCAGCTCGCACCGTCGCTCGGAGGGCCCGAGACACTCGTGACCCATCCAGCGTCGATGACCCACGTGAGCCTCCTGCCGGAGGAGCTCGCGGCAGCATCGATCACCCCGGGAACGATCAGGATGTCGGTCGGTCTCGAGGACACCGACGACCTGATCGCCGACGTGACGCGGGCGCTCGACACCACGACTGCGGAGAGCCCCTGATGGTCGCATTGATCTCGCTGGTCACGGTGGTGGGGCAGGTGGCAGCAGACGCCGGTGACGACGCCTCCGGACGCCTGTCGTTGATCATCGCTGCGCTCGTCCTGCTCGCGGTGGCGATCGCGGTGGCAACCGTCGTGTTCTGGCGCCTGACGCGCCCAGGCAGGGGCGACTGAAACCCCCTGTCGATCACTGTTGCGGTCGTGACCGCATGACGTGTCGATCCCCTACGCTGGGAAGGCAAGGCGCACCCGACAGAAGGGCTTCTCAGTGGCCGAGAACAGCGACATCGCCGAACCGACCGGGGTCGGCGCGCTCTTCTCGGTCGACGCGGCAGACAATGCCGAGGTGGTCACGCCTGAGTCCCCGATCGGGATCGACCAGATGTGGAGCACCGGGACCGAGGATCCGACCGTCCACGACGCAGAGGTCGTGGACGGTGACGGGGACGATGATGATCCGTCGGATCCGTGGTCGCGGATCGACGATGCAGCGGGCGGAGGGCCGCTCGGCGGAGGTGTCAGGGTCGTAGACACTGCCGGTGACGAGGCGTGGACCACCGCTGCCGACTCCCAGCCTACGTTCGCCGAGCACCAACTGCCGCCGGACTACTCAGATCTGCCACCGCCACCGATCGGCGTCAGCAGACTCCCCCCACCGTCGTCGGGCGCTTTCGGCGTCGGTACCCCAGGGCGCGGCGGTCCATCCTGGACCGAGGCGCCGACGCCGCCAGGCGCTCCCGGCGCGGGCGGTGTGTTCAGCGCTCGGCCGGTGGCGCGGGACGAGGGCGAGCTCGAGGACGTGGACGAGCTGGAGCTCGTCGACGATTCCGTGGCGACTCCCGGCGATGCTTCGCCGTTCAGTGCGGGGGGAGCCACAACGGGCTCGGGGACTGCTGTCGGTGCCGCCGTCCAGGGCCGTGTGGCGGGCACCGGAACAGCGGATGGTTCGCAGAGTGATCCGTGGGATGCTTGGCGAGACTGGGATTCGCCGTCGGCGGCGCACGCTGAGCAGCGTCCCGCGCCGTCCGGCGAGCCTGTCGTTCCCGACCCACACGACTTCGACAAGGCCGTCGCTCGCCTCCGCCACGACGAGATCGAGCGGGCGCGTGTGTCGCTGACGGTGTGCGGTGCACTGCTCGATCGGTCGGAGCGGGTCCGCAGCGTCGTCACCGGGCAGATGCTCGGGCGCTCCGCCGCAGTCGTTTTGACCGACCGCCGGGTGCTGGTGGTCAACGAGCGGCGATGGCGCCCGATCGTCGACATCTACGAACTCGGACCCGAGCTGAACGTGCGGGGACGTCACGACGGTCATGTGGCGGCGTTGAGCTTCTCCGACGACACCCGGTTGTCGATGGTCGACGGCATAGGCGAGGTCGAGTTGGCAGTCGCGCTGGCGAGGGCGACTCGCGAACCGTCGGGCTCCGACGAACGCCAGAGCCACGAGTTCTGACAGAGCCACGAGTCCTGATCCGGCAGGGCATCTGGCTCCCGAGCGACTGGCGGCTCAACTTGCCGCCATGTGAGCCTCTGCTACCATGACCCCTCCTCGCGGACGTAGCTCAGTTGGTAGAGCGCAACCTTGCCAAGGTTGAGGTCGCCGGTTCGAACCCGGTCGTCCGCTCCATCTCGACAGCCCCCACCTGGAAGGGTCGGGGCTGTCGGCGTTCTGTGCCCGATTCGGTGCGGGTCCGCCGGATCGTGACCGAGAGGACACCCGACCCCATTGAACCAACGGGGTCCCGCGACCGCTAGAGTGGCGGATTCCAGGCGACGTGGCCGAGTGGTGAGGCAGAGGCCTGCAAAGCCTTGCACAGGGGTTCGATTCCCCTCGTCGCCTCCATCGAGGGGAGCGTCCCGGCGGCCGAGCTGTCGGGACGCACCTCTTGGCAGAAATGACATTCCGCTCAGCTGATGGCGTCGGCGGTGGTGTCATCCAGGCTCCGATGCGGCAAGCTGGGTCGATGTCGTCCGAGCAACCCGGGTCGTTCCAGCTGCCGTGGTCCTCTCCAGAGACGGCTGCCCCCGGCGGGCTCGGCTCGGCGGGTCCCGAGGCAGCGACAACCGTGCAGTTCGGATCCGGTGGTCCACTGGGCGGAAGCGTGCCGGTGCCGGTGGATGTGCCCGAGCGCTCATCGCGCCGCGAGCTGATCCTGGTCGTGGTGCTGCTGGTGGTGGCGGTGGTGGCGGGCGCGGCGTCGCTGCTCTCGTGGCGTGACTTCGGTCGCCGGTTCGGAGCGACGGCGGTCGAGACCGGCTGGGAGCGCATCGACGGCACCATGGGGCGCGGCTGGGTAGCCGTGGCGCTGGCGACCCTGCTGGCGGTCGCTGGTGTCCTGATCGCCTCGGGTCGGGGTCGACCGGGTCGGATCCTGGCCACCTGGACGGGGGTCGTCATGTGCTTCGCAGCGGTCGCCGAGTGGGGCCTGGGAGCCGACGCGACCCGGACCGGGCCCGGTATCGGCCTGTGGATCCAGCTGGTGCTGGGCGTGTTGGTCGTGCTCGCCGTGGGCATCCTCGGCTCGGACGGCGTCCCCGAGCCGAGTTGGGTCCCGGATGCGTGATCCAGCCCATCGGGGTGCTACATTCATCGCTTTCCAGGGCGTATAGCTCAGTTGGCTAGAGCGCTTCCTCGACACGGAAGAGGTCCACGGTTCAAGTCCGTGTACGCCCACCACTCAGATCCCCTGCCACGGCAGGGGATCCTGCGTTTCCGGCTCTCCCGGGCGACGAAACAGGGGACGACGCCCTATTTCGTGACGGTCAGCCGGCGGTGGGGTCAGCCAGCGGGGGTGTTGCTGAACGGCACGAACTCGCGGCACGGCTGGGCCCGCAGCGTGTTGCAGTTTGCAGGTGGCTCCGCCGGGTACCCGCTGATCCCGGAAACCACGGGCAACACGAGCTTGGACTGGTAGCGACCTGACTGGCCGATGTCGACGACCGCGTCGTCGGGAGTGTCGGCGATTATGTAGGTCCAGCGCACACGGTCGCCGCCGGGAGTGTGGACCGACAGACGTACTCGCGAGCCTGTTCGAAGCACGTGCGCGAACGGGAACAGCTCTACGCGTGCCTCGACGAACTCGTCGGCAGGCAGCGGCTCGGCGTCCTCCTCGAGGCTGGTGTGCAGCGGCAGGAGAGGTGTCGACCCCCTGGCGAGCTTGCGGTGCGATCCACGCAGCACTCCGGACTGGATGTAGGTCTCGGAGCCGTCGGGTCGTACCTCTGACAGGGTCACCCCGAGGTCGGCCTCGGCCGCGTCGAGCGGACCCACAGGTCCGCGCTGGCTGAGCCGATCAGCACCTGATCCTGTTCTAGTGGTCCGGAGACGTAGACCGACGCCGCACCATCGGGTTCCTGGCGCCAGTCGTACTCCGCGTCGGCGTGGAACGGATCGTTGCCTTCGACGTCGGCGAGCGTCACGAGCCGAGCGAGCGACGGGTCGACCCGGAACGAGCTGGCCGTCAGGGCGGTGTCACGCGCCGGTCCGGTCGAGCTGAGACCGCCGTCGCGGGTGAACCAGTAGGAGGTTGGGGTCGTGTTCGGCAAGGGCCAAGAGGTCGCGAGGACCTCGGTCGTCGCGATCGGAGCACCTGGATTCGAAGGATCGCCGGCGCCGTTCTCCAGGAGGATGCGCACCGATGGTTCGGCCTCGTAGTTGGCGCGCTGCTCCTCGATGTCGTCACCGTCGATCGTACGTTGCGGTGGTAGGGGCATCGACACGCCGAACGCCTCGTCCATCACGATCGGTGCGAGCAGGTCGAAGGCCAGCGGACGGGGTGTCTGCTCGCCGGCGACGTACAGGTCGAGGAAGGTCTTCCACTCGACCAGGTTCTGGGGGGCGAATCCGTCGGCGTGAGCGCCGTTCCAGGCGTTGAGTCGCACCACCGGAGCGTTCGTGAGGTCGTCGAACACCAGCGGGGCGCGCCCGCCGACCTGTTCGTCCTGGAACGACGAAGAGTAGAAGGTCGGGACCTCTATCCGGGGTCCGAGCACCTCGAAGCTGAGCGGGTCGGCGAGCTCCGGCACGTAGTGCTCGTGGGCCAGTGCCTTCTGGGACGCGTCCACGTTCTGGCCTCGCAGCAACTGGTTCTGCTCACAGGTCGTGTCGCCCCCTTCGACGAGCTCCAGCTCCCACCCCTGGCCGTACGGCTTGGCCTTGGTCAGCACCTGGTCCGCCCACGACAGGGCGAAGCCGTCGTTGAAGATGCCTCCGGGTGCGAGCACACCACGAACCGTGTCGTCATAGATGGCGAACGGGGTGATCGCCGACAGACCGGGAGGCTGGGTCGAGGCCACGAACATCTGTGAGATGCCCGGGTAGGAGAGGCCGACCATGCCGACCTTGTGGTCCTTCACCCAATCCTGTGCGGCGACGGTCTCGATGACGTCGTAGCCGTCGAGCAGTTGCAGCGGCTCGAAGAAGTCATAGGCGCCGCCCGAGCACCCGGTTCCGCGGATGTTGACCGCCACGACCGTGTAGCCGAGCGCCGAGGCCAGGAGTGACGATGGCTGGTCCGGCGCGTTGCAGGCGAACGCAGCGATCGCGCACACC
Organism: Microthrixaceae bacterium; assembly: GCA_037045265.1. GTDB lineage: Bacteria > Actinomycetota > Acidimicrobiia > Acidimicrobiales > Microtrichaceae > JBAOHV01. Next base: position 263,466 of record JBAOHV010000019.1, on the reverse strand, counting down.
GCTGTCCAGGGTCATGCCAGGAAGGGTCCCGGCCAGTTCGTCCCAGCGCTGCTCGAGCAGGTTCACCGCAGGCTTGGACGGGGAGTAGCCGGAGTACTCGACGACGGTGGGGTAGGGGCCGTCCTCTATCGGGCCGGGCAGGTAGATCGACGCAGACAGGGTCGTGCCGTCGCGAGTCTCGATGTAGGTGTAGCCGGGCGCGAGGGTCTGTGAGTCGTAGAACGACTGAGGGGGTGTCGAGTCCTTCACGGAGACCACATCGATCTCTTCGGATGCCTGGACGTCTTCGCCCTGCTCTCCGGCGACGGTGCCGACCCTGTAGCCATCACCGGGTTGCACCTGTCGGAACAGCAGGGACCCCTGTGAGTCGGCGAAGCCAACTGCGACGGGGGTGCCGTCGTGGTCGTGGAGGGCGAGCTCGGCGCCCGGTTCCGCGCCGGTGATCGAGACCTGCTCGACGCTGCCACGCACGCTGAACCCCGCGGAGTCCGCATTCTCGGAGAGCGATGCGACACCGTCGACCGCCGCGACCGGAGATCCAGCCGTTGCCGGGGCAGCGTCTCCCAGGTTCGGGTCGTCCCAACGTGGTGCACCTTCCGGGTGGTCCACGCAGCCGGTGGCCGTGAGTGCCACAGCGGCCAGTACCGCTGCCCCACGCGAGATCCGACCGAGAACACCGACAGACCGGTGCGTGCCCATTGCTTCCCCCTCGTCTTGGTGCTCGATCGCACCGACGTCGGGTGAGCGTAGTTCGGCCAGGGGCGTCGACAGCCACCTCGGCGCTGTGGCCAGCGGCGCCGCTCAGCGTGGGTTTGCTGTCTCCACCGAGCCCGACTCACCCAGGAGGCTCTCGAGTCGAGCGTCACGTGCCCTTTCCTCTTCCTGGTGGCGCTGCTCCCAGCCGGCGTCCTCCTCGGGAGCGTCCCGGTACCAGGCCCAGGCTGAGATCAGAGCACAGGCAGCGGTCCAGAAGAGCATGGGCACGACGGCGCTCGACGAGAGCGGTGTCACAGCATGGATCGCGAACGCGACCCCCAGGGCCGGCGCGCGCCGACGACGGTGACGAGCACCTGTCGCCCGGGCGAGTAGGTGAGCAGTCCCATGTGCTCACCGGCCCAGTCGAGGGCCATCGGCGCCGGCAGCACCCACATGGCCGTCACCAACAGCGCAGCAGGTGGATCGAGCGCCACGACGAGTAGCGCTGTCAGGATCGCAGTCGGGTAGAGGAAGGCACACCGACGACACACGACCTGGTGCCCCACGTGGACGCATCGCTCTGCTTGCTGCGGTCCGTGGTGGGCCAGCCAGGGGCGGACGGTCGCTTCGGTGTCGTGGGTCATCGCATTCCCATCGGCATCGCGGCGCCGAACCTGATGGCCACGATCGAATGGGTGGGCCGTCGCGTGATGATGGCCCGATGTCACATGACGTGAACGGCGCCGACCCCGACTCCGACGACTTCCACTACGACGAGTTCTCCTACTTGTCGGAGAACTGCGCCGAGTACGCCCTGGTGCTCCCGCCGGAGCTCGCCGTGTCGCGGGCTCTCGATCGCACTCGACGACGGCGGCCGGCTCTCGGCCGTCAAGTGGGGGGCATCGCCGCCCCAGATGGTGCTGCTGCACGGCGGTGCGCAGAATGCACATACCTGGGACACCGTTGCACTGGCTCTGTGGCCGACGCCGGTGCTGGCGGTGGACCTCCCCGGTCACGGTCACTCCTCGTGGCGCGAGGACGGGGCCTACGACCCGCGGAACAACGCCGATGCGGTCGCCCGTATGGTCGCGATCCATGCTCCCGAGGCCGCGCTGGTGGTCGGCATGTCGCTAGGTGGGCTCAGCGCGGCCGCACTGGCCGCACGTCACCCGGACCTGGTTCGTCGACTGCTGCTGGTCGACGTGACACCGGGGGTGAACCGGGACAAGGCGGCCGAGGTGCACGCCTTCATCGAAGGTCCCCAGGCGTTCTCCTCGTTCGCCGAGATCTTCGAACGCACGGTCCTGTTCAACCCGACCCGCAGCCCGGAGTCCCTACGGCGGGGCATACTGCACAACGCGCACAGGCTCGCCGACGGAACTTGGGAGTGGAACTACGACCGTGGTCTGACGACCCGACCCGAGAGCCCGGTGATCGCAGGTGGACCGGATGCCGCTGACCCGGAGACGGTCGGCCCGGATGACGGGGCTACTGAGACTCTGGGGGTGATCATCTCGGAGCTGTGGGAGGACGTGAGCGCGGTGCGGGTTCCGTTCACGCTCGTGCGGGGCGGCGCGAGCCCGGTCGTCGACGACGACGACGTGGCCGAGCTCCTGCGGCGTCAGCCGAACGCCGAGGTGGTCGTCGTCGATGGTGCAGGCCACAGCATCCAGGGCGATCGCCCGATCGAGTTGGCCCGCATCCTGGCCGAGCGGATCAGCTGAACGAATCCACCCATCGGTCGACCATGTGGGTGAGCACCGGCAGGGTGACCGCGCCCGAGCCCAGGATGACGTCGTGGAAGGCGGCCAGGTCGAACTCGGCGCCGAGCTGTGAACCGGCGCTCGCGCGCAGGCGCTCGATCTCCAGTTGGCCGACCTTGTATGCCAGCGCCTGGCCCGGCATCGCCAGGTAGCGGTCGACCTCGGGGGCGATCTGGTCGACCGGAACCGGGGTGTGGTCAACGAAGTAGTCGATCGCCTGCTGGCGGGACCAGCCGCGCGTGGAGGCCCGTGTCGACCACCAGTCGGGCGCTGCGCCACGCGTCCGCGGTGAGCATGCCGAGGCGGTCGAGGCGGGTCGAGTAGAGACCCATCTCGTCGGCCAGGCGTTCCGCATAGAGACCCCAGCCCTCGACGTAGGCGGTGGAGCCTTCGTGGCGTTGGAACTCCGGTATCCCTTCGAGCTCCTGGCTGATCGCTATCTGGAGGTGATGACCGGGGATCGCCTCGTGGAATGCGATCGACTCGGCTTCGGTTCGCGACGATGTCTGCGGGTCGGCGGTGTTGATGAAGTAGGTGCCTGGGCGGGAACCGTCGGGCGCGGGTGGGAAGTAGTACGCATATGGGGAGTCGGCGGCAAGGAAGTCGGGAATCGGCTCGACGTGGCACGGCGCGCCGGGAAGTCGCCCGAACCACCCGCTCATCCGTTGGGTCGCCCGTGCCACGCTCGAGCGGGCGATCGCGAGGACCTCGTCGGCGTCGCGGTGACGCAGAGCGGGGTCGTTGCGCAGCCGGTCGAAGAGCGCAGGCAGGTCCCCGCTCGCCGGGCCGAACTCCTGTTCACCCAGAGCGGCGAACTCCCGTGGCAGGTCGTGTTCGCACAGCCGGCGTCCCAGTTCGTGCAGCTCCTCGGCCGAGCGGTCGAGGGTGGTGTGCGAGCGGATGGCGGCGCCGTACAGCTCCTCGCCGTCTGGAAGCCAGCACCAGCCGGCGTGCTCGTCGTCACGGGCTGCGGGAGCGAGCTCCTCGCTGATGACGCCCCGGTAGGCCGCGAACGCCGGCCGGATCCGGTCACCGACGATGGCTGTTGCCTCATCGGTCCAGGCCCGCGCCCCTTCCCAGGCGACGGGCAGCTCGGCTGCCAGGAAGGGGTCATGGTCGATCGGGCCGTCCAGGTAGGCGTCCAGGGTGTTCAGCGTCCGGGCTATCACCGCAGCAGCAGGGGTGCGCCCTGCCGCGATCCCTGCCCGGAACCGGTCGATCGCCTGTCCGAGCAGACCGGGAACCTGCGCGTAGCGTGTGAGCGCCGCTTCTGCGTGGGCCGGTTCGGGGTAGCCGAGCTGTGGCAGGACCATCAGGAGGGTCGAGTGCGGTCCCTCCATGTGGTCCGATGCCAGCTCCATCACCCGTAGGTCGATGGCGCGGACAGCCACGTCGATCTGGTGACGAAGCAGGGCCGCGGTCACCCGGTCGGCGTCGTTGCGAAGGTCAGGCTCGAGCGCGCCGAGCTGTTCGAGTGTTCGGACCAGAGCGCAGCGGCGGCGGGAGTCGCCGTCGACGGAGACGTCCTCGATCCTGTCGTCGTGGTCGTGCACCCCGAGGAACGTCGCAGACAGCGGCTGTGCGGCCAGCTCGTCCTGCCAGTAGTGCTCACAGAGCGACCAGAGCTCAGTCGAACGTGTGGCCCCGTCGTCGCCGGGCGAAGCATCCTCGGTCATCGCATCCCCTTCGGTACGCTGCCGACGTGGAGTCGGACGTGTATCCAACCGGCACAGGAGCGTACCCAGCCTCGTGGGCCACCGATGCTGTTCTGGCCGACGGGCAGACGGTGGCTGTCCGGCCGATCCTGGCCTCCGACGCCGAACGGCTGGTGCGTTTCCATCATCGCCAGTCACCCGAGTCGATCTACTTCCGCTACTTCTCGCCCCGTCCGGAGCTGTCCAAGCGTGACGTCGCTCACTTCACCCATGTCGACCACCGCGACCGGGTCGCGTTCGTGGCGTTGTCGCTGGACGAGATCATCGCGGTGGCCCGCTACGAGCGCTACCGCGGCACGAACACCGCCGAGGTCGCCTTCTTCGTCGACGATGAGCACCACGGGAGGGGTCTGGCCAGCCTGATGCTCGAGTACCTGGCCGCAGCCGGACGCGAGAACGGAATCAGGCGGTTCGTCGCCACGACGCTGCCGAGCAACCGCAAGATGCTCGCGGTGTTCCACTCGGCCGGCTACGACGTGTCGTCGCGCCTGGACGAGGGTGTGATCGAGATCGGCTTCGACATCGACGCGACCGATGAGGCGCTGGCGGCGATGGACCGCCGCGAACGTGCCGCCGAGGTGGCGTCGGTGCGCCCGATGCTGGAGCCGACCTCGGTCGCGGTGGTGGGTGCCGGCCGGCGCCGCGGCGGCCTGGGGGCAGAGGTGTTCCGGAACCTGGTGGACAGCGGGTACCGCGGCGACCTCTACCCGGTGAACCGCGATGCGACCGAGGTCGCCGGGGTCGTCGCGTTCGGGTCGGTGATGGACCTGCCCGAGGGGATCGACCTCGTGGTCATAGCGACACCTGCCGAGGACGTCCCTCTGATGATCGAGCAGTGCGGCGAGCGCAGTGTCCGTTGCGTAGCGGTGCTCTCGGCCGGGTTCTCCGAGGCGGGAGCGGTCGGAGCCGACCTGGAGCACGCCGCGCTGGAAGCGGCACGCCGACACGGACTCAGGATGCTGGGGCCGAACTGCATGGGCGTGATCAACGCGGATCCGGACGTGAGGATGAACGCGACCCTGGCCCCGACGATGCCTCCACACGGCAGCGTCGCGCTGCTCGCAGAAGCGGGCACCCTGTCGGCGTCGATAGTGGACCACGCCGAGCGGATGGAACTGGGCGTCTCGACGATGGTCGCGGCCGGCAACCGCGCAGACGTGTCGGTGACGGACCTGCTCAGCTACTGGAGTGACGACGAGTCGACCACCGCCGTCCTGCTGTACCTGGCATCACGACATCTCAGACCTAGGTTCGTACGTGCTGCGCGGACTGCATCGTTGCAGATGCCCGTGGCAGCGCTGCACACCGCGGCGGTCGGTACCCGTGACGGCCGCGGGGACGACTTGGCGCGTCGGGCCCAGGCGCTGTTCCGTCAGACCGGTGTGATCCGGGTCGCCACGCTGGAACAGCTCTTCGACGTCGGACGTGTCGTCGCCGACCAGCCGGTTCCCGGCGGTAGCGGCGTGGTGGTGATCGGCAACTCCGACGGAGCGGTCGCCCTGGCTGCCGACGCCTGCCTGGGAGCGGGCCTGGAACTGGTGGCTGTAGAGGTGACCTCGCCGGAAGGACGGGTCCTGGGCAATCCGGTCGATCTGAGCTACACCGCGGACGCGTCGGCTTTCAGGGCTGCACTCGGATCGGTGTGCGCGGATCCGCGGGTGCATTCGGTGATCGTCGTGTACACGCCACCGAAGCTGGCCTGGGATGACGACGTCGTCGACGTGATCCTCGAGGCCGCCGAGTCCTCACCCCTCGTCACCTTCGCGGCGACGATGCTGGGTGCCGCGGGCCGGGCCCGACTGAGCCGTACGCGCGGTGATGCGACCACCGCGGTGCCGATCTTCCGTTTCCCCGAGGACGCCGCGCACGCCCTGGGGCGACTGGCCGTGTACCACTCATGGCGTCGCAGCGTGGGTAGCGACCCGGCCGACTCCGAGTTGCAGGCAGACCTCGAAGCCGCGTGCGCTGTGATCGCTGCAGCAAGGTCGGCGCCTGGCTACCGGCCGGGAGAGGTGCGGGCGTTGAGCCATTCCGAACAGGTGGATCTGCTGGGCGCGTACGGGATCGAGATGATCGAGCGGCAGGTCGTCGACGGGGTCGACGACGCGGTGCTCGCCGCCGAGCGGATCGGCTGGCCCGTGGCTCTGAAGGCGTCGGTGCGCGACCGTCTGACCCGCTCGGCAGCAAGTGGTGTGGTGTTGGACATCGGCGACGAGTCCCAGCTGCGTGCGAGCTGGGAGCGGATGGCGGCCGTGCTGGGCGAGCAGATGCTGCCGGCGGTGGTCCAGCGCTTCGCCGACTCCGGGGTGGACGTAGCCGTTCAGATCGAACGGGAGTCAGACGGCACCGGCACGGTCACCGTCGGGCTGGGTGGGCCTGCGGCGATCGCGGGTGAGCAGGAGCTGGGTGTCCTGCCGCTGCGTCTGAGCGACGCTTCGACTCTCGTGGCCACTTCTGCGGTGGGGCGTGTGCTGACCGACCCGCTCGACCGCGTCCCGGTGGTCGACCTGGTGCACCGTCTGGCCGCCCTGGCCGACCAGCACGACGAGATCCATCGGATCCACGCCGACCCGGTCGTCACCTCTCTGCTGGGCGCGCTCGTCGCCGACGTCGAGGTGTGGGTCGGTGATCCGTTGGACGACCTGGCCGTTCGCCGCCTCGAGTGAGACGGCGGCGGATCGGGCCTGATCAGCTACGCGGCTCGCGGGGCAGTCCCAGGACCCGCTCGGCCAGGATGTTGCGGAGGATCTGGGTCGTACCGCCCATGATCGTGTAGGCAGGCGCGTAGCAGACGCTGCGGGCGACGCGACTCCACACGAGCGCTTCGGGGCCGGCCACCCGGCAGCAGAACTCCGCCACCCGCTGCTCGAGCTCGGTGCAGAACGTCTTGGTGGCTGCAGAGAACCCAGGCGGGGCCTGACCGAGCACCTCGCGCAGCACCATCAGCCGTCCGATGCGGTAGCCCGATTCGAGCGCGGCGAACTCCTGGCGGATCAGAGGGTCGCCACGGTCGGCGTGCTCGACGGCGTCGAGGTACAGGCGGCGGTTGGAGACGAGTCGATCGATCCCGCCGCGCTCGTGCTCCATCTGGCGCATGACCTGTCTGAAGCTGTCGTTGGGTTTGCCGACGAGATGGGAAGCGGGCACCTCGACGTCGTCGAAGTGGACCTCGCAGAAGTGGGCGTTGCCGGTGGAGTCGACGATCGGTCGGACCTCGATGCCGGGCGTGGACATGTCGACCACGAACTCCGAGAGGCCCGCATGGGGGGCAGCCTCGGGGTCGGTCCGGGCGATGAGGTAGCACCAGTCGGCGTCGACGGCACCCGAGGTCCAGACCTTCTGCCCGTTCAGAACCCACTGACCGCCGCGACGCTCTGCCCGTGTGATCAGCGATGCGACGTCGGATCCGGCGTCGGGTTCGCTCATTGCGATGCACCACGCGGAGGTGCCGTCGATGATCCCCGGCAGCCAGCGTTCCTGTTGCTGTGGCGGAGCCGAACTGCAGCAGCGTTGGGCCGATCTGGCGGTCAGCGAACCACGAGGTCGCGACCGGAGCACCTTCGGCGATGAGCGCTTCGACCACGACGAAGCGTTCGATCGGTCGGCGTCCGCCGCCGCCGAACTCGCGCGGCCAGGTCATGCCCAGCCAGCCCAGGGATCCGAGCTGTCGGGAGAACTCGCGTGACGCGCCGATCAGCCAGGAGTCCTCCCTGACCGTGAGCGACTCGGCAGCGGCACGGCCGACCTGGCGGGCGTGTGCCGACAACTCGACCAGATCGTCGTCGAGGCGGTATTCGAGAGTCGTCACGTGCCGAGCCCGGAGTCCGGGGTCAGCAGCGGATGGCCGCGCTCGATCCAGCTGTGAAGTGCGCTGAACGGGTATATGCCCGTTGCGTGCCCATCGTTCCAGACGACACCCAGACCCCAGGCCCCGACCAGTTGGGCGTCACGCAGCTCCAATCGCTGGTCCCCGGGGCGTGAGGGCCATGCGGGACGGCCGGCCTGGCGGGCAACCCGACAGGTGGCGCACGGGCAGTGGAGCCGGAGCTCGGTGAGGTCGATGGCCCCCGACACGCCGTCGTCGAAGGTGAGCCGCAACTCCATCGCCGGGCGGTCGATCGTGATGTCGACCACATCGGTTCCGCTCCGTCGGCTGTCAGCAGGATCGTCGGTAGAAGACATGGTCTGCATGCTGTCATGACGGGACCAGGTGGTCGCGTCGTCGCGGCGGGAAGGTTCGGTGGGGCTACGGTCCGGTCATGCGTGCGATCGTGCTCCAGGAATACGGCGGACCAGAGGTGCTGAGGTTCGCAGAGGTGCCCGAACCGGATCCGGGCCCCGAGGAGGTGCTGGTGGAGCTGCGGGCGACCGCGGTGAACCGCGCTGATCTGCTCCAGCGGATGGGCCTCTACCCGGGACCGCCGATGCCACACGAGATCCCTGGTCTGGAGTTCGCCGGAACCGTGGTCGCAGTGGGGGAGAGAGTCCGTGACCGTGCGGTCGGTGACCAGGTCATGGGCATCGTCGGCGGAGGTTCCTACGCCGAGCGTCTGGCGATGCACGAACGACAGACGATGCGGGTTCCCGTCGGAGTCGACCTGCTCGACGCGGCGGCCATCCCCGAGGTGGCCATCACCGCCTATGACGCGCTGGTGCTGCAGGGAGATCTCGGTGCGGGTGGGTGGGCACTGGTGCACGCGGGCGCATCGGGCGTTGGCAGCGCCGCGATCCAACTGGCGACAGCCATCGGTGCACGGGTCGTGGCGACCTGCTCGTCGACCAAGGTGCACGCGTGCAGGGAGCTCGGCGCACAGGTGGTGGTCGACCACACCGGCAGCGACTTCGTCGAAGCCGTACGCGGAGCCACCGGCGGCGTGGGAGTCGACGTGGTGCTCGACGTGGTGGCCGGGGACTATGTGGCCAGGAACCTGCAGGCCTGCCGGGTAGGGGGGACGATCGTGCAGGTGGGCATCATCCGCGGAGGGTCCGCCGAGGTGCCGGTCGCCATGTTGCTGACCAAGCGGATCAGATGGGTCGGCACGGTTCTGCGCAGCAGACCGATAGAGGAGAAGATCGCAATAGCACGACGCTGCGAACACGATCTGATCCCGCTCTACGAGAGCGGTGCGCTGCGGCCGGTCGTCGATCGTGTCTACCCGCTCGACGAGGTCGCTGCCGCCCACGAGTACCTGGCATCCAACGCGAACGTCGGCAAGGTGCTGCTGGAGCTATGAGCCCGTCCCGGTGGCGTCGGCCCCGGGACACTCGGGTCAGCGGGTCTCGATCGAGGAGTAGTCCCGCACCGGGTGGCCCATGTAGAGCTGGCGGGGACGGTAGATCCGCGAGCCCTGGTCGAGGAGCTCGATGTAGTGGGCGAGCCAACCGGCCGTGCGGGGGATGGCGAACAGCACTGTGAACATCTCCATGGGGAAGCCCATGGCCTGGTAGATGAGGCCCGGAGTAGAAGTCGACGTTCGGGTAGAGCTTGCGGCTGACGAAGTAGTCGTCGCTCAGGGCGACCTCTTCGAGCTTGAGCGCGATGTCGAGCAGCGGGCTCTTGCCGGTCACCTCGAACACCTCGTCAGCGGTGCGCTTGATGATGCGTGCTCTGGGGTCGTAGTTCTTGTAGACGCGGTGCCCGAAGCCCTGCAGGCGCATCTCGCCACGCCTTGACCGCGTCGACGTAGGACTCGCACGTTGTCCATCGAGCCGATCTCGGTGAGCATCCGGATGACTGCCTCGTTGGCGCCGCCGTGGCGTGGGCCGTAGAGCGCCGCGGTCGCCGCGGCTGTGGCGCTGTAGGGGTCGGCGTGTGCCGAGCCGACCGTGCGCATGGCGGTGGTGGAGCAGTTCTGCTCGTGGTCAGCGTGCAGGATGAACAACACGTCGAGCGCCCTGGCGAGCACCGGGTTGGCGTCGTAGCGCGGTTCGGCGGTCTTCCACATCATCGACAGGAAGTTCGCCGCGAAGTCCAAGCTGTTGTCCGGGTAGACGAACGGCATGCCGACCGAGTGGCGGTAGGCGCCAGCGGCCAGGGTCGGCATCTTCGCGATCAGTCGTACGACCTGCTTCATGAGGATCTCGTGATCCTCGATGTCCTTGGCCTCGGGGTAGAACGTAGACAACGCGGCGACGGTCGACACCAACATGCCCATCGGGTGAGCGTCGTGGTGGAATCCCTCCATGAAGCGCTTGCGCACGTTCTCGTGGATGAACGTGTGGTGGGTGACCTCGTAGCGCCAGTCTTCGAACTGCGTTGGGGTCGGCAGGTCGCCGTGGATCAGGAGGTAGGCGACCTCGAGGTAGCTGGACTGCTCCGCGAGCTGCTCGATCGGGTAGCCGCGGTAGCGCAGTATGCCCGCCTCACCGTCGAGCTCGGTGATCGACGACGCGACGCCCGAGGTGGCACCGAATCCGGGGTCGTGGAACCAGACGCCGGGGAGCAGCTTGGACCAGGCCTTGGCGTCGACTCCGCCGTCCAGGATCGGGATCTCCGTCTGCTCGCCGGTGCGGTTGTCGATGATCGTGATGCTGTCGGCCACTGATGTTTCTCCAGGTTCGATCCAGGGCCATCCTATGGCCTCCCGGGGACGGCGGCGGTCGCCCCCGGGTGGCCGGACGTCGGTTTGCGCTGAGCGCGGGGAACAGGCCGGGGGTGGATGCCGTCGGGAGCGAGGTCCGTGTCGTCGATCACTGCCCGGATCTCGTCAGCCACCACCCGCTGCGCGGCGGAGAGCAGACCTCTGCGCCGCCGCACGATCCCGACGCATCGGCCTGGAACGCCGCTCAGGTGTACCCGTCGCCATTCGCCGCCGACCCCGATCGGAGCGGCCGATGCGGGCACGATCCCCGCTCCGTACCCGGCGAAGACGAGTGAGGCGAGCAGGCGCATGCCGTCCACCTGCGCCTTCGCTCGCAGGCGCGTGCCCTGTTGGGCAGCGGCCTGCGTCCAGCACGTCCCTGAAAGGGGTGCCGGGCGCCTCGAGCAGCAGCTCGTGCTCGAGCAGCTCGGCCAGCTCCACCGAATCGCGGTCGTACAGCGGGTGTCCCTTGGGCACGATCAGCGTACGGTCCTCGTCGAAGAGCGGCTCGACGAGCAGCTCCGCCTCGTCCACCGGCAGGTTCACCACTGCGAGGTCGACCGCACCCGACTCCAGGTTCAGGCCCAGGGAGCTGGTCGTGGCATCGAGCACGATCACCGACACGGCCGGGTAGCGCTCGGAGACCCCGGTGAGCAGCGGGGGGACCAGCCAGCGTGCCGTGGTCCCGATCACACCTACGCGGACCTGTCCGGCGATGACGTCACGGAGAGACGCCACGTCGGAGTCGAGGGCGTCGAACTCGGCTTCGATCCGGCGTGCCCGCTCCAGGATCGCCCGGCCCTCGTAGGTGGGTTCGATGGTCGCTCGGTCGATCAGCGTCAGCCCGAGCTCGCGCTCGAGGCGGGCGATGTGTGCCGAGATGTTCGACTGCACGGTGTCGAGGGAGCGGGCGGCCCCGGAGAACGACTTGTGCTCGGCGACCGCGACCAGTGCTCTGAGCTGTCTTCGATCCATCGCTGGAGATGATACTGAATATCACTACAATTTACTTGAAAGATTGCTTGCTACTGGCTAACTTAGTATCCAACAACACACGCCGGGTGTGTGGACGACCCCCCTCGTCCCGCCCGAGCAAGCACCCCGGGTCACACCCCCCCCGACCCGGCCGGTGCAAACGCTGAAGGACTGGCTCCCCCCGCCAGTCCTTCGGCCGTTTTGCAGTCTCCACTTGGCCCTACTGCGGAGGGGGAGCGTGGCGGGGGCCCGGGCGCTAGCGTCCGGACATGGCGCCTGAGCAGGACTCACCCAACTCCGAGCGGTCCCGGCCGACGTCCGCAGCGTTCTTCGATCTGGACCGTACGTTGCTGTCTGGAGCAAGCGGACCGATCCTCGGCGAGGCCCTTCGCCATGTCGGACTGCTCACGACTTCGACCGGACCGCTCGAGTCGCTCGCCTTCGGCTTGTTCAACGCGATCGGCGAGACCTGGCCGTCCATGTTGCTGACCCGTCAGGGCGCCAGGGCTGCACGGGGGTGGTCGGTCGACCTGGTCGGCGCCGCAGCCGAGCGTGCCGCCGGCCCGCTCGCCGAGGCCGTGCTGCCCTACGCCCAGCAGTTGATCGCGGAGCACAAGTCCCAGGGCCGTGCACTCGTACTGGCCACCACGACGCCCGAAGACCTGATCAGACCCCTGGCGGAGGCACTCGGCTTCGACGACGTCGTGGCCACCCGCTACGGGCGTCGTGCCGGCCACTACGACGGAACGATCGACGGGGAGTTCGTCTGGGGCAAGGGCAAGGCGCGGGCGGTCGCCCAGTGGGCCTTCAGTCGACGAATCGACCTGGACGCCAGCTACGCCTACAGCGACAGCTACTACGACGTTCCCCTGCTGTCGATCGTGGGCTATCCCCGCGCGGTCAACCCGGACCCACGAATGATGGCGGTGGCGGCGCTCAGGCGGTGGCCTGTCGTGCACTTCGACGTGCCGTCGGGCGTGCCGAAGTTCGCGGGTATGGAACCCCAGCGTGTGTTGATGATGCTCGCCCATCCCCAGTTGTTCCCGTGGATGCGCCTCGACATCGAGGGTTCGGACCTGATCCCGCGACACGGCCCGGCGGTACTCGTCGCCAACCACCGTTCCTACATAGACCCGATTGCCATCGGTCTCCTGCTCGCCAAGGTCGGACGGCCGGTGAGGTTCCTGGGCAAGAAGGAGGTCTTCGACGCGCCCGATGGTCGGCGATCTGGTGAAGGCGCTGGGGGGCATCAGGGTCGACCGCGGATCGGGCTCCGACGAGCCGCTGCGTGCCGCCGAGGACGCCCTCGCAGCCGGTGAGATCGTGGCGATCATGCCCCAGGGCACCATCCCGCGCGGGCCGGCGTTCTTCGACCCCGTCCTGAAGGGTCGTTGGGGCGCGGTGAAGCTTGCCGAGGCGTGCGGTGCGCCGGTCATCCCGATCGGCCTGTGGGGCACCGAGAACGTCTGGCCGCGCTCGTTGAGGTTGCCGAACCTGACCAACCTGCTCGATCCGCCGACCGTGCGGATCAGGGTCGGGCAACCGGTCGAGTTGAAGCACCGCAGCGTCGATGCAGACACCCGACGGATGATGAAGGCCATCAGCGAGCTGCTGCCCGACGTGGCACGCGAGCACCGCGAGCCGAGCGCTGAGGATCTGGCCCGCACCTACCCGGGCGGGGTCGTACCCGACGACATGGGTGCGGCCGCCGGGCACGAGTCGGACCGCCGCCCCGGCACCGACTGAACGGGAACCGTCGTGATCGGCGCCGATCCAACCGGCGCCGATCGGGTCAGGCGGTGCGCTGACGGATGATGTTCAGCGCGGACCCCGCTTTGAACCACTCGATGTGCTCGGGGCTCATGGTGTGGTTCGTCAGGAACTCGGCTGTCGGTGCCGTCGGGCTTGGTGAGGACGCACTGGACCTGCACTTCCCGGGCGCAAGGTCGGCCAGGCCGGTGATGCTGATCCGGTCGTCCTCGCCGACGGTGTCGTAGACGGACGGGTCGGCGAAGGTCAGCGCCAGGACGCCCTGCTTCTTCAGGTTGGCCTCGTGGATGCGAGCGAAGCTGCGCACGATGATCGCCTTGGCGCCACGGAAGCGGGGCTCCATGGCTGGCGTGCTCACGCGAGCTCCCCTCGCCCCAGTTCTCGTCGCCGACGGCCACCCAGGCCTGGCCGGCCTCGTGGTAGTGCTTGGCGATGTCGGGGTACGACCTGGTGGCGCCGTCGAGCTGGTCCTTGCCCTCGCCGGCAGCGCCCGTGAACGCGTTGACCGCACCCAGGAACAGGTTGCCCGAGATGTTCTCGAGGTGGCCGCGGTACTTGAGCCACGGGCCGGCCATGCGAGATGTGGTCGGTGGTGCACTTGCCCTTGGCCTTCACCAGGATCGCCAGGTCCAGGTAGTCCTCGCCGTCCCAGGCTGCGAACGGCTCGAGCAGCTGCAGTCGGTCAGAGGCGGGGGAGACCTTCACCTCGACGCTGGCGCGGTCGGCAGGAGGTGCCACGAACGTGTTCTCGCCGGGGGTGAACCCCAGCGCCGGGAGCTCCTCGCCGACCGGGCTCGGGTAGATGCACCTGCTCGCCCGATGCGTTCGTGAGCGAGTCCGTCAGCGGGATCGAAGTCGAGGGTTCCCGCCAGAGCGAGGGCGACGACGGTCTCGGGCGACGTGACGAACGCCAGGGTGTTTGCCGAGCCGTCGTTGCGCTTGGGGAAGTTGCGGTTGTAGCTGGTGACGATGGTGTTGGTGTGATCGTTGGCCTCTGCCGGCGCGCGACCACTGTCCGATGCAGGGGCCACAGGCGTTGGCCAGCACGGTCGCGCCGGCGGCCTCGAACGTGGCGAGCAGTTCGTCGCGCGAGATCGTTGCACGGACCTGTTCGGACCCGGGGGTGATCATCAGTGGGGCCTTCACCGACAGCCCGTTGTCGGCGGCGAAGCGCAGGATCGACGCTGCGCGGGTGATGTCCTCGTAGGACGAGTTCGTACAGGAGCCGACGAGAGCAGAGCTGATCTCGAGCGGCCATCCCTCGGCGTGCGCCTCGTTGCCGAGCGCCGACACCTCGCGTGCCAGGTCTGGTGTGTGGGGCCCGTTGATGTGGGGGCGTAGCGTCGACAGGTCGATCTCGATGACCTGGTCGTAGTAGGCCGACGGGTCGGCCAGGACCTCGTCATCAGCGCGCAGGTGGTGGGCGATCGCCGTGGCGGCGTCGGCGATCTCCTCACGCCCGGTGGCCTTGAGGTAGCGGGCCATGGCGTCGTCGAAGCCGAACACCGATGTGGTCGCCCCGATCTCGGCACCCATGTTGCAGATGGTCGCCTTGCCGGTGCACGAGATCGAGTTGGCGCCGGGGCCGAAGTACTCGACGATCGCGCCGGTTCCGCCCTTGACCGTCAGGATCTGGGCAACCTTGAGGATGACGTCCTTGGGGGCGGACCAGCCGTTGAGCTCGCCGGTCAGGTGGACGCCGATGAGCTTCGGCCAGCGCACGTTGAACGGGAAGTCGGTCATGACGTCGACCGCGTCCGCTCCACCGACACCGACCGCGATCATGCCCAGGCCGCCGGCATTGGGCGTGTGGCTGTCGGTGCCGACCATCATGGCGCCGGGGAAGGCGTACTGCTCCAGCACGACCTGGTGGATGATGCCCGAGCCCGGTCCCCAGAAGCCGATGTCGTAGCGGGCCGATACGGACTCGAGGAAGTCGTAGACCTCGGCGTTGCTCTGCTCGGCAGCGAGCAGGTCGACCCTGCCGTTCTCCTTTGCCTGGATGAGGTGGTCGCAGTGCACCGTGGAGGGAACCGCGACCGAGTCGAGGCCCGCTGTCATGAACTGCAGCAGCGCCATCTGGGCTGTGGCGTCCTGCATGGCTACTCGGTCGGGTCGCAGGTCGTTGTAGGTGACCCCTCGCTCGAAGTCGGCAGCGGGATCGTCGAGATGCGCGATCAGGATCTTCTCGGCCAGGGTCAGCGGGCGACCCAGGCGGGCACGGGCGGCGTCGACACGTTCGTCGAAGCGGGCGTAGGTGCCACGTACCAATTCGATCGGGGTGGATGCGGTGGCGGTCATGGAGCTCCCTTGGCTCGGCTGGAACGGGCGACTTGCAACAGAAGAATACAAGTACACTACAAGTTCGTGAGGACCATCCGCTACCAGGTCATAGCCGAGGATCTACGGCGTCGGATCGGAGAAGGCGACTTCACCCGGACCGGCGTCCTGCCGTCCGAGGCGGACCTGTCGGCGCACTACGACGCCAGTCGGGTGACTGTCCGGCGGGCTCTCGAGGTGCTGCGTGCCGAACGCCTGGTCGAGAGTCGCCAGGGTTTCGGTTGGATGGCCGTGGGCGAACCGATCCGCCAGGAGCTCGACCACCTCGGCACCATCGAGGCGCAGCTGTCCTCGGCCGGCGTCCGCTCCGAACGGCAGATCCTGTCGTTCGGATTCGTGCCGGCCCCTTCGTGGGTACGAGAGCTGCTGGCCGAACCGGTGGTGCTCGAGGTGCGGCGTCTGAACCTGGCAGACGGGGTGCCGATCGGAAGGGTCACCGTCTGGTGTCCCGAGGAGATCGGCGCAGCGCTGTCCCGCGACGACGTGGAACGTGCCTCTTTCCTGGAGCAGCTGCCGGTCGTGTTGGGCGGGGCGACCCAGACGATCGGGGCCTCGCTGGTGGACGACGCCGACGCCGCGCTCCTCGACGTGCCGCCCGGGTCCCCGGTCCTCGTGGCCGAGCGCATCACCCGCAGCGACGCCGGGCGCGTCGTGCTGGTCAGCGAGCACGTGTTGCCGTCGCACAGGGTCCGTTTCGCCGTCGAGCTGCCTGTCGACGACGGCCTCATGTCGCCGACGGGACTGCGTTACGTCGACCGCAGTTCTCTCGACGGCTGATCGGCCGAACGTCGATCGCTCGACGTGTTCCCGGTCCAGCAGGGCCCGGACGCGTTGGAGGGGCGAGCCCATGGGCTCGCCCCTCCAACGATGCTGTGCTGTGTCGTTCGATCAGCCGGAGAGGCTCGAGGAGACCTCGGAGAACTTGTCCTCGGCGGTGCCGCCGAGCAGCGTGACCGCACCGATCACCACGACGGCGATCAGAGCGACGAGCAGCGCGTACTCGACGAGGGAGGCGCCACGCTCGGACTTCGCGTACGAGGTGAGCCAGGTCTTGAGGAAGTTGTACTGGGTGGTCATCGGATCAGGTCCCTTTGTTCGGTGCTTCGGTGTTCGGTGTCGTACGAACTTCGTCCGCTGAAGCCCGCACGTAGTAGGTATCGGTGGCAACGGTCCCGCCTTGATAGGCCGTATGGACCATTCCTGGTCCGTCGGGCCCAGCGGGGCGGTACGACGGCGGGGCGTCCGTGTTCAGTCGAGGTGCACTATCCCCATGCGGACCGCCTGCAGGACCGCCTGGGTCCGGTCGTGGGCGTCGAGCTTCTGGTAGATCGACGCCAGGTGGTTCTTGACCGTCTTCTGCGAGATGTAGAGACGCTCCGCCACCTCCGGGGTCGAGCAACCGTCGGCGATCAGTTGGAGGACCTCCTCCTCACGCTTGGTGACCACACGGTCGTCCTCGGGCGTGCGCGGCTCGTCGAGCTTGCGCACCTCGGCGAGCATCGAGCGCGCCAGCTGCGGCGACAGGACGGTGTCCCCCTCGGCAGCCATGCGGACCGCATCGGCGATCTCCCTGGTCGAGCAGTCCTTGGTCAGATAGCCGATCGCGCCGGCGCGGATCGCGTTCGTCAGGACCTCCTGGTCGGCGTGCATGGTCAGCATCACGATGCGGCTGTCGGTGCCGATCGACTTGAGCTGTCGGCACGCCTCGACGCCGTCGCAGTTGGGCATGGTGACGTCCATGAGGATGACGTCGGGGTGCAGTTGATCGGCCAGCGTGACGGCCTCGACCCCGTCGCTAGCCTCGCCGACAACGTCGAAGCCGGCGTCGGTCATGGACCGCCTCAGCCCCTCTCGGAGCATGCGATGGTCGTCTGCCAGCATGAGCCTGATGCTCATCTAGAACCCCCCGTTCTCGGTGCGATCCTCGGTGACGGTCGTCGTCGAGGTCGGATCTAGCGTCGTCGTCCCGCCGATGCCCGGAGCGAGCTCCGACAGTGCCGGCGCACCCTTGACCGACGAGCTGCTGTCCGGTCGAACCTCGGTCGGGGTCAGGATGCAGCGCACTCGTGTACCCCGCCCAGGGGCGGAGACGATCTCCAGGGTGGCGCCGATGCTCGAGGCCCGCTCACGCATGCCCAGGACACCGTAGGAATCGATCCGGCCGGCCTTCTGCTGGTCGAAACCGATCCCGTTGTCGGTGATGTCGATCAGTGCACGTTCGCCGTCACACCGCCAGACGACCCTGACGGCGGTGGCGTTGGAGTGTCGTTCGACGTTCGCCAGTGCTTCCTGGGCGACCCGCCACATCTCACGTTCCTGGAGCATCGGCAGGCGCTCACCGCGGTCGGCCTCGACCTGGATGCGCAGCTCCGAGCGCTCGGTGACCCGGGATACGTAGCCCTCGAGGACCTGACCCAGGCCGGTCTCCTCGGAGACGTCGGTGCGCAGGTCGTAGAGGGTGTCACGGACCTCGCGGGTCACGCCGCGGACGTCGTTGCGCAGCTGCTGGAGGTCGTCGGTGATGCGATCGCCTGCCTGGTCACGGTCGACGAGGCGGTCGAGCTCGAAGCCGAGGTACGCGAGCGACTGTCCGATCCGGTCGTGCAGGTCACGAGCGATCCTGGTCCGCTCCTCGTCCGCGCCGACGGTTCGCAGTCGCGCGAACCAGCGGGCGTTGTCGAGAGCGAGCGCGGCCGGTGCGACGAATCCCTCGACCAGCTCCTGATCGCGGACGGTGAAGTGGTCGAAGTCGCCGTGCTCGATCGCGAGCAGGCCGATGATCGAGCCGCGGGCCGCCAGGACGGTGTAGATGCCCGATCCCGCCCTCGGCGAGAGGCCACCCCCGGACTCGACCGACAGGTTCGGGATGTGGACCAGTCGGTTCTCCGCGACGGCCCGACGTAGACCAGGCGCCAACTCAGTGGGACCGAGTCGGGAGGGGACGGCAAGTCCCTGATGACGCACCACGTCCCAGTGGGCGTCGGTCTCGTCGAAGAGAAGCACGGCCACGCTGTCGAAGGAGATCAGCGACTTCATGCGGCTGAGCGTCGAGTCCAGCACGTCGCCGAGGTCGAGCGACGCCGGCAGGGTCTGGGCGACGCGGTGCAGCGAGAAGAGGAGGGCGTTGGCATCGGCCAGGCGCCCGAGACGATCGATGGCGAGTTCGCGTTCGCGGTCCGCCTCGCCTGAGATGCGCCGTGCGTACCCGGCGACGATCGCTACGAGCAGCACGATGGCAGACCACGAAGCCGACGTGACGACGGCCTCACGGCGATCTGCTGTGGACTCGACGAAGACGAAGCTGATCGCGACCACTGTTGCAAGAGCGACGCGCAACGAGAACCCGAACCCGCGGGCGAGCCCGGCGACTATCACCGCCGTCAGGAGGGTGAATATCAGCGGCGACTGCCACGCGCCAGTGGCGGCAACGGCGACGACGTGCAGAGCGACCTCGCCGAGCACCCGGGCCAGCGATGCGACATCGTCAGCGTAGGTGACGGGGCGGAACGCCCTGAAGATGGCGTATGCGACGACGACCCCTGTCCACAGCCGGAGCTGCAGGCTGGGATCGGCGGTGGTCGACACGAGCAGCAGGGAGACGGCGGTGGTCGCCAGGCGCATCGCGGTGATGAGCCCGTTGAAGCCTGCAACGCGGTCTCCCATGCGTCCGCGCTCGGTCTGCACGACGATGTCGAAGTCGCCGGAGGGGTTGAGCGAGGGATCGACCATCGCGTTGCGCAGATCGCTGGCGGCTCGCGACTTGAGGCGGTCGAGCAGCCCCGGGGTCGGCGGCTCCTCGAAGGCGCTGGGAGCGGTCGGCTCTTGGTGGTCTGTGGGTGTCGACATGGCGCACCTGCGTGGACGGCGATCGGTCTGGCGTTCGGTTCTCGGTCGACCGACATGGGCGTGCCCGTGCAGGTCCTGACTGCCTATCGGCGCTAGGTCGGTCGACCTAGAGAATTTGGACTCAGCCAATCGCAGCGCGGTCAGCACCCGGTCGCCGGGTCGGGAGCCGGCGCGTCGTAGGGTTCGCCGGTGCGACTCATCGGACTCACCGGCGGAATCGGATCTGGCAAGTCGACAGTGTCGACTGGACTGGCTGGGAAGGGCGCAGTGATAGTCGATGCCGACGCGATCGTGCGTGAGCTCCAGCAGCCCGGCACGGTCGTGTTCACCGAGATGGTCGAACGGTTCGGACCCGGCATCGTGGGGGTGGACGGCGAGCTGGACCGGGCGGCTGTCGCCGAGTTGGTTTTCGCCGACGAGACCGCCCTGGCAGATCTCGGTGCGATCGTGCATCCCCGGGTGCATGAGGAGATCCAGCGTCGCCTGGACGGGTTGGAAGC
Organism: Microthrixaceae bacterium; assembly: GCA_037045265.1. Taxonomy (GTDB): domain Bacteria; phylum Actinomycetota; class Acidimicrobiia; order Acidimicrobiales; family Microtrichaceae; genus JBAOHV01. The sequence continues at coordinate 243,280 of JBAOHV010000019.1, read as the reverse complement.
GACCGACCACGTGGTGATCCTCGACGTGCCGCTGCTGGTCGAGTCCGGCTGGCAGGGCATGGTCGGCACGATCGTCGTCGACCTGCACCCCGACGTGGCCGTCGCCAGGTTGATCGAGCACCGTGGGTTCAGCGAACAGGACGCCCGCAGCCGTATCGCCAAGCAGGCGAGCCGCGAACACCGGCTGTCCAAGGCCGACTTCGTGATCGACAACCACGGCCTGCCGCACGAGCTCGATGGTGAGATCGACCGGGCGTGGACCTGGATCCAATCGATCCCCACCTGAGTGCCGGTTCGATGTCGGTCCCAGTCGGTACGATCCGCGGGTGAGCATTCCCTCGACGCGGATTCAGCCGAAGGCGATCCGCCCGTTCAAGGTGGTGTCCGACTTCCAGCCGGCTGGTGACCAGCCGAAGGCGATCGCCGAGCTGGCGGAGGGGGTCAACACGGGGCAGCGCTTCCAGACGCTGCTCGGTATCACGGGTTCGGGCAAATCCGCGACCATCGCATGGACGATCGAGCAGGTGCAGCGCCCCACGTTGGTGCTGGCCCCCAACAAGTCGCTCGCCGCGCAGCTGGCCAACGAGTTCCGCGAGTTCTTCCCCGACAACCGGGTCGAGTACTTCGTCTCCTACTACGACTACTACCAGCCCGAGGCCTACATAGCCTCGAGCGACACCTTCATCGAGAAGGACTCGTCGGTCAACGACGAGATCGACCGTCTGCGACACGCTGCCACCTCGGCGCTGCTCACCCGTCGTGACGTCATCGTCGTGGCTTCGGTGTCGTGCATCTACGGACTCGGCTCGCCCGACGAGTACGCGTCGCGCTTGTTCGCCGCACGTGTCGGTGAGGAGGTCGACCAGCGGGAGCTGCTGCGCCGGCTGGTGGAGCTGCAGTACGACCGCAACGACATGAACCTCGTACGTGGCAAGTTCCGTGTTCGTGGCGACGTGATCGAGGTGCACCCCGCGTACGAAGAGGCCGCTGTTCGCATCGAGCTCTTCGGTGACGAGGTCGAATCGATCTCGGTCGTCGACCCGGTGACAGGGGAGCGCGTCGCCCACATGGACGAGGTCGTCGTGTTCCCCAACACGCACTACGCGGTCTCCGACGAGCGTCTACACGCGGCCATCGGGCGGATCGAGTCGGAGTTGGCCGACCGCTTGGCGCTGTTCGAACGAGAGGGGAAGCTGCTCGAGGCGCAGCGACTGCGCATGCGCACCGACTACGACCTGGAGATGCTCCAGGAGATGGGCTTCTGCAACGGGATCGAGAACTACTCGGCGCCGATGGACGGCCGTGGCCCGGGTGAGGCACCCCACACGCTGCTGGACTTCTTCCCGTCGGACTACCTGACGATCATCGACGAGTCCCACGTGACCATCCCGCAGCTGCACGGGCAGTACGAGGGCGACCGTTCCCGCAAGGCCACGCTGATAGAGCACGGCTTCCGGCTTCCTTCCGCGGCCGACAACCGCCCGTTGCGTTTCGAGGAGTGGGTGCAGCGCGCCGGGCAGACGATCTTCCTCTCCGCCACTCCGGGGCGCTGGGAGGTGGAGCACAGCGCTCAGGTCGTGGAACAGATCGTCCGTCCCACGGGCCTGATCGACCCTGAGGTCGTGATCAAGCCAACCAAGGGTCAGATCGACGACCTGCTGTCGCTGATCAACGAACGTGTCGACAACAGCGAACGGGTGCTGGTCACGACCCTCACGAAGAAGATGGCCGAGGACCTGACCGACTACCTGCTCGAGATGGGGGTGCGCGTCAGGTACCTGCACTCCGAGGTCGACACCCTTCAGCGCATCGAGCTGGTACGTGACCTGCGGCTCGGCGAGTTCGACGTCCTGGTGGGCATCAACCTGCTCCGCGAGGGACTCGACATCCCCGAGGTGTCGATGGTCGCAATCCTCGACGCCGACAAGGAAGGTTTCCTGCGCTCCGAGACATCGCTGATCCAGATGATCGGGCGAGCTGCCCGCAACCTGAACGGCACGGTGGTCATGTACGTGGACCGGGTCACGGACTCGATGACACGTGCCATCTCCGAGACGAACCGCCGCCGCGGTCTCCAGCAGGCCTACAACGCCGAGCACGGTATCAACCCGCGGTCGGTGTCCAAGCCGGTGACCGACATCCTCGCTGACCTACGGGGGTCGGACGGCTCAGCGCCTCTCCCCGGGCGTGGTCGCCGCAAGCAACGGCCGGGGGAGAAGGCCCGCGCAGAACAGTTCGCCGACGTGCCTCCAGAGGATCTGGGAAGGCTCATCTCGGTGCTCGAGGACGAGATGAACCAGGCGTCGGCCGACCTGCGCTTCGAGGAGGCAGCGCGGCTTCGTGATGAGATCAAGGAGCTGAAGCGCGAGCTCCGCAGCGCCAGCCTCTGAACTGGTCCACCGCCCGCGCCGGGCACCTTCGGCGACTTGACGGCACCTCTGCCTCCCTCCTGCCCACAGGCTCGGAGAAACGACGCGAAGGAACGCCGACGTGACCGAATTCCGGGATTCCGATCAGACGAGTAGCCCCCAACCCACTACCGACCTTGCCAAACTGTTCGGAAAAACACGACGGTTTGGCAAGGTCGGCTCGGAAGTGGTCGATGCCGGCTGGCCGGAATTGAGACCGCCCGAGCGTGTCGACCCCGACCTACCCGTACCGACCCCCGAGATGCCCAACCTGGGCGTCCGTGTCGCGCGGCGTCGTAGACTCCTACGCGTCGCCGGCACGCAGACAGGGTTGTTCACCGTGGCGCAGGCAGCCGAAGCAGGCCTCGACCGCAGTGCCCGCCATCACCACCTCTCCTACGGCAACTGGCGACCGACCGATGCGCCGGGCGTGTTCAGGCTGTCGGGATGGCCCCCGGATCCACACGAACGCCTCCGAGCTTGGCAGATCTGGGCGGGACCAGCAGCGCTGCTGACGTCGTGGACCGCACTGGGCCTGGCTGGTGTCACGGCGAGTGGCCCCAGGGTCCGGGTTGGCCTCGAGATCCCCTTCTCCCGCGATCGTTCCGGAACGCGGCGTCGCGAACGCATGCTCCGCCAGCTCGACAGGACCGGAGCCGCCGACATGGTCGAGATCCACCGACCTGCTTCTGGGGGCACTCGTGCCTACGACGGCCTGATCGCACGGCCTCCCGAAGAGGCGATCTGTGCGGTGATCGCCCGCCAGCCGTCGGGGGTCGGCGTGGACCTGGCCATCGCCCTTCTCGAACGTGGCCATCTCGACGAGCGAGCTCTGCGCAACGCCTCACAGCTGACTGGCTGTTCCTCTCTCACCGAGTTCCTGTTCCATCGACTCGTTGGCTGAGGAGCGTTCCATGCGGACAACAGCCAGGGACAGGAACCCCACCGCGAACGGTGCCATTGCAGCCAAACGAACGACGACGGGGCCGTCAGGATCCAGACCAACCACCGCCCACCATGCACCGCCAGCACTGCCGAGAATCACGACACCTGCGGAGAGCGTCGGTCTGAGTCGACAACCGGAGGCCACGTCCAGCGTCGCAGCCATTGCGCCGACCACTACCCCGAGCAACAGGCCGGTCACCGAGCCGATCGACGTCGCCAGGAGTGCGTACAAGGCTGCGGCCGCGATGTACGACGCCACTTCGGTCAGAGAACTGCTGGAGAACGAAGTGGTCGAAGTGATCGAGTCAGGGTCCGCTTGGGTGTCCGACAACGACCCGGCCCACACCACGCCAGCAAAGACGATGGGCGTCGTCGCACCCGACACACCTCCGCGCCACATGCCGTTGAGGAGCCACACCCGCCCCGCGGCCTTCGGCGTTCCTGGGACGATGCTGCGGAGGGATGCCCCTGCAGCCCCGGCCACCTCCCGCTCGTTCACCCCGTAACCGACCGCTGACGTAGCCAGTGGTCGGCCAGAACCAACAACACACCGGCCTCGACCAGCGGCACCGCTCGCGGAAGCACGCAAGGGTCGTGGCGGCCCTTGGCCGCCAGCACCGTCGCCTCGTTGTCGCGGGTGACGGTGTCCTGGGGCGACGAGATCGTTGCAGTCGGCTTGAACGCCACCCGCATGGTGACCTCCTCGCCGTTCGAGATGCCGCCCTGGATGCCGCCCGAATGGTTGCTTGTCGTGCGGGGACGCCCGTCGGGGCCGGGTACGAACGGGTCGTTGTGCTCGATGCCAGTCATCTCCGCCGCTGCGAAGCCGGAGCCGATCTCGAAGCCCTTCGACGCCGGCAGCGACATGAGAGCCTTGGCCAGGTCGGCCTCGAGCTTGTCGAACACGGGCTCGCCCCATCCCGGAGGAACAAGGCGCGCCACACACGTCACCACGCCACCGAGCGAGTCGCCGTCCCGGCGTGCCCGTTCGATCGCGCCGGCCATCTCCTCGGCGGCCTCGGGGTCCGGGCAACGGGTCGGATGGGCCTCGACATGCTCCGCACGCACCAGCGACGAGTCGATTCGACCGCGGATCGTGTGGATCTGGCTGACCCAGGCCAGAACCTCGACCCCCACGTTCTGGGCGAGGAGCTTGCGGGCGACAGCGCCCGCCGCCACGCGGCCGATCGTCTCGCGCGCTGAGGCCCTGCCACCCCCTGCCACCGCGCGGTATCCCGAACTTGGCCTCGGTGGACCAGTCGGCATGAGACGGCCGGTACACGTCGGACATGTGGTCGTACGCGCCTGAGTTCTGGTCCTTGTTGCGAACGAGCATCGCGATGGGCGTACCCAGAGTCAGGCCATCCACGACACCCGAGAGGATCTCCACCCTGTCGGCCTCGTCGCGCTGGGTGACCAGACGGCTCTGACCGGGCCTTCTTCGGTCGAGGTCGGGCTGGATGTCGTCCTCGGTCAGCTCCGGCCGCGGTGGGCATCCGTCGAGGACCACGCCGACGCCTCCGCCGTGTGACTCGCCGAAGGTGGTTATCCGGAACAGCTGTCCTGAACTCGAGCCCATTGCGGCCAGTATGCCAGCGGCGGGTCCGACCACCTGCAACAGAACACCTGTTCGGGGGCGACTCGGCTGGGGTAGGCTGCCCGGCGATGCCCCGAGCAGCCGCCAAGACCCGAGCAGCCGCCAAGAAGAGCACTGCGCCCAAGAAGCGAGCAGTCGCTCACCATCCGGCCGACACGATCGTCATCCGTGGTGCCCGCGAGCACAATCTCTGCGACGTGTCGCTGGAGCTGCCCCGCGACCAGCTGATCGTCTTCACCGGTCTCTCCGGCTCCGGCAAGTCGTCGCTGGCCTTCGACACCATCTACGCCGAAGGGCAACGGCGTTACGTCGAGTCCCTGTCGAGCTACGCCCGTCAGTTCCTCGGCCAGATGGACAAGCCCGACGTAGACGTGATCGAGGGACTCTCGCCGGCAATCTCCATCGACCAGAAGTCCGCTTCACGCAACCCCCGCTCGACGGTCGGCACCGTCACCGAGGTATACGACTACCTGCGGTTGCTGTATCGCCCGCGTCGGCGTACCGCACGACCCAGAGACGGGTGAGGCGCTCGTCCGTCAGACTCCCCAGCAGATCGTCGACCGGATCCTGCATCTGCCTGAGGGCACCCGTTTCCAGGTGCTGGCACCCGTCGTGAGGGGCCGCAAGGGCACCTACGAGCAGCTCTTCGTCGACCTGGCCGGACAGGGCCTCAGCCGGGTTCGAGTGGACGGACTGGTCCACGACCTTCCCGTCCAGCTCGAGCTTGGCCCGCTACGAGCAGCACACGATCGAGGTGGTCGTCGACCGCCTCGTCATGCGCGACGGGATCGAACGTCGTCTGACCGACTCCATGGAGACGGCGCTGCAGTTGGCCGAGGGGGTCGCCCAGATCGAGCTGGTCCCGGGCAAGGACGCTCCCGACGACGCCGAGGCCGAGTTGCTCACGTTCTCCGAGAAGCTGTCCAGGCCATCGGACGGCAAGAGCTTCGACGAGCTCGCCCCACGCAACTTCTCGTTCAACTCCCCGTATGGCGCGTGTTCGGCTTGTGACGGGCTCGGCACCATCTTCGAGGTCGACCCCGAGCTGGTGGTGCCAGACCCCGAGCTCTCGGTCAGCGATGGCGCCCTGGCGCCGTGGGCTTCCGGCCACGCGAAGTACTTCCACCGACTGCTCGAAACCGTCTGTGCCGAGTTCGACATCGATCCTGCGAGCATCCGTTCGAGTCCCTGCCCAAGAAGCAGCAGAAGCTGCTTCTGTACGGCATCACCGAAGGCGAACGGGTCGAGGTCAAGTTCCGCAACCGCTACGGGCGCACCCGTACCTACTCGGCCAAGTACGAGGGGGTGATCCCGTACCTGAAGCGGCGTCACGGCGAAGCCGAGTCCGACTCTGCCCGCGACGCCATCGAGGGCTACATGCGGCTCGTGCCGTGTGGAGTCTGCAACGGGGCGAGACTCAACCCGCTGGCCCTCGCCGTGACGATCGACGAGCTCAACATCGACGAGCTGTGCTCCATGTCGATCCAGGAGGCCGCCGAGCGCCTGGTCGACCTGCACATGGACGACCGACAGGCGCTCATCGCGGAGCGGATCCTCAAGGAGATCAACGTCCGGCTTCAGTTCCTGTGCGACGTGGGGCTCGAGTACCTGTCGCTCTCGCCGCTCCGCTGCGACGCTCTCGGGTGGAGAGGCCCAGCGCATTCGTCTGGCGTCACAGATCGGCTCCGGGCTCGTCGGAGTGCTCTATGTGCTCGACGAGCCGTCGATCGGCCTGCACCAGCGCGACAACCACAAGCTGATCGAGACCCTGGAACGGTTGCGTGACATCGGGAACACCGTCCTGGTCGTCGAGCACGACGAGGACACGATCCGCGTCGCCGACTACATCGTCGACATCGGCCCCGGCGCCGGCGAGCACGGTGGCCGAGTCGTCCACGCCGGCACCTACCCACAGCTGCTCAAGGCCAAGGAGTCGGTCACCGGTCAGTACCTGGCCGGAAAGCGTTCGATCCCTCTGCCGGAGCAGCGCCGCTCGATCGGCGACGGTCGGCTGCGCGTCAAGGGCGCCCGCGAGCACAACCTGACGAACATCGATGTCGACATCCCCCTCGGCTGCTTCGTGGCGGTCACCGGTGTGTCCGGTTCGGGCAAGTCGACGCTGGTCAACGACATCCTCCTGCGGTCGCTCATGCAGCACGTCTACGGCTCGAAGGTGCCGCCGGGGTTGCACAAGCGGATCGAGGGTCTGGACCAGCTCGACAAGGTCATCGACATCGACCAGTCGCCGATCGGGCGGACGCCCCGCTCCAACCCTGCGACCTACACCGGGGTGTTCGATCACATCCGCAAGCTCTTCGCCCAGACCAACGAGGCGAAGATCCGCGGCTACCTTCCCGGCCGGTTCAGCTTCAACGTCAAGGGTGGTCGCTGCGAGGCGTGCTCCGGCGACGGCACGATCAAGATCGAGATGCACTTCCTGCCGGACGTGTACGTGCCGTGTGAGGTCTGCAAGGGGCGCGCGCTACAACCGTGACACCCTGGAGGTGACCTTCAAGGGGCTGAACATCTCAGAGGTCCTGAACCTGCCCATCGAGGAGGCGCTCGACTTCTTCTCGAACCAGCCGACCATCGCCCGCCACATGCAGACCCTGGTCGACGTCGGCCTCGGCTACGTCCGGTTGGGTCAACCTGCCACGACGCTGTCGGGCGGCGAGGCGCAACGCGTGAAGCTCGCGTCCGAGCTCGCCAAGCGGTCCACCGGGCACACCATCTACCTGCTCGACGAACCCACCACCGGCCTGCACTTCGAGGACATACGCAAGCTGCTGACGGTGCTGTCCCGTCTGGTCGATCAGGGCAACACAGTGCTGGTCATCGAGCACAACCTGGACGTGATCAAGACCGCCGACTGGATCATCGACCTGGGTCCCGAGGGCGGCCGCGGTGGCGGCACGATCGTGGCGGAGGGCACGCCCGAGCAGGTCGCCAGGGTGGCAGGCAGCTACACCGGCCAGTTCCTGGCGCCGTTGCTCGAGCTCTGAAGCCCCAGCTCGAGCTCTGAAGCCCCAGCTCAGACGCTGAGCAGGTCCTTCGCTCCGGTGTCGGCGCTTGGGTGACGCAGCTTCGACATGGCACGGGCTTCGATCTGGCGGATCCGTTCCCGGGTCAGATTGAAGTGCTCGCCCACCTCTTCGAGGGTGCGGGGCTCGCCGCGGTCCAGACCGAAGCGCAGGCGCAGGATCTCACGCTCGCGCTCGTCGAGCGGCGACAGCAGACGGCTGATCTCCTCGGGCAGCAGCGAGATCGCAGCTGCGTCGAACGGAGACTCGGCACCGCGGTCCTCGACCATGTCGCCGAGCTCGGCGTCGCCGTCCTCTCGCAGAGGGGTCGAGAGCGAGAGTGTGTCGGCGGCGAAGCGCAGCGTCTCGGTGACCTTGGCCTCGGGCATCTCCAGGTCGGCCGCCAGCTCAGCCAGGGTCGGCGGACGGCCGAGCGAGGTCTCGAGGCGGATCCGGGCCTTCTGGAGTCGCGACAGGGTGTCGCCGGCGTGGACGGGCAGGCGGATCGTGCGCCCTGTGTTGGCGATGCCGCGGGTGAGCGCCTGGCGGATCCACCACGTCGCGTAGGTGGAGAACTTGAAGCCCTTGCGCCAGTCGAACTTCTCGACGGCGTGCATGAGGCCCAGGTTGCCTTCCTGGATCAGGTCGAGCAGCGGCAGCCCGGATGCCTGGTACTTCTTGGCGATCGACACGACCAGTCGCAGGTTCGACTGCACGAACGTGCGCTCTGCCTCTTCGCCGGCGCGGGCGAGTCGGCGAAGCTCCCGCTTGCGGGCGGGGGAGAGGCTGGTGCCACCCTCCTCGAGCTCCTTGGCGGCAGCGGTGCCCGCTTCGATCGCCTGAGCGAGGCGCGCCTCGTCGTCCTTGGTCAGCAGTGGGTACTGGCCGATATCGCTCAGATACATGCGAACGAGATCTTCTTCGTCACGTTCTGCTCGCTGATTCGCCAACTTGGGTTACCTCGTTCTGTTTCCCGTCCGGCCGGATGCCGGGCGAGGTGCGCGCGGAGAAGCAGGTTCTTCGCCCAGCGACCGACTTGAATGATACGGGTCGTGTCAAGGGCGCCTTAGCTGATGCTCGTGGACGCCGCAAGTGTCACCGAGGTGAACACGTGTGGCGGGACGCGTGTTCCCATTGTCCAGATGCGCCGGCGCTGGTCAACCGTGAACTCGGTCACGTTCCGATCAGCGGGTCTGGGCGCGGATCAGGTGATAGCGAGCATCCGCTCGAGTGCCACCCGCGCCCAGTCCGCGGTTTCGGGATCGACCGTGATGCGGTTCACGACGTTGCCGTCGACCAGGTTCTCGAGCGTCCACGCCAGGTGTGGACCGTCGATGCGGAACATCGTCGAACACGGGCACACCAGCGGGTCGAGCGAGACCACGGTCTTGTCGGGCGTCTCGGCGTCCAGGCGCTGCACCAGGTGGATCTCGGTTCCGACGCCGATCACCGAGCCGGTCGGAGCGGCCTCGACTGTCCGGATGATGAAGTCGGTCGATCCGACGTGGTCCGCCGCCGCGCAGACCTCGTGTGAGCACTCGGGGTGTGCGACGACGATCCCTCCGGGGTTCTGCTCCCGGAAGTCGGCGATGTGGGCCGGCTTGAAGCGCTGGTGAACCGAGCAGTGGCCCTTCCACAGGAGGAAGGTGGCGTCCTTGACGGTCGACTCGTCGAGGCCGCCGAGGTCCTGGCGGGGGTTCCAGACCGCCATGTCGTGCTCGGCGAAGCCCATCTGGTGTCCGGTGTTGCGTCCCAGGTGCTGGTCGGGGAAGAACAGGACCTGGCTGGCCTGGGGCCCGTCCGGGCTGCGCAGCGCCCATTCGAGCACCGCCCGGGCGTTGGTCGACGTGCACACGGCGCCGCCGTGGCTGCCGACGAACGCCTTCAGGTCGGCCGCAGAGTTCATGTAAGTGATCGGCACGACCTTCTCAATGTCGGTGACCTCGCCGAGCGCCTCCCACGCCTCTTCGACGGTGTCGATGTCAGCCATGTCGGCCATGGAACAGCCGGCGTTCAGGTCGGGGAGCACCACCTGCTGGTGGTCAGAAGTGAGGATGTCGGCCGCCTCGGCCATGAAGTGCACGCCACAGAAGACGATGTACTCCGCCTGGGTCCGTTCTTTGGCGAGCACGGACAGGCGGAACGAGTCGCCGCGGGCATCGGCCCAGCGCATTACCTCGTCTCGCTGGTAGTGGTGCCCGAGAATGAACACCCGTTCACCCAGCGTCGCCTTGGCCGCAGCGATGCGTTCGGCCAGTTCGTCGTCGGATGCCTCGGTGTACCGCTCGGGTAGCGGTCCTTGGAGTCGCAGCATTGTCTTGGGACCTCCTCGGCGCACGATCGCCCGTGCGCTTGTGAAGACTCCTGAGATTCAGCCGGTGGGGACAGCCTGGTCGCCACGCCACGGGGATGTCGGCCTCAGGGGTTGATGTTGCCGGATACCAGGCCGGCGCTGTGGAGCGTAGCCCGCTCCTCGCCAGGTGAACAGCACATGTCGCCCCGGTGTTCCATCGGAGCGGCGATAGGTTCGCGACGATGCTCCAACGACCGGCCGCAGGGACGATCCCCGACACACCCGGCAGCTACCAGTTCAAGGACGCTGACGGTCGGGTGATCTACGTCGGCAAGGCCAAGTCGTTGCGTCACCGGTTGTCGAACTACTTCCAGAATCCGCGCAACCTTCCGCCCCGTACCGCCCAGATGGTCGCCGCCGCGGCGTCGGTCGAATGGATCCAGGTCCACAACGAGGTCGAGGCGCTGCTGCTCGAGTACAGCCTGATAAAGCAGCACCGGCCGAGGTTCAATGTCCGCCTCATCGACGACAAGAGCTACCCGTACCTGGCAGTCACGCTCTCCGACGAGTGGCCCCGGGCCCAGGTCATGCGGGGTCGGCGCCGCAAGGGGACCCGCTACTTTGGACCGTACGCGCACGCCTACGCGATCCGCGACACGCTCGACGAGCTGTTGCGGACCTTTCCCGTGCGCACGTGTTCTGACGCGAAGCTGCGCCGTCACGAGCGTCTGGGCAAGCCGTGTCTGTTGTTCCACATAGAGAAGTGCTCGGCGCCTTGCGTCGGCGAGATCGACAAGGCCGCCTACGACAGCCTTGTCGAGTCGCTGATGGATTTCCTGGACGGCGACCACGAGCCGGTGCTGCGCCATCTCGAGTCCCAGATGGCCGCAGCCGCCGGCGAGCTCGAGTTCGAACAGGCGGCGCGTCTGCGTGACCGCCTGGCGACCGTACGCAGGGCGATCGAACGCCAGCAGATGGTCGGGGACCGCAACGAGGACGTCGACGTCGTCGGGGTGGCCGAGGACGAGCTCGAAGCCGCCGCGCAGGTGTTCTTCGTGCGCAAGGGGAGGGTGGTCGGCCGTTTCGGCTTCGTCCTGGACAAGGTCATGGACCTGAGCCCCGAGCAGACCATGGCAGCCGTGCTGGAGCAGGTCTACGGCGACGAACCGGCAGTCGGGTTCCCGAAGACGGTGCTGGTGCCTACGATCCCCGAGGACGCCGACATGTACACCGAGTGGCTCAGCGAGGGGCGGGGGAGCAGGGTCGACATCCGGGTACCCCGAGCGCGGCGCCAAACGTGAGCTGGCGGCGACGGTCACCCGCAACGCGGAAGAGGCCTTCACGCGGCATCGCCTCAAGCGGGCGTCGGACCACAACTCGCGCGCCAAGGCGCTCAACGACCTCGAGGTCCACCTGGAGCTGCCGGCAGCCCCGTTGCGCATCGAGTGCTACGACATGAGTCACCTCCAGGGCACCGACTACGTCGGGTCGATGGTCGTGCTCGAGGACGGACTGCCGCGCAAGTCGGAGTACCGCCGGTTCAAGGTGAACGTCGCGGGCAACGACGACTACGGCGCCATGGAAGAGGTCCTGACCCGCAGGCTGAACGCCTACGTGGCGGACAAGGACAAGCCGGTCGCCGAGCGGGGCAAGTTCGCCTACCCGCCACAGCTGCTGCTCGTCGATGGCGGCAAGGGGCAACTGGGCGTCGCTGTTCGGGTGCTCGACGAGTTGGGGCTGACCGATGAGATCCCGGTCGCTTCGTTGGCCAAGCAGTTCGAAGAGGTCTACCTGCCGGGGCGGTCGGAACCGGTCGAGATCCCCCGGGGCTCCGAGGCGCTGTTCCTGCTGCAGCGGATACGCGACGAGTCCCACCGGTTCGCGATCAGCTATCACCGACAGCTGCGCAACCGGCGCATGACAGCGTCGGTGCTCGACGACGTGGCGGGGCTCGGTGAGAAGCGCAAGCAGCGGCTGCTCGACGAGGTCGGTGGAATCCGTGCTCTCAAGACGGCCGAGCTCGACCGTCTCAAGTCGTTCAGCTGGCTGCCGGATTCGGTCGCGGAGGCCATCTACGAGAAGCTGCACTCCGGACCGACTTGAGCGAGTCGGTGAACGGGAGCGAGCAGGAGCTCATGACTGACCCATGGGAGCACCACGCCGAGTGGTGGCAGCGTGAGTTCACCGACGGGGTCGATCCCGAGTACACCGAGCAGATCCTGCCGCTCATCCACCTGCACCTACCCGACTCGGGTCGACTGGTCGATGTCGGCTGCGGCGAGGGACAGGTGGCACGGATGGCCACCGAGCTCAACTCGATGGATGCCGTGGGCGTCGACCCGGCGATGTCGCAGGTGAAGGTGGCGTCCGAGCGTGGTGGCGGACCGGTCTACACGCAGGGGTCGGCCGCAGCGTTGGCACTGCCCTCCGCCTCGATGGATGCAGCGGTGGCATGCCTGGTCTTCGAGCACATAGAGGACCTGGACGCAGCATTGGCCGAGGTGGCGCGGGTCCTGCGACCCGGCGGCAGGTTCCTGTTCCTGCTCAACCACCCGCTGTTGCAGACCCCCGGCAGCGGCTGGATCGACGACCAGATGATCGACCCGCCGGAGCAGTACTGGCGCATCGGCGCGTACCTAGTCGAGGGCGATACCGAGGAACAGGTCGAACGTGGTGTGTTCATCCGGTTCTTCCACCGACCGCTCTCTCGCTATCTGAACACGGCCGCGGATCTGGGATTGCAACTGGTGCGCATGGAGGAGCCGTCCCCACCGCCCGGATTCCTGGCGCGGGCGCCCGAGTACCTCGAAGCAGCGACGATCCCGCGGCTGTTGTTCCTGCGCTTCGAACGCTGCTGAAGGGCCTCGTCCGCAGCCCGGTAGCCTTCAGTCATGGTCGAGTTCGTCGTCGTCACGGGTCTGTCTGGTGCGGGGCGAACCCAGGTCGGTAACACGCTCGAGGATCTGGGCTGGTTCGTCATCGACAACCTGCCGTCCGAACTGATCCCGAAAGTCGCGGAGCTCGCCCGGTTCCAGTCCGACGCCACCACCCCTGTGGGTCTGGTGGTCGGATCCGAAAGCGACCTGCTCGAGGTCGGGCCGGCGCTCGACGAGCTGCGTGGCAGTGGCGCCTCCGTCACCACGGTCTTCCTTGACGCCAGCAACCCGACCCTGGTGCGGCGCTACGGAGACACCCGTCGACGCCACCCGCTGCTCTTCGAGGTCGGATCAGTCGAGGGCGCCATCGACGAGGAGCGTGCGCGTCTGTCACCTGTGCGTGAATCTGCCGACGTGGTCATCGACACGAGCGACATGAACGTCCACGACCTGCGCCGACGGGTCGTCGAGTTGTTCGGGGACGAGGCGAGGCGGTCATCGACTCAGGTCACGGTCCTGTCGTTCGGCTACAAGCACGGTGTGCCGCCCGACGCTGACCTGGTGTTCGACTGCCGCTTCCTCCCCAATCCGCACTGGGTCGACGACCTGCGACCCAAGACCGGACTCGACGTAGAGGTCCAGGAGTACGTCGCGTCGTTCGAGCTGACCGAGCAGTTCCTGGCACGGCTCTACCCGCTGCTGGAGCTGTTGCTGCCCGCCTACCTCGAGGAGGGCAAGTCGATCCTCACGATCGCCTTCGGTTGCACCGGCGGGAAGCACCGCTCAGTGTCGATGGCCGAACGTGCGGCGGTCTGGCTCCGCGGCCAGGGCATCGAACCCCGCCTGCGACACCGGGACGTCGCCAAGTGAGTGCATCGGATGGCCCGAAGGTGGTGGCGATCGGCGGCGGCCACGGCCTTGCAGCGAGCCTGCGAGCGGTAAGGACCTACACCGACCATGTCACCGCGGTCGTGTCGGTCGCAGATGACGGGGGTTCGACCGGTCGGCTCCGTGCCGTCGGCGCGGCCACTGCACCGGGAGACCTCCGCAAGTGCCTGGTGGCGCTCTCTCCGAACGACTCCACGCTCAGGCGATCGATGGATCATCGCTTCGTCGGGGGCGACATGGACGGCCACGCCATGGGGAACCTGCTGATCCTGGCCATGACCGAGTCGGCAGGCGATCTGGTCCGAGCGCTCGACGAGATCGCGTCGCTGCTGGGGGCGGAGGGGAGAGTTCTGCCCGCGACCCGCGACGCGGTCCAGCTGACCGGGTCGTCCACGGGCGGCGAGCTGGTCAGCGGCCAGGTCGCGGTCAGCGGGCGCTCCGACCTGTGCAGGGTCGCAGTCGAACCGGCAGGTGCCGAAGCGAGCCCGGAAGCGGTCGAGGCGATCATCGAAGCACACCAGATCGTGCTCGGGCCCGGATCCCTGTACACGAGCGTGCTGGCAGCGACGGCCGTCCCGGGCATCGCCGAAGCTGTGCGTCGCTCCTCCGCTCAACTGGTCTACGTATGCAATCTGCGGCCACAGCCGGGTGAGACAACCGGCTACGGCGTCTCAGCGCACGTCGATGCACTGCACAGACACGGCCTCGAACCCGATGTTGTGCTCTACGACCCCGCCGCCATCGGCTCGGCGGCGGGCGTCGACCCGGCCGTGCCGGCGACGCTGGCGACACCCGGTGGCCTGGCCCACGAGCCGGATCTGCTCGGCGCGGCTCTGGCATCGCTGATCGAGCCCTGAGCTTGCCGGCAGGAGGCGGCTGTGCTCGCAGCGGCCACTGTTTTGGCATCGACTGGCCGGATCTGCTCGCATAGGGCGGGGTCCCCGCTGGACTGGGGGCTTCTTTCCGATCGACTCCTGAGGAACAACATGACCATCCGTGTGGGCATCAACGGCTTCGGCCGAATCGGGCGCAACTTCTTCCGCGCCGCCAAGGCGCAGGGCGCCGACATCGACTTCGTCGCAGTGAACGATCTGGGTTCGCTGACGACCATGGCGCACCTGCTCAAGCGTGACTCGGTCGCTGGTACCTACCCGGGCATCATCAAGGCGGTCGACGGTGGCATCGAGGTCGACGGCGACGTGCTGAAGGTCGTGTCGCACCGCAACCCTGCAGAGATCCCCTGGGGTGACCTCGGAGTCGACGTCGTGATCGAGTCGACCGGCATATTCACCGACCGTGACAAGGCCGCTGCCCACCTCGAGGGTGGAGCGCCGCGTGTGATCGTCTCGGCCCCGGCCGGCGGCGCCGATGGAACCTTCGTCGTCGGTGTCAACGAGGACACGTTCGACCCGGCCAAGCACATCGTCGTGTCGAACGCTTCGTGCACGACCAACTGCTTCGTTCCTCTGATCAAGGTCCTCGATGACGCGTTCGGTGTCGAGAAGGGCCTGATGAACACGATCCACGCCTACACCGGCGACCAGATGCTCGTCGACGGCCCCCACAGCGACCTGCGCCGTGCCCGCGCCGCCGCGGTCAACATCGTTCCGACCTCGACCGGCGCCGCCCGCGCCACCTCGCTGGTGCTCGAGTCGATGAAGGGTCGCCTGGACGGCACCTCGTTGCGTGTGCCGATCCCCACCGGTTCGATCACCGACTTCACAGGCGTTCTCGCCAAGGAAGTCACTGTCGAAGAGGTCAACGCGGCGTTCAAGGCCGCAGCGACCGAGGGTCGCCTCAAGGGCATCCTCGAGTACTCCGAGGAGCCGCTCGTCTGCGTCCGACATCGTCGGCTCCCCGTACAGCTCGATCTTCGACTCCGGCCTCACCATGGCCATGGGCAACATGGTCAAGGTGCTCTCCTGGTACGACAACGAGACCGGCTACTCCAACCGTCTGGTCGACCTGGCCAAGGTCGTAGGCGCCGCCAACCACTGATCGACCCAGCGTTCGCCTGTGGTGCGTCGTCGCGGTGATCGCCGCGGTGACGCACCACAGAACCGGTGCGCGTGTCCTGATGGAGGGAGCAGCATGAAGTTCGGAGTGCCGGAGCTGGAGGACCTGGGCGACGTCTCGGGCAAGTCGGTGCTGATGCGTGCCGACTTCAACGTGCCGCTGTCGCGAACGGGGTCATCGCCGACGACCTACGCATCCGGGCCGCCCTGCCGACCCTGAACTGGCTGACCGAGCACGGCGCCCGCGTCACGGCGTGCACCCATCTGGGCCGGCCCAAGGGGGCCCCCGATCCCAGGTACTCGGTCGAGCCGGTCCGTGCACGCCTGTCCGAGCTCGCTCCGGACGTCACGCTGCTCGACAACCTGCGCTTCAACCCGGGCGAGACCGCCAACGACTCCGCCTTCGTCGATGAGCTCGTCGCCGGCCACGACCTGTACGTGAACGACGCCTTCGGTGCGTCGCACCGCTCGCACGCTTCGATCGTCGGCCCGCCGACCAGGCTCCCGTCGGCTGCCGGCCGGCTGCTCGCCAAGGAGGTCGAGGTTCTCCTGGGCCTTCGCTCCGAGCCGGCCAGGCCATTCGTGGCGATCACCGGAGGATCGAAGGTGTCCGACAAGCTCGGGCGTGCTGACGGCGCTGCTGGGCATCGCCGACTCGATCGTCATCGGCGGCGGCATGTGCTTCACGTTCTTCGCCGCGATGGGTCAATCAGATCGGCAACTCGCTGTGCGAACCCGACCAGATCGACACGTGCAAGGCCGTTGCTCGACGAGCACGGCGACCGGCTGCACCTGCCCTCAGACGTCGTAGGGCTTGGACCTGGCGGCAAGATCGGTGACCCGTCTGCCGGGGGAGAGGTGCGCAACTTCGGGCGATCCCTGCCCGACGGCTGGATGGGCCTCGACATCGGCCCCGGATCAGCGGCCGAGTTCGGCGACGTCACTCGCCGAGGCCCGGACCGTGCTGTGGAACGGTCCGATGGGTGTGTTCGAGGACCCGCGTTTCGAAGCGGGCACCCGCGCGGTCGCTCAGGCGGTGGCCGACTGCCGTGGCTTCACCGTCATCGGCGGCGGCGACTCGGCCGCGGCGGTTGCCCAGTTCGGCCTGGCCGAACGATGTGTCGCACATCTCGACCGGCGGTGGCGCATCGCTCGAGCTGATCGAACAGGGCGACCTGCCCGGTCTGGCGGCGCTGCGCTCCGCCAGCAACGCCTGATACCGCCACGGCAACCACCGCACCGAACACGACACAGCGCCCGAAAACAGGATCGAGGACGAAATGGCAGCAGCACGCAAGCCGATCATCAGCGGCAACTGGAAGATGCACCACAACCACTTCGAGGCGATCCAGGCAGTGCAGAAGCTGCACTACCGCCTCGACGAGGACGATCACGACGCGGTGGACGTTTCGGTGCACCCGCCCTTCACCGACATCCGCTCGATCCAGACCGTCATCGAGTCCGACAAGATGAAGATCCTCATCGGTGCCCAGAACTGCCACTGGGAGGACAAGGGCGCGTTCACAGGCGAGGTCGCCCCGCCGATGCTCGCCAAGCTGAGCGTCAGCCACGTGATCGTCGGGCATTCCGAGCGCCGCGAGTACTTCGGCGAGACCGACGAGCAGGTCAACAAGAAGACCAAGGCGGTCCTGGTCCAGGGCATGACACCGATCGTCTGCTGTGGCGAGACGCTCGACGAACGCGAGGCGGGCGGCGCTGAGGCGAAGGTCGAAGGTCAGATACGTGGCGGGCTGGCCGGGGTGACCCCCGAGCACGTGGCTTCGCTCGTGATCGCCTACGAGCCGATCTGGGCGATCGGCACCGGTCGCACCGCCACATCTGAGGACGCCCAGAACATGTGCGCCCACATCCGTTCGGGTCGTAGCGGCCGAGTTCGGCTCGGAGGTCGCCGCGGCGGTGCGGATCCAGTACGGCGGTTCGGTCAAGCCGGGCAACATCGCTGATCTCATGTGCACAGCCCGACATCGACGGCGCACTGGTCGGCGGCGCCGAGCCTCGAGGCCGACGAGTTCGCGGCGATCGTCCAGTACCGCAACCACTGATAGCCTCTGCCGCCGTGGACATCGTCGAGATCATCCTGTGGGTGCTGCAGTTCGGGTTGGGCTTCGCCTTGATCTTCTTGGTGTTGATCCACTCGGGCCGCGGAGGCGGACTATCTGACATGTTCGGTGGCGGGCTCGGCGCATCGGCTGCCGGATCCACCGTCATGGAGAAGAACCTGGATCGCATCACCGTCGTGATCGGCCTGCTGCTGGGCTTCAACACCCTGCTCATGGCCATGCTGCTCGACGCCTGAGAGCGCTCAGAGCCGCCCGAGTCGGCGTTCGTGACGGCGTCTGACCCAGCCGACCGTCTCGCCCACGGCGCCGCCGATCAGCGACCCGACGATGATGTCGCCCGGGTAGTGCACCCCGGTGTGGACCCGTGACCATGCGACCGCGGCCGCCGCGAGTCTCAGCGGTACAGCAAGTTCTGGGAGCTCGCCGCTGACGCCAGTAGCGAACGCGAACGCTGACGCCGAATGCCCCGACGGGAACGAAGTCGACTTCGGCAGCGGAACGTGGCGGGCGACTATTACCTGGTGTAACTCGCGGTCGGGTCGCTCCCGTGGGAGCGCCGGTTTGAGGGTCGCGTTGACGACGGCCGAACTGACCGCGATCGACACGACTCCATCGAACGCTGCCCGTCGTCCTCGGTGACCGCCCAGAAGGGCGGTCACCCCGGCGATTCCGATCCACAGCATCGAGTGGTCGGCAACGAGTGAGACCTTGCGGAACGTCTCGTCCAGAGTCGGTGTGGGGGTGGCTGCAACTGCTCGATAGATGTTCCGATCGACGTTGCCGAACTCCGCAACAGCCGTCGTCGTCCGGCGGCCCGCACCGCTGCTTCCGAACAGCCGTCCGGCCCGGCCCGAAACCCCCGCGCCCGGTACTGCCTTCTCCCGGCGGTCTGCCCGTCCATCAGGAGGGTCGACGGCTGAGCCGCTGCTGTCAGCAGGCGAGTTCACAGACGGGTTCATGAGGCGAGGGTCGGCGGCCGATCAGCCGGCCGACGCTTCCTTCTCGGCCTCCTCGAGCTCCTTCTCGAGCTGCTTGCGGTCGGCCTTGACCTGCTTCTTGAGCAGCTTCTCCGACTTCTTCAAGGCCGCTTCGACGCGCCCTTCGACGTCGACCGCCGCAACGACGATCAAGCCGGCGTCGCCAGCGTCGAGCGCCTCGCCGAGCTCTTTGAGATCGTGGCGTGGGATCCCGGCGGCTGTGTGGCCGGCAAGTGCGCCGAGTGCCGCGCCGCCGGCGGTGGTGCCTGCCAGAAGACCACCGCCGATCGCAGCAGCCGGGAAGAGCGCGATTGCCGCACCGGCTGCCAGGCCGAGCCCGCCGCCGAGCCAAGCACCGACTCGCAGCGGTTCCTCGTGCTTCTTGACGATCTTGACCTTGCCGTCGGTCTTCTTCTCGATGACTGCGGCGTCGAAGGTGTCGACGAGACCGAGCTCGTAGTAGAGGTCCTTCACCGTCTGGTAGTCGGACTCCGCTGCCGCGAGATCCGAGTACTCGGCGGCGAACAGGATGAACGTATCGAATCCGGCCATGCCAGAAGCTCCTTGGTCGTGATGTATCCAGAAGTATGCATCACCATCGGTGGTCCCATCAGCGGTCCTCGTTGTGAGCCGCTGCTGCCGACGCGCTAGTGTGACCGCTCGCCTCGCAGAGATGTGGGGGCCACGTCGGAGTGGCGGAATTGGCAGACGCGCTAGCTTGAGGGGCTAGTGCCCGCAAGGGCGTGGGGGTTCAAGTCCCCCCTCCGACACGCACTGTCCTACACGGGCAGAGACCAGAGCCCGGCCCTCGTTGGGTTGGTAGGTCACTTCGATTCCGAGTTCGGCGTACACCTGCGCCTTGAGCTTGGGATCGGCCGTCGAAAGCATGGACACGGCGTCGCGGACGCCGGCTACGAGGGCTCGCACTTGGTCGAGGGTCAGCTCGTTCGAGGTGTCGGTCGCTCGTCCCAGCTCGCGCTCTGCGGCGAGCTGTTCGCCCTGGACCTCTCGCATCCATCCGGTGACGACGAGCGGGTCGGCGCCGGCGTCGAGGGCGGCGCGGTACTTGGCGAGCCGGTCCCTGCAGTCGGCGACCTTCCGCTCAGCTGCTTCTCGCCGAGCAGCTGCAGCTTCGTCGGGCTGCTGGGCCTCGGCGATGGCTTGCCAGGTTGATTCCGTGTGCTCGTCGTCGAACACGGTGGCGATCCAGCCGATCGAGCGCCGGAGGTGATTCGGTCCTCGCGGAGGTACAGCGCCCGGGGGTGGTCGATGCCTTTGGTCAGCGCGTACTCGTCGGCGTAGGTGCATCGGTAGTTGTTGTGCCCGTGGTTGTGGGAGCCCTGCATGCGTCGGCCACAGAGACCGCAGCGCACCAG
This sequence comes from Microthrixaceae bacterium, assembly GCA_037045265.1. Lineage (GTDB taxonomy): Bacteria > Actinomycetota > Acidimicrobiia > Acidimicrobiales > Microtrichaceae > JBAOHV01. Next base: position 222,804 of record JBAOHV010000019.1, on the reverse strand, counting down.
CCCGGACAGCGGGTAGACCCGCTTGGCCCGGGGGCGTTTCACGGTGTTCGGCCGGTGCGCGCCGGCGGCGCGTCTGCTGCTGGGCTCGGGCGAAGGTGTCGGCGTCGATGATCGCCTCGTGGGCGAGGTCGTTGGACCACACCCAGTCGGCGGGATCGTTCCAGCGGAGCTTGGTCTCGTGCCCGGCGGCGACGTCGTCGACGTCGAGGAGTACTTCGTCGTGGCGTTGCCGGTTCCATACCTGTCGGCCGCTGTATCGGGGGTTCTCGATGATGGCCCGCACGGCGGACTTGCCCCAGGCGCCGTTGGCTGCGGTGCGGTGTCGGTTGCGGGCTGGGTCGTGCGCGCTGGGGGACGGGATGCCATCGGCGGTCAGCGCCTCGGCGATCGCCCGGAATCCTCGACCGGCGAGGTAGTCGTCGAAGATGCGCTGGACGACAGGCGCGGCGCTGGGGTCGATCTCGAGACGGTGCTGGCGCTGGCCGGCGGCTGCTTTCGCTGGGTTGGGGTGGGGGCCGGCGTCGCCGAGCAGGTAGCCGTAGGGAGGCCGTCCGCCGAGGAAGCGGCCCTCGGTGGCGGCCTGGGATGCCATGGCGCTGCGGACGCGGACCTTGATCCTGTTGCGTTCGCCCTTGCTCATGCCGCCGTAGAGGCTCATGACCATGTCGTGGGCGTCGGATCCGGGGTCGACCTTGCCGCCGACCTCGGGTACCCACAGCTCGACGCCGTAGTGGATGAACACTGGGAACGTGAGTCCGAACTGTTGGCCGTAGAACGCTCGGGCAGGTTCGCCGATCACGACTGCGTCGAACCCTCGGTCCGGGTTGCGTAGGTCGGCAAGCAGCCGGGCTGATTCGGGTCGCCGCTTCCAGGGCAGCGATCGGGACTGGCCGATGTCGAAGTACTCGGCAACGACCACGCCGGCCGGTTCGATGAGCGCCGTCGACCGAGCGAGCTGCCACTGCTTGGAGCTGGCGGGGTCCTGTTGGTCCTCGGTGGACACTCGGCCGTAGAACGCGAATCGCATGGTCAGGACGCTACGTCCCCGCTGGGACACTCAGTCGACCCGTTGATGTTGGGGGCCGAGGCGCGCAGCACGGCGAGCAGCGCCCGCGCGAGCTTCGGTGTCAGCGCCGGTGGACCTGACGGCACGCTCACCGCCACTTGGTCGAGCCTCTGCATCGGTCGGCGCCCGGTCGACTCGATGGGTGGGGCGACAGGTCGGTCCATGCCCCTCCTAAGGACTCGGAGCGGCTGCTTCGGGCGAAGAAATCCGAGAATTGTTGAAGAGCGACCGAAGCTCCGGGAGTGCGGAGCACCCGCTTGGTACAGGGAAGCGGGTGTCGTCGCCGCCGAGCGGAGCACCGGGCCACGAGCCCGTACGCGTTGGTTCCTCACGTTTCCGTCGCGGCCCGGTCGCTGCGCTCGCAGCGGCTTGTGGAGGTGCGTTCAGCTGAATCGTCGGTGTGTGGTGAGCCTCACTCGTACTCGTGTTCACCGGTGACCAGATCGCGTTCACCGGTCACCGCGTCGCGTTCACCGGTGACCACGGTCGCGGCAGACCGAGCCTCGACGATCGGGACTTGCATCCGCAGAGGTCGCGATGCTCCTATAGAGCGTCAAGGGGTTCTGGCGGGTTCTCGAGGAGCCGGTAGAGGCGTCGTCCGACGTAGCGCTTGAGGCATCGGGTGGCGTCTCGCTTGGTCTTGCCGCGAGCGATGGCTGCGTCGATGTAGGCGCGGGTCTCGGCGTCGTAGCGGATGCGGACGGTAACGATGGTGTGCAGCGCCCGGTTCAGTCGGCGGTCGCCGCCGCGGTTGAGCCGGTGACGGTTCTGGGTCTGTCCGCTGGTGGCCTCGATCGGCGCGACGCCGGCGAGGCGGGCGAACGATGCTTCGTTGCGGCAGCGTCCGGGGTGGGACCACGACACGTAGACCTGGGCGGCGCAGACGGGTCCGACGCCGTACTCGTCGAGGAGCTGCGGCGCGACCTCGACGACGAGGCTCTTGAGCTCGCGGTCGACATCGGTGATCTCGGCATCCAGGGCGCGGATGCGCCGGGCGAGGATCCGCAGCGACGTCTTCGTCATGGCGGTCTCGTCACGTCCGGCCGGCCGGAACGCGGCGCAGCGCTTGATGAGATGGCCCGTGGTGAGCCCTCGGAGTTCCTCGCGCAGCTCGGTCGGCGCAGTGACGAGCAGGCCCTTGAGCTGGTTGATCGTCGCGACCCGTGACCGCTGCGCGCCGCTGCGAGCGACGAGCAGAACCCGCATCGCTTCACGGATCCCGCGGGCACGGGGCTGGGCCCACTTGTCTCGGCCGAGCAGTTCCCGTGCTGCTCGCACGGCGTCGAGCCCGTCGCTCTTCGCTCCGTCGCGAGCAGCTCGGGTGGCGGGCCGATCGAACTCGACGACCCACTCGCCGGCGTCGCTGAGCGTGGCGGCGAGCCCGGCCCCGTAGGACCCCGTGCCCTCGATCGACCACACCCGGCCGTCGCCGGTGCTGTGGTCATCGGCCCACTCGACCAACGCCCGGTAGCCGGCGGGGTTCGCTGCGAACTCGGCCCGGGCGAGCTCGCCCTGGGTGCGCGAGTCGATCACCGCCGCGGTGACCCGGTCGCGGTCGGGGTCGACCCCGATGACGTGATCGACCAGTTCTGTCAGCATGTTCATGACGCCTCCTTCGTGGGTGTGTCCGGTTGGTGCCGGCCTGGGTTCGGACCGCGACGGCAGGACAGAGAAGGGTCACGCACCTGGTGCGGACAAGCTCCTGATCAGGCCAGCAGCGGGGCCAGGCCGGCACCAGCAACCCGCCGGACATATCGCTGCGAAAGACACCTGAACGGGGTCGGCGCGCTTATGGGTCACGACGGATCACCGGTGCCAGCCTGCACGAAGATCCCGAACGAAATCCCCGCTCCCGCATCCTCTCTGCGCGCTTGGGAAGCGTGTCGGGCGATCTCCGCTCGGCGCTCACCGATCGGGGAGGCCGACATGGCTCGCAGGACACGAACACGACCAAGGGGCTCGCTGCTGCCGAAGTCTCGACACCGCCACAGCGCCTTTTCGCGAGTGGCGGCAATGCGCTCCGGCGTGCTGAGCCCAGGCTCTGTCCTGACGCCGTGTAGGGCGCCGGGGGTGCGCGGGTGGTTCCCCGCTGGCGACGGGTCGAACCGGGCCCACAGCGTCTTCGCTGAGCGGGTCGACGTCGTTCCTCGTGACGTGTGGGGAGCAAGCGGCAGTGAGGTAGCTCCCGGTCGCCGTCCGTGTGCCGGCGTCACTGGTCTCGGTCCGGTCCGACTCGCGCTTCATCGGTCGTGTCAAAGGGGTTCACAGACTTGCATCGCAGATGCGTTGACCCTGACCAGAGGTGGGGGAGGCGCTACGTGTTGAACCTTCACCGGCTCGCGCCGGGCGCCGAGTCCTACTACCTCGACCAGGTCGTCTCCGGCATCGAGGACTACTACTCCGAGGAGGGTGAGGCGCCGGGCTACTGGCTCGCCTCGTCGCATCAGCTCGATCTTGAAGGGCTGGTCCGGTCGGAGGATCTGCGGGCGGTGCTGACCGGCCTTGACCCGCGCACGGGTGAGCAGCTGCACCGGGCGAAGAACCGCAAGGTACCGGGGTGGGATCTGACGTTCCGAGCGCCGAAGTCGGTGTCGCTCCTGTGGGGTCTCGGCGAGCGCGCAGTGGCGGCCCAGGTTGTGGCGGCGCACGAGGCTGCGGTTGCTCGGGCGGTGGCGTACATGGAGGAGGTGGCGGCGTTCACGAGGACGGGCCGTAACGGTGTGGAGCGGACGCCGACGGGCGGGTTCCTCGCGGCGGGGTTCCGGCATCGCACGTCGCGTGATCTGGATCCGCTGCTGCACACTCATGTGCTGGTGGCGAACTCGGTGCGAGCAGCGGACGGCGGGTGGCGCACGATCGACGCCACTGCGTTGTACGAGCACGCGAAGACGGGCGGGTACGTGTACCAGGCGCAGCTGCGTCATGAGCTCACCGCCCGTCTCGGTGTTGCGTGGACGTCGGTGCACGATGGGCTCGCCGACGTCGAGGGGGTCGACCCGGAGTTGATCGGGTTGTTCTCGAAGCGGCGCGAGCAGATCGAACGCACGATGGCCGAGTGGGGACTGACCTCGGCGAGAGCGGCGCAGGTGTCGACGCTGGAGACCCGTCGGGCGAAGGTGGTCAGCCCTGAACGGTTGTCTGACCACACCGCCAGATGGCGCACGGAGGCCCTGACCATCGGCATCGATCCCGCCGATCTCTCGGCGGTGACCGGCCGACAAGTGGTGCCGGTCGTTGACTCTGGCGAGACAACTCGGGTGTTCGCCCGGCTGTCCTCCCCGGTTGGGTTGACCGAGTCGAACTCGACGTTCGACCGCCGCGACGTCATCCGCGGTCTGATCGACCTGTTGCCTCCGGGTGTGTCGATGGAGGTGGTCGAGGAGATGGCGTGGCAATACGTCGGCCGTCCCGATGTGGTCAGGGTCGGGTGGAAGCAGCGGACCGGGTCGGTGTTCTCGACCGCGGAGATGGTCCGCCTCGAGCGGTCGGTCGTCGACCTCGCCGCCAGCGGTCAGACGGCTGAACAAGGGGTCGCCCTCGGCTCGGCGGTCGAGGGTGCGGTCCAGGCTCGACCGTCGATCAGCGACGAACAGGCCGCCGTCGTTCGGGAGATGTGCCGGTCGGGTCGAGCGGTCGAGGTGCTTGTCGCCGCGGCGGGCACGGGCAAGACGTTCAGCCTCGACGCCGCCCGCGAGGCGTGGCAGCACTCCGGCTACCGGGTGATCGGCTGCGCGCTCTCTGCCGCCGCGGCGCACGAGCTGCAGGCTGGCTCAGGTATCCGCTCGACGACGATCGCCAAGCTCAACCTCGATCTCCAGCGAGGCGACCAGCGACTCGACGAGCGAACCGTGCTCGTGGTCGACGAGGCCGGCATGGTCGGCACCCGAACCCTCGCACCCCTGCTGCGCGACGCAGCCATGCACCGAACCAAGGTCGTGCTTGTCGGCGACCCGAAGCAGTTGCCCGAAATCCAGGCCGGCGGCGTCCTCGCCGCCCTCGCGAAGCGGCACCCAGTGCTGATGCTCACCGAGAACCGACGACAGCACGACGAGACCGAACGCTGGGCGCTGCACCAGCTCCGCGGCGGACACGTCGACGTGGCCGTCGGCGCCCTCCGCGATCACGGCCGAGTCGTCACTGCGCCGAACGCCGAGACCGTGCGCGACGCCATGGTCGCCGACTGGTGGGCGCATCGCTGCGCCGGCAGTTCGGCGTTGATGATGGCGGGACGCAACGCGGACGTCGACGACCTCAACCGTCGCGCCCGACTCCGTGTCGCCGATGCCGGCGAAGTCCAGGGACCGCCGCTCGTGGTTCGTGGTCGGCCGTTCCAGGTGGGCGACCAGGTGCTCTGCACCCGCAACGACTACCCGAACGGAATCCGCAACGGCACCGTCGGCACGATCACCGACATCGACCACCGGCACCGCAGCGTCACGATCTCGACCGACGACGGCGACCGCGGACTCGACAGCGATTACCTCGATGCCGGACACATGCGCCACGGCTACGCCGTCACCGTGCACAAGGCCCAGGGCAGGACGTGTGATCACGGGCTGCTGCTCGCGAGCGACGACATGCACCGAGAGATGGGCTATGTCGGGCTCAGCCGAGGCCGTCACTCCAACCGCATGTACCTCGTCGACGACGAGCCGGCCGACGAGCTCGAACACCACAGCCGCCCCGGCGAGAGACCAGACCCGTTCGACCTCGTCACCGACGCGCTCCGCCGCAGCGCCGCCAAGGAACCCGCCATCGACCAATCGACGCCAGACGAGATCGACGACGGCGCCGATGTCGGCTGGTGAGGCCGCCAACGGGGCCCACTGAGGCAGGCGGCTACAGCGCTGCGTCGGTCCGAACGCGCCAGTTCAGTTAGGATTGGCTGGAGTCGCTTGCCCGGTGTGATTGGGAGGTCAGATGAAGGTGCGTCGTGGTCTGCTAGCCACCCTGGCACTTGTCGCAGGAAACACCGTTTCGACGGTTTCCGCCGGAGCGGAAGCCCCGGTGAGCGTCGACGGGGGCGACGGGAGCGACGGGTCCCAAGACGAGGTGCGTGATCCCCAGTCGTGTACCCCCATCGCTCCGGTTTCTGCTTCCTGGCAAACAACCGACGGTCGCCCAGCAACACCCGGTGATCCGAATGCCACCATGGTGTCGCACTACAAGCTTGCGGACGGTAGCGAGTGGTATGAGCGTTCGACGCCACTGGCTTGGGACGCCACCGAGCACACGGACGCCGAGAATGCCCTCGTGGGGCTCCCGGCCAGGCCCACCGACGCGAAAGCTCTCGCCGACTGGAACAGGGTTGGCTCGAGACTCCGTGCCGTCGAATCGAAGATCTGCACCCCGACCTCCGACGTGAGGTTCACAGCATCGACCAGCCTCAACTGGTCAGCGACCGTAATCAAGAGCCAGAACAATGGCATCAATCAAGTGAGCGCAGGTTGGAGGCAACCGTCGTTCGTGAGTCACTGCTCACATGCAAGCTCGCATTCGATCTGGGTGGGCCTCGGCGGATGGAAGAACGGGTCAACCGACCTGATCCAAGCGGGTCTCGAGGTGGCAAGCGGTACTCCACAACTGGGCGGCCCCATTAACGACTCGGTTGGATGGACCGAAGTGCTGCCCGCCGGGCCCATCTTTAACGCGGGATTTCATGTGGCTTCCGGCCAGATCGCCGCGGCCGCAGTCGCATACAACGTTGGTCCTCAGCAAGCGGCGTTTACGCTCGTGAACTACTCGACCGGAGCAGTATGGGCACCGGTTCAGGCCGTGCCGATATCGCGATACGACGGCAACTCCGCTGAGGTTGCCAGCGAATTGGTTATCGGGACAGGGCCAGGCGGCTATCCGTGGCAACTTCGAAAGACCACCAACTCCACCTCGTGGCAGAACATGACCTTCAATGGTGGCTCATCGTTTGGCTCGGTATCTTCGCTGTCTGATACCGTGAATCTGGTGCGGTTTGGTGATCTATTCGATTCGAACTTCTTCAATCCGACCAACAATGTTGCGTTTCATACTTGGTACCGCTGCGCGTAGCACCGCTCGCCCAGTTCTCTGCATGGTTGTGCTCGCCCTTGGTGGCGTTTCGGGATGTTCGGCGGGCGAGCCACAAGCGCCAAGCCTCTTGGAACGGTGCGAAGCGGGCGCCGTGAAACGCGTTGATCCGAGCATTGAGAAGCAGGAGCTACGGGTGCGAGAAGGCGATGTAGTCCGGTTCGGACAGACCTACAACTCTAGGCGACTTGCGGAACCGGTAGCTGATTCTGGCGACAGCCTCCTGCCCTGCCCGAGCCGGCCATATGACTTCCTCGCCAGTATGCCCGGCTCGACGGAACTGAGCACCACCTATGCATCGACCGATCGGGCTGGACACCCCGGCCTCGTTGTCCGGGTTGTTGTCTCATGACCGGTGCGACGTTCTTGACTGGGGCTGCATTCTATCAAGCGATCGAAAGAGAACTTGGTCTGGAACAAGGACTGCTTCAGCCCGATGCCTCCCTTGTTGAGGACCTCCATCTCGATTCCTTGTCAATGTTGATGGTCGTCCTGATCGTCGAGGATCTTGCCGAGTCCACCGAGTCCGCAGGTCCGGCGACTCCCCTGAATTGTGGCGAGGATTTGTACAGCTTCTACGTAGCGCTGCGTACGGACGCCACGCTGTGACGACTGAGCCGCGCCCCATCGCGCCCCTACTCCGCCTTGACCGCCGAATGCGCGGAAGATGGTGCCGGCTTCGCGCCGTGTTTCCGCAAGATGCGACATGGCTCTATGAGCTCTTCAGTGAGGACCCTGAGGCGTATCGATGGAGGTTTCGGGAAGCGCAGCCCGGTTTCGACGAGGTCGTTGGCCGTGATCGCAACACCTTTTGTGAGTATCTAATTACCAATGTTTCGAATGGGGAGCCAATCGGCTACACCGCGGCATTGAATGCTGATGAGAGGGCTGGGCACACGACCATCTGCGGCATCTTGCATCCCTCGCTTCGGTCCGACTTTCGTGCAGCGGAAGGGTTCGCCCTCCTCCTCGACGACCTATTCATGCGGCTGGGATTTCGCAAGGTCTACGCCGAGGTGTTCAGCTTCAATCACTCGGTTGTGCGTGCGCTGTTGCTCGTGGGCTTCTGCGAGGAGGCACTCCTTAAGGAGCATTGCTTCGCTGCCGGCCAACTCTGGGACCTGCACGTCCTCTCGCTTGGCCGGTCGGACTGGTTGGAGCATTCTCGGAGGCTCGGTATCTGATTGCTTTCTGTTCCCATTGAACGCCTTCTCCCTTGGTTGTTGGCTTAGATGCTGCCGCGTTCCCTCATGTTGGCGTCCATGTCGGAGCCGAAAGCACCCGAGAACGATCGGCTGCAGCTGAAGCGACTGGCCGTTGGTGCCCGGCTCGCTCAAGGCCAATCTGTCGATGTTCGGGCTGTGGTCAGCGAAGGTCGCAGAGGACCAGCACATCCGCGAGGTGTAGCGATGGGGCCTCACGCCCCTCCGACACGAACTTTAACCCCACGGGGTTGGGCCCTCACTGTGACCGTGCCGCTGGTGTCGTACCGCAGCGAGACGCCGAGTTCCTGGTAGAGATCGGCCTTGTCGGTCGGGTCGGCCGCAGCGAGCGTGCTGACGATGTCGCGGAGCGCAACGACGAGCGCTTTCACCTGGCTCGAGCTGAGTTGGTCGCCAGAGACCTGCACGCCGAGCTGAGCTTCGAGTGCCTTTCGTTCGCGCTGAGCTTCGGTGATCCATGCAGCGGCGAGGGCGGGGTCGACGTCGTGGTCGAGCAGCTGGTGGTACTTCTTGATCCGTCGGTCGCAGTCCGCAATCCCGATCCGCAGCTTGTCGTCCTGTTCGGACTTGGCCGGATCGGGTTCGGACACGCCGGCGAGTGTCTGACAGGTCGCATCGAGGTGTTCGTCGTCGAAGAGTTCTGCGAGCCACCGGTCGAGCCCGGGGGTGATGGCAGCTTCTTTCACATAGACGCTGCGCGGATGCTCACCATTCGGGTTCGGGTAGTCCTCTGGGAACTTGCACCGGTAGTAGGCCTGGCCATGGTTCCACTGGGCTTGCATGCGTCGCCCGCACAGGTGGCAGTGCATCAGTCCGGTCAGGAGGTAGTGCCGGCCTTCGACAGGCTGGCGTGAAGACCGGGCCTTGCTCCTGGTGAACATGGCTTGGGCGGCATCGAACTGCTCGCGAGCGACGATTGGTTCATGGACGGGCTCGGCAGACCAGATCCATTCGCTGGTGTCGTTCCACCGCATCTTGGTCTGGTGGCCGAGGGCGACGTCATCGACGTCGAGTAGTACCTCGTCCTTGCGCTGCTTGTTCCACACCTCGAAGCCCGTGTAGCGGGGGTTGATCAGGATCGCTCGGACAGCAGACTTCGCCCACAGCCCGCGCCCCGAGGCCCGATGCGTATTGCGGGCGGGATCGTGAGCGGAGGGGGAGAGAACGCCGTCGCTGTTGAGACCCTGGGCGATCGAATGCAGTCCGGTTCCGGCGCAGTACTCGTCGAAGATGCGTTGGACCACTGGGGTGGCGACCGGGTCGAGCTCGAGTCGGCGGAGCCGTTGCCCGTTTGCCGCCTTCGATGGATTCGGGTGAATGCCGGCATCCCCAAGGAGGTACCCGTACGGAGGGCGACCGCCGAGAAAGCGACCTTCGATTGCGGCCTGGGACGCCATGGCACTTCGGACTCGTGTCTTGATGCGGGTGCGCTCCCCCTTCGACATGCCGCCGTAGAGGGCCATCACCAGGTCATGTGCTTCCGAACCTGGATCTACAGCGCCGCCTACTTCTGGAACCCAGAGCCCGACGCCGTAGTGAGTGAAGACCGGGAAGGTCAGCCCGAACTGGCCGCCGTAGAACGCACGCTGCGGCTCGCCAATGACGACTGCATCAAAACCGCGGTTCTCGTCAGGGAAGGTGTCCAGCAGTCGGGCGGCCTCTGGACGGCGCTTCCATGGCAACGAGCGTGACTGACCAATGTCGAAGAACTCGGTGACAATCTCACCGCCGGTCGGCTCGATGACCTGTCTCGACCGTGCGAGCTGCCAGTTGCGCGAGGACGTCGGATCCTGTTGGTCCTCGGTAGAGACCCGGCCGTAGAACGCAAAGCGCTTCACGACTCAGGAGGCTACGGCGTCGGTGTGACTCGGACCAGGGACTTCGGCATCGCCCGTGATGGTGCGGCGCTCGGCGCTCTGCAGGACTGCGCAGTAGCGATCTGGCAAGTCCTGGTGTGAGCACCGGCGGACCGGCTCGGCAGCTCGAACTTGAGCTCCGAGCCGCCGCTCGTCGGCACCGACGTGAGTCGCTTCGAGGTCGGACGATCGTTCGGCTGCATGCCCTCCTAAGCGCGTGTCCAGGCGTCGGACTACGGGAGATTTCACAGGCTGGCCCCCAAGGGGGCGGGCAGCGCTCCAGTCGGTCCGTCAATTGACGCTTCAGCGTCAATCAGTTTCAAACTGACACACCCTGTCGTCATGATCGACCTCGTGACCCCGGGAGCGATCCGATGACGACGCGACACGAGACTTCACGGTCCAAGCCTCGACTGGTTCGTTGCTCACCCGACGATGCAGGTGCGTCGTCTGGTCGAGACACCGTCGAGAAGTGTCGAGACACCGGTCGAGGGTTGCCGCTACGACGCACGGCACATCTACGTCGAGACCTACTGGCTCCCGATCCTCGGGCCGTCAGCTGTGCTCGCCGTGCGCCGGATCGCCGACTGGCTCGACCACGACCCCGCCGGCGTGCGACGTCGACCTGGTCGACTTCGGTGCATCGCTCGGCGTCGGAACCGGCACCGGGCGCAACACCCAGGTCAACCGGACCCTCGGCCGGCTCATCGACTTCCGACTCGCCCGCATCGCAGGCGACCACCTGGAAGTCCGCACCGAGCTCGCCTCGGTGCCCGACGGGTTGCGTCGACGGCTGCCCCTGTCGCTCCTCGACTCGCTCGCCGAGCACGAGCGCACCACGAGGGCGTCATGAACGTGTCGGCGACGACGGCTCGGGAAGCCCGTCGCCGCCCGCACGTACCGGTCACCGAGATCCCGGTGACCGGTCACCACTTCAGCGTTGACCGGTCAACGCTGCCCCCGACGGGCTGTTCACCGGTCACCAACTTCCACCACGACAAGGAGCAGACCATGACCACCATCGAGTTCATCGGCGTACGGGGAGGACACGGCACCACCACCGTCGCCCTCGCCGCCGCCGCAACCCTCGCCGCCCGAGGACCCACCCACATCAGCGCACACGACCGCCCGGCCATGTGCGCCCACGTCGGCCTCGCTGCCGACGGGCTCCCGATCCCCTTGGCCGACAACCTCGAGCTCGCAGCCGACGACGAGCGAGGCGACGTCGTCGACGCCGGAACCCTGCAGTCCTACCTCGACGAGATCCCGTTCGAAGGCGAAGCTCCCATCGGCTCCCAGAAGGCCTCAGGCTGTCTTCGGATCGGCGTGCTACGAGGGCCCGACTATCTCGGCGTCCGCACGCTGTGCGACCACGCAGAGGCCGATCTCGACGGACTGGTCGTGATCAGCGAGCCGGGGCGGGCGCTCGATGCTCGCGACGTCGAGCACGTCTCGGGGCGCGCCGTCGTCGCCGTCATCGACCACACCCCGGTCGTCGCTCGCACCGTCGATGCCGGACTGTTCATGCACCGCGTGCACCGGCTCCGTGAGTTCGCCCAGCTCCGTGAATGGATCACCCAGATCGTCGCCGTGGAGACCTCGTGCACGGCGTCAACGTGAGCGCTCGGGTGCGGTCGAGTCGGCTCTCAGGAACCGTGGTGAGGGGTCGGCACAGACTGGCTTGTTGCGCGGGCGCAACAAGCTGGGAGGCTCGTCCGATGATCGGCCGCCCGATCGTCGCTCCGCGAGCGAATAGTCCCAGCATGAACGATGCTCCGCCGTGGTACCTCCGAAGAACGAGCTTCGATCGTGCCCGAGGTTCGACGTTGGCGACCATCGGGGACGGTCTTCTCGTGCCGTCCCACGGCCAATCAGGGCGGCGGCCGCTGATCGGCGGATGATATGATCAATGTGCATGTATCAGCTTCTCTTCTCCTGATCACGACTAGGTGAACTCGCACGGCCCTGGGCCGTGAACTGAGCCCGCGGCCTGCACGGCAGGTCGTTCGTACGTGATCAGCGCGATGCCCCCGAGCAGGTGGGCGTCTGCATTTAGAGAAGCGAAGAGATGAGCAACACAACAGAACTTCGGGCCCGCTCGCGCGCCCAACTGTCCGCCTCCGGCATCACGGTCGAGCGCGGCGGCCGAGCCGTTCTCAACGACGTGTCGGTCAGCGTCAGACCAGGTATGCGACTCGGGATCGTTGGCGAGAATGGCCGCGGAAAATCGACGCTGCTGCAGGTGCTCTCCGGCGCACTAGCTCCTGATGTCGGCACCGTCCGTCGAGTCGGCAGCTGCGGCATCGCCGAACAGGAGATCACAGCCGATGTCCGTCGCACCGTCGATCAGCTGGTCGGGATCGAGCTCGTTGACGCCCGCACCGCGCTCCAGGCGCTTGACGATGCTGGCCGCGCTCTCGCTGATGCCGAACCAGGAGCAGAGCTCCGGTACGCCGACGCCCTCGATTCTGCGACGGTGCTCGGAGCGTGGGACGCCGAGCGCCGCGTCGACCTCGCCCTCGAGGCCCTCGGAGCGATCACCGACAGGAGCCGACGCCTGGCGGAGATGTCTGTTGGCGAGCGCTACCGAGTCCGTCTCGCCTGCCTGCTCGGAGCGAACCATGACTTCCTCCTTCTCGACGAACCCACGAACCATCTCGACCAGCGTGCCCTCGACTTTCTCACCGATACCGTCCGCGGCAGCGAGGGAGGCATCGTCGTGGTCAGTCACGACCGCGTGCTTCTCGCCGACATCGCAACCAAGGTGCTCGACCTGGACCCCAGCCAGGACGGCACGACCCGTCTTTACGGGGACGGCTACGGCGGGTTCCTCGCCGGGCGCGAGCGCGAATTGGCCCGCTGGACCCAGGAGTACGACCAGCACCAGAGCGAGCAACGACGGCTCGTGAACGACCTCTCGACAGCACAGAACCGCCTCCAGTCAGGGTGGCGTCCGCCGAAGGGCACCGGCAAGCATCAGCGGGCAACCCGAGCGCCGTCGCTCGTGCGCTCGGTCAACCGTCGCCTTGATGACCTGACGGCCCACGCAGTCAACAAGCCTGAGGCGCCGCTCCGGTTTCGGATGCCCGAGTTGCCTGCACTCGGGGGAACAACGCTGGTTCGCGTCGACGAGGTGACGGTTTTTCACCGGCTCATCGTTCCTGTCTCGGTGGCGCTGTCCTCCAAGTCCCGGCTTCTGGTCACCGGGCCGAACGGAGTCGGCAAATCAACACTGCTCGCGGTTCTCGCTGGTCACCTGCAGCCCGATAGCGGGATCGCCACTCTCGCCCCACAGGCGCGAATCGGTCTGGTCGCGCAAGAGTCACCGTCCCGGGATGAGCGCAGCACCCACACGGTCTACGAGTCAAGGCTGCAAGACATTCGAGCTCAGGACCCGGGCGCTTCGACGGTGTCGCTTCGCTCGCTCGGACTGCTGTCCGCAGCCGAGTTGTCCAAACCTGTGGCGGAACTCTCGATGGGACAGCAACGGCGGCTCGACATCGCGCTCGCGCTCGCTGGACGACCGCATGTTCTGCTGCTCGATGAGCCCACCAATCACATCTCGATCACCCTGGTCGAAGAACTCACCGACGCTTTCGGCAATACCAAGGCGGCGATCGCACTTGTGACCCACGACCGCCAGCTTCGCCGAGATCTGGCTGGCTGGCCCAACCTCGACCTCGCTCTCTAGCCGAGCGGACTTGACCCCGTTCCCGAGTGGGTGGCCGTGGCTTCAACGGACGGCCGGATCTCATCCGCCCGCCACCGGAGGTTTCGCCGGCCGCCGTGTAGGCGTGCAGCGCTGCCCGCAACACCTGAGACCTTGGCCCGCGCTTAGGAGGTTGATCCCGAGCGTGTGAGGTGCTGCATGTTGAACATCGGTCTACTCGCCCCAGGGGCGGGGGAGTACTACATCGGCGAGGTCGCGACCTCGGCGGAGGACTACTACACCGGGCGTGGTGAGACAGCGGGGCGGTGGGTCGGCTCGCTCGCTGAGGAGGTCGGACTTCGCGGCGAGGTGTCGCCGGATGACTTCCGGGCCGTGTTGGCGGGACTGGACCCGTTCACGGGTGAACAGCTCGTGCATAGGAAGGCATCGGCCTCGCCGAAGACGGGCGAGATCCGCTCTGACCGGTCCTTCGACGTGCTGCAGGCAGCCTCGGCGCTCGGCGTGTCCGGGCAGTACGTACGCCGGCTCTTGCAGGAGGGTGATCGGTACAGCGAGCAACTCGCCGGGGCTGCGCCTGGCGTGGACGTGGCGGCGCCGAAGCACTATCTGCTCGGCGGGCTGGGGTCGCGGGGTGGCAACGGCTGGGGCTCGACTCCGTGGACGATCAGCGGTGAGGAGTTGCAGCGATTCGCTGCGTCGCGGACGGAGAAGAAGTTCCGCCCGGGCTATGACCTGACGCTGCGGCCCCCGAAGTCGGTGAGCGTCTTGTGGGCGCTCGGGGGTTCCCAGATCGCGGGGACGGTCAGGGACGCCCACACGGCGGCGGTCGATCAAGTGGTCGCCTACTACGAGCATCACGCGGTGCGAGCACGGTCACCGCAGTCAGGCCGTCGAGTCGAGACCCACGGGATGATCGCTGCGGCGTTCGATCACCGCACCTCTCGTGCCGGTGATCCGCTGCTGCATACCCATGTGGTGACCGCGAATATGACCCGGTTCGACACCGACGACGAGAAGGGTGTCTGGCGGGCGGTCGAGTCATCTGCCCTGTTCGATCATGCGAAGGCTGCCGGCTGTCTGTACCAGGCCCACCTGCGTTACGAGCTGAGTCGACGCCTCGGCATCGCGTTCACCCCAACGGTCAACGGCTACGCCGAGGTCGCGGGCGTGCCCGACAAGGTGATCGAACTGTTCTCGAAGCGCCGCAACGAGATCGAGGAGGAACTCGCCGCCACCGGCCGCAGCTCGGCCCGCTCGGCGCAGGTGGCGACGCTCGAGACGCGCCGGTCGAAGGACTACAGCGTCGATGCGGACACGCTGACGGCGAACTGGGTGCGCGAGGCCGCCGAGGTCGGCTTCACGCCCAAACAGGCTCAGGCATGTGTTGGAGTCGCCGCAGCGGTCGATCTGACGGACGCCGACGCCGAGGCATTGTTCACTGTGCTGGCCGGGGCGCACGGCATGTGTGAGCGGTCGTCGACGTTCCGTCGCTCGGACGTGATCGAGTCGATCGCTGCGCTCACCGACGCCAAAGCCACCGCAGGGCAGATCGGTGAACTGGCTGATCGGTTCCTGGCCAGCGGTCAAGTCATTGCAGTGCTCCCGGGAGCCTCGGTGAGGGGTCAACAGCGCCGTTCGAACCAGAACCGCTGGACGACTGTCGAATTCGCCCGAATCGAGAAATCCCTGCTGGACCGGGCGTCTCAGACGTTGTTGACCGGTGAACACCGTCTCCCTGTCAACTCGGTCGAAGCGGTTGTCGCGTCTCGACCGGAGTTGTCCGACGAGCAAGCGGTGATGGTCGAGCGGGTCTGCGCCTCGGACCAGTTCGTGCTGCCGGTCGAGGGGCGACCCGGGGCGGGCAAGACGTATGCGACTGAGGCGGTGGTCGCCGCCTACGTGGCTGGCAGCGTTCCGATCCTGGGTTGCGCCGTGTCCGCGGCAGCCGCAGCGGAGCTCGAAACCCAAGCAGGGTTCGCCCGATCAGTGACCCCAGCGACGACGGTCGCGAAGCTCCTGTGGGACCTCGACCGCTTCGACGGCTTGGCAGCCGGCTCCGTGGTTGTCGTGGATGAGGCATCGATGATCGGCACCCGCGACCTGTCGCGCCTGGCAGCACATGTCGAACGAGCCGATGGGCGGATCGTTCTGGTCGGTGACCCGGATCAGCACGGCTCCGTCGACGCGGGCGGCGTGTTCGCCCGGCTCTGCGCCGACCAGGGCGATGATCTGGTGCGGTTGGTCGAGAACCGCCGACAGGGCGATCACGTCGACCGACTCGCCATTGACGACTACCGCAACGGGATGATCACCGACGCTCTGCAGCGACTCGATGACGCCGATCGGATCGTGCGGAGTGCGACAGCGGGGGAGTCCTTCGATGCGATGGCCGCTGACTGGTACGCCGCACGCTCTGCGGGGTCGGTCGACCCGATGATCGCGGGGCCGAACTCGACACGCCGGGCGTTGAACGAACGTGCACGAGTCCTCCTGAAGGCGGCAGGTGAGCTGGCAGGTGACGCGATGCGGGTCAGTGGGCGCGAGTTCATGGTCGGCGACGAGGTCGTCGCTCGACGCAACGCCCGCAACCTCCACGCTGCCGGGTCGAAGGACTTCGTCAAGAACGGCTCTGTCGGCACTATCGAGAGACTCCACCCTGATGCCGGTGAACTCACCGTCCGCTTCGACACCGAAGGCACCATCAGGATCCCCGCCCGCTACCTCAACGCTGGCCGTCTCGAGCACGGATACGCACGCACGACCTACGGGGTGCAGGGACACACCCACGACGTCGCCCGCTACCACCCGACCGACGCCTCGGGGTTCGAGGAGGGCTACGTCGCCGTCACTCGTGGTCGCCAAGGCGCTCGCCTGTACGTCGTCGATGGGACCGTCGAGGTCGACCAGGACACCCATCACACCCGGGCGACCGAACGGCACGCCCTCGACGACATCACCACGGCGTTCGGGCGGCGCCGTGCCAACACCATGGCAGCGGAGTCGAGCCCGAATCTCGACCGCATAGCGGACCTCGCCGCGACCCTCACGCTCGCCGAGCTCCACGCTCGATCCGATGAACTCGATCGACAACTCCGACAGCTCCCGGGTGACACGGCACACGTCGCCGAGGAGGCCGTGGCCGCACGCGACGCACTCCTCGCTCGCCAACGACTCCTCGAAGTAGGTGAGCCCGGCTCGGCTTCGGGCGGGCTGCAGCGCCGCATTGATCACCTCGACCGACGCATAGTCAGCGCAACATCCCAGCAGGACCGTCGGGACCAATGGCTCGAGGAACACGCAGACCTCGTCGAGGAGCGCGACGTCATGCACAGTGCTGAACGAGCCGTTGAAGCTCGCATCCGCCAACATCCCACCGCGCACCTTCCTGCCAGGATCGTCGCTGCGCTCGGCCCCGAACCATCGCTGCAGCGCGAGCGACACGCCTGGAGCGCAGCCGCCTCAGCGGTCGCCGTCCACCGGCACCGCTACGGCATCGACCACGACGATCAGACCAGTGTCGGAGGGGCTGCTGCCATGCTCGGCGAACGGCCCGCTGACCTCGGCGAGCGTGTGAGCTGGGAATATGCGGCGGCCAAGCTCACCGAAGCTCGCATCGGCGCAGCGCTCGAATCAGGTGCCGAGCTCTGACGGCGAGAGCCGGAACCGTGCCTGAGCGGTCTGTGGGCGCACGCCGAAGGCGTCGCCGACCTCTGCCCACGTCTGACCGTCCCGGGTACGGGCATCATCGACCGCTTGGGCTGCGAGAACCTCGAGCGCCTCTGCCAGGCGGACCGCCAGCACCGCCCGGCGCAACGGGCCCGCCGGTGCGACACGCGCAGCACGACGAGTCGGTGCCAACGAATCGAGAAGATCCGCGGCAGCAGCTCTGATCAGAGGGTCGATCGATGACGCATCGGCCTTCGGTGGACGACCACGAGATCTCGACATGCAACAACCCTACGTCCCACATCAGGATAAAGCTGGGTGGCGGGCGAGTTGAGCTGCGGGCGGTCAGCAAGGCCTAGGAGTACTTGGCACCACAGCCACGGCAGTTCCCGTTGAAGACCTTGTTCTCGCGGCAGTTAGAGCACCGCCTGCCTTGACCGCCCTTGCCTGCGTTGGCGGGCAAGGTCATCGTGTGCCGACACTGCGAGCACTGTCGGCCTGTGGGGGTCTCGAAGAACGTCTGTTTGCCGCACTCCGGGCACATCTTTCCGGCCATCCTCGTGCAAACCCTTTCCGTGTATGTGTATGTGTATGTGTATGTGCAGAGAAGAGTCGGTGATCACCGTTCGCTTGTCAAGGAGAGTCTCGCCAGCGATGTGGCCGCTCTTCACCGCCAGCGGCTCAATCGGCCATCCGATAGATGGCTGGCTACACACGGATCGACAGGCGTTGCATCGGCAGTCCAACGCGACTCGCGTGAAAGCCGCAGTTCTTCGCTTCTACTGCGATCACAGTCTCGCCGAGATCGCCGAGCTGACGGTTGTCCCGGTGGGCACGGTCAAGTCGCGGTTGCATCGGGCCACGAAGTCGCTGGGGCAGACCCTCCGACCGAAGTGAGGCACGGCGTGGCGACGATCGGAAAAGCCTAGCTGCCGCACCGCACAGTTTCGCAGTACGAGGAGTTGCCCCGAGTGGGAAACTCGTCAGAATGCGAAACTAGAGCGAGTTGTCCGAGTATGATGGGTGGATGCCTCAGGATGAAGGACAGCTCATCGAGTCGGCGCTGATGCTGCTGGCCGACCGTGTGCCTCCTGGCTGGACTGTGGAGCAGGTCCAGGGGCAGGGCGCCGGGTCGGGTGAGGGCGATGTTCTGTTCACGTTCACCCCGCAGTCCAGTGGCGCCTCGGGCCATGTGATCGTCGAGGCGAAACGCAACTTCGCTGCGGTCGACGTCGAGCGCCTGCTCGGCGGACTGACCCGCCGCCTCCGAGAAGCGTCGGGTGATCGTCCCATCCTTCTCGTCAGTGAGTTTCTCTCGTCGCGGACGCGCGAGCTGCTCGCTCAGGAGGACATCAGCTTCCTCGACCTGACGGGCAACACGCGACTCGTGATGAGGAACCCGCCGATGTTCGTGGAGACGACGGGCTCTGATCGCCGACCGAAGTCGTCGACGTCGAAGCGCAGTGCGGGGCTCAACGGCGTGGCAGCGTGGCGGGTGATCAGGTTCCTGGCCGAGGTCGAGCCGCCCTACGGGGTTCTCGACATCGAGACGGAGACCGGGATCAGCAGGGGCTATGTCAGCCGAGTCCTTGACCGCCTCGCCGACGAGGCACTGATCCGCCGCGAAACCCGAGGCCCTGTGGAGTCGGTTGACTGGCCGGCCATGCTCCGTCAACGTGGTCAGGCGATCGACCTGTTCAAGGTCAACACCGTGCGGGGTTTCATCTCTCCCAAGGGGGCGCAGGCAGCATTCGAGTCGCTGGCCAGGTCGGGTATGGCGTCGCGCTCCGTCGTGACCGGTTCGTTCGCTGCGGTCCGGCTGGCGCCTGTCGCGTCGCCCGCGTTGCTCGCGCTCTACCTCAAGCCGGATGGCGGCCTTCCCTTCTTCGACGAAGCCCAGTCCGAACTCAACCTGCTGCCCGCCGACGAGGGCGCTGACGTCATGTTGATGTGGCCACCGAACGATCGCGTCGTCGAGGACACGCGGACCGCGGGCGGCATCGAGTTCGTGAACCTGCCCCAGCTCGCCGTGGACTGCCTCGGGGGCTCCGGGCGGATGCCCGCCGAGGGGGAAGCACTGATCGAGTGGATGCAGAAGAACCCCAGAGAGTGGCAGTGGGACTCGCTCACCGCGTATCGACAGCGAGCACGACGGTGACGGTCGAGCCGCTCTACGTGGCGTCCCGGCAGGTGTTGCTCGACGCGTTGGAGGACCTCGCTGAGCACCGCGATGCTGTCATCGTCGTTGGCGCCCAGGCCGTCTACCTACGTACCGATGTCGAACTCCCCGGTGTGGCGGAGTACACAACCGACAGCGACCTTGCTCTCGCCAGTGACCGATTGGCAGACGCACCCCTGCTCGAGGCGGTCATGCGCGAACGTTTCCGCCACGAGGGCCCGCTCGGTGCGGAGGATCCAGGCGTGTGGATGCGGACCGTGGAAGTAGGTGGCGACGAGATCGATGTGCCCGTCGACCTGATGGTCCCGGAGGGCACGGCCCCGCCGGGTGGCTCGCGAGGCGCTCGACTCCCGGCGCACGGCAACCGCGCAGCGCGGAAGGCCGCCGGCCTGGAGGCAGCGACCATCGACAACGACTGGCTCACGATCGAAGCGCTCGACGATGAGGATCGGCGAGCGATCGATGCGCTGGTGGCCGGGCCGACCGCGTTGCTGATCGCGAAGGCGCACAAGATCCACGACCGACTCGACCAGGACGCTCGACCTGACCGGCTGAACGACAAGGACGCCTCGGACGTCTACCGGCTGTTTCTCACGACGCCACCCGAACTCATCGCTCAGGTAATGCCCAGCCTCATGGAGGACGAGCGCATCGCCGGTCCCGCACAGAGAGGGATCGAGATGCTCCGAGGGCAGTTCGGCGCTCGCCGCGCGCCGGGAGTGGAGATGGCCGTGCGGTCGCTGCGGGTGGCAGTACCCGAAGAACGAATCCGTGCGGTCTGCACTGGCTTCATCTCCGGACTCGCATAGTCGCGGAGGCTCCCGGATCTCCAGCGCGAACGGATAGCTCACGCCGGAGCTCCTTGAGTCGACTGGACCTCGGGCCATCCCCGCTGCGGCCGACTTCTCGGCCGCTCAGGAAGCGCGGCAGCACGAAATGTGTCCTTCCACTCCGCCTGACGGCGCGGATCGCCGGATCCGCGACCCTTCCGATCGGGGCGCACACTCGGCTGCCTGTGGCAATCGAACTGTTGCGCGCAGACGTCGCCCAAGCGTTGATCGATCAACGGCGAAGAGCGGAGGCGTTGTCACGCTGTGGTCGAGGGACTCGTCGAGACTCCGAGGCCATGATCGTTGTGCATTTGGCGGGCGGTCGGGTCACGCCGAGTTCCGGCAAGTCAGTCTCAAGCAGCAAGGAAGCAACCCTCCGCTGCTGTTGGTGGGGTCAAGGTACGAGTCCCCCCTCCGACACCACGTGACCAGGGCAAACGCCCTGGTCAGCGCAGTTTTAGGCGACGGTCGGACTGCTCGGATCGGGTCCTTGTGCCGCAGGCCGTGTCGCTCAACATCGGATGCTCTGGCCGATCGCCGAAGGCCAGATCCTCGGCTCCAAACCCCGGGCCTTCGGACAGGACGACTACGCCACAACCCACCACCGCACCGCCAAGTCCCTGGCCGCCCTCCAACCCCAAGGCGTCGAGCCGGTCGGACGCGACCTCGGCGGCCTGTCGTTGTGAAGCCTCGACCCGGCCGATCTGACGCATCCTCGATGTCAGACCCATGCGCGACGATGACGGCTTGGGCATCGCGGAGCGGCCGATCGGCCCGACCCCCCACAGCCCTAACGTGAGGAACCGATGCCTGGCGACTGGACGCCCGAGCCCTTCGAGGCGGACGACGGAACGATCCCGTTCCAGCGGTTCGTTGACGACCTGTCGGACTTGAAGTTCGTCGCGCTCGACACCGCCATCGATCGAGTCCTCTCGGCGCGGGGGATCGATCTGGTCCGAACGGAGTGGCTGAAGGCGCTGGGCGAAGGACTCCACGAGTTCCGCGTGCGACACGACGCCGACGAGGTCGCTCGCATGTTCGGCGGCGATGTTCCTGACGCCGTGGGCCGTCCCGAGAAGGTGCTGCTCCGGGTGTTCGTCCACTTCTACGGGCAGAAGGTCATCCTGCTGCTCGGTGGCTACGACAAGGGCGATGACCCGAAGCCACGCCGACAGCAGCGGGAGATCGCCGAGGCACGCCGCCTTCTCGGACAGGTCAAGGAGCGCCAGCGGCGAGAGCGCAAGAAGAAGGGCCGCTGACGATACGGGGCGTGAGGCGCGAGGTGAGGTTGACGATTCATGGGTACTTCCCCATACTGTTCCCCGGAGGTGTTCAGATGACCAGCAACTACCAGGACGTCACGGCCGCCCGTCGCGAGCGCCTCTCGCCGGAGGCCAAGGCACACCGCGAGGTCTTCGGGCAGAGCTACGACATCGCCATGCAGGTCATCGAGCTGCGCGAGCGCCACGGTCTCACCCAGTCCGAGCTTGCTGACCGATGCGGCATCGACCAGGGCGACATCAGCCGCATCGAGCGCGGGGCGACCAGCCCGACGGCGCGCACCCTCCAGCGCATCGCCGAGGCGATGGGCGCCGAGCTGCGGCTCGTCGAGCTAACTCGGTGATGTAGGCCAACCCTGCGGGCAGCGCACCAGTTACTTCGGGCAAACCGTGGCTCGTAGGCTGCTCTGAACCGACGGGGAAGGCTATGGCTGACGAACGCAAGACAATCGTGCCGGTGTGGACGCTGGCTACCGGGGACGTACGAGTTCCAGATGTGTCCCTGGACAAGCCGATGTCTGCCGAACGGCTGAACGAACTGCGGGGTGTGCTGGCAACGCTCGCTGATCAGCCGATCGCAACGCTGGAGGTCCACCCTCTGCCCGAGAACGTCGATCGCAAGCGCGGCATCGCTCTCGACGCGGCGAGCCCCCTGGCGCAACACCTGTCAGAGCTGATCAAGCAGTCGGCGAGTAACACCCCGACGCCCGCTGTTGTTTCGACCGGGGGCGAAGTCCTCTACCGCATGGTCGTTCCGGCGAAGGTCGCCGCCGAAGTCGGCCAGGGCATCGTCCGCCCGATGCGGTCGAAGGCAGTCGCTGGCGCGATTCGTGGCCCGCTGATGGGGGCGAAGGGTGTGGTCGGCCAGGCTTCCTTCGTGCCGGTCGGCGGTGCAGCTGCGGCGGCGGGTGCTGCTGGTGGCGCTGGTGCTACAGCAGGCGCGGCCGGTGGTGCCGGTGCCGCCGCTGGTGCTGCCGTCGCGGGCGGCACCGCCCTGACCGTCGCCGCTCCGCTGGTGCTCATGGCCGTGGCCGTCGGAGTGAGCGCCCAAGCAGAGCAGCAACGGCGAGAGGCGATCGCGCACATCACCGACCTGCTTGAGGGGCTCCACCAGGAGAAGCTCAATGACGAGCGCAACGCGCTCGACGGCTGTCGTGATGCGATCGACAAGGCAACGGCCATCCTCCTCGATCAAGGCAAGCTCGGCGTGTCGCTCGGCCTGGACTCAGCAGTCCACGCCATCGGCACAGCTCTCGCTGCCGCCGATCGGCGCCTCGGGAAGTGGCAGGACGCGCTCGACGCACTGCCCGATGGCGACACCGTCGATCTGGAAACGCTGACGGAGACGTTCGCTGGCATCGATGGCCGCGGTGGCTCGTTTCGCGCTCACCTCGAACTCGCCGCGTTGGCCATCGCTCTGAAGCGTCGAGTGATCATCCTCCAGGCCGTGGAGAACGCCCAGACCGACACGGGAAACCCGTTCGTGAACTTCACTCGTGCGCTCAAGGCAGACCAGCAACGGCTCGACAGGCTGGAGTCGGACATCGCCCGCGTGCTCCTGCGGCTCTCCAGCGTTGAGCTGACTCGTCGTCAGGGCCTGCGCGCTCCGGTCTTCACGTCACGCGAGGTCGATCGCCTGATGCGAGCGGCACACCAGATCCACGAACTCGGGGACGGGGTCACCGCCGACGATCGCCCGACGGATGTCGCGATCGAGATCGCTCGCGACAGAGATGGCTCGCTGGTCGTCTTCCCGGCGGTTCCCGCGTAGCGCAACCGATGGAGAGATGGGCGGTGCGCCCGGGTTCCGACCTCTGACACACCTCGACGTTTGTCATCGGATTTGTCATCAAACGCGATGAAACAGGGTGATTCTGCGGGGTGCTCGTTGGCACGAGACCGGTACGGAAACCCGCTCTGATCTGCACGGATGGGGATGCAGCGGTACGAGCTGGGATGGCTGAACCCGGCGTTCAAGTCCCCCTCCGACACGAACCGCCACGGGTCAGGCCACGAGTCGCCAGTGGCCAGTAGGGGATTGTGCGGGTGAGTCCTCCGACACCAATGTGATATCGCGAGACGTCCCGGACACCCCGAACCCTCAGGGTCGGGGTGTTCTTCGTTTTTGGGAGCGTGGCCGGCCGGTGGATTGGTAGTCCTGGGTGGGGTCGAGGGTGAGGGCTCGGAGGAGTACTCCGGTGGCGGCGTTGATGATGCGGATGTCGAGGTCGTCGACGAGGAGCAGGACGTGGGTTCGGGCGTGGGCTCGTCCGATGCCGATGTGGTGGAGTCGCCCGTTGTGGCGCAGGGTGACTTTGCCGGTGGCGTCGACGCGGTCAACACGGGCCCGGTGGTGCCGGGTGTCGGGGTGGCTTTGGGGCTTGCGGTGTAGATCGTGGCGGGTGTCGCCCGGTTCGGGAGTGAGCGGCAGCACTGCGGCTTCCTGAATCGGCCTGGGTTCGATGGAGGAGAATCCGGGGCGCTTCAAGTCGGGTCGGTGTACCGTGTTGCAGCGACTTTGGGGGATGCAATGAACTCTTCACGTAACCGTGCGCGCACCGCGATGGTGCCTCTCTTCGCCGGTCTGCTCGTCGTGCTCGCCGCGGCATGTGCTCCGCCGCCGGCGGCGCCGAAGGGCATCGTGTTCAATCCGCCGACCACCGGCTACGTGGGCCAGCAGTACGTGCCGAAGGCGACCGCGCCCAACAGCCTGCCCATCTCGTTCTCGCTCGACGCGACCAGTACCGGCTGCTCGCTGGCAGGAGGTGTGCTGTCCTTCGATGCTGTCGGCACCTGCGTGGTGCTCGCTAGCCAGACGGGTGACGACACGACGACGGCGTTGCCAACGGTTAGGCGGACCATCAGGGTCTACGAGTGCCCGACGCTGCGCTCGGGTCGATGGACCGGTCCGCAGGGCAGCTACGCCGACGTGGTTGCCGGCGCCTCGACGTTCTCTGGCACCGCCAACCTGGCGGTGCTCGGCCTGGGCGTGCAGCCCTTCGCCGGCACCAAGTCCTGCGAGGTGTTGCAGATGACCTTCAACGGCGTCGCCCTCTCCGGCAAGCTGTCGTTCGACGGCGCAAGGATCAATGCCAGCTACAGCGGCATCGCGGTCGTGCTGAACGCCCCGCCGGCCTGACGGCGGCCCAGGGGTGCGCCGCATGGGTCACGACGACAACCGCTGCCGTGGAGCCGATGGCTCGACCTGAGGGTGAGTGGGTCATCGTTTCGTGGACCACTGCCCGGGAGGGCCGACGCAGTTGGGCGATGCGGGCCAGCGGTTGGAGCGGTTCACGCACACCTGTGATGAGGGGCCGTGTGACATCGAGGTGACGCCGGGCGGGGTGGACGGTACGTATCTGCCCGAGGATACGCCCGCTGAGGGTCAGGACCCGTCGACCGAGCCGTCGACCTTGGTGTGGGACGAGGCATCGGGCACCTACACACGCCAGATCGAGCGGCTCAGCTCGTGCACCACGGAGAGCGGGGTTGTCCCGGACGGCTACATGGTGACGAGCACGGGCACGTTCACCTTCGTGCCCCCCACCGAGGACGCGCCTGCCCGTCTGGAGGGGACGCTGGAGCGGACGGTCGCCGGAACTCCGGTGGGCCTGCCCCAGGGGTGCACGGACTTCCAGTCCTCGTCCTCGATCGCCGGTAGTCCCGTTGATGCCGACCTAGGTGAGGTCGACCTGACGGGCACGTACGTGGTCACGGAGAACGTCGAGGCGACCGAAGGTCCCCAGCAGCGCCCGCCGGGGTTCACCGGCGTACTCCTCCCCGACGCCGAGGTCGCGCCACAGGGCGACGGGTACACCGTCGCAGGCATCCTTGTCGAGGCGCCGGCGACGCTGACCGAGGCCGACGGCGGGTGGTCGGGAAGCACCACCGATGACACCCGGCGCAGCGAGGGCGAGGGACCTGGCGAGTTCGATTCCACCGAGACCTGGACCGACCTGCGACCGGTGACGGTCACCGGCACGGCCGGCCCGGTCCTCGCCGGTCGCTGGGAGCTGATCGAGAACCCCAACGACGCTGGGGTCGCGGCCGGGTGCTCGTTCGGGTCGAATACCGGGTGGGTGATCTTCGTCCCGACCGCAGCGGTCGGCTGATGGAGGTCTACGGCCGACTGGAGACGCCGAAGCGGCTGCTCGCCCCCGAACGCGACCCGGTCACGGGTCGGCGGACCGTCGGTCGCGCCGACAAGGGCGACCGGCACGCCCGACAAGGGGAGGGGCCTCGATCGCTGCGTTTGACTACGAGCCGATCCTTGTGAGGTGCACTGCGGAGCGATGCACCGGTCGCACCAGCTTCGTCATCGCCCATCGGCTCTCAACGCTGCGCGACGCCGACGTGATCGTCGCGATCGAGGACGGTCTGGTCGCCGATGTTGGCCGCCACGACGAACTGATGGCCGCAAAGGGCTTCTACCACCAGCTGTACATGAGCCAGTTCAGAGGAGACGCGACTCCCGCAGACCTCTGATCGACCGCCACCCCGTCGGCGAGTGGACCGACGCAGGCCGAACTGGTGGGTAGCGGCAGGACTCCGTTACCCCTCGGTGGTGGCCGACCCGTCGGTTCGCCTCCGGGAGGGTGGATCCGGGCGCTGACGTCGTCGTGTCGGGAGTGGTCTTCGCGTCCGCGATCGCCTGCTGAAGCGCTGCAAGCGTTGCAGCGTCCACCGTGCCGGTGCTCGGCACATCGAGCGCACTCTGGAACGATTGCAGGGCTGCGGTCAGCTCGGCGGTCCACTGGCCGTCGATCGGGCCTGTCCAGTAGCCCGCGAGCGTCAGTGCGGTCTGCACAGACGACGCGTAGGCGATGGCCTGTGCGGTTGCCTGCCCGGCGGCGGTGGTCCCCTCCTGCGCGAGTTCGAGCTGCAGCGCCCTTGTGGTTGCGATGTCGACGTACCCGGTCGCGGGCAACTGGTGCTCGGTCTGGAACGCCTGGACCGCGGCGACCGTCTCTGGTCCGTAGATGCCGTCGACTGCGCCCGTGAAATGCCCGGTGACCTTCAGGGCTGACTGGACAGCGGCGGTGTACTCGGTGACCGCCTGTTCAGCCTGAACCCGCTGCTCGTCGGTGAGGCACCCTGCCTCGACTAGCACTCGCATCCAGGCCGCCTGCAGCGCGAACGCAGCAGCATTGACCTGCTGACCGGCCTGGGTGAGTGGGGTCTGGTCAGTGACCGCGCTGAGCGCGGTCTCGAGCCCTTCTTCTTCGGTGGCGATCCGGTCGACGGTGGCAGCAGGCAGCAGCGTGGTCGTGGTTGTCGTCGTCGATGGAGACTCGGTTGCGGATGACCCCGACTGCAGGGACTCCAACTCTGCCTGTGCCGCAGCAAGGTCGGCCTGCGCCTCGACGAGTGTGGTGTGAGCGTCAACCGCATCCTGTGCGCTCGACATGACGTTCGACTGCGGACGCTCCAGGTCTGAGCCGAGCGTGCGGACGTCTCCGACGGTTGCGCTCGAGTCGGTGAACAGCTTCGAGTAGCGGTCGAGCGCAGCGACGTACTGGGATGCATCGCGGCAGAACCCGCCGCGAGCACTCTCGTAGGCGTCCGTTGCTTCTTCTACCGCCTCGGTCTCGGCTCTGACCTGGGCCTGTGTGCGCTCGAGATCCGTCGTCTGAGTGCAGCCGGCCGTGAGAGCCAGGACGACAGCGACAGAAGTCCATGCAGTGCGAGCCGATGGTTGAGAAGTGATCACGCGCCTACATTACTGATACTCGGATGGCCTACGCCTCGAGGGTGGTGGCGATGAGCGCTGCCACTTCGACAGGGTGACTCAGTGGCAGCTGGTGTTCGGCGTCAATCTCTCTGACCGTAGTGGCCCGTGCCGCCAGTTCACGCTGGGAGTCTGGATGAATCAGGGTGTCTGCAGCGGCGATCAGGTATGTGGACGGGATCGTCTTCCATGCGGCCTGGGTGAGTGGTGTCATTGCGGCGTCGATCGCGAACCGCCGCATACCTGTTGCTTCGAGACGGGCAAGCGTTAGAGGGTCGTATGGGGGTGCGTGGGCCTCGTCAAGGACCACCAGCGATGTGCCATCCTCGAAGAACTCGATAGCCACTTCCCAGCCGGTCGGCCGCCTTCTGGACCATTCGAGCATCGACTCGCCGGGAGCAGGCATGACGGCCGCGAGGTACACGAGATGACGGGCGTCGGGGATTGCGCCAGCGGCCTCGGTGATCACAGCGCCGCCGTAGGAATGACCGACGAGCACGGCGGGCCGGTCGCCGGTGATCTCCCTGACGTGCGCAGCATCGTCTGCCAGGCCTGTCCCGGGGTGGGTGCATGTTGGGAGGTCGGCAACCACTACCTCTGTGCCGTTGGGCAGCTCCGGGACCACGTCATCCCACATCGCGGGTGGGCCCCACGCTCCATGGACGAGCACGACCACCGGCGATTCCGACATTCCGGGTCCCTTCCTCACTGCTCGAGTTGGTTGCACTGCAACGGTCGTCTCCGATCGTTGCACGACCCGATCGGAGAGTGAACCGGCTGGAACACATGCCGGTGGTCGTTGCGTCGGCGGAAGGTTCGCTCACGCAGCCCCGTGAAGGCGGTCAGGCGAACAGTCCGAGGGGTGCCGAATCGCCCGGCGTCGCGGCGTCGGAGCCGAGGGCCGCCGCGGCGACTTCGGCCTGGACCGCCCGAAGGTCGTTGACTGCCGGGACGTCTCCGGCGTCGAGCTCGGCCAGCCCGGGCCAGGTGCCCTTCAACCCACCATCGACGCCGTCGCCGATCACGAGTGCCAGGCCTCCGCGACCGTGGTCGGTGCCGCCCGAGGCGTTCTCCTTGACCCGCCGGCCGAATTCGGTCATGACGGTGATCACCAGACCGTCACCTGAGCCCATGTGGCGGTCGACCAGGGCCCCGATACCGGCGTCGAGCTCGGCCAGAAGGCCGGCGAAGCGGCCGTCGAGAGTCCCCTGGGCGCTGTGGGTGTCCCAACCGCCCATGTCGATCTGCACGATCTCGGTCCCGAGGTCCGCTGCAAGCAGGGCCGAGGCAGCCGCGAACACCGGCGCGGATTCACCCATGCCGAACAGCGAGGAGTCGGGCACCTCTATCGGAGCGGTCGAGAGACGCTCGAGCACAGCCGCTGCTCCTTCGACCGACACGCCGGTGATGGGCGGAGCGCCCGCCGAACCACGCCAAAGGTCGACCATGTCAGCCCCGGTCGGTGAGTCGTCGACAGCGACGACCTCGTAGCGTGCGCCGGTCCCGAACCCCTTGAAGGTCAGCGCCCCGAGGCGCAGCGCGTCAGGGCTCGGTGCTCCCAGCGCATCGTTGGTTCCGGCCATCGACATGGGCAGCGACACGGAGCCGACGGCGACTGCTCGGAAGGGGGCGAGGGTGTCTCCGGAGCCGGCCGACAACACCTCCGAGAGCCAGCCCAGCCCGCCGCCCTCGGTGTACGAGCCATCCAGGCCGACGGCCGACTCGAGGTTTGCCTGGGACTCGAAGTGGCTGCGCGTCTGGCCGTCGAAACCCGCGGCGGGCACGGCGGCGGCGGTTCGGGAGCGGATGAGCTCGGCGATTCGTGGTGCCGCAGGGTGGACTGCGAACCCGCCGATCCCGACATCGATCGAATCTTCTGAACGGACCGCCAGCGTCGGGCGAGCCGACAGGTAGGCGGGATCTGAGACCGGCGCGAAGATGCTCAGTCCGTCCGCACCTCCTCGGAGGAACACGTTCACCAGCTGGGTCATGGCTCTCTCCTCAGTACAACTGGTGGGCGGGGCCGCACAGGATCATGGCGAGCTCGGCGTTGTCCGCGGCACCCAGTGCGGAGGGTGAGAGCGACAGGGCACTCCCGACGTCGGCAGAACCCGCTACGGGCCTGCTGTCCTCAGTTCCGTTGCACATGGTGATGACAGCGTTCCAGCGGCTGATCATCGATCCCGCGTTCGACCAAGCCGCAGAGCCGAACGGGAATCCGTTGGGCGCAGGCCAGGCGTAGGGAAGGTGCCCCAGGACGTGGAGTAGCCCGCTCAGCTGACGGACGTCGCGATCGACCTCGCTCACATCGAGGCGGCCGCCCGCGACCCGCAACATGTGTGCAACCAGGTCGAGCGGCCGCCGGAGCATGAGCGTCGCCGCTTGGTCGAACCTGTCGGAGGTGAGCAGGTGCCGTACGACCGGGCCGAGCGCAGTGTCGTGCGAGCTGTAGACCGTGGCGGCCTCGGTCACCAGTACGTCGTCCGGGGCAATCGACTCCGAAACGAATCGGCGGGCGAGCAGATGCGCGATCCGGTTCGCAGTCGCCGGGTGACGGGCCAGGTATTCGATCGCTGCTACACCCGCGGCCTCGCCCGACTGCGACGACGTCGGACGCCAACCCAGGATGTCGCCGTCAGCGTCGAAGGGTCCGAGGTCGTGCCACTCGGGGCGGAATGTGAACGACTGGGTCGCCCGATCGATCGACCATCCGGTCAGGACGTGGGCCAACTCGACCACGTCCTGTTCGTCGTAGCCGCCGTCCACCCCGACCGTGTGCAGCTCCATCAGCTCACGCGCGTGAGTTCTCGTTGGGAGTTCGCCCCCGGTCTGCCCGGCTGGTCGCCTGATCCAGGAAGACGAGCATCGCCGGATGTCGTGCGGAGGCCACGAGCAGGTCGGCGAAGCGGCCGAAGGCGCCGTCGCGGAGCAGCTGGTCGTAGGAGGGGAGCAGGAACAGCTCGGGAGACTGGAACGAGCTGACGTGGAGCAGGTCGGCGAGGGTGTCGACCATCCGTTGACGGAGCTGGTCCTGGCCGTACGCGGCCTCAACGACTGTTCGACCCACCAGTGTCTGCATGCAGCGACGACGCAGATCGCCTTGTTCAGAGCCATCCGTCGGCCGCTGCCGATCGCCGGCCAGCAGGGACTCGACCGAGCCGGAGAAGGTGAGCGCGTCGGGGGAGTCGAAGCCGGACAGCCCTCCGATCTGGTCGCCCAACCAAGCCTCCAGGTCGTTGAAGCCGTGCACCTGGTCGTGTAGCAGGGCCGTCGTTCCGAAGGTTGCTCGCTCGAGTCGCCGGGCTACCGAGGTCGACTCGTCCACCGGCCCCAGAGTCGAGGCGGCCGCGCCTGTGGCACCTGGAAGGTCCTGATCCGGAAATGCGCCACGGTCGAAGGTGCATGCGCTCAAGCCGCAGAGAGCCATGGACTGCAAGAGTTTTCGTCGGCTCAGCGCGAGAGGCATGCCCTGATCGTCGCCACGTCAGGTAAGGGGCTGGTTAGGGGGTCACGAGGACGACGTGTGAGCGGCCCCGGCCTACCGATCACGGTCCTGTTGCTCGCGGTACGCCTGCAGACGTCAAGGCTGAGCGGCACCGCCATTCGACCCAGAGCCGCTCTCGACCAGCCGGTGAGCCGCATCCATCGCGTCCCAGGTGTCGCCGTCGAAGTAGAAGGTCGATCGGGTGAACAGTCCCTCGTCCTCCTCTTCGATGTGTCGCTGGAGCGCATACAGGGCCAGGTGGTCGAATCGGTCCGAGTCGATCGCCTGGATGACGTCGCGGTGCTCCTCCTCGAGGTGGTCATAGGCGCCGGGCTCGTCCTCGCTCTCCGCGATGAGGAGCGGATACAAGCCCAGCTCCTCTTTGCGGGCGTGGGAGATGAGCAGTGCCCGGAGCCGCTCACGGTCGTTGGAAGGGAAGGGCCGTGAGCTGTCGGTCGCGGCGGCCAGCGCTTCGGCCAGGCCGAGGATCGTCACGTGCTCGGCGGTCAGCTCTGCAATGGGTGCGTACTCGCGGCATCCGCAGTGATCACACATGGTCATGACATTCTGCCTCGATCCAGGGCCACCGGGCATCCGGCCATGCAAGGGTCGCTGGACATGACGACGCCGCGTCGGTAACGTTGTCGACGCTATGTCGGTAAAGGAGAACTGATGTTCCTCGCTCTACGGGACCTGCGAAGAGGGTCCCGACGATTCGTCCTACTGGGTGTGGTCATCGCGCTCGTGGCACTGCTCTCGACAGTCCTGTCGGCTCTGGCAACAGGCCTCGTGACCGACGGGATCTCCGGTCTGCGAGCGCTGCCCTTCGAACGGCTCGCCCTCCAGGACGGCGCCGAGGCCACCTTCAGCAGGTCCGTCCTTCGCCCCGACACCCTCGCTTCGTTCGAAGCCGTGCCCGGAGCCGAGGCCACACCGCTCGGTGTGTCGTTCGTGAACGCCGCGTCGATCGACGGCGGGCCGAGCCTGGACCTTGCCCTCATGGGCATCTCGGCCGACAGCTTCCTGGTGGAACGCCCCGAGGGTCATGAAGCCCTCGCCGGCAGTCCTGGGTTGATCCTGGCGAGCGAGCTGCGTGACGAGGGTGTGGAGGTGGGCGACCGCTACACCCTCGGTGGGTCGAACCTGGAGTTGCCAGTGGTTGGATTCACGTTCGCCGGAACGTTCGGTCACGCACCGATCGCCTTCACGTCGCTCGAGACCTGGCAGCAGATCCAGTACGGCGACAGTGCAGATGGGCGCTTCTCCGCAGTTGCCATCAGCGGAGGTTCAGAGGATGACCTCGAAGCTGTAGCCGAGGCGACCGGCACCGATGTGCTGACCAAGGAGCAGGCCTATGCCGGCTCTCCAGGCTTCACCGCCGAGACCACGACGATGTCGCTCATCAGGGGCTTCCTGCTGGTGATCTCGGCGCTCGTGATCGGGGCGTTCTTCACCGTCCTGACTGTGCAACGCACCCGCCAGATCGGCCTGCTGAAGGCGATGGGTGCCTCGAACAGCTACATCCTCCGCGACGGCATCGGTCAGATGGCGATACTCGTGGTCCTCTCCACCGTCACCGGCGCAGTGCTCGGGAGCGCCCTGGTGCTGGCCGTCGGCAGCGGGGATGCGCCGGTCGAGCTGACTGCGAAAGCACTGGCGACAGTCGTCGGGTCGCTCGTGCTCGCCGGTGTGCTCGGCAGCCTCGTCGCCTTCCGTCGGATAACGAGCGTCGAACCAGCCATCGCCTTGGGGGTGGAGTCATGACATCGGATGCACTGCAGCTGAGTGGGGTCAGGGTTGCCTTCCCCGACGGCCCCGACGAGCGGGTCGTCCTCGACGACCTGGATCTCGGTATCGACAAGGGCGAGTTCGTCGTGATCTCGGGCCGGTCGGGTGCCGGGAAGTCCACGTTGCTGGCGATCGCGGGGCTGCTGCGTCGCCCCGACTCCGGAGAGATCTCGATCGCCGGGATTCCGACGTCGTCGCTGTCGGAGCGCCGGCGGACCACGGTGCGCCGTGACCACATCGCATTCGTCTACCAGTCGGCGAACCTGCTGCCGACGCTCACCGCTGTCGAGCAGTTGGAGCTCGTGGGCCACATCCGTGGAGAACCGTCTGGCGAGGTACGACGCCGGGCGCATTCGCTGCTCGACGACCTGGACATGGGGGAGCGGGCCGGACAGCTCCCATCGCAGCTCTCGGGCGGCGAACGCCAGCGGATCGGTATCGCCCGGGCCTTCATGGCCGAGCCGACCGTGCTCATCGCCGACGAGCCGACTGCATCTCTCGACCCCGAGCGCGCAGTCGCCGTAGCGGAGTTGCTCGCCGGTGCGGCTGGTCGCGGGATCGCCACGGTCGTCGTGGCCCACGACGACGTCGCTCTGGCACACGCCGACAGGCACCTCCGGCTCGACTCGGGTCGACTCGTCACCGGATCCGGGCAGACCGATGGCGGACAAACCCCCGGGCCGGCGACCGAGATGGTCTGACGGCGATGCCACGCATCAAGGCCGACAACATCGCCGAGCACGTCGCACACCAACAAGCGGCGGTGCTCGACGCGGCGGTCGAGCTGTTCGTGGAGCGCGGCTACCACGAAGTCTGCCTGGCCGACATCGCCTCTGAGGTGGGACTCGCACGCAACTCGCTCTACCGGTACGTGCCCGACAAGGCACACCTGTTGCTCGACTGGTACCGACGGATCGTGCCACTCACGATCGAGGAGTGGCGCACGGTGACCGCCGGTGACGACCCTCCGGCGGTGCGCCTCCAGCGCTGGGCCAGGGCCTACCTGGCGTGGGCGCTGACCCCCGAGCACCAGCTGGTCGCACCGCTGACCGAGGCAATGGCCGGGTTCGACGATGAGACCCGTGCACAGGCTGGGGCGTTGCACGCATCGATGATGGACGTCGTCGCCTCCGTGCTGGTCGACGCCGGTGTGTCGACGGAGCACGTCGACGGAGTCCTAGCGCTGCTGTCGGGAGCTGTGCTCGGAGCAGCAAGAGCAGAGGAGGCCTCGGGTGCCGACCCAGACGTACGTCGGCGTCTGGACTCAGTGGTCGCCGCAGCACTCGTGTGAACGACTCCACCGCGAAGGTGAGCGGCAGAGTCGGCGCTAGCTGAGGCTTCCCGGTTCCGGGGTACCGGGTGGTGTACGGGTAGCGTGCGGACGCCCGAGATCCGGGCCGACACAGGAGGTAACCGGTGGCAACAGGCCTGGCGGCACTGCTCGACGACGTCGCTGCACTGGCGAAGCTGGCAGCGGCATCTGTCGACGACGTCGGCGCGGCAGCGGGCAAGGCAACGGCCAAGGCGGCCGGTGTCGTGGTGGACGACGCTGCGGTGACGCCCGCCTACGTCCAAGGTCTGGCCGCGGAGCGCGAAGTACCGATCATCCGCAAGATCGCCCTGGGATCGCTTCGCAACAAGCTCCTGTTCATCCTTCCCGCAGCAATCCTGCTCAGTGCCGTCGCCCCGATCCTGGTCGAGGTGATCCTCATGATCGGTGGCGCGTACCTGGCCTACGAGGGTGCCGAGAAGCTGTGGCATCGGATCAAGGGCGACGACCACTCCCACGATGTCCCGGTTGCGCTCCAGGGGGAGGACGCCGAGAAGGCGACCGTTGCCAGCGCCATCCGCACGGATTTCATCCTCTCGGCCGAGATCATGGTGATCTCGCTGAAGGTCGTGCTCGAGGAGCCGCTCGCTCGTCGCATCGCTGTCCTCGTGATCGTCGCGTTCCTGATCACCGCAGCCGTCTACGGCGTCGTGGCGCTGATCGTGAAGATGGACGATGTCGGGCTGACCCTCGCACAGCGGCGACAGCGCTGCACAGCAGCGCATCGGCCGGTTCCTCGTCGCCGCCATGCCCAAGCTGCTCGCGGCGCTCTCGGCGGTCGGTACCGCCGCGATGCTGTGGGTGGGCGGGCACATCCTGCTGGTCGGTGCGGACGAGCTCGGCTGGCACTGGCCCTACGACGTCGTGCATCACGCCGAGGAGCTGGTGCTCGACGTCCAAGGAGTTGGCGGAGTCCTCGCCTGGCTCGTCAACACGGCGTTGTCAGCGGCGCTGGGCCTGGTCGTGGGCGGGGTGATCGTCGCGGTGCACTCGGCGCTCGCCCGCCGTGGACACTCTCAGGAACCGTCAGCAGAACCGAGCTGAGCGGCGGCACGTTCGGCCAACGAGGCCAGCGAGACGACCGGCACCGCGACGCGCTGTGTGCCGCTGGCGAACACGAGGTGGAACTCGACCGACTCGCCTTCGACCAGAGGCTCTTCGAGTCCCTCGAGCATCACGTGGTCGCCCCCGGGGCCGAACTCCACGCTGTCGTCGGCCGCTATTGCGACGCTCGCTGCGTCGGACATGTCCACGGTGCCGTCGGTGCCGATGCCGCCCCGGTGAAGGGTGGCGGAGCCGGCGCAGGTGCAGTCGACCCGGATGAGCTCGTCGGGTTGGTCGTTGTCGTTGCGCAACGTCATGTAGAGAGCTGCGGAGTCAGCGACGGTGGCGCCGACAGCGGCGTCCTCGATCTGCATCCCGCCAGCCGGTCGGGCCAGCAGCACGACGGCGAAGGCCACGGCAGCGAGCGACACGAGCGCGCCCGCGACCATGACGATGACCAGGACCGCGCCACCGCGGTGGTTCGAGTCGGGCTCGTCCATCGGCGCTCTACTCGTCGGTGACCTTGGCGCCGGCCATGTCGCCCTGGTCACGCCAGCGCTCCAGGTACTCGGCGTACTCGAGCAGGCTGCCGGTGTAGACGAGGTTGCGCGCCGTCTTGGCATCGCGGCCCTGCTCGGAGTTGTAGTAGCCGGGGGTGCAGCTCATGGAGTATCCGGCGATCCCCATGGCCACGCCGAGCAGCAGTTCGTACCACTCCTCCTCGGCCTCCGGTGTCGCCTCGATCGTGGCCATGCCCCGCTCCTGGCAGGTTGCGATCATCCAGCCGACGTGTTCGGCCGACTTGGACAGGAAGTGCAGGAAGTTGGTGCCGAAGCCGGCCTGGATCAGGCTGATCATCAACATGTTCGGGAACTCGGCGGAGAGGATGCCGTGCAGCGTGTGTGCTCCGTCGTTCCAGCGCTCGCTCATGGCGACGCCGCCGCGTCCGCGAGGATCGAAGCCCAGGCGGTGCTCCAGGTCGGTCGTCACCTCGAAACCGGAAGCGAAGACGATCACGTCGACGGGGTATTCGATCCCGTTGGCGACGATGCCGGCCTCGGTGATCTGCTCCACGCCACGACCGTCGGTGTCGATCAGGTGCACGTTCGGCTGGTTGAACGCAGGCAGGTAGTCGTCGTGGAAGCAGACGCGCTTGCAGTGCTTGCCGTACCAGGGCTTCAGCCGCTCGGCGGTGTCGGGGTCCTCGACGATGCTCGCTACGCGCCGGCGCAGTCCTTCCATCGTCTCGAAGTCGGAGCGCTCGAGGGCCGCCGCCAGCTCGGGATCGGCGACCTTGGTCTGCGTGTCGTCCCACATCACATCGGTCCAGCCGTCGTCGACCAGGTTCACCGCCGGCTTCTTGCCGGTCACCGCCAACGTGAAGTTCCGGACACGCTCGGCGTGCCAGCCGGGCTGCAGGCTCTTGAACCACTCCTCGTCGGTCGGACCGTTGTCGCGCTGGCCCACCGGCGACGGGGTGCGCTGGAACACGTACAGCTCCTTGGCCGCACGGGCGAGCTGCGGAACGGCCTGCACGGCGGTGGCGCCGGTACCGATGATTCCGACTCGCAGGTCGCCCAGCTTGTCCATCGGCACACCGGGGGCGCCTCCGGTCACCGAGTAGTCCCAGCGGCTCGTGTGGAACGCCCGGCCCTTGTAGCCGGCGATCCCGGCGATGCCCGGCAGCTTGGCCTTGTGCAGGATCCCGCCCGCGGTGACCATGAACCGTGCGGTGAGCGAATCACCGTTGCTCGTACGAACCTTCCAGTGGCCGGCGGAATCGTCCCACTCGGCGTCGGTCACCTCTGTGTGGAACAGGGCATGGGGGTAGAGGTCGTAGTGGCGTCCGACCAGCTGGGCGTAGGAGAAGATCTCGACCGCGCTGGCGTACTTCTCGGTCGGCATGTAGCCCGTCTCCTCGAGCAGCGGGAGGTAGGTGTAGGACTCGACGTCGCACATGCAGCCCGGATACCGGTTCCAGTACCAGGTCCCACCGAAGTCGCCGGCCCGGTCGACCATGCGGATGTCGGTGACGCCGCGGGCCTTCAACTCGATCGCGGTGAGCATGCCCGCGAAGCCACAACCCACGATGAGCACCTCGACGTCCTCGGTCACCGGATCGCGGTGGTACTCCGGGTCGGCGAAGGGGTCGCGGTCGAAGTCGGCGAAGTCGCCGGTTAGCTCCTCGTACTGCGCCAGGCCGTCACCGCGGACCGCGCTTGTCCCGCTCTGCGCTGTAGCGCGCACGCGCTGCCTGAATCGCCTGGTCCATTCCGGAGTCCTGCTCGCTCATGGGGGGTCGTCCTCGTTCAGGGGGTTCGGGGTAGCCACAACGTACGGCGAGCGAGCGCGCGACGCGTAGTCCGGTCGGCCGATGCTCAGAGCGTCCCGGCCCGACAGAGCCGGCCCGGAAGGTCCGGCGGGGCTACGGTCCGCACATGGATCGCATGCGGATCGCCACAGTGCTCGACCCGATCGACGAGTACCCACACGAGCGGGATCCGATGCCCGAGTACAACGAGACGATGCATCTCAACGGGTTCGACGCATCCCGTGAGGTCAACGGAGGGCTCGGCCTGCGCTGCAGGAGTGAGTACCTGGACCGGGTCGTGGCCCGCAGACCGGTCGAACCGGGTGTGGGCTGAGCGCGGTGAACGGAAACGGTGGTCGGGCAAGGGCATCCGCGTGCCCCTGCGGGAGCGGAACGTCGTATTCGAGGTGCTGCGCTCCGCTGCACCGTGGGCAGGTGGCGGCCGAGACGGCCGAGCAGCTGATGCGTGCCAGGTACTGCGCATATGCGAAGCACCTCGGCAGCTACATCGAACGGACGTGGGATCCGTCCACCCGGCCCGAGGTCATCGAGCTGAGCGACGACCTCCGGTGGACCGGCCTCGAAATCGTGAGATGCATCAGGGGGAGACGCGAGGACACAGCCGGAATCGTCGAGTTCCGGGCACATCACAGCGGGCGACACGGCGATGGCAGTCTGGGAGAGGTGAGCAGCTTTCGGCGGGTCGGCAGCAGTCCCGAAGGTGAATGGGTGTACCTCGGAGTCGCTCGCTGAGGTCGATGGGGCACGTATCGTCTGTCCCTCACGACGAGGAGGTGCCGATGGGCATGCACGAGAAGTTCGGAGACGGAACGGCCCTCGTGGAGCAACTGGTGGCTCTTGTCCGGACCGACGGTCTCGCCGATCTGCTGGCCGGGTTCAACGACGCCGGCGCGGAGGCTGAAGTGCAATCGTGGGTCGGATCGATCGCGAACGAGTCCACGGACAGGAGCGCCGTCGAACGGGCGATCGGCCGTACAGCGCCTGGCGGAGATGTCAGCCAGGCTCCAAGCAGACCCCGAAGAGGTCGCCGACGGGCTGGCCCGGGTGATTCCGGCAGTGGTCGACCGGATCACCCCTGGTGGATCCATGCCGACAGGCGCGCAGCTGGACGATCTGGACGCCGGCCGCCTGTCGGCGGCGCTGGACCTGCCCGCATTGCTCGGTTGACCCGCAACTGATCGCCAGGAAGTATCCGGCGGTTACCTAATCGTTCCGCTCCATTCGGTCGACTGAGTCGGCATGGAACCGAACCGCTCCACCAGGGTCCTCGCCCACGTCTCCGCGGCGATGCTGCTCGTAGTCGGCGTGCTGTTGCCGTTCGGCGCACAGGCGTCGGCCGCGAACACGGTCAGTCAGACGTTCAGCTACACCGGCAGCACCCAGACCTTCACCGTGCCCGACGGAGTGAGCGCACTGACGGTGACCCTCACCGGCGGACAGGGTGGACGCGGTGGCGGTGACTCACAGGGGTCGCCGACGCCCGGCGGCTACCGCGGCGTGGTGACTGGCACCATCGATGTGACCCCGGGCCAGCAGCTGACGCTCGCCGTCGGTGGAGGCGGCGGCACGGGTGTGTCGAGCTCCGGTTCGGCCGCCGGCGGTTCGGCCGGGCTCAACCCGCTGTCGGGTTACGACGGTGCCGTCGGCGGCGTCGCCGGTCCAGCGGGCTCGTCAGGCGGAGGCGGCGGCAGCGGCGCGGCCACGGTGCTGCGCTGTCGGGTCCACCGACCTGGTCGCCGCCGGTGCGGGCGGCAACGGCGGCAACGGGCAGTTCCTGGCAATCGTCGGACGGCGGGCCGAGGGGAGCCACCAGCCGCGGCTCGACGTGACGTCGACGACAGGCCGTGCGGGCATGAACACCGCACTCGCGTGCAGCCCGGGGTTCAGGTGCGACGGTGGCGCCTCGGGTGCCGGCGGCGGCGGCAGCCAGGGAGGAGAGCAGGGCGACATCCAGTACGGCGGGGACAGTGCAACGGAGTACTTCGGCTTCGGCGGCTTCCCCGGCTCCAACTCGACCGCCGGCATGGTCGGGCTGAGCACGTTCTACGAGTACTACACCGGCAACTCGGGCAACGGTTCGATCACCATCTCCTACGACGACGGGGCACCCGGCGCGCCACGCTCGGTGAGTGGCACCCCCACGTCCGGCCGGGTCGACCTGACCTGGCTCGCCCCCACCACCAGCGGATCCGCACCGATCACCGACTACGTAGTCGAGTACGCAACCTCGCTCAATGGCACCTACACGACCTTCGCCGACGGTGTCTCGACAGCGCTGTCCGCGTCTGTCACCGGTCTCACCAACGGAACGACCTACTGGTTCCGGATCGCTGCAGTGAACGCGGTGGCCACGGGGCCGGACTCTGCAGCGATGCCGCAGGGCGTCATGGCGAGCGACGTGCCCGCGGCGCCTTCGATCGATTCGGTCACACCGCTCGACGGCGCGTCTGCTGGTGCAGGTGAGCGACGGTGCCACTCACAGCCCGGTCACCGGTTGGGAGTACAGCCTGCACGACGGGGATTGGCAATCGGCAGCTCACAGCGGGAACCAGCTGACCCTTGCTGGTCTGCGCAACGGCACCGAGTACGACTTCCGGGTACGCGCCCGCAATGTCGTGGGTGCCAGCGGTCCTTCGCCGTCGGCGACCGGAACGCCGCGGGCGGTGCCCGGTGCACCCGACGCGCTCGTGGCCACCCCGTCAGCGGGGGCCGTGGCGCTGGCCTGGAACCCACCTGGTTCAGACAACGGCTCAGCAGTCACCGACTACGTCGTGCAGCGCGCAACCTCACAGGGCGGACCGTGGACGACCATCTCCGAGGGTGTGGGCACGACCACGGCGACCGTGGTCACAGGGCTCCCCAACGGCACCGACCACCTGTTCCGAGTCGCTGCGGTCAACGCTGCCGGGACCGGCCAGTACTCGGCTGTCGCGTCGGCGACGCCGTTCACCACTCCTGACGCACCCGTTGTCTCGGCCGCCACTCCGGCGGACGGCTCGCTGGTGATCGACCTGGCCACGACGAGCGATGGGGGAGCGGACCTGATCCGCTACGAGTACCGCCTGGATGGCTCCGGTCCGTGGATCTCGACAGGTTCGGCGGCCGAGCCGTTCGTCATCGGCGGGCTCCTCAACGGGACGACCTACGGAGTCGAGGTGAGGGCGGTGAACGCCGCAGGTGCCAGTCCGCCTTCGACCAGCGTGAGTGCTGCTCCGGTGGCAGTTCCCGCAGCTCCGGCGATCTCGGCGGTCGCTCTCGACACCGGTGCTGTGCAGGTGTCGTACAGCCTGGGTTCGGACGGCGGCAGCGCCATCACGAACGTGCAGTACTCGATCGACGGCGGCGACACCTGGGTCGCTCGCAACCCAGCCGGCCTCACCAGTCCGTTGACGATCAGCGGTCTGGTCGGTGGCCAGAGCTACCCGGTGCGCCTCCGAGCAGTCAATGCCCAGGGGGCCGGTGCGGCCTCGAACACCTCTTCGGTCACGGCCAAGGGCACGCCGGAAGCGCCGACGGTTGGCGCAGTCACAGCAGGAGACCGCAGCCTCCTCATCGACGTGATCGCAGGGCCGAACGGCGGTTCTCCGATCACGAACTACCAGTACTCGACCGACAACGGCGCATCTTGGGTGACGCGCAGCCCATCGTCGCAGTCGAGCCCGATCCTGATCACGGGGCTGGACAACGGAACGAACTACCAGGTGCGGTTCCGTGCGGTGAACGCTGCGGGTGCTGGTGCCTCGTCGGCATCGCAGCCCGCAACCCCGAGAACCGTCCCCTCGGCGCCGACCATCGACTCCGGGACCGTCAGCGGTGCAGGCGGATGGATCGACGTGGACTTCTCGGCCCCGACCGATGACGGCGGAAGCCCGCTCACGACCTACCAGTACTCGACCGACGGCGGCGCCACCTGGCGCAACCGTGCAACAGGGGCGACGAGCTCGCCGCTGCGCATCACAACGCTGTCGGGCGACGGCACCAGCGCGCTGGTCGGTGGCCAGACCTACCCCGTCGAGATACGCGCCGTGAACGCAGCCGGTCCGGGCGCGGCATCGGCCGTCGCCGACGGGTTCACCACCACGGTCCCCGGGGCACCCGTGGTCGACCGCGTCGACGTGGCGGGATCGACCGCCCGGATCACGTTCGACCCTCCGGCCAACGGTGGAGCGGCGATGACCGGCTACCAGTACAGCCTGGACGGTGGCGCCTGGACCGACAGCGGAACCCTGGCTCCGGAGGTACGACTCTCCGGCCTCTTGTTGCGGACCTACCAGTTCCGTGTCCGTGCACAGAACGCTGTCGGCGCAGGCGTTGGCTCTGTTGCAGTCCCGATCGTCGTGCGGGCGACCCCGGACGCTCCCGAGGTGACCGGCGTCAGCGCCGGAGACGGTCAGCTCACGGTCACCTTCACCGCAGGCAATGACGGCGGCGACCCGATCACGGGCCACCAGTTCTCCACCGACGGTGGTGTCACGTGGAGGACCCGTTCGACCGGGACCACCGCCTCGCCCCTGGTCATCGACGTCGACTCCGGATCCGGCGCTGCGCTGGTCAACGGTCGCCTCTACACCGTCCAGATCCGGTCGTTGAACACGGCCGGTGCCGGTGCAGCGTCGGTCTCCACGCTGATAGCGCCACTCGGCGCTCCTGATGCTCCAGGCGCGCTCACCCTCACCAGCGGTGATCGTTCGCTGGTCGTCGACTTCACGCCTGGTGGGGACGGTGGTTCGGCGCTGACACGCATCGAGTACCGGGTCGACGGTGGCGCATGGGTGGACACCGGATCGTCGAGCAGCACGTTCACGATCGGCGGCCTGGTCAACGGTCAGAACTACGACATCCGCGTGCGGGCGGTGAATGCGCTCGGCGACGGCGACGAGGCCGGACCAGTGAGCGGCGCGCCGCGGCACGCTGGCAGGGTCACCACGGTCGATCGCCGCGGTAGCGGGTGACGGATCGGCATCGATCACCTGGTCGGCACCCTCCGACGACGGTGGTGCACCCGTCACGGGCTACGTCGCCACCCTGTACGACCAGTCCACCGCCGGCATCGCCGTCGCCAGCTGCACCACTACGGGCCCGACGACCTGCGACATCGCGGGGTTGGACAACGGGACGACGCTGCACGTGGCGGTCGTTGCCATCACCGCAGCCGGTACCGGCCCATCCAGCGCCCCGAGGGTGGCTGTCCGACCTGTAGGGGTTCCGACCGTGTCGATCACGTCGCTCACTCCAGCTGCTACCTCGATCCAGGTGGACGTGAGCACCGATGACGGTGGTTCACCGCTGAGCGGCTACCAGTACCGCCTCGACGGCGGTTCCTGGACTTCGGCCGAGACGACGGCCGAGCCGTTCACCATCTCAGGGCTCGCGACGGGCCGGAGCTACGAGGTCGAGGTCCGCGTGGTCAACTCAGCTGGTGTCGGCCCCGCTTCGCCGACGGCGAGCGCTACACCACGAACCGTGCCGGCAGCGGTGAGCGAGTTCTCCGCAACTGGTCTGGACTCCTCGGCCTCGCTGAGTTGGGCCCCGCCGACGAACGACGGCGGCAGCGCAGTCAGCGACTTCGTAGTGCAGTTCGCGACCAGCGCCTCTGGGCCATGGACCACCTTCGCCGACGCGACCTCGGCCACCAACAGCGCCGTCGTCACGGGGCTGACGAACGGCACCACCTATCTGTTCCGCGTGAGCGCGGTGAACGCGGCAGGCAGCGGTGCGGTCAGCTCGCTGGCATCCGCCACACCGCTCGCCGTGCCGTCGGCCCCGAACCTCACCGGACTCACGGCCGGCAGCCAGTACATGCAGGCGAGCTTCATCGCGCCGGGCTCGAACGGCGGAACGCCGGTCACCGGGTACCAGTATCAGCTCAACGGCGGTGAGTGGCGCAACGCAGCCGGAACGAGCTCGCCGATGATGCTCGCCG
The DNA here is from genome assembly GCA_037045265.1 of Microthrixaceae bacterium. Lineage (GTDB taxonomy): Bacteria > Actinomycetota > Acidimicrobiia > Acidimicrobiales > Microtrichaceae > JBAOHV01. Next base: position 179,342 of record JBAOHV010000019.1, on the reverse strand, counting down.
GGCTCAGCAACGGGCAGGACTACACGGTCGCCATCCGGGCCGTGAACGCCGTCGGCGGCGGCGCGGCATCCAACGTGCGCACCGGCCGGCCGTTCGGCCTGCCCTCAGCGATCGAAGGATTCGTCGCCTCTCCGTCGGGCACCTCGGTGACCCTCGACTGGGACGAAGCTCACGACAACGGCAGCCCGATTACGGAGTACAACATCATCCGCTGGTCGGCACGCACCGAGGGTTCGATCGTGGCGAGCTACCAGACCACCGACACATCGCACACGGTCACCGGGCTCAGCCCCGGAACCAGCTACTACTTCACGATCGAGGCACGCAACGCTGCCGGTGCCGGGCCGCGCAGCGCGCCGCGGCACGTCGGCCATCACCGGGGCTGTCGTGCCAGCCGCTCCGACGCTCGACTCCGTCGTGACCGGTGGAGGACGGGCGCAGCTGAGCTGGACCGCTGGTGCTGCCGGCTCCCAGGCGATCAGCGGCTACCTGATCCAGTACGAGCAGGCATCCACCCGGCTCACACTCGTCCACTCGGCCACGCAAGGCACCTCGGCGACGGTCACGCTGCCGGAAGGAGCCGACGACTACTCGTTGAGCGTGGCGATGATCTCTGCCGCGGGCGTCGGTGCGGCGGCGACGGTCAGCCCGCCGACCGTGGGCACAGGTGCCATCAGCGGCGTATCCACATCGACGGCGACGATCTCGGGAGTCGTGGACGCACGAGGACAATCGACCTCGATCGGCTTCGAGTACGCAGACGACGCCGATGACCTCGGCACCCCAGCCGCCACCCTGGTTGCGGCGACGCAGTCGGCGGTGGCGGGCTCGGGAGACACCTCGGTCGATGCCCAATTGAGCGGACTCGCTGCTGGTACCACCTACTTCGCCAGGGCCGTGGCGGCCCGAGGGGTCTTCACCTCTGTCGGCGACGCCGTCTCGTTCACGACACTGGCGTCCGTCACGACGGGCGGTCTCGCGGCGATCTACGACGGGGACCCGGTCGAACTCGAGACGGTCGTCGAACCAGCGGGTCTGAACGTCGCACGGAGCTTCGTCGGGATCTCCGGTACCACCTACGGGCCATCCTCGACACCCCCGAGCGCTGCGGGCACCTACAGGGTGACCACCTCGGTGGTCCACGACGCCATCGGCGGCAGCGAGGTGGCGACTCTCGTCATCGCAAGGCGTGTCCTGACGCTGGCCGTCACCCCGGTTCCGCGGTCCTACGACGGCACCACAGAGGTCGATCTCGACCTGGAGTTGACTGGAGCGGTCGACGGCGATGACGTGTCGGTCGTCGACGGCGCCCTCGCCGCAGCCCTGCGGGACCCGGGTGCTGGCGAGGACCGTGTCGTCGACCTGACGGCGGTGCCGGTTGTTCTCGAGGGAGCCGACGCTGCGAACTACTCGGTCACCGTGCCGACGAGCGCAACGGTCGACATCAGCCGTGCCGGGCAGCGTCTCGAGTTCCGCACCACGGCACCGTCGCCGTTCGTGGTCGGTCGGACCTACTCGCCGATCGTCGTGTCGGACGCCGGGCTGTCACCGTCGTTGTCGGTCGTGTCCGATCCAAGCGATGGCACCGGGTCGGTCTGTGTGCTCGTCGACGGAGTCCTGACTGCGATCGAGGCGGGGTCATGTGCCATCGTCGCCAGCCAGCCGGGCAACGATGACGTCGCCCCTGCTCTGTCCGCCGGGCAGTTCGTTCAGGTCACGGCGGTAGCCGTCGCCAATCCGGACCCGGAGCCCGACCTCGATCCGACGCCGAACCCGACCACATCGGAGCCGTCGTCACCGTCGGTGAGCGTGCCGCGGTACCAGCCGGGGCTCGCCGACGCTCCGCTGCCCGGTGACGTGGATCCTCTGATCACGGTGGGAGATTCCTCCGGTGGGGTCGGTGCTGGCGAGGAAGGGGACGCCGGCGGCACGAGCTCGCCCGAGGCAGCGGAGCTGCAAAGCAGCGACGAGGGTCCATCGGGTGCCACCAGCGATCATCGATCCACAGCTGGATCGCGGGAGCGGCCCCTCGGCGAGGCTGTCGCCGAAGAGACCCCCGAGAGTGCATCCGACGACGGGCCGGTCACAGGTCTCATCTCGGCCCTGGGCGACAACCCGGGAGCGTCGCTGGCGCTGCTCATGCTTCTCGCAGGAGCAGGTTGGTTCCTCAGCCGCGGCAACCGGTGGGCGGCCCTGCGGAGACGTGGCGACGACGAGGAAGCCTGAGGGCTGCCGGTAGGACCGCTGAGCTGGGTGCTGATCGGGGCGGCGTGGACGGCGGGTGGTGTTCATGCACCGCCCGCTCGCCAGGCCAGCAGCGCCGCGACCATCTCCCTTTCAAGTCCCATGTGGTCGGCTAGACCCGAGTCGGTCACGCCGAGGACACCTTCGAACAACACGAGAGACATCGTCGTGGCGACCAATCGGACGGCCAGCAGGCGGGCTGTGGGAGCGTCGAAGCCGAGCTCGGCGTAGCTCTCGGTGAACCTGTCGACCAGCGGTGTGGCACGTCCTGAGTCGAACTGCTCGGGTTCTGTCGCGACCAGCCAGTTCAGCAACTGGATCAGGGTGCGGGTCCTCGGCTGCAACGAAGTGCGCTCGAGCAGAGTGCTCCGGTCCACGCTGATCTCGTCGACCAGCTGGTCGAACACCGCCCGGAACAGGCCGACCTTGCCGCCGAACCACGCCTGGACGAAACGGTGGTGGTGTCCCGACGCCTCCGCCACATCGCGGATCGTGATCAGCTCGGCAGACCGTTCGCCGAGCAGGTCGCGCGTAGCGGCGACCATGTTCGCCATGCCCTCTGCACGCGAGGTCCTGGACTGTGCGGGAGAATCGCCCGTTCCCATCGCCGGATGCTAGGTGCGGGTGGACCCGAAACGGCGGCATCGACAGGTGAACCCACTCTGTCCGTGCAAGACGGAAACGGGACGTATCGTCTGCATCGGACGACCGAGGCGAGGTGCTCATGGTTTCGATCAGCGGATTCGGCACGGGGAGGAGTCCCCGTCGCCCGGCTCGGGCCACGGTTGGCGTTCTGGTGTTGCTGGCGGTCGTCGGCGCCGGGTGCGGCGAGGACGACACATCTGATCGCTCGACGACCACCACCAAGTCCGGCGTCTCGGAGTCGACCGCCCCGGACTCCACCGCAGGTGGTCAGTCGCCAGCGGAACCGGCGACGAGTGTCCCTGCCCTGCCAGGCAGCATCGTCTGGCCCGCTGCAGGCGCCGAAGAGACATCGAGCGACCCGGCTGAGGTGGCCACCAGGTTCGCGACCGAGTTCGTGGGCTTCACCTCCCCGGTCGTCGGCGACGCGGTGATGGGCGGCGATGGACGGGCGACGGTCGAGGTCCGTCCACGGGCGACCGGTCCAGTCACGATGGTCGAGCTCGTGCAGCACGGCTCGGGCACTCAGTGGTTCGTCGTGGGGGCGAGCACACCGAACATCGTTGCTGACCCTGCGCTCAACGGATCGACGGTCACCTCTCCCGCCGAGCTCCGGGGAACCAGCACGGCGTTCGAGGGCACCGTCGACGTGGCCGTGCGCATGCGCGGCTCCGCTGAATCCCTGGCGACCGGTTTCGTCACCGGCGGGGCCAATGGCGAGTTCGGTCCCTTCGAGGGCGAGCTCGCCTATTCCGCCGCGGGCAGCGAGGGCGTGATCGTCTTCTCGACGCTCAACATGGAGGACGGGTCTCTGTGGGAGGCCACCGTGGTGCCCGTCGTGCTGGGTTGAGGGGCCTGGCGGACGCCGCGTGACCCCGCGGTTCTAATGGGGTACATTAGCTAATGACCCACATTAGAACGCGTTCTATCCGAGACGCGTTCGGCGAACATCGACTAGGGGGCACAGATGGAGTTCGGCCTTTTCCTCAACGGCTACCTGCCGGGGCCAGCGGCGCACAACCCTGACGCAGAGCACACGATGCTCGAGCGTGAGATGCAGTACGCGATACACGCCGACTCGTACAACTGGAAGTACGCCTGGTTCGGTGAGCATCACGCGTTGACTGAGTACTCCCACATGTCCGCCCCCGAGTGCGTCATCCCCTACGTGGCTGCCAAGACCGAACGGATCCACCTGGGTTCGGCGATCATGAACCTGTCGCCGCCGGTGAACCGGCCTGTGCGCAACGCCGAACGTGTGGCGATGCTCGACCACGTGACCCAGGGTCGCTACGAGTGGGGCACCGGTCGCGGTGCGGGCGAGCACGAGATGCAGACCTTCGACCTGCACACATCTGAGACCAAGGAGATGTGGAACGAGGTCGCCCCCGAGATCCTGCGCATGTTCGAACAACGCGATTACACCTTCGACGGCCAGTTCTTCAAGGTGCCCACCCCCCACAACATCCTTCCCAAGCCTTACGGCGTCGGTCATCCGCCGATGTGGGTCGGATGCGGCAACCCGGGGACCTTCACCCAGGCGGGCGAGCTCGGCATCGGTGCGATCGCCTTCAACTTCGAGCCCGTCCACAACCTGAAGGGGCGCATCGACGCCTACAAGGAAGGCATCGCCAACTGCACCGAGCCGCTCGGCCAGTTCATGAACGACAACGTCATGATGACCAACGCCGTCGTGTGCGTGGCCGATTCCAAGCGTGCCCGTGAGATCGCCATGTCGTCGGGTCGTGGCTACCTGAACACGATGGTCAACCTCTACCACTCGACCATGCCCAAGCAGAAGAACGCGGTCATCTGGCCGGACTCCCCGCCGAGCATCGACAGCGACGCGACCCTCGACTTCCTGATCGAGAAGGGGTACCTGCTGTGCGGCAACCCCGACGAGGTCAACGAGCAGATCGCCAAATACCAGGACGTCGGCTGTGACCAGCTCGTGTTCGGCCTCCCGAACGAAGGCTTCGAACACGAAGAGGTATTCGAGATGCTCGAGCTGTTCGGAACCGAGGTCATCCCGAACTTCGACACCGACCCCGAGCACCGGACCACTCGGTTCCGGCGAGAGTCCAAGCGCAGGCACCCCGACTTCGCCGAACCCATGCCCGAGGGCCTGACGGTCGAGGTCATCCCCGAGAACGCGCTCATCCCGCTGGACTGACTGAATCCGTGGGCTCCACCCGTGAGCGACTGCTCGACGAAGCGGAGCGCCTCTTCGCACGGTCGTCGATCGCCGGAGTCACCTCCCGTCAGATCATCGACGCTGCCGACCAACGCAATCAGTCGGCGGTCAGCTACCACTTCGGTTCGCGCGAGGGGCTCCTGTCGGAGCTCCTCGCGCGACGCGGCGGCCCTGTCGACCAGCGTCGTGGCGAGATGCGCTCAAGGCTCGGTGCCGCCCCGACCGTGCACGATCTGGTCCGCTGCCTCGTCGATCCGTACGTGGACCTGCTCGAGGAAGAATCCGGTCGCTCCTATGTGCGGATAGTCGCGCAGCTGCGCGGCAGGTTCGCGGTCTGGCGGGTCGAGTCGGACACGGCGACGACTGCACATCTGGCGTCGATCCTCGACGAGATCGAGCAACGCCCGGACCTGCCTGCACCCCTGCGGCGCGAGCGCGTGGTCGCCATGATCATGGTCCTGACGGCCACGGCGGCCGAACGCGCCAGACGCATGGACGAGGGGGTCGTGCTGGATCTGTCGGCCGAGGAGTTCCGGGGGGACCTGGTCGACATCTGCGCCGCGCTGATGCTCGCTGCACGATCCTGAGCGGCGTGGCTCCCTGGACGGTGCAGTGACAGGAGCGTCGGTTCAGTTGTCGTGGCAGAGGTGACCGACGACACATAACCTGTGGTCACCACCGGCGTCGGCCGGGGCGGGCCGGCGCAGTTGAACCTGGAGTCGCGCCCATGTGCCCGGACATGCCCACGAAACCCGCCCGCTCGCAGAGCGCGGCCTCTCGGCAGCCCGAGGTCGTCGGCGGCCCCGAGCCCGGATCGGCGGCCGAGCTCGTCTCGCCGTTGTTGGACGCGTGGTTCCCCGACGGTCCGCCGTTGCGCATCGAGTTCTGGGACGGCTCCGCGACCGGTCCCCGCCGCCCCGCCGGATGGATCAGGGTTCTCAGCCCCACGGCGATCCGACGGCTCGTTTGGTCGCCCGGTGAACTGGGTTTCGGACGCTGCTTCGCAACCGGTGAGATCGACATCCAGGGCGACATCGTGGCGGTGCTCGGCGAGCTGGAGCACGCCCTCGGGAGCGGTCGCCTCAGCAGGCGCGAGACGATCGCCGGTCTCCGGGCGGCGCGTCGGTGCGGTGCCATCGGGATGCCCATGGCGGCGCCCGTGGCCGAGGCCCATCCGCACGGGCGCCTGCACTCCCGACGTCGTGACGTGGAGGCGGTGCGTCACCACTACGACGTCTGCAACGAGTTCTACGGCCACGTCCTGGGCCCGACCATGACCTACTCGTGTGCCTTGTTCACCGATCAGACGTTCTCCCTGGAGACAGCGCAGCGGGCGAAGCTCGACCTGATCTGCCGCAAGCTGGGCCTGCACGATGCGCCGGGACGCCGACTGCTCGACGTCGGCTGTGGATGGGGCTCGCTGGCGTTGCACGCCGCGAGGGAGTTCGACGCGCAGGTGGTGGGGGTGACCGTGAGCCTGAACCAGGTGGAGTTCGCCCGCGAGCAGGTGCGTGCCGCCGGCCTCGAGGATCAGGTGCAGATCCGCGCCGAGGACTACCGCGACCTCGGTGGAGAACGCTACGACGCGATCGCCTCGGTCGGCATGTTCGAACATGTCGGCGAGCGCCGCGTCGACGAGTACTTCCGCATCCTCGCGGATCGGCTGGCACCCGGCGGCCGGTTGCTCAACCACGCGATCTCATCCGTCGGAGGGTCGAGGGTCCCTCGTCGGAGCTTCGTGGGCCGCTACGTGTTCCCTGATGGCGAGCTCCTGGACGCGGGCCGGGTCGTCCTCGCAATGGAGAACGTCGGCCTGGAGGTCAGGGACATCGAGTGCTTCCGTGAGCACTACGTCGACACCCTGCGGGCATGGGGTGCCAACCTGGAGGACTCATGGGCCGAGGCGGTCGAGCTCGTCGGTGCTCCGGTTGCAAGGGCCTGGAGGCTCTACATGGCTGCATCCGCGGTTGGTTTCGAGCGTGGCACGATCTCGGTGCACCAGACGCTCGGAGTGGCGACCCGCGAGGATGGCGCATCAGGTGTCCCCCGGGACCGGAGCGCCCGCGGGTGAGAGCGCTCAGTGGGTCGACTCAGTGGGTCGACAGCCACTCATCGGCGAGCCTGAACTCGGCGGTGAGCTGCTGTTCGAGGATCCCGCGGGCGATCGGGGACACGCGGCGGCCGATGACAGGTACGCGGACGTCGACTTCCACATCGATCACATAGCGGGTGAGCGAACCGTCGCAGCTCAGCTGGGTCGTACCGGACGACTCGACCGGAGCGCCCTTGAACTCCAGGTCGAAGGTCCCATCGCAGGTTCCATCTTCCCTGCGGAACCACTCGTCGACGCTGCGCACGCGGTTCGTGGGCTGGAACACCCGACGGGCGAACGAGGGGATGTCCGCGTCCACGAGACGTTCGATCACCAGGCGGATGCGGTCGTCGCTGGTCTCGCACTCGATGATCTCGATCTCACGATGACCCATCGCCGTGAACTTGGCGATGTGGCTCTGGGGGTCCACGAACATCTTCCAGCACCGCTCCATGGATGCGTCGAGATCGTGCGACATCGTCAGGTGCATCGAAAGATCCTGCCGTATCGGGTGAACCCGGCTCCAACCGTGTGCTAGCCCGGTCCGATGACAGCGCAGCCCGATGTGCTCCTGGTCGACGTGGCAGACGGCGTCGCGGTGACGCGTGGCTCGGAGTCGCGCCGCAGAGCTCTGACCGAACGTGGCCGGAACCGGACCCGCTGACGGGCCGGCCGCCGCTGTAGTGGCGGTCATCGGCGGGGGCCCGGCCGGACTGATCGCTGCGGAGACCTTGGCGGCGGAGGACGGGCTGGAGGTGGTGCTCGTCGAGGCGACGGCAGCACCCGGTCGCAAGTTGCTCCTCGCCGGTCGTGGTGGACTGAACCTGACTCACTCCGAACCGCTCGACGTCTTCCTCACCCGCTACGGCGACTCGGCCGGTCCGATCATCGACGCGGTCAGGAGGTTCCCACCCGAGGACCTGCGGGTCTGGTGCGAGGGGCTGGGCGAGGAGACGTTCGTCGGTTCGAGCGGTCGGGTGTTCCCGAGGAGCTTGCGAGCGAATCGGCTGCTCGACGCCTGGCTCGCCAGGCTCGAGCAGATCGGCGTCCGCACGCTCTGTTCCACCCGCTGGACCGGATGGGGCGACGACGACGCTCATCTCCTTCTCGAGACGCCGTCAGGCCCGACCGTCGATCCGCGCCGACGCGGCGGTGCTCACCCTCGGCGGTGCGAGCTGGCCCGGTACCGGATCGAACGGCGACTGGGTGCAGACGCTGGAATCGTCCGGGGTCGATGTCGCCCCGTTGCGGGCATCGAACTGCGGCCTCGACATCACCTGGTCACAGGTTTTCGCCGAGCGTTTCGCCGGTGCGCCGGTCAAGAACATCGGCGTCGCTTGCGGTGACAACTCGCTGCGCGGCGAGTTGATGGTCACCGAACACGGGCTCGAAGGCGGGGCCGCCTACGGGTTGTCGCGCGTCGTCCGAGCGCAGCTGGACGCCGCGGGCGAGGCGACGTTGCACCTGGACCTGCGCCCCGACCTGGAACACCTCACCCTGGTTGACCGCCTGGGCAGACGACGTGCGAAGGAATCCCGCTCGAAGTCGCTCGCCCGCCTCGTAGGGCTCGCACCGGTTGCGATCGGCCTGATGCGTGAGGCGACCGGCAACGACCTGCCCGCCGGGTCGGAGCCGCTCGCCGCTCTGATCAAGGACACGGCTCTGGTCGTGAGCGGTACCGCCCCACTCGAGCGAGCCATCTCCACAGCGGGTGGGATCCGACTGGCCGAGCTCGACGACCGGTTCATGCTGAATTCCCGTCCGGGGGTCTTCGCGGCCGGTGAGATGCTCGACTGGGACGCTCCGACAGGCGGCTACCTGCTACAGGCATGCTTCGCCACCGGGGTGGCGGCTGCCAGGGGAGCCATCTCCTGGCTTCACGACCGAGACGCACGAACCACGACGTAGCGCGAGGTGCTCGCGACGATCGTGCAGTTGCCGAAGATGCGACGCAGCTTCGCGTGGTGAGCGAGGTGTCGGTTGCCGACGACGAGGATCTCGCCGCCTGAACGCAGTGCCCGGTGCGAGTCGACGAACATCTGCCAGGCGATCGCATCGCCCATCGCCCGGTGCTCGTGGAACGGGGGGTTCGTGACGATCAGGTCGACCGACCCGGGGTCGATCGCGGATCCGTCGGACCCGCCCCAGTCGCACAGCGCGTTGCCGTGGACGAACCGGGCTGACGACGCGTCGCCGCCCGAGGCCAGGAACGTCGCGCGGGCCGACTCGAGCGCCAGGGCGGAGTCGTCCACGAACGTCACATCGGCACCCTCGATGCCCGCCAGCGTGCCGAGGACTCCGTCCCCGCAGCCGAGATCGACCACATGCGTGCCCGGTCCCACGGTCGCCATGTGGTCGGCGAGCAGCGCGGTCGCCGGGTCGGTCCTGCCGGCGGCGAACACCCCGGGCCATGACGTCACCTTCAGGCCACGGGGGCCGAGGCTGCGCTCGGGCCAGTCCCACTCGCCGGGCTCGGTCGCAGGATCCGGCGTGCTCTCCAACAGACGTGCGCGTCGCCGGGCCCGTGAGGTGATCGTCGGTCCGATCACACGCTCGAAGACCTGGATCGTGGAGCTGTGGATGTGCTGGACCATGTCGGCGGCCACCACGACCGTTCCGGGGTGGAGATACCCGGCCACGCCGCGCAACAGGTGCTCGAGCAGGGCGAGCTGGCGTGGCGGACGGATGACCACCAGGTCGAGAGGGGGGAGCCCGGATGGGGCTGCGACCGCTTCCAGCGGCCCGCGGATCTCGACCACCGAGGGGTCGACCCCGGCCGCCTCGAGGTTCTCCCGCACGGCTACCCCGGAGCAGTAGGAGTCGAGCACCACAGTGGGTCGACTGGCCGCGAGTCCGACGCTGAGCGCGCCGAACGCGTCGCCGATGATCAGAGTCGCGCCGTCATCACCGACTGGTGTCCAGGCAGCGCCGACGCCTGGGTCGACACCGGCCACGCGGTGCAGCAGCAACGAGTCCGCCGAGTCCCAGGCCCGCAGGCCTTCACGGGTGCGTTCCGGGTGACGGTGCAACAGGAACGTGCCCTGGGGGACCACCAGCGGCTCGGGAGCGGCGGCTGTGGCGTCGCCCACTCAGTTCCGCTCGTCCCGCTTGTCGTCGCTCGTGTCGCGGTCTCGGCGCACCTTGGGCTTGACACCCCTGATCTTGGTGCGTCGAAGTGACCACAGCACCTCGTCCGCGTGTCGGGCCGGCACGTCGACCAGCGCGTAGTGGTCACCGATACGCACGACGCCGACGTCCTTGCCGGTGACGCTCGACTCGCCTGTGATGGCTCCCACCAGATCCTTCGGGCGGACACCTTCGGAGCGGCCGGCGCCGATGTAGAGACGGGCCTCACCGGGGGCGACGGGGCGTGGCCCGCCGTGCTTGTCCTTGCCGCCCTTCTTGTGGGAGTCCTTCTTCCACGTTTCGTCCCGCTTGGATCCCTTGGTGCCACGGCCCCGGTCGCTGCCCCGGTCGCGATCACGATCACGCTCACGTCCCTGGCTCAGGTCAGGTATCTCGTCCTCCTCATCAGGCGCCGGGTTGGAGGTCTCGTGGGCGAGCTTGACCGCAGCGAGAGCCACGACGACCGGATCCATGTCGCCGCCGAGCGCGTCGAGTACCACCCGGTACGGCTCCAGGTCGCCTTCGATAGCGGTTTCGCGCAGGGCGGCGGTCGTGACTTCGAGGCGTCTGGTCCGCAGGTCCGCAGCGGTCGGGATCCGGTCGATCTCCAGGTGCTGGCCGGTCAGGCGCTCGATCGTTCTTGAGCAGCCGGTGCTCCCGTGGACCCGGCGAGGGTGATCGCCACACCCGTCGCGCCCGGCGCGGCCGACCCTGCCGATCCGGTGCACGTAGGTCTCGGGCGCCGAAGGGACGTCGTAGTTGACGACATGGCTGAGGATGCTCGACGTCGAGCCCGCGGGCCGCGACATCGGTGGCGATCAGCAGCTCGGCCGGTTCCGGATGCGCAGTCGTCCCATGCACCCGGTCACGCTGCTCCTGGTCTCATACCACCGTGCAGGCCCTCCGCTCGGTAGCCGCGGCCGTTGAGCGTCTCGGCAAGAGAGTCGACCTCGAGGCGGGTGCGACAGAAGACGATCGCTCGCGCGTCGGTGCCTCGATGTCGAGGATCCGGCCCAAGCGCCGCCGCCTTGTGCGACCGCGGCACGATGTACGCGCGTCTGGCGGACGCGCGGGGCAGTGCCCCGGATCGGGGGCCTCGGCACGGATCTCGATGTGCACCGGATCGCTCAGGTGACGCCTTGGCGAGCTTGGCGATCCGGGCGGGCATGGTCGCCGAGAACAGCACGGTCTGTCGGGACGGCAGGCGTCTCGGCCAGGATCGTCTCGATGTCCTCGGCGAAGCCCATGTCGAGCATCTCGTCGGCCTCGTCGAGCACGACCGTCGCGAGGCGGTGCGTCGCCAGGGTGCCTCGCCGCAGGTGGTCCATCGCCCGGCCTGGGTGTCGCCACCACCACGTCGACCCCTCGTTCGAGCGACTGCAGCTGTCGCCAGATCGGCTGGCCGCCGAAGATCGGCAGGACACGAACTCCGACACCGCGGCCGTAGCGGTGCACGGCTTCTGACACCTGCATCGCCAGCTCACGGGTCGGCACGAGGATCAGCGCAGCCGGGAACAGCCGCTCGTCATCGTCGACACCGCCGAGTTTCGAGAGGATCGGGAGCGCGAACGCAGCGGTCTTGCCGGTGCCGGTGGCGGCGCGCCCCAACACGTCGCGCCCTGCGATCATCTCAGGGATCGCTGCGCTCTGGATCGGTGTCGGCTCCTCGTAGCCCAGCCTTACCAGCGATTCGAGGATCGTCGGGTGGAGTCCGAGCGCCGAGAACCCTTCTTCAGGCTCGTCGCTGCGGGAGTGGGTGTTGTCGCTCGACATGGCAGTCCGATCGTTCCAGGGCCGCGTAGCGGCGCAGATCACGGTGCCATGCGCCGGGCAGGTGCACGAATCCGTCGACCCAGCGTACGAGTGTGGCGGACATCGCGGCGGTGACGGTCGTTACGATGCCCGCCGTGACGAGTGCCGAGGATCGCCTGGAGCGGTACCGCGAGAAGCGTGAGTTCGGACGCACACCCGAGCCCCCGGGTGAACCCGTCGATCCAGGAGCCACAGCTGACCGGCGGCGCTTCGTCGTGCAGCACCACAGAGCCCGACGGGCCCACTACGACCTGCGCCTGGAGATCGACGGCGTGCTGGTGAGCTGGGCGGTACCCCGGGGCCCGACACTCGACGCATCTGTCCGTCGGCTGGCGGTCCGCACCGAGGATCACCCTGTGGAGTACCTGGACTTCGAAGGAGTCATCCCGCGGGGTGAGTACGGCGCCGGCGACATGATCGTCTGGGACATCGGCGACTACGCGTTGACCAAGGGCGACGATGCGTCAGCCGCGCTGGGCGCCGGGGAGATCCACCTGGAGCTGCGTGGCCAGAAGCTCGCCGGTCGCTTCGCCCTGGTGCGCACGGGACGCAGCTTCGCGAGGGGGACCAGTGGCTGCTCGTCCACGGGTCCGACGAGCACGCGGTCGAGGGCTGGGACGCGGAGGACCATCCGTTGTCGGTCCTGAGCGGGCGCACCAACGAACAGGTCCGCCACCCGCACCTTCCTCCTCCACCACCGCCCGACACGCATTCCCGGTGGCACGCGCCGTCGAGCTCGCAGCTCGAGGCGCTCGACTCGCTCGGCGCCGGGGGCACCTGGCACGTCGACGGGATCGACCTGACGCTCACCAACCTGGACAAGGTGCTCTTCCCTGCTGCGGGCGGTGGGCAGGTCGTCACCAAGCGGGACCTGATCCGTCACTATGCGACCGTCGCTCCACTGATCCTGGCGTACCTCGCCGACAGACCCGTGAACCTCCAGCGGTTCCCCAACGGGATCGGCTCCAAGGGGTTCTGGCAGAAGGAGGTTCCTTCTAACGCCCCCGGCTGGTTCGGACGCTGGCACGACGACCACGCCCGCGTGGGCCGCACCGAGTGGTACTCGGTCCTCGACCGACCTGCTGCACTGGTGTTCATGGCGAACCTGGCCGCGGTCGAGCTGCACCCGTGGACCTCCACCTGCGCCGCCCAGATGATGCCGAGCTGGGCACTCATCGACATCGACCCGGGCGGTTCGACCACTTTCGACGACGTCGTGGTGTTGGCCAGGCTCTACCGCACTGCGCTCGAGCACCTGGGACTTCGGGCGTGTGCGAAGACGACCGGCCAACGCGGCCTGCAGATCTGGGTGCCGGTCGCCCCCCGCTACACATTCGACCAGACCCGAGCCTGGGTCGAGCAGCTCTCGCGGATGGTCGCTTCGTTCGTCCCGGAGCTGGTCAGCTGGAACTGGCGCACCGACGAGCGCGGAGGCCTGGCCCGGCTGGACTTCACCCAGAATGCCCCCCACAGGACTACTCGTCGCGCCCTGGTCCGTACGTCCCGCCCCCGGGGCGCCGGTGTCGGTGCCCATCGCCTGGTCCGAGATCGACGATCCGGACCTGCGCGGCAACCGCTGGCTGTTGGCGGACGTCCCCACCCGGATCGGGCAGGTCGGTGACCCGATGGCGGACCTGATCGACCTGCAACAGGACCTACCCCCGCTGTCATAGCTGCCGTTGCCCGTACCATGAGTCACATGGCACAACAGATATGGCGCGGATCGATCGCCTTCGGCCTGGTGAACGTGGCGGTTCGTGCCTTCGGCGCCACACGGGACCAGAAGGTCCACTTCCACCAGATAGACCGCAGCAGCGGATCGCGGGATCGGTTACGACAAGGTCTCCAAGCTCACCGGCGAGAAGGTGGACAAGGCCGACATCGCCCTCGGCTACGAGGTCGACACCGGCCGTTACGTCACCTTCGACCCCGAAGAGGTCGCGGCACTCCGGCCGCGTTCCACCCCGCACGGTCGAGATCTCCGACTTCGTCGATCTCGCGTCCATCGACCCGATCCACTACGAGAAGACCTACTGGCTCGCCCCTGCCGACGAGACGGCACAGAAGCCATACGCGCTGCTCGCCACGGCGATGCAGGACGAACAGCGCGTGGGCATCGGTATGGTCGTGATGCGCACCAAGCAGTATCTGGCTGCGATCCGCCCGCTGCAGGGGGTGCTGGCGATGTCCACGATGCGCTTCGCCGACGAGGTGGTCCCCGCGTCGGAGATCGTCGACCTGGACGCGCTGATCGAGCCGGGGGAGCGTGAAGTCGAGCTCGCCCGGCAGATCATCACCGGTCTGGCGGCGGACTGGGACCCGGAGCTCTACCACGACTCGTTCACCGCTGAGCTCCGTTCGCTGATCGCCGAGAAGGCAGCCGGACACCAGCTGATCGAGGAACCTTCGGGCGAGTCGGATCAGCCCGGCGAACTTGTCGACCTGATGGCGGCACTGCAGGCGAGCGTCGATGCGGCGAAGCGCCCCAGGGAGGACGTCGAGGACCGTTCGGCCTGAGCGGCGTCGCCGGGTAGCGTCGAGCCGGCGCGGCGCCTGTGGCGTGCCGGCGGAGGAGTTGAAGATGAGCGGACACGATGCACGACGCCGGGCGATCGAAGCGGTGATCTCGTACTCGCCGCCGAGCGGATCGTTCGCCTCCCAAGGGGCACCGGGCGAGCTCTTCGGGCAGAACGTCTTCTCGAGCGCCGAGATGAAGAAGCGCCTGCCCAAGGCTGTGCACCGCAGCGTGACGGCGACCATCGAGCACGGCGAGCCACTCGACCCGTCGGTAGCCGACATCGTGGCTCTGGCGATGAAGGAATGGGCGCTCGAGAAGGGCGCCAGTCACTACGCACACGTCTTCTACCCACTGACCGGTCTGACCGCCGAGAAGCACGACAGCTTCCTCGAGCCCGACGGCACCGGCGCGTCGATCGCGGAGTTCGCCGGGAAGACCGCTGATCCAGGGCGAACCCGATGCTTCGAGCTTCCCCCACGGCGGTCTCCGCGGCACGTTCGAGGCCCGTGGCTACACCGCCTGGGACGTGACCAGCCCCGCCTACATCCTCGAGAACCCGAACGGGAACACGCTGTGCATCCCGACGGTGTTCGTATCCTGGACGGGCGAGGCGCTCGACAAGAAGACACCGCTGCTGCGCTCCCAGCAGGCGATGAACGTGCAGGCCCAGAGGGTTCTGCAGCCTCTTCGGCACACGAGCAGGTCGACACGGTCGTCTCGTTCACCGGCCCGGAGCAGGAGTACTTCCTGGTCGACCGGCACTTCTACTTCGCCCGCCCCGACCTGATGGCGTCGCGGGCCGGACCCTGCTCGGGGCGCCGGGCCCCAAGGGCCAGGAGTTCGACGATCACTACTTCGGTGCGATCCCCGAGCGTGTACTGGCGTTCATGCTCGAAGCGGAACGGGAGCTGCTCAAGCTCGGCATCCCCGCCAAGACCCGCCACAACGAGGTGGCCCCCGCCCAGTTCGAGATCGCCCCGGTCTTCGAGAAGGCGAACATCGCCACCGATCACCAGCAGCTGTTGATGGTGACGCTGTCACGGGTCGCCCAGCAGTACGGGATGGAGTGCCTGCTCCACGAGAAGCCGTTCGCCGGGCGTCAACGGCTCCGGCAAGCACGTGAACTTCTCGATCGGCAACAGACGTCCAGGGCAACCTGCTCGAACCCCGGTGAGACGCCCCACGAGAACGCCCAGTTCCTGGTGTTCTGCGCGGCGGTCATCCGCGGCGTGCACCGCCACGGTGGCCTGCTGCGGGCCGTCGGTCGCGTCGGCGTCGAACGACCATCGGCTCGGCGCGAACGAGGCGCCGCCGGCGATCATGTCGATCTTCCTCGGCGAACAGCTCGCAGACGTCTTCGACCAGGTGGCGCGTGGCGGTGCGACCGAGTCCAAGGAGAAGGGCACTTTGGCGGTCGGGGTGGACACGCTGCCCGAGCTGCCGAGCGATCCGGGCGACCGCAACCGGACCAGCCCCCTTGCCTTCACCGGCAACCGCTTCGAGTTCCGGGCCGTCGGCTCTTCGCAGTCGATCGCGGGGCCGATGGTCGCGATCAACACGATCCTGGCAGAGTCGCTCGATCACATCGCCACGGAGCTCGAGGCATCGATCGGGTCAGGGCTCGACTTCAACGACGCCGTCCAGCAGTTGTTGCAGGCGATCATCACAGAGCACGGCTCGGTCGTGTTCAACGGCGACGGCTACTCCGACGACTGGCAGGTCGAAGCAGAGCGCCGCGGTCTTCCGAACCTGCGTTCGACTGTCCACGCCCTGCCCGAGCTCGACACGGACCTGACCCGCGAGCTCTTCTCCACCTACGGAGTGCTTAACGCACGCGAGCTCGCCAGCCGCTACGAGGTGTACCTGGAGCAGTACACGCTCAGCATCGCGGTCGAGGCCCGATCGCTGCACGAGGTCGCTTCGACGATCGTCTTGCCGGCAGCAGTGCGGTATCAGTCCGAGCTCGCCGCCAACGTCAACCAGGTGCGCGCCGCCGGGATCGATCCGGAAACGACCGCGCTGGCCGCGGTGAGCTCGGCCGTCAAGTCGCTGAGCGAGGCGATGGCTGCGCTCGGCGAGGAGCTGGGCCACGGCGACGACGATCCTGGTGGTCAATCCTCCTACGACGAGGCCGCCCGCGCTGCTGACCGGCTGCTGCCGGCCATGCAGGTGCTGCGTTCTGCGGCCGACGAGCTGGAGAACCTGGTGGCCGACGACCTGTGGCCGTTGCCGACCTACCAGGAGATGCTGTTCATCCTGTGACCGCGGTTGGTGTAGGAGCGGGCGCGGTGGCCACAGTGGTCACCGCGGCCACGGCGGTGAGAGCCGGCCGAAGGAGGGGACTACATGTCTGATGAGGAGCACGAAGGCAGCGGTGCGGTGACGGCGAAGGTCTTCGGCCCGGAGTGCTACAGCAGTTCGGGCAGACTGCGGCGCGAGGTGTACGAAGCCGAGCTCGAACGGCTCCAGATCGAGCTGGTCAAGCTCCAGGAGTGGGTGAAGTCGCAGGGGCTCAAGGTCGTGGTCCTCTTCGAGGGCCGAGACGCCGCCGGCAAGGGTGGCGCGATCACCCGGATCACCGAGGCGACCAACCCCAGGGTGCTCCGTGTGGTCGCGCTGGCCGCGCCGAGCGACCGGGAACGAACCCAGTGGTACTTCCAGCGCTACGTGCAGGAGCTGCCGGCCGCGGGGGAGATCGTCCTGTTCGATCGCTCCTGGTACAACCGTGCCGGGGTGGAACGCGTGATGGGATTCGCCACCGAGGCCGAGGTCGACGAGTTCATGCGGTCCTGTCCGAAGTTCGAATCGATGCTGCAGCGCTCCGGAATCATCCTGGTCAAGTACTGGTTCTCGATCAGCGACCAGGAACAGGAACGCCGCTTCGCTGCGCGCATGGACAATCCGGCGAAGCGATGGAAGCTCTCGCCCATGGACCTGGAGTCGCGGGCCCGGTGGGAGGAGTACTCCTTCGCCAAGGACGAGATGTTCGCCTACACCGACACGCGTCGGAGCCCGTGGTGGGTGGTCGACGGAGAGGACAAGCGGAGCGCCCGGCTCAACTGCATCAGCCACCTGCTGTCGCAGATCCCCTACGAGGACGTCGTGCCGGCGCCCCCCGAGCTCGGACCGCGCCCGGTCTCGAGCGGCCGTCACATGCGCCCCCCGAAGGACCACCAGACCTTCGTGCCAGAGCTCTACTGAGTTCCCGAGTCCGTCCATCAGGGAGGCACCTCGAAAATGTCGATCGACTTCACCTTCGGTCCCGAGCTGGAGCAGATCCGCCTGCGGGTCAGGACCTTCATCGAGGAGGTGGTGAAACCTGGAGAAGCCCGGATCGGCGACCCGGACGAGATCGAGCGCGACGAGTACGTGCGGATCTTGTTGGACATGCGTCGTCAGGCACAGGAGGAGGGGCTCTGGCTACCTCACATGCCGGTCGAGTGGGGTGGCATGGGTCTGGGTCACGTGGAGCTGGCGATGGTCCAGGCCGAGGCCGCCAAGACCTACTACGGACCGTTCATCATGAACTGCCAGGCGCCCGACGAGGGCAACATGCACACGCTGTTGCACTGGGCGACCGACGACCAGAAGGAGCGCTACCTGCGCCCGCTGTGCGAGGGCATCCAGATGAGCTGCTTCGCGATGACCGAACCCGAGGTGGCGGGATCGGACCCGACGCTGATCAGGACCACCGCGATCCAGGACGGAGACGAATGGGTCATCAACGGTCACAAGTGGTTCATCTCGAACGCCCGTAGGGCCAGCTTCGCGATCCTGATCGCCCGCACCGAGGACGACCCCGACATGCCCCAGGCGGCCAACACGGCGTTCCTGGTCGGCATACCGTCGGAGGGGTGGAACCGGGTGCGCGAGATCGAGACGATGCACGGGGGCACGGGGCACTCCGAGATCGTCATCGAAGATCTCCGGGTGCCGGCCGCGAACATGCTCGGGGGGCGCGGTCAGGGCCACGTGCTCGGGCAGTACAGGCTGGGTCCGGCCCGCCTGGCTCACTGCATGCGCTGGATCGCCCAGGCCGAGACGGCGCTCGACATGATGGTCGACCGCTCGCTCAACCGGTACGCCCACGGGTCGGTCCTGGCCGAGAAGCAGGGCATCCAGTGGATGATCGCTGACTCGACCATGGAGCTGTACCAGGCGAAGTTGATGGTGCTGCACGCTGCGTACCGGATCGACCAGGGCCTCGACTTCAAGAGCGAGGTCTCGATGGCCAAGCACTTCGTGGCCAACATGCTCGGTCGGGTGATCGACCGGTCGATCCAGGTCCACGGAGCGCTCGGCTACTCGACCGACACCCCCCTGGCGCACATGTTCCAGCACGCTCGCTGGGCACGTTTCGCCGACGGAGCCGACGAGGTCCACCAGATGCGGATCGCCCAGCGAACGATCGCCGCCTACCGCGACACCGGTTCCACACGCCGCGCCACCGGCGACCTGCCGATCTGATCCCGTGAGCTCAGATCTCGAGCCAGGTGCGGACCAGGCCGCGCAGGAAGTCGATGTTGACGCCCTTGGCGGCGCTCACCCAGACGACGTCGCCGGGCTCGAGCTGGCACGCCTCGGCGAGCTCACGCTTGCGCTTCTGGCGCCTGGACGACTTGACCTTGTCGTGCTTGGTGGCGATCACGGTGTGGGGCAGCGTGTGGGCCCGCAGCCAGTCGAGCATCTGCAGGTCGAGTTTGGTGGGGCCGACCTCGCCGTCGACGAGGACCATGACCATGACCAGGGCATCGCGCCCGATCAGGTATCGCTCGATCATCGGTCCCCACGACTCGCGCACCGACCTTGACGTGGCTGCATAGCCGTACCCGGGGCAGTCCATGAGCGTCGGGCCTGGGGAGCCGTCCTTGCGGGCAGCGCCGACCGAGAAGACGTTGAGCAGCTGGGTGCGTCCAGGCGTCTTGGACACGTGTGCCAGACCCTTGCGTCCGCCGAGCGCGTTGAGTAGCGACGACTTGCCGACGTTGGACCGTCCTACGAAGGCGACCTCTGCCGCACTCGGCGGCAGCTGGTCGAGTTGTGTCGCCGACTGGATGAAGTCGAGTCGGAGCGGTGCAGACACGCTGGTTCAGACTGGGCGGGGCCGCTGGAAGGTACCGCTGAGACCTTCTCCGTACATCGCCAGGTCGGGTGCCTTGGGAAGCCCGAGCGAGCGCAGCTCGTCCGCGATCGGCCCGGCGCCGAGAGACACCTCGATCTGTGCGGGGTCGATCATCGCGGCTCCGACCTCGATGACGAGCGGAAGCTCGGTGGGCGTACCCTCGATGTAGGACCAGGTGACCGCCTCGGTGACTGTCGCGGGGTCGCTGCTCAGATGGCGGGGGAAGCGGACAGTCATGACCCCGACACCGTCCTGGGCCATGTGCACGGTGACCGCGTCGTCGCCGTACTCGTAGGTCAGGTCCTCGACGGTCTTGGGCAGGCCGAGCACCTCGTTGCCGGCCCGCTTGGTGAACTCCTGGTTCACCGGCATGCGCCAGACGAACGCCCCGATCCGCTCAGGTTGGTCGACAGGATGCGCGAGCAGGCCGAGGTTGATCTCGTTGTAGTCACCCCACGGGTTCTCCACGTAGTCGACCAGAGCGACGATGAGCAGACGTGGAGCCCGGCGCCACCTCCAGGACCTCGAACGCGTCGCCGGGCAACAGCGCCCGGGCGGCCGCGAGATCCACCGTGTAGGTAAGCGTCAGCTGGTGCATCTCGTCGACCACCATCGGGAAGTCGATCGACACCCCGTCGATCTTTCCCCAGTGCGACGATTCGGCAGCTTCAGTGGTGGTCATGGAGGGGTCCCCCGGGTGCGAGATGGTGCGTCCGGCGGCCGAGCGTAACAGCGCCGCGTCGGGTCAGGTCTCCCGGTAGAACGCGGCCATCCGCTTCTCCATCTCCTCTGGGCTCACATCCTCGACGTGTTGCGCCAGGCCCCAGGTGTGGCCGAAAGGATCGCGAACACGGCCGCCCTTGTCGCCGTAGAACTGCATCTCGAGGGGAAACACGACCTCGGCGCCCGCTGCCAGCGCACGCTCCCAGATCGAGTCGACGTCGTCGACGTACAGGAAGACCGCTGCGGTTGAACCTCCGAGCGAGCGAGGCGACAGCGTCGGGCCGTCGGGCCATTCGTCGCCGAGCATGACGACCGAGTCGCCGATCCGCATCTCCGCGTGCGCCACGAGCCCATCGGGGCCGGTCATGCGGGGTTCGATCTCCTCTGCGCCGAATCCGCGGACGTAGAAGTCGATCGCCTCCGCGCATGGGGTCACCGTCAGCGAGACGGTCACGGTCTGGAGGCCCTGAGGCGTCGGATCATCTTTCACGGCATGCTCCCTGCTGTTGCATGTAGATACACATCATGGACCTGGATCTCCGGCACGACGAAGAGGCAAGCCGCTACGAGTTGCGTGACAGCGGGAGGACGGTCGCGTTCATCGAGTACCGGGTCGAAGGCGACCACGGCGAACGGTTGGTGATGCACCACACGTACGTCGAACCGGCGCGGCGCAGGGAAGGGCTGGCAGCGATGCTCGTCGAAAGGGCACTGGACGATGTCCGCTCCTCGGGTCGGGTCGTGGTCCCGACGTGCTGGTACGTGGCCGAGTTCATGGACGCGCGCCCCGAGTACGCCGAGATCCGGCGCACAGCGGGTGCTCGTAGTGCTCCCTCGCTGCCACGCGACGCTGCTGTCGAGTGATCGGGCATCGAAGTCGTCGCAACGCTGCGCGTGGGTGAGTACCCGGCCCCGGCCGGCGACGTTGGATCTCTGGGTCAGCCCCGCTCGAAGAAGCGTGTGATCGCGGCAATGTTCTCCTCGCCGCCGGCCAGTCGAGCCATCTCGTCGTACTCGCGCTCGACCGCCGCTCCCCACGAAGCTCGGCGGCGTTCCCTCATCAGGGCGACGGTCGCCCTCAGTGCGATCGGGGGCTGGTCGGCGAGGGTGCCGCGAGGCGCTGCGCCCTGGCGAGCAGGTCCTCAGCGGGTACGACCTCGAGCGCCAGGCCGTGGCTCACCGCCGCTTCAGCATCGATCCAATCGCCGGTCAGGAGGTGCCGAGCAGCGACCTGAGGGCCCATGATCTCGGGCAGGCTGACGCTCGCGGCGGCCTCGGTGACGACCCCCAGGCCGACGAAGGGGGCTTTCAGGCGGGCCTCGGGGCCGACCAGCACGAGCTCGCACCAGGGCAATACGGTCAGGCCGAACCCGATACCCATGCCGTTGACGGCCGCGATCAGCGGTACCGGCACCTCCGCCAGGGCTCGCATGAGACCCCTGAACCCGCCGTCGGGTTCGCCGTGGCGGGGGTCGCCGAACTCCGACAGGTCCTGGCCGACGGTGAATGCACGCCCCTGACCGGTCAGCACGATCGCTCGGATCCCGTCGCCGTCTGCGCTGTCGAGTGCGTCGCGGGTTCCGTGCCACATCTCGATGGACATCGCGTTCGAGCGCGTCAGGACGGGTCCAGGTGATCGTGCGGACCCCGTCGACGTCTTCGACGGAGAGGTGGCTCGACTCGGCGGTCATCACAAGATCGTGGCACCTCCCGGAGATGTCGGCCGACCGTGCTGATCGACCGTGTCGACAGTCACTTGCCGACGATTGCGGTCCACAGCCTCTCGGATGGATACTGAGCGCCGACTCATTCGACGGTCGTCCGCCGGCGGCCTGCCCCAGTCGCTGAGCCACGGCGACGGGAAGGACCCCCCAATGTTCCACCGAGTGGGCGCCTGGTGCGCTCGTCGCCGCGGCATCGTCGTCGTCGCCTGGGTCCTGCTTCTGGTGGCAGGAGGAGCCATCTCGGGTTCTGTCGGATCGGACTTCAGCACACAGCTGAACCTGCCCGAGGTGGAGTCCAAGCAGGGCTTCGACGTCCTCGAGCGTGAGATGGGCGGCATCGGAACCGGGATCGAGGGCACGATCGTCATCGAGTCCGACGACGGCTTCGACGATCCCGGCGGTGCGCGAGCCGCTGATCGACTTCCTCGCCAGGGTCGAGGAAACCGACGATGTCACCGTCTCCAGCCCGTTCGTCGACGAGACCCCTGATCCGAGCTCACCGCTCGCGCAGTGGCTCATCACCGGCGCCGGCGAGGACGTGGCGTCGCTGATGGAGTTGTCCGGTGGGAACGAGCGCATCTCGGTCGACGGAGATCTCGCCGGGAAGGTGGCCTACGCGACGGTCGAGGTGTCCGCGTCGAAGGGTCTCGACGAGATCCAGGAGCTCGGAACGAAGATCATGGACGACGCCCCCGAGATCGACGGGGTGCGTATCGAGTACGGCGGTGATGTGTTCGGGGAGTTCGAAGCGCCCGAGTCCGAGATGCTCGGTCTGGCGTTCGCGATCATCATCCTGATCGTGGCGTTCGGATCGGTTCTCGCGATGGGCCTGCCGATCGGGGTGGCGCTGGCCGGCATCGGGGTGGGCAGCATGCTGCTGATGCTCATCTCGAACATCTACGCGATGCCTGACTTCGCGACGACCCTCGGCGTGATGATCGGACTCGGGCGTCGGCATCGACTACGCGCTCTTCATCGTCACCCGCTACCGGGAGCAACTGGCCGCGGGCCACGACGTGGAAGAGGCGGTCGCCATCGCGATCGACACGTCGGGTCGTGCAGTCACCTTCGCAGGGATAACTGTGGTCATCTCGTTGCTCGGGATGCTCCTGATGGGGCTCACCTTCGTGTCGGGCCTGGGCATCGGGGCCGCGACAGTGGTCACGGTGACGATGCTCGCCTCGTTGACACTGCTGCCCGCGCTCCTGGGTTTCGCCGGTCGTCGCCTGGAGGTGACCCGGGTGCGGGGACTGATCGCCGCCGCGGTCTGGTGTCGGTTGGACTGGTCGGTATGGGGCTTTCGATCGACCCCCTCAAGGTGGGCTTCCCTCTCGCAATCGTTGTGCTCATCGCCGGCTTCGCTGTCGCCCCTCTGCGCAAGGAGGTCACCCGGCGACCACCGAAGCCGCTGCGTGAGACCTCGGCGTACCGGTGGAGCCGCTTCGTGCAGGCACACCCGTGGACACTCGCAGGTGCCTCGGTCGCTGGTGCTGCTCGTGCTCGCGATCCCGCTCACCAGCCTGCGTCTCGGCTTCTCGGATGCCGGGAACTTCCCGGAGGACAGCACCGGCCGGCAGGCGTACGACCTGCTCTCGGACGGTTTCGGGCCGGGATCGAACGGCAAGCTGATCCTGGTCTCCGAGGTGCCCGAAGGTGCCGACCTCGCATCGTCGGAGCGCTTCTTGGACATCAGCTGGGCGCTGGCCGACGTGGACGGTGTCGCGTCGGTCTCGCCCCCGGTGCCCGCCGACATGGAAGACCCGGAGTCCTCGGGAGCGATCCTGTGGACCGTGGTGCCGACCACGTCTCCCCAGGACGAGGCGACCACGGATCTGGTGCACCGTCTGCGTGAGGACGTGTTGCCGGAGCTGACCGCCGGCACGGGACTCGACGTGCTGGTCACAGGCCAGGTCGGCATCGCCGTCGACTTCTCCGAGTACCTGGCCCAGCGGCTGCTGCTCTTCTTCGGCGTGGTGCTGTCGTTGTCGTTCCTGTTGTTGATGACGGTCTTCAGGTCGCTGCTCGTGCCGTTCAAGGCCGTCGTCATGAACCTGTTGTCGATCGGTGCCGCCTACGGCGTGGTGGTGGCGATCTTCCAGTGGGGATGGCTGAAGGACGTCTTCGGCGTGGAGCCTGCGCCGATCGAGCCGTTCATCCCGATGATGCTGTTCGCGATCGTCTTCGGGTTGTCCATGGACTACGAGGTGTTCCTGCTGTCCAGGATCCGCGAGGAGTGGGCGTCGCACCGGCGACGCCCACGAGTCCGTCGCCGACGGAGTGGCCGCGACGGCCAGGGTGATCACCGCGGCCGCGGCGATCATGGTGTTCGTGTTCGGGTCGTTCCTGCTCGAGGACGATCGTGTCATCAAGCTGTTCGGGTTCGGTCTGGCGTTCGCCGTCCTGCTCGACGCCACGATCGTACGGATGCTGCTGGTGCCGGCAACGATGGAGCTGCTGGGCGTCCGCAACTGGTGGCTGCCGCGTTGGCTCGACCGGGTCCTGCCCCACATCAACGTCGAGGGCCCCACCGACGTGGTCGATGAAGAACTGAAGGACGAGGGCGTCCTCGTCTGAGGTCCGCCTAGCCGTCCTGGCCGAACGGAGGACGACCCATCTGCTCGCGGATCGGGACCACCGGTGGTGACACCAGGTTGCGGCGCTGCCAGTTGGCGCCGTCGACGACGAGGGTGTGGCCCGCTGATGAACCGTGCGTACGGCGAAGCCAGGAACGTCGCCGCCCAGCCCAGCTCCTGGCGCTGGCCGACTCGCAGCGCCGGCTGGCAGACGTCCTTGTCGGACGTGCGACGCCAGGTTCCCCTTGATGTCGGCGGTCATGTCCTCGTGGGGCATGAGGCCGGGCACCAGGCAGTTGACCTGGATCCCGTACGGCCCCCACTCGACTGCCAGCGTCTCGGTCAGGTTCTTCACCCCGGCCTTGGCCGCGGAGCTGTGAGCGAAGCCCGGTCCGCCGGTCCAGGCATAGGACGCGCCGATGTTGACGATCGAGCCGGGCAGGTCAGCAGCGATCAGGCGTCGGCCGTACTCACGACACATGAGGAACGTTCCGTTGAGCGTGATGTCCACGACCGTCCGCCAGGCGTTGGGGGACAGGTCCTCGGTCGGCGACGGGAAGTTGGCAGCCGCGTTGTTGACCAGGACCCCGGCGGGTCCGAGCGTCGCCTCGATTCGATCGAACGCCGAAGCGATCGCTTCCGCGTCGCGGATGTCGCACTGGATGACCTCGACCTTGGTGCCGAACCCGCCCGAGGCGCCTGGTGCGCAGCCTCGAGGTGCTCGGGCTTGCGGCTCAGGACCGCCAGGTCGGCTCCGAGACGGGCGAACTCCGTCGCGATCGCCTTGCCGAGCCCGGTGCCTGCCGCCGGTGACGACGACTGTCACCCCGTCGAAGGTCCCCTCCGGCAAAGCGCTCGATCCGGGGGCTGGTGGGCTGGGGGAGTCCACGGTGATCGGACATCGGTCAGCTCCCCCTGTAGTGGGGCTCGCGCTCCTCGGCGCGGGCGGCCTTGAACTCGGCGAAGTCGTCGCTGCGGTTGAGGAACGTCTGGTAGATCATCTCGTCGTCCATCGAGGCCCGGATCTGGGGAACCGACAGGTGACGCAGGATCTGGCGCGCCAGCTTGACGGTGACCGCCGGGGACGCGGCGATCTGTTCCGCCATGGTGCGCACGGTGTCGTCCAGTTCCTCCACCGCCACGACCCGACTGACGATGCCGTGGTGCAACGCCTCGTCGGCCTCCATGACCCGCCCGGTCAGGACCATGTCGCTGACCACGCCGGGACCGCACATCTGGTGCAGGACAGCGATTCCGCCGGTGTCGGGGATGACTCCGTGGGTCAGCTCCGGTAGGCGGAACCGTGTTCCCTCGGCCGCGACCCGGACGTCGCACAGGAGCGCTCGCTGGAAGGATCCGCCCAGCACCCAGCCCTTGCATGCGACGAGCACCGGCTGGTCCATCTCCCACAGCTGCTGGATGCCGCGGTGCCCACGGCGCATCAGCTCGTGGTGGCGACAGCTCGGTCCGGAGCGGTCCCGATCGAGCGCACGTCGCGACCCGGACGAGAACGACTCGGCCCTCGCCCCGCCAGATGACCACCCTGACGTCGGGGCGGCTGCGGAGCTCCGAGAGGATCTCGAAGAGCCGCAGGTCCATCTCGTCGTCGAAGGCGTTGTGCTGCTCGGCGTTGTCGTTGGTGATCGTCGCTATCGGACCGTCCAGGTCCAAGCGAAGTCGTTCGGTCAAGGGTCCCCCTGATTGACGGTGACGGTGTCGGCGTCGTCGACGGCCTTGGTGGCTCAGCGTTCGCGATGAGCTGTGTCGGCCGACAGGAACGAGTCGAGATCGGATGCCGGTCCGTCGTGAACGATCCTGCCGTTGTCGAGCACCAGGCCACGTTCGAACCGGTCGAGCACGACCGGGTCGTGGGTCGCCACCATGAGCGTCGCTCCGGCGTGGTGTGCGTCATCGAGGAGCTCGAGGAACGCTTCGCGGCCCGACGCGTCCAGACCGACGAACGGTTCGTCGACGAGCAGCAGCGAGTACGGCCGGCACAGCGCCACCGCGGCGGCGGTCTTCTGGCGCAGGCCGCGGCTGAACTGCGAAGGCAGGTCGTCCTCACGGCCGCGCAGACCGAGCTGGTCGATCAGCTCGTCGACGACGTCCTCGTCGCCGTCCCCGCCGTGCATGCGGATCGTGAACTCCAGGTGTTCGCGCACGCTCAGGTCGTCGTAGAGCACCGGGCTGTCAGGCAGCCACGAGCGCTGAGCACGGGCCTCGATCGAATCGGGGCTGCGTCCCTTGACCTTGATCGAGCCCTCGGACGGGTCGAGTGTGCCGGCCACCAGGTTCAGCAGAGTCGACTTGCCCGAGCCGTTGTGGCCCACCAGGACGACCGCCTGACCGGGAGGCACGACGAGCTCGTCCACCTCGAGAGCGATGACCTCGCCGTAGGACTTGACGACGTCGGTGACCTCGACCGCGGGCGTTACCGCCCGCTGGGTCCGGGATCCGCCGCTGCGGCGACGACTCATGAGCTGGCTCCTCGGGTGGACATGCCGGCGGCCTCGTGGATGTCGGCGCGGTAGCGGACCCAGGCGAACACCGCGGCGCAGAGTGCCATGGAGAGCAAGGCCACGGTCACCGCCGGGGCGGTCGGATCCGTACCGATGCGGTGGGCTCGCTGTGCGAAAAGGACCGGTAGCACGCCGATGACGGCCACGGCGGGTGGCCACAGCGTGCGGAAGACGACGCGCGGCCCGGCTACCTCGGGTGAGAACATCGTCGCGTCTCCGTGGTCCAGCTCGACCTCGCTGACGACGCTGATCGCTGCGCCGGCCACGGCAGCGAACGATCCGCTCACGACGGTGACCGCAGCGACGACCAGATGGTGCGGGTCGAGGGCGTAGGAGACCCCGAACCCTACGAATCCGGCGAGCAGCATGGCGAGGACCGGCGCCGCTCAGGTGCTGGACAAGGATCGACCCGGCCGGTCTGGGGTACGAGGCGAGCATGGTGGGGTGGTCGACTTCCTGGGCCAGCGGCTCCGTTGCGTCGAGCGCCGCGACGAAGGTCAGGACTCCGGCCAGCAGCACGAGTGGAGTGGTGCCCGAGTAGGCGCCTCGCAACGCCAGTGCGGCCCCCACGACGAGGACCAGCACACGTACGATCCTCACGGTCGGCCAACGCAGCAGGCTCTGCAGATCCCGGGTCAGCACGGGGAGGCGACGCCCCAGAGTCACCGGCAGGCGCCTGATCAGTGGCCGGTTGCGGGGTCTCTCGGCCGCGAGCTGTCGGCGCAGAAGAAGCACCGAGCGCAGGTCCTGCTGGGTGACCGCGAAGCGGAGCTGGCCGACGAGCTGGGTCCGGCGGCGGGCGCCCTCGATCGACAGTCCGCCGACCCACAGCACTCCAAGTGTCGCGACCACGACAGATACAGCGACCGTCCCGAGCGGCCAGGCCCCGGTGTGAAGGGGCCAGAAGACCATCCGCCCCGCGCCAGGTGGCGGGCGCCGTGGGGCTGAGCTCGAACAGGTCGGCGACCGACCAGGCGACGAGCGCCACGCCGACCAGCTCGGGGATCGGCGCTGGGATGCGCCGCGAAGCGGTGAGCATCGCCGCTCCCAGTGCGAGAGCGACGAGAACGGCGCCGTACAGCGCACCCGAGAGGATCCACGAGCCCGACGATCCGGGCAGTCGCTGCGAGAGGAGCTCGCCGCAGAGTCCTCCGACGGCGGCACCTGCAGCGGCGCCGTAGCCGAGCATGCTGAGCGCAGGGACCCGTAGGATGGTTGAACGGTCGAGCGGGGCGAGCAGCAGGTGGTGGACGTCGGTGGACTCCATCGCGAGCGGGCCGCTGCGCACACCCGAGCGGATCCCCACGAACAAGCACTGCGCACAGAAGCAGACCCGCCCATACCGGACCGACATCGCGCATCGTCGCCACCTGCGACGCACCGAGCCGTTCGTCGCCGACCAGTCCCGATGCGAAGACTGTGAGCACGAGCACTGCGAGCGCTGTGGTGTAGCACGCGGTACGCCAGGTCGCCCCAGTGCAGGTCTCCCATGCGTCGACGGCGGCGGGCGGCGTGCATGGAGCGCGCAGCTGCCAACGACGAAGCGGCTGGTGGAGTGTCACAGTCGCTGGTCGCCCCAGTGCGAGCGAGGGGGGCGTGCTCGGAGTCGGTCCCGGTAGGCAGGTGACCGAATCTAGCGTCGTAGAGTGGCTGCACACGAAGCGCCGGGCGACGGGGGCTGGATGACCGACATGGGAGAGCACGAACGCTGTCCGGTCAGCGACTGGGCGACCGACTTCGACCACACCGACCCTGAGTACGCGGCGCGTGCGCCAGAGATCTGGGACGAGCTGCGGTCTGCCTGCCCGGTGGCGTCATTCACGCCCGTTTCGGCGGCACGTGGCTGCCGACCCGCCATGACGACGTGGCGGCGATCGCCCACGACACCGAGCACTTCAGCTCGGTCGGGAGCCGTGGTGACCGTCTTCGAGCCCGAGCCGACCGCACCCGTGGGCTACGCCCCGCCGATCACGTCGGACCCGCCGTTCCACGAGAAGGCCCGTCGACTGCTGCTTCCTGCCTTCTCACCCAAGGCGATCCGTCCACTCGAGGCCTCCACCCGCGAGTTCTGCCGTGGGCTGATCACCGAGCTGGTGGCCGAACGGGGCCCCGGCGGTGTGATCGACGCGGCGACCGACTACGCCCAGCACATCCCGGTGCGCGTCATTGCTCGCATGCTCGGTGTGCCCGAGTCCGACGGAGACAGGTTTCGTGGCTTCATCCACCGGATCCTCGAGACCGGTGGGCAGAACGAGCCCGTCGATCCGGCCGACACGCTGTGGGCCTACCTCGTCGGTGCCATCGAGGACCATCAGGTCCGCAGCGGCTCGGGCGACGCAGAGAGGACCGATGGCGATCTGATCGACTTCCTGCTCGCCGCAGAGCTCGACGGCGAAGCACTCGGGCCGGATCACGTGGTGGGCACGATCGCGCTTCTGCTGATCGCCGGGATCGACACGACCTGGTCGGCGATCGGGGCGAGCATCTGGCACCTGGCGCAGCGCCCCGAGCAACGCCAGTACCTGGCCGAGAACCCCGATGCCCTGCCGATGGCGGTCGAAGAGCTGTTGCGCGCCTACTCACCAGTCACGATGGCCCGCAAGGTCGCCAAGGAGGTTCGCGTCGGTGATCGCACGCTTGCGGTCGGTGACTGGGTGCTGTTGTCGTTCCCGTCGGCGAACCGGGACCCTGAGGCGTTCGAACGGCCTGACGAGGTCGTGCTCGACCGAGCCAGGAACCGCCATGCCGCTTTCGGTCTGGGGATCCACCGCTGCCTGGGCTCGAACCTGGCGCGCCTGGAGCTGACAGTCGCCCTCGAGGAGTGGCTTGCTGCTGTTCCCGACTTCGAGTTGACCGACCCCGCCGCCGTTCGCTGGTCGACCGGACAGGTGCGCGGCCCCCGGACGCTGCCGGTGACGATCGGTGCACAGACGATCGGAGGAGAGCCATGAGGATCGAGTTCGACCGGGACCTGTGTCAGGGGCACAACCGCTGCTACCTGCTCGCCCCCGAGCTGTTCGATGTCGACGACGACGGGTACGCAGTTCTGAGGGTCCCGGGCGACGTTCCCACGGAGCTCGAGCACAAGGCCCAGCTCTGTGCCGACAACTGCCCGGAGTACGCGATCACCGTCGCCTGAGCGGGTCCTGCCCGGTGGCGGGGTCGAAACCGCGTAGCCATGCGACGAGCAGCGTCGGATCGCTGAACTGTGATGGATGGTGGTTCCGGGTGGCGCCGACGAACAGGTCGGGCAGGAGTTCGAAGCACAGGCTGATCGACCACCGCAGAAGGCGCCACCATGCGACCGGTGACCAGATGCGACGCGAAGACCACAGCTGCACGACCGTGCCGGCGATGGTGAACAGCGCCAGACAGGCGAGCGAGACGAGACCGGCGAGCAGGTACCTGCGACGTGACGGAGCAACCGCCACCAACACGTCGAACGCGACGTTCTTGTGCTCTACCTCCTCGGCCAGATGCCAGAGGAACAGGGTGGCGACGGCGTCGTCGGCGTCGTCGAAGAGCAGTCGGATGTGGCGCTCCGTCCAGCGAGCCAGAGCAAAGGCGACCGTCTCGGAAGCGGCGGCGAAGGCGAGTGACCAGCGCTGGTCCCCCCGGCGCTCGAGGAGTCCGTATGAGGCTGCTGCGGCGCGCTCCACCCTTGCCAAGGCGGGGGTGGCCGCGATCATCCTCTGGTTCAGGCTCCTGTGCAGGGCCTGGTGTTGGAGCTCCTGGGCAGCGAATGCGGTGGCGGTGTGGCGCAGTTCCTCGTCGAGCTGGTCCCGCACGGCGAGCGTCGCTCGAGCGACGTAGGGCTCGACGTGGGGCATGAGCAGCGACACCGAGTTGGCCGCAGCGGCGAACTCGGGGAACAGCGGGTGCCAGGACGTGTCGATCCTGTCGGGGAAGGAGATGCGCGGGGTGCGGACCTGCAGCGGAGGAGCGGGATGTACGGTCGTCGCGGTCGGGGTCACACCCATCTGTCGGCAGGTTCGCCTGTCTGCGTGAGCGGGTTCGCCTACGCAAAGCCTTCTACGGGGTCCATCAAGGGGGATGCATCAATGGACGAGACACCTGATTCTCAGGATCGATTCGAGCTCGGGGGCATCAATCACCTTGCGCTCGTGTGTAGGGACATGCAGCGAACGGTCGACTTCTACTCCGGTGTGCTCGGCATGCCGCTGGTGAAGACGATCGAGCTGCCCGTCGGGTTGGGTCAGCACTTCTTCTTCGACTGCGGCGGCGGTGATCACCTTGCCTTCTTCTGGTTCCCCGACGCACCCGAGCCGGCTCCGGGGGTATCGGCCCCTGCGGCCCGACCGGATCAGGGTTCGCTGACCAGCGCGATCGGCTCGATGAACCACGTGGCGTTCGCAGTTCCGCCGGAGAGGATCGAGCAGTACCGCGAGAGGCTCATCGACGCTGGGATCCCTTGCACCGAACTCGCGAACCACGACGACAGCGAGCTCGGGCTGTCAGAGGTGCTGCATCCCGGGGTGTTCGTGCGCTCCATCTACTTCCAGGACCCCGACGGGATCCTGTTGGAGTTCGCCTGCTGGACCCGTGGATTCGGCGCCGACGAGGCAGCGGTGCCGCCGGCCGGGGCGGTCCGCCCCACGCCCGTCTGAGCCGCAGCGATCCTGGGGTACCGCCGGTTCCTGCTCAGTCGTCGCCGGGAAGGTCCAGCAGGTCCGCTGCCGCTGCCAACGCCACGGCCACGCGTTGTGCACCCAGCACGACCTGGCCGATGGTCACCAACGAGGCCTCCTTCTGGCCCGGAAGCGGTGGCATCCCCATGGACCGCAGCAGGCGCGGTCGGGTCCGACGCTGGCACGATGTCGGGTGGCTCGGGTGGCTCGGGTGCAGCGCGCCAGAACTCCGCCGGTGGGGCCGTGCGGTTGTTGGGCCGAGGGTTGCCGCGGCGCTGCTTGGACTTCCTGCGCTGGCCGCTCATGGGGCCACCTCCGCAAGCTCGATCTGTCGGTCCGCTGAGTTCTCGGTGAGCAGGCTGTCGGAGCGGAGACCCAGGGCGCTGCGAAGCTGATCGGTGTCCAGATCTGCGAGTGACGAGGACTTGGGGAGCACCAGGTCCGCTATGTGTCGCTTCCCTGCGACTACTTCCTCGACCCGTTCGTCGACCGTGCCCGGGCAGACCAGGCGGTGTGACACGACGGTGCGGGTCTGGCCGATCCGCCAGGCACGGTCGCGAGCCTGGTCCTCGACCGCGGGGTTCCACCAACGGTCGTAGAGGACCACGTGGCTGGCAGCGGTCAGGTTGAGTCCGGTGCCACCCGCCTTGAGCGAAAGCACCAGCACCCCCGGACCCTCACCGTTCTGGAAGTCGTGCACGATCTGGTCACGCACTCCACGTGCGAGACCGCCGTGGTAGCAGGCGACCGGTGTCGATGTGTGCGCGCTCAGGTGCTCCGCCAGACGCACCCCCCAGCTGGCGAAGTGGGTGAACACGAGGACCCGTTCGCCCGCGGCGAACACCGCGTCGACGATCTCCTCGAGGCGTGCGAGCTTGCCGGAGCGCCCCGCCAGAGGGCGGTCGTCGTCCTGGTAGGCGGCCGGATGGTTGCAGATCTGCTTGAGCGCTGTGATCGCGGCGAGGATCGCGCCGTTGCGGGCGTCCTTGGGGGGTCCATCTGGGTCGTCGGAGTCGGCCACGAGGCTGTCGAGAACCGCTTGGTACAGCCCGATCTGCTCCGGGGTCATGGTGCAGTGGTCCAGTTGGTCGATGCGTTCTGGCAGTTCGGCGGCGACGTCGGGCTCGGTCTTGGTGCGTCGGAACACGAGGATGCCGTTGAGCGCTCGCAGGGCGCTCTCGGCACCCTGGCGTGAGTTGGAGCGGCCGGATGACAGCGCCGCGACGAACGACGAGCGTGAGCCGACGAGTCCCGGATTCGTGAAGTCGAGGATCGACCAGAGGTCACCGAGACCGTTCTCGATCGGGGTGCCGGTCAGAGCGATCCTCACCCGGGCGGGGATCCGCCGGAGCTGTTGAGCGGTCTCGTTGGCGGGGTTCTTGATCGCCTGGGCTTCATCGAGAACCAACCGATCCCACGACAAGGCGGCGATCGCTTCGACGTCACGTACGGCGGTGCCGTAGGTGGTGATCACCACGTCGGCGTCTGCCACCTCGGCTGCGAGCTCGCTCGCCGATGCACGTGAGGCGCCGTGGTGCACGACCACGCGCAATCCAGGTGTGAACCGAGCGGCTTCAGCCGCCCAGTTGCCGACCACCGCCGGGGGAGCGATCACGAGCGCCGGGCCGGAGCCTGCTGTGCGGGCGATGTGGGCGAGCATCGTCGGGGTCTTGCCGAGGCCCATGTCGAGTGCCAGACAACCACCGAGCTCCACCGAGTCCAAGAAGCCGAGCCAGGCGACGGCCTCGCCCTGGTAGGAGCGCAGCTCCCCTTCGAACCCGTCGGGGGAGAGGATCGGCTCGGCCGAGATCTGCTCGGCGTTCGAGAGCAGATCCGCTGCCCAGCCGCTGCCGGCGACGCTGAACCCGCCGGCCAACGGTGACTCCTCGAGTCCGATGGCGAAGCGGAGCACCTCGGCGCCGGTGAGCTGGGTCTGCTCGGCACGCTCGGCGAGCGCCGCCGCGGCCTCGGCGAGGTCGGCACGGTCCACCTCGACCCACTTGCCGTGGCTGCGGATGAGGGGGCGGGCCTGGCTGGCCAGACGGGCGATGTCGGCGGCCGACAGCTCGACGTCATCGAACACCGCGGACCAACGAACCTGGGCGAGCTGGTGGGCTCCGACCACCGACGGGTCGCTCGGGAGGGTCTCGAGGCGCAGCGCCGGGGACGGCTTGCGCCGTGACAAGGCAGGGATGCGGACGTCGAACCCCGCCGCCTTGGCGGTGGGACCGGTCACGGTCATCAGCTCCCACGCCTCGTCCTGGCTGAGCACGACCTGGCCACGGCGGGCTTCGCCGGGGCGCTTGAGGACCGGCATGAGCCGCTCGAGCCTGGCGAGCTCGTCTGCCAGATGACGTTTGGGGCGGCTCTCGATCAGGGCGACCTCTAGTGGGACCAGCATGCCGTCCAGGTCGGGTCCTGCAACCGACAGGAACCAGGCGTTGTCCTTGTCTGGTGGGTCGAGCTGTACGACGAGGCGCGCATCGGTCGGTGCGGTCACCGGAGCGCTCCACCGGTCGAGTCTCTTGGTGACCTCTGTGGCGGGCCTTGCGGGTGCATCGAAGGCCGTGCCGTCGAGGCGGGTCAGGAGTGCCTCGGCGATGCTGGTCGGGTCCTTCGGGTCCGGCGGCGGGGCCGGCAGGCTCAAGCGCCTCGCGGCGTCGGTCGCGATGGCGTTCACGATCGCCCCGAGAACCGATGTGGTCAGCGGACGTGCCTCGGCACGTTCGAGTGCGGTCACCGGACCGGGCATGGCCGACGCGAGCTCGTCGAGCTCGCTCGAGCCGAGCAGTGCCGGTGCCCAACGCACCGAGAGCTCGACGGTCTCGTCGTTGCCCTGACGTCCGCGACGCCGGTTGCGCACGGTCGGCACGATCGAACCGTTGGCGACCAGACGGATCGCCCAGACAGCAACTCGTCCCAGCCAGGTGACGCTGCTGCCGAGCGTGTCGTCGTCGTGGCCGCCACCGACTGCCGCGAGCCAACCGAGAGCGTCACCGACGGGAAGGGCCAGCGCAGGTGCTGCTCCGCCGTTCGGCAGGCGCACCGGGGGATGGTTGGTCCAGCCGCTCTCGAGGACGCCCTGCTGGGACAGACGCTTGCGGAGCTCCTCCGACGCTCGCCGGCTCGGTTCCGGGCCCGGCAGCCCAGACCACCAGCCGGCCTGCCGCCCACGAGGTCTGGAGGCGTACCTCGCCGGCGGACTCCAACAGGATCGGCTCGGCGGTAGATCCCTGAGGGCCGGTCAGCTGGGCGAGCGCCGCTTCGAGCCGGTCGCGCTCGTCCTCGAAGTCGGCGATGATCTGGTCCCGCTCCGGTCCCTGGATGGAGCGGACGGCATCGAGGTCCTCATCGGTGCGGTGCAGGAGGCGTTCGAGTGTCCAGCGCCAGGGCTCACGATTGGCTGCGAGCATCTCGAGTTGGGCTGGGGTTGCCTCGGCTGCGGCTGCGGCCACCACTGCGTACTCGAATGTGATCGGGTCCAACGGGGCGGCGCCCTGCGCGGCGTGCTCGGTCATGTCTGACACCTGATGCATCTGTTCCTCGGTGTGCTCCTGCAGCTACACCCGTCGGTACGGTGGACCATCGGGGGATGGTGGTGCACTGCTGCTACCGTCCGGCACGAGGTTCCCTGACGTCGTGTGGGTGTGCTGCGGCCCTCCGGCCGGAGCAACTCCCAGGACCCATGGCGCTGGAAAGGCGCGTGGATCCCGGTCGGCTATGTCTTCGGCGAGTGTAGCCCATGTCGGGTCGGTCGAGCGCGTCGAGGGTCCCGGTGGCGCGCCGTCATCGGGGTAGGCTGGCGCCGTGGGTAGCAAGGGTTCGAAGCCGCGCAAACCAGGACAGCACCACCTGCCGAAGGTGGGTTCCCCGGAGAACCGCGCCTACGAAGCACGCCAGAAGAAGATCGAGGCCTTCGGAGGCTGGCCGATATGGGTGGTCGGGGCGATCCTGATCGTCGGACTACTCGGCTGGCTGATCCTGACCCTGTAGCCGCCACGCTGCGGGAAGGGTGACGAGCGGAGAGGCGGGTGTCCGACCCGTTGGTCTCTCGCGTCCGGAAGTCCAGCTGTAAGGTGGGCCGAACATTGTGCATATAGTGTGGCTGTCCAGGATTGGACAGTCATCAACAGGTAGGAGAGCGCGACGATGACCACGGCCCAGGGTTCGGACACGATCGAGGACCGCTTCTCGGACAAGATCCGAGTCGCCACGTTCAGCGACCACGAGCGGCGCCGCGGTGTCCCGGTTCATGACGGCTCTGTTCGAAGGGACTCTTCCGCTGCCGGGCTACATCGAGATGGTGGCCCAGCACCACTACGCCTACTCGGTCCTCGAAGGTGCAGCAGACCGCCTGGTCGACCATCCGATCGCGGGGCTGTTCGTCGACGAGGCACTCAGACGGCTCCCGTCGCTCGACACCGACCTGGTGGCGCTCGCCGGAGAGGACTGGCGCGACTTGCACCCGCCCACGGCCGGTACGGCGGCCTACTGCGAACGCATGGAAGCTGTGTGCGTTGATTCGCCGGAGCGATTCGTCGCGCACCACTACACGCGTTACCTCGGCGACCTGTCCGGTGGACAGATGATCGGCTCGGTCACCCGCGGGACCTACGGGTTCGAAGAAGGCGCCGGTGCGGCGTTCTACGAGTTCGCCGACATCGCTGATCCAGGTGCCTACAAGCAGGCCTACCGCGAGCACCTCGACACGGCCCCGTTCACCGACGAGGAGCGGGTCAACCTGCTCGACGAGGTGCGGATCGCCTACGGGCTGAACACCGACGTCTTCGTCGACCTCGACGAGATGCTCCACGGGGGCTCGTTCGGATGAGCTCGACCGGCTTCGCTCCCGAGGTGGTCGCGGCGGTCTGTGCGCACATGAACGACGACCACCCTGACGACTGCCTGCTCATCGTCCGTGGCCTGGGTGGGGTGACCGATGCCACGTCGGCGCGCATGTCGTCGATCGACGACTGCTCTGCCCACTTCGAGGCGGTGACTCCCGACGGGGTTTCGCCGGTGAGCGTTGAGTTCCCGATGCAGGTGACCGAACGGCCCCAGCTGCGGGTCGAGGTGGTCCGCATGTACAACGAGGCCTGCCGCGGCGCTGGGCATGGAGCCGCGCCCGGCCGAAGAGCACTGATCGGGACACCGGGCATGGGGCTCCGACATCTCCTGGTGCCAGCCCTTGGCGCGCTCCTGCTTGCGGGCGGTCTCGGCGGCTGTGGCGGTGCCGACGCGCGCCCGGACCAGGCCGATCAGCCCGGCGCGGATGCTGAGTGCGCCGGTGCTCGCACAGCCAGGTCGGCGGGCTGGGTCGAACCGCTCGAGCAGGTCCCTGAGCCATCCCTGCCGGTGACGGTCACGGACTTCACCGGCGAGCAGGTGACGATCACCGACGCCGACCGTGTGCTGGCACTCGACACATACGGAACCCTCGCCACGACCGTGTACGCGCTGGGTCTGGGGGACCGGTTGGTCGGCCGCGACGTGTCGACCGGTGTCCCGGAGCTCAGCGGACTGCCGGTCGTGACCCACAATGGCCACGAGCTCAACGCCGAGGCGATCCTCGACCTGAACCCGTCGGTGGTGCTCACCGACTACAGCATCGGTCCCCTCGAGGTCCAGTTGCAGCTGAAGGATTCGGGCATCCCCGTCGTGATCCTCGACAGCCAACGCAACCGTGGCGTCATAGGCGATCAGATACGCGCCGTCGCCGACGTGCTGGGGGTTCCGACGGCTGGTGAGACCCTGGCCGCCCGCGTCGACGCCGAGGTGGCGGTCGCCGAGGCCGAGGTGTCCGCGAAGGTGACAGCCACCGAGGCCGACGGAGGCGACGGTCCCCGGATGGTCTTCCTCTACCTGCGCGGACAGTCGGGTGTCTACTACTGGTTCGGTGAGGGCTCCGGCGCCGACGACCTGATCGAAGCGCTCGGCGGTGTCGACGTGGCAGCGGAGGCGGGCCTCGAGGGCTCCCGGCCGCTGAACGCCGAAGGCCTGGTCAGGTCTCGACCAGAGATGTTCCTGATGATGACCGACGGACTCGACTCCGTGGGTGGCGCCGCCGGGTTGCTCGACATACCGGGCGTGGCCGAGACGCCGGCGGGCGCGACCGGCTGCGTGATCGACATGGCCGACTACGAGATCCTGAGCTTCGGGCCGCAGTTCCCACACACCCTGCGAGCCCTGGCGGACGCGGTCTACGGGGACGCCCCGTGAGAGCCGATCCGGTCCCTGTCGTCGGGCGAGCCGCTCCCCGGCTCGAGCCCATCGGGCCCGAACGCCCGGAGCCGGCCGTGCCCGAGCGCCGGAACGCTCGGGCATCGCTGCTCATCGGCGCCCTGGCGGTCGCCCTGGTGACGACGTCGTTGATCGCCGCAGGCAACGGCCAGTTGCACGTCCCCGCCGACGAGGTCCTCGGATCGATCCTGCACCGCCTCGGTCTGGACATAGGCCCGTTGCCCACCCACCCGCAGGGCGACGCGGCGCTGTGGAACGTCAGATTCCCGCGTGTGGTCATGGCCGCGCTGGTCGGCGCAGCTCTCGGCGGCGCCGGCGCGGTGCTCCAGGCGATCTTCGGCAACCCCCTGGCAGAGCCGAGCGTCATCGGGGTCTCGGGCGGGGCGGCGGTTGGCGCCTGTCTGGTGATCGTCTTCGGCTGGAGCTTCCTCGGCGGCTTCACCGTGCCTGCCTTGGCGTTCATCGGTGGGCTCCTCACGACCCTGGTCATCTACGCGCTGTCGCGCTCCGACGGCCGGACCGAGGTGGTGACCCTCGTGCTAATGGGCATCGCTGTGAACGCCGTGACGGCAGGCATCATCGCCTTCCTGGTCTTCACCGGCGACACCCAGGCCCGGGAACAGATCGTCTTCTGGCAGCTGGGCAGCTTCAACGGCACCCGGTGGGAGGCAGTGCGGATCGTCGCCCCCCTGATAGCGATCGGGCTGATCGGGGTGATGTCCGTGGCCCGTCGCCTGGACCTGCTCTCGCTCGGCGAGCGCGCCGCACGACACGTCGGACTCGACGTGGAACGGCTCAGGATCCTCTGCATCGTCCTGGTCGCACTGCTCGTCGCCTGTGGAGTCGCGTTCGTCGGGATCATCGCCTTCGTGGGACTGATCGTGCCCCATGTTGTGCGCATGCTGATCGGCCCGGCCCATCGCACGCTCGCGCCTGCATCGATCCTGGGCGGCGCGCTCGTGATGGTCGTGGCCGACCTCGTCGCCCGCAACGCGGTCGCCTACGCGGACCTTCCGATCGGCATGCTCACAGCGCTGGTCGGCGGCCCCTTCTTCTTCTGGCTCATACGACGCGAACGGGCGAGCTCCGGGGGGTGGGCATGACCACCGCGTTGAAGCGCGTCCGCAGGCGTCCAACCTCCATCACTCGGGTGGGGAGGGGTCGGCTGGCTGCACCGGGGCCTTGCATGAGCGGAGTCGTAGCGCTGGCGTGTCGATCCGTCGGGGTGAGCCTCGGCGGCCGCAAGATCCTCGACGGCGTTGACATCGAGGTCCGTCACGGCGAACTGGTTGCTCTGGTCGGACCGAACGGTGCAGGAAAGTCGACCCTGGTCTCGGTGCTGGCTGGGGACCTGGCACCCACGACGGGCACCGTCGAACTGGACGGGCGAGCCATAGACGACTGGAGCACAGCCGAGCTCGCCATCCGTCGGGCAGTACTGCTCCAGAGCGTCGCCATGTCCTTCCCGTTCACGGTGCTCGAGAGCGTCCGCATGGGCCGGGCGCCGTGGGAGCGGGTCGAGTCGGAGGACGAGCGGGCGGTGAACGACCTCGATCTGGAGGACGTGGCCGTTCACGAGGCGATGCTTCGGACGGACGTGGCGCAGTTCGCCGATCGTGTCTACATGAGCCTCTCGGGAGGCGAGCGCGCCCGCGCAGCGATGGCACGCGTCCTTGCCCAGGAGACCCAGGTGTTGCTCCTCGACGAGCCCACCGCTGCACTCGACATCCGTCACCAGGAGCAGGTCCTGGGCGTAGCTGGTGACCTCGCCCGATCCGGCCGTGCCGTCTCGGTGGTGATGCACGACCTGGGGCTCGCAGCGGCACACGCCGACCGCATCGTCGTGCTCAGCGGCGGTCGTGTGGTGGCCGATGGCGCCCCCGGCCGTGTGCTCACCAGCGAGCTGCTCAGCGACGTCTACCAGTGCCCGATCGAAGTCCTCGTTCACCCGCGAACCGGGCGACTGCTCGTGATACCAGCCCGATGACCGACCGTCCGCTCCCATCGCCCCACCCTCGATCAGAACCTGTCAGACCGGAGGAAGTCGATACGATGACCGACCCCACAACACCAGTCCTGCGACCGCGTCGGAGCGGGCTGAGCAGGGCCGCAGAAGTCCTTCTCGGCGCGGTGTTCGGTGCCTCCGCGCTCTTCGGCACCTTCGCAGCGCCGGTCGAGGCGACACCCTCCCAGGCGCAATGCGGCAACACCCAGGCCAACCCGACCATCTCCGTCGACCGCACGACGATAGGCGTGACCGAGACCGCCGTGGTGAACGTCACCGGTACCAGCTACCTGCTTCCGCAGCACGTCTGCGGCACCGACGTGTTCGGCGGCATATACCTGTTCTTCGGCTGGGTCGCACCGGGTGGGCAATGGGGACCCAGCTTCCGGACCTCGACGGGCACCCAGGGTCTTTTCGGAACCACCTACAGCTACCCGGGCGAGGGTGGCGGCGGTGAGACCCGTGACGACGGTACGGGCACCACCCGGCTGGTCTCGTTCACCGCCGGCGGCGAGTCAGGCGACCAGACGCAGTTCCACATGGACGGGACCGGCAACTGGCGCGCCGACCTGACGGTGCGCGGATCCACCTACTCGTATGTGGATCTGCGCACGGGCGGCACCAACACGGTCGACTGCCGCGTCGTGCAGTGCGGTGTGTTCACCATCGGCGGTCACGGCAAGTCGAGCCGGACCAACGAGCGCTTCACGCCGATCAACTTCGTGGACGGTTCCGGCAAGGTCGTCGCCCCCACCAACCCCTCGGCAGGGGCGACATCGGGAGGAGCGACAACGCTCACCCCGGGTCAATCCGGGTCTGCTGGATCGGGAAGCTCGGCCAGCGGGTCCGGCCAGGCTGGATCGGGGGGTAGCGGAACCGGCTCCGCCGGACAGACCGAAGCCGACGCCTCGGCGACGACGATCGTCGGCGAGACCATCGGCGAGGTACCGACGACCATGCCCGTGGAAGAGGGAGACGACGCCGCCGACGAAGGGGCCGCGGGATCGCTCGACAGCGAGCGGGCGGCAGCGACGGTCCAGGACTTCGGCAGCAGCACCTCGGGCCGGTCGTCGTCGGCCCTGGCCATCGGCGTACTCGTAGCGGTTGCGATCACGATCGCCGCCGGAATCGTGATCCTGCGCCGTCGTGGCGCGAAGACGGAGGTTGCTTCATGACAGGAACATCTCGGATCCGGCCCCGCCGGGCAGGCCGACGCGTGAGCGTCGTCAGTTGTGCGGCAGTCGTCGTGGCGCTGGGGATGGGGGCAGGCGGCTTCGGCGCGGACAACGCCGAAGCGGCCCCACAACAGCTGACCGGTGCCACCCTCGAGTGGTCCGTCAACGACGAGTCGAACACAGGCGCGTTCAACGGGCAGTGCAACTTCATGAGTGCCGGCGAGTCCGACGGAACGTCGACGACCTACCGCTCGACCGACGCGAACGCGACGGTGCTCAAGGCGACCTCGACCGGCGGGCACACGCCCGTGGCGGACTACTCGAGCCGCTGTCGCGGACGCGAACGGGGTGACGGTCACCGCCGGCGGCACCGCTCGCCTGGGCCAGAAGGTCCGCTACACGAACGGAACAGGCACCGTCGACCCTGTCACCGGTGAGGTCATGATCGCCTGGGACGGCACGTTCAGCGTCAACTTCTACGGCCAACTCGTGCCCTTCTGGTTCAGTGACCCGGTCCTCCGCGTCGATGCGGACGGCCGTGGGACCGTCACCGCGACGATCGGTGGATACGCGTCGAGCCTCGACAACCCTGATGTGAGGGAGCTGATCCAGCCGGTGCCCGGGGTGGTGATCGCCAACCTGAGTGGTGTGGCGAGCGCGGGTTCGTCCGGGTTCGTTGTCACCCCCGACTACCTCGGGGTGCAGGTGGACGACACCGCAACCCCGCAGATCCGCGCCTTCCCGGGCTGGGGGTCCTGGCCCGTAGGTCTGGTGCAGGTAATGGAGCGACTAGGCATCGGTTCCTACTGGTACACCGCCGGTGGTTCGGCCGATGGCCGCAAGCCACCCGCACCGATGACCGTCCTCTACGGGCCCGGCTCTGATCCGACCACCTCGACGACGCCTACCTCCACCACGTCGGCAACGCCCACGACGGCAACGCCCACGACGGCAACGCCCACGACGGCAACGCCCACGACGGCAACGCCCACGTCGGCAACGCCCACGACGACTTCGACTCCATCCACCCCGACGACGGCAACGCCCACCACCGGTCCGGGCGCCAGCGGCGGCATCGGCATCACCGCTGTCGTTCCTCCGGGTACCGAAGTGGAGGGTGGCGGCGAGCAGCAGCCCGGTGCGGGTCTGCCCGCCAACACGTTCGCCTGGCGTATCGACACGGCCACCGGCGGGGTGACGATGAGCAGGCTCGACCAGGCCGGCGATGCGCACCTGTTCAGCGGGGAGATTGGGGCAGTGACGGTGATCGACACCCGGACAGCGGCCACCGGCTGGTCCCTGTCGGGACAGGTCAGCGACTTCAGCGGCGGGCTCTCCGGCAGCTATCTCGGCTGGACGCCCAAGGTGACCGCGCAAGGCGCAGGGGCGCTGCCCGGCGAAGCGGTCCCGTCGGGGTTCGTCGCCGGTCGCGGACTCTCCCAGCCTGCGCTGTTGGCCTCGGCCCCCGCGGGGCGTGCCCCTGGAAGCGCCACCCTCGGCGCATCGCTCGACCTGCGTGTGCCGTCCACGACACCGGCCGGGAGCTACTCGGCGACGCTGACCATCACCACGCTCGGATGACGATCACTGCGGTGAGCAGAGCCGCGCTCGCCGTTGTGCGCCGCGGTCCCCGCCGGGTGCTCGGCCTGCTCGTCGCTCTGGTGCTCGCCCTCCTGTGCGCCCTGACCGTGATCGGTGCATCCGCTACTTCGGGCGCACAGGAGGGCGGATCGGAGGCGAGCGTGTCGTGG
This sequence comes from Microthrixaceae bacterium, assembly GCA_037045265.1. Taxonomy (GTDB): domain Bacteria; phylum Actinomycetota; class Acidimicrobiia; order Acidimicrobiales; family Microtrichaceae; genus JBAOHV01. The sequence goes on along the minus strand of JBAOHV010000019.1, from coordinate 136,233 downwards.
TCGGTCGAGCCGGTCAGGCGCAACGGGACCGAGGAGCGTGCCAACTTCTTCAGCGAGGCGGAACCCGGTGAGCGCATCGAGGACGCCATCGTGGTACGGAACCTCGGCACGGCGACGCTCGTGCTGGGGGTGTATGCGAGTGACGCCTTCAACACCCCCGGCGGCGGTATCGACCTGCTGGCCGGTGACGAGGAGCCCGTGGACCTGGGCAGCTGGGTGACGGTGTCGAGCCCAGCGATCACAGTCGCGCCGGGGGAGGCGATCGAGGTTCCGTTCAGCATTTCGGTCCCTGCAGACGCACCCTCGGGCGATCACGCCGGTGGGGTGGTCACGTCGTTGACCGTGCGTCCGGACAGCTCCGCCGATACGGCCAGCGGAACCGCGGTGGCGATCGAGCGTCGACTCGGCACCCGCATCCACGTCCGCGTCGACGGTGAGATGCGCCCGGAGCTCACCTTCAGGTCCATGAGCGCCACCTACAGCGGAACCCTCAACCCGTTCGCGCCGGGTGAGATGGTCCTCTCCTACACGGTCGAGAACACTGGGAACGTCAGGGTGCGGGCGCGTGCGTAGCGCCACTGTGAAGCCCTCGATCGGTCCCGCGGTGAGCGCCGAGGCCGCCGACATGGCAGAACTGCTGCCGGGAAACAGCTACGAGCTGACCCAGACCGTCACGGGAGTCTGGCCCCTCGCTGTCGACGAGCAGCGAGGTGGAGCTGCAACCCTACGAGCCGACCGGTGCGGCTCTGGACCAGGCCCCGGCAGCGGCGATCGCCCGGACGAGCGTGTCGCTCGTTCCTTGGCCACAGCTGATCCTGCTCGCTGTGATGGTGGTTCTGGTCGTGTGGTCGCTCACCCGCAGGGCTGCCGGACAGCGCCGACTCGCAGCGACCGTGGACAGCGCCGTGCGCGACGCGATGGCGTCTCGCGATGCGGGCGGGGAGCCGTCCTGAAGAGCTGACGGGCGCGCTGTCGGCCGCTGCCCATAGAATGTCGGAGCCGGTGTGGCCAGTCGGGCCGCGCCGGGAAGTAGAGAAGAGAAGAAGTTGGCTACAGGTACCGTGAAGTTCTTCAACGCCGAGAAGGGCTTCGGTTTCATCTCGCGCGAAGGCGCTGAGGACGTGTTCGTGCACTACTCGAACATCCAGGGCTCCGGCTACCGCACGCTCGAGGAGGGCCAGCAGGTCGAGTTCGACGTGGCTCCCGGTCGCAAGGGCGAGGAGGCCCAGAACGTCCGGGTCGTCTGATCCCGGACCGTTGCGTCGAGGGCCGCCGGCGCACTGCCGGCGGCCCTCGCATGTCACAGGACCCTTCGCCACGACCCCCCCGGCTCGTGCGGACGTCGGGTCCGGACCCAGTCAAGGAGGATCAGATGGGTGCCAGTCGTACGAGTTTCGAGAAGTTGCAGCGCGACAGGGCCAAGAAGGCCAAGGCAGCTGCCAAGCGCGAGAAGCGCCTCGACAAGACAGATGAACCCGACGAGACCGAGGTCCTCGACCCGTCGCAGCTCGCTCCCGGCGAGGAGATCCCCGCCGATCAGCTGCTGAAGATGGTCGCCGACCTCCATCAGCAGTTCGAGGATGACGAGATCAGCTTCGAGGAGTTCGAGGACCGCAAGACCGAGCTCTTCGCCCTGTTGTCGGTCGACTGAGCCGGCTGGCTCAGGAGCGGATGCCCCCGCGGGTCATCGCCAGCACGTCGAGCGCCTCATCGAGCTGCTCCGGGCTGGCGAGGCCCGCATCCAGGACGATCTCGGCGATCGTGCGTCGTTCCTCGACGGCCCGGTGGGCGACGGCTGCTGCTGCCTCGTAGCCGATCAGTGGGACGAGAGCGGTCACGAGCGACGGCGACGACCCCGCATAGCGCAGGCATGTCTCTTCGTCCGCTTCGATCCCGTCGATGCAACGCTGGGCCAGCAGCGTCGACACGTTGGTCAGTAGGTGGATGGACGACATCAGGTTCTCTGCCATCACAGGCAGCATCACGTTGAGCTCGAACGCACCTGACGCCCCCGCCATGGCGATCGCCGCGTCGTTGCCGACCACTTGGGCTACCACCTGGTGAACCGCCTCTGGCAGCACCGGGTTCACCTTGCCGGGCATGATGGAGCTGCCCGGCTGCAGGTCCGGTAGACGCAGCTCGCCGAGCCCCGCGGCAGGACCTGAGCCCATCCAACGCAGGTCGGTCGCGAGCTTGTTCATGCTCACCGCCACCACCCTGCACGCACCGCTCAGTTCGACCAGCACGTCCTGGCCTCCCTGGGCCTCGAAGTGGTCCTCGGCCTCGGCGAGCTCGAGGCCGTACTCGTCGGCCAGCACCGCGATGCACTGCCGAGCGAACCCTGGCGGCGCGTTTAGACCGGTCCCGACAGCGGTGCCGCCCAAAGGCAGCTCTCCCAATCGAGCAAGCACCGCGCCGAGGCGTTGCACTCCGAGCTCGATCGCCCGCGCGTAGCCCCCGAACTCCTGGCCCAGGGTCACCGGGACGGCATCCATCAGATGGGTCCGACCCGCCTTGACCACCGTCGCGAAGCGGTCCCGCGCCCGGAGCAGAGAAGCCGCGAGCGCTGTCCAGCGCAGGCAGCAGCCCGGTCGAGACCGAGTCGAGGGCGGCGAGTCTGATCGCTGTCGGGATCACATCGTTGGAGGACTGCGAGGCGTTCACGTGGTCGTTGGGGTGAACAATCCGTCCGAGCGACCGGGTGGCGAGCGTCGCCACGACCTCGTTGACGTTCATGTTCGTCGAGGTGCCCGACCCGGTCTGGAACACGTCGACCGGGAAGTGCTCGTCGTGTTCTCCCGCTGCGACCGCCATCGCAGCCGCGCCGATGACCCCGGCGACATCGGGTTCGAGCACGCCCAGCTCAGAGTTGACGGTGGCCGCAGCGGCCTTGATCCTGGCGATCGCGTGGATCAGCGCAGGGTCGACACGCCGGTGGGAGATGGGGAAGTTGAGCACCGCCCTCTGGGTCTGGGCCTGCCAGAGGGCATCGGCGGGCACCTCGATCGAGCCGAGCGCATCGTGTTCGATCCGGAAGTCCGAGCTCATGAGGCTTCTCCTACTGGGTCCATCTGCCCGTCATGGGAGTCGGTTCGTCGATGGCGGAGCTCATCGATCACGTCGTCAGCGCACTGCTCCCCGGAGCGCACTGCACCTTCCATGTAGCCGTTCCAGACTCCGGAGCACTCTGCTCCGGCCCAGTGGATCGGACCGATCGGCGTCCGCAGCGCGTCGCCGTAGCCGGTCCACACACCCGGAGTGAAGTGCGCCCCGTAGCAGCCCCGACTGAACTCCTCGGCGATCCAGTCGCGTTCCACGTAGTCGATGCTGCGCCGGGCACGCGGTCCGAAGTAGCGCTCCAGGCATGCAGTCGCAGCCCTTCTACGCTCGCCGGGGCTGCGGCGGGACCAGACGCGGCCGTCGTTCGCTTCCATGAAGCCCATGAGGATCCCGACCGAGGTATCGGAAGGGGAGTTGTCGAAGGTGACCTTCACCGGGCCGGTGTCGGATGCGGCCTGACCGGTCAGCCCGTCGGCACGCCAGAACGGCTCGTCGTAGACCATGTGGAACTTGATCACCGACCCGGCTGGCAGGCGCTGCGTGAGCTGGTCGCGCCAGCCCGGAAGTGCAGGTGCGTACTCGATGCGCCCGGCCAGCGTCGGTGGAAGTGCGACGATCACGGCATCTGCTCGGTGGGACCGGCCGCTGCGGGTCGTGACGGTGACCGTGTCGGTGTCGTGCTCGATGCGCCGCACCGGCGAACCCAGGCGCACCGCATCGCCGAGATCGTCTGCGATGGCCTCACTGATGCGGATTGCTCCACCTACGATCCGGTCCTGCTGCGCACCCGCTTCGACCGACAACAGCGTCTCGAGATCGGAGCCGGAATGGGCGTAGAAGGCCGCGTGCAGGGCGGAGAGGTCGGTGCTCTCGGTCGAGAACACCGCCTCGGTCACGACCCGGAAGTACGAGCGCCCCAGCTCGGTGCGCAGGTTCGCACGGATCCAGGTCTCGAACGTCTGTCCGTCGAGCTCGCGCGCCTCGGGGGCGAGCCATGGCTCGTCCAACGGAACGCGGTTCGCGAGACGGTCGAAGCGCTTCAGCCCCCTGAACAGGTCAGCGAGCGCAATGGGGTTCAGGTGTGGGACCGCGCCCCTGTGCGACCCCAGCAGCGACGACCTGCCACCAAGGTGGATCACATGACGCCCGGTGTTGTAGGTCGGGAAGGTGTCAAGACCCAGCTCGGCGACGAGCTCGTACATGCGGTTCTGGGTCGGACCGATCCACTGTCCGCCCAGTTCGACCCGGGTACCGTCGACCGTGGTGCCCCCTTCGGTGCGACCGCCGACACGGTCCCTGGCCTCGAGCACCGTCAGGTCGACCCCGGCGGCGATGAGCCGCCGTGCCGCACATAGTCCGGCCAGACCGGCTCCGATCACCACGACCCGGTTCATGCGGACGCTCCGGTGTTCCCGGGAGCTCCGACTTCGGAGATCCCCGCTGCGCGGTCGAGTCGTCGCCAGCGTCGCCGGACAGCGGAGGGGCGTACGTCGAGCGGCCGTGCTGCCCCGATGCCGGCGATCCAGTCCCGGCGCAGCTGCTCGGAGTGGGCGAACGCGTCGGCGGAGCGGGGTGGTTGGTCGAACCAACGGGCCTCGGTTCGGTCCCGGACGTGTGAGTAGCGAGCGAGGAGTGCACCCGGATCGCGTGTGACCAGTCGGTGGAGCCTCTCGTGGCGCCACCAGAGCGTGGCTTCGTCACAACGGTTGGTGGGAGTGGGGCCCAGGTCGCACGACTCGTCCACACGCGCCGGCACGAAGATCGACGTGCAGGGCGCCGCGGTGGCGGTCACCCAGTGCACGTCGCTGTCGCCGCGCAGGTCCGCGATCCACGACGCCGTCGTCTGGCTCGACGCGAGCAGGCCCCCGGCGTGCATGCATGGCGCGGACATGGCCCCGTTGTGGAACCTGTACCGGGGTGTGCGGGTGCTGCCGTGGGACCTGAGGGTGCGGGCAAGGTCGGACACGTCGACGGCCGCTGTCGCTGCAGCTGTGGTGATGGCCCGTCGTGCGTCGCACGCCGCCACTGTCGAGCGCAGACGATCACGGTGCTTGCGTGCGAAAGCCGGGATGGTCAAACCGTTCGAGATGCTCCTGGCTGCGCCGGTGACCACCTCGGTCGCCCATCGCCTGCCTGCGGTCTCGACCACGATCGCCTCGTCGCGGTCGGCGATCAGGAAGCTGTTGTCGTAGCTGAATCCGGGATGGTCGAAGCTGCACGACCCGCCCTGTCCGTAGCGCTCGAGGTGGTGGACGATCACCTGCACCGCGTCCGCGGCCGACGACGAGCGTTCCAGCGCCAGACGCAACAGGTCCATGCCCAGCAGCCCCGTGGTCTCCTCGTGTGCGTCGGTGAAGACCGCTTCGTTGCCGATCACGACCCCGGCATCGTTGGCACCCATCTCGGCACCCCACATCCACCAGGGACGCGACAGGAGCACAGCTCGGGTACTGGCTGCCTGCGGCACCTCGATCCAGGTGCAGCGCACGGTGGCGTCCCGGGTGTGCACCTGTGCAGGGCGCCAATCGAGGAACTGCGCCTCGTTCGGATCGCGGTCGCTGTTCTTGGCGAACAGCCAGCCGCCGTCGGTACGGGCAACCATCGTGTCGCACACGACATCGAATCTACGGCCGTCGCAGCGCCGGGTGCTCCCAGGACCGACGATTCCTCATTCAGTCCGTGGCGTCGACGGTCTCGATGCCGAGCTCGGCACGGACCTGATCCATGTCGAGGGACTGGACCTGGGAGATCAGGTCGTCGAGGCTCGCCCTGGGCAGCGCTCCGGGCTGGGAGAACATGAGGATCCCGTCCCGGAAGATCATCAACGTGGGGATCGACTGGATTCCCAGGCCGCCGGCGAGCTGCTGCTCAGCCTCGGTGTCGACCTTGGCGAAGGTGATCTCCGGGTTCTCCGAAGCTGCCGCTTCGAACACCGGGGCGAAGGAGCGGCAGGGGCCGCACCACGACGCCCAGAAGTCGACCAGCACGGTCCCTGGTGCTGTGACGGTCGACTCGAAGTCTGCGAGGGTCAGATCGACGGTGCTCATCTGGTTGGGCTCCTTGGTGGGTCACCGGGCACTGCATATGCCCTGGGGGGTATGTGGATCCAACACGCTGGGTCACGTGCATAGTCCCGGCCCGATACCCTCTTGACCGTTCGGTCAAGTACGGGGGGTTGTCGAGTGACGGACCGTCGGGGTCATGTGGTGTCGAGCAGAACGACGCCCAGCGTCGCGATCCTCGGAGCTGGGGCCGCTGGGCTGTGCATGGCGATGCAGCTCCGGGATGCCGGGATCGACACCTACACGATCTACGAGAAGTCCGACGGCGTGGGGGGTACATGGCGAGATAACACCTACCCGGGTGCTGCATGTGACGTCCCGTCGCACCTGTACAGCTTCTCGTTCGCCCCCAAGACCGACTGGACCCGCAAGTTCGCCGAACAGCCCGAGATCCTCGAGTACTTCGAGTCGCTGGTCGACAGCCACGATCTCGGGCCGCACCTGCGGCTCGGCGTCGAGGTCGTCGCCGCCTCGTGGGACGGCGAGGACCTGGCGTGGACGCTCGAGCTCGCGACGGGTGAGCGGGTCCGTGCCGACGTGATCGTCTCGGGCCTGGGCCAGCTGAACCGCCCTTACACACCCGACATCCCCGGCCTCGAGAAGTTCGTGGGGACGGTGTTCCACTCGGCACGCTGGAACCACGACCACGACCTTCGAGCCGAGCGCGTCCGCGGTGATCGGCATCGGTGCGAGCGCCATCCAGTTCGCGCCACGTGTGGCGCGTCTGGCACGCAGGACGGTTCTGTTCCAGCGCAGCGTCAACTACGTGGCACCCAAGCCCGATCGTGCCTACCGCGCGTGGGAGCGATGGCTGCTCGAGCGCGTTCCCGTCGTGCAGCGTGCCTACCGGGCGTCCATCTACTGGCGCTTCGAAGCTCGCTTCAACCTCATGCGCAAGGGCTCACGCCTGGGTGCGCTGGTCCAGAAGGCCTTCGCCAAACAGCTCGCGCCGATGGTGTCGGAGCGGCTGCCCGCCGACGCGCTGATACCCGACTACACCCCCGGGTGTCGCCGGCTTCTGATCGCCAACGACTGGTACCCGACTGTCACACGACCCGACGTAGACGTCGTCACCGCCGACGTCGAGCGGGTCAGCGAGCATGCGATCCACACAGTCGACGGGCGCGAGTTCCCCGTCGACACGATCATCTTCGGCACCGGGTTCCGTGCCACGGAGTTCCTCTCACCGCTGCGCATCACGGGCACGGACGGCGCCGACCTCTTCCAGACCTGGGGCGAGGGGGCATCGGCGTTCCTGGGTATCGGCGTTCCAGGCTTCCCCAACCTGTTCATGCTCTACGGGCCCAACACCAACCTCGGCCACAACTCGATCCTCTTCATGATCGAACAGCAGGCCCGCTGGATCCGCTCGCTTCTCGTCGACATGCAGCGAAATGGCATCGCTGCGGCCGAGGTGACTCCCGCTGCAATGCGCCGCTACGAGGCCGAGATCGACGAGGCGCTCACCCGGACCGTGTGGGCCGAGGACTGCCACTCCTGGTACAAGACCGACAGCGGGCGGGTCACGAACAACTGGCCGGACTACACCGTGCGCTACCGCCGCCGCCTGCGCAGGCGACAAGACGGCGATCTCAGCCTGGTTCCAGCTCCAGCGACGCGATGAACCTGTCGACGAAGTCGCGGTTGCGGGCACGGCGCATGGGCGGCAACAGCTCCAGGATCCGCTCCCGGTAGCGGGCTTCGGCCAGGCGGGGGTCGCAGATCGTCACCACGCCGCGGTCCGTGCGGGTGCGGATCAGCCTCCCGACGCCCTGCGCCAGCTGCATCGCCGCGGCCGGTACCGACACCTCCATGAACGCCCGGTCGTCACCGACGAGCTCCGAGCGTGCCTCGACGATCGGGTCCGTCGGCACCGGGAACGGGATCTTGTCGAGCACCACCGCGGAGCACGTCGTGCCCGGACTCGATATGCCGGTCCAGAAGCTGGCGGTGGCAAACAGGCTCGTGTGCTCCTCCTCGAGGAACCGGCGCTGCAGCACCGGGTTCGGCGCGTCGCCCTGGCAGAGGATCACCCGGTCCGGCAACGCATCTCGGCAGGTCTCGACCGTCGCGCGCAGCATCCGGTTCGAGGTGAACAGCGCCAGGGTCCGCCCGTCGAGCTGTTCGATCAGGTGGATCACGACCTCGGCCACCTGCTCTGGCCACTCCGGTCGGCCAGGCCTGGCCAGCCTGGGCACGTGCAGCACCCCCTGCTCGGCGAAGTCGAACGGTGAGTCAACCGCCAGGTACTCCGCGTCCAGGCCCAGGCGGTGCGCAGTACCGCGTTCGAGAGTCGCCGAACAGCACACGACGGTGATGTCAACGTCCTCCCAGGCGTGTGCACGCAGCGTCGCTCCCACGTCGATCCTGGTCAGTCGCACGGCGTGGCGCCCGCCGCGGGCCTTCTCGACCCAACAGACCGTTCCGGGGCCCTGGGTGCCGAGCAGCGACTGGGCGTCGCCGAGGACCCCTTCGGCCACCCGCACCGCTCGGTCGATCCGGTGCCGGGCGCTCGACTCGCCCGCGAGCTTCGCCGCGCGGCGAAGGCTGTTCAGGGCCCTGTCGGCCGCCGACGCGACGGTGGACAGCACCGCAGAGAGCTCCTTGCCGATGCCCCCACGCAGGCGGAGCTGCTGGGTCGACCCTTCCATGTCGGCCGTCATGGCGGTCAGCAGCGCCTCGAGCATCTGGCCGGCCGAACGTAGCGAGGTGGACACCTTCGCCTCGTCAGCGATGCAGCGTTCGTGCACACGTGCGAGATTCGCCACGCGTCCCTCGGTCATCTCGATGCTCAGCGACCCGACGATCGAGTCCTCGAACTCGTGCGCCTCGTCGATCACCAGCCTGTTGTGCTCGGGCAGCAGCGTCCGGCCGGTCTGGACGTGCGCGCCGTACAGGTGGGCGTTGACGATGACCAGATCCGCCGCCTCGGCGCGCTCACGGGCCTGCTCCGACCAGCATTCCGACGCGAAGGCGCAGTTCGCCGCACCGACGCATTCGCCGGGACCGACCGACACCGACGACCAGGCACGCTGACTCGGGGTCTCGTCCAGTTCGGCCACATCGCCCTGATCGGTGTGCTCCGACCAGTCGAGCAGCATCTCGACCTCGCCACGCAGAGCCCCGTCGGAAAGGTCGACCCCGACCACTTCTGCGGTGCTCGTATCCAGGTCGAGGCTCGACTGGTGCTCGCCGCGGCGCAACTGCACCCGCACCTCGTCGAGCGCGGCGGCGCAGAGGTAGTTGGAGCGACCCTTCAGCACTGCATAGCTGAACCGGCGTTGCAACGTCGACGCCAGGAACGGTAGGTCGACCCGTGCCAGCTGGTCCTGGAGTGCGCGCGACGACGTGACGACCATCGTGCGTTGGTCGGGGCCGGTCGACGCGATGGCCGCCAGCAGGTACGCGAGCGACTTTCCTACACCCGTCGGGCCCTGGACCGCGAGGTGTCTCTTGGTGCGGAAGGCATGTTGCACGGCGCGGGTCATCTCGCGCTCGGGAAGGACGGTCCTCGCCGTCGGGTATCGCGCCGGTGACCTGCGCGAGCAGGTCGAGCGCGTCGCAGTCGCTCAGAGCAGCGGGGGGAGAACGGCCTCGACCAGTGCCGGCCCCGGTGTGGCGAGTGCCTCTTCGAGCTGGCGCGTGAACTCCTCGGCGGTGGTCGCCCGGGACGACGTGACGCCCATGCCCTGTGCCATGGACACGAAGTCCATGTCCGGATTGGTCAGATCTAGCATCTCGAGCGCCTTCGGGCCCGGCTCGGCGCCGACACGTGACAGCTCGAGGTTCAAGATCGCATACGAGCGGTTGTTGAGGATGACCGTGGTCACGTCGAGCCCCTCACGTGCCTGGGTCCACAGCGCCTGAAGCGTGTACATGGCGCTGCCGTCGGCCTGGAGGTTGAGCACCTTGCGGTCGCGACACGCGATCGCTGCGCCGGTGGCGACAGGCATGCCGTAGCCGATCGCGCCGCCGGTCAGGCGCATCCAGTCGTGCGCAGGAGCTCCTGCGGTCATGCCCGATACGAACAACCCGCTCGTGTTGCCTTCGTCCGCGACTATCGCTCCCTCGGGCAACAGTGCACCGACAGCGGCAGCGAAGGTCTCGGCGGTCAGCGCGCCGGTGGGGCGGTCGGGGCGGAACGCTGCCGCGGGTGTAGTCGCGTCCGGCGCAGCTTCGAGCTCCTCGGCGAGCGCAACCGAGCGCGGCCGACGCGCGTCCTGGCCACCGGCGGCGAGCGTGTGCACGACACAGCCCTCGGGCACCAGGTCCGACGCCTTGTCCGGGTAGGCGAAGAACGACACGGGCGACACGGTGTCGACCAGGACCAGGTGCTCCAGACCGTCGAGCTGCATCTGCGCGAACTCGGCCAGGTAGCCGAGACGCTCGACGGCCGGCAGACCGGCGCCGCGTGAGAGCCGTGCCGGGAAGGTCTCGGCCAGCACCTTGGCGCCAGATGTTGTACCGACGCGGCGACAGCGCCTCGAGGCCTGCACCGGTCATCGTCGTCCCGCCGGCCAGGATCGCGGTACGCGCGACCGGAGCGCAGCACGGCGGCGATCTCCTCGATGACGTTGCTGTCGACGCCTGCCGGCTCTGCGACCGGTGAAGGGCCGACGGGTCCGTCGCTGTCCAGCCAGCACACGTCGGCGGGAAGGATCAGCGTCGCGACCTGTCCGGGAGGGCCGTAGGCCGCGGCGACTGCGTCGGCTGCGTCGCGGGCCACCTGCATCGGATCGGTCGAGGTTCGGATCCAACTCGACACACCGGAGGCGATCGCCGCGATGTCGCTCTGGAGGGGAGCGTCGTACTTGGCGTGGTAGGTCGCGTGGTCGCCGATGATGTTCACGATCGGAGTGTGGCCGCGCCGGGCGTTGTGCAGGTTGGCCAGCCCGTTACCCAGACCGGGGCCCAGATGCAGGAGCACCGCTGCGGGCCGACCGGCCATGCGGGCGTAGCCGTCGGCGGCGCCGGTGGCAACGCCTTCGAAAAGTGCGAGGACCGCAGTGCATGTCCGGTACCGCGTCGAGAGCGGAGACGAAGTGCATCTCGGAAGTACCTGGGTTCATGAAGCAGGTGTCGACCCCGGAGTCCACCAGAGTGCGGATCAGGGCCTGGGCGCCGTTCATGGGCTGTGTCATCGTTGATCTCCGGTCGTGGCATCGTCGAACAGGACGCCGGGGTTGAGGATGCCGTTGGGGTCGAACGCCGACTTGATGCGGCGCATGAGCGCCACCTTGGCCGGGTCCTCCAGGGCGTTGAAGTACTTCTTCTTGGCGAACCCGATGCCGTGTTCGCCCGAGATCGTGCCGCCGAGAGCCATGCCCGCACTGAACAGGGCGCTGAGAAGGCGTGACCGCCGCTCCTCGTCACCGCAGAAGACGCCCAGGTGGACGTTGCCGTCACCGGCGTGGCCACAGCCGGCGATCCACGCCTCGTGTTCACCGGCCAGAGCGCTGACCTTCTCCATGAACTCCGGGATCGATGCCCGGGGAACGACGATGTCGATCACGTCGTCGGCACCGTTCGCCTTGGCCATCCAGAAGGCCTTCTCGCGGGCATCGATCAGCTCGCCGGCCGACTTGGCGGGCAGCACGTAGGCGTCGATCGCGCCGAGCCCGTGCAGCATCTCTGCGAGCCTGTGGGTGTCGTCGTCCAGTCGGTCCTGGGAGGAGTTCTCGAGCATCACGACCAGGTAGGCGAGAGCAGTGTCCTTGATCTCCTGGGGGATGCCCAGCTCCAGTCCGCAGTACGACTGGCGTCGCCGACATGGTCAGCAGGTCGATGTACTCGAGCACGAGTGGTCCGAGCCCCGAGTCGATGATGCGCGGGACAGCCTCGGTGACCTGCTCCAGGGTCGTGAACGGGGCCAGCACCGTCGACTGGTGCTCTGATCTGGGGTAGAGCCGCAACGTGGCCTCGGTGACCAGAGCAAGGGTGCCCTCGCTGCCGATCACGAGCTGGGTCAGGTCGTAGCCGGTCGACGACTTGACGAACTTGCCGCCGCTGCGCAGCACCTCGCCGCCGGGCAGCACCGCTTCGAGCCCCAGGACCTGATGGCGGGTGACGCCGTACTTCGACCGCCCTCATCCCGCCGGCGTTCGTGTTGACGTTGCCGCCCAGACTGGCCGAGTACTCACCCGGGTACACCGGGTACACCAGGCCGAGCGGGCGCAGGATCTCATCCAGTTCGTTCAGGCGAACGCCCGGCTGCACGACGGCCATGTGGTTCTCGGTGTCGACCTCGAGCACCTGGTTCATGCGCTCGAAGCAGACGACGATCGCGGACGGGTCGGGGATCACCGATCCCGACAGGCCCGTTCCCGCTGCCGCGGGCGGTGACGGGGATCCGCTCGGCGTCGGCGAGGCGCAGGATGTCGGCCACCTCGGCGGTGTTCTCGGGGAAGACGACAGCGGCAGGTCGTCGCGGAGCAACGGTCAGGCACTCGTCATGGGTGTAGTCCTCTCCGACGTCCTCGCCGACGACGACCCGCTCCGCGCTCAGCAGCTCTCTGAGCTTCTCGACGACATGACTCATGAATCCCCCTGTGGTCGATCCCGGTGGACCTGACTTCCGTGCGCCCGAGGGAGGACCCCTCCGGACCGCAACAGTGTGGCAGATCCATGAGCGTGCTTCGGAGAGACTGATGTCATGGCTCCGGCCGGTGTCTTGGCTCCGGCCGGGTCATGGCTCCGGCCGGGTCAGGCCGGGAGGAGAGCGGTGACCATGCGGCGCATGACCGTCGCCGCGTCGGCAGGGCTCAGATGCTGTTGGACGCGCAGCCGATCCCAGGCCTCGAAGGAGCACGCCACGTCGAGCGCATCCAGCGTCGTCCCTGGCTGCTCGGCGCCGGAGCCGCCCAGCTCGTCGGCGAACAACTCGCCCAGCTGTGCGCGTAGGGCCGCAGAGAGCTCCTCCAGCCGGCCGCGCAGAGCGGGGGAGTCGGCCGAACGCCCACCGATGGCGTGGCGCACCGGCGCGATCGTCTCGAACAGCTCGCTGCGGTGGGCGACCAGCGCGTCGATCCGATCCGACAGGTGCTGCGGCCGTTGCAGGGAGGCGAGCAATGGGGCCACCCGTTCGCGCTGTTCGCCAGCCAGGTCCTCATAGAGGGCTTCCAGGTCGCTGAAGTGCTGGAACACCGAGCGGACCGACACCCCTGCACGCTGAGCGATCTGCGAAGCGGTGGGTGCGCGGACGCCGTCGTTGATCAGATCCAGCAGCGACTCGACCAGTCGGCGTCGGGTGCGCTCTCCGCGCAGCACGCGTCCGTCGGTCGTCTCGACGGGAGCAGTCGCACGCGTCCGTCGCCATGACCGCATCGATCACGACCGCGGCGAGCTCCGGTCCGCGGTCCTCCTGGAGGAAGTGCCCGCCGCCCTCGATGACGTAATGGGAACGCCGGAGTGCGCCTGGAACCTTGTTCACGAACACCCGGTCGCCGCCACGTGTGATCGGGTCGCTGTCGGAGAACGCGGTAACGAGCGGCTTCTCCCAGCGCTCCAGAACTTCCCATGCCGCACGGTTGGGAGCGGCGCTGGGGTCGTCTGGCGAGGTGGGCACCAGCAGAGGGAACCGCCGGGGCCCCGCGCAGAAGGTGTCGTCGGGGAACGGTGCGTTGTAGGCGGCCACGACGTCCTCGGGCAGGTCGGTGGTCGTGCCCATGGACACGATCGCACCGCAGTCGAAGTCCGTGACCTCCTGCGAGAATCGCTGCCAGGCCAGGAACGCGTCCGTCGGGCTCCTGTCGCCCGTCGGAAGCCCGGTGTTGGCGACCACCGCGGCGGCGAAGCGGTCGGGCTCGGCGGTGAGGAGCCGCAGCCCGATCAGACCTCCCCAGTCCTGGCAGACCAGGGTGATCCGTCGCAGGTCGAATCACGCGGAGCCAGTCGAGCATCCAGGCGATCTGGCGCTCGTAGGTGTGGTCGTCGCCGTCGACCGGTTTGTCGGAACGGCCGAACCCGACGAGGTCCGGGGCGACGACTCGCAGCCCGGCGTCGACCAGGGGCGGGATCATATGGCGATAGAGGATAGGACCACGACGGCTCACCGTGCATCGCCAGCACGACGGGGGAGTCGTCGGAGCCGTCGGCGGGGCCCTCGTCGACGTAGGCGATCCGCAGAGTCGAGTCGTCCACGCCCGTGGGCACCTCGACGTAGCGCGGCTGGTACGGCCATCCAGGCAGTCCGGAGAAGCGGTCGTCGGGCGTGCGCAGCAGCTCCATGTAGATGCAGTTTAACTGCAAGAAGATTCGCCCGCGCTCGCAAGCGCGTTCGGCGCTGGTGTCAGATGCGTTCGAAGTTGCGACGCAACTCCCATTCGGTGACGACGTTGTTGAACGCCCGCCACTCCTCACGTGCGGCGTGCAGGAGGTGGAAGTGCACGTCCTCGCCGAGCGAGTCGCGGGCGAAGGTCGACCCGTCGAACAGGTCGATCGCCTCGGGAAGGTTCCATGGGATGCGTTCCACGTCGGTCGCGCTGTAGGCGTTGCCGACGTAGGGCTCACCGCAGTCGAGTCGCTGGTCGATCCCGTCGAGACCCGCGGCGATGACCGCTGCGAATGCCACGTAGGCGTTGCAGTCGGCGCCGGGAATCCGTGACTCGACGCGCATGGCCGGCCCGGTGCCGACCACGCGCAGCCCACACGTGCGGTTGTCGGGTGACCACACGACCGCCGTGGGGGCCCACGAATCGGGCTGGTAGCGCTTGTAGCTGTTGATGAACGGAGCGAAGCACAAGGAGAGCTCGCGGGAATGGGCGATGAGCCCGCCCATCCACTGACGCATGGTCGTGCTCATCGTCGACTGGTCGTCGCTGTCGGGACAGAGCGGGCGGTCGTCGTCGGACCAGATCGAAGAGTGGATGTGACAGCTCGAGCCCGGCTGGTCGATCGCCGGCTTGGCCATGAACGTGAGAGCCTTGCCCTGGAGGTGGGCGATCTCTTTGGCGCCGTTCTTGTAGATGGTGTGGTTGTCAGCCATCTCCAGGGCGCCCGCGTAGCGCAGGTTGAGCTCGTGCTGGCCGGGGGCCGCCTCGCCCTTGGAGAACTCGACCGGCAGCCCTGCACCGACCATGCCGTTGCGGATCGCTCGGATCAGCGGCTCGTCCTTGGTGGTCTGGAAGACGTGGTAGTCCAGGTTGTACCAGGACGAGGTGTGCTCGGCGATGGTGCGGTACTGGTCCCGGGCCAGGTCGTCGAAGTGGGCGTCGTAGGCGAAGAACTCGAGCTCCGAGCCGAACTTCACCACCAGTCCGCGCTCGGCCGCGCGATCGAGCTGACGCTGGAGGATCTGACGCGGTGAGACCGGAACAGGGTTGCCGTGATGGTCGACGATGTCGCACAGCACGATCGCGGTCTTGTCGAGCCACGGTGTGATCCTGAGCGTGGACAGGTCCGGGCGGCCCCGGAAGTCGCCATAGCCGCCGTCCCAGCTCGAGTAGCGGAACCCTTCGAGCACGTTCATGTCGACGTCGACGGTGAGCAGGTAGTCGCAGGCCTCGATGCCCTCGCCGTCGGTCCCGTCGGTCCCCGCGACGTGGTCCAGGAAGAACCGGCCTGTCACCCGCTTGCCCATCAGCCGGCCCTGAAGGTCGACGAACGCCACGACCACGGTGTCGATCAGGTCGTCGGCGACCAGCGATCCCAGTCTGCTGAGGCTGATGCGTCCGGTGCTCGTCATGGTGTCTCCGGGGTCGTGTAGGCAGCCGTGATGCCGCCGTCGACGAGCAGCGACTGGCCGGTCATGAACGATGACTCGTCGGAGGCCAGGAACAGCGCCCCGTTGGCGATCTCGATCGCTTCACCGAAGCGTCCCATCGGGATGTGCACCAGGCGCCGCTGGCGCTTGTCCTCGTCCGAGAGGTACTTGGCGAGCAGTGGCGTCAGCACCGGGCCGGGGCAGAGGGCGTTGGCCCTGATGCCACGCCGGGCATAGATCACGGCGATCTCACGCGTCATGGACAGCACCGCTCCCTTGGAGGCGGTGTAGGCGATCTGTGGTGTCGCCGCGCCCAGGTGGGCGACGAAGCTGGCGACGTTGACGATGGAGCCGCCGCCCGAGTCGAGCATCGCCGGGATCCCGTGCTTGCAGCACATGGCCAGACCCGTGACGTTGACCTTCAGCGTGGTGTCCCACACTTCCGAGGAGGTGTTCTCCGGGCCGTCGTCGTCGCCGAGCGAGACCCCTGCGTTGTTGTAGAGCACGTGCAACCCGCCGAAGGTCGTCATGGCGTGCTCGACCGCAGCGGCGACGGACCTCTCGTCGCCGACGTCGCAGCGCACGAAGCTCGCCTCGCCGCCGGCGGAGCGGATCGCCTCGACCGCTCCGGTCCCGTCTGACAGATCCGCGATGACCACCCGTGAGCCCTCACGTGCGAACAGTTCAGCTGCAACCCGGCCGAGACCTGCCGATGCCCCGGTGATCAGGCTGACCTTGCCGTCGAGTCGTGCCATGTCGTGTGCTCCATCTCCAGTCCCGTGGTGCGAACGCCCAGGGATCTCCGAACCAGGTTCGTCGCAGCGTAGGGGGTGTCGGCCACCGACTCCTACACTCGGCGTCCATGGTCGACACCACACCCCCCATCACACAGCTGATCATCGGTGGAGAGCTTCACGATGCAGCCGACGGAGCAACCTTCGACACCCGCAACCCGGCTACCGGTGAGGTCATCGCCGCGGTTGCCAAGGCTGGTCCCACCGATCTCGACGCCGCGCTGGATGCAGCCCGGAACGCGTTCGACTCGGCGCTGTGGTCATCGGTCAACGCGACCGATCGCGGCAAGGTCCTGTTGCGCGTCGCCGCGCTGATCCGTGATCGGCTCGACGAGTTCGCGCGGTACGGAGGTCGCCGACGCCGGCCACACCATCGAGGACGCCCGCTGGGAGGCCGCAGCGATGGCCGACGTGTTCGAGTACTACGCGGGCGCGGCGAACAAGCACATGGGATCGGTGGTGCCCACCCAGGACGCCGGTCTCGGTGTGGTCATGAAGGTGCCGGTCGGTGTGTGCGGGTTGATCGTGCCGTGGAACTTCCCGATGCTGATCGCCACCTGGAAGCTCGCTCCGGCGCTTGCAGCCGGCAACCCGGTCGTCCTCAAGCCGGCATCGCTCACACCCCTGAGCGCCTTGGCGCTCGGCGCGATCCTGGTCGAGGCGGGCGTACCCGCAGGCGCGGTGTCGGTACTACCGGGCCCGGGCGCGACGATCGGTGACGCGCTGGTCGGTGACCCCCGCGTCGACAAGATCTCCTTCACAGGCGACTCGAGCACCGGCGCGGGCATCCTGCGCCGCGTGGCGGACAACATGACCAGGGTGTCGCTCGAACTCGGCGGCAAGTCCGCTGCGATCGTGTTCGCGGACGCTGACCTCGAAGCGGCGACCGATGCGATCCCTTACGCCGTGTTCGCCAACGCCGGTCAGGACTGCTGCGCTCGCAGCCGGCTGCTGGTCGAGCGCAGCGTCTACGACGACGTCGTGGCGCGGGTCGCAGAGCGCACCGGCCGCCTGATCGTCGGCGACCCGACCGAGTCCGCCACCGAGATCGGTCCGATGATCTCCGAGGCCCAGCGCGCCACTGCACTCGACTACCTGGAGATCGGTGCCGGTGAGGGCGCAGAGGTCGTGTGCGGCGGCGACACCAGCGGACCCGGATGGTTCATGGCCCCGGCCGTGGTGGCCAATGTCGACAACACGATGCGAATCGCACGTGAGGAGATCTTCGGCCCGGTGCTCACGATCATCCCCTTCGACGACGAGGCCGATGCCGTGCGCATCGCGAACGACAGCGAGTACGGGCTGTCGGGCACCCTGTGGACTCGCGACGTCGGCCGTGCCATGCGGGTGAGCGCGGCTGTTCGAACCGGTGTGATGTCGGTCAACACCAACCGCAGCGTGCGCTACGAGATGCCCTTCGGCGGCTTCAAGCGCTCAGGCATCGGCCGCGAGCTCGGGGCGACCGCGCTCGACCACTACACCGAGCCCAAGACCGTCTTCTACAGCGCTGGCTGAACTAGCCGCCAAGGGTCTGCTCAGCGTCGCGCCCAGGCGTCCGGATCGGCGAGCAGCGCCTCGACCGGGGCTGGCAGTCGATCAGAGGCCAGGTCGTCCAACGAGACCGTCTCGAGCACCGACCGCAGGCTCGCCCGTGTGGCCACCCAGACCTTTTCGAGCGGTTTGGCTGGGCCTTCGTACTCGAGTTGTTCGGGTGCCTCGCCGCGGACGTCGGCCAACGGTCCCTCGACCGCTCGGATCACATCGGCGACCGACACGTCGCCAGGTCGCCGCGCCAGCCAGTAGCCGCCGTCCGCCCCCCGCTGGCTGCCGACGATTCCGCCCCGTCGCAGTTCGGAGAGGATGTTCTCCAGGTACTTGGTGGGAATCTGCTGGGCTTCGCCGAGCACCTCGCCCTTGGTCGGTCCAGCACTCCTCGACGGTGAACGCACTGCGAGCTCCAGGCAGGCACGCACCGCATAGTCGGCCTTGGCTGAGATGCGCATCGGGGGATTCTGGCACGCAGTGCGTCAACCGGTGGCGGTATCGAGTTCGCCGGGCGTGGGCGGAGCCTGCAGTTCGACGCCGAGCCCGCCTTCGGTCGTCGGCGGTCCGAGGGTCGGTCGCGGTCCGGTGAGCTGCGTGGCGACGACCACGGCGAGCAAGACCAGCACGGTGACCGCGACGGTGGTCCAGTGCGGCCTGCGGTGCTGCCCGCGGCCGTGCGCAACCGGCACCCGCCGTGTCAGCTCCGGGTCGCCGAGGTCGCGGTAGTCGATCCCGGGTGGGGGAGCGAGCACGCCCGCGAGCGCAACGGTCTGTTCGATCGAACGGTTGACCACCGAAGCGACGAACTCGACCGGGTATCCGCCGAGGTGCACCAACGCGCCTGCCACCCGCTCGTCGGGTGCGGCCCTTTCGAGTCGCCGCCTGAGCGCCGTGCGGAGACCCGTGTAGGGGTCGTCGGGATTGGGGGCGATCGCCAGTGCGCCCGGCTCGATGGTCTGGTTCAGCGTGAACTCGACCAGCAGGTACATCCAGTCGGGACGCGACATGCCGCCGACCTGGCGTAGACGCTCGGCCGCGATTCCTGCCACGGCGCGGCTCGCCGGCCGGTCGCCCAGCAGACGGTATGAGATGGCGTAGGCGTTCGTCTCGAGCGCGGCGTCGGGTGTGGCAGCAGGCAAGATGGCTCCACGCTAGGGCCGCCATGGCGGAACCGTGCGCCACGGATCCCGCCCCCGAGCCCCGAGCGCCCAGAGGCGCTCGCTCGCAGAGGCTGCTCGACGGAGGTGCCGCGAGGCGCGCGTCGGAGCGCGCCATGATGTCCCAATGTCCGAGTCGCCCGGGGAGGGTTCATCACGACGTCCAGGCGTCGACGGGCCGAGCGGGGATGGGCCGAGCGGGGGTGGGCCGAGCGGGGGTGGGCCGAGCGGGGGTGGGCCGGGGCGTCAGTACTTCGTCCCCTCGCCGAGATCGTCGGGGACGAACCCGACGCCGCCACGCAGGGCTGGGACAGCCGCGCGGGCTCCGTCACCCTCGTCGACGCGGTCATCGCCGCATGTTCAGTCCCCGCCTCCCGTACCTCGACAGCAGCCGGGGTCCCGCGGGCCGTCGACCCCGAAGCCTCCCCGGCCGCCCGTGCCGCGCACATCTCCTCCTGCCCCCGGAGGTGGTGGCGGCCGCCGGTTCCGTGCACGGTGGCTGCTGTTCGTCCCGGCCCTTCTGGTACTGGCCCTAGTCGCAGGATTGCTCAAGATGAACTCGACCTACGGCAAGATCGAAACGATCGATCTGAGCGGAGTGCTCGACCCGGTCACGGGTGATTCGGTCAACTACCTGCTGGTCGGATCCGATTCACGCAGCGAGTTCGATCCGGAGGGTCAGTCCGGTGTGACGGGCACCCGTTCAGACACGATCATCCTGCTCAAGGTCACCCCGGAAGGCTCGGCGATGATGTCGATCCCCAGAGACCTGTGGGTCGAGGTGGCAGACACAGGCGAGATGGGCCGCATCAACGGGGCCTACAACCGTGGACCCGAGAACCTGGTGCGAACCGTTCAGAACAACCTGGATGTGCCGGTGAATCACTACATCGAGGTTGGGTTCGCGTCGTTCGTCGGTCTGGTGGACGCGATCGGTGGCGTGACGATCGACTTCCCGAACCCGGTGCACGACCCCGCATCAGGGTTGAACGTGACCACCGCCGGTCCGGTGACCCTCGACGGGGCCCAGGCGCTCGCCTACGCCCGATCACGGCACTACACCGAGGTGATCGACGGTGAGGAGGTCGTCGAACCGACCGCCGACATGGGCCGTCAGGAACGTCAGCAGACCTTCCTGCGGGCCGCCATGTCCGAGGTGGGAGCGACCCGCAACCCGCTGACTCTGCTGCGCGTTGCCGACTCTGTGTCGTCCGAACTGGTGATCGATTCAGGACTCGGCATGCGCGACGCGTTCTCGCTCGTACGCAAGCTGGGTGGCTCCGACCCGCTCACCGTGGTGCTCCCCACCAAGGGCGTGCGCAAGGGGGACGCGGCAGTGCTGGTACTCGACGAGCCCGAGGCCCAGGCCGTGCTCTCGGCCTTCCGCTGAAAGGGCCCGGTGCCGGTAGCGGGCCGGTCGTGAGCGGATGGGTAGGATCGCCGCCATGCCTACACCCGCAGCAGCCGCAGACGGCTCCTCCCCCCAGCAGCGCAAGTTCTCCGAGCCCTTCGAGATGGCGCTGGACCCGTCCAAGAGCTACACCGCCGAGATCGTCACCAACCACGGCACCCTGGTCGCCCACCTGAGCGCCAACGACGCCCCGCAGACGGTCAACAACTTCGTGAACCTCGCTCGTCACCACTACTACGACGGCCTGGTGTTCCACCGCATCATCCGTGGCTTCATGATCCAGGGAGGCTGCCCCGAGGGGTCGGGCCGGGGTGGTCCTGGCTACCGGTTCGCCGACGAGCTGCCCGAGCCGGGTCGTTACAAGATCGGCTCGCTGGCAATGGCCAACGCCGGTCCGAACACCAACGGCAGCCAGTTCTTCATCGTGTCGGGCGCCGACGGTGTGCGCCTGCCCCCGCAGTACTCGCTCTTCGGTCAGCTCATCTCGGGTGAGGACGTGCTCGCCGAGATCCAGAAGGTGGCGACCGGCCCCGGCGACAAGCCGAAGGCCGACGTGGTGATCGAATCGGTCACCATCACCGAGGGCTGAGCTCCGCGTGCGTCGTCCGTCCGTACGTGTCCTGCTGATCGCCGCCTGTGCGGTTGCAGCTGCAGGAACGACCGCGGCGGTCTGGCGTCAGCGCTCCGACAGGCGGCGCACGATGGACACCGACCGAGCGCGACGTACCGCCCAGCTGGCCAAGATCGGCGCCAGCACCGGAACCGGGTACGTCGCGATGCGAGCGCGCGGCGCGCTCGCATCCGATGAACGTCGCGACCAGCTGCGCGCCGAGTTCGAGCTCCGGACAGCGGAACAGGTCGCGGAGACGCTCGGTGGCATGAAGGGCGCCCTGATGAAGCTCGGCCAGATGGCCAGCTATCTCGATCAGGGTCTGCCGGAGCCGGTTCGTGACGCGCTCTCCCGACTCCAGGCCGACGCGCCGCCCATGTCCTACGAGCTCGTCGCGCAGGTGTTGCGCGACGAGCTCGGAGACGACCCCGAGAAGGTCTTCGCCCGCTTCGACAGGGTTCCGATCGCGTCGGCGTCGATCGGCCAGGTGCACCGGGCGCGTACCCACGAAGGTGTCGAGGTCGCGGTGAAGGTCCAGTACCCCGGCGTCGACGAGGCGGTCTCTGCCGACCTGGAGAACTCCGACCTGCTCTTCCAGATGATGGGCATGCTCTTCCCGGGCCTCGACCACGGTCCCATAGTCGAGGAGCTGAGGGTACGCCTCGTGGAGGAGCTCGACTACCGCAACGAGGCCGCCAACCAGCAGCTCTTCGTCGACGAGTTCCGCGGTCACCCGTTCATCCACGTTCCCGAGGTCCTCCACGACCTGAGCACTCGGCGTGTCCTGACCACCGAGTTCGTCGAAGGGTCCCGCTTCGCTGAGGTCGTCGACTGGCCCGACGAGGAGCGTCAGCTGACCGCCGAGTGCCTATACAGGTTCGCGTTCGGCGGCATCTACCGCCTGCACGCGTTCAACGGTGACCCGCATCCCGGCAACTACATATTCCACCCCGGTGGGAGGGTCACCTTCTTGGACTTCGGTCTGTGCAAGCGGTTCACAACCGAGGAGATCAAGGTCTTCGAGGACATGATCCGAGCGATGGTGCTCGATCGCGACATCCCCACCTTCCGCAGGCTGGTGGAGGAGGTCGGTATCCTGGATCCGTCTCTCGTGGTGGACGATGAGGCGCTGGCGGACTACTTCGGTCACTTCTACGAACTGGTGATGGTCGACGAGGTCAGCGAGATCACCCCCGAGTACTCCTCGGAGTCGGTCAGGCGCTTCTTCGACCTGAGCGGCCCGCACGCCGACATCATGAAGGCAGCGAACCTTCCTCCGTCCATGGTGATCGTGCAGCGCATCAACCTGGGTCTGTATGCGCTGTTCGGAGACCTCCGCGCACGCGGCAACTGGCGGCGTCTCGCTGAGGAGGTCTGGCCGTTCGTGGACGCAGGTCCGTCGACGCAGATGGGGGAGCAGATCGCCGCATGGGAGGCGGCGCGGACGCTCTGAGCGACGGGGAGGGGCTGCTACTCGACCAGTCGGACCGGGTTACCCAGGATCGCGGCGGACCAGGTTGTTGCGTCGTTCACCGTCGCTCCCGACGGATAGGCCGCCTTGATCTTCACCCAGCATCCCGTGGGCACTGTGTCGTCGCAGGTGTAGTTCGACGGGATCGGTACGTCGATGGTCAGCAGCTTGCCGTCGAAGCCGCCGGAGCTGATCACATTGCTGAGTGTGCAGGTGCTCGCATCGACGCTGAGTGTGGCGTTGTCGTTGCGGGTGATGCTGCATCCGGAGAACGACGTTGCGAACTCCGCCGGTGGCAGCACCTGCAGGGTGCCGTTCTGGCTCGACTCGCCCATGTCGAACAGCGATACCCGCAGCGTTCGCCCGGCGTCGTAGGGCAGCACCCTGGCCAGGTAGAAGCGGGTGTCGGCGCCGGTCGAGTTGGCGAAGATCGGCAGGCGACCGAGCGCCGCCAGGGTCACCTGGGTCCCGTCGAGCGACGTGATCCCACTCGTCCCGAAGCCGGCGCGCAGCGCCATCTTGTTGTGACCGTTCGTCTGGATGCTCGAGTCGTACACGAGCGGAGCCGCGGCGGTCGCGTTGGTCCGGATCTGCACGATGTACTTGCCGGTCTGGACCTGACCCGCAGGGATGGTGCAGAAGGTGCTGAATCGGCGGAAGGTCTCAGCGAATGTGAGCAATCCGTCGTTCGGGTCGACCAGGCCGCTGCTGGCGCCGGCGAGCTGGTTGTAGATGTAGGCGCCGCGGGCGTTCACGTCGGCCCCGGAGTTCGGGTTGTGGCCCACGACCGTCCTGGGCTGGCAGGTTGACGTGTTGATAACCGGGTTGTCCAGGTTGTTCCACGGCGTCTCGTCGGGTTCCCGGAACACGAACGTGGTGCTCGGCGGCGTCGAGCTGTTCGAGCCCGCGTGGCCGTCGCCGGGGCAGAAGCGCTGCGCTGCGCTCAGAGCAGCACCGCTCAGGCCGGAGCTGGCACTTCCGTAGCGGGTGACCGCGTCGGGGAACTTGGCAACCAGGGCGTTGACCTGCGTCGAGTTCGGCATCAGCCGGACCGAACTGCTGCCGCTGACGTAGTCGGCGCACGTGAAGCCGGTGTTCACCCACGCCGCGTCGTAGACCTGGAAGGTCAGCGGCTGGCCGGCAGCGACCGACTTGACGTCCATGGCGAAGAAGTACCCGTTGGGCTCGTACTCGGTGTTCACGCCGCCGCTGCACTCAGCGGTCGAGCCGGCACACACCCTGCTCTGGTAGCGGTCACCCTGGACCTTGTCGGTCTGGGGAGCGCTGATGTTCACCCACATCTGGGTTCCCGGATCGACGTTCTCGGGATCGTTGCCGAGCTTGTTCTCCGGCGAACCCATGGGTACCGGCGCGACGAACTCCGCAACCGCATCACGGGTCAGGGTCACCGAGTCGACGCCGAGGAGCTGCACGAAGTAGGAGGGAACCTGGGTGGTGAGGCTGACCCTCAGACGGTTCGGGTTGGGCTCCTGGGTGATGGTCGCAGTGGCATCAGGCGTGGCACCGGTGGTCGTGTAGCCGTTCTTGGCGATCTCCGACCTGGCGGTGGTGCGGGCGGTGGGCAGGTCGGCAGGGAGGAAGACCACCCCGGCGTGCGCACCCGCATCTGCGGCTCGCTGGAGTCGCTCGGCCTGGAGCCACCAGTTGGAGACGTCGACGGCGAAGCCGGCGAAGCCGATGAGCATCACGAGCATGAGGGCGAACCAGACGAGCACGGCGGCGCGCTCCTCACGCCAGCGCCGTTCCAGCCGAGCGCGGCGTGCAGCAAGTCGTCGGCCCACGGCGGTCATCCGCACTGGTCCGCCGGCAGCGGCTCGAGCCGCATCACCGTGTGGCCGTCCACATCACGGGTGTCTCCGAGTATGCCGGAGATGTAGCTGTGCTCGGACTGGACGTAGACCCCGATCGAGTCGACGGTGGTTCCGCACGCATCCGCGTCGGTCCACGAGCCGCTCGTCCTGTCGAAGGTGTCCGTGGAAGGGTTCCAGGTGTACCGGATGCAGCGGCTGGTGCAGCCTCCGGTCATGTTCGGCCCTGGGAACCCGCCTGTGGGTGCACCCGTGGAAGAGCCCGGATCGACCCGGTAGATGGCCATGCCGACCGGTTCGGCGTTGTTGAGGACCATGAGGTCGGCCGCGGTCGCCAGGGAGATCTGCTGAGCGGCCAGGTCCTGGGCACTGGTGCTGGTACCGGCCTGCGAGTAGGCGGTGGCCGCGAGGCGTGCACCGCTGCGACTGGCCGCGGTGGTCGTGGAGTACGACGTGAACAGCAGGCCGAACTCCATGATCCCCATGATCAGCAACGCCATGACCGGGAGGATCAGCGCTGCTTCGACCATGACCGCGCCGCGTTGACCGCGTACGTGCCTGGGAGTTCTGAGCCGGATCTGTGCCATCACCACCTACGGTGTCGGCACGTCGGCGTCGTGTCTTTAGGTCTGACGGCCCATTTCGTCGCCGGCTGAGTCCGGGCCCAGCGCAGGCTCAGATCCCGAGGGTGCTCACGAGCATCCGCCCCTGCGCGGATCCGAGCTCCTCGCTGGGGGTCTGCGGTTCGAATATGTGACGGATGAATCCGCTGAAGACGTGCGCGACGACGGCCTCGGCGACCTCTTCGGGCTCTTGGATCTCCGGGATCAGCCCACTGATCGCGGTGACGACACCGTCGTGGAACACCTGGAGCAGCATCTCGCCCATCGGTAGCGCTACGACCTGTCCGCGGATCGCCTCGCCGAGGAGCAGGCGCAGCACCGGCTCCTCGTCCATGGCACCGTTCCAGAACAGCTCGAACACCGCCAGCAGCCGATCGGCTACGGGGGCCTCCTCGATGCCCTCGGGAAGGTCGAAGCTACGGGAGGTGTAGCGCCGCTCCTCGACGACCTTGGCCAGCAGGTCTTCCTTGGACGGGAAGTAGTGGTAGATGGCTGCGACCTGCACGCCGCAGGCCTGTGCGAGCTGGCGCATGCTCACCGCCGCCGACCCGTGCTCCGACATGAGCTGGAGCGCGACATCGAGGATGTGTTCGCGAACGTTCGGACGTGCTGCGGTGGTGGGCATGCGCCAGTACGTCCCGGTCAGACCAGGCGGTCAGTGGGGGACAGGGCATCCGCCGGGAGTGAACTCGGCCGGCATGTGCTGGAGGGCGAGCACCAGCGACGAGTCGCCCCGATCAGGGGTGATGCCGTCGGGCACGACGATGTCGGGCAGGCGGCTCAGCAGCTCCTGGAACACGGTGGTGATCTCCATGCGGGCCAGGTTGGAACCCAGACAGAAGTGCGGCCCGATGCCGAAGCCCAGGTGCGGGTTGGGTGAGCGGGTGAGGATGAGCTCGTCGGCGTCGTCGAAGACCCGCGGGTCGCGGTTGGCGCCGCCGTAGAGCATCAGGATGCGGTCGCCTTCCTTCAGCTTCGTGTTGCGGTACTCGTGGTCCCGGGTGACCGTGCGGATGAACCCGAGCACCGGTGTGACGTAACGAACGATCTCATCGGCAGCGGTGGCCATGAACTCGTCGTCGTCCAGGTTGTCGATCAGCAGTTGGCGCTGCTCGGGGAAGCGGCTCAGAGCGAGCAGCCCGCCCGTGATCGCGTTGCGAGTGGTCTCGTTGCCCGCGACCATCAGAACCGTCAGGAAGGCGAGCAACTCGTCGTCGTTGAGCTTGGCGTCACGTCCCTCGACGTTCGCCAGCTCCTCCTGGGTGACCCCCTGGAGGGCCTTGTGCTCCTTGGTCAGCGCACCGTCGTCGTAGGCCTGGGTCAGGATGCTGATCAGGTCGTCCTTGGGGTCCTCGCGGCGCTCGGCGATCAGCTCGATCGCCACGGTTGCGTACTCGCCGAAGGCGTTCGCTGCGGCGAGAAGCTGGGGAGAGTCGGCCTCGACGTGACCGTCGCCGGCCATCATCGCGTCGGACCAGCCGTACATCTTGAGCCGCTGCTCCGGTGGCAGGCCCATGAGCTCGCAGATGATGATCAGCGGCACGTGGATGGCGAAGTTCTCGACGAAGTCGACAGGGTCGCCGCCGTTCTCCGTGACACGCTTCTCGAGCTCGTCGATGACCTCGTTGGTCAGCTCGCGTACGTGGGGGATCATCGCCCGGACGCGCGCAGGGGTGAACCCCTTGTTGATCAGGCGGCGCTGGCGCAGGTGCTCCTCGCCGTCGAGGGTGATGATCGACATGTCGCCCGCGATCTTGGGGCGCACGCCGTAGCGGTTGCAGTAGAGCTCACCGTCACGCGACACCTGGAACACATCCTCGTGGCGTGCAGCTATGTAGAGGTCGTTGACCTCGTCGTAGTAGAGCGAGTCCTGATCGCGCAGCCATGCGTACAGGTCCCACGGATCGTCGAAGGTCCGGGGATCGGTGAAGTCGGTCTTGGCGAAGCTGACGCTGCGATCGTCGTCCACGAGGCTCATTCGGGAGGTTCCCCCTGTGTTCGTTCCGGACGGCCACGGGAGAGCGACCGCCGGGGACGACGATACCCGTTGACTGAACGTTCGTTCAAGGACTCGTCTGATCTGTCGGAAAGGGGCGGGGTGTAGCGTCTCCCCATGGCGATTGGCACTGAACCGACCATCACTCCGGCCGACGTAACGGGTGGTGACGCAGTCATCGAGACGTTCGATCCGCGCACCGGTGCGCGGCTCGCTGTGGTGCCCGACGTCGACGCCGAAGGAGTCCGGGCGGCTGTCGCCAGGGCCCGTTGCGCCAGCGCTGCATGGTCGGCGCTGCACGTGCGCGAACGGGTCGCCCACCTGCGTGTGGTCAGGGACCGCATGCTCGAACGCGCCGAGGAGCTCGTCGAGGTGATCTGCGCAGAGACCGGCAAGCAGCGCTCGGAGGCGGTCACCACCGAGCTCATGGCGGTGTGCGAGACGATCGACTGGTACGCCAAGAACGCCGAGCGGCTCCTTCGTCCACGCGGTGTGCAGTCGCGGACCATGGTCCACAAGAAGGCCTGGGTCCGCTACGAACCAGTCGGTGTCGTCGGAGTGATCAGTCCTTGGAACTACCCCTTCACACTGTCGATGACCCCGCTGGTCACCGCGTTGGTCGCGGGGAACACCGTCGTGCTCAAACCGTCGGAGGTGACCCCGACCGTGGGCCTGGCCATCGGCTCGTTGTTCGAGCACGACGAGTGGGGCGACATCGTCGGGGTCGTCACCGGCGGCGGAGCGACCGGTGAGGCGCTGGTGCGAGCCGAGGTCGACAAGGTCGTGTTCACGGGCTCGGTCCGGACCGGCAAGCGCGTCATGGCAGCGGCTGCCGACACGCTCACCCCCGTGGTGCTCGAGCTCGGTGGCAAGGACCCGATGATCGTCTGTGACGACGCCGACCTGCAGCGAGCCGCACGCGGCGCCGTGTGGGGCGCCTTCCAGAACTCCGGGCAGACCTGCATGTCGGTCGAGCGTGTCTATGTGACCCGACCGGTCGCCGAGGAGTTCATCGATCGAGTGCTGCTCGAGACCGCCGAGATTCGCCAGGACGACGGGTCGAGCGGAGGCGGTGACATCGGCTCGATGACGTTCGCTCCTCAGCTCGAGCTGGTGCAGCGACATCTGGCTGACGCGGAGGACAAGGGGGCCAAGGTCCTGCTCGGCGGCAGACGTATCGAGCGCGACGGACTCTGGTTCGAACCGACCGTCGTGGTCGACGTCGACCACAGCATGGAGCTGATGACCGAGGAGACGTTCGGCCCCGTGCTTCCGATCATGGTCGTCGACGACGTCGACGAAGCGGTCCGTCTGGCAAACGACACGCGCTTCGGGTTGAACAGCTCGGTGTGGACCGGCGACGACCAGTTGGGCGCATCAGTCGCCAACCGCCTCCAGGCCGGAAACGTCTGCATCAACGACTGCATCGTGTCGTACGCGATCACCGGCCTGCCCTTCGGTGGGGTCAAGGAGTCGGGCATCGGCCGTGTCCACGGTGCCGAGGGCCTACGCGAGTTCACCAACACCAAGTCGGTCATGTCGTCGCGTGTCACTCCCAGCAGGGAGCTGTGGTGGTTCCCTGTGCCCAAGGGGCTCGATGCACTCGGCATCCGGTCGTTGCGGCTGCGGTTCGGCTCCACGATGTCGGCCAAGGTGAGCGGACTCCGCAGGGGTCGCTGACATCGCGACACGCCGGTAAGGGAGTCCGGCTGGGTGTCATGTCGTCGGGTCCTCGCCTCGCAACGTGCGTGCCAGCAGCTGCGCCACGGAGTCGGCACCGGGCACCTCGCCGCCGCTGAGAGCCTCGACGCTGCAGAACACCTCGGTCGTGCCGTTCGCCCGACCCTGCAGTGTAAGGACCACCGAGCTCGTCGGGGCGTCGACGAACTCGACTATCACCTCGAGCAGGCCGACCACGGGATCCAGGTAGGAGATCTCGCCGAGCTGGTGAGCGGCCTCGATGAGCATCGGCACCACGTCGAGCGCCGGGGCGTCGATCGAGATCGTCTCACCGTCGACCAACTGCACGACGATCGGAACGACAGCTTCCGCGGCTCTGCGGGCCTGTCGTGACCTCTTCTGACGGGGGTCCTTCGCGGTCATGTTCGACGTCGGCAACCATCCGAAGGTGCGTCACGACAGCGTCGTACGCTGCGGTGAGGCGGACCGTGCGGTCGGTCGCATCCGATGCTGCGCTGCGGTCCGGATGGGTCCGGTGCAGCATTCGTCGGTAGCTCCGACGGGCCTCTTCCTCGGTGCAGCCGGGCTGCAGCCCGAGCACGACCAGCGCCTCACGCCAGCCCACCGGTGGGTCAGAGGCGCTCACCTCAGGCCGGACAGGTACGCCGGCACCGCTACTGGACGAGCGGGATCCCCGTGGGAGTCGGCTCTGAGGACCGTGCAGTTGCGTCTGTGGAGCTCGGCGATCGTGCTCATGCGACGACGACGACCGTGTCGCCCACCTCCAGGAAGTCCCAGGTGAAGGTGGCGTCAGCCTCGCGCTGGCGGATGCAGCCGTGCGACAGCGGCTGACCGAGCTGCTCCTCTGTCTGCACCGGGGCGCCGTCCTTGATGGGGATGTCGTGGAAGCCGATCGCCCAGCCGTTCGGGCCCTTGGTGAAGCGCACGAAGTAGTCCATCCTCGATCCGTCGAGCCCCGTGGCGTTCAGCGTCTTGGAGTACACCTGGAAGGTGCCGGTGCTCGGCGTGTTCGGTCGTCCGGAGACAGGCGATGTCCGAAGTACGGTGCCCGCGTCGTCGACCCACCACATGCGTTGTCGACCGACCGAGAACACCGTGCGGCGTCCGGAACCGGATTCGGGGAGTACCTGGTCAGGTGGGATGGTCGGTGGCGGGACTGCTGTTGTGGAAGTCGTCGTGGAAGCTCTCGTGGTCGGCGTCGTCGCGCCCGGCGTGGCGTCCTCCGATGCGACGGCATGCGCGGCGGTCCTGACAGGAGCCGAGGCGCCCGAAAAGGCGCCAACGGCGAGCGCCAGCGCTACAACTCCGAGCACCGCCGTCGCGACGACCACTGCGGCACCGCGGAGGTACCGAGCACGACTCCGGGTATCGCTGCGGCGGCGACGCACGACCCGGTACTCATCGTCGTCCTGGGTGCTCATGGTCGACGCATCCAAGCTGTGAAGGCGTCGACCATGTGGGCGACGTCCGCGACCGCCATCACCTCTCGAGCCGAGTGCATCGACAGCTGTGCCATGCCCACGTCGACCGTCCGCACCGCGAGCTGTGAAGCGGCAAGGGGGCCGATCGTCGAGCCGCACGCAAGATCGCCCCGGTGGGAGTACTCCTGGACCGGGACACCCGCTGCTTCGCAGCAGCGCCTGAACTCCGCGGCACCGACGGCGTCGGTCGCGTAGCGCTGGTTCGAGTTGTGCTTGATGACCGGCCCGCCGCCCATCTCGATCCAGTGACCGGGCTCGTGGCGTGCGGGGTGGTTCGGGTGTGTGGCGTGGGCCATGTCCGCTGAGAGCAGCATGGACTCGGCCATACAAGCGAGGTGTACCGACCTGCTCAGCCCGGCTGCGAGCGAGCGCTGTTCGAGCACCGAGGCCAGCCATGTCGAGTCGGCGCCGGTCGCGCTCGCGGAACCGACCTCCTCGTGGTCGAACAGCACGATGGCAGCGGGGCCGACCGGCACCGAGGTCCAGCGCAGGGCGAGCAGTGCTTCGAGGGCTCCGAAGGTCGAGCACAGGTTGTCCAACCGCGCCGCGGTGAGCAGCTCACCGTCTCTTCCGATCACCGCAGCGCGCTGGTGGTCGAAGCAGGCAAGGTCCCAGCCGAGCACGTCGGACGGGACGACCCCGAGCTCCGACGCCAGCCATTCCCGGAAGTCGCCTTCGTCGCTGACGCCGAGTCCCCACACCGGGGTGAGGTGCTGCTGACGGTCGAGCAGCAGGCCCCGCTCCGAGATCTCCCGGTCCAGGTGGATCGCCAGCTGGGGGACGCGCAGGAGGGCTCCGGCGCTGCGGTAGAGCCGCTGATTCGTCGTGTCGCCGTCGCGCAGGACGACCCTCCCTGCCAGTCCCAGGTCCCGGTCGAGCCAGCTGTTCAGAAGGGCGCCTCCGTAGACCTCGATCCGGAGCTGGCGGAATCCTGCGACCGACAGGTCGGGGCGAGGACGGATCCGCAGGTTGGGGGAGTCGGTGTGGGCGCCGATCATGCGTAGCGATGCGGCCGGGTTGAGGCCGTCCACCCAGGCGATCAGCGCGCCGTCGCGGACCACGAAGCGGGCGCCGGGTTCGCTGGCACGATTCGGTTCGAACTCCTCGAAGCCGGCATCGACGAGCCTGGCTGCCGCGTTGTGCACGGCGTGGAACTGCGTCGGTGAAGCGTCGATGAACCCGGTGAGGTCCTCTGCGGCGTCGATCACTGCTCAGCCTTCCCTGTCTGCTTCATCAGGTTGATCGGGTTCATCCGGCGCTCGGCCCGTTGCGGGGTCGGGGGCACGGTCGGGAGTGGAGCTGAGTCCGGTGCAGGCCTGCAGATCGTCCATCGCCTGGCGTTCAGCGTCGGCGGCCGCGCCGGTCAACGGCACCGGCAGCCTGTTCTGGATGCTCACCGGATCCCACTCGTAGCCGTCTACGCGCCGTCCCGTAGCGGACACCGTCAGGACCCCCGAGCGGCGACCGGGTGCCGAGGGGGCGTTGAAGACGAAGTTCGACAACCCGTAGGCGACGAACCGGTCGCCGCGGTAGCCCATCCCCTGGAGCCGGTGTGTGTGCGATCCCACGACTATGTCGGCCCCTGCATCGGTGAGCAGGTCGACGAGCTCGGTCTGGCGGGCATTCGGGCACGTCTGGGTCTCGGTTCCGAAGTGGAGGTACACGACGAGCGTGTCGACGTCGGGCCGAGTCGCACGAACCCGCTCGGCGAACTGCTCCTGGAACGGCTCCTCAGTGCTCGCCACACCGGGGTGGCCCGGAGCGGCGGACCAGCGGGTGACGAGGTGCGCGTCGAAGATGTCGTTGGCGGCGATGAAGCCGATCCGCTGACCCTTGACCTCGATGATCCACGGTTCGTAGGCCTCGTCGTCGTCCTGACCGATACCCAGGATCGGAAAGCCGGTGTCTACGCGGATGCGCAGAGACTCCTGGAGTCCCTCGGGGCCATAGTCCATGCCGTGGTTGTTCGCCATGGTCACAACGTCGACACCCGCCGAGTCAAGGGCCACCAGTGCCTCGGCGGGAACCCGGAAGTTGAAGGCCTTGGCCTCGGGCGAGCCGGCGATGCCCAACGCCGCCTCGAGGTTGACCATGGTGACATCGGCAGCGCTGAGAAGTGGGCTGACCGCGCTCAGCAGACCCGTCGGGTTGGTGAGCAGCCTGTCGGTGAGTCCCTCGAAGCTGGCGTCACCGGCGAATGCGATGGTCACGGTCTGGCCGCTGCCGAGAGGGCTTCGCGGCTCGGTCGTCGACGGAGCGGTGGTGTCTGCAGCAGAGCCGCTGGCGTCCCCGGCGTCTGTCAGGTCGCCATCTGGGCGATCCTGACCTGTGGTGAGCTGGGGTCGGTCGCCCGCGGCGCTGGTGCGATCGCCCGCACATGCCCCGAGAGCCATGATCGCCGCGGTGGCCAGCGCCACGATTCTCGCCAGGGATCGCGGCGTCGGGGACAAGAGGTGGGGCACCGCCAGATGGTAGCGATGCGGGCAAGTCGCTTTGGGGACATCGTGATGCTCGGCTATCGTGCGCGGACCGTTCGGATCGGCCAGGCACTGGCGCCGCCGACCACGGTTGCGCAGCAACGTCGCTGCCCGACAGCAATGGCGCTGTTCACGCGTCGCCGACGCGTCCCCTGACGCCCGCATCGGATCCGATCCAGAGAGCTTTGATGTCACACGATCCTGAACAGATCGCCGGTCTGTACCGCCCCGAGTTCGAACACGACGCCTGCGGCGTGTCCTTCGTCGTGGACCTGCACGGCCGTCGCTCCCACGACCTGGTCGCCAAGGGGCTCACGTCGCTGCGCAACCTGGAGCACCGCGGCGCCACCGGCGCCGAGCCGAACACCGGTGACGGTGCCGGCATCCTCATCCAGGTCCCCGACGCATTCCTCCGGTCGGTGCTCGAGGTCGAGCTCCCCGAAGCCGGTGCCTACGCTGCCGGCAACGTCTTCCTCCCCGGCGACGCCGCCGCTGCCGACGCCGCAGCCGCGGCCATCGACAAGATCTGCGCCGAGGAGGGCCTCGACGTCCTTGCATGGCGTGAGCTGCCGATCGATCCGTCGGGGATCGGCGCCACCGCCCTGGCGGTCATGCCGACGTTCCGCCAGCTCGTGATCGCCGCAACCGGCCGTGACGAGTCCGGCATCGTCCTCGACCGTCGCGCGTACCTCGCACGCAAGCGCATGGAACACGAGGTGCTCGACGTCGACGGCGATCCCTGCGTCTACGTCCCATCGCTGTCCTCGCGCACGATCGTCTACAAGGGCATGCTCACCACGCCCCAGCTCGGCGAGTTCTTCGCCGACCTGAGCGACGGGCGTCTCGACTCCGCCCTGGCGCTGGTGCACTCCAGGTTCTCCACCAACACCTTCCCGTCCTGGCCGCTCGCCCACCCGTACCGCTACGTGGCCCACAACGGCGAGATCAACACCGTGCAGGGCAACCAGAACTGGATGCGCGCACGCGAGACGCTGCTCAGCTCCGACCTGTTCCCCGGTGGGCGTGAGGCCCTGGAGCGCGTCTTCCCGATCTGCACTCCAGGCGCTTCGGACACCGCCCGACTGGACGAGGCGCTCGAGCTCCTTCATCTGGGCGGCTATTCGCTGCCCCACGCAATGCTGATGATGATCCCCGAGGCGTGGGAGAACCACCAGCACATGGATCCGGCGGTGCGCGACTTCTACCGCTACCACTCTTGTCTGATGGAGCCATGGGACGGCCCGGCTTCTGTGACCTTCACCGATGGGACCGTCGTCGGAGCGGTGCTCGACCGGAACGGGCTGCGGCCTTCGCGGTACTGGGTGTGCGAGGACGGCCTGGTCGTCATGGCGTCCGAGGTCGGCACGCTCGACATCGACCCGTCTCAGGTGGTCAAGAAGGGCCGCCTGCGGCCCGGCCGCATGTTCCTGATCGACACCTCGCAGGGCCGGATCATCGACGACGAGGAGATCAAGCGCACCCTCGCCGCCGAACACCCCTACGGCGAATGGCTCGAGCACGGCCTCAAGCACCTCGACGACCTTCCCGAGGTGTTCCACGTGACCGAGGCCGCTCGCGACGTGATCCGCGAGCAGCAGACCTTCGGCTACACCCACGAGGAGATCAAGATCCTCATCGAGCCGATGGCCCGCACCGGCGTGGAAGCGCTCGGGTCGATGGGCACCGACACACCCATAGCAGTGCTGTCGGAACGGCCCCGCCTGCTCTACGACTACTTCACCCAGCTGTTCGCCCAGGTCACCAACCCGCCGCTCGACGCGATCCGTGAGGAGCTGGTCACCTCGGTCCGCCGCGTGATCGGACCCGAGGGCAACCTGCTCGAGCCCACGCCGGAGTCCTGTCACCTGTTGGAGCTGCCCAACCCGGTGCTCGACAACGTGGGACTCGACAAGATCCTCCACATCGAAGAGGCGGACCCGCGCTTCAAGGCCCACACCGTCAAGACCCTCTTCCCGGCGTTCTCCGGTGGGGACGGGCTCCGCCGTGCCCTGGATCGGATCCGCCGAGAGGTCTCCGATGCCATCGCCGACGGGTCGAACATCATCATCCTGTCGGACTGGCACTCCAACGAGGACCTCGCACCGATCCCGATGCTGCTCGCCACCGCGGCCGTGCACCACCACCTGATCCGCGAGAAGACCCGCACCAAGGTGGGGCTGATCGTCGAGACGGGCGAGGCCCGCGAGGTCCACCACTTCTGCCTGCTGCTCGGCTTCGGTGCAGCCGCGATAAACCCGTACCTGGCGTTCGACACCATCGAGCAGCTCGTCCGCGACGGCCGCAGCGACATGACCGACTTCAACCAGGCGACGCGGCAACTACGCGAAGGCCGTGGGCAAGGGAGTGCTCAAGGTCATGTCCAAGATGGGCATCTCGACCGTCGCCTCCTACACCGGCGCGCAGATATTCGAGGCGATCGGCCTGGGCGAAGAGCTCGTCGACGAGTACTTCACGGGGACCGTCTCGAGACTCGGCGGCATCGGCCTGGACGAGGTCGCCGAAGAAGCACGGCGGCGACACGCGACCGCATACCCGCTGCGACCCGAGGAGCAGGCTCACCGCGACCTCGACTACGGCGGCGAGTACCAGTGGCGTCGCGAGGGCGAGATCCACCTCTTCAACCCGAAGACCGTCTTCAAGCTTCAGCACGCCACCCGCAGCGGTCAGTACGACGTATTCAAGGAGTACACCGCGCTGGTCAACGACCAGTCAGAGGGCCTCGCCACGCTGCGCGGCCTGTTCCGCCTGCAGTCGGAACGTCCCTCGCTGCCCCTCGACCAGGTCGAGCCCGCGTCGGAGATCGTCAAGCGCTTCTCGACCGGCGCCATGAGCTACGGCTCCATCTCGGCCGAGAGCCACGAGACCCTGGCGATCGCCATGAACCGCCTGGGCGCCAAGTCCAACACCGGCGAGGGCGGCGAGGACCCTGCCCGGTTCGTCCCGATGGACAACGGCGACTCGAAGCGCTCGGCGATCAAGCAGGTGGCCTCGGGGCGCTTCGGAGTCACGTCCGAGTACCTGACCAACTCCGACGACATCCAGATCAAGATGGCCCAGGGCGCCAAGCCCGGAGAAGGTGGCCAGCTGCCGGGGCACAAGGTGTACCCGTGGGTGGCGTCGACACCGTCACTCGACTCCCGGCGTCGGGCTGATCTCGCCGCCGCCGCACCACGACATCTACTCGATCGAGGATCTCGCCCAGCTGATCCACGACCTGAAGAACTCCAACCCCTCAGCGCGCGTGCACGTGAAGCTCGTCGCCGAGGTCGGCGTGGGGACCGTGGCGGCAGGCGTCGCCAAGGCCAAGTCCGACGTGGTGCTGATCTCCGGCCACGACGGGGGTACGGGAGCAAGCCCGCTCACTTCGCTCAAGCACGCCGGGCGCGCCGTGGGAGCTGGGCCTGGCCGAGACCCAGCAGACGCTCTTGCTGAACGGTCTGCGGGACCGCATAGTCGTCCAGGCGGACGGCCAGATGAAGACCGGTCGCGACGTCGATCGTGGCCGCGCTGCTGGGGGCCGAGGAGTTCGGCTTCGCCACGGCGCCGCTTGTCGTCTCGGGCTGCATCATGATGAGGGTCTGTCACCTGGACACCTGTCCCGTCGGGATCGCGACCCAGAACCCGGTTCTGCGTGAGCGCTACTCGGGCAAGCCCGAGTTCGTCGAGAACTTCATGCTGTTCATCGCCGAGGAAGTCCGCGAGCTCCTTGCTGAGCTCGGGTTCCGCACCCTCGGGGAAGCCGTTGGTCACGCCGAATGCCTCGACACC
Organism: Microthrixaceae bacterium; assembly: GCA_037045265.1. Lineage (GTDB taxonomy): Bacteria > Actinomycetota > Acidimicrobiia > Acidimicrobiales > Microtrichaceae > JBAOHV01. The sequence continues at coordinate 99,527 of JBAOHV010000019.1, read as the reverse complement.
GGCGCGGCTGATGGAGCACTGGAAGGCGGAGGGTCTCGACCTGAGCCCGATCCTGCACGTGGTCGAACCACGCCAGGACGACGCACTCTCGTGGCGTCGGGTTCAGGACCACGGTCTGGACGCGGCGCTCGACACGCATCTGATCGAGCAGTGCGCCGACCGCGCTCGCCACCGGTCAGCCGGTGCAGCTACGCATGCCGATCCGCAACGTGAACCGCACGGTCGGCACCATGCTCGGACACCAGCTGACCAAGGTCCACGGCGGGGCCGGCCTGGCCGACGACACGATCGTCGTCGACTTCGACGGTTCTGCCGGCAACAGCTTCGGCGCCTTCCTGCCCCGGGGGATCACGCTCCGGCTGCACGGCGACGCCAACGACTACGTGGGCAAGGGGCTCTCCGGAGGGCGCATCGTCGTGCGTCCACCCGACGGATCCCACCGCGACTTCGTAGCCGAGGAGAGCATCATCGCCGGCAACGTGATCCTCTACGGGGCTACCGGCGGTGAGGTGTTCCTACGCGGTGAGGTGGGCGAGCGCTTCTGTGTCCGCAACTCCGGCGCCGTGGCGGTCGTCGAAGGTGTCGGGGACCACGGTTGTGAGTACATGACCGGCGGTCGTGTGATCGTGCTGGGGCCGACCGGACGGAACTTCGGAGCCGGCATGTCGGGTGGTATCGCCTACGTGCACGACCCCGAGGGCGAGTTCACCTCGAGGGTGAACCTGGACATGGTGTCGCTGGCAGAGTTGGACGACAGCGATCGGGAGTTCCTGCGAGAGACCGTGCAGCGACACCACGACGAGACCGATTCCGCGGTGGCAGCAGACCTGCTGGGCGACTGGGATTCCGAGCTGGCCAACTTCTGCAAGGTGATGCCCAACGACTACAAGCGGGTGCTCGACGCCACACGCCTCGCCGAGGCCGAAGGACGCGACGTGATCGAAGCCGTGATGGAGGCCAGCCGTGGGTGACGTCAGAGGATTCCTGAAGCACGACCGTGAGGTCCCGACCCGCCGGCCGGTTCCGGTGCGCATCCTCGACTGGAACGAGGTCTACGAGGACTATCCGGACGAGTCCCTGCGCGTGCAGGCGAGCCGCTGCATGGACTGCGGCATCCCCTTCTGCAACAACGGCTGCCCACTGGGCAACATCATCCCGGACTGGAACGACCTCGTGTACCGGGACCGCTGGCGTGACGCCATCGAGCGGCTGCACGCCACCAACAACTTCCCGGACTTCACGGGGCGGCTCTGCCCCGCCCCGTGTGAGGCCGCGTGCGTCCTGGGGATCAACCAGGATCCGGTCGCGATCAAGCAGGTCGAGGCCTCGATAATCGACCATGCATGGAACGAGGGGTGGATCACTGCGATCCGCCCTGCTCGCCAGACCGACAAGCGCGTGCGCGGTCATCGGGTCAGGTCCGGCCGGACTGGCTGTAGCGCAGCAGCTCACCAGGGCCGGCCACACGGTGATCGTGTTCGAGCGGGCCGACCGAATCGGTGGACTCCTGCGCTACGGCATCCCGGAGTTCAAGCTCGAGAAGCGCCACCTGGACCGGCGTCTGGCCCAGATGCGCGCCGAAGGCACCGAGTTCAGGGTCAACGTCAACGTCGGGGTGGATCTGACCGTCGAGGAGTTGCGTGACGACTTCGACGCGGTGGTGATCGCCACCGGTGCCACAGCGGCGCGTGACCTGGCGATTCCCGGACGTGAGCTCACGGGAATCCACCAGGCGATGGACTACCTGCCCTTGGCGAACAGGGCCGCAGCCGGTCGGATCGCCCACGATGACGTGGCGATCCACGCCGGTGGCAAGTCGGTCGTGATCATCGGCGGCGGCGATACCGGTGCTGACTGCCTCGGCACCGCACATCGCCAGGGCGCCGAGTCGATCCACCAGTTCGAGATCATGGCCCAGCCGCCGGAGCTGCGCCCCGAGGCCAACCCGTGGCCCACCTGGCCGTTCATCTACCGCACTTCGTCGGCGCACGAAGAGGGTGGCGAGCGGGTGTTCTCTGTGAACACTCTCGAGTTCCTGGGTGACGAGAACGGTGCGTTGCGCGCACTGCGCTACGTCGAGGTCGAACAGCAGATGGTCGACGGCCGTCCGAGCTTCGTGCCGGTCGAGGGCTCCGAGACCGAGCTCGAGGTCGACCTGGTGTTCCTGGCCATGGGATTCACCGGACCGGAGCGTGCTGGCCTGCTCGACGAGCTCGCCGTCGACCTGGACGAGCGGGGCAACGTCGCTCGCAGCGAGGATTGGTCGACATCGGAGCAGGGCGTGTTCGTCTGCGGCGACGCCGGTCGCGGTCAGAGCCTGATCGTGTGGGCGATCGCCGAAGGTCGTTCGTGCGCCGCTTCGGTCGACCACTACCTGATGGGCGAGACGGGTCTTCCGTCGCCAGTTCGTCCGACGGATCGACCCCTGGTGTGATTCGCGGTGTGGGCGCCGGACCGCTACGGTCCGGCGCCGTGCCGCTGCGTGTGATCATCGTCCACTGGAACCAGCCAGCGGCGTGTCTGGACACCGTGGCGCGCTTCATGGACCAGGAGGTGCCCGTCAGGGTCACCGTGGTCGACAACGCCTCCGAGCCTTCGGTCCTGTCCGAGTTGCGGGCCGGGCTCGACGCCTATCCGCCGGGACAGGTCGAGCTGATCGAGACCGGTACCAACGCCGGTTTCGGGCCCGGCGCGAACGCCGGGCTGCGCCGGTTCCTCGACGACCCCGACGACGGTGAGTGGTGCGTGCTCGCTCCCCACGACGTCGATCCGTTCCCCGGGTGCCTGGGCGCGATGCTCGACGCCGGGGCGGGCGAACCCATGGCCGGACTCATGTGCGCCGACGTCGGCGACGCGATGGTGCCTGTCATCGACCCGTACTTCGGGGGGATGGCCGTCGCGGTCGCCACGCTGCCGCCCGAGGGCTCTCCGTTGCTGCCTCGATGGGAGAGCGTCGACTACCCCCACGGAACGCTGATGATGCTGCGCCGGGGGTGTCTGGCCGAGGTCGGGATCTTCGACGAACGGTACTTCTCGTACTGCGAGGAGGCCGAGTTGGCGCTGCGGGCACGGGCGCACGGTTGGCAGGTCGGTCTGATCCGCGGAGCCCGCGTGCAGAACATCCACATAGGGTCCGGGATGGCGATCGTCGACTACCTCCAGACCCGCAACACCCTGCTGTTGGTACAGGAGATGAGCGGCTGGTACCACACGTTCGTCCGCGCTTGGTTCACGATCGTGCAGACGTGGCGAGGCGTCCGGCGTCCCGAGACCAGGTCCCTCATCTTCGACGCCCGTGCGCGGATGCTCGGGCTGCGCGACTTCGTGCTGCGCCGTTTCGGTCCGCCCCCGGCAGCGGTGATGCGACCGCCGACCCTCTTCGATCCCGAGACCCACACCGGCTGAGGACCTGCAGCGGGCTCCCGGGCGACAGCACGGCGGAGCATCCCGCGTGATCAGCCGTGCTTGCGGCGGTCCAGGCGGTCCGCGCCGGCGTCCAGGCCGGGGAGCTGGCCGGCGAAGGAGCCCCCGCCCTCGGCGACGAACTCGGCGACCAGCAGCTCGACCTGGTCCCAGGAGCTGGCGCGTGGCGCGACCATGTGGCGGTTGTAGGGCTGGTCGAAGACGATCACCCGGTTGCCGCCGGCACGCAGGGCGTCGACGTTGTGGGGTGCGTCGTCGATGTAGGCGTCGGCCTGGACCTCTGGCTTGCGGCCCAGGAAGCACAGGTCGCGGTAGGGGATCCGTCGCGAATCGAGCCACTCCACGGTGTCCGAGACGATCAGGGCGTGGCCCCAGTTCGTCACGAGCCGATGGGTGATCACCCGGATCCACACGCCGGCGTCGGACAGCCGCCACAGAGATTCCGACGCGCCGTCCACCGCGGGCATGTCGCGGAAGATCCGGTGCTCCTGGACCGCGGTGCGGTGAAGTGCCAGGAACCCGTCGCGATCCAGGCCCCATTCACCGAAGTCCCATCCCGCCTCGGTGGTCAGCGTCTCGATCGGCACCCCGAGCTCGACTGCGGCGACAGCTCGCAGCGCCTTGTTGTAGTCGGCACAGACGGCATCCAGGTCGACCCCGAGGATGAACTCGCTCATGTCCCGCCGAGCAGTTCAGCGGCTTCGGTGTGCCGGCCCTGGCGGCGCAGCGCGTCAGCGGCGAGCACCTCGAAGTTCGCCAGCGCAGTCCGTTCCCAGGTGAGCTCGCCGGCGCGGGCCAGAGCACCCGCCTGGAGCCTTGCCCGCAGGTCGGCATCGCCCAGCACCGATGCGATCGCGTCGGCCAGGCCGGCGTCGTCGCTGCGCAGCAGCCCGCTGCGATCACGAGCGATCGCGTCGGCATGACCGGATATGTCGGTCGCGACCGCAGGCGTTGCGCAGGCCGCGGCTTCGGTGAGGGTCATTCCCCACCCTTCGTGGACCGAGACCGAAGCCGCCAACCACGCCCGGCGATAGAGGTCCCGGAGCTCCTCGTCGGAGACGCGACCCGCCAGGGTGACCCAGTCGGCGCCGCCACACTCAGCGATGGTCGCCTCGATGCGATCACGCTCGTAGCCCTCGCCGACGATCACGAGCTCGGCGTCCGGAACACGTTCGTGGGCGGCCGCCATGACGCGCACCAGACGTGGGAAGTCCTTGACCGGCACGAGCCGGCCGACGGCCACGACGAGCGGGCTGCTCGAGCGTTGCGCCCCGGGCGTGAAGTAGGGGTTCAGGCCCGGCGGGATCACCCTGACCAGTGACGGAGAGAAGCCCAGGTCATCGACCAGTTCGTCGTACGACGACGGCGACAGCGTGACGATCGGCTGGCGGCGGTAGAAGCGTGGCGCGATCCGTTCCTCGAGAGCTACGCCCGCCTTGGCGACGGGCCCCGGCAGCGACATCGCCCACATGGGTCCGTGGACGTGGTGCAGCCAGATGACCCTGGGTTTGCGCCACCAGATCGGCGACATGAACGGCATGCCGTTCCAGATCTCGACCAGTGCGTCGCACGGGCCGAGTCTCCCGGTGATCTCGGCCAGGGCACTGCGTGGGAAGACGCCGTAACGCCCCGCCCTGCGACTTACCGTGTAGCCGCCCCGTCGTGCGTTCGCCGGCTGCCCGACAGCGGCCGAGGTCCGCATGGTCACCTCCAGTCCGGCCTGGGCCCAGATGGCGGCGATGCTGTGGGCGTGGACCTCGGAACCGCCTGCCTCGTCGTCGTCGAGGTCTCTCCAGGCGAGCATGTGAATGCGGGTCAACCCTGTTCGGGCAGCGAGCTCCGCGATCGCGCTGAGTGTCGCCTCGCTGGCGGTCGGGGTCTGGGCGGTCGGGGGTACCGCCTGTGGCGGCGGGCCGGCGGGGGGCAGCACGAAGGGGAGGCTCCATGGAATCGGGATGCGGTCCACCTATGCTACGCAGCCGTGTCGCGTGCGCCGGTGACCCGCAGCGTCACATTCGCCCCGCCCCCGATCGGTCCCACCTGGAGGTTCTGTGAAGCTCACCGGTGAGCGCCCCATCGAAGGGGAGACCCCCGACTCGTTGCTGGCGCTGCACGCAGCCGGCTACCGCGAGGTCCGCGCCCGTGTGGGTACGGGTCTTATGCTCGACCTGGGGTGCGGTCTGGGCGACGGCACGGTCGGTTTCGCCGGCGATGAACGCATGCTCGTCGGGGTGGACTACGACCAGGAGACCGCCGCGAGCGCAGTAGCACTGCACCCTGGTGTCGATCTGAACACCGTCTGTTCCGACGGGGCGGTGCTTCCGTTGCGCACTGCCACGTTCGACGACGTCTGCTCCTCCCATCTGATCGAGCACTTCGTCGATCCCGAGTTCCACGTCGCCGAGGTCGCCCGGGTGCTGGCCGACGACGGGCGGGCGTTCTTCCTGACCCCGAACGCGCCTGCCGACTTCGAGAACCCGTACCACGTGTACCTGTTCGATCCCGAAGACCTCGAGGCGATGCTCGGCCGGCACTTCCGCTCGGTGACCGTCCTCGGCATCGACGCGACCGCCGAGGTCAAGGGCGACTTCGAGAAGCGTCGAGCCATGGCCGACAAGCTCCTGCGGTTGGATCCGCTCGGGCTGCGTCACAAGCTCCCACGGTCGGCGTTCGTGTGGCTGCACGCGACGGGTCGCCGGGTCGCATACCGGTACACGAACACCGAACAGGTCGGTGGCCAGTCGGGTATCACCGACGAGGAGTTCTTCGTCACCGAAGCGATCGACCCGTCCACCTTGGTCCTCCTGGCGGTGGCGGAGAAGCCGATCCGCTGACGACGGCCCGGGTGGTCTGCTGATCGCGGACCACACCGCGGGTTGTACCGCGGGGCTACTCCTCGGGAGTGCTTCCCCTGGCACGAAGGCCGTCGACCACGGTCGCTGCCATCAGAGCGAAGACCGCCAGCAGGACCCAGCCATGGGTCGGCTCGAACCGCGCCACCCAGTCGAAGTCGGCAACGTAGCGGTAGCGGAACTGCTTCGCCACGATGTACGCCGCCGCCGCCCCGAACGCTCCCACCGCCACGGCTCGCAGGGCCAGCTGGCCATGGCTGAGCCTGGTCGCGGCGAGGGTGAGGATCGCCATGACCAGCCCCAGGACGGGTGCGCCGAACACGGCCCCACCGGCGCCGGCGCAGAGCGTCGCGACGACTGCGCTCGGCCAGGCGAGCACGTCGCCGTCCACGAACCAGGCCGCAACATGAACCGGTCGGGCAGGGAGCGGTCCGGCGAGTGCACGGCCGGTGTCGGTCGAGCGGGACCGGTGTGAGCCGAACATCGGAGCTGTCACCAGGAACAGGCAGAGCGCCACGGCGATGCCCGACAGCGCCAGCCCGATCCACACGAGTCGTTGGGGAGCCCAGACGATGTCGACGGTCACGTCGGCGCCGTCGACACCGGGATCGATCAGCCACCCGTTCGCGTAGCCGTTGATCAGCGTCGGCTCACCGAGATCGCGGCCCTCTGAAGTCGTCGCCCGGAACCCGGTGGACCAGCTCTGCCCGAGAACCACCCAGTAGGGATCCGAAGCGTCGGTCACCGACACCCGATGGTGGTTCCGACCGACGCGTTCGGTCGTGGTCTCGGGCGGTGTCGGCCCGGACGCTACCGGTGACTGGAGCGTGTCGACACCCGGCGCGCCGCCGGCCGCTGATGACAGGGCGAACGTGTCGAGGTCGAGTCCGGTGTCGCCGCCGTCGGCGCTCTCCAGCAGCGCTCGGCCAGCTGTGATCGGGGTGGCCGATCCGCACGCCACCAGGTCCATGCCATCGCCGGACAGCGCTTCGCCGACCGTGGCGTCCACGCGCAACGGCACCGGAGTCCCGTCGAGGGTCAGCAGGTCGTCGCGGCATGCGTCAGGCATCGGCGAATCCGAGTCCGGCGCGCCGAGCTGGGGCACACCCAGCTGGGCGATGCCGACCGGTAGCACGACCTCGGAGCCGCTGAACCAGTCGCGGTTGCGCACCTCCTCGATGTCATCGATCGTGAAGCGGAACGTCGTACCCGTGACCGCGGCGATCGGCGCACTGAGATGTTCGAGCTTCGCTCGTCCGGTGCCTTCGGCATGCTCGGCGTCGAACGTCACAGTGTCGGCCGGGGCACCATCGACGCTGAGGGTGACGACCGTCGGTATCGAGTGCCTGCCGTCGGCGAGGACGTCGAGGGCAACCTCGTCCAGCGTGACCGGAGCCGGGTAGGTGAGCTCTACCCACTGCTCGCGGACGTCCTGGATCGGGGTCTGGTAGGCGGTCGACCCGTCACCGTCGACCGTCGCCGAAGCGCGTGAGCGGAGGTCGCCGGGGAGCCTGGCCGATGACCTGGCCGTGACTCCGCCGGCGCTGGCGTCACGCCAGCCGATCAGGTCGTCGACGCGTTCGTCGGGAAGCCAGCGGTGCAGCCGGGCGCGACCGTAGGCGGTGCCCTGACGGTCGACTGGTGACTCCACCCAGCGTCGCAGCGTCGGCTCCTCCGGGCTCCGGTCGGGCTCGATCCCGTTGCCGCCACGGCGGGTGAACACGTAGAAGAGGTCGTGGTCCAACGAGTCGGAGCCCGCCCTACCCAGAAGGTCGAGCGGCGGACGCACCACCTCGTCGATGGGGCCGACACCCGGTACGGTCACCTCGGCGAAGCCGACGTCGGAGAGGCCGCGGAAGGTCAGCGCGTCCGCAGGGTCGGTTCGTTCGATCGTCACGCGCAGCGTGGCGAACGAACGCCGCGGGAAGGTGAGCGTCTGGCCCTCGCCACTGCGCGAGCTGTCATCGAGGGCGAAGCTGAGCGGCGCGGAGCCGTCGAAGCTCAGCGAGACGTCGCTGATCCAGCGGTTCCGCAGGCCGGGATTCTGGAGGAGCTGTATGTGGTCGGTGCTGACCGGCTCGTTGGCGCTCAGCTCGAGGAACTCGCCCGTCGGGTCGTCGAAAGCACCCACCTTCCAGCCGGTCGTCGGATCCCCGTCGACGGCCTTCACCGCACGATCACCGGCGGTGTAGGTCACGTTGTTGCCGTAGGCGGACGCCGCGACGGTCGCTCCACCGCGCTGCTCGACGACACTGCGCTCGTCATCGCCTTCGTCCGGGAACACCAGGAGGCGGTTGTCGGTCAGGTCGCCACGCAGCGGCTTCTCGCCGGCGCGTTCGGTCGCTCCGTCGTTGTCGCGTACCGATGCCCAGCGGGTCGCCTGACGGCGGTTCGTGTCGGTGACGATGAGGGTGCTGGCCTTCTGGCCGATCAACCGGTCGAGCACGTCCGGGTCGCCGGCGAAGGTGGCCGAGAAGAACAGCGGCCGGTCGACAGCCAGGGCGCCCACCGACGAGAGCGCGACGAGCCCGTGAGCGTCACCGGCGAGCAGCTGGGGTGCGGTCGCGTCCACCGAGCGCAGAACCGGGCGCGGATCGTCGACGTCGAAGACCTCGACCGGGGACGGGTCGGGCAGTGACGACGGGATCGCCAGCTCTACCTCGTCGTCGAGTTGGAGGATGCCGTCCGCTTCGTTGGGGGCCGGGTCCCCGAAAGACGCTGTCGGGCTCAGCCCGTCGGCTCTGTTGAGCTGGTCGAAGGTCAGCCTCGGCCGGGGAGTGCGGTACCGCTCGTACTGGGTGTCGGCGCGGAGGACGATCTGGCCGACGCCCATCATCTGGGCGATAGGGGCCCACACGTCCGGATCGGGGTGCCCGGACTGGAACGGTGCCTCGATCGTGTTGAGCAGCTCCGCCGAGGCGGGGGATCCGTAGGGGATCAGCTCGCGGGCGACGTACTCCCTGTCGGTCAGCCCCGGCGTGATCGGGTCGACGGTGTTGCCCCAGCGGTAGGCAGCGAAGTCGATTCCAGGAACCTCGTAGATCCTCGTGGCAGGGTCACCTTCGGACAGCGCGGCCGCCGCGTCGGTCCAGTAGGTCGGGACCTGCTCGTCGCGGACCAGGTTGCGGTCCACCATCTGGCCCAGGAACAGGGGCATCTGGTTGAGGCAGATCAGCGCGATCAACGCGGCGGCGACCGGGGTGGCCGCCCGTGGCCGCCTGCGGGCGATCGCTGCCACACCCGAGCCCAGGAACACCGCGAGCCCGAGCACCACCAGCGGTGCGGCCCTCGGAGTGGAGCGGAACGAGAGCCCCAGGTCCGAGCCGGTCCACGCCTTGAAGCCCGCTCCGTAGGGGGAGGGGTCGTTCCAGGGGTGGGCGCCGACCGACAGGACGAGCCCGACAGCGACCAGTGACGCGAAGAACACGCGGTGACGCCAGCGGGTGAGGATGGCGGCGACCACGCCGAGTCCGGGCAGCAGGTAGGAGAGTGCGATCGCGGGAACCGACTCGACATAGCGGACGGTCGACGCTGTCCAGGCCCCCAGCCCGTCGGTGCCGTAGAAGAACCAGTAGCCCAGGCCGCGGATGATCTCCGGAGCCAACGCCGCGGCAGCGACCGTCTCGTAGGTCTCGGTGTAGCGCAGGATGGGGATGCCGTAGGCGCCCTGGATCATCAGGCCCGCGACCCACCACAACGAGGTCGCCGCGGTGAGCACCGTGATGCGCAGACCGGCCGCGAGCGTCTGGCGCAGCGTGACCTCACGTTCGACGAAGGTCGCGTAGACGAACCAGGCCAGCGGACCGAACATGACCAGGATCAGCGAGGTGGCGTTGACGCCGCCCACGGTCAGCGCCACCAGGGCGAACCACGCAGGGCTGGCCCAGTCCTGTCGTCGCAGCGAACGTGCAGCCAGCCCGATCAGCCAGGGCAACCCGGCGAAGGGCAGGAGGATCACCGAGATCCTTGCCGTGTACTCGAGCACGTAGGGGGTCAGGGCGTAGGCGAACGATGCCACCGTCACGCCGGCGCCTTCCCAGTGGAGCTGGCGCAGCATCCAGCGAACACCGAGTCCCGCCATGAACAGCACCGACCCGAGCCACAGCCGCTGTGCGACCCAGTCGGGCAGCCCGATCGCGTCCATGAGCCAGTAGTACGGGCCCATCGGCCAGAGGTAGCCGATGTTCTGGTGTGTGACGGTGCCCATCCCGATGTTCGGGTCCCACATCTGCGCGGGCTCGGGAGAGCAGCCGAGCGGGGTCCAGGTACAGGTAGGTCTTGGTGTCGGCGCCGACCTGGCCGGGTCGGGTGAGCAGCAGGGGGATGTACACCACGGCTGCGAGCAGCAGTGTCCCCCATCCGGGTCGGCGTGCGCGGCAGCTTCCGACGTCGGAGACCTCCGTCGTCGGCGAGTGCTTCGTGGGCGGTCGATCCGCTGTTCGTCGATCCGGTCATCGCAGCTCGCGGACCATAGTTCGGTGTCGACGCTGGACCGTGACAGCGCGCGACGTTCTCAGCGTCCGCCTGTCTCAGCGTCCGCCGACGTCGGGGAAGACGAAGTCGAACGGGCCGAGCAACCAGAAGAACAGCGGACCCGGAGCATCGCCGTAGCGCAGGAAGTCGACGAACTCCCCCATGGGGATCTGTGTCGCCCAGGCGTCCTCGCCGGCGGTGAACCCGCCGGGCACCACCAGGCAGACGGCGAGCAGCACACCCGAGGCTGTGGCCAGCGCGCGTGGGCGTAGTGTCGGCACCTCGTGGGCCAGAAGCGCCGCGGCGGCCGGCAGCAGCGGCGCGGTCAGCATTGCGTAGACCCGTGTCTCGTCCAGGGTGAGCACCACGGGCACCACAGCCACCAGCGCCAACATGGCGAGAACTGCCCACGGCCAGGCAAGCGGATCCGGCCTGCGGCGGAGGCGAAGAGCCACCACCGCAAGCACCACCAGCCACAGCGGACCCCACAGCAGGTAGACCAGCGCCGCCGGCGCTCGCAGGTGGTGCTCGGCCATGATGTCGACGCCGAGGCGCAGATAGGCGCTGCGGGGTCGGTCCAGGGCTATGTCGAAACCCCTCAGGTAGAGCTCCGTCAGAAGGCGCCCGGCGCCGACGGCGACCATGCCGTAGAGGAGGTCTGCGCCGATCAGCGACGGGATGCGACGTGTCTCGGGCCGTGGGATCGGCAGGGCGATCTCGGCGCTGGGCGGTAGCACCAGTCCTCGCACCACTGCGGAACAAGCAACCATCAGCACAGCCTGTTCCGGGTGGGAGAGTCCGGCTACGAGGGCGAGAAGGACGAATGCGCCCCTGCGGCGGGTGAGGGCCAGCGCCAACCCGAGCGGGAACATCAGCGCGTCGGGCTGTCCGAGCCATTGCATCACCACCGTGGCGCCGGGCGAAGCGGCCAACAGGACGACGAGGGTCCTCGCGGTGCGGTAGCCGAAGCGTCGCATCGCCATCGCCACACAGGCCGCGGAACCGGCGAACATCACGCCCAGGTGCAACAACGCGTACTGGTGTGGTCGGGTCATCCCGATCACGCGTGCCAGCGTCGGCAGCGACAGGTTCGTCAGCAGGTAGTCCGACGATGTGGCGGAGGAGAACGGGTCGTTGCCCCAGTCGGCTGCGATCTTGGCGAACGCGTCCAGGTTCGGCGACGCCCACAGCCGGTTGTGGACGAGCGCCACGGCCATGGCCAGGATCGCCCAGGACCAGAGCCGTAGCAGGGCGTAGGGCGGGTCCGGCGCCAACGGAGCGTCCCGTGCTGTTGCAGAAGTCGAGGACACCGCCATCTCGTCCGACCGTAGCGTGGGTCCACCGGACCCGGTCCAACCGACTCCGCTCGCACGGACCGGGTTCCACGGGACCGCAGGAGCGGACAACTAGCATCCGGGCCGTGGTCGCCACCCAGCCAGTCCAACGCGCCACGACGTTCAGCTACATACGTTCGCTGGACGGGCTCCGAGGACTTCTCGTCTTCCCGGTGGCGCTCTACCACTTCTCGCTGACCTCCGGCGCGGACCGCGTGATGGCGACGGGGTCCTTCTTCGCTCCGTCGATCTTCTTCGCCTTGTCAGGCTTCCTCATCACGTCCCTGCTCCTCGTGGAGAAGGAACGGACCGGCGGGCTCGAGTGGCGGGGCTTCTGGCGACGTCGATTCCGTCGCCTCATTCCCGCCTCCCTGACGATCGTCTTCGCCGTGTCGCTGTCGAGCGCGTATCTGGCCGACGATCTGGGCTGGGCTGCTGCCGGTCTCCGACGTGCTCGCGGCGCTTCTCAGCGTCAAGAACTGGCAGTCGATGCTGGTCGTGGACCAGCACGTGTTCCGGCTGCTCGGGCCGCTGGCGCCGTACTGGTCGCTGGCGGTGGAGGAGCAGTTCTACCTGGGTCTGTCCATAGTCGTGGCGGTCGCCGCCCGGGCCAAGCACATGATCCGCTGGCTGACCGGGCTGCTGATCGGCGTTGGTGTCTTCTCGGTCATCTCGCTCGTCGTCACCGAGGACTCCCTCGTACGGGAGTTCTTCGGAACCGACACCCGCGTCTTCGGAGATCGTCGTGGGCTGCCTGCTGGCGGTGGCTGTGCACCACTTCGGCTGGCCACGTGGGCGCTGGTGGCCCGTTGTCGGTTGGGCCGCGCTCGCCGCGCTGATCGCCTTGTGGGCGTTCGTGCCCGAGGATGCGACATGGGTGCTCGCCGGTGGCCTGGCGTTGATCTCGCTCGTGAGCGTTCCGCTGCTGCTCGGTGCGATCGTGCCCGGTTCGTTCGCGACGTTCCTGGACATCGCCCCGCTGGTCGAGCTGGGCAAGATCAGCTACCCCGTCTACCTGATCCACTGGCCGGTCGCCATGGCCATGACCCCTGAACGGGTCGGGTTCACGGGCTGGCCGCTGATCATCTTGCGCTTCGGCGTGTCGGTCGCCCTCGGGTACGCGATCTTCCGTTGGGTCGAGCGGCCGATGCGTCATTCGACCCTGCTGCCGGGACGACAAGGTGTGGCGGTCTGGCTCGGCGTCGGTGTGGCGTCGGTGGGGCTGGCGGCCATCGGCATGGCGCGTCTGTGAGCGGTGGTCACGGGCAGTCGGTGGACGGCACCGACAGCTCGAGCATCACGCGGGAACTCGGCCGTCACAGGGAGCTCGACGGACTCCGTGGGCTGGCGATCCTCGGGGTCCTGGGCACACATGTCGTGTTCCTGGACCACGGCGACCCGACCTGGTCGCTGAGGGGCGGGTTCCTGGGCGTAGACGTGTTCCTGGTCCTGTCGGGGTTCCTGATCGGCGGGATCCTGATCCGCGAGGCGGCGGACTCGGGCACCATCGACGGATCCCGCTTCGCTCGTCGCCGCGCCACGCGGCTCCTTCCCCCCCTGTTGGCGCTGGTGGTGATCCAGGCATCGGTGTCGATCGCTCTAGGGTCCGGATGGGTCGAACAGGCCCGACAGATCGTGCTGTCGCTCACCTTCACGGCCAACTGGCAGATGAGCTTCGGTCATCAGCCACCACTCGAGGTGCTGCACCTGTGGTCGTTGTCGCTCGAGGTGCAGTTCTACGTGCTCGCGGCCCTGGGCGTGTGGGCCCTGAGTCGTCATCTGGACCGTCCCCGGTCGCTGGTGATCGGTCTGTGCGCGGCGGCGGTCGCGGTGGCGTGCTGGCGGTGGTTCCTCTACGAGGGCGGTACGGCCCCAGGCGCTCTGTACGAACGGACCGACACCCGCCTGGACTCGCTGCTGCTCGGGATAGCCGGTGTGGTCGTGTGGCGGTCGCGTCTGCTCGGCGACGCGGTCCTGCGTGTGGCAGGGATCGTCGGGCTGGCAGCGCTGGCAGCATGCTGGTGGTTCGTGGAGCCGACCGACGCTTGGCTGTACCGGGGTGGGTTCACCCTGATCGCACTTGCTTCGGTCGCCGCGGTCATGGCGGCGACCACGGGCGGCGGTGTCGTCGCCTGGCTGGCCGACCGCCGATGGCTGCGGTGGGTGGGTGGCATCTCGTTCTCGCTGTACCTGTGGCACCTGCCGATCTACGTGTGGACGGTGCGCATCTGGCCGGCCGTGCCGCTGTGGGCAGCAGCTCTCATCGCGGTGCCGGCCAGCTTCGCGGCGGCGATGGTCAGCTTCCGCTACGTCGAGTCCAGGGCGCTCGCCCCCTGGCGCGGCGGTCGCGGCAGCAGCTGAGCGCGCTGTCGGGAGACGGTGTCGACTCAGCTGCAGCGCCTGACCAGCACCCCGGGTGCGACGCTCAGTCGGTAGGGCCAGCGCTGATCGAGCCCGGTCATCGTCGCGACTGACGGGTCGTCGGCAGGCAGTTCCAGCACTGACGTGCCCGCCTCCGCGTAGCCGATCTCCTCGAACGAGGACGTCGCGAACCGGGCCAGCCGGACCCGCGACGGAGCATTCGCTTCGATGATCACCTTCTCACCCGGCTGGAGCAGGTGCTCGCCGGATTCCGCGGTGTCGTAGGGGTGGGACTCGCACCGCATCACTGTGCGTCCACCCGGTGAAAGACGGATCCCGAGCTGCTCGACCAGAAGAGCGTCAGCCACTTCGCGGTTGTATGCGGCTCCACCGAGGTCGTCGGCGGTGGCGGACGCTATGGGGCTGCCGACATCGGCGACGGCGTCCAGGTAGCCGCCGGTGGTCACCGGAACATAGGAGAGCGGGATCACGACGTCGGGATCGATCCGATCGGCGCCGATGGCTTCGGTCGCGAACAGGACGGTGCTCAGACCCGGTCTGGCGGTCGCGACCTGTTCGTTCCAATCCTGCATCGATCTCCACAACCTGGTGGCGCCGAGCGCCAGCACGACAGACGCCGCGATGATCGCTGCGGTCCAGATGTGGACAGGAACCGCGACGTCGAACCACGACCCACGCCGTGCAGCGACCACGACGGCCAGCACGAGGTAGGCGCCGACGGCCCAGCTGTAGCGAAGCTCGTCGGGCGGGATGGCCGGCACGATGTCCAGCCTGGTGACGGCTGTGAACAGCACGAACGTCGCAGGCGCGGCCAGAGCGCCGGCGGTCCGGGCGTCGAAGCTCCGCCAACGCCAGGCGGCCACGGCGAAGTAGCCGACCAGCGCGACGGCGAGCAACACCCCGAGCCACTGCACCCCAGCCGTCAGCGATGTGGTCGCACCCAGCACCATGCGCGCGCTGTAGCTGAGCACCGCGACGGCGTCGCTCGAGACGTCGCTCGAGTCCCGATGGTCCAGGTACCAGGCGGCCCAGAGCAGCGGTCCAGGAGCGAGCAGCGCCCAGCGTCGCCAGGGCGCACGACCGATCATCAGCTCCACGCCGACCGCGGCCATGGTCATCAGGCCCAACCCGCTGGTCGCCAGGGCCAGCACCAGCCAAGCTGACGCCGCCACCTCGTGTCGCACCGGAGCGGCGTCGGGGTCGTTCGCCCGATCCAGGTGCCACCAGATCGCCAGCAACGCCGCGATCGGTAGCGAGAAGTTCATGAGGAACGGGAACAGCACGTTCATCTGGCCCGCCGAGTTCCACAGCACCGCCGTGGCGCTCAACGCCACGACGGCTGCGACGATTCCGATCCTGGACGGTGCAGCGGCGTCGCCGCGCAGGCTGCCCAGGTGCACATGGGCAGCACGCACCAGCTGGAAGCCGAGCATCGCCAGTGCCACGAGTCCGGTGAGTCGGTAAGGAAGGTAGGAGTCGAGCCCGGTGGTGTGGAACAGGATGCGGTAGACCCCTGCGGGAACCAGTGAGAGGTGTCCGTTGAACGGCTCCAGGAGGTTCCCGTCGTGGTAGTCGGCGAGGATGTTCCAGTCGTCGCTGAAGAACCAGAGGTCCCTTCCGGCCACACCCGCTGCGAGCAGGAGCAGCGCCACCGAGCCGATCGCAATGATCGGCAGTGAGACGGTGGAACCATCGTCCGTTGACGATTCCTGATCGGGGGACGACGTAGCGGTGCCTGGCACGGCCCAAGACGATACCGGCGGGTCGACACCGTGGCGGGTGACGACGGGTAGCGTCCCCTCCTGCTGTGACGATGACGATCGAGGACCGGGCCGATCAGGCCGGAGCCGATCACGTCGACCCCGGATGGTCGCCGTGGCGCGCTGCCTGTCTGCTCGGCGCCGGGGCTGCGTTCATACGTGTTCTGTGGGTGCTCGTCATGTCGCGCGAGCCCGAAGGGCTGACCGATCTGACGCTCTACCCGCTGTTCGCCGAGGGCATTGCGGAAGGGCGTGGCTACCTGTCGCTCGGCCAGCACCCGACGGCCTATTACCCGCCGGGGTATCCGTACTTCCTGGGCGCCATCCAGTGGCTCCTCGACCGGGTCGCGCTGGGGGAGCACCTGGTGCTGGTGGCGGGGTTGGTGCAGGCGTTGCTCGGTGGTCTCGCCGTTTCGGCCCTGGTGATCGCTTCGGAGCGACTGGGAGGGCGCAGGGTCGCGCTGATCGCCGGAGCGATCCTCGCTCTGTGGCCCAACCTGGTCGTACACAGCTCGTTGATGCTGTCCGAGACGCTCTTCATCGCTGTGTTCTGCGTGACCCTGGCGGCGCTGGTCAGGGTCACGGACGCTCCGCGCTCGGTGGTCCGCATCGTTGGCCGTGGCGGCCGTCGGCCTTGGCCTGTGCACGCTGATCCGTCCGCAGTCGACTCTGCTGGCGCTGCCCGCGATCGCCGTCGCCTGGGCGCTCGGCTCGATGGGTCGGCGAAGGTGTGCCGCCAGCCTGGCCGTCCTCGTGGCCGGGATCGTGCTGGTCGTGGCGCCATGGACCATCCGCAACGCGATCGTTCTCGACGGGTTCGTGGCTGTGTCCACGAACACCGGTGACAACCTGTGCATCGGCTTCAACCCGGACAGCACCGGCGGGTTCATGGCGGCGCCGTACTGCGAGACGGGGGAGTTCTACGTGCAGGGGATCGACCAGGAGCTGCGCCGGGACGCCGAGGCGCGCTCGCTCGCGTTGAGCTGGGCCAGCGGGCACCTCACGGAGCTCCCCGCTCTCAGCCTCCACAAGCTGCAGATCACCTACACCGACGACCGTGACGGCCTGCGGGCGCTGGAGTCCTTCGGTGAGGACGAGTTCCTGACCGACAGGACCCGGCAGCTGATCGGAGCGCTCACCGACGTCTACTTCTTCACGGTGCTGGCGGCTGGATCAGTCGGCTTCGTGCTGGTGGCATCCGACGGCTGGCGCAGGCGCCGTGAGGACCCGGTCCCGGCGCTGGTGGTACTGCTCACGCTCGGTGCCGTGGCGGTACCGGTCGTGTCCTTCGCCGACACGCGCTTCAAGGTTCCCGTGGCACCGTTGCTGGCTCTGCTCGCCGCATCGGCGCTGTCGCTCGCCTGGTCAGCGCTGCAGCACCGCCGGGGTTCCAGCCCTCCCGACCATGCAGTTCCACCGCGGTCGCCGGGGGTAGCGCCATGAACCTGTTGTCGTCGAGCGAACGACGCCGCGACGTGATCGCGATCGCTCTGATAGCCGTGGTGCTGCTCATACCGGTGCCCGGACTCCTCCGCTATCAGGGCCCGCCGATGGAGGAGGGCTTCATGCTGGCCTTCCCGGAGCAGATCCTCGAAGGACGTTTCCCACACCGTGACTTCCTGCATCTCTACGGCCCGGGGTCCCTCTACGTGCTCGCAGGCGTCTACAAGGTCTTCGGCGTCGACCTGAGCGTCGAACGCCTGGTCGGGCTGCTCCAGCACGCCGGTGTCGCGTTCGGGATGTTCGCGCTGCTACGACCGTTCGGTCGCAAGGTGGCGACTACCTCGGCGCTGGTCACCGTCCTGGTGCTGATCGGCCCCGGTGGCCTGTCGGCCATGGCGTGGAACGGGGCGCTGGCTCTGGGGATCTGCGCCCTGGCGGTCGGCAGCGCAGCGACGCGGCATGAGGACGACCGGTCGGCCGGGCGTCTCCTCGCCGTTGCCGGTGTTCTCGGTGCAGCAGCTCTGCTCTACCGGCCCGACATGGTGCTGGCCGTCGGTGCAGGACTCGGGGCGCTCTGGTGGGGACTCACCCCACGCCGTCGTCGGCCCCTGCTCCTCGGCCTCGTGCTGACCTGCCTCCTGTACGTACCGCACCTGCTCGTCTCGGGGCTCGGCGACTCGATCCAGGGCATGTTCCTCGAGCCGGTCTTCGAGCTCCGCGACGGTCGAGCGCTGCCGGTACCCCCTTCTTGGAACGCGATCGACGGCTTCCTGCAGCGCGCAGGCACCCTGCGGCCCGAGGGATGGGCGCTGCCCATGCCGGCCATCAGCCACCAGATCTTCCTGTGGTTCTGGCTCGTACCGCTGTCGATCCTGGTCAACCTGTTCGCCGCGTGGCGGCTCCGGCGCGTCGAACCCGGAAGCGACCAGGCCCTGGTCCTCTGGCCGGCCGCACTGTTCGGTGCCGCACTCCTTCCCCAGGCCATGCAGCGTCCCGACACGACTCACCTCGCCTGGGTCACGGGCATCACGTTCGCGTTGCTCGTGCCAGCGATCGTCACCCTGGTGCAGCTGAAGTGGCCCGGAGCGCCGCGTTGGGTGCCGCTGACGTCGGCACTCGCCGCCCTGGTGTTCATCTTCGCTGTGATCATCCCCTTCTACCCGGCACGCACCTACGTGGATCTGGCCATGCTCTCGTTGGGCCGCGACGAGTTCGGTTCGCCGATCACCCACGGCGGACGGACCTTCTACTTCGGCGACCCTGCGGGCGCGGAGTCCGCCCAGCAGGTGGTGGACCGCCTGAGCAGTGAGCTCGAGCCGGGCGAGAGCCTGATCGCCGGTCCGATCGACCTGGCACGGACCAACTACAACGACTCCTTCTTCTACTACCTGTTCCCCGAGCTCGTTCCCGGAACCCGCTACATCGAGATGGACCCAGGGATCGCGAACACCGCCGAGTCGGGCCTGGCCGACGAGCTGCGGAACAACGACTGGCTGATCCTGTCGGCCAGCTCGGACCTCTGGAACGAGCCCAACCAGAGCACCGTAGCCGGGTCACAGGAACCGAATCAGGTGGTCTCCGAGCAGTACTGCATGGTCGTGGACGCCGGCGCCTTCCGCCTGCTGCAGCGATGCAAGGAAGCAGACGGCTCCGAGCGTCGCTGAGCTGGGGGGCGCCACAGCACGGTGCACCGGGCGACCTCTGCGCTGCCGATACAGTCTTCGGGTGGATTCTGCCCTTGTGATCCCGACGTACCAGGAGGCCGACAACATCGGCCGTCTGCTCGCGGCCATCCGAGTGCAGTGTCCGGATCTGACCGTCATCGTGTGCGACGACAACAGCCCCGACGGTACGGGCGAGATCGCCGAGGTCGCCGCGGCCGAGCTGGGTGGCATCCAGGTCTTGCACCGCCCGGGCAAGGCCGGCCTCGGGGCCGCCTACCGTCACGGCTTCCGTCACACGCTGGACCAGGGATTCGACGTCATAGGCCAGATGGACGCCGACTTCTCCCACGACCCGGCGGTGCTTGCGCACCTGCTCGATGCCGTCGACTCCGGCGCCGACGTGGCGGTCGGGTCGCGCTACGTGCCCGGTGGATCGGTACCGAACTGGACCTGGATGCGTCGGAAGCTGTCGCTCTGGGGCAACACCTATGCACGCGCCATGCTGCGCCTGCGCATCCGCGACGCCACGACTGCCTTTCGCATGTACCGGGCGGCGGCGCTCGAGGCGATCGACATCGACGGCACGACGGCCAACGGCTACCTCTTCCAGATCGAGACCGCCTACAGGATCTCCGCGCACCCCGATCTGAACGTGAGCGAACTGCCGATCACGTTCGTGGACCGCGTCGACGGCACCTCGAAGATGGCGGTGGTGCGAACCATGGTCGAGACGGAGCTGAGGGTCACCTGGTGGGGCGCTGCGCTGCGTTCGCCGCAGATCACGGGAGCTCTCCGGCGAACCGCGCCCGGCCGCTACCTGCAGGGCCGTATCCGACCGACGCCGCCGCCGACCGGACACTGACCCCTCGATGACCGATCTCGAGGCTCCCGCGGTGCCCCCACCGGGTCAGCAGACCGATTCCGACCCGTTGACGGTCGTGCGCCGTCGCCGCCTGGTCACCGAGCCCCTCGGGCACGTCGAATCGCTCGACGGGCTGCGTGCGGTGGCCGTGCTGGCCGTGCTGGTCTTCCACGCTGCGATTCACCTGGATCGCCGGGGGATTCCTGAGCATCTCGATGTTCTTCGCGTTGTCGGGGTTCCTGATCACCTCGCTCCTGCTGCGCGAGTGGAACTCGTCGGAGACCGAGCACGGCATCGATCTGCGCCGCTTCTGGAGTCGGCGCTTCCGCCGACTCCTGCCAGCATCATGGACGACCATCGTCATCGTCCTGTTCATGGGTGCGCTCGGCGTCTGGAACACCGACCAGCTGCGCTCGCTGCGTGGCGACATCCCTTTCGCTCTCGCCGAGATCATCAACTGGCACTTCATCGCCCAGGACCGCTCCTACGGAGCTGACTTCGTCGCCCCTTCGCCCCTGGAGCACTTCTGGAGCCTGGCGGTCGAGCAGCAGTTCTATGTCATCCTGCCGTTGCTGATCGTCGCCGTGATGGCCGCCGGGCGCAAGCTGCCGGTACGTCAGCGCGTCGCACTGCTCGCAGGCGTGTTCATCGTGCTCGGCGTGTTCTCGGCGTTGTCCAACGGCTGGTACGCACGCACCTCGATCGACCGGGCCTACTTCGGCACCGACAGCCGTATGGCCGAGATGCTCGTCGGAGGGCTCCTGGCGTGCGCGACGCTGCGCCGCCTGAGGGTGCCGTCCGGGGCGTTGCTATACGTGCTGCTGATCCTGGGGCCCGTCGCGCTCGGGGTGACCGGCTGGCTCTGGCACATCGCCCGGCTGGATTCGTCCTGGGTGTACCCGTGGGGACTGCTCGCCGCCGCGGCGCTGACCGCAGCGATCATCTTCTCGGCGATCCAGGGAGGCCCTCTCGGCTGGGTCCTGTCGCTGGGGCCGCTCGTCTGGATCGGCAAGATCAGCTACGGCGTCTACCTGTTGCACTGGCCGGTCTTCCTGTGGCTGACCCCCGCCAGGGTAGGCCTCTCACAGTGGCCGCTGTTCGGTCTGCGCCTCCTGGTCACCGCCTTGTTGGCCACAGCGTTGTTCCACGTGATCGAGGACCCCGTGCGGCGCGGATCGCGCCTGCGGGCGCGCATCGCGCCGATCACCGCCGTGCTGGGCGCGGTTGCGATACTCGCCGCCACGGCCTGGGTCACCCGTGACCTGCCGCCCCCGTCCCGGTTGCAGTTGGCTACCCAGCAGGAGGAGGCCGCACCGACCACGCTCCCTCCGCCGACCGTCCGCGTGACCGTCGTCGGCGATCAGGTCGCCGCATCACTGGGAGAACAGCTCACGGCAGTGGACGGGCTCGAGGTGACCGTCTCGGCCGTACCCGACTGCGGTATCGCCGTGGGTGGCACGGTGACCCTGGCCGACGGTCGTGTGGAACGCGACGTGAATCGATGCGGCAGGACACGCGAGTCATGGCTCGAGGCGGTACGCGCAGCTCAGCCCGACGTTGTCATGGTCGTCGGAACCATGCGGGACACCAACGCCCGGAGGATGAGCACGAAGTCGGGCTGGGCGGGCCCCTCGGACCCGCAGGTCGACGACTTCCTCCGCAGCGAGATCGCGCTGCTGACCGACGAGCTCACGGAGACAGGT
Source organism: Microthrixaceae bacterium (assembly GCA_037045265.1). Classification (GTDB taxonomy): domain Bacteria; phylum Actinomycetota; class Acidimicrobiia; order Acidimicrobiales; family Microtrichaceae; genus JBAOHV01. Next base: position 77,631 of record JBAOHV010000019.1, on the reverse strand, counting down.
GCCGAGGTGGTGCTCGTCACCGCTCCGCCCGTAAACAACACGGCGGTACCTCCCCCGATCCCGGAACCTGCAGCGAACCCGGATCCCGGCCAGGAGCAGCTCCTCCAGATCGAACGCGGACAGCTCGCCGAGGGCAATCCAGGGCCCGGCTTCCGTGAGAACGACCCGGCCAGCAGGGACCGGGTGAACCAGATCATCGCCGAGGTCGGCGCCCAACGGTCGCTGAGGACCTTCGATCTGGCGACACAGACGCAGCAGTGGCCGGCCGGGCCGTTCGACCCTTCCCTGCGTTCGGGAGACGGAGTCGGCTTCCTGCCTGAGGCGGGCGGTGTGCTCGGCGAGTGGCTCCTGCCCATGCTCCGGGAGAGCCAGAAGCCTGTCGTCGCACCGCCACCCCCCGTGATCGCACCGGACACTCCACTTCCACCGGCACCGGCGCCGAGGGACCGCCGTATGGTCGGGGCACGTGACAGCGCCGACGTGCTCGTGGTCGGCGACTCGGTCGCGTTCGGGATCGGTTTCGGCCTGGATGACTGGGGACGCGAGACGGGTGAGATGCGCGCCACCACCGCCGCGGAGTTCGGCTGCGCCATTGCCCGCGGAGGGTCCTACAAGTTCCAGCGGGAGACCAGGACTCTCGAGTCGCGCTGTGACTGGGCAACGGTCTTCCCGGCGTTGATAGCGTCGCACCGACCGGACGCCGTCGTGTTGAGCTCCGGCGTCTGGGAGGTGGTCGACCGGCGACTCGTCGGCGATGACCACTACCGCCACATCGGCGAAGCAGACATCGACCGCTACATCCTGGGCGAGTTCCTGTCGGCGATCGACACGTTGGGAGCAGATGGCGCCCACGTGATCGTGCTGACGCAGCCGCACATCGAGTCGGGGCTTGACAAGGGCGAGTCGGGTCTGGCGGAATCGGAACCTGAGCGCATGGACCGGCTGAACGAGTTGCTCGCCGAGGCGGTCGCGCTACGGCCGGGTGTCGCGTCCGCTCGTGGACATGCGCGCCTGGGTGGCCGGCCAACCAGGCGGCGAGATGGACCGCTCCATGCGCTCCGACGGGATCCACTTCCAGGACTCGTTCGCCCCGACGCTGTCGGCATGGCTCGGCCCCGAGATCATGAGGATCGCCAGGGGCGGCTGAGCCACCCACGGTAGGTGCCGCCTATCCGGTGAGCTGCCGTGAGGCCACTGCTGCCAGCGGTGTCAGCTACGGGATGCAGAGCGGGGGATGATCGGCGCCTCGCGGCCCGTGCCCTTCGCGAACCGGTCCCCGGGCGGCATGTTCGCAGAGCCGGCGTCGTGGCCGGACTCCTCGTGGTAGTCCTCGTCGACGTTGACGGCCCAGATGTCGTGCTCGCCCGTGCCGCAGGATGTTCTCGACGGTCAGCATCGCGGTGAGCATCGAGTGGTCCTGGTTGTTGTACTTGTGCATGCCGTTGCGACCCACGGGATGCACGTTGGGCGTCGTCTCGTGCGATCCAGTCGTTGAGCACTGCGACGTTGTCGGCGTAGACGTCGTCGTACACCGGGTAGGCCTTGGGCATGGCGGACGACGTAGCCCTGCTTCACCCGTCGGCGGGGTCGACCAGGCCGAGCACGCCGAGCTCACGGGTGCCGCGGGCGATGAGCTCCTCGTCGCTGGCGTTCCAGAGGTCGTCGCCCTCGAAGCACGAAGTACTCGAGGCCCAGGCACGTGTTGCCGTCCTTGACCAGGTACGGCGACCAGGAGCCGAAGTTCTGGATCCGGCCGACCTTGACCTCGGGCGAGTGGATGTAGATCCAGTTGTCGGGGAACCCAGCGTCCTCCGGAACGACCAGGGCGACGGTGAGGAAGTCGCGGAAGCCCAGGTCGTCGGCGGCGGCCAGGACCTCGGCCGGCGGCTGGCGGGTCCATCGCCCGGAGCAGCTGCGGGAACGGCATCGACGAGATGACGTGGTCCGCGTCGAACTGGAGCTTGTTGCCCGTCGCGTCGACGGCGTGCACGGTACGTGCCAAGCCGTCGGAGTGGGTCACCCGCTCGACCCTGGTCTCCATCAGGACGTCGGTTCCCTCGGCGCGCGACCTTGTCGGTGCACACCTCCCACATCTGACCGGGACCGTACTTGGGGTACTGGAACTCCTCGATCAGGCTGGTGACCTGCTTGTTCTTGTCCTTGCGGCGACCAGCGAGACGGGCGCGGATCGGTTCCCAGACCGCGTCCCAGATCGACATGCCCTTGATCCGCTGGGCACCCCAGTCGGCTGAGATCGCCGAAGCCGGCACACCCCATACCTTCTCGTTGTAGGTCTTGAAGAAGTGATCGAAGAGGCGTCGTCCGTAGTTGGCGACGATGTAGTCCTCGAGCGTCGCCTGGGTCTTGGGTGGGCGTACCTTGACCGCCAGATATGACAGCACGCAGCGAACGGCTTCGACGGGACCCAGGTTCAGCAGCGCGTTCATGGGCTTGATCGGGTAGTCGTAGTACTTGCCCTGGTAGTAGATGCGACTCATCCGCGGGCGCAGCAGGAAGTCCTCGTCGGGGAGGATCTCGTGCCAGAGCGCCTCGACCTCGGGGACTTTGGTGAAGAAGCGGTGGCCGCCGATGTCGAAGCGGTAGCCGTCGCGTTCGACCGAGCGGGAGATTCCGCCGACGATCGTCGTCGGCCTCGATCACGGTGGACCGGTGCCCGGCCTTCATCAGCTCGAAGGCGGCGGTCAGGCCTGCCGGACCGCCGCCGATGATGACCACACTGGGGTCGGCGGCCGCTGGCTGCGAGGGGGTGCTGGAGGTGGAGTCGTCAGGCATGCGTTCTCTGAGGGGGCGTGTCGAGTTTCGACCGCCCGACGACAGTAGTGCGTGAGGGGAACGGATCCACGATTCCCCCATGTCGAACGAACGACGTCGAGATGCGTTGCGAATGGATCGCTCAGGCCGGGTGGAGGTGCCGCACGGCCGCCTCGGCATGGTCGTTGCGACGTATGACGACGATGTGGTCGGTGCGGAAGCTGGCGACCCGGACCGACCAGCAGTCGACGGCCTGGCGACCGTTGTCGGTGCGGAAGAAGGTGGTCATCGATGCCTCCTGCTGGTAGGCGTCGACACCGTCGACGATCTCGTGGGTACCGTCGGCGAGGACGACGTCGAACGAGGTCGATGCTGTGGTGCGGGTGCTGGGAACCAAGGTCATGCGGCAACGGTACGGATTCGATCCTGTGGATCGCTAGGGCCACAAACCTGTACATCCGCGGTGGACCGAGGGGGATTCCCGCTGGATCGACGGTGGATTGGGAGTGAGGTCATCCACAGCTCGGCGCCTCATTCGGTGCGAGCATGGGGACATGTCCGAAACAGCCTCCAACGGTGGGGCGACGCCAGGGGGTCTGCCGCCCGATCCTGTTGAGGGCGAGCTCCTCAGCTTCACCTGTCCTCGCTGCCGGCTAGACGTGACCGAGGAGCTCTACGGTCCATGCGCCTCCTGTCGCACGACCCTGCGAGTGGTGGTGGGCGGCGAGGCACGTGACGTCGAGGCCGCCGACTACGAGCCCAAGATGAACGTCACGCCCAACGCGGTCGCCACCAAGGACTGAATCGGAACACCGGCGGATTCCGGTCGGTGCCGGTCTGTCAGGCGTCGACGGCGACCGATCTGGCCCAGCGGTAGTCGGCCTTGCCCGACGGCGCGCGCTCGACGTGGTCGACGCGGATGAAGCTGCGGGGAAGCTTGTAGCGGGCGATCGTCGCCGCGGCAGCGCGACTCAGGTCTGCATCGGTGACGGTGGCTCCCTCGGCCAGGGCGACGATCGCGACGACCTCTTCACCCCAGCGCTCCGACGGTCTTGCGCACACGACCGCGTCGAGGACAGCGGGGTGGGACTTCACTGCAGTCTCGACCTCCTCGGCGAAGACCTTCTCGCCGCCGGTGTTGATGCACACCGAGTCCCTGCCCCGCAGCTCGACCCGCCCGTCGGCGAGGAGCAGCGCCGCGGTCGCCGGGCACGGCGTAGCGCACGCCGTTCACGGTCGGGAAGGTCCGTGCCGACTTGTCCTCGTCTCCGAGGTAGCCGAGGGGCACGCGGCCGGACTGTGCCAACCACCCCAGCTCGTCCTCTCCGGGAGCGAGCCTGCGGGACATGTCCGCGCCGAGCACAGCCGCGGTCGCCGAGGGTTCGAAGTGGATGTCGGATTCGTCGGTCGACCGACTCCGCGCCACGGCCTGGCGACCCGATTCGGTCGACCCCAGCACATCGACGACGGTCACCCCCGCCAACAGCTCGACGAGCTGCGATTTCAGCCTCGTCGACAGGACAGCGCCGCCCGAGAGTACGTGCCGGAGGCTCGAGAGGTCACGTTGCTGCCCATGGCGACGTTCATCGCGCAGCGTGTCGACGATCGGGCGGGCCATCGGATCGCCCACCACCAGCAGCGACGACGCACGATGGCGCTCGATCGTGTCCAGGATGTCGACCGGGTCGAATCGATCGACGACCTGCTGGATCACTACGGTCCCGCCGGCCAGCCAGCACGACAGAGCGTTCCAGTGCGCGGCGCCGTGCATGAGCGGCGGTGCCGGAAGTGCCCGGACCGTGCCGCGGGCATCGGCGACGAGCTGGTCGAGCGTGTCGTACTCCACGCCGGATCGCTGCCGTGCTCCGAGCGCGGCCACGACGAAATCGGCCTGACGCCACATGGTCCCCTTGGGCATGCCCGTGGTGCCGCCCGTGTAGCAGACGTACAGGTCGTCACCGCTCCAGCCCTCGACCAGATCGACCGGCAGATCGGCCGTGCTCGCCGCCAGAGCCGACTCGTAGTCGAGCGCCCCCGCCAGCAGGTCGTGGCCGGATCCGTCGGCAACCTGCAACAGGACCGACGGGCGGACCGTGAGCTCGTCGAGCACCGGTGCGAGGGTCGGAGCGAAGCACTCGTGGAAGATGATCGCCGCGGCCGACGCGTCGTCGAGCAGGTAGCGCAGCTCAGCCGCGACGTAGCGGTAGTTGACGTTGAACGACGCTGCACGCGCCTTCCACGCGCCGAGCATCCCTTCCAGGTACTCGGGCCCGTTGTGCAGGTACAGCGCTACGTGGTCGTGGGGGGAGACCGAGGCGCTCGGCCCCACAACGGCGTGGAGCCCCAGCCCGGCAGCGCCGAGGACCGCGGCGAGGCGCCGTGTGCGCTCTGACACCTCCTGCCACGACCTGACTCCGCTCGCCGAGACCAGGGCATCCCGGTCGGGGTGCGCCGCGGCGATCGCTTCGGTCGCCGCGGCGATGTTGATCTCCACGGGGAGCGACTCGCTCAGCCTGCGCCCGTCGCTTCGGCACCCGGTCGAGCGTCCGTCGCGCCGGCGGCGACCGAGACCGAAGTGGACACCGGGACGAGAGGGAAGTGGCATGCGACGAAGTGATCGCCGTCGACCTTTTGCATCTGCGGCTCCACCGTCGAGCAGAGCTCCCCCGCCCGGTCGCAGCGGGTCCGGAACCGGCAACCCGAAGGCGGGTCGATCGGTGACGGCAGCTCGCCGCCCAGATGCTCGCCGATGTCGGTCGCACTCGACGGGTCCGGCAAGGGAATGGCCGAGAGGAGCGCCTTCGTGTAGGGGTGCGCCGGTGCCGCGTACAGATCATCGGGTGGGCCGATCTCGCACATCTTGCCCAGGTACATCACCGCGACCCGGTCCGAGACGTTCTTGACGACCGCAAGGTCATGGGCGACGAACACCAGGGTCAGCCCATATCGCTGCTTCATCTCCTCGAGCAGGTTGAGGATCTGTGCCTGGACCGAGACGTCGAGCGCCGACACCGGCTCGTCGCAGATGATGATCGACGGTTCGGTGACGACAGCGCGGGCGATCGAGATGCGTTGGCACTGCCCGCCGGAGAACTCGTGTGGTTTGCGCTCCCTGGCCGACCGGGGGTCGATACCCACGGCCGAGAGAACCTCGTCGACCTTCGCGCTGCGTTCCTCGGTGGATCCGAGTCCCCAGATCTTGAGCGGCTCCTCGACGATCTGAGCCACGTAGCGGCGAGGGTTCAACGACGAGATCGGATCCTGGAAGATCATCTGCAGCTGAGGTCTCGTGCGGCGCAGGTCCTCGCCGGAGAGTGCGACCAGGTCCCTGCCCTCCAGCTTCACCGCACCTCGGGTGGGGCGGGGGAGTTGCATGATCGCCTTGCCGGTCGTCGACTTGCCGCAACCGGACTCGCCCACGAGACCGAGTGTCTCGCCACGGCGGATGTCGAACGAGATGTTCGCGACCGCCGAGACCTTTCGTCTGCGGTCGACAGGGAAGTCGACGACCAGGTTCTCCACGCTCAGTACCACGTCCTCGCCGCCGCGGAGGTGAGCCGAGCCGCTACCGGCCATCAGGCACCCCCGGTGGGGTTGGGGGCGGAACGCATGAGGCGTCGGGCCTGGATCTGCACTCTCTTCTCCTCGGTCTCGGGTGAGCCGACCGGGTAGAAGCACGCGAAGCTCGTGCGTCGGGTCCGTCGGGCTGGGAGTCAGCTCCGGGCGTTCCACATGGCAGCGCTCTTGTGCATAGGGACAGCGCGGGCTGAACGAGCAACCGGCCGGTGGGTCGACCAGGTCCGGTGGGCGTCCGCCGATCGCCTCGAGGCGGGTGTGGGAGGCATCGGACAGCTTGGGGATCGCGGCAAGGAGCGCCTCGGTGTACGGGTGGCGCATCTCGGAGAAGAGTGAACCGGTCGGCGCACGTTCGACTATCCGCCCGGCGTACATCACCGCGATCTCGTCCGCCCGGCCGGCGACCACACCCAGGTCGTGGGTAACGAGGATCATCGCCATGTAGCGCTCACGCTGCTGATCGGCCAGCAGGTCCAGGATCTGCGCCTGTACCGTGACGTCGAGAGCCGTGGTCGGCTCGTCGGCGAAGAGCAACTTCGGGCCGCAGGCGAGTGCCACGGCTATCACGACACGCTGGCGCATGCCGCCGGACATCTCGTGGGGATACGACGAGAAGCGCTTGTCCGCCTCTGGGATCTTCACCGCTCTCAAAAGAGCGACAGCTGTCTCGTGAGCGTCCGACTTGGGCATGTCCAGGTGGTGGCGCAGCGACTCGGTGATCTGCTTGCCGATCTTCATGACGGGGTTGAGCGCCGTCATCGGGTCCTGGAAGATCATCGCCATCTCGACGCCCCAGAGGGCGCGCAGCTCCGTGGGCGAGGCGTCCGTGATGTCGCGGCCCTCGAAGCGCACGGTTCCGCGTCGGGTCGCGTTGGACGGGAGCAGCCCCATGATCGAGCGCGGAGAGCACCGACTTGCCGGAACCCGACTCGCCGACGATGCCCAGGGTCTTGCCACGCTCGAGGCGAAGCGACACGCCGTCGACCGCGTTCACCGTGCCGCGGGGCGTGCTGAACTGCGTGACGATGCCGTCGACCTCGAGGAGTGTCGACGCTCCCGGGATTCCGCTCGGCGTCCCGTCGAGGCTTCCTTGGACGCTCACAGGACCGACTCCCGCACGTTGAGACGCTGACTGATGACGTCGCCGAGGTAGTTGAGCGACATCACCGTCAGGAACAGCACGATCGAGGTGTACATGACGATGTGCGGGGCCCGACGGAGCTGGTCACGGTTCTCGGCGATGATGTTCCCCCATGAAGGAGTCGGCGGTTGGACCCCGACTCCGAAGAGGCTCAGTCCGCCTTCGGCGACGATCGCGACACCGACCCCGAGCAGGGCGATCGAGAGCATGGCGGGGACCACGTTCGGCAGGACTTCGCGCAGCATCACCCGCCAGCTCCGCGCGCCCATCGCCCGAGCGGCGAGCACGAACTCCCGCTCGGACCAGGCGAGGGTGTTCGCACGTGTGATTCGCCCGAGGATCGGGATCGACACCACGCCGAGGCCCAACACCACCACGCCCATACGGCGTGATGTCGTCACGTCGTCGCCAGCAGCGAGGACAGTGACGAGTGAAAGGGCCAGGACGAACTGGGGGATCGCCAACAGCACGTTCATGAGCGGCGTGAGGACGCTGTCGACCCTGCCGCGGAAGAAGCCGGTGATCAGCCCCAGCGCGCCGCCGATCAGCAGTCCGAACGCCACCGACCCGAACCCGACCACGAACGACGCCCTGGTGCCGTAGATGATGCGGGCCAGAAGGTCCCGCCCGTTGGCGTCGCCTCCGAGCGGGTGACCGGGGGCCGGACCCTGGCGGGCGATCTCGGGGAAGATCTCGTTCGGGTCCTTGATGCCGATCCAGGGAGCGATGATGGCCAGCACGAGCAGGCCGACGAGCCAGATGATCGCGAGCCATGCCCCCACGCTGAGGCGCCTCTTGCGGGTGCCGCTGGGGGGTCCGGACTCGATCGCCTCGATCAGCACCGACGCGGACGCGTCGAGATGGGTGACGCCGAGATCCGGTCGTGTGTCTATGTGGCCGGGGGACTGCGGCATGCCCTTGTGCGGGCGGGCGTCGTCAGCGGGCATTGCGGATCCTGGGATCGAGTGCGGTGTAGAGCAGGTCGACCGCGAAGTTCACCAGCACGTAGAGGATGGCGACGATCGCCACCATCGACTGGAACGCGACGATCTGGCGGGTGGCGATCGCCTCGAAGAGCAGGAAGCCCATGCCGGGGATCTGGAATACGACTTCGACGATCAGCGTGCCGCCGATGAGCGTGCCGACGTTCAGCCCGGCGACGGTCAAGAGCGTCAGCGACGACGGTCTCAGCGCGTGCTTGAACAGGATCCGCCTGGTCTTCAGGCCCTTGGCCTTGGCCATCAGGATGAAGTCCTGTTGCAGGGTCGCGATCATGTCGCTGCGCAGAAGTCGCATGTAGACGGCGATCTGGCCGACGGCCAGTGTCACCGCCGGCATGACCCACCATCCCGCGGCCCTGTTGCCCGTGGTGGGGAACCAGCCGAGCTCCACTCCCAAGTAGTACTGGAGCATGAAGCCGAGCGCGAAGTTGGGTATGGCGAGCATGGCGAAGGCCGTGGTGTTCGACATCCGATCGAACCACGTATCCTTGCGGTGAGCGGTCAAAACGCCGAGTGGGATCGCGACGATCAGGCCGATCACCTGCGCGTAGATCATGAGCTGCAATGAGACCGGCAGGGCATCGGCGACGCGGTCGATCACAGGACGCTGCGAGCTGACCGTGTAGTAGCTGCCCAGGTCCGGGTCCCAGACCCGGGTGAATCCACCGAGCCACTCGCCATAGCGAACGAGGAACGGGCGGTCGAGCCCCGCATCCTGGCGAACCGCCTCACGTTGCTCGTCGCTTCCGAACGGCACGAGCACCTCGACCGGGTCACCGGGGAGGAGCTCGAGCAGGAAGGACGCGAACAGCGTCACGAGGATCACGGTGACGACGAGCTGGCCGAGCTTCTTCAGGATGTTCATGGGCGTGTCGCCTGCTCCTGTACGAGTTGGTGGGGCCCGCACCTGGTGCGGGCCCCACCGGGATCAACGACCGGGTGCTACTGCTTCACCCACATGCCGCTCACCGGATGACCGGTGGCCAGGCCGCCGAACGGCTTGGAGCCGTCGGGCAGGTCGGGTCCGAACACACCCCACACGTCAGTGGCGGTGGCCACGTCCCACTGGGTCCAGTTGAACCACAGGTTGTAGACCTTCTCGCCGAAGATCTTGTTGACGTCCTCGTAGATGGTCTGGCGCTTGGCGGGGTCGGTCTCGGCCCTGCCCTGCTCGAGCAGCGCATCGAGGTCGGGGTCGTTGATCTTGCCGAAGTTGGTCGGCATGGTGCTGTGCCACCACACGTACTGGCCGTCGGGGTTTCCACCTGGATGGTTGCGCCAGCTGATCGCCTGCCAGTCGCCGCCGAGCGTGGTGCTGATCAGCGCAGCCTGTTCCACCTGCTTGACCGACACCTTCATGCCTGCCTTGGACGCGTTCTCCTGGAGGAACTGCACCGACTTGGTGGCGTTGGGATCGTTGGCCGCGGTGATCGTGAACTCGAGCGGCTGGCCTGTCTCGGCCTCGTACTCAGCCACGAGCTCCTTGGCCTTGTCGAGGTTGTACTCGGGCATTCCCGCATCCTCGAGGTAGCCGATCTCACCCGGGCCGAACGGGCCGGACGCCATGGTGAAAAGGTCCAGGTTGCGGACGGTGTTGAAGGTGTCCCTGTCGAAGGCGTAGGCCGCCGCCTGGCGGGCCTTGATGTTGTCGAACGGGGCCTTGCTCATGTTGAACATGCCGTAGTTGACCTCGGGGAACTCGTCTGACTCGACCAGGTTGATGGTGCCCGACTCGGCCTCCTGCTGCAGCGCGTCGATCTGCTCGGCGCCAGAGGTGTGCATCGCGTTGATGTCGCCTCCGAGCAGAGCGTTCACCCGTGCGTCACCGTCGATGATCGGACGGAACTCGATCTCGTCGAGGTAGGGGAGCTGGTTGCCCTGGGAGTCCTTCTGCCAGTAGTCGGGGTTCCTCTCGGCGGTGAAGGACTCGTTGACCTTCCAGTCGGTCTTGATGAACGGTCCCGTGCCGATCAGGTTCGTGTCGCACGTCTCTGTGTCGTCGAGCTGCGCCTGGCCCATGATGCCCGCACGCCCCGACATGAACAGGTAGGCGTCGAACGACGGCCACGGGGACTTCATCGAGACCTTGACGGTGCTGGCGTCCACCAGCTCGGTGCCGGAGATGTTGTCGAACACGAAGAGGAACAGCAGCGGCTCACGCGTCGGGTAGGCGCCGCGCCAGGCGTCGATGTTGTTCTTGACGACCTGTCCGGTCAGATCCGATCCGTCGTGGAACTTGACGCCTTCACGAACCTTGATCGTCCACTCGGTGAACTCGGCGTTCGGCTCGACCGAGTCGGCCAGGAACGGCACGTAGTTCGCTTCCTCATCCGGGACGGTCAGCGTGTCATAGATGGCCCTTGCAACCTGGATGCCCACGATGGCGAGCTGGCTCTCGGCCAGGCACCAACCACCGGAGTTCTCCGCCTCCAACGCGTAGACGACCTTGCCTCCCGGTGTGGGATCGCCGGCCTCCTCGGACTGCTCGTCCTGGTCGCCGCCGCCTCCGTCGGAATCGCCGCCGCATGCGGCGGCGACCATCGACAGCGCCAACAGCAGGACAGCCAGGGCCGTCCACGGCTTACGGATGGATGAGAGTTGCACGTTCGCTGTTCCCCCTGGTTCGGCTCCGGATCTCGGACCAGCGGCCCTACGCCTACGGCCACGGAGCGGTTCGATCCGTGAAGAGACGACCACGACGGGGCGTCGCTCTTCACGGGTGCGCGCACTCTACCCCCGGGCGGATCGGTGTCAACGACCATCCCCTCGACAAGCATTCCGGTGCCGCGGCCGGCTTCTCGAGCCCCAGCGAGCAGGCGCCTTCAGTCCAGCGCGACCTTCGCTGCATAGGCGTCGGTGCGTTCGAGGACGATGTCCGCGTACGCCTGGCTGCGGTTGTAGGTGAGCACCGCCGTTCTGAGCCTGGCCCGATCCGTGAGCCCCGGGCCGGACCTGCAAAGGTAGTCAGCAGCGGACGCAGCTGCGTCGTAGATGTCGTGAGGATCGGCGGTGCCGTCTCCGTCGGCGTCCAGCCCGACGGTGCGCCACGTGCTCGGCAGGAACTGCATCGGTCCGACGGCGCGATCGGTGCTGGCTGTCCCGTCGAGGCGTCCCCCGTCGCTGTCACGGACGATCGCGAAGGCGTTCGACCCGTCGAGCTCAGGGCCGAATATCGGGGGCCTCACCACTCCGTCGTTGCCGACCGCAGCGCCACGGTATGTGCCGTGGCTGGTCTCGGTCCGACCTATGCCTGCCAACACCGTCCAGGTGACTCCGCACTCGGGGTCGGCCATTGCGTACATCCGCGCAGCGCGCCAGTAGGCGTCGAGAGCGATCGTGGACAGGTCGGTCTCCGCCACGGTGGCGCCCAGTCGAGCGGCATCGCGCTCGCTGGTGGCGTCGACGATCTCCGCGTCGAGCGAGACGATCTCGGCGCCCAGTCGATCGATGTGAGCAGATCGACGCTCGGAGGACCCCCGGAGTTCGTCGGAGCGTTCGCGCAGGCGCTCCAGATCGGCCGACAGGTCCTCGGAGCGGGCAGCGGTGTAGCGGTGCTGGGCCATGAGATGCTCGGTTCCCATCTCGCCCAGGACCTTCTGGCGGTTCAGCTCCTGCGCGCGTTCCGCGCTGAGGGCGGGGTCGAGGCCCTCCAGCAGGTGGTCGCCCACCACGAACCGCTGTACCCCCAGCGATGTGAGGGTGGAGCGGGTGCGTTCGGCCAGTCGGTCGGCCTTGTCGACCTGTTCCGCCCGACGCATGCTCAGCGCCGCGACCGCGTTCAGCTCTGCTGTCTCGGTGCTCAGAGCGGACTGTTCAGAGCCGATCTCGGCGGCGGCGCGGTCCCGTCGTCGTGTCAGGTCGCCGAGCTGCGATTCGGCACGATCGAGTGCAGTCGAGTCGGCCGGCAGCGCCGCAACCTCGGGCGACAGGATCACTGTCGCTCCCGTCTGAGCCGTGTCCATCGACGGATCAGGCTCCTTGTCCTGGTAGGCCATGTTCGATGGGCGCTGGGCCGAGGACTGCTGGCGCAACGAGACGAGCGGGCCGGCTCCGACCGGATCGGCAGGCGACAGGACGCCGACGAGCCCGGCCGCCGTTACGAGAACGCTGAGCACCCTCCGAGGACTGCGGCCGGCCGCTGTCACTGCCACTCGCCGCGCTCCTCGAGTACGGAACGCAACGTCGAGGGGCGATCGGTCATGATCCCGTCCACGCCCATGTCGAGAAGCCTGTGCATCTCGGTCGGATCATCGATGGTCCAGACGTGGACCGGCTTGCCGGAGTCGTGCGCAGCGGAGATGAAAGCAGGCGTGACTATCTCGACACCCTTGTGTCGCACCGGCACCTGCACGCACTGGTAGGCGCCTCCGAGGAGGCCCGCGCCGCGTCCCAGCCTGGCGGCTGCTGTCAGCGCTGCGATCTCGCGCGGACCCGCGGACGTGCACAGCGATGCTCCAGCCAGCTCGCGCATGCGCCGGAGCCGCCGATCCGAGAAGGCGCCTATGCAGACCCGCTCCACCGCCCGCTGCTGACGAAGCACGCGTACGAGCGCCACCACCGAATCGTCGGCCTTGGGATCCACGTTGAACCATGCGTCGGGGAAGGCCTCGAGCAGCTCCTCGAGACGTGGGATCGGCTCAGCGGCACCTATGCGGACCGAGCCGATCTGGTCCCAAGTCATCTCGCTGATCGCGCCAGAACCATCGGTGACCCGGTCGAGCACGTCGTCGTGGAAGGCGACGAGCACACCGTCGGCACTGAGGTGGACGTCCGTCTCGAGGTGCGTGAACCCGACCGAGACAGCAGCGCTGAAAGCTGCGACGGAGTTCTCCGGTGCCGCTTCGGTTCCACCCCGATGCGCCACGGCCAGCGGGGTCGAACGGCGTAGGAAGGGGTGCGGCGACACCAGGTCAGGGTACCGGCGCGTGTCGTGGGAGAGTTGGTCGGGTGAGCGGCTCGACCGAGGTGACACGCTCGGGCTCCGTGCAGGGGTTGGCTGCGGTGGCGCTCGCGATCGTGGCGGCGATCCTGCCCGTGTTCCTTCTCGGTTCGCTCTCCATCGAGATCCACGGCGAGCTCGGGTACGGAGAGGCGGCCGGCGGTCTGATACTCGCTGGGTTCTTCGCATCGAGCGCGATCGTGTCGTCGCGCATAGGACGTCTGATCGATCGGGTGGGGCCGAGAATGGGTTTCACCGCGTCGTTGAGCGGCACAGTCGTGATGCAGCTGCTGATCGCAGGGGCGGTTCGCCATCCGGCACTCCTGGCAGCAATCGCAGCCGGAGCCGGTGTCTGCAACGCGACCGCTCAGCTGTCCGCCAACGTGTTCGTGGCCAGGGACCTGCCGCTGCACCGACAGGGGGTGGGCTTCGCAGTGAAGCAGTCAGCCATGCCCGGCGCGGCTCTGGTGGCGGGCCTGGCGCTGCCGACGATCGCTCTCACGGTGGGATGGAAGTGGGTGTTCGTGCTGAGCTCCACGCTGGCGCTGGTCGCGCTCGTCGTCGTCCGTGACCGTCTACCTGCAGATGCTCGGAGCGACGCCGGCCAGGGCCGTGGGCAGACAGAGGAGGGCGGCGCTCCGCTCGGCGCGCTCACGACGTTGGCAGTGGCTGCGGCGTTCTCGACTGCAGCGGCCATAACCCTCGGTGGATTCTTCGTCGAGTCGGCCATCGACGCGGGGATCGAGCCGGGGCAGGCCGGACTTGCCTTCGCTGTGGGCAGCTTGATCTCGATCATCGTGCGGATGGCGGTCGGGGCAGCGGCAGATCGACACCCTGGCAACCTGCTCGGTGTCGTGGCGGTGATGATCGCGCTGGGGGCGCTCACCTCTGCCCTGTTCACCTGGCGGAGCCCGGCGATGCAGATCATCGGTGTTCCGCTTGCGTTCGGCGCCGGTTGGGCCTGGCCCGGCCTGTTCAACCTGTCGGTCGTGCGGGCCTCACCGGACTTCCCCGGCCGGGCCACCGGTATCACCCAGACCGGCACCTACGTCGGGGGAGCCGTCGGGCCGATCCTCTTCGGCGTCATCGCCGAGTCAGCGGGCTACGCCGCCGCATGGTGGCTGGCATTCGGACTCGGACTCGGCGCAGCCGGCGCGGTCCTGGCGGGGCGGTCTGCCCTTGCGCGCAGGGGCGCCGGCTGAGCCTGTGGGTCAGGGCTTGGTGGCGGTGACCACTCGGGTTGCGTAGAACGGGTTTCCGAACCAACCCTGCACGCCGGCTGATCGACGCTGCACATCGGTCGCGCCCAGGGAGCGGATCACCTTCTCGTACTCACCGGTGTGTGCGATGTCGGCCAGCGCGAAGCGTCCGCCTGAGCGGGTGACACGCCACATCTCGGCCAACGCCTTGGCGCGGTCCTCGCTCGCCTTCAGGTTGTGCACCGCGGCGTTGGTCACGATCACGTCGAACGTCGAGTCGGCGAACGGCACGTCACGCATGTCGCCGGTCTCGAGGACGACCCGATCAGCGACGCCTTCGATCTCGGCGTTGCGACGGGTGACGTCGATGTCGTTGCCGGACTGGTCGTGGCTGCTCCAGATGTCGACACCGGTCGCCCGGCCACGCGTCAGCCGACGGGCGATCGTGTTGAGCACCATGCCGCGGCCACAGCCGACGTCGAGCACCGCTTCGTCCCCACCCAGCTCCAGGGCGTCGGCCAGGGTCTCCCAGACGACGAACTTCCCGCGCAGGGTCGTGTGCAGGTAGATGACGCCCGAACCGCCGAGCACGAGGATCGCCGGCAGCCATTGCAGCCATTGACCCGAACTGGCGGCGAGCACGGCGCACGCGGCGGCGCCGGCGAGAAGCAGAGCAGGCACGTACGGGGCGTCGATTCCGTACGAACCTCGGTGCTGGCTCGTAGGGGCGGGGATCGATACGTCGGTCATTGGACTGCGCCTTCCGGTTGGGTTCACACGGTGACCCAGGCGTTCCCGGGTCACCTACCCATCGGTCGGGCAACGGCATCTGCTTAACACTCACCCACCGGGGTGCCGCCTACGACCGCCCGGCGGTCGGACTGTCAGATTCTCGGAGGGTCAGATCGTCCGACCTGCCTCAGCCCAGTACTCGTCCTTGAGGAGCCGCTTGTACAGCTTCCCTGTCGGATGGCGCGGAAGCTCCTCACGGAAGTCCACCGACCGGGGGCACTTCACGTCCGCGAGGTGCTCGCGGCAGTAGGCGATCAGGTCGGCGGCCAGCTTGTCGGCGGCAGCATCGTCGGCCGGCATCTCGGCCGGCTGCACCACTGCCTTGACCTCTTCGCCGAAGTCCTCGTTCGGAACCCCGAAGACCGCCACGTCGACGACCGCGGGATGCATCGTCAGGACGTTCTCGGCTTCCTGGGGGTAGATGTTCACGCCGCCGGAGATGATCATGTAGGCCTTGCGATCCGACAGGTAGAGGAAGCCGTCCTCGTCGACCCTGCCGATGTCGCCCAGGGTCGACCAGCCCTTCGGGTTGTAGGAGTCCTTCGTCTTGGCGGGGTCGTTGTGGTAGCTGAAAGCGGCTGCCGACTCGAAGTAGATCGTGCCTGTCTCGCCGGGTGGGACCTCCTCGCCATCGTCGCCGACTATGTGCAGCGTCCCGACGAGGGGCCTGCCCACGGTTCCCTTGTGCGTGAGCCAGTCCTCCGAGTTGGTCCAGCAGAAGCCGTTGCCCTCGGTGCCCGCGTAGTACTCGTGCAGCACCGGACCCCACCATTCGATCATGCGCTCCTTGACCTCTATCGGGCACGGCGCGGCCGCATGCACCGCCACCTGGAGCGAGGAGAGGTCGTGGCGCAGACGTTCTTCGTCGGGCAGCTTGAGCATCCGCACGAACATCGTGGGCACGAACTGTCCGAAGGTGACCTTGTGGTGGTCGATCAGGCGGAGAGTCTCGGCCGGGTCGAAGTGATCCATGACCACAACCGTCCCGCCCGCACGCTGGACCTGCAGGCAGAAGCGCAGCGGTGCGGCGTGGTAGAGCGGAGCGGGCGACAGGTAGACGGTCTCCGGGTTGGCGCCGAACAGACCGGCAACCAGCATGAAGAGTGCGTCAGGCTCTCCGAGCCGTACTCCTCGTAGCGGCACCTTCACCCCCTTGGGCCGACCGGTGGTGCCCGAGGAATAGAGCATGTCCATTCCCTCAACAGCGCCTTCGAGGTCATCGCTCGACTGGCCCGCCACCGCATCGAGCAGGTCGCTGTGACCGTCGAGCTGGCCGTCGAGCAGGAAGCGGTGCTCGACCTTCGGGGTGTCGCCGACGATCTGTGCAGCTGCGTCGGCCATGTACGCGCTTGAGATGAAGACCCGCGCTCCGCAGTCGTCGACGATGTAGGCGAGCTCCTCGGACGTGAGACCGCGATGAGATCGCCGTGTAGTAGAGGCCCGCGTAATGGGCCCCCCACGCCAGCGACAGGTACCAGGGGTGGTTCTCGATGCACCAGGCCACGTGGTCGCCCGGCTGCAGACCGAGGCTGCGGAGATGACGAGCGATCCGGCTAGCTCGTTCGTGGAGCTCCCGATAGGTGACCACCTCGCCGGTTGCCGCCATCACGTATGCCGGATGATCACCACGGTCGGCTACGTGTGCGCCGGGATAGAACAGCTGCTCGGTCAACGGATCCCCCCTGATTGGTCAACGCTGCTGCGTGTGGCAAACCTAGCCGTCCGTCTTGACCGGTTGGTCAAGGCGGCGGGCGTAGCGTATTGGCATGGAGTCGATCGAGCAGTTCGCCGCGCTCGTGGCAGCACCGCGGCCACGTCTCGATCTCGGACTTGCGCTGATCGCCGTCGCTGATCGACCTCAGGTCCATCCCGACGAGATCCTCGACGCACTCGACGGCGTTGCCGGGAACGTGTCGGCTCGGGATCCCGGCGGGATCTGCGAGGAGTTGTTCGGCATCGGGCCCGATCCCTTCCGTGGTGACCGCACCGACTACTACTCACCCGAGAACAGCTTGCTGGACCGGGTCCTGGATCGACGGCTCGGAATCCCGATCACCCTGTCGGTCGTGGCCATCGAGGTTGCCAGAAGATGCGGCGTCGCCTTGGACGGGATCGCCATGCCCGGCCACTTCCTGATCGCCGAGCGAACCGGCGGGCAGCTCTTCGACCCGTTCAGCGGCGGTGCACCGTTGGGGCGAGACGCCGCCAGGCGACGCTTCCACGAGCTGATGGGAGCGGACGCTGCGTTCGAGCCGGCGCACCTGGCGCCGGTGTCCAACACAGCAATCCTGCTGCGTGTGCTCAACAACCTGCGAGGTGCCTACCTGCTCCGGGGCGACCGCTCGGGCATGCTCACGGCGCTCCGATTGCAACGGGCGATGCCCGGAGCCAACCTTGCGGCCCGCCGGGAGCTCGCAGGGGTCCTGGCAGCCGACGGGCGCTTCCTCGAAGCCGCCGAGGAGCACGAGCAGATCGCGGCACTCGACCAGTCGAGCGGCGCGGAGAACCTCGGCGCTGCAGCGCGACTCGGGCGCGCCTCAACTGAGCATGCACCGGGGCCCCGGCACGGCCGGACCGAGCACGTCGACCATCCTCGCGGCTAACTTGACCGATCAGTCAAGAACGTCGACGGGGGTTTGGTTCGATGTCAGTCGCTGAGGGAACGATGGACGGAGTCTCCGCAGGTGCGGGGGAGGACGAGTCCAGGGTCATCGCCCTGGTCGACGAGCTGCTCGCTGAGAACCCACCCGGATCCACTACCGAGCAGGCGTTCCTCGAGGCTCAGTTCGACAACGGTCTGGCATGGGTCCACTTCCCGGTTGGACAGGGTGGACTGGGATTGAGCCCGAAGCTGCAGTCGACCATCGCCCGTCGGATCAACGCTGCAGGCGGACCCATCGGCGGAGGCGCGCAATCCGATCGGATACGGCATGTGCGCTCCAGCGGTGCAGACGCACGGCACCGACGAGCAGCGCTCGATGCTTCGACCGTTGTTCTCCAACGAGAACATCTGGTGCCAGATGTTCTCCGAGCCGGGAGCCGGCTCGGACGTCGCATCGCTGGCCATGAAGGCCGAACGCGACGGCGACGAGTGGATCGTCAACGGCCAGAAGGTCTGGACGACGCTGGCTCACCTGGCGTCCTATGGGCTCGTGATCGCCAGAACCGATCCCGACGTGCCCAAGCACCGGGGGATCACGGCGTTCATCGTGGACATGCACGCGCCGGGTGTCGAGGTTCGTCCACTCCGCCAGATGACCGGCGAGGCCGAGTTCAACGAGGTGTACCTGACAGACGTCCGCATCCCCGATGCGATGCGCCTGGACGAGCCTGGCCGCGGTTGGGCAGTGTCGATCACCACTCTGATGAACGAGCGCGTGTCGATCGGAGGAGGCACGCCGCCCAGGGGTTCGGGTCCGATCGGTCACCTGGTCGAGACGTGGAAGCAGTTCGGCGCCGGCAATCCGGTCGCCCGTGACTCCGTGGTGCGGCTCTGGGCGCAGGCCGAGGTGAACCGGCTGACCAACCTCCGCTCCGCCCAACTCCGCTCGGCCGGGACGCCTGGCCCCGAGGGTTCCGTCGCCAAGCTGGCCATGGCGGAGCTGAACAAGGCGATCTACAGCCTGGCCATGGACCTCATGGGTCCGGCCGGGTCGCTCTACGACTCGTACGAGTTCATCCGTCCGAGCCACGCGCTCTTCACCGACGACATGCACAAGAACTTCCTGCGGGCTCGCGCCAACTCGATCGAGGGTGGAACGTCAGAAGTCCTCCGCAACATCATCGGCGAGAGGGTGTTGGGACTCCCCGGCGATGTCCGCGTCGACAAGGACCAGGCGTGGAAGGACGTGCCGCGCAACTGATGACACGGTGCAACTGATGACACGGTGCAACTGATGACACGGTGCAACTGATGACACGGTGCGCGTGGAGCGGGCCCTCGTGCCGCGTAGCCTGTGGGCATGGGTCGCCGCACGAAGATCGTCGCAACCATCGGACCTGCGTCGTGGTCCGCCCCGGTCCTCCGCAAGATGATCGAGGCGGGCATGGACGTGGCTCGCATCAACCTCTCGCACGGGTCGCTCGACGACGCGCTCGGAGCTCTACCGCACCATCCGCGGTGTGGCAGCCGACATGGACCGCACCGTCGGGATAATGGTCGACCTGCCCGGGCCGAAGGTCCGATTGGGAGCGTTCGACGGAGCCACCGAGCTGCAGGCCGGAACTCCGATCAGACTGGTACCCGGCCGCGAGAGCTCCGATTCCACGCTCCTCGGCGTCGACTACCAGGGTCTGCTGCTCGACGTGCATCCGGGCGACAGCCTCGCCGTCGGTGACGGCAGCGTGACCCTCACCGTTGAGTCGGTCGGCAGGGAGAACGTCGAAGCGGTGGTGTCCCACGGCGGAACCCTGCAGGGCAGGCCCGGGCTACACATCCCTTCTGACCGTCTAGGCATGGCGTCGCCGACCACGGAGGACTTCCGGCTCCTCGACGCGTTCATCGATGCGGGCGTCGACATGGTCGCGCTCTCGTTCGTTCGCTCCGGCCATGACATCCGCCGTGTCGGCACGGAGCCACATCCGCGTGGGCCGCTGCTGGTGGCCAAGATCGAGACACGTGCGGCGGTCGCAGAACCTCGAGGGGATCATCGAGGCATCCGGGGCGATCATGGTCGCCCGAGGTGACCTGGGCTCCGAGATGGGGATCGAGGAGTTGCCCCACGTCCAGAAGCGGATCATCCGCGACTGCATAGCTCTGGGCAAACCCGTCATCACCGCCACGCAGATGCTCGAATCGATGATCACCTCACCGACACCGACCCGTGCCGAGGTGTCCGACGTCGCCAACGCCGTCTTCGACGGGACCTCGGCAGTGATGCTCTCCGGCGAGAGCGCGATCGGCCACGACCCGGTCAACACCGTCGCGACGATGGCGCGGATCGCCCAGCGTGCCGACCAGGAGTTCGACTTCACGGCATGGGCACGGCGGATCCGCCTGCTCCGATCCGGGGCGATCGGCACGGGCGAGGAGCGACTCACCGACGCGATGAGCGCTGCGGCGTGGCGTGCGGCGACAGAGATGGGCGTCTCGGCGATCGTATGCATCAGCGAGTCCGGGTTCACCGTCCGCTCGATCGCCCGGTTCCGCCCGCAGATGCCGATAATCGCGTTCAGTCCGCAGCCGCGCACCGTCTCGCAGCTCGCGATCAGTTGGGGTGCCACCCCGATCCTGGCACCGCACCGCGTCGACGACCTGACCGCGATGGACGAGCTGGTCTGCATCGCGCGTGACCACGGCCTGGTCCGGTCGGGCGAGACGGTGGCGGTGCTGGCCGGTGCCGGTGGCAAGGGCGTGCACGCAACGGACGTGCTGCGCATGATGCAGGTGCCGTGAGCGCACCTGCCCCGCAGAGCACCGACACCGTCGACGGGTTGTCGGTCCTCCGACGTCGCCCGGTGCACCACGATCCTGACGCCCCGACCGTCG
This sequence comes from Microthrixaceae bacterium, assembly GCA_037045265.1. Classification (GTDB taxonomy): domain Bacteria; phylum Actinomycetota; class Acidimicrobiia; order Acidimicrobiales; family Microtrichaceae; genus JBAOHV01. Next base: position 56,723 of record JBAOHV010000019.1, on the reverse strand, counting down.
TGGTGGTCCATGGAGCGATGGACCGAGCGGCGAGCTTCTCGCGGACGATGCGGCGAACCGGCGCACTCGACGTGGTGGCCTATGACCGCCGCGGCTACGCGGGGTCGCTCTCGGCGGGAGTCGCTCACGACGTGGCCGCGCACGCCCGCGACCCTGGCCAGGATCATCGACTGGAGCGGGGCCGGCCGTGTGGTGGTGGTGGGACACAGCCTCGGTGGAACCATCGGCGCCGCACTGGCCGTAGTGGGCGACGATCGAGTCGTTGCTCTGGCTGCGTTCGAGTCGCCGTTCCCGGCACTTGACGACTCGTTCGATCAGATCGGTGCAGGTGCGGTGCAGCTGGCGGGTGAGGTGGGTTTCGAGGCGGCAGCAGAGCACTTCTACCGCCTCATGGTCGGCGAGGCGACATGGTCGAGGGTCCGCGAACGCGACCGTGCCGCACGCAGGGCAGAAGGCCCTGCGCTCATCGCCGAGCTCGCCGATCTGCGTCGTCGGGACCACGCGATCGATCCGCCGCGAGCTGGCGCTTCCCCTCCTGGTCGGCCGTGGCTCGACGAGCAGCGACAGGATGAGGGCAGGCGCCGAACTGCTGGCTGCTGCTGCACCGGTGGCGGCGTTGGTCGAGATCGCCGGGGCAGGGCATGGCGCGCACCTGACCCACCCGGACGAGTTCGCCCGCTTCTGCACGGCTGCGGCCGCATTGGTTCCGAACCCGGGCGTGGCAGCGCCGGGGCGTTAACTTCTCGAACGTGGCTGCACTGAGCGAGTTGACCCGACGGGACGGGACGCGCCGGAAGCCGAAGGTCGCCTTCGTGCTGTCAGGTGGCGGCAACCTGGGAGCGATCCAGGTTGGCATGCTGCGGGCACTGGTCGAGCAGGGGGTCAGCCCCGACGTCGTGCTCGGCTGTTCGGTCGGCGCGCTCAACGGTGCCGGATTCGCTGCTGAGCCGACCGCGGGCGGGGTGGAGCGGCTGCGCGAGCACTGGCTCCACTCGAGCAGCGACCTGATGCCATCGTCGCGCGATTCCGCCGGCGGTCCAGTTGGTGCGCAAGGGCGCCTCGCTGCACAGCAACGAGGGACTGCGCAGGAGCGTGCGTGCGTTGCTCGGGGCGTCCGACACCTTCGAGTCGCTCACCGTGCCCTTCGAGTGCGTTGCGGCCGACGTGGAGCAGGCCATGGAACGCTGGTTCGACGAGGGGGACCTGGTGGAGCCGATCCTCGCGTCGGCGGCTCTTCCCGCGGTCTACCCACCGGTCGTGATCGACGGTGTGCGCTACATCGACGGGGGTGTGATCGACAACGTGCCGATCGCCAGAGCCGTCGAGTTGGGTTGTCGCACGATCTACGTTCTGCACGTAGGCCCGCACGGCCGACCGGATCTGGAGTTGCGCAGACCACTCGACGGAGCCCTGTTGGCGTACTGGATCGCTCGCAACTCCAGGTTCGCCCGGGACCTGGCGAGCCTGCCACCTCGGGTCGAGGCGGTCGTGCTCCCGCCGGGTCGACGTCCTGAGATCCGCTTCGACGACTTCAGCCGGACCGACGAGCTGATCGATCGTGGCTACGAGCAGTCAACGGCTTTCCTGGTCGAGCGGGCCGGGCAGACGCCCGAACGGCGCCGCGGTTCGGAGTTGCTGCGCCCCATCGAACGCCTCGTCCTGAGTGCCAGATCTCGGTCCATAGGCCGCGCCCAGGGCGCCGCCACATCACCAGACGGGGCGATCATCACCGGTGACGATCCGGAGGATCCCGCGAACCGGGGCGAGGACCCACAGAACGCGTACGCTCGCCAAGATGAGTGAGACGCCGATCGATCTGAGCCAGAGTGGACCGACCGAGACCGTGATCGGCGCAGAGCCCACAGAAGCCCTCGACGCCCTGGCCATGGCGATGGCGCTGCCCGAACAGGACCGGCGGGAGGCTGTGGCGAAGGTGGTGGCCGACTGGCCCCGCTTCCTGGATGGGTGGGCGCGCCTCGGGGAGCTCGGCAGGGACCCTGTCGAGCGCTACGCGGTACTTCCGGGTCGGCTACCACCGCGGACTCGACACCCTGCGTGGGTCCGGTTGGCGCGGTAGCGGGCACGTTCGTTGGGACCACGAGACGAACCGTGGGTTCCTACGTGCGCTCGACGGCTTGCGAGCGAGTGCGGAGATGATCGGTGAGCGCGACGAGGCGCAGCGTTGCGCACAGCTCCTGCGCCAGTGCGACCCCTCGTGGCCACCGGCTGAGCGGCGCTGACGAAGCCACGACCAGGTCGGGTCCGGCGCATCTAGTGTCGCGCCATGGACACCGCAGATGACGTTTCGGGCATACCCAGCCACGGCACCCCGGTCGACGAGCTGCTCGACTCGGTGCGCTCCGAGCGCAACGGTGACCTGGACTGGCAGGGAGGCAAGGCGTTCAGCCTGGTGTACAACACCGATGACGCCGAGCTGACGCGGCTGCAACACGAGATCGCCTCGCTCTTCCTGCACGAGAACGCATTGAACCCGTTCCGCTACGAGACCCTGCTGCGAATGGAGGGCGAGTTGCTCGAGTACGCGACCGCTCTGTTCGGAGCGGGACGGGCGACGTTGTCGTCGGGCGGTACCGAGTCGATCTTCCTGGCAGTGTAGACGGCGCGCGACCACGCCCGCTCCCGAGGTGTCGTCCGGCCGACGCTGGTCTGTGCCGCCACGGCGCATCCCGCGTTCGCCGAGGCGTGCAAGTACCTGGACGTCGAGATGGTGAAGGTGGCGGTGCGCGAGGACGGCGCGCGCTGATCCCGACGCGATCGCCGCCGCGATCAGTTCGGACACAGCGGTGGTCGTGGCGTCGGCGCCCTGCTAGCCCGTTCCGTGTCATCGACCCGGTCGAGGAGATGCCGCCGCGATCGCCGCTGGACGCGGTGCGCTCTGCCACGTCGACGCGTGTTTGGGCGGCTATCTGCTGCCGTGGTGGGAGAAGCTCGGCCAGCCGGTGCCACCGTGGGACTTCCGCGTCGAGGGAGTGACGTCGATGTCGGCGGACGTGCACAAGTACGGGTACTGCTTCAAGGGGATCTCGGACGCGTCATGTACCGCTGACGACGACCTCTACCAGCGCCAGATTCTTCATGTACGACGAATGGCCCGGTGGACTCTATGCGTCGTCCTCGTCGGCCGGGACCCGTCCGGGGAGCGCCCATAGCAGGAGCATGGGCGACGATGACCCATCTGGGGACCGACGGCTACATGCGCCTCGCCCGGCGCGTGCTAGCCGCTACCAACACGTTCAAGGCGGGGATCGACGGGATCGACGGGTTGCGGATCACGTCCGACCCCGACATGTCGGTCATGGAGTTCGGAATCGATCCCGACGCCCGGATGCAGCCGGACATGGACGGCGTATGCGACTTCATGGACGACCTCGGCTGGAACCTGGATCGTCAACAGGGTGGGCTCCACCTGATGGTCTCACCCGGCCATGACCGGGTGGCCGCATCATTCGTCGAGGACCTCGGCACGGCGGTTCAGGGTCACGGGTCCGCCAGGGGAGGGGAGCACGTCTACGGCGGTGTCGTGCAATGACCGGTGGCGCTGCTCGGGGCCCGCGCACGGGTAGCGTGTGCCCCCACGACTCCGCGGGACCTCTGGCGGCCGCGGTCCGAGCCGAGGAGTACCACCGTGTCCGAAACGGATTCGATCGAGGAGATCGCAGCCGCTGAGCTCAGGGCGGTCGTCGACGACGGTGCTCTCGTTCTCGACGTGCGCATGCCCGACGAGTACGAGGCGGCCCACGTGCCGGGTGCGCTGCTGATCCCGCTGCCCGAGATCCAGGAGCGCCACGCCGAGATCCCCGACGCCGACACGGTCTACGTGATCTGTCGTAGCGGTGGACGCTCGCTGGTCGCCTCGCAGTTCCTGCTCACGGTCGGCAGGGTCCCTGTGAACGTGGCTGGAGGGACCGACGGTTGGATCCAAGCGGGTCACCCAGTTGCCACTGGGCCGGAGCTCAGCTGAGCCCGTGGGTCGCACCAGCCAGATCGACTTCGAGCTGATCGAGGACGACGCTGCATTCGCGCGGCTGGTCGACCGACTCGTCGAACAGGATCGCTTCGCGATCGACACGGAGTTCCACCGGGAGCGCACCTACTTCCCTCAGGTCGCACTCGTGCAGGTGGCCGACGCCCACGGGGTTGCTCTCGTCGACGCGCTGGCAGTCGACCTGCAGCCGTTCGCGAGGGTGCTCGACGGCCAGGGGCTCGCAGTCATGCACCGCGGCCCGCCAGGACCTCGAGGTCCTGGACCGGGCCTGCGCCACGATTCCCTCCAGGCTGGTCGACACCCAGCTGCTCGCTGGCTTCCTCGGCTACACGAGCCCGTCGCTGTCGACACTGCTCGACCGCGAGCTCCAGGTCAGTGCCCCCAAAGCGGACCGTCTCACCGACTGGCTGCGCCGGCCCCTCGGAGCCGCCCAGCTGACCTACGCGGCCGCCGACGTTGCCAACCTGCTCGCGCTGGCACGACTCGCTGTGGGAACGGGTCACCGCGCGGGACCGTGTGTCCTGGGCCGAGGAGGCTTGCGAGGAACTGCGAACCGAGGACCGAGGTCCGCGTGATCCCCAGGATGCGTGGCGACGGATCAAGGAGATCCGCCACCTGCGCAGCTCGGCACTGGCGGTGGCTCAGGCGGTCGCGGCGTGGAGGGAGCGCAAGGCGATCGAGCTCGATCAAACACCGCGGTTCATCCTGTCGGACCTGGGAGTGGTCGGTGTCTCCAGTTCGGTGCCACGCACCGTCGACGAGCTCCGTGCGCTTCGCGGAGTCGACGGCCGCAACCTCCGGGGAAGCATGGCCGAGGAGCTGCTCGCCGTGGGTCGCGGCGGCGCAGGGCGGATCTCCGTCACGTGCCCCTGCCAGCAGCGTTCCCGAGATGCCGACGGAGCTCCGCCCAGCCGTACCCCTGGTGAGCGCATGGGTCTCACAACGAGCACGAGACCTGGAGCTGGAGACGTCGTTGCTGGCCACCCGTGCCGACCTCGAGGACCTGCTGCGCGGCGTTCCCGGAGCCCGGCTGACCACCGGCTGGCGCGCCGAGATCGTGGGCGAGCCGATCAGGCGGCTCGTCGAGGGTGAAGCTGCCCTGGCGTTCGACCGTGAGATCGGACTGCGCCTCGAGCCTCGTGCTGTCGACTGACAGGCGACTTCTGTGGCTCAGCTGCTCAGAGCTGCAAGGACCACACCTGCGGCGATGATCGCCAGTACCCCACAGCCGACGGCCGCGAAGCGTGGGTCGCCCCGACTCATCCAGCGACGCACGAGCCACACGACCCTTACCAACGGTGCGGTGACCAGTACGACGATCGCCGCCGCCCCGGACCATCGGCCGACACCGCCGGGTAGGAGCGCGCCGCCTGCAGCAAGGACTGCGACAGCCACCGAGCGCGAGGTTCATGCCGCGTACCACCGGCTGGAATCGATCCAGGCGTCGGTCGTAGGGCAGGTCGTCGAGTGGCTCGCTCAAAACGACCGCCCTATCACCACGAGTGCTACCAGCAACAGGAGCACCCCGGTGAGCCGCCGTACCGCGGATGCCTTCATGACGGATTGCAGGTGGGCTCCTACGAGGCCGCCGACCAGGGCACCGGCCACCACCGACGCGCCGTGGTGCACATCGAGTCGACCCTGGAGCGAGTAGATCATCAGACCGGACGATGCCGTCAGTCCGAGGGTGAAGGTGGTCGTGGCACCGGCAACCTTGACGGGGACGTGCATGATCTCGCTCATCGCCGGGGTCTTCACGAATCCGCCGCCTACGCCGGAGAGGCCGGCGATGACTCCCGCGAGGGCCGACACTGCCAGACCCGGCCCGATCCGCCGGGCCTGGTAGGGCACCATCTGGCCGCCCAGTCGGTACTGACCGCCCAGGGTGCCGGGCCATTCGCCGCCTGGTTCGCCGTCGAAGAGCGCGTTGGGCGCGTTGCGCATACCGGTGCGGCCGAGCGACGCGACCGCGCCGGCGATCGCAGCGAGCCCGAGGATACGGGCGAGCCATTCCTCGGGAACAGCGGTCGACACCAGAGCTCCGCCGACTGTTCCGATTGCGGCGGTCAGTTCGATGGTCAGGCCGAGTCGATGGTGGACGAGACCGTCGTCGACCTGACGCGCGGCGGCTGCGAGTGATCCAGCGGCCACGGCGAGCAGCCCCAGCGGAGCGGCCGCCAGTGGTTCGACCCCGAGCGCGATCAGCACCGGCACCAGCAGGGTCGCCCCCCCGATGCCGCCGATCGAGCCGACCAGCGCACAGCCGGCGCCCAGCAGGAGGTAGACCCAGCCCGACATCAGTCCAGCGCGACTATCCGTGCCTCGTCCGGTCCCAGGTCACCAGCGGCGACCTGTTCTCCCGGCAGCGCGGTACCGCCCAGGACATGACCGTCGCCGATGGCGTCTTCGATGGTTCCCGCGGTGAAGTTGATCGCTACCTCGACGCTGCGATGTGGGCCCGACTCGGCGTAGCGGCGCCAGCGCACGACGCCCTCGGGGGCATCGAGCAGTTCCATTTCGCCCCGGTTAAGCGCTGGCAGCGACCTGCGCAGGCCGAGCAGCCGTCGGTAGTGCTCGAGCATCGAGGAGGGGTCACCGGTCTGGGCGGCAACACTGCGCCTCGTGGCGTTCGGAGGGTGGGGTAGCCACGGTGATGCTCCCCAGCCGTGATCGGGCGCCTCGGTCCAAGGCAGCGGAGCGCGGCACCCGTCGCGACCACCGGGATCGACGACGCTCTCCGGGTCCGACGACCGCGTCCTCGAGCCCCAGCTCCTCGCCCATGTACAGGAACGGTGTGCCACGGAGGGTCAGGAGCATCACCGCGGCCGCCCGGGCCCGCGCATCGCTGCCGTCAGCGCGTGCGGTGCCTTGCAACGTCGTGGTTCGAGAGCACCCACGTCGGCCACGCGCCGATCGAGTCCATGAGCGTCGTTCGCACCCTCGATCTCAACACGCCAACGCGCCGCCTCCCATGGGCAGTGCAGGGCGGGGAAGTTGAACGCGAGGTGGAGTTGGTCCCCACCCTCCAGGTACGACGCCATGGTCGTCGTGTCGAGCACGTAGGTCTCGCCCACGACCATCGACCCCTTGTCATCGAGCAGCCGGCGAATGGCCCTCAGCTGGTCGTGGGTGCCGGGCCCGAAGTCCTGGAGCATCGCTGGTAGCCCGACCAGATCCTCGGGCATGTCGGCCAACTCGGGATCCTTGCCGATGCAGTGCACGACGTCGGCCCTGAATCCGTCCACCCCCCGCTCGATCCAGAACTCGAGCACGGCGTGCATGGCCGCGACCACCCGGGGGTTGTTCCAGTCCAGGTCGGGCTGCTGGGCCAGGAACAGGTGCAGGTAGTACTGACCCGAGCGCTGGTCGAGGGTCCAGGAAGGCTCGGGAGAGAACGCTGCGGCCCAGTTGTTCGGCGGCCCGCCGTCGGGCCCCGGGTCGCGCCAGACGAACCAGTCCCGGTGGGGGTCGTCAGGCCCCCGCAGCGCGGCCCTGAACCAGGGGTGCTGCTCGGAGACGTGGTTGGGGACGTAGTCGAGCATCACACGGATGCCGAGGTCGTGGGCGCAGCGGATCATCTCGTCGGCGTCTTCGAGGGTCCCGAAGATCGGGTCGACGTCACAGTGATCTGAGATGTCGTAGCCGAAGTCGTCCATCGGGGAACGGAAGAACGGCGAGAACCAGACTGCGTCCACGCCCAGGTCGTCCAGGTGGTCGAGCCTGGCGGTCGCTCCGGCCAGGTCACCGACGCCATCGCCGTCGCCGTCAGCGAAGCTGCGTGGGTAGATCTGGTAGACCACGCCCGTCTTCCACCACTCCCACCGATCGGAGTTCGAACTGCCATCGGTCGCGGCGATCGGTTCCGGATTCGGGTTCACGGCCTGAGCGTAGTTGCAGCCATGGAGCGTCCAGGAACCACCCGAGGCCGGGGGCTCGCCACGTCCGTGCGCCCCGTCTGAGCTACACTTGCCTGTTCAGCAGTCGATGACGGGGAGTCAACCGTGAAGAAGGGTCGGCACCGGCGGTACGAAGAGGCCCGCAACCTGAAGCGTGGACCCGATCTCGACATCGAGGCGCTGTTCACCGATCTCGGTGGTGAGCCGAGCGGCGTAGCGGCCGTCGTCGAGGAAGATGTCGAGCGTGACGTGGAGCGCGACCCGTACGATCCCTACGCTGACTACGAGGATGACGAGGCCTGAGCTGCCACGTTCGGGCTGGCTGCACGGCCACCGGTGAGGCGCTCGCCCAGTCGATCCAGGTCGTCTCCGTCGAGCAGGCGCACGCCGTCGTCGGGCACCGAATCGGCCCATGGGGCGCCGTCGATAACCCCAGCGGGCGGCAGAAGCGGTATCCCGCGGTAGCAGAGTCCGGGCGGAGTGCCCCCTCCCGCTCCCGGGTGCCGCCAGGAGACAGATCCCCACCAGAGACCCGCGTCCGACAACGCATGGTGGCTCGGTAGGCGGAGCGACTGACCGAGCACGCCCAGGACGTGTGCGACGAACGCGTGGTAGCGGATCGTCCACGGATCGGCGAGACCGATCAGGTCTTCGTCGACGAACGGCTCGTCCACCCGGCTGCGTACGGCCAGCACGGCAGCCATGCGGTTCATCCGATGCCCGCCGCGGAGGCGGGACAGGTCGCGCCCGACGACCCTGCGGGAACGGACGTCCTTCAGGCGAGGGTGGGCTCGCCAGCTGGCCGCCTCCTTCGCCACCGCTGCGATGCGCGCTGCATCGTCATCGGGGACCTTGTCGCCGGTGGGTCCACGCAGGGCACGTTCGGCGCGACCTATCGCGTCGAGAGCGGAGACGAGCAGCCGGTTCTCGACCGTGTCGAAGCTCCGGTTGGTGATGGCACAGACGAACACGTCGTCGTTGCCCAGAGCGTTGGCCCTCGCCGTGATCGTCTCGGACCACTGGACCGGGCCCCTGACCGAGGACACGCAGCGCTCCGTGTCGGTCGAAACGCCTGTGGGCAGGGTCCTGATCCGGAGCTCCATGCCGTCGAGCAGTCGCTGCGCCTCGACAGAAGCCCCGAGCGTGATGCTGACCGCATCGGTAAGAGTGGCGGCATCGTGGCCGAGGAGCGCCGACGCGGTCCCTACCGTGGGCGACGACCGCCCGCGCGACGCCCAGAGCCAGCCTGTCGCCCGTCCCCCGTCGGCGAATCGCTGGCCGGCGGCTGGTTCAGGCGACGAGCTCATCGCCGAGCAGCTCCGCAATGACACGACGGGTCTCGGACTGCTCCGGCGGATCGAGGTTCGCTGCGAGCATCCGGTAGAGCTCCACGCCCTTGTGCTCGTCCAGACCCTCGAACTGCGGCAGGAAGAACGAGTAGAAGAGCTCGTACAAGAGGCGCGACTCGGTGATGTCGTCCCGGGAGCGCCGCTGCGCATACTTGAGCGCATCTACGTAGATCGCCGGACCCAGGTTGTTGAGTCGTCGCAACGGCAGCAGGTTCGACACGACGGCCCCGCCGTCGCCGAGCAGACGCTCGTATGCGCTCTCGGGCGGTGTTCCGACCTCGATGAATGCGAACCGGCGCATGAGCGCGTAGGACATGTCGAACAGCAGGTGCTTGTCCATAGCGTTCATCGTGGCGATGATTCGCCACGTGGCGGGCAGACGGATGACGTCGGTCTGCGCCGGGGCCTCGACGCCGTGTGGCACCAACGAGATCGGCTTGATCTGGCCCGACCGGCGGAACGGCAGCACTACCGCAGATCCGGAGAGGACCGTGAACAGCTGCCCGAAGGCGCGGTCGAAGTTCGACCGGTTGAGCTCATCGATCACCAGCCACCGGCCGGTCTCTATGGCCTCGACGAACATGCCGGGTCGGAAGATCAGGCCCTCAGGGGTCGGCTGCAGGCCGCCGATCGTCTCGAAGGTGGTCCACTCCGACGTCGCAGTCGTCGGCTGGTAGCCGGTGCAGAGCATCGCGTGGCGTCCCAGCTCCGCGGCGAGGTAGGCGAGCGTCGTCTTGCCCGTGCCCGGTGGTCCGGTGAGGATGACGTGCTTGCCCGCTTCCAACGCGGAGACCAGCTGGTCGACCACGTGGTCCGGGAACATCATCCCTTCGCTCTCCGCTAGGCGTGTCAGCTCAGGGGCCGAGAAGGTCGTCACCCGGTGGGGATCGGCGCAGCGACCGCCACCCTTGAGAAGAACTGGGCGAACGGCTACCGGTTCGAGCGCACCGAAGGGTGGGGCACCCAGGTGACCGCAGGCCGGTCCCGCAGTTGATCGAGCAGCATCTCGTACACCTCGTCACCGACCAGCGCGACGATCTCTTCGCGCAACGTGACCACGACCGGGTCCCGGTCCACGTATGCGTCATCGGTGTCGGTGCACCACCAGTGGAACTCGGCGCCACCCTCGCCCCAGTCCCGGCGCTTCCATTCGCGCAACGTGTAGGTGGTGTGATCCACCTCGTCGACGTGGTGCGAGAAGCGCAGGGGAACCTGCCAGCAGACCTCGGGCTTCCAGTCGAGGAACGACTCGCCGGCGTCGAGTGCTCCGACGTGGAGCGCGCACCCTGCTCCCAGATGGAAGTCGTTGCGATTCAAGAAGATGCAGGCGCCGTCGTGGCGACGGGTCGTCCAGCTGCCGTCGATCTTGTGGAACGCGCCGCCGAGCTCGTCGGCCGTGTCCATCAGCTGCCACTGCTCGCGGACCAGCCGACGAGCCTGCCGTTTGACGCGTTCACGGTCGGGTTTGTCGGCCAGGTGCGCACCGTGCGAGCAGCAGCCGTGGCCGAGCTCGGTGGCGTCCTCCTCGAGCACCCCTTTGCAGCCCTGGCCGAAGATGCAGCGCCAGTTGCTGGTCAGGAACGAGGCGTCGAAGAGGTAGGTGTCACCGTTGTGCTCGAACGACACCCACTCGCGCCTGGACTGGTCGGCGAGCGCGCCGGGGACCGGGGGAGCCACTTCGGGAGAGGACACGTCGGGTGACTCTAGTGAGTCGATGGGCCCCCTGATCCCACACCGACCACTGCGCCGAGGTGTTCGTAGAGGGTCGAGCGCTGCACCAGGGTCCGACCGAGCGGTTCGACCAGGGTGGCGAAGTCCTCCGCGCTGACCTCCGTGCCGTGCTCCGCACCGGCGGCACGCGAGATGCTCTCCTCCATGAGGGTGCCCCCGAGGTCGTTGACTCCGGCCTGGAGCAGCTGACGCATGCCGTCCATGCCCAACTTCACCCAGCTCCCCTGGATGTTGTCGATGAACCCGTCGTAGGTGATGCGGGCGATCGCATGCATGAGCAACACCTCCCGGAAGGTCGGTCCCCGGCGTGAACGCTTCTGCAGGTAGATCGGCGTGGCCATGTGGACGAACGGCAGGCCGACGAACTCGGTGAAGCCACCGGTCTGCTTCTGCAGGTCCCGGGTAGCGATCAGATGGCGGGCCCAGCTCGCTGGCGACTCGACGGAGCCGAACATGATCGTCACGTTCGAGCGGAGGCCGACCGAATGCGCCACCCGGTGTGCCTCGAGCCACTCGTCGGTCGAGATCTTGTCGGGACACAGGACGGCGCGGACCTCGTCGTCGAGGATCTCCGCGGCGGTGCCCGGTAGTGACCGCAGCCCCGCGTCCATGAGACGTCGCAGGTAGTCGTCGAGCGGCTCGCCGAGTCGGCGTGCTCCCTCGGTCACCTCGAGTGCGGTGAACGTGTGCACGTGCATCTCGGGTACGACGTCCTTCACCGCGCGGCAGACGTCCAGGTAGTACTCGCCGTCGAAGCTCGGATGGATGCCGCCGACGAGGCAGACCTCGGTCGCCCCCGCTCCCCAGGCCTCGGCGGTTCGCTGCTGCAGATCCTCGAGCGTCAGAAGGTAGGGGGTTCCACGCAGGTTCAGGCTCTGGGGGCCCTTCGAGAACCCACAGAACCGACACTTGAACGTGCATACGTTCGTGTAGTTGATGTTCCGGTTGCGGACGAAGGTCACGGTGTCGCCGACGGCGCGCGTCTACGCAGCTCGTCGGCCACCTCGGCGACGGCGGTCACCTCGGGTCCCCTTGCGGCGAACAGCGTGACGATCTCGTCGTGGCCGACCTCCTGGCCGGCGAGCACCCCGTCGAGCACCTCGGCAACCCGGCCACGCACCCGACCACGCACCCGACTGCGCACCCGACCGTGCGCCGGATCAACCATGGCGCCGGCCCCGAGCCGGTCCGCTCCGGCCGCTGCACCACCGGGCTCGACGAGCACGGGCGGGGCGATCGGCGTGCCCGAGTACCAGGCGGTGGATGTCGTGCCGGGAGCGCCGAGCACGACGACCTCGGCGCCCGTGCCGGCGTTGCGGCTAGCGGCGATCCGCTCCGGGAAGACCGCACCCGGGTCGTCGCGGCCCATGCACTCGGCGTCGGAGCGGTCCATCACCGCGAAGCGCAGCGACTCGTGGAGCCAACGCTCCGGCTCGCCAGCCCATTCGGGGTAGATGGTCAGACGGGGAGCGAGCACGAACCCGGCGGCCTCGGTCTCCCGGCGCAGCCGGTCGAGCTCGGGCCAGGGCCGTTCCGGATTGACGTGGTCCGCCGTCACCGGGGACACGCCGCCCCAGTCGTCGATCCCCGCGTCGAGCAGCCGCGCCAGATCATCGCTGAGGTTGGGCGGAGCCTGCAGGTGGACCTCGGGTGCCAGGATGAGGCGAGCAAGTGCGATCGCGTCGATGTGATCCTCCGGGGAGCAGGGCTGCTGACGATGCATCGCCGTGCCAGGCTTGGGCAGGAAGTTCTGGACTATGACCTCCTGGACGTGACCGTGGCGTCGGTGGCTGGCGGCGATCGCCTCGAGCGCTGTCCACGCGGTCCTTGCGGCTCTCACCGATGCCCACGAGGATCCCGGTCGTGAACGGGATCCCCAGCTCGCCGGCGAGCTCGAGCGTCGCCAGACGACGCGCCGGGGTCTTGTCGGGTGCTCCCCTGTGGCACTCCAGGTCGTCCACGAGCGACTCGACCATCATGCCCTGCGAGGGTGCGACCTTCCTGAGCGCCGCAAGACCGTCGGCATCGAGCGCTCCAGCATTGGCATGGGGTAGCAGCCCGGTCTCGTCCAGGACCAGCTGAGCCATGGCCACCAGGTAGTCGACCGTCGAGCCGTAGCCGTGTTCGGCGAGCCAGGCGGCGGCGACCGGGTAGCGCTGCTCGGGCTGCTCTCCCAGGGTGAACAACGCCTCGTGACATCCTGCGCGTGCGCCTCGAATGGCTATCGAGAGGACTTCGTCGGGGCTCAGGTACGGCGAGTCCAGGCGGGCCGGGGCCTGGGCGAAGGTGCAGTAGCCGCAGCGGTCCCTGCACAGCTTGGTGAGTGGGATGAACACCTTCGGCGAGTAGGTGACCCGAGTCCCGAAGGTGGCGTCACGCACCGATCGGGCAGCATGCAGGAGATCTTCGCGGGTCATTGCGGTGATGTCGTCCCGTGTCAACAGGTTTGCTCCTTCGTGTTCAGCACTGGGTGGCCCGGACGGCTGGAGATCTCCGTGGGAGTGAAGTCACGCCGGCAGGTGAAGCAGTGGAACCCGAGGTCGACCTCGGTGCCGCACGCGTCGTGCACCAGGAGGGTGGGAGCACCGTCCTCGTTGAGCCAGCGATCCCCCCACTGCATGAGCGCAACCAGGATCGGGGACAGCTCGATCCCCATCGGGCTGAGCCGGTACTCGTAGCGAGCAGGACGTTCCTGGTAGGCGCGCTTGGTCATCACGCCGTTGTCGACCAGGCGGCGGAGGCGATCGGCGAGCACGGCGCGGGGGATGTCCAGATCCGCGGCGGAACTCGTCGAAGCGGCGCAGCCCGCGGGAACGTGTCGCGGAGGATCAGGATCGTCCAGCGGTCCCCGACGATCTCGAGCGCTGCCGCGATCGAGCACGGTTCGGTCGCTGCGGTTGCGTCCCCCCGGTTGGCCATGTGAACCGACCCTAGCCCGGTTCATTTGGCGAACCCACTCGGTTCGGTATTCGAACCGAGTCGCCTCCCGTACACGCCGGGGAACGGTATGGAGACTGCCTCGCAGTAGGCTGCGGCGACCGAACCTGATCAGGAGGGGACCGGGCATGACCATGGCCGACGACGAGACGAGAGCCTCGAGCGGAGACAGCGACGGGTTCTCCGCCGCGAACGTCGCGATCACCACGATCGTGGTCCTGGTGCTGATGGCCGTCCTGGCGGTTCTCGGTTACAAGAGCATGGAGTCCGACGGCGTGTGGTTGCAGGTCGATCCGACCACTCCCGCCTCACCGGGCACCGCTCTGCCGAGCGTGCCCGAGCAACCGGAACCTGCGAGCTCGCTCGTCGGCATGACCGAGGCCGAGGTCCGTGAGCTGTATCGCGCGTGTGCGGGTCGTCGAGGAGGACGGCGTGCCGAGGCCGTCGACCATGGATCTCCAGGCCGGGCGCATCAACCTGTCGCTGCGTGACGGAGTGGTGACGAGCTCGTTCACGGAAGGATGTGAAGACGTCACCTCGGCAACGCCGGCATGGGTCCGTCAGGCCTGTTCACCGGACCCCGACCGCGACGGCGCCGATGCCGTTGGCAAGCTGCTCGCCGACGGCGACTCGTTCACACTCGAGGTCGGCACGACGGGTGATCAGGAGTACCAGGGCATGACCGTTGCGGTGGACCCTGCTGACACGATCGTGCTCGACGCCAACGGCTCTCCGGTCGCCGCAGAGGAGCTCCGACCCGACGACGTCGTGTCGCTGTGGGTCGCGGCGTGCGCCGAATCGTCACCGGTGCAGTGCTCCATCGACGTGATCGTCCTGGACCGAGTGGTCTGAGAGCTCCGGCTCAGAGGCCCGCCGCTCTGGTCTCCAGAACGGCCAGCAGCTCCTCGAACGCCCGCTCGAACGCTGCCAGACCCTCGGCCTCGAGGGTGGTCGCCACGTCCTCCAGGTCGACCAGTTCGCCCAGCTCACCCCAGCGGCGCCTTGCGCCGTCCACATCCATGTCTATCGTCCTCGAGACCGTGCCATGGTCCTCGAACGCGACCAGGGTCGCATCGGGAAGGGTGTTGATGCTCGCCGGCCCGATCAGCGAGTCGACGTAGAGCGTGTCGGGGTACGAGGGGTTCTTGGTCGACGTCGATGCCCACAAGGGGCGTTGGGGTCGCGCGCCGGCGGCCCTGAGCCGGTTCCAGCGCTCGCCGCTGAATCGCTCGACGAAACGCGCGTAGGCGAGGCGCGCCTGCGCGACCGCCGCGGTTCCCAGGACATCGGCCACTCGCGGGTCGCCATCTCCTGCCAGGCGACGCTCGACCTCGGTGTCGACCCGGCTGATGAAGAAGCTCGCGACCGAGCTGATGTGTGACAGGTCCTCGACCCCGGCGTCGAGCGCGTCCTCGAGCCCGCTCATGTACGCCTCGATGACGTCGTCGTAGCGGCCCAGGTCGAAGATCAACGTCACGTTGACGTTGCGCCCCTCGGCGGTCATCGATCGGATCGCAGGAAGTCCCTGCACCGTCGCCGGGATCTTCACGTAGAGGTTGGGTGCCGAGATGCGGTCCCACAGCGTCCGGGCCTGGGCCTCGGTGCCGGCCGTGTCCCGGGCGAGACGCGGATCGACCTCGATCGACACGAAGCCGTCGAGCCCGCCGGAGCTCAGGTGGAGAGGACGGAGAACGCCCAGCGCATCGGAGATGTCTCGCACGACGAGGGCCCAGTAGACCTCCTCGATGTCGACACCGGCAGCGACCAATTGCGCCAGTTGCGGCGTGTAGTCCTCGGAGTCCTCGATGGCCTTCTGGAAGATCGACGGGTTCGACGTGACGCCTCGGACACCGCGTTCGATCCAACGCTCCAGCTCACCCGAGGTGATCCAGGAACGCTTCAGGTTGTCGAGCCAGGGGCTCTGTCCCTGCTGATCGAACAGTTCGTGGAGGGTTCCCATCATCGAGATGCTAGAGGCGGACGATCCTGACGACGGACGGACAGCTCAGAGGAGCCCGCGCACGGTCTCGGCCACCGATCCCGGGTTGATGCCCAGGCGCTCCAGCACCAAGGCGCCAGGAGCGGAAGCTCCGAACCGGTCGATCCCGACCGACGAGTCCGCCCACCTCGACCACCCGCTGGTGACCCCGGCCTCGACCGAGACGGTGGGAACGCCGACGGGCAGGACCTGTTCGCGGTACTCCCTGCCCTGGCTCTCGAACAGCTCCCAGCTGGGTAGCGATACGACTCGGACCGAGCACCCCTCGGCGCGGAGGATCCCGGCCGCCTCGACCGCCACAGCGACCTCTGTGCCTGTCGCCACCAGAACGGCGTCAGGGGAGTCCTCGTCGAGAACGACGTAGCCGCCACGAGCGACTCCGTCGATGGCGCGTTGCGCGGTTGCCTCGAGCACCGGGGTGTTCTGACGGCTGAGGATCAGGGCCACGGGACCGTCACCGTCGATGATGACCTTCCATGCCGCGGCCACTTCGTTGGCGTCAGCCGGGCGCAGCACCGTCAGGCCAGGGATCAGTCGCAGCGACATGACGTGTTCGATCGGCTGGTGCGTCGGGCCGTCCTCCCCGACGCCGACCGAGTCGTGGCTCCAGACGAACACCGCCTTGGAACCGGACAGCGCAGCGAGTCGCACGGCAGGGCGCATGTAGTCGGAGAAGACCAGGAAGGTCCCCCCGAGCGGCAGCACTCCACCGTGCTGGGCGGCTCCCACGAGCGCGGAGCCCATCGCATGCTCACGGATACCGAAAGCGATCTGTGGTGCACCGCGGTTCTCGCGCGACAACAGGTCGGCTCCGGACAGGGTGAGCCCGACGTTGCCAGTCAGGTCGGCGCCGCCGGCCACCAGCCCAGGAATCTGGTCGAAGATTGCATTGAGCACCTTCTGTGAGGCGACACGGGTCGCCGGCTTCTCATCCGTGCCGAAGGTGGGCAGCGAGGCCTCCCACCCGGGCATGCCGCGCCCGGCCAGCGTTGCGTCCCACTCGGCCTCGCGACCGGACAGGGCGAGCCTTGCACGCTCGACCCAGTCGGCGCGTTCGAGTGCACCGCGCCGCCCGGCGTCGCGGTAGTGGTCGGCTACCGCGGCCGGCACGTGGAACGCCTCGTCGGGCAGTCCCATGACGTCCTTCGCTCGGCGGATCGAGTCGTCGTCGAAGGCGAGGCCGTGAGCGGCGGCCGTGTCGACGTGGTCGGGGGAGGGGTGACCGATGTGGCTCCGCAGGACGATCAGAGAAGGCTGGTCCTCGTTCGCGTGGGCCTCACGCAGAGCTGCTTCGAGTGCGTCCAGGTCCTCTGCCGCCTCGCCGAGCTGGATCACCTGCCAGCCGTAGGACTCGAATCGGCCCACGGCGTCGTCGCTGAGCGCCAGCTCGGTCGGGCCGTCGATCGAGATGTGGTTGTCGTCGTACACGTAGATCAGCCGTCCGAGGCCGAGGTGGCCCGCGAGCGATGCGGCCTCGTGGCTGACACCTTCGGAGAGGTCACCGTCGGAGACGATCGCGTAGATGGCGTGGTCGACGACTTCCGGGCCGAAGCGCGCCCGCAGCGACTGCTCGGCTATCGCCATGCCGACTCCGTTGGCGAAGCCCTGTCCGAGCGGACCCGTGGTCACCTCGATGCCGGCGGTGTGACCGACCTCCGGGTGCCCGGGGGTGGCAGATCCCCATTGGCGGAAGTCGCGGAGGTCGTCGAGGGACAGGTCGTAGCCGGTCAGGTGCAGCATCGCGTACTGCAGGATCGACGCGTGCCCGGCGCTCAGGATGAACCTGTCGCGGTCCGGCCAATCCGGCGCTGCGGGGTCGTAGCGCATGACACGGGTCCACAGCACGTGTGCCAGCGGGGCGAGCGCCATCGCGGTTCCCTGGTGACCGGAGCGAGCGGCATGGGGCGCGTCCATCGACAACCCCCTGACGACATTGATCGCCAACCGCTCCAGATCGATGCCGGTGCCTGCCTCAGCCATTGTTGATGCCAACCTTCTAAGTGACGACTCCGGGATCGTAGCGATCCTCGGTCACCCCTCCGAAAAGCGCCCGGCATACGGGCCGCGGCCTCCCCGCAGGACGCCCACCGTGAGCACACCGCTTGTGATGTCGAAACCCCCGTCCCGGGGCGCCAGCACTCCCTCTGTGAACACTCCGACAGCGGGCGCATCTGCGGAGTTGGTGGCCACCGCCGCGGCGTCATCGACCAGTTCGGCGCCGTCGAGGTCGGCGAAGGCGACCAGCATGTCGGTGGCCCGCGGCCAACCGACGGCACCGAGGCGCTGACCCAGGCCCGCTGCGGCAGCCTCGGTGTCGCTCAGGGTCAGTGCCACCTGGTCACCACGGTGCAGGGGTCTCCCACACCGCAATGCTCCGGTCCCGGGTTCGGGCCACGCACCTCCCGGCCCCGGCCCAGCCGGACCTGTTCCCTCCGAGGTGATCACCGTCAGTCTCAGCATGCCGGAACGCAGAGCGCCGGGAGCATCGACGAGCACCCCGAGATCCGCCAGGACCGACTCGCAGACCTCGAGCGCGGCGACACCGTCGAGCTCCAGCAGTTCGTCGCCCTCGACAGCCGTCACCGTCCGCATTGGACCGACGACCACGGAGCGGTCGCTGCTCACCAGGTCCATGGGTCCGGTCGTCCGCAGCACGACCAGACCGCTGCCGTGGATGGTGCCGTCGCACAACAGCGACGTTGCTCCCGGTCTCGTGGCGCCCGACGCATAGCCACCCAGGATCACCGCCGGCGCTCCGGGCCCCGACGTGGCGCCATGCCATGCAGCCAACGGAACCGAGAACGGGTCGGCGATGACCAGCGTCGTGGAGTCCGCCCACGAGGGGTCGGTGTCCCACAGGGCCTGCAACTCGTCGAGCC
Organism: Microthrixaceae bacterium; assembly: GCA_037045265.1. GTDB lineage: Bacteria > Actinomycetota > Acidimicrobiia > Acidimicrobiales > Microtrichaceae > JBAOHV01. Next base: position 37,926 of record JBAOHV010000019.1, on the reverse strand, counting down.
CGCCCAGGTGGAAGGACTCGGCGCAGGGACCGGGCTGATCCCCAGGATGTGATCCGTTCGAGGGCCCGATCGCCGGTGACCACGCCGCAACCGCGATACCTGGAGCGTCAACCGCTCGCTCGTTGCCAGCGAACACCCCGGGGAAGCCAGCACCGACGATCGCACGGGGGGAGATGGTCACCTGGAGCAGGTGCGCAATCTCGGCCAGGTGGGCAGCCGATTCGTTCGTGACGGCCAGGACAGCGACCTCGGGCGAGTCGACTCCGGCCTCGAGCAACGCCCCGATGCACTCACCCGCGGCATGCGCAGCTACGGGGTGCGACGAGAAGGCGCTCTGCATGGCGGATCAGGAGAGCGGATCAGGAGAGCGGGTCGAGGATCGTGTAGGGCACGACCGTCGCTTCCCCCGAGTCGATGCTGCAGTGGGCCTCGACGGTACCCGGGCCGTCGAAACCCAGCTCGGCCCGGACCAGTCGGTAGGCGAAGCGGCCGGGCTCGACGTCCACCGGCTGCACGTGCCGCGCCACCTGCTCGTCGGCGCGGCGGAAGACGACCTCGAGCGCCCCGTTGGGACGCTCGCCCGGCCCGTTTCGGATGATCACCGCCATGTGAGGTTCGACAGTCACCGGGAACTGCGACGGAGCGGGCGCCGAGAACTGCACCCCGGTCAGGTCGATCCTGGTCGACGGCCCCGGAACCTGTCGGACCTCGATGTTGTCGATGAACAGCGCCGCGACGATCTGCATCCCGAGAGGGTAGCCAGCCGCTCTAGCCTCCCCGACATGTCACGCACCCTCTCCGAGTCGGACTCGAAGACGCTCCTGGCGCCGCTCGGTGTCCCCTTCGCTCCCGAGAAGCTCGTCCAGAACCCCACGGAAGCGGCCACCGTGGCCGCCGAGCTGGGCTTTCCTGTCGCGGCGAAGCTCTGCGGGGGCAACATCGCCCACAAGACCGAGCGTGGTCTCGTACGGCTGGGCCTGGGCGATGCGCAATCCGTCAGGGCCGCGACGGAGGAGCTCCTGGCAGCTGCCAGACCCGAGGACGCGGCGAGCGGCGTGCTCGTCGCCCCCATGGTCGCCGGGAACCGTGAGCTGATCGCAGGGCTCTCCCGCGACGAGCAGTTCGGTGCGACCGTGCTGTTCGGTGTGGGCGGCGTGATGACCGAGGTGCTGGGGGACGTGGCCGTACGACTCGCGCCGATTGAGCGAATCGACGCAGAGGAGATGATCGATCAGCTCCGCAACCGGTCGCTGCTCGGCGAGTTCCGCGGCGAGCCTGCGGTCGACCGCGAGGCCCTGATCGGCGTGCTTCTTGCACTGTCCGACGCTGCCTCTCTCGAGCTCGACACGAGCGAGTACATCGTCTCGGTCGACCTGAACCCGATGATCATCAACGACGGCCGACCGATCGCTGTCGACGCCCTCGTAGAGGTCGCCTCACCCACGGAGGACAACCAGTGAGCCCCACCCCCGAGCAGTTCCGCGCGCTGTTCGAACCGCGTGGCATCGTGATCACCGGTGCGTCGACTCACCCCGGCAAGTTCGGCTTCGTCAGTCTGCACAACATCCTGGCCAACGGCTACGCCGGGCGGGTCGCGGCGACGAACCTCGAGGGTGCCGACGTGCTCGGCGTGACGACGCTGCGGTCACTCGACGAGCTGCCCGACGGTCACGCCGATCTCCTGTTCGTATGCACGCCGAAGTCGGCCAACCCTGACCTCTTGCGGAGTGCGGCCGCCAAGGGGGTCAGGGCGGCCTTCCTGACCTCAGCCGGCTATGGCGAAGCCGGTGAGCAGGGACGAGCGGACGAGGCGGATCTGGTCGCCCTGTGCGAGGAGCTGGGGATCCTCCTGGCCGGACCGAACGGGCAGGGGGTCGTGTCGACTCCGTCCTCGATGTGCGCCCAGATCGTCGCCCCGTACCCTCCGCGTGGACGGATCGGGGTGGCCAGCCAGTCCGGGAACTTCATATCGAGCTTCATGAACTGGGCGTGCGCGACGGGTGTGGGCATCTCCCGTGCGGTGTCGGCAGGAAATGCTGCAGCAACCGGTGTGGCCGACTTCCTCGGCTACTACGCGCAGGATCCCGAGACCGACGTCGGCCTCGCCTACGTCGAAGGGCTGCCCGATGGCCGGGCGTTCTTCGACTCGATGTCCCAGGTCGCCGCCACGATTCCTGTCGTGGTGGTCAAGGGCGGGTCGACCGCCGGAGGAGCGCGTGCCGCGGCGAGCCACACCGGTTCGTTGTCGACCGACGACCGAACCTTCGACGGTGCATGTCGGCAGGCGGGTCTGACGCGTGCCGCAACGATCGAAGAGGCGTTCGAAGCGGCAGCGACGTTCGCGACCCAGCCGCTCCCTCGCGGCAACCGCGTCGTCGTGATGACGACCGCAGGCGGCTGGGGCGTGGTCACGGCCGACGCGATCACAGCGGAGCCCGATCTCGACCTGATCGAGTTGCCCGACGACCTGCGCGATTCGATCGACCAGAAGCTGCCGCCGCGCTGGAGTCGGTCCAACCCGGTCGACCTCGCCGGAGGCGAGACGCGCGACACGATCCCGGAGCTGATCGAGCTGATCGCCTCACACGAGGAGGTCGATGCGGTCATCCAACTGGGTGTCGGCATCCAGTCGAACCAGGCACGGATGTTGCGCGACGGCCCGTTCGCCGCCGACGCAGACGTCGAACGGATCATCGCCTACCACGAGCGCCAGGACGCGTGGTTCGCCCGAGCGGCCCACGACGTCTCCGTCGCCACCGGCAAGCCGATACTCGTGGCAACCGAGCTGGCGGTCGCCTTCCCCGACAACCCCGGCCCGGCGACGGTACGTGCCACCGGCAGACTCTGCTACCCGTCCGCGGACAGGGCGGTCACAGCTCTCGGCCACCTGTGGCGCCGCAGTCGCTACCTGAGGACCAGATCGGCGGCCGATGCGGAAGTGGCCTCGTGAGCGACGACGCCGACGACGAAGCCCCGCCCCCTGAGCGTGCGCCTCGGACACCGGCCGAGAAGGCCGGCGCCACCCCGCTCGATCCCGAGCGGTTCCGGGTGAACATCGGGATGCCGGTAGGTCAGCGCCAAAGAGAGCTCCTCACCGAACCAGCTGGTGACGCAGAGGTGGATCCGGTGATCCGGCGTCGCCGCACCGCCGGGACAGCAAAGGCCGGACCGCCAGGAGCGCACAGCTCCAGCAGATCCTGGTTCCTCGCCTCGGCGATCCTGGCGGTGCTCGGCGTGGCCGCGCTCGTGTTCGCGGCGGTGACCGACGACGACGTTCTCGCCAGCCCATCCGTTCCGCCTCCGCTGGTCGCGGCCACCCCTTTGCTCTCCGCTCGGCGGGTACCCGAACTGGTTGCCAGGCCTGTCGCGGCACGAAACCTCCAGGCCGCGTTGGCACCCGTTCTCGGTGCCGCACCGCCTGAGACCTGCCTCGCAGTCCAGGACGGGGCGAACCTCGTCGCTTCCCAGAAGACCGACCTGGCGGTGGTACCCGCGTCGAACCTGAAGATCGTCACCGCAGGCGCGGCTCTCGCTCTTCTCGACCCGCAGCAGCGCTTCACGACGACCTTCGTGACCGACGGCGCCCCGACCGATGGCAAGGTCGTGAAGGGCAACCTGTACATGATCGGTGGAGGCGACCCGCTACTCAGCACCTCTCGGTATCTCTCCCAGCTGCCAAACGGCCGCCAGCCCTCGACCGACATGGCGGCGATCGCGGACCAGATAGCCGCGACCGGGATCCGTGAGGTCACAGGATCGGTCGTGGGTGACGGCACTCGCTACGACGACGTACGCACGATCGAGGCGTGGCCGGCGCGCTACCTGAGCCAGGGCCAGGTGGCACCGCTGTCGGCCCTGGTGGTCGACGACACCTGGAGCGCCGGCAGCGGACCGGGTGCCGGCGATCCGGCGCTGCACGCTGCGACCGTCCTCACCGGACTCCTCGAGGACAGGGGGGTCACGATTGCCGGCGCCCCCCAATCAGGTGTTGCCCCCTCCGGGGCCGCCCCGCTCACCGAGTTCGACTCGGCCCCCATCGCCGAGATCGTCGACGAGGGACTGCAGTTCTCGGACAACACCACGATGGAGATGCTGGTCAAGGAGATCGGGCTGCAGGAGTCGGGGACCGGAAGCACCGCGGCGGGCCTCGAGGCCATCGAGGGCTGGATGGCTGGCAGCGGCCTCCCGACCGATGGAGTCGTGCTCGACGACGGGTCCGGCCTGTCGGAGAAGAACCGGGTCACCTGCGCGTTGGTCTCCGACGTGCTCCAACGTGATGGCGTCGACGGTGTGCTCGCGAACGGACTCGCTCGGCCGGGACAGGCGGGCACCCTCGACGACCGGTTCCAGGAGGCCTCGCTGCGTGACCGGCTCCGGGCGAAGACCGGCACGTTGCGCCCCGTGACCGCTCTGTCCGGCTGGCTCGACACGACATCGGGCGCGGACCTGGCCTTCTCGTTCATCCAGAATCGACCCGGGGCACAGGTGAGCGCGGCGGACACCGCTCTGCAGACGAGGCTCCTCGAATCGATGCTCACCTACCCTCAGAGACCGGCGATGGAGGACATGTCGCCCGGGCCGACCGAGGCGCCACAGTGAGCGGATCCACCGACAGTCGGTCGCAGCCCCGATCCGAGACGCCCATGTTCCCCCTGGGAAGTGTCCTCCTGCCCGGCATGGCTCTGCCCCTTCGGATCTTCGAGCCGCGCTACCAGGCGCTGCTCGACGTGGTTCTCGAGGCAGACGAGGCGCAGTTCGGCTCCGTGCTGATCGAACGAGGGAGCGAGGTGGGCGGCGGCGAGGTCCGCACCGACGTGGGGTGCATGGCACGAGTCGAGCAGGTCCGTCGCCACCAGGACGGTTCAGCGACCCTGCTCGCGGTGGGTACGCATCGGATCCGTGTGATCGAGTGGCTGACCGACGATCCCTACCCCCGGGCGACGGTCGTCGCCTCGCCCGACCTGTCGTCGAGCGCGCCGCTCGCTGGTGGGGACGCCCTGCAGCAGGTACGTCTGCTGGAGCCGCTGGTCCAGGAGACCGTCGAGCTCGCGCAGGAGCTCGGAGTCGTCGGCAGCTTCCGCCACGAACTGCTCGACGACGAACCGACGTTGCGTTGCTACCAGTTGGCCACCGCTGCACCACTGGGGTCCCTGGACCGATCGAACATCCTGCCGCGCACCGGACATGTCGACACGGGTCGAACTCCTCCGCTCATTGCTGGAGGACCAGCGCCTCATCCTCCGTGCGCAGCTCGGCCGCCCGCTCTGAGCAACCATCCACGAGCATCGCCGGAACTGGCCGCGCCTGCTACAAAGTGTGCGATCCCACAGGAGGGCCCTCGTGCCACAGCCACTCGGCCGTCTGCGGTCGCCGACGACTACGAACGCGCAGAAGGGTGCCGCCACCCAGATCGCTGAGCTCAAGACGCTGGTCATCGGCTATGCCAAGCAGGAGACAGTCGATCCGCTCAAGACCCTCGGTCGTTACGTCGGCTTCGGGCTCGCCGGCTCGATGATCATCGGGGCCGGCCTCTCGATGCTCCTGCTCGCCCTGCTCCGTGGTCTCCAGGCGGTCCCGACGTTGCAGGACCCGACCTGGGACTGGGTGCCGTACCTGGTGGCCGGCCTCGTCGGCCTGATGCTTGTTGCGGGCTTCATGTGGAAGCTGATGAAGTACTTGAACTCGATGTCGTCAACCTCGACGACCAGTACCGGAGGAGCCCGATGAGCCAGTCGGCGGGACCCATCACGCCCGAGGACATCAAGGCCAAGCTCGGCGACCTCCAGGGCGAGGCCCAACAGCAGGTCGAGGACGCACGGAATCAGATCGTGACAGTTGCGGCCGGGGTCGGGTTGGTCCTGTTGATCCTCGCCTTCCTGATGGGCCGCCGTGCAGGCAAGCGTGCATCCGCCATCATCGAGGTGCGGCGAGGCTGATGCTCAGGTTCCTGGGAACTTGGGTCCTGGCGCGCCTCTTCGGCGACGGCCTGGGAGCCGACCTCGCAGCGCGCGGCGTCGTCTACCTCGCAGACGGCGCCATGGAAGCCGTCGAACGTCCTGAGGAGCGACTGGGGGCGGTCCGTCTCCGGCCCGGCGACACCTACACGGTCATCGCCCGGCCGCCTGCCACTCGACGTGAGCGTCGGCTGGCAGCGCGCCAGAGAGCGCTGCGCGACCGCGATCGTCGCCTGCGGCGCCCCAACAGACGTCAGTACCGTGCCGCTCGACGGCTGGAACGCACCCAGATCCAGATGGAGAAGGCGCGCCCGGGCGGCGGCCGCGCGACCAGGCTCGGTCGCCGCGAAGCAGCGCGGGGGGCCCGCTTCGACAAGCTCACGACCCCGACGCGTCGCCAGCGACGGGTGAGCGACGAGCTCTCCGCCGTCACGGTGCAGCTCGACGCGGCCAGGTCGGTCAGCTTCGAGCGGGCCGCCGCCCGCCGCCCGCGTCCACGCCGGCGCGGACGAGTCCATGTGTACGACTGAGCACTGCCATCATTGAGGACGTGCTGGTCCACCTGCGCAATCCGACTCGAACCGAATCCTTCGTCGGCCCGGTTCTCGTGTCCGTCCTGCTCGATCGCATGGGGTTGAACCGCGAGTCGGTGCTCGTCATCCGCAACCGCGAGCTGATCCCCGGAGACACGATGCTCGACGACAGCGACGAGATCGAGATTCGTCCCGTCATCTCCGGTGGCGCCACGTGAAGTGCCGTGTGTGCCGCGACGTCGCGGTGGTGGACGTTCGGCGGGCGAACGCCAACTTCTGCGTCGACCACTTCGTGAAGTTCTGCTCCGATCAGGTCCAACGCGCCATCGGCGAGTTCGAGATGATCCGCCCCGGTGACCGGGTGCTCGTCGCCGTGTCGGGCGGCAAGGACTCGCTCGCCCTGTGGGACATCCTCGTCCGCCTCGGCCACGACGTGGACGGTCTCTACATCGGACTCGGGATCGGCGACTACAGCGAAACCTCTGCGGACCATGTCCGGCGCTTCGCCGGAGAGCGGGGTCTGACCCTGATCGAGGTGGACCTTCCTGGCGACTACGGCTACGACATCCCCGGCGGGGCGAGGGCGTCCAAGCGGGCCCCGTGTTCGGCGTGCGGCACATCCAAGCGCCACATCTTCGATTCGACGGCGATCGAGCACGGCTACGACGTCGTCGTGACTGGACACAACCTCGATGACGAGGCGGCGGTCCTCTTCGGGAACGTCCTGCGTTGGCAGACCGACTACCTGGCTCGCCAAATGCCGGTCCTGGAGGCAGCCAACGGGTTCCCCAAGAAGGCCAAGCCGTTGGTCCGACTGTCGGAGAGGGACATGGCCGCCTACTGCATCGTCACCGGGATCGACTACATGGTGGACGAGTGCCCGATGTCGGCCGGCAACCGCCATCTCGGCTACAAGGACGCACTCAACGACATCGAGGTGATGTCACCCGGCTCCAAGACCGACTTCTACTTCGGCTTCCTGCGGCGTGCAGCGGCGCTCTTCCGCGACGGTGTCGGCGACGGAGAAGCCATCCCCATCGGCATGTGCGTCAGCTGTGGTTCTCCGTGCGGCGGCGAGCTCTGCGCCTTCTGTCGCCTGGTGCGCACAGCCACCGAGGCCAGCGGCGTCGTGGCAGGCCCACAACCCGTCGAGCTGCGTGCTCGACCGACCAGAGAAGCAGAGGTGACGCCGTGAGCGGCGAATTGCAGGCAGGGGACCTGGTCCAGTTCCTCGACAACAAGGGACGCAAGTACTCCGCCGTGCTCACCCCGGGCAAGGAGTTCCACTCGCACTCGGGTTTCGTCTCCCACGAGAACGTCATCGGCCTCGCCGAAGGCTCCACCGTGCACACCGGGCGGGGCCAGGCCTACGTCGTCATGCGTCCGACCCTCTCGGAGTTCATCCTCAAGATGCCGCGCGGCGCACAGGTCATCTACCCCAAGGACATCGGACCCATCCTGATGCTCGCCGACATCGCACCCGGGGTCCGCATCCTGGAGTCGGGGGTGGGATCCGGTGCGCTGTCGACCGCGATGCTGCGGGCCGGAGCTGAGATCGTCGGCTACGAGTTGCGCGAGGACTTCGCGAACCGGGCGCGCAACAACGTCGAGCAGTTCCTCGGTCCTGGGGCCCTCGACCGCTACGAGGTCGAGCTGCGTGACTGCTACGAAGGCATCGATGAGGTCGAGCTCGACCGTGTGGTGCTCGACCTCCCCGAACCGTGGCAGGTGGTGAAGCACGCAGAACGAGCGCTCCGTCCGGGCGGGATCTTCGTGGCTTACACGCCGAGTGTCATTCAGGTGAGCCAGCTGCGGGACGCGCTGAGCGACTCGCGCTTCTTCGCTGCCGAGACCGTCGAGGTGCTCCAGCGCGGCTGGCATGTCGAAGGTCAGGCCGTCAGGCCGGATCACCGCATGGTCGGCCACACCGGCTTCCTCACCCATGCACGCCTCGGCTCGGCCTGAGCGACCTCACCGAACGGGGCGTAGGCGGTCATGAACGGACTCGACCTGTTGCTGCTCGCGCTCGTCGGCCTGGCGGCGGTCGGCGGCTGGCGCCTCGGTTTCCTGCGCCGCTTCTCGGGCTGGGTGGGAACGGGGGCGGGGCTGGCGGTCGGGATCGTGTTCGCGCCGCCACTGGTCGAGCGACTCCATCTGGAGTCAGACATGTCGGTGGTGCTCGCCGTGACGGCTCTGCTGGTGCTGCTCGCGTCGATCGGTCAGGGGCTGGGCGCACTGATCGGCTCGCGCCTGCGCCAGGAGGTGGGCTCACCGGTCGCACGCAACGTCGACGCCGTGGGCGGGACACTGCTCGGCGTCTTTGCAGTGTTCGTGATGGCGTGGCTGATCCTGCCGGTCATGGCGGAGGCGGAAGGTTGGGCGTCGGCGTCCACCAGGGGTTCCGCCATCGCAGCGCTCCTCGACCGCCACCTACCGGAGCCCCCCGCCCAGATACAGGAGCTCGAGCGTCAGCTCGTCGGCGGCGACTACCCGAAGATCTTCGACGACCTGCGCCAGGCTCCCGAGGTTCCGGTGGCCCCACCGGACAGCCCGGTCTCACAGGCCATGCTCGACTCGGCGGCCGCCAGCGTCGTTCGGCTCCAGTCAGACGCGTGCGATCAGCGCCAGTCCGGCAGCGGCTTCTTCGTCGCTGCGGGTGTCATCGCGACCAACGCACACGTGGTCGCTGGAGCCGAGGAGATCGAGATCAGCGCTCCCGACGGTGAGCGCTCTGTTGGGACGGTGATCGCCTTCGATCCCGAGGTCGACCTGGCTCTGGTGAGAACGAGCATGGAACGTGAACCGCTCACACTGGCCGCGCCGGCGGTCGGGGACCGGGGCGTCGTCCTCGGCTTCCCCGGTGGTGGTCCGTTCGATCCTTCGCCCTTCGAGGTCGGCGAACTGCTCGACGCTCGGGGTTTCGACATCTACGACGAGCGCACAGTGGAACGCGACATCATGGCGCTCGCCGCTGCGCTAGAACCGGGTGACTCCGGCAGCGCCGTTATGCGAGCTGACGGCAAGGTCATCGGAGTTGCAGTCGCGGTCGCACCGGACCGCGCCGAGGTCGCGTACGCGCTCAACAGCAGTGAGCTGATCGAACGACTCGCACTCCCGGCGGCAGGGCGGGTCAGCACCGGCAGCTGTACCAGCTGATCATCACCCACAGGGTCCACCAGCCGGGTCGACCCGAGTCGATACCGTCGAGCTGCCAGAACATCGTGAGGATCGACGTCCGAGGAGGACCCGCCATGTCAGACCCCAACGACGGCTACCAGCCGGACCAGCCGACCCGCATGCAGGACGCCGCCGGCGAACCGACCGACACCTTCCCGTCCGTTCCCGAGCCGAGCAGACCTCCGGGCATGACCGGTGCGCCGCCAGGATCGACTCCGCCGGGTTCGGCTGCATCGAGCGGTGTCCCCGGATGGGGCGTGGCGATCATCGCATTGCTCGTGGCAGCGGTGGTGTTGATCGTCGTGTTGTTGTTCACCGGCGGCGACGACGAGCCGGCCGACACGACGACCAGCTCCTCGACCACGTCGGAGGTGACCTCCACCTCGTCGGTCCCCACGACCGCTGCACCGACGACCCAGCGTCCCACCACGACGATGGCACCGACCACCGAGGCGCCCACCACGACGAGCACCACCACCGAGGCCCCGACCACGACGACCGAAGCTCCCGCCCCCGGCGAGGAGTAGCAGGAACCCGGTCGGATGCCCGAGCGCGCAACAGCCCGCACCTGAAGGTGCGGGCTGTGCTCGTACTACAGCGCCGTGACGACGCTACCGATCACTCGGCTTCGATGAAGATGCACTCGCCGGGGCACTCCTCGGCGGACTCGATCACGCCCTCGAGCTCCTTGTCAGGGATGTTCGCCAGACCCTCGGCGCCGCCGGGATCGGAGAAGACCTTGTCGCCTTCCTTCACGTAGGCGAGCCCGTCGTCGAGCAGCGTGAAGACGGCGGGGGAGATCTCCTCGCAGAGCCCGTCTCCCGTGCAGAGATCCTGATCGATCCAGACCTTCAAGCCCATGGTGGTTGACCTGCCTTCGCTCGGCCCGCAGCGGGCCTCGGGTTCTGAGTAGCTGCTGCGCATTGTAGCGCCTCCCCCCAATTATCACGGTAATTCCGGTGAAAATCTCGTCAGATGTGTCACGCTCCGATGACCGTCCCCGTAAGGGATCTCGCGGGTGGCGCCGATCGGGGCGAACTTCGCGGTAGAACGGCTGGGGGACCGATCGCAGGAGGTGGCCGTGACCGACCAGGAGCGCGACCAGGAGAACGAGACCGACAGCGCCGACGAGCTGACGGCGCTGCGGGGGCAGGTGCTCGAGCTCGAAGACGAGCTGGCGTCGTTGGTGCGTCGTCTCCAGGACGCACCTAAGAGGGTGCGCACGCTGGAGGAGCGGCTCCTCGAGACCAAGGGCCAACTGGCCCAGGCGGTCAGCCAGAACGAGAAGCTCAGCTACACCCTGCGTGAGGCACGCGACCACATCGCGGCACTTCGCGACGAGGTCGACAAGCTCACCCAACCCCCTGCCGCATACGCCACGCTGCTCGGCGTCAACGAGGACGGCACCGTCGACGTGCAGGCCGCCGGCCGCAAGATGCGGGTGGAGCTGAGTCCTGCGGTCGACCCCGAGCAGCTGACGGCCGGTGCAGAGGTCGTGCTGAACGAGGCGTACAACGTCGTGATGGTGCGCGACCCCGAACGCTCGGGCGAGATCGTCACCATCAAGGAAGTGCTCGACGAGCATCGGGCGTTGGTCGTCGGCCGGGCCGACGAGGAGCGCGTGGCCGAGCTCGGCAGTCCGATGGCCGGAACCCGCCTGCGCGCCGGCGACAGCGCACTCGTCGACCCACGGTCCGGTCTGCTGCTCGAAGAAGCTGCCCAAGGCCGAGGTCGAGGAGCTGGTGCTCGAGGAGGTCCCCGACATCTCCTATGAGGACATCGGGGGCCTGGACTCGCAGATCGAGCAGATCACCGACGCAGTCGAACTGCCGTTCCTGCACCAGGAGCTGTTCCGGGAGTACCGCCTGCCAGCCCCCAAGGGAATCCTGCTCTACGGCCCTCCTGGTTGCGGCAAGACCCTCATAGCCAAGGCGGTGGCGAACAGCCTGGCGAAGAAGGTCGCAGAAGCAACCGGCCGCGAAGCGCGGTCGTTCTTCTTGAACATCAAAGGCCCCGAGCTGCTCAACAAGTACGTGGGCGAGACAGAACGTCACATCCGACTCGTCTTCCAGCGCGCACGCGAGAAGGCAGAGGACGGTATGCCGGTGATCGTCTTCTTCGACGAGATGGAGTCGTTGTTCCGGACACGCGGTACCGGCATCTCCTCGGACATGGAAGCAACGATCGTCCCGCAGCTGCTCGCAGAGATCGACGGCGTCGAGACGCTGCGGAACGTGATCGTGATCGGCGCGTCCAATCGTGAGGACCTGATCGACCCGGCGATCCTCCGTCCCGGCCGCCTCGATGTGAAGATCAAGATCAACCGACCCGACCAGGTGTCGGCCGCGCAGATCTTCAGCCGCTACCTGACCTCCGATCTGCCCCTCGACGGGCAGCAGGTCGGAACGCTCGGCGGCGGGGATCCGGAGAAGGCCGTCCGGATGATGATCGAGCGGACCGTCGAGGAGATGTACCGCACGGACGACCAGAACGAGTTCCTCGAGGTGACCTACCAGAACGGCGACAAGGAGATCATGTACTTCAAGGACTTCTCGTCCGGAGCCATGATCGAGAACGTCGTGCGCAGGGCCAAGAAGCTGGCCATCAAGCGGAGGATCGCGGACGAGGGTGACGGGATCCGCATCGAGGACCTGATCGAGTCGATCCATCAGGAGTACAAGGAGCACGAGGACCTTCCGAACACGACCAACCCTGACGACTGGGCGAAGATCTCCGGCAAGAAGGGCGAGCGGATCGTCTATGTGCGGACTCTCGTCCACTCCGAGGCTTCCGACGACGCCGAAGGCGGACGGTCGATCGAGCGGGTGGCGACCGGCCAGTACCTCTGAGCGGCCTGGGCGCCGGATCCGCCACGAACTTCCTTCGTCGCGCAACGGTGCCCGTCGGCTACTGTGCCGTCAGATCAGCAGTGGGAGGCTGAAATGGAACCTGCACCCGGAACGACCAGACTCGACCGGAAGAGGCCGCGCAGGCTCCTCGCCGCGATCGTCGGGGCATGTGCGCTGGTGATGATCGGCTGCGACGTGCCGCTCGGACCCGTGACCCCCTCACCGGTGGAGGCGGTTCGCCTTCCTGAGACGTCGGATCCGTTCGTCGTGGCGGCAGATGGTGCCTACTTCGTGTACGGATCGAACAACCATCTCCGGGCTCCGGTGACCCGTCTGACCGACATCTCCCGCGCCTACTCGCTGCAGGAGAAGAACTCGCTGACCGTCGAGGGCATGCCGACCAAGCCGGCGTGGACTGCGTCGTCGACCCAGCTGTGGGCACCGACCGTCGAGCGTTTCGGTGACCGTTGGATCATGTGGTTCTCGGCCGACCGTGTCGGCGCGCCGGACCCGGCGAATCGCCAGTGCATCGGCAGGGCGTTCGCATCCTCGCCGTCGGGGCCCTTCGCGCCAGAACCGTCGCCCGTGCACTGCGGCATCAACGGGCGTGGTGCCCTGGACCCCAACGTCTTCACCGACGCCATGGGGCAGCGATGGCTACTGCTCGCCTTCGGCAACACCGAGAGCCCGATCCACATCGTCGCCCTGGACGGCAACGGCAACTTCGCTGGTTACCCGACAGCCATCCTGGGTCGGCGCCACCCATGGGAGTACCACTTCATCGAGAACCCCTCGATGGTCTACGACCGCGTGCGGAACAACTACCTGCTCAGCTACTCGGCCGGCCGGTGGTGGGAGCCCAGCTACTCGACGGGCATCGCACGCTGCGCCTCGCCGACCGGCCCTTGCACCAGCGACCCCGGCGGCCCCTGGATCTCCTCGTCCAACGGACGGACCGGTCCCGGTGGCCTGTCGTTCTTCCAGGACCACGAAGGGGCCCAGCGCGCCATCTACTCGTCGTTCGCTGCCGGACAGGAGTCGACCAACGGTGGACGCTCGGCTTCGATCACCTACCTGAAGGTGGATCCTTCTGTGAACCTGACCATCGTCAAGTGAGCCCGCGGCTCGCTCAGCCCCGCTCCTGAGAGTGGTCGGGCAGCCCGGGTTCCGAGGGAAGGGGATCGGTGCCCTCGAGGGGTAGCGTCGACAGCCATGGCCGTCCCCAAGATCTGCGGAATCGAGACCGAGTACGGCATCGTCGTGCGCGGGGCGCCTGACGCCAACCCCGTATCGGCGTCATCGATGCTGATCAACGCCTACATCTCCGAGCTGACTGCCAGGCGCAGGGACCAGCCGGGACCTTCGGTGGGGTGGGACTTCGAGGACGAGACCCCGGGCAACGACGCCCGGGGGGAGGCGATGCTCCGCTCGCTGGCGCCCGAGGTCGAGACGCACCTGGTCAACGCCGTGCTCACCAACGGCGCCCGCTACTACGTCGACCACGCCCACCCCGAGTTCTCAGCACCCGAGTGCGCCGATGCGCGCCAGGCGCTCCTGTATGACCGCGCCGGTGAGGAGATCCTGATCCGTTCCATGGCAGCGGCGACCACGATGCTCCCGGACGGCCAGGAGATCGTCGTCTACAAGAACAACTCCGACGGAAAGGGCAACAGCTACGGCTGCCACGAGAACTACCTGATGGACCGCGCCACGCCGTTCGGGCGCATCATCGCCCACGGAACTGCCCACCTGGTCACCCGTCAGATCTTCACCGGGTCGGGCAAGGTCGGTTCGGAGATGCCCGGGACCCGCCGCGACGAGGTGGCGTTCCAGATCACCCAGCGGGCCGACTTCTTCGAGGAGGAGGTCGGCCTGGAGACCACCCTCAAGCGTCCGATCATCAACACCCGTGACGAACCCCATGCCGACCCCCAGAAGTACCGGCGCCTCCACGTCATCGCGGGGGACGCGAACATGAGCGAGGTGCAGACCCTGCTCAAGCTGGGTACCACCTCGATCGTCCTGGCGATGATCGACGACGATGCCCTGGGGGAACCGATCCGCTTCGCCCGTCCTGTCCAGGCCATGCACCGGGTCTCGCGCGACCTGGGTCTTGACGATGCGCTGCAGCTCGCCGACGGCTCGACGATCACAGCGCTCGAAGCGCAGTGGCAACTGCTCGGCGCGGCCCGCTCGTACGCCGACGGACACGGGCTGGCAGCCGTCGGAGAAGAGGTCGGTGAGCAGGTGCTCACCCTCTGGGAGGAGACCCTCAGCCTGCTCGAGTCGGACCCCCTGCAGCTGGCGGACCGCCTGGACTGGGTGGCGAAGTACCGCCTGTTCGACGGTTACCGGGAGCGCCACGACCTTTCATGGGGCGACGCCCGCCTGGCCGCCATGGACCTGCAGTACCACGACCTCCGCCCCGCATCCTGTCTGGCACGCCGTATGGGTCTGGAGCTGGTCGTCGATGACGACGAGGTGGACGCCGCTGTGCACCAGCCGCCGGAGAACACCCGCGCGTACTTCCGCGGGCGATGCCTGGAGCGCTTCGCCGACGACATCGTCGCCGCCAACTGGGATTCGGTGGTGTTCGACACGGGAGCGGCGTCACTGCAGAGAGTGCCGATGCTCGAACCTGCCAAGGGGACCCGCGACGCCGTCGGCGACCTGATAGACGGGGCGACATCTGCCGCCGACCTGCTCGCCAAGCTGAGAGCCTGACTGCAGGCGAGCAGACGGGAAGGTTCGTCGCGCGCCGCGGGTTTCATACCCGCGCGGGGTACGGTGAGCCGCGACGCGGAGGACCCACGATGCCTGAACGTGAACTGAAGAAGAAGCCTGCGCCGCAGCGTCGCGAGGACGAGGTCGTCGAGGAGACGCCGGTGAGCGACTCCGGCGAGAAGATCAAGGCCGAGCTGGACGAACTGCTGGACGAGATCGACGACGTACTCGAGACGAACGCCGAGGACTTCGTGAAGTCCTACATCCAGAAGGGCGGGCAGTGAACGGCGCGTGCAGCCTTGTAGCCTGCGCCCCGTGACTCTCCCGAGCTTTCCACCGGGCGCCGACCCGGGTCCCGACTTCGCATCTCTCGTTCGCCATGCAGGGCTGGCCCCGAGTGTTCCGGACTCTCCCGTCGACGAGCGGTTCCAGGTGACTCACGGCACGACGTGTGTTGCCGTGCGCTACTCGGGCGGCGTGGTGATGGCCGGCGACCGCCGGGCCACATCGGGGAACTTCATCAGCCACCGCTCGATCGAGAAGGTGTTCCCGGCAGACCGCCACTCCGGTGTGGCGATCGCCGGTGCGGCCGGGCCGGCGGTGGAGATGGTGCGTCTGTTCCAGTTGCAGCTCGAGCACTACGAGAAGGTCGAGGGAGCACCGCTGAGCCTCGAGGGCAAGGCGAACCAGCTCTCACAGATGGTGCGGAACCACCTGCCTGCAGCCATGCAGGGCCTGGCCGTCGTGCCACTCTTCGCCGGGTTCGACACCTCTCGTGAGGTCGGCCGCTTGTTCCAGTACGACGTGACCGGTGGCCGTTACGAGGAGTACGACCACGCGACCACCGGTTCCGGGAGCCTCCACGCCACGACCGTGATCAAACTTGGATGGCGTGAGGCGATGACCAGCGACGAGGCGATCGACCTGGCGATCCGCTCCCTCTACGAGGCCGCCGACGAGGACTCGGCGACAGGTGGCCCCGATCTCGTCAGGGGCATCTACCCGGTGGTTGCCACGATCGACGCCGATGGCTTCACCAGGCTCGACGACCAGGACCTGGCTGGTCGCTACAGCGCGATGATCGAGCAGATCTCTGCCGGCAGAGGAGGGGCTCCCCGATGACAATGCCGTTCTACGTCGCCCCCGAGCAGATGATGAAGGATCGCGCCGACTACGCCCGCAAGGGCATAGCGCGTGGTCGTGCTCTGGTGGCCTGCACCTTCGACGAGGGCATCCTGTTGTGCGCCGAGAACCCCTCGCGCATGTTGCGCAAGATCTCCGAGATCTACGACCGGATCGGCTTCGCCGGTGTCGGGAAGTACAACGAGTTCGACCAGCTGCGGATCGCGGGCGTGCGTCACGCCGACCTGAAGGGCTTCTCGTTCAGCCGCGAGGACGTCGATGCGCGCAGCCTCGCCAACCAGTACGCGCAGATGCTCGGTCAGGTCTTCACCCACGAGATGAAGCCGATGGAGGTCGAGATCCTGGTGGCCGAGGTGGGTCACGACGCCTCCGACGACCACCTGTTCCACATCCTCTACGACGGGACGCTGATCGACGAGGACAGCACCTGTGTCCTCGGCGGTGAGGCAGATGCCATCAGCGCCCGACTCGCCAGCGCATGGGAACGTGGTTCGGTTCTGCAGTCCGCGCGTCGGTGCTGCTGTCGGCG
Source organism: Microthrixaceae bacterium (assembly GCA_037045265.1). Taxonomy (GTDB): domain Bacteria; phylum Actinomycetota; class Acidimicrobiia; order Acidimicrobiales; family Microtrichaceae; genus JBAOHV01. The sequence continues at coordinate 21,017 of JBAOHV010000019.1, read as the reverse complement.
CGCTCGGAAGGCCCCGAACGGACACTCGGTGCAGCAGATCTCGAGGTCGCCGTACTCGCCCGATCGAACGGTCGGCGCACCTTCCGTCGGATCGAGGACTCCGAACTGGCCGAGCTCCTGGAGCGCGGATGAGCCGGATGGGTCACGACCGTTCCGGTTGACTCTCGGCCCCGTCCGCGCAGAAGGGCTGCGCCGTGTTCCAGGCCGGTACCGCTAGCGTGATGGCCGTGGAACGCAGGATCTACGGACTCGAGAACGAGTACGGCGTCACCTGTACGTTGCGCGGCCAGCGACGCCTCAGCCCCGATGAGGTCGCCCGATACCTCTTCCGGCGCGTCGTGTCGTGGGGAAGGTCCTCGAACGTGTTCCTGGCGAACGGCGCCCGGTTGTACCTCGATGTCGGTTCGCACCCTGAGTACGCGACTCCGGAATGCGACTCCCTGCACGACCTGGTCGCCCACGACAAGGCGGGGGAATGGATCCTGGGCCAGCTCGTCGAGTCCGCTCAGACATCGGATGGCAGAAGAGGGAATCCGGGGCGACATCTACCTGTTCCGCAACAACACCGACTCGGCAGGCAACAGCTACGGCTGCCACGAGAACTACCTCACCAGCCGCGACGACGACCTGAACCGCTACTCAGAGGTGCTCATACCCTTCCTCGTCAGCCGTCAGATCTATGCGGGTGCCGGCAAGGTCCTCCAGACGGCCCGTGGCGCGCAGTTCTCGATCTCCCAGCGGGCGGAACACATATGGGAGGGCGTCTCCTCGGCCACGACGCGCTCGCGGCCGATCATCAACACCCGCGACGAACCCCACGCCGACTCCGACAGATATCGGCGGCTGCACGTCATCGTCGGCGACTCGAACATGAGCGAGTACGCGACGTATCTCAAGGTCGGCGCCTGCTCGCTGATCCTGCGGATGCTCGAGGACCCGGCCGTCGTCCTGAGGGACATGACCCTGGAGAACCCGATCCGGGCGATCCGTGAGATCAGCCATGACATCACCTGCACCCGACGGGTGCGCCTTGCCAACGGCCGCGAGGCGTCCGCGCTGGAGATCCAGTCCGACTACCTGGATCGCGCCCTGCGCTATGCGGAGACCCACGACCTGTTGCCACAGGAGAAGCAGGCGCTGGTCATGTGGGAACACGTGATGTCAGGGCTCGCGACCGACCCGCTGTCGCTCGACCGTGAGGTCGACTGGGTAACCAAGCACAACCTGATCGAGGCGTACCGGAACCGCCACGACCTGCCACTGAGTCACCCGAAGGTCGCGCTGCTCGACCTGCAGTACCACGACATCGATCGTCAGCGGTCGGTCTTCTACAAGCTCCAGCAGGCCGGCCGGGTGGAGCGCGTCGTGACCGACGCCGCCATCGCCGAGGCGATGGAGACTCCTCCCCAGACGACCAGGGCACGCCTGCGGGGTGAGTTCATCCGCCGTGCCAAAGAACGCAAGCGGGACTACACCGTCGACTGGGTGCACCTGAAGCTGAACGACCAGGCCCAGCGCACGGTGCTCTGCAAGGACCCGTTCCTGGCGAACGACGAGCGGGTCGAGCGCCTCATCGCCTCTCTCTGATGCCGAGCTTCCGTACCGTCGAGGTCACGAAGGTCATCTCCGAACGGCCGGGCCTGCAGCGTGTGGAGGTCCGCATGGCTGACGGCTCGCACGCCAGGGCGTACTCCCTCACCCAACTGACCGGCACCTGTGACGTCGGTGACAGGATCGTGGTCAACACGACCGCGGTAGAGCTCGGGCTCGGCACTGGCGGTTGGCACTTCGTGCACTGGAACCTCGCCCGCGACGAGTTCGTACAGCCTGGCCCGGAGCACATAATGAAGCTCCGCTACACGAGTCTCCAGTTCGACGCGGGGACCGATGAACTCGCCCACCCCGAGGTCGACCAGCCCCTGGGAGGGCTGCCCGTGGCTGTCTGCTCGGTCCACAGCCAGGTCGCCACCGTGGCAGCGGCATTCGCCGACGCCGCTCCTGGGCGCCGGCTCATCTTCGTGATGACCGACGGCGCCAGCCTGCCGCTTGCGCTCTCCGACCTCGTCGCCGCGCTCGTGGAGCGGGACCTCCTGGCCGGCACGGTCACCGCAGGCCATGCGTTCGGGGGTGACCTCGAGGCCGTGACGGTCGCCTCGGCTCTCGGACTGGCCGCTCACACACTCCACGCGGACGCCGTCGTCGTCGGCATGGGACCCGGAGTCGTCGGCACCGGGACACGCCTGGGCACCACCGGAATCGAGGTGGCGCCGATCCTCGACCTGGTCCAGTCGCTCGGCGGGCGGGCGGTGCTCTGCGTTCGGGCTTCTGACGGCGACCCCAGGGATCGTCACCGAGGGGTGTCGCACCACACGGTCACGGCCCTCCAGCTGACCCACAGCACGCCTCTAGTCGCGACCGAGCCAGCTGACGTCGCATCGCTGCACGGGGTCCATCTGGTCCCCGCTGGTCACGGGCCCAGCGCCAAGGAGCTGTTCGAACGCCATGGTCTGCACGTCACGACCATGGGGCGCACGGTGGATCAGGACCCGCTGTTCTTTGCAGCGGCGGCCGCCGCCGGTCGCCTTCTGGCGAGGCTCGTCACATCTGCCGACGAGCATCTCGACACCCCGTAGGATCCCGACGTGGCCAAGCTCGATCGCCTGCTGAACCTGACCGCGGCGCTACTCGACACGGGGGTTCCGCTCACGGCCGAGGAGCTCCGCTCGCGAGTTCCCGGCTACTCCAGCGGCTCCGACGAGGCGTTCCACCGTGCGTTCGAACGCGACAAGGACGATCTGCGCGAACTAGGGATACCGATCGAGACGGTGACCGTCGAGCACCATGAGCAGCCGCGGGCCGCCTACACGATCCACCCGGAGACCTACGCCCTGCCCGATCCCGGGTTCGATCTCGACGAGCTTGCTGCGATCCAGCTCGCGGCTGCCGCCGTGCAGCTCGAGGGACTCGACGACGAGCCCGACGAAGCTCTGCGAAAGCTCGGCGGTACCCCGCTCACGAACTACACCCCGGAGACGCTCGGGGAGGTACCGACACCCGCCGTGCTGCTCGACCTGTTCGTCGCTGTGCTCGAACACCGTACGATCACCTTCCGCTACGGAGACGACGAACGTCGTGTGCATCCGTACCGGCTCCAGTTCGAGCGGGGACGCTGGTACGCTGACCGGCTTCGACCTCGAGCGTGGCGCCAGGCGTAGCTTCCGCCTGGACCGGATCGCGGACGGTCTCGACAGCGGTGCGCCCGGCGCCTTCGAACCGCCCTCTGATCCCGTTGGCGTCCGCCTTCGTCCGTGGGAGCTCGGTGATGAGGAGCCCGAGGAGGCCCTGTTGCTGCTCGACCCGGAGGTCAGCCGCGGCAGTTCTGAACGAGGACCCGGGACTACGGGTGCACGAGCGACGTGAGGATGGCGCAGTCGTCCTGGCGCTGACCGTACGGAACCCCGTCGCCCTTCGCGGCTTCGTGCTCAACCTGCTCGACCGGGCGGAGCTGCTCTCTCCGGAGAGAATGCGCCAGGACCTCATCGATAGCCTGATCGCGATGGCGGGGGAGGAGGCGCCGTGAGCCGTGTGACCGCGAACGGATCGGGTCCAGCGGATCCTCGCCGTGCTGCCATGGATCCTCAAGAACCAGGGCGCTCAGGTCTCGGAGATCTGCGACCGGTTCGGCCTGACTCGCAAGGAGCTGATCGACGACCTCGAGTTCGTCTTCTACAACGTCGGCCTGCACCCTTTCACACCGGACATGCTCGCCGAGGTCACCATCGACGATGACCGGGTGACGGTCCACGTGGGCGACTACTTCCGTCAGCCCCTGCGTCTGACCCACCAGGAAGCACTGACGCTGCTGGCCGCCGGAAGGGCGCTGACCGCCAGGACGGGCCTCGATCCCGACGGAACCCTGGCCCGTGCGGTCGACAAGCTCGTCACGGCGCTCGGTCCCGGGGCGACAGGTGCACTGGACGTCGCTCTGGGCGATGCCGACCCGCAGGTGTTCGCGACCGTGCGCCGAGCGGCGAGCGACCGCCGCCCGGTCGAGATCAGCTACTACAGCTTCGGTCGCGACGAACCGTCCATCCGTCGGATCGAGCCGTACCGCCTGGTGGCCCGCGAAGGTCACTGGTACCTGCAGGCGTGGTGCCACCTCGCCGAGGGGGAGCGCCTGTTCCGCCTCGACAGGGTGGCTACGGTCGAGCTGCTCGACGGTGCGTTCGTCGCACCCGAGCCCGAGCTCGACAGGGCGTTCGACCTGTCCGAACCCGAGCGTTCGGTGGAACTGGTCGCGCCCGCCGCTGCAGCCTGGGTGGCGTCCACCTACCCGTGCGACGACTTCGAGGAGCTGGAGGACGGGCGGGTACGGATCGTGCTTCCCGTCACGGCCACGCCCTGGCTCGAACGGCTCGTGCTGAGGCTCGGACCGGGTGTCGAGGTCACCGATGTGGCGACCGGAGAGTCGTTGATTCCGGTGCGAGCAGCCGCTGCACGACGACTCCTGGCCCGCTATCGCGGCGACGAGGCACCCGCGACGCCCGCCGGTAGGCTCCGGTCGGATGACTGAGTCGACGATGAGTCAGCAGGAGGGGCCCGAGCCCGCCGCTCGGGGGCGGAGCTCACAGACCAGGTCGAGTCTCCGCAACACGATCGAGTGGGTGGCGGTGATAGTCGCCGCCGTGCTCGTGGCGTTGCTGATCAAGACCTTCGTCGTACAGGCATTCCGGATCCCGTCGGCTTCGATGGTGCCCACCCTCGAGCAGGGCGACCGTGTGCTGGTCAACAAGCTCAGCTACGACGCCCATGGCCTCAACCGTGGCGACGTGGTCGTGTTCAGCCGGCCCGAGAGCATCGCCGCCGGCCCCGATGACCCCAAGGACTTGATCAAACGGGTGATCGGCCTGTCAGGTGAGGAGATATCGACCAGGGATGGTCGTGTCTACGTCGACGGACGACTCCTCGAGGAGCCGTACCTCGCCGAGGGGACGATGACCTACGGGATCGAGGAACCACTGAAGATCCCCGACGGCAGGATCCTGGTCCTCGGCGACAACCGCGGGGATTCGACCGACGGCCGCGTGTTCTGGCCCGATCGACCCCGACACGATCGTCGGACGCGTGTTCATGATCATGTGGCCGTTGGGCCGAGTCGGCCCGCTCTAGCGTGCAGCGCACTCCGACGCGCCGGCGATAACGGATCGACCGACGGCGAGGCGTCAGTCCAGCGTGGCGAATGCGTCGACCATCCGGTCGACGTGGTCGCTGTAGATGCCGTCGACGCCCATGTTCAGCAGAGCGGTGATGATCCTGGGCTGTTGTGCGTCCCAGCCTAAGCAGTAGCGGCCGAACCGGTGGTACATCGCGACGGTGCCGGCACTCCACTCGCTGTGGTGCAGGTTCACCGCGTCGACGCCCAGCTCACGCAGCTGCGACGCATGGTGCTCGGTGCCGCGCTCGAGCGTCGTCACCCGTGTCGAGTGGACCAGCCGAGCAGGAGAACATCGCTGCTTCCATTCGACCAGCTGTTCCAGCTCCGGGTGGCACAGCCACAACGACACGGCGGCGCGGGCAGCTCGTGCCGCCTCCAGCACACCGTCGAACGCGGCAGGGTCCTTGACATCGAGCGACAGGGCGAACGCTGTCCCGCACTCCCGATAGAGATCCGACAGTTCAGGTATGTGCGCTGGAAGTTCGTCCCGTTGGACTTCGCCGACTCCGCGACCGGCGGAGGATCGACCCGACCACACCGTCGTGGTCCAGCACCACACGGCCGTCCTCTGTGCGCCAGACGTCGCTCTCGATACCTGTCGCACCGAGTCGGAGCGCCAGTTGGAACGCTTCGACGGTGTTCTCAGGTGCGTGGGCACGGGCACCCCTGTGGGCGAAGAGGATGGCCGGCAGGCCCAGTGTCGGGTAGCTCGTGGGCATGCCTTGCCATGTTGCCAGCCGATGGCACAGGGGGTCGAGCTCTGGCCGGGGAGCGGGATCCTCGCCCGTAAATGTCAACTCCCGACCTGATGCGGCCGAAATAGATCGGGAACGGCGAACGAGGAGATTTCAATGGCGCTCATCCGTGCCACCTGTAGCGATTGTGGTGACGTCGAGTTGCGGTCGTGGGACCTCCGGGTCAGGACGTGCGAGAACACCGACGACTCGACCTACCTGTTCCGCTGCCCGGTGTGTCGCATGATCGAAGTGCGGCCCGCCGAGTCCCACGTGGTGGACGTGCTCGTCGCTGCGGGCGTGGACTGCGAGACCTGGCGGATGCCCGCGGAGCTCGGCGAGCGCAAGATCGGGCTGAACGTCATCTCCCACGACGACGTCCTGGACTTCCACGACCTGTTGAACACCCCCGACTGGTTCGTGACGCTCGCGACTATGACCGAAGGCTGAACGCCGGTCCATGACCTTGATTCTCGTACCCCCGGCCAGGGGTACGGTGCTGAGGACGCCCCGCTGCCTTGTGCCGGGGCGTCCGTCGCGTCCGGGTAGCGTGTTGGCGTGATCGTCGTGCTCCTCACAATTTCGATGGTGGTGGCCGCTGCCCTTCTCGCCTTCCGGTCGATCGCCAGGGTGGACTCGGCGACCGCAGTCCTTGCGCACCACCACACAGCAGTCCGCGGCGCATCGGTGGACGAGCTCCGGACCGAGACCGAGGCGCTGGCCGCTACCGTGTCGGCACGGACCCACCGGTAGGCTCGCCGCATGGCCGGGACGGGCCTGACCGGCTTCCTCCAGAACCTCACAGGCGGTGAGATGGTCATCATCGCCCTCGTCGCTCTCGTCGTGCTCGGCCCCGAGCGCCTGCCCGAGTTGGCGCGCAGCGCAGGCAAGATGATGCACAAGATGAGGACCATGACCGAGGGCGTGCAAGCCGAGGTACGCGACGTGATGGCCGATCCGTCCATGCAGCCCATCAAGGAGCTCGGCGAGCTGGCGACCCGCCCCCGCCAGAAGCTGTCCGAGTACGCGCGTGAGGCAGAGGCCGACGAACGTGCCCTCCGTGAGGCTGCCGCAGCCAGGGCTGAAGAGACGCCGGAAGCCTCCGCCGACGCCGAGGAACCCGAGAAGGCACAACCCGTCCAGGACGAAGTACGGGGCGACCAGCCGACGTGAAGCGTCCCGAGATCCTGAAGGGCGCGGAACGCAGCGGCGCCGACATGACCCTTGCCGATCATCTGCGGGAGTTGCGCTACCGCCTCCTGATCAGCGTCGGCGCGGTCGCGCTGATGATGATCCCGGCGTGGTTCCTGTACCCGTGGCTGATGGACGTGCTGAACAAGCCGTACTGCAGCGCACTGGTCGCACAGAACGCCGAAGCCAACTGCGATTTCCTGGTCACCAACCTGCTCGACCCGTTCAGCCTGCGCCTCAAGGTCGCAGGGTACGGGGGGCTGTTCCTGGCGATGCCCGTGCTGTTGTGGCAGCTCTGGCGCTTCATCGCGCCCGGCCTGTACCGACGTGAGCGTCGCTACGCGATCGCGTTCGTCGGCTCCGCTCTGGTGCTCTTCGTTCTCGGCGCATTCGTCGCCTACGTGACCCTGTCAAAGGCGGTCGCCTTCTTGGTCCAGATCGGCGGTCCGGACATCGACATCCGTTCCGGCCCCAACGAGTTCGTGCGTCTGTCGCTGTTCATGATGCTCGCGTTCGGTGTCGGGTTCCTCTTCCCGATCGTGCTGGTGGCCCTCCAGATGCTCGGAGTCGTCAGCCCGAAGCAACTCTCGTCGTGGCGTCGCCAGACGGTCCTGGTGATCGTCGTCCTCGCCGCCGCCATCACCCCGTCGGGGGACCCCTTCTCGCTGGCAGCGCTCTCGGTGCCGATGTACCTCTTCTACGAGATCAGCATCCTGATCGGGCGGATCATGATCCGCCGGCGCAGCACCGAGCCCGAGCCCGAACCCGGGCCGGACGACACCTGAGCTGTGTTCGAGCGCGAGTTCCGCCTCGACGGGTTCCAACTCGACGCGGCAGCGGCACTCGACCGTGGCGAGAACGTGCTGGTTTGTGCACCGACCGGTGCGGGAAAGACCGTCGTCGCCGAGCATGCGGTCGCTCTGGCGCTGCGTGCCGGTCGGCGCTGCTTCTACACCGCGCCGATCAAGGCGCTGTCCAACCAGAAGTTCAACGACCTCCGCCGTGAACTGGGCGACGAACGGGTCGGCCTGCTGACCGGTGACCACTCGATTCGAGCCGATGCACCGGTGGTCGTGATGACCACCGAGGTGCTGCGCAACATGGTCTACGCAGGGTCGGGGGCGCTGGAGGGGCTGGCGTGGGTGGTGCTCGACGAGGTGCACTTCCTCCAGGATGCATACCGGGGTCCTGTATGGGAAGAAGTCCTGGTCCACACACCGGCCTCGGCCAGGTTCGTCTGCCTCTCTGCGACCGTTTCCAACTCCGACGAGCTGGGGGAGTGGATCGCCACGCTCCGCGGCCCCACCCACACTGTGCTCGAGCACAACCGGCCCATCCGTCTCGATCCGGTGCTCATGGTGGGTGACCGCAGCGCCGAACGTGAGCACCTGGTTCCCCTGCTCGTGCACGGACGACCCAACCCGGAGGGACACCGCTTCGACGTCGACCGACCGGTTCGCCGAGGACCAAGCGGCCGCCCCAGGTCCCGCTTCTTCACACCACGCAGGGTCGAGACGATCGAACGGTTGCACACCGAAGCGCTGCTCCCGGCCATCTACTTCATCTTCAGCCGCAACGCGTGCGACGACGCGGCGAAGGCCTGTCGCAACGCAGGGGTACGCCTCACCGGATCCGACGAGCGGGCCCGCATACGTGCCATCGCCGAGGCCCGCACGGACTCCTTGAGCGATGCCGATCTCGGAGTGCTCGGCTACGGCGAGTGGCTCGACACCCTGGAGACCGGTTGCGCGGCGCACCACGCTGGCATGGTGCCGGCGTTTCGGGAAGTGGTCGAGGCGTGCTTCAACGAGGGCCTGCTGAAGGTGGTGTTCGCGACCGAGACCCTCGCCCTCGGCATCAACATGCCCGCCCGCTCGGTCGTGATCGAGCGACTCTCGAAGTTCAACGGCGAGTCCCACCAGATGCTGACGCCCGGCCAGTTCACCCAGCTGACGGGTCGGGCCGGACGGCGCGGCCTCGACGACGAGGGCACTGCAGTGGTCCTCTGGAGCCCGTTCGCGGCCTTCGACCAGGTTGCCTCGTTGGCGGCCAGCAGGGAGTTCCCCCTGGCGTCGGCGTTCCGCCCCACCTACAACATGGCGGCCAACCTCGTACGGCGCTACGACCGCGACACCGCACAGCAGGTGCTCCGGCGATCGTTCGCCCAGTTCCAGGCTGACCGGGCGCTGGTCCGCCTCGAGGCCCGCCGCGTCAGGCTCCAGGGTGAGCTGGACATCACAGCGCCGCCGATCGGCACTGCGCACGGGGTCTTCGACGTCGCCGGCTACGTAGAGGTCAAGGACGCCCTGGACGACGCTCGCCGACGAAGACAGGGATCCCGTCAGGAGATCGAGGACTCGCTGCGGTCACTGCGGCCCGGGGACGTCATCGAGCGGACGACCCGGCGCGGGAGCCAGGTGCTCGTGGTGCTCGCGGTGTCGCAGCGCCGTGGTGGGACGAGGGTCCGCGCAGCCACGACCGGGGCCGACCCGGTCACGCTGGACCCTTCCAACGCGGACCGGGCCGTGGTGATGCTCGGCCGCCTGGACCTGCCGGTGCCCCACCTGCCCCGCGATCCGGCGTTCAGGAGGGAGGCCGCGACACTGCTCGCTCGCGTTGACGTCGAGCGGCTCCGAAGACGACGAGCCTTGCCGGAACCCTCGGGGGAACTGGCCGAGGCGCGCAGAGCGGTCGAGCACCACCCGCTTCACGGCCACCCGGATCGTGACGCACTCCTCGCCGGGCACCACGCCGGCAGGCGACTGAGAGACGAGCTCCGGCGCCTCGATCGAGAGATGTCGCGGAGGGGGTCCGGTCTGGTCGCGCAGTTCGATTCTGTACTCGACGTGCTGAGGAGGACCGGCCACGTCGGGGACTGGCAGCTGACCGCCAGCGGCGAGCGCCTCAGGCGCATCTACCACGAGAGCGACCTGCTCATCTCGATCGCACTGGAGGAGGGCGTCTTCGACGACCTCGAAGCCGCCGACGTAGCGGCCCTGGCCAGCTGCTTCACCTATGAGCACCGCAGCGCCGACCCCCCGCCACCACCGGTGATGCCCAGCCGGGAAGTCGCGGAGAGGATCGGGATGCTGGCCGGCCTCACAGCGAAGCTGCATGCTACCGAGCGCGCGCTCGAGGTCCCCACGGGTCGCCAACCCGAACCGGGCTTCGCCGCCACCGCCTGGGCGTGGGCATCCGGCCAGGATCTCAACTTGGTCCTCGACGAAGATCTGACCGGCGGGGACTTCGTACGCAACGTGCGCCAGCTCGTCGATCTGTTGCGCCAGATCGCTGCCGTCGCGGCCGTAGAGGAGACACGATCAGCCGCAGGTCGTGGAGCGGATGCGCTCCTACGTGGTGTGATCCTGAGCGCCGGAAGTCCAGAGTGACGATCCGTCGTGGACGTGACTGGGGTGTACCGGGCGCACTGGCCGCCGGGGCCCGGATCCACCGGAGCGACCGAGAAGCATCGGAGGCACTCCAGTCGGCCCATGACTCCACTGGGGTGCTGCCTACCGAGATCGGGCTGCTCGGAGGGGACCTGCACAGGACTCTGGGATCTCCGGACCACAGCGAGGAAGATCTCCGGTCCGGTCGGGCGATGCGCTTTCCCGTGGACGTCGGTGTCGTCCGCGCCGACGGCGGGGGAGAGCTCATCCTTCTCTCGTACCTGATCGGAAGGCCGAGCCGGCGCAGCAAGATCTTCGACGGCGAGTTGCTCGTGATCATGAACGGTTCCTTCGTGGGCCAGATGGACCTGGGCCCCCGGGCACACCCGAACGACGGCAGGTTGGACGTGACATCCGGAGCAGTTCCGCGCGGTGACCGCCGAGCGGCCCGCAAGCGGGTCCTCTCCGGCTCTCACGTGCCGCATCCGGCCCTCGAGGAGCGGCGGACCGCCGCAGACGCCTTCGACCTGGGACGTGACGGCCTCGAGATCGAGATCGACGGTCGTCCCATCGGGCGCGTGGCTCGCCTCGAGGTGTCGTGTCGACCCGACGCGCTCGTGGTGGTCGTCTGAGCCGCTCGACGACGCACAGTCGCTACCCTCGACAGGATGCACGCGTGGCACCTTCCAGAATCACCGGGGCAGTACGTATGGGGCGAGGTCACCACACCGGCCACCGGTCCGGGGAAGGTACGGGTCAGAGTCGTCGCCTCGGCGCTCAACCACATGGATCTCTGGCTCACGACAGGTCTGCCGAAGCCCCCCGCCTTCCCGCATGTGCCGGGCAACGACGTGGCCGGGATCGTCGACGAGGTCGGCGAGGGGGTGACGCGCTGGAAGCCCGGTGACGAAGTGGTGGTCAACACCGCTCTGGTACCCGAGGAAGCCCTCGAGATGGGGCTCGACTCGGTGTTGCATCCGGAGATGCGCCTTCTGGGCGAGCATTGCTGGGGCGGACACGGCGAGTTCTGCACGGTGGATGCCCACCAACTCGAGGCGAAGCCCGCCGGGCGGACATGGGCCGAAGCGGCGAGCTACCCGGTGTGCGCCACGACCGCCTGGCGGCTCCTGCGTCGCGCGCGGATCAGCTCGGATGACACCGTGCTGGTGACCGGGATCGGTGGCGGAGTGTCGACCGCCGCCCTGGTGCTCGCCCGCCACCTCGGCGCCAGGGTCTTCGTCACCTCGCCGCGATCCGCGCAAGCGGGCGATCGCCATGGACCTGGGAGCAGAGGATGCATTCGACTCGGCTGAGCCGTACCCGGTGAGCGCCGACATCGTGGTCGATTCCATCGGGCCGGCCACATGGGAGTACTCGATCCGGACGTTGCGCCACGGCGGACGGATGTGCGTGTGCGGTGGTACGTCGGGACCGAAGGTCGAGCTGAACCTTCCACGACTGTTCTTCAAGCAGCTCGACATAATCGGCGCGAGCTGCGGCAGCCAGGAGGAGTTCCGTCACGTGACAGCGCTGATGGCCGAGGGTCTACCGGTGGTCATCGACGAGATCGTTGCGCTGTCTCGCTATCCGGAGGCGCTCGAACGGCTCCGAGCGGCCGAGCAGATCGGCAAGATCGTGCTCGAGCACCCGCAGTAGCTTGACCGTGTGAACGCCCACGCCCGAGTGTCCGCCGAGATCGACCGCCTGACACCCTCGCTCATCGACGTCTCGCACAGCATCTGGGAACACCCTGAGCTCTGCTTCGAGGAGCACCACGCGCACGACCTGCTCTGCGACATGCTCGAGGCGCACGGCCTGACCCCTGTCAGGCATGCGTTCGGCCTGGACACTGCGTTCGTGGCCGAGGCCGGCACCACTGGCCCGGTGGTCGCAGTGTGCTGCGAGTACGACGCGCTGCCCGACATCGGCCACGCGTGTGGCCACAACGTCATCGCCGCTGCAGGACTGGGTGCCGGTCTTGCCGCAGCAGCGGTCGCCGAGGAGTTGGAGGGTCGGGTGCGGATCCTCGGCTGCCCGGCCGAGGAGGGTGGCGGCGGCAAGGTGTTCATGATCCGTGAAGGGGCCTTCGACGGCCTCACTGCGGCGATGATGATCCACCCCGCGGACCACGACCTCCCCACCATGCGGACACTCGCGATCCAGACCCTCGAGGTCAGGTACCACGGCATCGCATCGCACGCCGCGGCCGCGCCGGAGCTCGGACGCAACGCCCTCGATGCCGCCGTGCTCGGCTACATGAACGTTGCTGCGCTCCGTCAGCACATAGCCCCCGACGAGCGTGTGCACGGCATCTTCACCGAGGCAGGTGAGAAGCCCAACATCGTGCCACGCACCGCTGCAGCCACCTGGTACGTGCGTTCCGCCACCATCGCGGGGCTCGCCGATCTCAAGGAGAGGGTCCTGGCGTGCCTCCGGGCAGGTGCCGACGCCGCCGGCTGCGGATTCGAGTACCGGTGGATCGATCCGCCGTACTCGGACCTGCAGGACTCGACCGAGCTTCTGGCGCTCTACGAACGCAACGCTGCCGCACTGGGCAGGGTGCACCCAGCGCAGGCCGACAGGCCCGAGGTCGTGGGGAGCACCGACATGGGCGATGTCAGCCACGTGGTTGCCAGCATCCACCCGATGCTCGCGGTGGCGCCGCCCGGGGTGTCCATCCACACCCCCGAGTTCGCCGAGCACGCACGCGGGCCCAGGGGGGACCGAGCGGTGATCGACGGCGCCAAGGCCATGGCCGCGACCATCGTCGACTGCTGGGCCGCTCCACCGGGCGCCATCCCCGGCGCACAAGGCGCCCGGCCCTAGTCTCGCGGCCGTGAGTCCACCCGTTCCCACCTATGTGAGCGAGCAGTTCAGCGACGAGGAACGCTCCGTGCTCCGGCGCTACTTCACGAATCTCGACGGACCGGTGTTCGCGCTGGTCAACCTGCCCGAGGTCGTGAAGGGCGCGCTGTTCGCCCGCTACTCCCGGTCAGCGAAGTCCCTGCGCCGGCTGTTCCTCGACGAGTTCGTGGGCGAGCTCGACACCAGCGGGGACGAGTCGATCGATGCGACCATCGGGCTCGAGCGGGCCGAGCAGCTCTACGACCGCGTGTTCTTCGAGTACGGGGACGACAGCGTCGCCCAACTCGGCGGGGTGCACCTTGCATGCGAGCAGGCGTCCAACCTCCTGACCAAGATCCTCGAGTGGGGACGACTCATGTCGTACCTGGAGCAGTCGACCCGCTACATCCCCTACGACGAGCGTCTGGGAGGCAGGTACCGCTACCACCGCGATCCCGAGATCCTCGGTTCCAACCTGGCGCGCGCGCTACGTGGGCGACATGGACCGGCTCTTCGACACCTACGGCGAGCTGGCCACCGAGATCCAGGACTACTTCCGCGAGCGCTACCCCAAGAGCGAGCAGGATTCCGACTTCGTCTACCGCCAGGCGATCCGCGCCAAGGCCTTCGACGCGACCCGAGGGATCCTGCCAGCGTCGGCGGTGTCCAACGTCGGCATCTACGGCTCCGGCCAGGGCTATGAGGCGCTGCTCCTGCGCATGCGGGCCCACCCGCTGCCGGAGGCGCGGACCTACGCGGAGCTGATGCTCACCGAGCTGCGCAAGGTGGTGCCCAGCTTCCTGCGCCGTGTCGATCTGCCCGAGCGGGGGCAGGCCTGGTCCGACTACATGTCGGGTACCCGGATGGCCATGGAGGCGACCGCATACGAGCTCCTGCCGGGGGATGAGGCGACCGAACCCTCGGCGGCGTCGGTCACTCTCGTCGACTGGGATCCCGAGGGAGAGGTCAAGGCGATCGCCGCGATGCTCTACCCGTACACCAGCCTCCCCGAGACCCAAGTGCTCGACCGGGTACGCGCCATGGCGATCGAGGACCGCCTGGCAGTCGTTCGCTCCTACGTCGGGGAACGCAGCAATCGTCGCCACAAGCCCGGCAGGGCCCTGGAGCGCACGGACTACCGCTTCGACGTCGTGTCCGACTACGGGGCGTTCAGGGACCTCCAACGGCACCGGCTGATGACCACCGAATGGCAGTCGCTGTCTCCGCGGCTCGGCTACACGCGCCCGGTCGCAGTCGAAGAGGCCGGCCTCGGAGGGCGTTTCGACGACGCCATGGCCACGTCGGCCCAGCTGTGGTCGGATCTCGCAGAGCGATTCCCGGAGCGGGCCGCCTACGCGGTGTCGCTGGCGTACCGGATCCGCTACGTGATGCAGTTCAACGCGCGGGAGGCGATGCACCTGATCGAGCTGCGCACGTCGGTCCAGGGTCACCCCGGGTACCGCTCCGTCGGCCAGGAGATGCACCGTCTGATCGCCGATCAGGCCGGCCACAGGGCGATCGCCGAGATGATGACCTTCGTCGATCATTCAGGTGAGCCCGAGCTCGAGCGACTCCAGGCGGAACGCAACGCCGAGGCCCGACGGGCGAGCGCCGGCTGAGCCTTCGGCACGGAACCGACCCTCTGTGCGGAGCCAACACCCCGTCCGGCTGCCGGGTGTGTCTATGATGCGCCCCGAATGAACCGCAGCGCCCATGTGCGGCGGCCGCGTGAACCTGATTGGAAGACCCCACTTTGGACGAGGACATCGACGCTGACGACGTCGGAGCACCGGACGAGGACGAGCTCGACGAAGAGCTCGACGAAGACGACATCAACCTGCCATCCGGCGATGATGACGACGAGGTCGCCGGCCAGGAAGCGGACGACGACGAGGACGACGACGAGCCCGTCGTGGCCCGACGCAAGCCCGCGGGCGAGGACGACGAGGACGACGAGGACGACCTGAACCCCGACGACGTCGAGGCCGACCTGGACGCCATCCTCAAGGACCGGATCGCTGCGGGCACCGACGAGGATGACGAGGATGAGGGCGTAGAGGACCGCACCGACGCCGAAGGTGGCGAACGGGTCGCAGCCAAGTCTGCCGAGGAGTTCACCTGCTCGACGTGCTTCATGATCGTGCATCCACGCCAGTTCGGGCGCGCCGGGCATCTGGTTTGCCCCGAGGGGTACGACCCGTGCCCATCGATCAAGGTCGTCGAACAGCGAATCAAGAGGGCCGCCAGGAAGTAGCCCGCCGGCCAGCGGCACAGCTGCTTCGACGCGTCCGCCCCCGACGCGGCATCCTTGGAACATGACCTTTGACGACAAGGCGCCCACGAACTCTCCCGAGCTGCTGATCGAGCTGTTGGGTGTGGTGCCACGGCTGGTCGAACGCACCCGCAGCCAGGCCGAGTTCGCGCGCTCGTTGGCGTCGATGCTCCCGTGCGTCGGCGCCCTGATGCCGGCTCGGCCGACCGCGGACGACCCGGCCGGGGCGCCTGAACACGAGAACGTCGACGTCCTGTCGGTCCTCGCCGAGGATTCACCGCCGGATCCGGCCGTGATGGAGCACACCGCGGGGGTGGAAGTGATCGGGGCCTCACCACGACCCGTCACGGTCGGTCCCGAGGCGGACCCGGTCAGAACGAAGGCGATCACCACCGACACGACGCCCCCTCCAGACGAGGCCGACCTGCCCATCCAGGACTACGACAGCCTGGCCGCGTCCCAGGTCGTACCCCGTCTGTCCACCCTCGGCCACGACGAGCTGCGCGCGGTCCAGGCCTACGAATCTGCACACAGGCGCCGCCAGACGATCCTCAATCGCGTTGATCAACTGCTGGCCTCCTGACCATGTCGTCGACGGCCGAGCCGACACCGAGGGTCCGATCAGCCATCTCCGAGGACCTCGACGAACTGGTTCGCCTCGACGGGCTCGCACGAGAGCATCTGAAGCCCCTCAGGGGCGGCGCCATGTACCTTCTGCATTCGGTGCGACCCGAACCGGCGGGTCCGTGCCTGAGCGAGGATCTGGCTGACCTCGACCAACTGGTGTTGGTCGGCTGCCTCGGAGATGTCGTCGTCGGCTACGCGATCGGCGGTTCTCCGCCCGCTGGCTGACAACACGGCAGCGGCGGAGGTCACCGACATCTTCGTCGAGGATCCCGCCCGTGGGGTGGGGGTGGGCACGCTGCTCATGGACAGGATCCTGACCTGGGCGAACGACCGCGACTGCATAGGTGTCGACGCCCGTGCGCTTCCGGGTGACCGCGAGACCAAGAACTTCTTCGAATCCTTCGGACTGGTTGCACGGGCGATCACGGTCCATCGGGATCTCCGTGGGTGAGGTCCCGATGGGGCCGGAGCTGTGCGTCGCAGCGCTGTTCCGCTCGGCGGATTCGCTGGTGATGGTACGCCGTGGAGCTGGTCCGGCCGGCGGGTCGTGGGACCTTCCCCGCTCGGCGGTCACAGCTGGGGAGACGGCGGCCGAGGCACTGGTGCGCGCCGTCGAGCAGGACATCGGGGCGACGGTCGTCTGCGGGCCGTTCGCTGGTTGGAGCGAGCTGGTCGAGGCCGAGGCACCGACGGTGACGCTCCACTTCGAAGCGATCCCCATCGATGCCGGGACGGTAGGCGCGGGCGGCGCGATGTGGATGGGGCCCGCCGGCCTCGAGGTCCGTGCTGTTCCGCTCTGGCAGGTGAGCGAGCTACGCCTCTGTCCGGGGTTGGCCGAGCTCCTGGCCGACAGTGGACTGATAGACCTGCTCGTCTGAAAGTCGCACCGCCGGCCAGGTCGGAGAAGTCATGAGCGGATGCTCAGCGGCCCTTCCACTGCGGCGGGCGCTTCTCGGCGAAGGCGGTGAGACCCTCTGAGAAGTCCTCGGTGCCGAACATCTTCATGATGCCCTCCCCGGATAGCTTCCAGCCGATCTCGTCGGGCTGATCCGTCGTCTCGAGCACGATCGCCCGGCTCTCGCGTACCGCCAGCGGCGCGTTCTGGGTGATCTCTGCAGCGAACGCCTTCGCCGTCTCGAGCGCTTCGCCCTCCTCGCAGAGCCGGTTCACCCAGCCGAAGTGGTAGGCACGCTCCGCCGGGAAGTCCAGCCGACCGGTCAGGACCAACTCCATGGCGACGTTGCGCGGCAGCTTCCGGGGTAGGCGGAACAGACCACCGGCCGCCGCGACCAGGTTGCGCTTCACCTCTGGCACGCCGAACACGGCGGTCCGCGAGGCGACTACCAGATCGGCCGCCAGGACCAGCTCGGTTCCGCCGGCCAACGCCGGCCCGTCGACCGCAGCGATGATCGGCTTGGTGCGCTCACGCTGCACGAAACCACCGAAGCCACCCTTGGCCGTGCTCATGCCACCGGGATCGACCGCCATCTGCTTCAGGTCGGCACCCGCACAGAAGATGTAGCCCTTGTCGGTCCTGGCGCCGGTGAGGATGCCCACCCACACCTCATCGTCGGCCTCGATCTGATCGATCGCCGCCTCGATGCCCTGTGCGACCTCGCTGTTGACGGCGTTTCGCGCATCGGGTCGATTGATCGTGATGATCCCGACGTTGCCCTGCTTCTCATACTCGACTGTCATGGCCGGGAATCTAGTCGCGCTGCTTGACCGGGCGGTCCAGTTGACGGACCGAGCCGTGCCGCCCTCGAAACATGCCATCGTGTCCCCCATGACGATTCGGCGAACCTACGAGGCCCTGGTCTTCGACTTCGACGGCACGCTCGTCGACTCCGACGAGGAGCTCGTTCGAGCGTTCATGCGCCTCGGGGTGCCACGTGAGGGGATCACCTTCGGTCACACGATCGCCGAGGAGACCGACCGGCTGGGGCTCTCGTTGGAGGCATACGCGGATGCGTACAGGGTTGACGTGGTGGAACCCTTTGCGGGGGTCTCCAGCGTCGTTCCGCTCCTCGGCCGTTGGTCTCTCTGCTCCAACAAGCACCCCCGCTCAGGTGCGGCCGAGCTCGAACGGCTCGGCTGGCATCCGGAGCTCGCGTACTTCTCGGACAGCTTCGACTGGTCTCACAAGCACCTGGCTCCGTTGCTGGATGCCATGGGCCTGACGGCTGCACAGGTGGCGATGGTCGGCGACAGCGAAGGCGACGCCAGGTGCGCAGCAGAAGTCGGATGCGACATGGTCTGGGCCGGCTGGAACCCGCGGGTCGACTCCGACACCCACGACGGCATCGTGTTGGAGCGGCCCGAACAGCTGCTCGAGCTCTACTGAGAACGACGCTCAGCCAGCGTCGACGGCCGTCTCCTCAGCAGCGGGCTCCTCAGCAGCCGGCTCCTCAGCAGCGGGCTCGCTCACAACTGGCTCCGCGGGAGAAGCGATCACCACGTCCTCGACAGGTGCATCGGCGGAGATCTCTTCCCCGGAGCTCTCGTCGGCAGCGGTATTCGCGACAGGCGCGTCCTGCACCTTCTTCTTGGACTCCGAGGCCCGAGCGGAGCCCTTGGCTCCGCCCTTGCCCGCTGGCCTGGAACCGCCGCGCCCACCCCGCGGTCGACGCTTGGCGGCCTCGGTGACCGCGGCCGGATCGATGCCGAACAGCTCGACCAGCTTGGGAAGCCGATCACCGAAGCGGGTCACCGCATCGAGCAGGCCCTGGGAAGGCTGCTCGGGTCGACCGGCGGGCACGACCGAGTTGCGCACGGGCGAGAAGGCCAGCGCGTCGACAGCCGCCGCCCAGAGGTCCTGGTTCACCGTGGGCGTGAGACCCTCGGACACGGCGGAGATCAGACGCGTGGCCAGCTCGGGCGGCAGGGGAGTGCCTGCCTTCGGCGGCCTGGAACTGAGCCGCAGGGCACGCACGAAACGGCCTGCGTCGAGGTTCGCTGTCATGTCCTCCACCCAGTTGGTGTGCTCCTGCTCGACCCTGCGTGCGAGGCCCTCCTGGAGCTGCTGGAGCAGCGATCGCGATCCCTCGTCACGCGTGTTGCCGTCGGCAGCGACGACCACCGAACGCAGATCTCGCAGATCGAGCTCGTCAAGATCGGCAATCGCGGCGTCGGCCTTGTCACGCCATTCGGCAGGCGCGGAGCCGGGGGAGCAGCTTCTCGGCGAGTGCCACCAGCTGGTCGGCGGGGATCTCAGGGCGGTTCTCGGCCTTGGCCTGCTCGTTCTGCTTGGCGATCGCTTCACGCACCGCGGGCACGCCACCACGTAGGACCTGCTCGGCGATCGGGCGCTCCTCGACAGCGAGTTCGTCCATCACTGCCGAGCGGTGGGCACGACCCGCGCGCAGCCGCTTGGGCTTCGGGCGCTCCGGAACCGGATCGGGGCGGGGCCCGCGCGGCCCACGCCGATCGCGGCCTTCTCCGGGGTCACGACGATCGCCACGGTCACGGTGTTCGCCACGACCTCCGCGATCTCCACGGCCTCCGCGATCACCCCAGTCTCCGCGATCACCGCGATCCCTACGGCCGCCGCGCCCCTTGGACACCAACTGCTGGGTGACCAGCGGCTCGTCACGACGTGTTCCGACGACTTCGATGAGCTCCGGCTCCTTGCGTGCCCCCTTGGGGGGCAGGACCGCGATGATGTCGATTCCGTCGACGGCGAACTCCCGCGTCCGCCCGGACGACGTCGCCCACCTTCGAGCCTTGCGGCAGGACGGTGGCGTCAAGCTCCCCCTTGGGCTGCTTGGCGCCGGCGGCACGCCAGGTCCAGGTGCCATCGGGTCGTTCACTGGTTAGCTCGATCTCGAGTCGGCGCGACATAGGGGACCCACGCTACCGAACGGGGAGGGGTCCGTTCGAAACGGGTTAGCTGCTGCTCTACGCCCGCAGTGCGCTCGGTGGGAGCTGTGCAACGGCGTCGAGGAGCGCGTTCTCGATCAACTCCGGCAACGCAGGGTGACACCAGATCTGCTCACGGGCGAGGCGGTGCGCGGGGATGCCGAACTGCATCGCCTGGACCAACTGCTGGACCAGGGTCGCTGCCTGTGGACCGATTATGTGCGCCCCGCAGATCGTCGCATCCCGGGCGTCGACGAGCACCTTTCGCGAAACCGGTCGTGTCCTCCATCGCCCAGCCGTAGGCGACCGATGCGTAGTCGCAACGACCCGTGACGAACAGCCGTCCCTCGGAGCGCAGCTGCATCTCGGTCCGACCGGCCGAGCCCACCTGCGGGTGGGAGAACACGGCATGGGGCACATGGCGCTGATCGATGCTGCGCAGTTCGTCCGGGTGCAAGAGGTTGTGGGTGATGACACGCTGCTCCTGGTTGGCCAGGTGCTTGAGCTGCTGTCGGTTGCGGATGTCACCGAGCGCCCAGATCCCCGGTACACCCGTGCGCAGGTGGTCATCGGTCACGACGTAGCCGCCGTCGTCCAGTCGGACCCCGGTAGCGGTGACTCCCAGCTCGTCGCCGTTCGGATCGCGGCCGGTGCTCAGCAGGAGAGCGTCTCCCTCGAAGAGCTCGGGAACGACGGTGACCAGCGAGGCTCACCGGTTCTTCCTCCTGGTCGATGTGCAACCTGAATAGCTCGCCGTCGTGGTCGACCCGGGTGGGGTGGGCATGGAAGTAGGTGTCGATCCGCTGGCTGAAGCACTCTGTGAAACGGGCGGAGACCTCGGCGTCCTCGTGTCGCAGCATCCGGTCGCCGCGATGCACCACCGAGAC
>JBAOHV010000018.1:0-7828 GCA_037045265.1 Microthrixaceae bacterium | reverse complement strand
TCCTCTGAGTCGCGTGACTGCTGCCGAACGCCGCGAAGGAAGAAGGCGATCCACGGCATCAGGTCACCCTTCTGGCTCGTGAGGAGCAGATGGTCGTAGTACTCGCTCCGGTGCTGCTCGAGGAAGGCCGAGAGGTACAGCAGCGGCTGTGGCAGCGCTTCGCGCAGCACGAGCATGAGCGGGATCATCAGTCGGCCGATGCGGCCGTTGCCGTCGAGGAACGGGTGGATGACCTCGAACTGGTAGTGGGCGACAGCGAGCTGGACCAGGAGCGGCAGGTCGGTCGCGTGGAGGAAGCGTTCGAGGTCGGAGAGGGCGTGGTTCATCTCGTCGGGCGGAGGAGGGACGAAAACGGCGTCGTCGAGCGTGGTGCCGCCGAGCCAGACCGGGCTTCGCCGCAGCTCGCCGGGGCGGCGGTGCTGGCCCCTCGCTCCGTCGAGGAGACGTTCGTGCATCTCCCGGAAGAGCCGGATGGAGATGGGGAAGCCCTCACGCACTCGAGCGAGCCCGTGCTCCATCGCCACGATGTAGTTCCTGACCTCCGTGGCGTCGTCGGCCGCTTCACCTGGAAGCACCTGCCCGGCTTCGAAGCGGAGCAGCTCGCTCACGTCGGTCTTGGTCCCCTCGATCCGGGAGCTCAGGACCGCCTCGAGACGAAGGTGGGGTCCGATGAGCAGGTGCGGGTTGGGGATCAGGCGGCCCACGCCGCCGAGGCGGTGCACTGCGCCAGTCGCCTCATCGAGGAGCTTGATGACCTGGTCCGACAAGCTGAGTCGACGAGGCGCTTCGGTCGGGTGGAACGCCCAGTACCCCTCGGGAGCCTTGTGGACGCGGCCTCGTTCGGTCGAAGTGAACGCATCGGGCCGCATGTCGCTCCTTCGTGAAAGCCGGCTTTCGGAACCTCCACTCTAGCTAAAGCGAAGCGCCATTCGTTTTAGTTAGGGGTGGCGAGTGAAAGTGAGTTCTCCTTAGCTTAGAGAGGGGCGATCGTGGCGAGCGCCTCGTCGGCCTCGTCGCAAGGCTGGGCGGCTCGCTTCGCGAGCTCGTTGACTCGTTGAGGTGGACGTCGAAGCAGTGCGGTGGGTAGCAGCGGAGGTCCTCGTGCAGTTCGAAGCACCCGAAGGTGACGAGTACGTGATCACCGGTGTGGAGCGGGTCAGCCAGACGTGGGTCGTCCACTACCAGAGCCGGCGCCACCTGGAATCCGGTGAGATCAGGCATGCACGTGCAGGCAATGGTCCGATCCGTGTCACGGGTGACTACACGACGACCGTCGCTGATACGGCATTGCCGACGGAGCACTTCGTTGCGGAGTTCGAGTCGCGGGGCGGGGAGACCCTGGATGGTCACCCCTGACATGGAGCCCGAACTCGGATTCGAACCGAGGGCCTGCTGTTTACAAGGCGTCCTTGGACCGTCCACACCGTGAGACTGCGTCGACTGTAGCCCGGAAACTCAAGGTTTTCGCGTCCACGCCGTGTCGCTCTATCCACCCGATTCGCTCACCGCGGATTAGCAAGGGATTGGCAAGCGGACGACCGGCCCGGTGCCTGTCAGTCGGTGTCGGGTTTGCCACCACCGAGTCCAGCGACGAACGCTGCTTCGGCCTGGGCTCCGACCACGAGCAGGAACAGGTCGAGCGGGAGCGTCCCGAAGTCCGATGTTGCCGACGGGTGGGCGACGGCGACTTGGGGAGCGACGAGGTAGGTGTTCCGGGCGAATCTCGGGTGTCGGTCGACGAGGGCGCGCATCCCTGATCGGGAGTGGTCGGGTGAGGAGGCGATCTCGAACGCCATCGGGTGCTCGGGGTGATCGAAGATGAGATCGACCTCGTGCTTGCCGTCGCGCCAGTGATGAAGGCGGACGCCGGCGTGTACGGCGAGGGATCGCAGGGTGGCGGCGACGAGGTTCTCGAGCAGTGCACCCTGCTCCGCCGGATCGTCGAGGGGAGCGACGCCTCGCTGCAACGCGGCGTTCCGGATCGCCCCGTCAACGAAGTACAGCTTCCTTCCTCGCTTCTGCACGGTTGCTTCCCGTCCGGAGTAGTTCGGGAGCGTGAAGACGAGGAAGGCTTGCTCCAGGTAGGAGAGGTACCGATCGAACGTCGGTTGGGAGAGACCGAGGTCCTTGCAGATGTTGGACGGGGACAGGATGCCGGTGATCTGCGCAGCCAGCACGTAAAGGAGACGTTCGAGCATCATTGGACTGTCCACGCCGAACGACTGCGGGATGTCCTTGTAGACCGCTCGTTCGACGGCGTCGCTTCGCAGGATCTGTTGCGATTCGATCAACCGCGTGCCGTCGTCGTCGTTGGGTCGGTCTCGGGGCAAGGTGAGCAGTTCGGGGAATCCGCCGACGAGCATGAACTGCCGACGCCATCGGGTGACGTCGGGGTCGGAGCGGGTCCCGTGTGGGAGGGCCCTGATGCTCTCGCTGAGGTGTCGATCGACGGGGGCGTCCTTGCCGGCGTCGACGAGCTCGAGGAACTCGGTGAACAGGTACGGCGTCAGATGCTGCTCGGCCCACCGACCGACGCCACTCTCGAGTCGCCGATCGCGCAGCGCAGCCGTGGCGCTGGAGGTCGCAGCAATCCGAACCGGCCAGCGGTCGTCGTAGAACGTCTTCAACCACTGATCCCAGCGATCGGTGTACACGAGCTCGTCCAGCATCAAGAAGACCGGGCTCGCGTCGGTGGCGCCCGAGCTCTCGATCACCGCCCGTACCAGGTCGCCGAGTTGCTCCTGCAGCAGCAGCGGGTGGTCCAGTCGAAGCCACCAGATCCGCGTCGGGTCGGTCCCGTCGCTGATGAGGTGACGTACCGTCTGGTAGAGCGCGGTGGTCTTGCCCACTCGTCGTGGACCGAGCACCAACTGGAAGCGGTGTGGCTCGTCGTCGCGGAGACGGCGCCACAGCAGCTTGGCGAGAGTGCGCTCGACGGGCCGTGCCAGCGCATCAGGTACCCGGCCGTCGCGCTGCCACGGATTCTGCTCGTCGAAGACCCGCTGCAGGTCCTCCGGCTGAGGGCGCCAGACAGCCAACGTCGGCTACCTTTCTTGAGGCTTACTGAGAGGATAACATTCACCAGATAGAATGCTATCGACCAAACTACAAAGCGGTGGCCCAGGCGGTGAGGCTTGACGACGCCCTTGCCGTGCGGCGTAGTTCGCTTGGGCCAGGCAGGAGCGCAGCAAAGGGCTGCCGTGGCGGCCGCCTGCGCCGGACAAGGACAGCGGCGCAACCGACGCGGTCCGGGAAGTCGTCGTTGTCGAACCCCGTCGCCAGCGCGTGGAGCGCCGAGTCGGCGAGGTTGAGGTACTCGACGCTCACTTCGCGAGTCGCTCGAGCAGCACTCGGTCCTCTTCGATGATCTGACGCACACGCTGGCGGAACTTCGGATCCCGGCGACGCTGGTCGATCGCGGCGGACAAGGCGTCCTTGATGGTCTCGTTCACGCTCTTGCCCTCCACCCGGGCGAGCGCCTCGGCGTCCGCTGCCAGTTCGTCAGGGAGCCGAACCGTCATGTTCCTCGTCATGGTGGCATGATACCTCGCCACCGGATCCGCGCACGATGGGTGGCACTCGACGTGCTCTCGGTGCTTCAGCCAGGTGCAGAACCGACGTTCACCGGCGCAGCCGATTCATACCGATCTGCGATGTTCATAGCCCGTTGAGCTAAGAATCCGGTCCTGCTCACCGACCTGCGGGGCGTCGACAAGCCGGTGCTGCTCAACGAGTTCGGCCGGATCGCAGCCCGGCCCGGCACGCATCGGATCCAGAGCCACACGGCGGTGACGGCGAGGGATGGAGCCTCCTCTACGAGAAGCTCCACCTCCGGGTGGAAGCTCGCCAGGTGAGGCCGGGTGCTCACCATCTTGCCGCGCCCGGCCGAGACACGGTTGCGCACGATCGCCATGGTCGCCCGGTCGAGGTCGACGTCGGTCCCAGCGAAGTCCGGCCAGCTCGCCGCGGCGCACACCGGTCGTCAGGAACAGCACCCACATTGTGTCCGAACGGTCACGAGGGTCGAGGAAGACGTCGTGGTCTCGCCAGAGTTCTTCGACGACATCTGATCTCTGCCTGCAAGCCGCCACCGGTGGCTCCCTGTCGCGGTCAGCGCGTTGGGCGGGGTCCATGCAGGGCGATCGCGCCGTCGCGACCTTGGTCATGCATCCGACTGCCCGGAACGAGCCTGGGAGAAGCGGTCAGCTCGCCGGGCGGAGAAGGACCGCGACTTCGAGGTTCAGCGCGGTGGCGACCTTCTGCAACGTCGTGAGCGTGGCGCCGACCCCTCCGGCTTCGAGACGGGCGATCGCCGCCTGGCTGGTTCCCATCCGCGAGGCGAGCTCGCGCTGGGTCAGGCCCGCCGCCTCCCGCGCGTCGCGGACCTGTTCACCGACCTCGAGCGCCAACTTGGTCGCGGCGTAGGTAGCGTCGAACTCGGCGAGCTCTGCCTCGGACATCTGGCCCAGGCGTCGGGCCTTCAGGTCATCGATCGTGGTTCGTGCCATCAGTCGTCCTCCTCTGCGGTGTGGGCCTCAGCGATGCAGCGGGTCATCGCCGCTCGAGCCCGGGTGATCTCTTGTCGCTCGTTCATGCGCTGCTTGCGGAACACCGTCAGCAGCACGATCCTGCGCTCGGGCACGAAGCAGAACGGAATCCTCCACGCCGCATTCGACATGTCGAACCGGAGTTCGAACAGACCGTCGCCCAGTGGCCTCGACGCCGGCATCCGCAATGCACTGCCACGATCCGCCAGCCGCTCGATGTGGGGAAGCACGGTGGCGAACTCGATTGTGCTGAGCGTGTCGAGCCATTCCTCCACCTCTGGTTCGAGCTCGACCGACCACATGATCTCAGAAATGATATCAGCGATCGGGGGTAGCCGGGCAGCTGTCAGGACTCGCTCCAACCGCCCCCGCCTGTTGCGCAAGCGCAACCAGCTGGCGATCGACCGCTGGTCGCCTACTGGCACTCAGGGGCAGTCATGGTTCCGACCGCTCCTTCACTGGTGTCGAGGCACGGTGTCACCGCTTTGCCAGTCGTGGAGTCGACGATCCGGCGGTCACCGAGCGCCGACGCCAGCGTCACTCGCTCGAGGTCAGCGCAGTCGCCCTTGTAGCTGTCGACACGGAAGCGGAGCCGCACCTCGTCCTCGGACTCCTCCACCTCGACATCGGCTTCCTTGTGGCAATGCCAGCCCACGTCGAGCGAACGACCGTCAGCTGACACCAGGACGCGACTGATCGGCTGGTCCTGCCAACCGATCGCACAACCAGACGCACCGAGGGTGCCCGTGCTGATGACCGCGATGACGAACGCTCGACACAACGTGCTCGGCTGCATGATCGTCTGACGATCGTATGCCCGCTCCGGTTCCACCGGTGGTCTGGCCGGCCCGCTGCTGGAGCCGAACGGTCACCCCTTACCTAGCACCGTGTTCAGGGCTGACCACGTTCCGCCGAGCCCCAGATCCGACCGCCCACCACCTTCGCAGAATGTGCGTCGGACTCCTGGATCCAGTGGGCGTAGATGTTCGTGGTGGTCGACGGATTGCGGTGGCCGACTCGACCGGAGACGCTGCGCAGCGGGATGCCGGCGTCGAGGAGCTGGGTGACCTGGAGGTGGCGAAGGCCGTGCAGGTGGATCCAGCTCGGCAGGTCCATCCGGTCGCGGAGGCGGCTGAACGCTCTGGTCGCGCTCGAAGGGTGCAGCGGCTTCAGCCCGCCGGGCTCGGGTGCGAGCACGTAGGCGTCGTCGCTCAGCTCGATGCCGCACAGCGCGCACGCCTTGGCGTGGCGGTCCCGGTGGTCGAGCAGCCAGTCGAGCGCGAACGACGACAGCGTGACCGTGCGGTGCTGGTGGGTCTTGGTGTCCTTCTCGTAGACGACGTTCGTCTCGCCGATCGCCGCCTCGATCCGCAGCGTGCCCGCCGACTCGTCGACGTGTCGCCACCGCAGCGCGCACAGCTCACCCCGCCGAGCCCCGGTGTCGGCCGCGAGCACGATCAGCGTGGCGAGCGTCGGGTTCACCTTCGCCGCCTCGTCGATCATCGACCTCGGCCACGTCGATCGGCACCGGCTTCGGGTTCGACGTGTGCTGGCGAGGAGGACGGGCGTCCCGGCCGACGTTGACCGCGACCCAGCCCCAGCGCTTCGCCTGGTCGAGCACCCGGCACAGCAGCACGTGACAGCCCCGTACCGTCGAGCGCGAGTAGCCGGCCTCGACGAGCGCGCCGTAGAAGCGGTCGAGGTGCTCGGCGCTCAGGTGCGACAGCCGACGTGACCCGAGCGCCGGCAGCACGTGGCACTCGGCCGAGGTCCGGTAGTTGCGCAGCGTCGTCGGCTCGAGCCCTTCGAGCTCGGCCTGACGCAGCCCCGCCTCGACGGCGTGCGCGACCGGTGCGCTGGCCGACCGACACCTGGCCACGAGCCGACTTGGTGATCAGCTCGGCCAACGCGACGTCGGCCTGGCGGGAGGTGCCGTGGAAGGTCACCGACTTCTGCTGACGCTTGCGCGTCAACGGGTCCTCACCGGCGTCGACGCGCAGCTCCCAGGTCCCCGGACGTCGTCCCTTGCGCTTGCTGCCCTGCATCCCGTTGCTCTCCGTTCTCGCACCGATTCGTGAGACGTCGGTGGGATTCCGTGAGACACGGTGACGGTCGGGTCTGAACACCAACCTGACCACGTGCCGAGAACCCTGCAATTCCAAGGGCTTCGGCGGGTCTGAACAGAGCCCGAGAGGAGAATCGAACTCCTGACCTGCTGTTTACAAGGCGTCCTTGGACCGTCCACACCGTGAGGCTGCGTCGACTGTAGCCCGGAAACTCAAGGGTTTCGCGTCCACGCCGTGCCGCTCGATCCACCCGATTCGCTCACCGCGGATTAGCAAGGGATTAGCAAGCGGTGCGACGGCCTGGTGGCTGCTCGGGCCCGTACGGTGGCCGGATGGAGGAGGACCCAGGCGAGCGACGTTGTGTGTTCTGCGGCGGCGCCCGCATGTCGAGGGAGCACGCCATTCCGCAGTGGGTCGGCGAGGTGCTCCACGGCGCTGCCGGGGAGTCTGGCGATTGGACGACCTGGTATGCCTTCGGAACCCTTTCCGAGAACTGCGAGCGCCGTCACCCTGCCGAGAGCAACCGGCCGACCGTGGTGGTGAAGCGCGTGTGTCGTGACTGCAACAGCGGGTGGATGGCGGACGTGGAGGGGGAGGCGAAACCCATCCTCGAGCCGATGATCAACGGCAAGCCCTGCACGCTTTCGCTTGAGCGATCAGCTGAACGTGGCGACTTGGGCGACCAAGACGGCCATGGTGCTGGAGTACATGCGTTCTGATCTGTTCGTGACGACGGAGGCAGAGCGCCGTGTCATCGCTGACGACCGCCGGCCACCTGATGGGTTTCGTGTTCGTCTTGCGGCCACGGCAGCAGTGGGCGACCAAGGACTCCGGATCGCGACGTTCGTTGCCGCGTCCGATCCGAGCCAGGGTGTGCCGGACGTCCTCTGTACCACCGATCGTCATCGGCCACCTCGTGGTGCAGGTGTGGGGCGGTAGCGGATCGGGCACGACCGATCTCCAACGGCCGGGAATCGTCATCGCCGAAGCGGCAATGGTGTGGCCGCCGGTTCCGGGCCCGGTGAGCTGGCCGCCTCGTGTGCCGCTGACGGGATTCGAGGCTTGAGGAGTTCATTCGGGAGCCGATTCCCGGGGCTGACCGGCCAGGGTTCCTCGACGGGTGGCAGTTCCTGGACGGGCGGTCCTCCGCGACGGAGGAGGCGGCCGAGAGCTGAGCCCACGGGCGCCTCTACGCGGGCGTCCACTCCGCTGCCG
>JBAOHV010000017.1:0-6663 GCA_037045265.1 Microthrixaceae bacterium | reverse complement strand
TCGAGGCTCTCGGCCGGCTTCCGGTGGGCGTGGACCAATCCGTCGGCGTCGACCTCTGAGGGCCAGGCCGCCTATCTGGACCGGAACCGTTCGTGTGCGGACTGTGCCGTCACGCCAAACAGCTCGCCGATGCGGGCCCAGGAGGTCCCGGCTTCGTTCGCGTCCTGCACGTGCTCGGAGGCGAGGCGATGGAAAGCGTCGGAGAGTTCAGATGCCAACTTCCCGAGCTCGAGGTCGCGCACCCGAGGCGCCGCTTTTCCAGCTACGCCGTTCTGTCGCGGAATTCGCTTGAGAGCTCCGGCTGCCTGTTCAAGCAGTTCCGGGCTGATCTCCGCCGTGGCGGATGAACGACGATTCGACGTTCGTGGCATCGCTCCATGTTACCCGTCAGGTAAACCCTGAGCCGATCTGAGCGGGTCGAGTCCCGGAACCTCGTAGATTCAGCGTGGAGTACGCGACCTCGGTACCAGATGTCAGGTGGGGAATGAAGGCGGAGAAGGACTACTACGAGCCCGTTGGGAAGTGGGCGAAGCGGAGTCTCGGCTGCTTCCACTACGGCATCGACAAGGGTCTTCGGCACGGACGTATCGACGTGATCGGCCTTCGGGACGCTGGCGGTCGACTGTCAGGGCGTGCGGAGGTCGTCGCGATCGAGGTCAAGCGCGGCAACGCACCCTTCGCGACATCGGTCGGCCAAGCCCACGGGTATTCGATCTACGCCGACAGGTGCTACCTCGCCGATGTGCGGCCGACCGGCTTCAGTGAAGCCGAGCGGTCGATAGCGATGAGGTTGGGCGTGGGGCTCATCCAGATCAGCGGAACGGACCCGTGTGGCGCATCACCGAAGTCGTCACCGCACCGGTGGGGGAACCGCTTGAAGGCCTTCGCCTCGAGGTGATTGAGAAGCTGGACTACTCCTTGTGCACGGTCTGCCGATCGCTCTTCAAACGTGGCGACGGCGGAAAGTGGGGCGGGCAGGTAGTCAGGCAGGGGAGTCGTGGGCGTCACCTCGCGAAGGCGGCCGAGGAGGAGAAGGGCATCGTCTACTGGCTCGATGCCCAGGCCGAACGCGGTGGCACGGCTGCGGCGAATGACACGATCTACCACCGCAGGTACCTATGCCCCGACTGTGTCAGAGCGCTGTTCGGCGGAGCGGCTGCGAACGACTGACTTGGCGTGTGGCCTCCTGGTGCACGGCGTACGTCAGAGATCGACAACGAGCGCTTCGGTGGGTTCGAGGTGGTGGTCGGTGAACGCATCCGGGGCTCTGGGGTGTGCCATGCCAGCCCGCATACCTGATGCGACGGTTCGGCGCGCTTCTCGCTCACCGAGCCCCGCCTCAACACCTGCCTCGACGAGTTCCGGTCAGCTACCGAGTGCTCGTCGAGCAGCCCTGCTCCCGCGATCTGGCCGAGACAGAACGCGGATCGGTTGAGTGTCGCGTTCCGCAGGCCTTCAGGTGCTCGACGAACCTGGTCGGTTTCCAAGATCTGGGCGGTCCGCGCCCACGCGCTGCCGTCGTGTGGGTGATGGATCGGGCGAGTGGGGCGAGCGATCCTCGGCGGCTCAACCAGCCGCTCAGCGAGCCAGTCAGGGAGCTGTGGAAGCGGGCCTCGCGCCGCAACCCAGCTGTAGTCGCCCCCACTGATGTGCCGAGACGGGGGAGTGATGATGTACCCACCGTCGCCCCGGACGTCGATGCCATCGCCGAGTTGTCCGGCTGAGTTTCGGACCTGGGCACCGGGGTGTGAGAACCATCGGTGTTCACCGCCCGAACCGGTTCGGACCTGCCAACCGCCAAGGGCACCGTGAGCCGACTCCAGATCGGCGAGAGAATCACCACCTCCGTGCGCCGGGTCGACATCGATCACCACAAGACCAGACTCGCGACCAGTCCGGATTCCCACGTTCGCCGCGGGCCACTGCCTCCACCACCGCCCGACGACCCGCTGATCCGTCGATGCGTTCGACAGACCGCCGGCGATCTTCGGGTGTTTCGCCGGAGAGCTGCACCCGTCCTGGCTGCAGGAGCAGCCGCGTCGGGTCGGCTGGTGGATCGGAAGGACAGCCCAGTTCCGCCGGGCGTACCCCATCGCCACAGTGCCGTTTCGGCTCAGAGGTCGACACCCATCTCGGTCGCTGGCTCGTGAGGCTCGGCCGGAGGCAGGGCCACAGTGGCGTAGTCCCATCGGAGCGCCTCGTAAGCGTCATCGATCGAGATTTCGGTTCGTCCCCAAGCTGCGAAGTCGAGGGTCAGGTTGCCGCTACGGGGATCGATCGCGAGCACGCGACCCGGTGTGTCGGGCTCGGGCAACGCCTCGCGTAGGTGCGTCTCGATCCGGCCTGCCGTCTTGACTCGCTCGCCGACGAGTAGGGGCTGGTGGGGCGAAGCGCCCTCGGGCTTCGTGAGCGATCCGTCGAGCTCCATGACGGTGCGAGCGAGTTGGGTCAGGCGCGAGTGGTCGGACCAGTCCGAGGCGACCATTGGCGATTCGGGCTCGGTGCCGGCAGCTCCGCGCCATCGGGCGACCCTGACCAGACGCTCGGCATCAGCGGGAGTCCTGAGCCGCTGCCGAAGCTGCTCGACCATCTCGGCCTGATCGAGCGCCGCTCGTGAGCGCGCCGAGGTCGGACGATCAGACGGCGTTCCACCCGCGTTTGAACCTTCGAGCTGTTGGGAACGCCGATCGAGGAACGAGTCGATGACCTCCCCGCCGTCGACCTCTCCTGAACGACTCGGGCCAGTCCGGGAGTCCACCTCGGTAGTGACGACGCGGTCGACTTCGAAGCTGGTGTTGCAGACCCCGCACACCACCGGACCCTTCGCCAACACTGACGGTGCCATCCGCATCTTCCGCCCGCACCCACACTCGGCAGGCCTGTTCTTCTTCGCCATCTCGGCATCGCCGGTCGCGTCGGCGTCTGTTCCGGCGGACGAACCATCTCCGCTGAGGGTGCCTTCCACGGTCGCGCCACGCGTGAGGCGACGGGCGATGCGCATCTCCTCGCCGATTCGAATGATCTCGGCGGAGTAGTGCTCGATGGTCGCCGGGGCGAGTTCTGTCTTGGCCCAGCCGTACGGAGGCATCGAGCCAACCCGGAGACCGACCTCGATGGCCGTCGCCTTGAACCTGGCGTTGTGATAGCGGCCGCCTCTCGAGACGTCCTTGACGCCGCGAGCGGTGTTGAGCCCATGGGCGGCCTCGTGGAGCAATACTTCGAACACATCGGTCGGTTTGAGGTGGAGCGCTTCGCCGGCAAGGAGCACCTCTCCCCGTGGTGTCCCGTCGGCGACCCACTGGCCACCCCACCAGTGCCCGAGCTTGGAGAGACGGCCGCGCTCAACACCGGTGCCGAGCACGATCACGGCATCGGGCACACCTGGATTCGACGCTTGGATCGACTGCCAGGCGCTTTCCAGCGCTGCGACGAGGCGTGAGCCTTCGGCACCTACCTCAACGAGATCACGTTCCATGCATTCGCTAAGCGCATCGGCGGGCTGCCGGCCAAAGCGCTCGGCGCTCGAGAGTGCGAGCGCTCAGATCGTTGATCACCAGGCGTCGGCAGCGATGCGACATCGCCACGTTCGGCTGCGAATTACTAGGGTCGGTCGGCGATGACGACCTCCTACATCTCGCTACGATCGCTGAGCCCTCATGGCTGAGGTGGACGAGCTGCGTCAGGAGGCTCGCCGCAACACGAGGGGCCGCTTCGAGCAATGGGCGAAGAACCCGACTTGTGATGCCAACACCCTGTCTGCAGTACACAACATTCGGCTCGACAAGGTCGCCGAAGCGGCGGGCCTCTCTCCGAGTTTCGGCCAATCTCCCTTCGCCATCACGCGTGGAAATCGGTTCGAAGCGGGACTCTTCTTCGAGGACGCAGAGCGACTTCGTCATGCGCTCGAACGCAGGGGATGTCTGCCGGAGGGCTCGACCGGCTTTCTGGACCTTCGCCTCAAGATGAACGGCGGTAGCACCGCCAAATCGGTTGACCATGCCCTTCGGCTCACCGAGGAGTGGCTCCAGAGGCTCGCGACCGATCGGAAGGGGTACGAGACGATCGTCGCCGCCCCGATGATCCGAATCCCCAAAGGGGTGATCCTCCCCGAGGCTCTCCTCATCATCGACGCTGTGACGGTTCGGGACCTTGGAGACCAGCTCCAGATCGCGGTTGGCGAGGTGAAGGTCTTCCCGGACCGCGGCGGCCACACCGACCCACACCAACAAGGTGACTCCGTCAAAGACCGACGTCACAGCGACGGCCACGATCCACAAGACGACGAGGTCGGGCACGAAGCCGACCCGGGTGACGCTGAGGAAGGACGACGACCTCTTCGACCTCAGTGGCGGGCGGGACCTCTACCGGGGATGGACCGTGGAGGACATCCACGCCGACGTTGGCCTGGTGGAATTCGGAAACGGTCGAAAGGTTGGCGTCGCTGGCTCGAGTTCGGCGGCCGATGACCAGCACCAACGACTCATGCTCCGCGAGGCGATCGAGAGCCACTTTGCCAAGGAACTCGAGCTCACCCTCCAGCATCGGCGGAAGGTTCTTGCGGCGACGATGAAGCCGCTGACCCTGTTCTTCATCGAGCGGGTTGCCGACTACGCGCCGGCCGACGGGAAGCTTCGGCTCTGGTTCGAGGAGGAATACGACGCGGGTTCGCGCCGACGGCCGATTCCGCAACCTGCAGATGCCTGAACTCGCTGACGTCCATGCTGGCTACTTCGCCGAGACAGAAGGGTGTTGCGAAGGAGGCCCGCGCCGACTCGAAGGATGCTGCCGATGCCTTCGAGCGGATCATGCGCAAGAAGCAGGAGTTGCTGAGCTTCGACGAGCCGCTCCGATTCATCTTCAGCCATTCGGCGCTTTCTGAAGGGTGGGACAACCCGAACGTCTTCACCATCTGCAATCTGCAGGATGGCAAGTCGACGATGCGCAAGCGCCAGCAGGTCGGGCGTGGGCTGCGACTCCCGGTCATGGCGAACGGCGAGCGATGCCACGTCGACGAGGTCAACCTGCTCACCGTCATCGCCAAAGAGTCGTTCGCTACGTTCGCCGGAGACCTTGCAGAAGGAGATCGAGGAGGAGACGGGAACGGCGTTCACCGGCCGTATCGTCAACCTGCGTGACAAGAAGCCGGTGCGCCTGAAGGACGAGGCGCTCGCGTCTGACGACTTCCGGGAACTGTGGGAGCGGATCTCGCCCCAGACCCACGTACCGAGTCCGATTCTCGACCGACGCGGTCGTCAACGAAGCCTTGCGACGGATCGCAGCCATGGATCCGATCGAGCCGGTCAAGTTCCACTTCACGGACGGCGCAATCGACATCGGCACGAAGGGCGTCGGCGGTACTGCGACTGATCGGCGCCGGGATGTGATGGCGGAATCGAACCGGAAGATGCCAGACGTTGTCGGCGAGCTCTGCCGCCGACTGCCGATCTCGCGCGCCACGATCGTCACGGATCCTCCGAAAGTGCGGCCGCCTCGAGGACGTCAAGGTGAACCCTGCGGTGTTCATCGATCAGGTCGCCGAGGCGATCAACCAGGCCCTCTACGACCAACTCAGTCGGCGCGTCGTGTACAGCGAGACGGCGACAGCACTGGGACGGCCGAGCTGTTCCGGGACTGGCACCAGGGCGAGACGGATCGCGCCGCGCGTCGTGCCCGTGAACAAGAGCGTTACCGACCACGTCGTGTGCGACTCGGAGGTCGAGGAGAGGTTCGCCAGGTTCCTCGACGGCAGGTCCGACGTGCCGCTCTTCGTCAAGCTCCCTGGATGGTTCAAGGTCCCCACCCCACTCGGCAACTACAACCCCGACTGGGCGTTCATCCGCGATGTCGTAACCGGCCGGCGCGTCTACCTCGTGCGCGAGACGAAAGGCGGCAACGACATCAATCGCCTCCGCTTCGAGTCGGAGGGGTGGAAGATTCGGTTCGGCGACGCTCACTTCAGAGCGCTCGACGTGGACTACGACTTTGGCAACGAGCCGAAGCGCTTGATCATCCCGTCAAGGACGATCCTGTCGGATGACGAGCAGTCGACTGATCTCACAGAGGTTGACGTCACATCTGCCTGTGTACTCGCTCGATGCGGCCGCCGGTTCGGGCCACGACATCGAGCGAGAAGGGTGGACGGAAGTCACCGGCAGCATCTCCCAGGACATGTTCGTGAGCCGTGTCCTTGGTCGATCTATGGAACCGGACATCCTGGACGGCTCGTACTGCATCTTCCGGCCAATCGCTGCCGGGACACGACAGGGCAAGACAGTACTGGCGCAGCACAGCGACATCGCCGACCCGGACACTGGCGGCTCGTACACCGTGAAGAAGTACGACAGCGACTTCGTCGTCGTAGACGGCGAGCGACGGGGCAGTGTCACCCTCCGCCCGTTGAATCCCGACTTCGACCCGATCGTGATCAGGAGCGCCGACGGTGACGTTCGAATTGTCGCTGAGTTGGTTCGGGTACTGGAGTAGCACGTCCACGTCCACGTCGGATTCACCGAGAGCGAGCGTTTGCGCTTCGATCGAACAAATCAGAGTTCTTGTCGTTACGCGATCGGTCGCGAAGGCGGACCCGAGCTGCCGCGTGATTTCCGTAGATCAGCAGACCCGATCCCTTCGGAAGCCTCCGAAGCTCGTCGATCGGAGCGACGC
>JBAOHV010000016.1:0-596250 GCA_037045265.1 Microthrixaceae bacterium | reverse complement strand
TGAGGGATTGCCATGCCCGATAATCCTATTCCAGAGCGGTACCGTACTGACTTCCTGTTTCTCCTCATCGGCACAAATCCGTTGCCCAATTTTGTGGCGGCCACTCTCCTGGCGCGTGATAACAGCACCATTTACCTCTTGCATTCAAACAGTGCTGATGCCCCGTCTACGCAACAATTTGCCACCTTTTTGCAGGCAATCCTCAAAAAACATAGACCCCAATTGACCATTATTCCTCGTGGTATTAGCGAAGCCGATGGACAAATGATCCCCGGACAAATGCGTACCATCTTGAATGACGCCGCGATTCCCTCAGACAGCCAGGTCGGTTTGAATTATACGGGTGGTACTAAACCGATGGCGGTGCATACCTACCGTGCGCTTGTGGCCGGGGATCGGCCTTACAATGTTAGTTTCAGTTATCTGGATGCCCGAAAGCTGGCCCTTTATTTTGATGACAGTGGTATGGCGTATGGGGTGGCGAACCATGTCGCTCTTTCCCTTGAGGATTTAGCCGGGTTACATGGTTATGAACTACTGCCCAAACAGTCGCAACCGCTCCCCCTGGAATTGGCCCAGGCGTTGCGTAAGGTGCATCAGACCAAGAATGGCATACAACAGTGGCGGCGTTGGTTAAATCCAGACCTGCTTGATCTGCCAGAAGAACAGGTTTTAGCCGCTATGAGAACGGCTTATCAAGAAAGGAAGTTGTATGCTGATGTGCAGAAGATGTTGAATGAGACTATGGCTCTGTTGCACAACCGCCTGCCTGAACGTGAACAGTTTCCCCAACTTGGCCCGGTCATAGATGTGTTTGCCACGATGTGTGAGGGTGTACCTGAGGCGACGAAGGTTGCCCAGATGATGGGGGTAGAAAAACTTTCCAGTTTGAGTAAATGGTTTTGGGGGGGATGGTTGGAAGATATTGTGTTGCAGGCTATTCAACAAAACCAGGAGCGATTTGCGATTCAGGAGTCTGGTTTAGCCGCTGGTGTCACGGTGAAACCGGGGGCGGTTTTGTTGAGTTCGATCAAAACACAGCCCAAACCGAAAGACTTTGAACTCGATGTCATCGTTTTGGTGGGGTATCAACTCTTCGTCATCTCTTGTATTGCCCGCGACAAAGCTGATGGGGAGACCAAAAATCACCTCTTTCAAGCGTATGTCCGTGCCCGGCAATTGGGGGGAGATGAAGCGCGGGTTGGCCTGGTTTGCCTGGCTGATAACCCACAGGCGGTGCAAAATGAACTGGAACGGGAATGGCAAACAGCCGGTTCGTTACGAGTGTTTGGCCGTTCTGATCTGGCTGATCTGGCTGGCTCTTTGCGGCAATGGTTTGCTCCAGTGAAAGGTTAAGGGTTGGCTCCAGATTAGTGGGGTGGCTCGGTCGGGAGACCGGCCACAGCAAAGGGGGGTGGCTCGGTCAGGAGACCGGCCACAGCAACCGGTTTGCTCAAGTGAAAGGGTAAGGAGTGGTGTATGGCTCAAGTCACACAGGTATTATTTGAAGTAACGGGAATCCAGGAGTATGTGTTTGGCAGTAATCAGTTGGCCCAGAATATTGGCGCGTCGGAACTGGTTTACCGGGCGACGACTGAATGGTTAGTTCAGGCACTCCACCCCTTGCGGCATAATGGGGTTATCTGGGATAAAAAAAAGTTTGAACTGACCTGGCGATGATCATGCGGGGCTGGATGCCGAGGGGTTGGGGGCGGGATATGAGGTGGTATTGGTGTACGCGGCCGCAGGCAACGCCATGCTCCTCTTTGCCAATCCCGAACAAGGCCCGCGCCGTTGTTAAACGTTTGAGCCGCAAAGTCCTACAAGACGCCAGGGGCATGCAACTGGTCGCCCTGGTGGGGGAACCATTTGCATGGCGAGATACGGCCTTAGCCAAAGAGCATCACCGGCTTCGGGGAGAGCTGGCCGCCCGTAAACGAGATCGCCACCACCTGACCCCTTTAATGGGGTTGGGGGTAACGGCCACCTGTGATTTTACAGGGCAACCGGGTATTGGCTATGACAATGATGTAAACGTGGTTGGTGCAGATGCGGCCCAAAAAGCACAGACCATAGCTGGTGTTGGGCAACCTAAACTCATCTCAGGGGAGGTGGCTGACAAACTTCGGGCGGAAGATGGGGGTAAAGAGCGGCTAAAAGCAGTTCTGCACCAGATGAAATGGGAGACGGCCCGACTATCAATTTGTTTACGACTTTGGTGAGTTCGGTACACACGGTGAATCCAGCTACATCGCCGTCATCCATGCCGATGGCAACGGTATGGGCCAACGGTTTGGCAAAATTGCCGAGGCGTACAGTCGCTCCGATCAAAACCTGGATTATGTGGCGGCCTTGCGTAAATTCTCTAAATCTATCGCCCAACAAGCCCAAATGGCCCTCAAAGAAACGGTCAAGCAGTTATTTGCCTGCGGTGACGATAAATTCTTTTGCCGTGACATTCCCGTACCTAAACGTGAGAACGATAAAAAACGTCCTACCCTTCCGCCCCATCGTCTTTGGGGGCGATGATGTGACGTTCATCTAGTGATGGGCGGTTAGGGTTATCCCTGGCGGCTTATTACCTGGATCAACTCCAGAAAGGGAAATTGGCAGACGATCAACCCCTTTACGCCAGAGCCGGGGTCGCTGTGGTTAAGTCCCATTATCCGTTTGCTCGTGCCTATGACCTGGCCAGCGATCTGGCCGATTCAGCTAAAAAGGCCATCAACGGTCTCAAAGGCGCAGGTGAATCAGAAGCGCCAGGTTTAACGACCCTGGACTGGCATTTTGCCACCACGGGAGCCATTTATGGGTTGAAGGCCATTCGTAAACGGGAATATCAAGAGGGGAAACTGTTGATGCGGCCGCTACGCCTTTCCACTCCAGTAGATGACAACAAGCCAATGGCGCACCTGGGAAACGTTTACAGCCTTGTTGAAAGAATTTCAGGAGAATGAACGAGGCTGGGCGGGACGGCGCAATAAGCTCAAAGCGTTACGTGATGGTCTACGGGGTGGCGCATCGGCTGTGCAGTTATTCCTGACCAACTTTGGCTTAGATAAACTGCCCGCTATTCCCGGCCAGCCCGACATGGCCCATTACGGCTGGCAGGGCAACCAATGTGGTTACTTTGATGCCGTGGAAGCGATTGATCTCTATCTCCCACTGAAACCTGTTCAGGAGCAGACCCCATGACAACGCTCTGGTTACAATTCACCCTCAAAAGCGAAGCCACCTTTGGTCGCGGCGATGGCCTGGCTGGGGTCGTAGATGCGGAAGTGCACCATGATCCGCTTGGTCTGCCCTTTCTGGGGGGCAAAACGATCAAGGGTATGTTAGCGGCCCTCGGCGATGAAATCCTTTTTGCCTTAAAACAAGCAGACTCCGCCCAATTGAAGACCTGGCAGGATATTGACCAACATCTCTTTGGGCAACCGGGCAGTGATCGAGGCCAAAGTAGGAATTCTCCATGTCGGCAATGCCCAATTGCCCGAAGCCATTCGCCATACCATTGCTGAGGGCCAGCTTTATGATGGCCTGACACCGGAGCAAACATTGGAGACCTTGACGCGATTGCGCCGTCAGACGGCGATGGATGCGGTAACGGGAGCACCCAAACGAGAGACCTTACGCACCATGCGGGTTATCTTGCGCGAGACAACGTTTGTGGCCCGGCTTGACCTGATGGAAACGACCGCCCAACCGGTTCGAGAACTGGCCTGGTTAGCCGCCTGTGTCAAAGCGTGGCGACGGGTGGGAACGGGACGAAATCGCGGCCGCGGCCGCATACAGGCTCATTTATACCAGCAAGACCCTGGCGGTGATCCCCTCGCTACCTCGGCAACCGACCAGTACTTTGCCCTCTGGCAACAGGAGGTGCAGGTATGAAAGCATTAACCTACGTTTTACGTCTGTGCGAACCCCTTCTTGTCACCCAACCCCACAGTGGCGAAGCCAACAGCGGCACATCCCTGGCTTATGTGCCAGGCAGTGCCGTGCGCGGGGCACTCATCAAAGCCTATCGGTCACACCACCAGTTACAGCGCGAGGATGCCCTGGATACCGATGATACGGCCCGCCGCCTGTTCTTTAGTTCGGCCACCCGTTTCTTACACGCTTATCCCTGGGACACACAACAACAAAAACGTCTGTTGCCAACACCCCGTTCCTGGTTCACGGAAAAAGAAGACGCCGCTGATCCTTCAATCCCCTGTTACGATCTGGCTCTTGCCACAAAAGAACTCCAAAAACCCAAAGCCCCCAAAGGTGAATTTTGTTGGCTGGATGGGGTGGCTTATCTCCGCGATACCAAAGATGCCGGACGGCAAATCACCCTGCATAACGCCAGTAGTGACCGTAACGAGAAAAAACAGGGGAGCAGTCAGGTCTTTCGTTATGAAGCGATGGCTACCGGGGAGCAATTGGCCGGAGTCATTCTCTCTGATGACGAGGCGGATCTGGCGCTGTTACAGGGGTGGTTGCAGGAAACCGTGCTTGTGTTAGGTGGCTCCCATACGGGTGGTTATGGGCGGGTTGAGGTGGTCGCGGCTGAAATCGAAGACGACTGGCAAGAATACGTGCCCGAAGAAGTAGCGTTTGCCGATCTTCTCATCATCACCCTGCTGAGTGACACCATCCTGCGCCACCCCGAGACGGGACAAATTACCACATCTTTGCCGGACATCCTGGGTGCAAAACCTCAAAAAACCTTCCAGACCGTTACCCTGGTAGGCGGATTTAACCGCACCTGGGGTTTACCGCTCTCCCAAACGTGGGCTATTTCTGCCGGGAGCGTTTTTCAACTACCGGCTGAAACTCTGAGCCAGGCGCAAATCAATGATCTGGTGACCAATGGCCTGGGTGAACGTCGCCATGAAGGGTTTGGCCGCGTGGCTGTCAACTGGCATAAACAAGCACAGTGGGAACGGGACGAATTAAAACCGCCATCGCTCACCGTTATAACCCCGGTAACGCCTGCTCACGAAAAACAGCTTAAAACGATGGCAGACCGGCTGTTGCGGGCCAGGTTGGAAGCCGGGCTGGTGGCCGCTCTGGATGTCAGCAAAGGAAATTTTCATGCCCTGCCTTCCGTGGCCCAACTGTCTCAGGTGCGCCTGGCCGCCCAACGGATTTTGTTGACAGGTCAAACAGGGGAAACAGGGGGGATTACCCAACATTTGGAAGGGCTTAAAAAGGCCAAAGAACAGTGGCGGGACGCCCGCTTGGGGCGGGAAAAGTTATGGCATTGGTTGCAGACGCGAGAGACGTTGGATGATACTGATTTCAAGGCGCAATTTGGCCTTACCGGAGAGTTGCCGCGCCTGGGTATGGTTAAAAGTAGCCTGACTCCGGAACTCCGGGCTGAGTTTACCGCCCGGCTGGTTGATGGGGTGATGAAGCAGGCGATTGAGAAAAAGAAAGCGGAGGTGGGACGTGGCTGATGAAAGAGTGAACAGTCGGGGGGTGACGGAGCGGATTTTTATTTCCGGTCGCCTGGAACTACAAACACCGGCCCACTTCGGCAATGGGGATAGTGGGGCCAAAACGGATATGCCTCTCTTGCGGGATGGTTTTGATGTGACGCGGCCGCTACTGACAGGAGCTTCCATCGCCGGGGCTTTACGGAACTATCTGAGGGAGTATGAAAAGGGGTATGGTGTCGCCGAGTCCCAAAATGGGCAGTCGCGGGCCGAACAGCTTTTTGGTCATCTGCGGGGGAATCAGGGGGATGAGAACCCGGCCAGTGTGGAAAGCTGGCTGATGGTGGATGATGCCTTAGGGGAAGCTCCGGACGCAGGGGCATGGCGTGTTGAATTACGCGATGGGGTGGCGATTGATGCGAAATCACGTACTGCCGAAATAAACGAAAAAGGTAAGGGGTTCAAGTACGATATTGAATTGTTGGCGGCGGGTACGGTTTTCCCGCTTGGGTTTGAATTGTGGCGCAACGAAACGAATGCGGACCTGCTGGAATCGCTGGCCCTGGCCTTGAAAGGGTTGGAAGAGGGACGGATTGGTTTAGGGATGCGGAAACGACGGGGGTACGGTGAGGTCAAAGTGACCGGCTGGCGGGTGTGGCGGTATTCCCTGAATACCACCGCCGGTTTGTTGGGCTGGCTAAACCATGACCCGGGGCAGGGGGGCATGTCAGGGGATGATATTCTTTCCCTTCTGGAAGTGACGCCCACACTTAAACATCAGGGGACAGCCTTCTCGGTAAAGGCTGAATTCCATTTGGAAAACTCCTTGCTCATTCGTCAGGAAGGCGGGTCGAGCAGTGCGGACATGGCTCATCTGCGTTCCTGGCGGGGTGAAGTGGAACGGCCCATTTTGTCGGGGACGAGTCTGGCGGGGGTGATTCGCGGCCGCGCTCTACGTATCGCCAACACCTTAAACCAGGACAAAGGGGAAACCCTGGTCAACGAAATGTTTGGCCGCCGTATCCGCCACGCTAATGACGAAGCCAGTGGGAGCCGGGTAGTGGTGCAGGAAACGGTGATCGAGAATGGTATCGAAGAGCGTATTCAAAACCGGGTGAAGTTAGATCGGTTTACGGGCGGCGCGTATCCCCAGGCGTTGTTCAGCCAGAAGCCGGTTTGGGGTAAGGGCAGTGGCGAAGTGACCACTGTTCGTGTCCACCTGGCTTTACGCAAACCTGAGAATGGCCTGCCCGAACAGCGTTTTCAGGCTTCGGTGGGGTTGTTACTGCTGGTGTTGAAGGATTTATGGCTCACTGATTTGCCGCTGGGTGGAGAGAGTAGTGTGGGTCGCGGCCGCGTGTGTGGTCATTGTGCCACCCTTACGTTGGGCGATAAAACCTGGACGCTGACCCAGGAAGGGGAGAAGTTGACTGTTCTGGGAAGCAGTCAGACGGAGTTAGAGCAATTTGTGGTGGCTTTGCACCAGGAGTTAAAACCATGACAGATGAAAAACCCTGGCTTATCACACCAGTAGCGGATGATGATTTGAAAGAGTTGGATGTTGGTGGCGAGAACGAAGCGCAAACAAAAAACTGGTTTGAAACCCGAGCCTACAATTGGCTTAAAGAGAAAGTCAAAACCGAAGCCCTGTTTCTGCTGGCTCATGCAGATGATGGGGTGATCTGGGGGCGATTTGACGATGAAGGGAAACTGCATCTATCTGGTGAAGCGTTCTCGGAGTATGTCCCGGTGAAACTACGGGCCGTTACCTTGCAACAGGCGCGACTGTTTTGGGAAGCGGGCGAGTTGTTGGTGTGGCAGGTGGAGGGTGGTTTTCGCGGCCGCGTCCTCACCGATGAGTTCGTAAGTGCTGACGATCAACGCAACGAAACCCACTGGCTCTGGGGAACCAGCACCGAAGATGAGGCCAAAGGGATTAAAACTGATAACGGTTTTACTTTGATGCGGGATGGTCAACAAGGTCTGACTCATGCAGTTCCTATCCCGCTACCCGGTCGGGATCGGCGTGCTGGCCTGCAAGTCCGTCATTACCTGGCTGATGATGCTCATGGTCAGGCGTATATTGCCTTGAGCCGCCTGATGAATGTTGTAGAAGTGCCGGAAAAGGAGAAAGGTTCTTATGGCTCTTAAACATACCAATCCCCGCCAGCCCCGGTTTGACAAAAAAAACCGCACCGAACAGACGGCCTTTGCCCCTTATAACTTTGTCCCTTTGCCGGAACGTATGGTGGAAGCGCGGCCGCCTCTCAGCCACGACACCTATCACCGGGATGGTTTAACCGGTTGGATTGATTGTGACCTGGAAACCTGTTCCCCGACTTACATTCGCGGCATGTTGACCGAGGTGCAATTTGCTGAGTTTGGGCAATCTGGCCCTGATCAATTGAAAGAAGCGCAAAAGATCGCGGCCGCGCCCTTCTTCTCTACCCATGAAAGCGAAATAGAGAGGTACCCCGTCCCGCGACTTCCTGGTAGTAGCTTGCGGGGCATGATCCGCCAACTGGTTGAGATTGCCGGGCATGGCCGGATGCGCTGGGTGGGCGCAACACCAACCTTCACCTTCCGGGCCGTAGCCGCTCAGGGGGATGATCCTCTGCGTGATCCTTATCAGAGTATCATTGGTCAATTTGCCCGGAACGTTCGGGCGG
The DNA here is from genome assembly GCA_037045265.1 of Microthrixaceae bacterium. Taxonomy (GTDB): domain Bacteria; phylum Actinomycetota; class Acidimicrobiia; order Acidimicrobiales; family Microtrichaceae; genus JBAOHV01. The sequence continues at coordinate 588,161 of JBAOHV010000016.1, read as the reverse complement.
GTTTTCTGGAAAAACAGGGCGATAACTGGTTCATTCGCCCTGCCTTAACGCCCAGAAGCCAAAATTGGCCGGAAACAGGAGCCTATCTTAAGGTTAAAGAAGACAGCATTGTTGGCAGAGCTATCCCTGGTTTGTTACGCCTTACCAGCCGTGATTACAAACCGGGCTATTATTTGGTCTCATTTGATGCGGAAGTCCGGCGCAGTGGGCGAGGCGATTTCACCGCCATTACCCGGATTGGTGAGCGTCAGGCTAATTATCGTTACAAAGGGGTTTTGGTTTGCTCCGGCAATATGATGGAAACGGGTGAAAGGACCCGGCGCAAGAACCACAGCCTGATTCTGCTCCCTGATGAACGGGCCAAATCTTTGCCCATAGAAGCCCAAGCCGTCAAAGATTATCTGGATGGTCTGACGCCCTACCAGCAAGAGTTGACGGCCTGGGGCGGCAAACAAGGTTGTCTGGCAGATGGCGCACCGGTCTTTTTTGTGCCGGAAGGTAACATCGTGCGCTATTTTGGTCATAGCCCTAACTTCCGTATTCCGGCGTGGCTCAATGTGGCCGGGGAAACACGGGCCGCCAACCCCCTGGATTTTGTACCAGCCAACCTGCGCCAGAACGACCAACCCGACCTGGCCGATGCGATTTTTGGCTGGGTGGAAGAAAGCGAAAATGGAAAGGTGATTGGCCCACCTGGGCAACGGGCCGGGCGTGTCTTTTTTGGTGATGCGTGTTTTGTCGCGGCCGCAGAAGGGGTCTGGTTGCAGGAAAATTCCATTGCCCCCCGCACCCTTTCCGGGCCAAAACCAACCACTTTCCAGCATTATCTGGTGCAAGATGCCCAGGCGGGTCGTAATGGGCATGACCCGGATGATAAAAAGTCATTGGCCCATTATGGCACCCCCCCCGATGAGACCCAGATTCGCGGCTACAAAATGTATTGGCACAAAGGCAAACGGCCAGACATTGAAGCCTCGTCCAAAGAACGGGAACACGAAAAGCAGTTGACCCGAATCATGCCGGTGAAGCCGGGTGTCCAGTTCAACTTTAAGGTGCATTTCGAGAATTTGCGCTCTGAGGAGTTAGGAGCGTTGTTATGGGCTTTGCAGTTACCGGGTGAACCGGGCAAACAGTACCGGCACAAGCTGGGGATGGGCAAACCGTTGGGCATGGGGGCAGTAGCGATTACGCCCCGGCTCACGCTGACAAACCGACCGGAGCGGTATGGGTCATTATTCGGTGGAGATGGGAGCTGGAACGCGGCCGCGACTCCAACTGAAATGGAAGCGCATGTCAAAGCGTTTGAGACATACCTGCTTCAAGAGAATGGGATTGCTCAGGCAGACCGCTTATATAAGGTAGAGCGTATTCGGATGCTTCTGACGATGCTGGAATGGCGGGAAGGGACATCCGATTGGCTGACGAAAACCCGGTATATGGAGATTGAATATGAAACGGGGCGACCCTGGCCCAATGATACGGTTAATGAATACAAAGAACGCCCTGTACTGCCAGATCCGTTGGCTGTAGCAGGAGGAAAAGTAGGGGAACGCGGCCGCGAATCTCGTCCTGTTCAGCCACCACCCCCATCAGAACCATCCACCCCACGCCCCACGCCCGTTACCCAGGCAGTTACACCCAAAACCCCACCGCGTACCGCGCCCGAAATTGGTGAGCGCATGTCTGGTAAAGTAGATATCATCGAAAAAAATGGTGATGTGTACCTGATACCCGAAAAACGGGAGTACCGACGTTGGTTGTTGCGAATAAAACACACCCAGCAGGAAGGTATCACCTATCGAGTAGGAGAGTCCCGGGCCTGTCTTGTCCTGGAGATCCTACAAGATGATGAGATTATTGAGTGTAAACCGGCTCCCAAACAAAATCGTTGAACCTTTGAAGTGAGTTGAAGATGCAAAACACAACATTACCCGAATGGTTAAGCCTGATTGCCGATCTGATCGGCATCTTAGGAGCGGTGTTTGCTCTCTTCGCCTGGCGACAGGCCCGGCAAATCCGTGAAGATCAGCAACGGGAGCAGATTCGGCAGAATCAACTGGTTCAGATCAAATTACAGTATGGTAAGCAGAGTTATGATCTGCCGGTATTGCAGTTGCGTCGAGGCGAACTCACTCGTGCCGAAATCTTGGGGCGCATTGGTATGATTCCGATGAGGACGAAAGAAAAAGGGAAACGATTTGAGATTCGCTATGTGAATACGGCTGAATTTCTCCAGCAGATCAATCAAATTCTGGATGGGAACAAAGATGGCATTTTGACAATTCCCTGCACGGAACAAGAGTTTAACCAGTTTGATTTATAAATCTGGCTATTCGACTATAGCCAATTTATCTGGGGTAGGAAAGGCGCGAAGGGTTCGCTTTGCAGTGAGGGGATATGTCTAAAAGGCAACCAACAAAAGGGGCGTGTGGGTTCTGCGGCCGCGAAATGACCCGCAGTGGTCTCACTCGCCACATACAAACCTGTTCACACCGCCAGGAAACCATTGCTAAGGCTGGCCAAAGTAGCTCTGAGATCATCCAGCCGCTCTATCACCTGGTGGTTTCAGATGCTTACGGGGGAGACTACTGGCTCCATCTTGAAATAAACGGTCAGGCCACCTTGCATGATCTAGACCGTTATCTCCGGGCGATATGGTTGGAATGCTGCGGCCATCTGAGCCAGTTTTCGGTGGGTGGCTGGCGGGGTAAAGAGATCGCGACGAGTCGAAAAATTGCGGCTGTGTTCGATGTTGGCACCGAGTTAACCCATATTTACGACTTTGGCACGTCGTCCGAAACATTGATTAAAGCGGTAGCGGTGCGAGAAGGGCAACCGTTGACCCGCCATCCCATTTACCTGATGGCTCGGAACCATTTGCCTGAGTCCCAATGTACGGAATGCGGAGCCGTGGCTGGTTGGTATTGCCCGGAATGCTTACATGAAAAGGGGGATTGGGTATTCTTGTGCGAAAACCATTATGACCAACATCAACATTTTGAGGATGAAGATAGTGTGGTGACACCCCTGGTGAATTCACCCCGGCTGGGCATGTGTGGCTACAGTGGGCCAGCCCAACCGCCGTATTAATCTGGTAGATTGATGTCACCACACACTTCGAGTAAAATGGCTATCAAGATGGCTATATTGGAGGTGTGACGATGCAAAATAGTTATTCCGTAGCGGAAGCTCGCGATCAATTTGCCGCTTTGATTCATCAAGTAGAAGCCGAAAAAAAGCCGGTGCAGGTGACGCGCCGGGGAGAATTCGTGGCGGTTATCCTGGCCCAAAGTGAATACGAACGACTGGTAGCCCAACAAACAAAGCCGGATTTCTGGCAGGCTTATCTGGTCTGGCGTGAGGAATGGGGGGTTGATGAATGGGCCGATGAACCCGATCCTTTTGCTGAGGTGCGGGATCGTACCCCAGGGCGTGAGGTCAACCTATGGGATTAAGGTATGTCGTTGACACCAATATTGTGTCTGAAATCATGCGGCCGCAACCCCATGCCCAGGTCCAGTCACAGTGGCAGAAACACACGCCCCAAATTGCCCTGGCCTCCGTCACCTGGCATGAGTTGTTAGCGGGAACTCATCGTTTGCCCCTGTCTACGCGGCGAACGGCTTTTGAGGCATTTTTACTGCAGTTACAACAGATGGTGACCATTCTGCCTTATGATCAGGCGGCCGCAGAATGGCACGCTTATGAACGAGTGCGTTTAACCCAGGCAGGCCGGACGCCTGCTTTTGCCGACGCTCAAATTGCGGCGACTGCGGCCGCGCACAACCTCATCCTCGTCACCCGCAACACCGCCGACTTTGCCGACTTTGCCGGATTAACGATTGAAAACTGGTTTGAGTCATAACACCCGCATACCTCATACCTCATATCTCATACCTTCCCATGTACACCATCACCACTACCTTCCACCCCCATGGCAGCCGCCTCGAGGGTCGCCACATCACGGCCAAAGGTTTAAACGGCCTCTTTTTTAATGTGCTGGAGCGAACCAACCCGGATGGTGGTAAATGGTTCCATGAACATGCCAGCCCCAAACCTTACTCGGTGGTCAGCTTTTATACCGACAGAGGGGAACTGGCGGGATTGCGTTACGCCGCCGTGACCGAAGACGCGGCCGCGCTCATCGCCCAGGCGTGGCAAAAGGTGTACCAACAGGGGGAACTGCTTCAGTTGGGTCGTTATCAGCAATTCACCGTTGGTGATGTCACCGTGCAACCCGGCCCTGATTGGTTTACTCTGGCAGACAGTCGTCCCTTGCGTCAGGTCAAACTGCGGTTTCTCTCTCCGACCTCGTTCAAACAAGGCCCTGGCGATTTACCGCTCCCCTTACCCGGTAATGTGTTTCGTACCCCGTTTGTGGTGTGGAACAGCTTTGCTCCGGCTCCCTTGAAATTACCAGAGGAATGGTTGGCCTGGTGCGGCCGCGACATCTTCGTGATCGAGCATCAAATCCAGACCGCCACCATTGCCCTCAGCCGCGACGATAGCTTCACCGGTTTTGTGGGCGAGGTCAGTTTCAGGGCCTACCAGGGTGACGAAAGTTCCCTGTGTATCTGGCATGCCCTGGCCCGGCTCACCGCTTTCTCCGGGGTAGGGCGCAAGACAACGATGGGTATGGGGGCGGTGGAACTGGTCGAGTGATATAGCGGACGCGGCGAGAGGGGGACACGGCGACAGGGCGAAAAAACTCAGATTAGGACTTATGTGCAATGTAATTCTTACCGGAGAGACTGCCGCAGTTTCCAAACTGCGGCAGTCTGGGTAAGCGTAAGTCCTGAGATTATGCTCAGTGGCAGGATAGAATCCACACGATTCAGGAAGTGATGATGAACAACAGCCAACTCGTTTACGAAGCCATGCCCCTATTGGAGCAACTCAATCCCAGCCAACCCACCTTGACCACGCCAGGTGTCGTCACCCATCTGCTCCACCACACCTCGGCTTTACAATCGCGTCTGGTAGCTCCCCGCAAGCGGGCTGAGGTGATGGCTCAGGCAAATATCCTCTACCTTTTCCGCCAGATGGAAAGCCTGTTCAACCAGAGTGAGATAAAAAACCTCTGTTTTGAGATGGGCATTGATTATGAGGAGTTGGCGGGGGAAGGGAAAGGGGAGAAGATACGGGAACTCATAACCTATTGCCAGCGTCGCGGCCGCGTGCCCGACCTCATTCGTCACCTCGAATCAGCCCGGCCTCATGCTACCTGGCAGAATACGCCACCGGTTTCCCTGTTTAATCAGGATGGCATTGAAATCGAATCACGCCTGCACATTGCCGTGGTGGTGGCTATCAGCCGTCCCAACCTGACGGCCGTCGCCCAATATTTTGATCGCCTGAACCTGGAAGCCTATTTTGTCGTTTGCCAGAGCAGCCAACCGGATCAGCCCCTTTCCGCCGAGAATTCCTGGGAAGGGCATGTCAAAGCGTTTGCCGACACAATGGCTAAACTCAAAACCCATTTCGCCGGAGCCAAAACCCACTTTTTCCTGGCCGCACCGGGGGCATTGTTGTTTACGTTAGGGGCGGTGTGGGGGACGGTGGATGAAGCGATGGTCTACCATTATGAGCAGGGCAACTATTACCCCATTGCCGCAACCTCGCGGCGGCTGAAATAAATGAAGATGGTTGGGGCTTTGCGGCCGCGTCAATAACCGTAGCCTATCCCGTGTGAGATTATTGCCCGTTAATACTCCAACTGAATCCCCTCATTGACCACCTTACTCCGCTCCACGTAGCGCCCTGGTGTCTGCATATTCGTCCAACCCCCGGCGTCGCGCAACACAAAGGGATTACTCCTCTTGGCCGCATGAGTGGCCCAGGTGTGGCGCAGGTCGTGGGGGCTGAGTTCCCAGATACCCAAAATATCACGTCCCAGGATTTTGATGCGGCCGCCCACCGCCCTCACCGACATCACCTCATCAGTCAGTTGTTCATTTTTACGGCTACCACGCAGGAGTGTGCCCCGCGGCCGCAGATACGGCTTATATCCTGCCATAGCCTGCATAATATCCCGCGACAGTTCCATCCTGTCGGTGGTGTCCGTCTTCTCCCTATAAACGATAACAAAACCCGGTTCGGCAAAATCTTCTACCTTCAACCCGGCTACTTCACTGGCTCGTATGCCCAAATCGAGTAACAAACAAACCAAGAGTCTATCCCGGATGCCCTGCGGGGTAGGGGGATGCTGGGTTTTGAGAAGGCGGGCCTGTTCCGCTGTCAGCACCAGGGCTTCTTCTTTTTTATGGCCGACACGGGTCCGCGGCCGCGCTTCATTCACTCGTTTCCCTTCCGTCAAACCATACCCTTTCACTTCTCGAATTAAGGCTTGTTCGGTAGGGGGGATAACGCCCGCCTTCGTGGCCAGCCGGGCATACACCTTAATGGCCGACAACCGGTTATTGACCGAGGCGATACTGTAACCGGCGCGAAGCATCCACTTAACAAACCCTTCCACCAATCCCCACGTCACCCCTTGCCAGGCGATGGGAACCTGCTGGCTGTAAAGCGCACCATATATAATAGGAAGGGACTGTCGCTGTTGTGCCGCATATTCGGCGTAATGCGCCTGTTCTTTTGGGGTCAAAAAGCCTTGTGCCCACTGCCTGGCACTGGCTATCAACGTCGCGGCCGCGCCCACTTCTCGCAAATAATCCACCCACAGCACCAAAGCCGCCAACTGCGTTTTGGTCGTGCGACTGGCCCGCCGTTGCTGGTAATCGGCGAAGAGATAGTCGCTGGCCGTTTGGTTGGCGATCTGGCCCGCGGCCGCGAGATCATGACCCTCATGCCTTGTTGCTAATGGCGCGTTTATTTGTGGAACAATCTGCCTTTCTTCACTCATTTTCGTCTCCACGCTCTGCCGGAGTTCAGGCTGTCAAATTTAACGTGTTTGAAAAATAGCTACCAATAACCTTAAATTCGCAGAGTCTGAAAAATAGATACCAATAAGCCTTACTTATCGGTAGCTATAAAATAACATAAAGCAAGAGGTTATGTCAAGTGTTGGCTTGAATCTTTGACCTCAATTCCCCCAAAAACTCCCAACTTTCTCCGCGTGACTAAAAGCTGGCGGGAGAGCTAAAAGGCACCAAAATGGTCAAAGCCTACCGTAAACGGTATGGCGTAAATATTGCGGCGGCGTTCACGGAATTGGCGTTGTTGAGTGTGCCATCTGACAGCGCAGGCCATCTACTGCATTGTCGAAGAGTACGCCAAAATGGCAAGCTATGTTAATAGGAACGGAGAAGCTGATTTAGCCGCTTATGACCTGCGACGGACGGCGGCCGCGTTGGCCTTAAAAGGGGGTGCGGACTTACGGCAAATCCAGCAGATGTTGGGCCAGGCCAGTATCACCACGACGGAACCGTACATGGAGCCTCTGCGGAGTTTGCAGGTAAGAGCCGGAGATTTCATTCAGATTGAGTCGGCTTTGGCCCGATAATAAACCTCCCAACGCTGGTTGTTATGAGTGAATTACCCCCACTGCTGAACTTGAAGCCAACGTTGCATATCCGCTTCGAGTTGGGGTAAGGTGATGAGTAGAGCCTGATGGGCGGCCGCTACTGACCTGGCTTGCTCGGTGAACCCCTGCCGGGCGAAGAAAGCATAATGCACCTGCCAGGTATACCCTTCCGGCAACACTTTGGGGGTCTTTTTCACCAGGGTCTCAATTACATCCTTGTCAACCGGTGTTTTCCCCCACTTGCATTCACCTAACAAGATGTCTTTGGTGCGCCAATTGATAGCCAACACATCCACCTGAGCCTTCTGTGACCAGAAACTACCAATTCGCTCCGGTAAGAAAGGAAACTCCCCCATTTCGGCCACGATACCCACCCAATCCCGGCACAACTCTTCAAAGGTGTGTGTACCAATAAAGTCAAGCAGATGATCATACAGCAAACTGGTCGCCTGACGGACGCGCCCTTGTTCAATCGCGACCAGATGCGGGGCCAGAAAGCGGTAATAAAACCGCAGATAGGCATCGGTTATCACATATCGCCCCTGCCGACTTTGGTCCGGGCGATGAATCGTGGCTGGGACAACCCGCTCCACATAGCCCAACTCCCGTAATACGCTTAAGTATTTGGCAATGTTAGAACGATCTATGCCCGCCATGGTGGCGATGTCGGTCAGTTGATGAAACCCAGCGGCAATGGTCTCCAGAATTGCGATGTAGTTATTTGGCTCATCCAACTGTTCCCGGAGCAGAAAAACGGCATCCGTCAGCATGACGTTAGTGGGAATGACAATGTTTTGCCGGAGATTTTGTAAGATGGTCAACTGATCATCAAACAATTCCACATAAGCGGGAACCCCGCCGGTCATGGTATGCACCGCCACATGTTGCTCCGGGTCATAGTTGGGCAACAAATCAGGTAAGGCTCCGAAAGAAAGAGAATGAAGTTTTAAGCGGGCGGTCGCTCGACCATAGAGAGGCGATTGATAATCCAGGGCTGTGCGTTGAATGATACCGGCTAATGAGCCTAGTAAGATCAGGAAGACCTGTGAGGAATTGAGGTGATGATCCCACGCCTTCTGGAGCAGACTGGGTACTTCGGTATCGGCTTGCATAACATAGGTAAACTCATCCAGAACAACCACTAAGCGCCTCGTGGCCGTGACGCGGGCGATTTCGGCAAACGCCGCCTCCCAGGAAGCATAACTGAAGGTAGCGTCAATGTTGGCTTGAGGATTGAGGAATTTGAACCAGGCCTGGGAAAAATTACGGAGCTGATTCGTGGTTGATGTCTGTGAGGCCATCCAATAGAAGTAATCTTCGCCTATCCCGGCTCCCCATTGCCCGATAAGCCGTGTTTTGCCGATGCGCCGTCGGCCATACAGAATCAGCAATTGAGCACCACGACGGCGGTACAGATTATCTAATAAACCCAGTTCCATGTTGCGGCCGACAAATTCTTTGAGCATAGGCTTTTGCAAAATGCGAAATAAGGAGTAAGAATAGTATTATACTTTACTTACTCCTAAACACACAAGAAGCCGCTCTTCAGCCAAATGAGAATGGTTAGAGAGTAGACCGCACGAGAGTCTAATAGGCAAAAATAAAGATCGGCGTGTATCATACACGCCGATCTTTCCCCGTATCGTCAAGCTAACAAACCTCTTGTTTCGCTCACACCCCAGCTGAGAAAACAGCGTAACCATGGAACCTTACCCGGCATGGCGCACGGTGATGGTTCGAGGTAAACCGGTTATCTGTTCACCCCCCTTCAATCAGCCGAATAACCGATTTACCACACCCGGCACATTCGCCCCGCAAAACCAAATCGCCGTGCTGGATATTGCCGGTGAAGTTGATAATCGTGGTCATCTTCTGGCAATGACTACACCAGACATTGCCCAATAGCCGTACCTGGTCTGGCTCAGAAATACGCTGCCAAAACCAGCGGGCCTGGGGCGTAAAAGTTTGCCTGGATGTTAAGGGAGCCATCACCAGCTTACCCTGCCAGTAGACTCCCTCGCGTAACTGCTGTTCAACTTTAGCCAGGTCAAAGGCTTCTGGATCAAACGAGCCACCTGCCCATTCCCGGTACTGTTCATATTCCGGATGTTGGCGGTTGCCCAGCACGTCTAAAAGCTCTTCATAGCCGAAAACACCACCACAATCTTCCGGTGGGCAGGCGCGTTCCCCGGCCAGACAGCAGGGATAAATGGCCTTTTCCTCTACAGGCAGAATCCTTTCCAGCACCACCTCATGTTGCCAGCTATCCCCAAAATCGTACTCATAGGTAAAGGTCGCACCTTCCTGATTGATGTGGTCGAGCAATCGGGCTGTATCATCGGGGATACCTATCAGCCCTAACTCGGCCAGGGTTCGCCTGTCGGTTATTTCGAGTGAGCCGATGGTAAACAAGTGCAAATGGTAATTCCACCAGCCCATGACCACTTGCAACGTATTGTGGAGTTCGGCAAAGGTAATCCTACTGCGTACCTGGAAGCGTCGCCAGATGGGTGGCTCAATTTCCTGGAGTGTTACCTTTAACTGATAAATAAAGTCAGACATGTTGCCGTGCCCTTTGTTTGCCTTTTATGCCACCAGCGAATTGAAATACGACGTATAGGGTGTACAAGTGGAGTAAAGCTGAATATCAAGCCTGTTTGCCAGAAGCTGAATACGGCAAATGTAGCACAGAGGGAAAAGAAACAAAACGACTAGTTTGTTAGAATCAAGCCAGGATTACGCAATCGCCTTTCAATGCCGCCAGTTACTCCTGCGTTTCGCTAACGCTCCCCATGAGGTGAAATCAACCTCACCACAAGGAGCGTCTTATGCCCATCTTCCAGAAAGGAGACATGTGGTCGGTTTATCCCGAAGCCGACCTCTTCCTTATCACCACCAACTCAACCCTGCAACCCGGCAACATCCTGGTCATGGGCCGGGGTATCGCCAAACAAGCCCGCGAGCGATTCCCGGGTCTGAACAAGGCTCTCGGCCAACAAATCGCCCAGACCTGCGGCCGCAACGGGCAATATGGTTTGCTCATCAGCCCCCGCTGGCCCCAGGCTAAAATCGGCGCGTTCCAAACCAAAACCGATGTCCGCCAACCGGCCAGTTTATTCCTCATCCAACGCAGCACCACTGCGCTCAAACAATGGGCTGAGGCGCACCCCCAGGCGCAAATTCATCTCAATTTTCCCGGTACAGGGTACGGAAGTTTGTTACGAGAGAAAGTTCTGCCCATTGTGAACCAGCTTCCCAACAACGTGACCCTCTGGGAATACCCCGATAAGTTATCCACTCCCCCCACCCCACCGGTGGAGTTGACCTGGTTTCCTGACGAAGAGACCGCGGCCGCGATGGCCGATTGTGCCGAACGTTTCTTCGCCCTGCCCGAACTCCCCCTGACCAACATCGAACAGCAACATCACATCTTCGCGGCCGCGTTCTATCGAGGTGTGCGTTATCACCATGACCGTCTCGCGGCCACGGCTGAACCCCTGACAGCCCGCTTTGATCGAGGCCAGAAAGGGTTGTGGGTGCAGGGCGAGGCTGTGTTCCTGGAAGGGGTGACAGACGGCGCGGCCGCGATCCAGGCTTACCGGGAACAGATGAGCCAGGGAGAAATCCCGGTTGTCACCGGCGTCTACACCGATGCAGTGCGCCTGTTGGTGTGCCAGAAACGCCAGCGTAACGGAGCCAACCATGAACAACCTGACGCTACTCCCTGAACTCCCCACGCTCCGAATTGGGGAGCAAACCTATCTCTCGGAGCGAGCGGTGATGGATATTGCGGCCGCGACGTTTTTCCCTGATCGCTCACTCAATACATTGAACGAAGCCGACTACCAACAACTCCGGCAAATGGCTGAGGCGCATTGCCGGTCACTGGGTTACACCCGGTTACTCAAGCTGGCCCCACCGGTGGTGAGTTTTGCCGAGATGGGATTCTACTGGGTGAAAGAGGTGGCTACCCGGCCCAATGAACAAACGCCAGAGCCAGAAAATGATGATGAGGCTGTAGCAACTCAAGCAGACGAAGAAGAGGCTGAAAGCGAGCCATTCCTCATCATGGCTGGCCCAGGACTGGTGGAAGAACTGGCAGAGGGTCGTCTGCATGACGCCCGGTTAGGGCCGTTGGGGTTGGATGAAGTGACGGGGCAACATTACACGATTCCGGTGTTAGCGGATGAGGCGGTCATAGATTTGATGGGCAAGGCTGTTAACTCTACCTGGCCCAATGACTACAAAGGCATCTGGCACGATATCATGTCACAATCAAAACGCGGCCGCGACATCAGCCGCACAGAGCGCACATTTACCGTCATCATTCGGGGGGTAGGACAGAAGCAGTATTGGCCCATGAGCCTGCACTTGAAGCACGACCCGGCGGGTGATCCTTATCTCTTCGTGACCCTGATTGATGCCCCCCAGACTAAACGGCTCTTTGCGTTAGGACATGTGGTGATGACAGACGGCGCGGCCGCGTTGGGGGTTGATTTCCGACCATACATCGCCCGGCATAGGACCGCTGATTGGGGGGAGCAACTCGACGATTTTGACAAACGGCAAAACAACCGGGCTGTGAAAGAAGGCTTGCGTATCCTTTCGGCCTACAACGTGCCCGTTGGTGGCGGAGAAAGTGAACGCATTTGGATTATCACCGAAGCCGACCGCTCCGTCACAATAATCTTGTTACCCCAGGAGTACTGAACCATGAGGCAAGATCAATTCAAACAACTCCAAGTAGGCGACCGGGTCACGCACCCAGCCTTCATCGGTTTTCTGACGATTACTCACATTGAAACAACCTACGACTACAGCACCACCCCTGCCAGCCAGTGGACAGACGCTTTTACGACTGATACGGGTCACCGGATGAAAGCTTGTGGTGAGCGTAGCCGAACCATCGGTGACACGCGGGATGTACAACTTCTACGAAGGATCACCTAAACATCAGATACAGTGTTTACACGGATGCCGCTCACAAACCCTTCCCTCTCCCCGTTATCTTATCGAATGATTTTGATGGCATTCCCTTAAGGAAAACGAGGTGCTCACAGACCTCTGGGCCATGCGGCCGCGAAATGGGGGCACAACGTGCTGTCCCTGTAGAAAAGGAAAAGGCCTAGCCTATAAATTTAGCTATGAGTTACATATAATATACAGCATGTAGCTTAACTCATGTCGTTGCAAGAAATAGAAAACAGTCATTTTTATTGATGGCCTTTTTAAAGATTTGGCTAAAAAACCAACACTAAGCCCTACCGGATACATTTCTGATGTATCAGATGCAGCAGCCCTGTAAGGATGAACAGTAAGCTCACCGCTTTTACCAGCATCACTTCTTTTTGGTTGGAGATAATCCCAATTCAACACTCAAATGGCAGATGGGTATTATTATTAGTAAATCTTAATCATGTCAGAAAGACCCGTGAAGGGGTGAGCCGTGGATAAACGTCCTAGTCATAGCCAACTGATTTACTTCTTATTCGTCCTGCTCATTATCATCGCCTTTTTTCCTTTCCAGCAACAGAACTTCGTTCTGTCGGCTAATACCATAGAACCGTTTAGTAGAAAATCGAACACGCTCTACTACCTACCTTTTATTAAGCAATCCCCTAATGCTATCTGGATGCCTCTGGGCTTCGCCGGTGAGAACGCAACTGATCTATATTTGGATCCCAATCTGCCTGGGCATGCCTACGCAAGTCTTTATACGGTTGGCCTTTTTGAAACCTACGATGGTGGCAATAATTGGACACAACAACAAATTAATGCACGGATTTATGATATAGCCGTCCACCCCATAACCCCTGCGACGATGTATGTCGCTACATGGTCATCGTATGGTCTGTATTGGACAGAAAATGGTGGGGGTTCTTGGCAACCAATACCCGGCTGGTACTCTTTATCGCCAACATTGTACAGCGTTGCTGTCCATCCTATTACCCCGACGATCATGTTTGCGGGATCAGGTAATTGGGAGCCGGTTGGTGGGGAAATATTCAGGACGGTAAATGGGGGACAGAACTGGTCTCTTGTATCTCCGATGTTCACCAATGCCTTAACCTTTGCCTTTGATCCTATGTTGCCAACAGTTGTTTACGCGGGTACTCAGTATGGTGGTGTCCGAAAAAGTACGGACACTGGTTATTCCTGGTTTGCTACCAACAACGGCTTGCCTACAGGCACAACCGGGGGCCATGATATTCATGTCACAGTGCAGCCTGATCCGCCCCACCAGGTTTATGCTGCCACCTCATTAGGGCTCTATGTCAGTGAAGACGAAGCCGAAAACTGGCAGGCGTTATGGGAAGGGGTAGATGCTAATTTCCTTTTATTTGCCCCGCACACTTCTGCGATAGTTTACCTTGGCACAAGTGATGGCATATTTGTAAGTTTCGACACAGGGGTAAGTTGGTCTCGGTTAGGGCAATGTGGTGTAGGTGTATCAGTGAGAAGATTAGAGTTTGATCCATATGATGCTAAGGTAATTTGGGCCGCGACCAATAACGGTTTGTGGCGATGCATTTTGGAGTAAAAATGAAGTATACACCCAGCCCAATTTACTATTAGAGCCAATGGGAGGTGTCATGGCAATCAAGTTTTAAAAGAGAAATAGTTCAGTCGTTAAGCCACTGGGGGATCAAAGTCAAATAGAGGGCGCTCTTATCATAGTACCATTCAGGAGGGAAAATCCAGTGAGTTACCTAAAGACGCATCTGTTCTTTAAGAGAATCCTTGTTTTATTAACTGCTTTCGTATTGTCAAGTGTATTGATTCTTAGTATCAGTCGGTCTTCAACGCCTGTCTTTACTGCGGCCGATACAAGAACTTTGCCATACGATTTAGTATACGTGCCAGAAGCTATCCGTGAATTGGAAGCCAATATCACAATGGGAAAAGGTATATTAGGGTGGGAACCAGGTTGGTCACAAACTTCGGATTTTATGATAGGCACAGTTGCCGTATCAGTCATACTGCCAAGCTGCAATGGGCAGATTGACCCATGCTCACAAGGGGGTTGGTCTTCTAGCGAAGTTAATCTAGTTCTGAGCGAAGTTCAAAATGCGCTTAATTGGTGGGAGGCCCGCGCAACAGATGCCGGAACTAGCGTTGATTTTCATATCGTAACAGGCTCACCCTTGATTGTGCCCACAAACTATGAACCGATTGATAGAGCCGGGCGGCGGGGCTTCTCTATGTGGTGAGGAAGGACTGTGGATTGACAATGTAATGGCAAACTTGGGTTACAACGACTACCCTCCAGGAGGTAATTCTTACTTGTTGGAAGTGCGTGAGTACGATAACGAACTGCGAAACCAGAACAACACTGACTGGGCCTTTACCATCTTTGTTGCTGATTCTAGCAATAATCCTGGGGGAATGTTTGATCTCACGGATTGTGGTGGTCAGACAAACCCCTTTGCCGTGGCAGCCTGGGCTTATCTCGCTGGCCCCTTTTTTGTCATGAATACTATCAATAATGGGTATGGTAGCATTTTCATGGACGGTGTGGCTGCCCATGAACTGGGCCATATCTTTGGTGCGCCCGATGAGGTTGCTTCTTCGATCTGTCAACAAAACCAAGCACCTACCTGCAACACGAAGTTTGGTTACTTGGGGGGAGAAAACCAAAATTGTAACCCGTGCCTATTTAGCGGTTGTAACAACCCATGCGCCCTAGATGTGCCCTTAAGTATGATGAGATTTCCAGAGGATTTCCTTACCGGCCAGATTCAAAATGTCATCCACGTTTATACAGAACAGCAAATCGGTTGGCAAGATTCCGACAATGATGGATTACCTGATCCTATTGATACGAGCCCTAACCTTACCCTTGTATCTCCGCCTAGTCCAACAACGAACAATTCACCTCTCTATACCGGCTCCACCCAAGATATTCCTTTCCCATCTACACTACCCTTTCCAGAACCGTGGCGGCCAGCTTATCCAGATGAAACGATTAACAAGATTGCTGGTGTTGAATTCCGGATTAATAATAGTCAATGGTTATTGGCCAGCCCATCCGATGGCGCTTTCAACTCAGGCATGGAGAATTTCTTCTTCAGCCCTCTATTCTGTACCGCTGGTACATATACCGTACAGGTACGTGCTGTAAACTCCGTGGGCAACTATTCAAGTATAACGACACATATGATTATTGTTCAACCAAGTGAGACTTGTAATTATTCATATCTCCCAATAATCTATTCAAGCAACCTATCACTTCTTGAATCTCCCACTACCCTTCTGTCAGACAGTTACCCTGGGCCTAGTGAAAGCGTAGTTCCCACTCCAACGGCACAATCACCATCTGGTGGCTATCCATCCCCTTAAACCGTCGTTCAACTGGGTGATCAGAGAGGGATAATTGACTTAATTATTCCTCTCTAAGGTGTAAATTCGGAATAAAGGTAGATACCTGATCAAATGAAAGGGGATCTTCGTCATAAATAGTGCAGTTTACCTTTCGTATGGTTAAAGCTGCATATCAGATCATGGATTTAGTTTCACACACCACTTCAACTGTTTGAGGCGATAATTTAGTCGCTCGATCTCGCTTCGAAAATTGCACTATTGGTGGTGGAGAACCCCTTTCACCTGATCAAGTATCCACTCAGCGTCCATCGGTTTCCTCGCGATTGCCCACATTCAGATAACCTACGACTACAGCACCACTCCTGCGAGCCAGTGGACAGACGCTTTTACGACTGATACCGGTCACCGGATGAAAGCTTGTGGTGAGCGTAGCCGAACCATCGGTGATACGCGGGATGTCCAGCTTCTGCGGCAGACTGACTAAGCGTCAGAAGGTGTATCCACGTTCCCCAGCCCCTTGGTTTCCCCGGCCCCTGGCGCTAACGCGCCCACATTCGTGAATCTTCTTCTCCTTTGCTCTGGGATGAGAAGCGTTGTGCCCGCCCTATAACGCTTCCCGTCCCTCCCCCTGATAGAGCAGGGAACTAGAGCTAGAGGCAAACAATGACCTCTAGCTCTTGCTCTTGCCTCTTGCTTCTCCTCTTGCTCTCGCTTTAACCTCTCGCTTCTCAAGGAGTTTGCCATGCAACAAGCCCACCTGAAATAGTTCAAAGCACACCGCGCCCAAATGTCAACGACCACTGCCAATGGGTAGTAGCTTATGTCTCTCACATAAGCTCACGTTGACCAGCCCCAGCCAGGGATGACGGTGTCATCTATCGGGCTACGTTAGACAGGTTATGACACCCTGGTGTGCGCGAGCCAGCACCAGGCTCTGTCGTTGTGCATTAAACAGGCTGAGGGTCTAGGCCAGTGTGTACGACATGACAAGCCTGTCTAACATCGGCGAGGCTCACTTTACCGGAACCTGCCTCTAAACAGGCGGAATCCGAGATCCCCGTAAGGACTACATGATGAATAGAGTATTTGTGCTGAGTTGCGATCAGCAACCATTGGATCCATGCCATCCGGCAAGAGCGCGGAAATTGCTTGACGCAAGGAGAGCTGCTGTTTTTCGCCCTTATCCCTTTACGATTATTCTCCGACAGCCTACCACCCACGACCCCATGATTCATCCACATCGAATTAAAATAGACCCAGGAAGTGTCACTTCTGGTCTGGCAATCGTTCAGGAAGAAACGAAGAAGATTGTATGGGCTGCTGAACTAGGGCATCGTGGTATTTTCATCAGCAAACGCCTGCATCTACGGGCGATGTTGCGTCGGGCCCGGCGAAGTCGAAAGAAGCGCTATCGTCAACGCCGCTATCTCAATCGTCGGAAACGTAAGGGGAAACTTCGACCATCCATGCAAAGTCGAGTGGCGAATATTCAAACCTGGGTAACTCGTTTGCGACATTACTGTCCTGTTTCGGCCTTATCCCTTGAGTTTGCCAAATTTGACCAGCAGAAAATGGTCAACCCCGAAATTCAAGGGGTGGAGTATAGCCAGGGGGAGCGACAGGGATATGAAGTACGCGAATATCTGCTGGAAAAGTGGGGCCGAATGTGCGTTTACTGTGGGAAGAAAAACGCACCCTTGCAAATAGAGCATATCATTCCCAAGAGTCGAGGGGGTAGCAATCGGATAGCGAATCTCACACTCGCTTGCGGCCCGTGCAATCTCAAAAAAGGGAACAGGACAGCAACTGAATTCGGCTTTCCTTCGCTTCAAGCAGGAACATCTCACGCGCTCAAACATGCTTCGGCCATTAACACTATTCGCTGGGCACTTTTTCGGCTGCTACGGGCAACAGACTTGCCCCTTGAAATAGGGACAGGTGCCCACACGAAGTTCAATCGCCAACAACAAGGTTACCCCAAAACACATTGGGTTGACGCGGCCTGTATTGGTGACTCAGGATGCAGGATTTGGATTCCCGAGCAAGTTGCTCCCTTGATGATAAAGGCGATGGGTCATGGCAAGCGCCAGCGTTGTTATACCAACAAATATGGTTTCCCCATCGCTCATGCGCCACGGGCCAAGAAATCATACGGTTTTCAAACCGGGGACATAGCAAAAGCTTCACCACCGGCTCAAATCAAAATGCCGTCTCGAATTGGCCGCGTCGTGATTCGCTATAAGCGTCCAATGTTTATGCTAAACCGGCGCAACATCCATCGTAAATACCTCACTCTACTACAGTACGCCGATGGCTATGATTATCAACAAGGGGTTTCAATCGCCCATAGATCCAGAGGAGAATGAAAATGCAACAAGTACCCTTGAAAGCGTTTAGAGCGCATAAGGCGCAGATGCGCACCCAGTATGACCTGGACGAGTTAGCCACTCTGACACTCCAGGTCTACGAACGCGGCCTCGATGCCTGGAGTCCTATCGTCGCGGCCGCACACGAGGACGAATACCACATCATCAGCGGTCACCGGCGACACAAGGCAACCCTGCTTGGCTCTGGCTCTCAAAGGGTGGGTCAAAGACAACGCAGATCGCGAAATCACCATCGAAGTCGTCCGCGCTATGCTCCAGACCCTCGTCGAGTCTCTGGGTTCTCTGGACAAACTCATGAGCTTCGCTCGTCAACACAATACGCCGATGAGATCATCGAGTTCGTGCCCTTTGAAGGCAGTGAGAAAAGCCAGATTTTGACGTTGCAAGCCGCCAACTACGGCAGTGCCAAACCGGATATGCTGGGCATCGCCCACAGCTTCCGCGAGGCGGTGTTAGCCGGAGCCAGCGAAGCCGAAATCGCTCGCAACTGTGGCCAGCACCCCAACTATGTGCGTAACCACCTGGCTCTAACCGAGATTCCGCCGGAACTGGCTCGCCGCATTGCCGCAGGTGACCTGCCGATGAGTGTGGCCACCACTCATGGCCGAACTGCCCGAACCGAAACGCACCGGTCTGGCGATTTTTGTCCTGGCGAATGATGTGGGCAAAATCACGGCCGGAGCCGTTAAGGAGATGGCGACGACCCTGAAGAAATGGCAGGGCTTACAGCAACCGCTGTTTGTGAAGCATCAGGCGCAACGCAATATCGCCCGTGCTCTGGTAACCCTTTGGCATCAGGTGGTCGAGGCTTATCCGCAAGATGCTTACGCGGCCGCGTGCCTGCTCATCCATCGTGGGGTACACAACGAGCCATGGTCGAACGAGGAGCACCTGGCGTTATGGTTTGAGACGTTGGGGGGTGACACCTACTTTGGCGACGGGGGTATCAACTGGTCAGCCATTATCACCAACCTTCTGTCCCCTATCACCTGCACGACCTGCCCGTTGGCGCAATTGCCGAAAGACAAACTGCAAACGGATATTGCCGGTTTACCCTGTCGTGCCGGTCAGGTCGTGGAGCGGTGTTTGCATGGTCTGGCCCCAGATGACCCGTTTGATGTGCGCGTGCCCTGGAGTTGGGCTGGGTTGCCTGGTATCGTGCATGAACATCGGGAGTATCGGGCCAAAAGTTTCGCTGATCTTCTCCAAGCCTGGCAAGCGCAAGCAGAACGGGAGCAGGAAGAAGAAGAGGCCGTTGGCCGCGAGCCGCTCGAAGAGGCCGTTAGCCGCGGGCCGCTAGCCGCTGGCAGTAAGACAACAGTAACCACCCCCTCCTCGCTAACGGCCAACGGCCAATCGCCAGCGGCTAATAGCCAACCGCCAGCCGCCAATCCCCAACCGCCGACTGCCGATGTTGATTCTCCCGTCGCTAAACAACGGGCTCTGATTGCTGATTACATGACCCGCCATACGCAGTTCGCTATCCAACACCCATTGGCAACGCCTTGTGCCACCTGCCGTCACCGTCTGGAACAAAGCCCCACCAAAGATGAAACCGTGCCTCACTGCACCTGGGCCGGGCGGCCGCGCCAGGTGACGTTTAAGATGTTGCAGGCAGAGTCCGCAGCCGCACCCGTCATTCCTGTCTGCAAACAATATGCCCCGACGGGAAGCTGGGCGACACTCATTCCCGAACACCCCCAACCACCCCAGATGCCCCGTGATTGGTTGAAGGAGCAGATACTACTGCTCACTGCGGCCGCGACCAGCAATTGGGATGGTGGTTTTGTTCCTTTCGAGTTCCTGACGGGGCGGCCGCTCGCCAAAAGCGAGAAACATGGTGATTGGTTTGCCAACCAACTGAATGAACAAATTGGCGAACTGTCTCTGGGGCAGTTGTGGACGCTGTTTGTTTGGACTATGAGCGAATGGCAACGGGCGAAGGGGCAGAAGTTCACCCTGGCCTTGAATGGCAGTGGCGTGCAGTTTGCCACGTATCAAGAAGTGGGGTGGAAGAAAGGATAGTACTGAGTGCTGAGTACTGAGTACTGAGTACTGAGTACTGAGTACTGAGTAACAACATCTCTTAACTTAGCACTCAATACTTTCACCTCAGTCCTATTTAGGAGAACGTTATGAAGCCGAATTTGAACCTGACGCTCACCGACCCGTTGGTAGAACAGTCGGTCACGATTGTCTTGCAGTTGGCTCCGGGTGTGAGCCTGAACCAACGCCCTGTGCTGATGAGTCTCGGTTTACCCAACCAGATACCTGTTCAGGCGCAAGGTATATTTCCTGACCTGGAACAACTCATCCGCACCACCTGGTCAAGTTTCGGGATACGGATGAAGACTAACGCGGCCGCGACACCAGCCCTGCACCCCGAAACGGATGATGCGTTTGAGGATGGAGAAGAGGATGAGGCATTCGACGCGGCCGCAGAAACAGACGACACTACCATTGCCACCGCTCCCCTTACGCCCTCTGCCTCTAAGCCAGTCACCCCGGCCCAACCAACCAAACGACCGGTTTTGGAGCAACCCACCCTGTCCCTGTTTTGATTTACGATTGTAGATTTACGATTTTAGGCTTGTGGTGAGCTTCTCGAACTATTGCTCGGTAACTGGTTGAGCCTCTCGTGAACGGATCCCAATCGTAAATCTAAAATCCAAAATCGTAAATGGAGCGTTTTATGCCCCCTCGTATCTTCAAATATGCCCAACACACCTTACCCGACCCTGGTAACCAGTTCAGTATCGAAGACGTGCGCCGCCACCTGGCCGCCTACCTGCCTGAACTGGCCCAGGCCACCCATGTCGAGAAAACCCTGCCCGATGGCACAGTGGAAATCACCTTCCACAAACAGGTGACAACCAAAGGGTAACAGCGATGGAAACCATTATCAGCCGCCTGCTGGCCTTATCCCCCCAGCCCGACGCCTTAGCCCCCATCCGGCAAAGCCTGGAAGGTCAACCCCTGACTTTACGGACCATGCTGACCGTAGGGCCAATCGTTGTGTTTAGCGACAGTTCGTTTTCTGGAACGAGTCAACGAGCATTGTTTTCCGGTGTGGACCGACATGATGGTCGAAGACATTGGTGAATGCGTTGGTGCAATGGGTGGGGAAAGAGCCGCGGCCGCGTTTGGCGACAATCGCTGATATCCTCAAGGACGCCCACGAAGCTAGGGGAAGCGAGAGGATAGAGCTAGAGCTAGAGGAAGCGAGAGGGTTGAGCGAGAGCGAGAGGCACCCCTGCCTTTCCTCTAGCTCTATCCTCTCGCTCTAGCTTTTTCCCCCTCTAGCTCTATCCTCTCGCTCTAGCTTCCGAGGAGATCCCATGACCGAACCCACGACCGAACCCCTCACCCGTCCCCTTGTCCGCCTCGATTTCTTCCCTCAAACCGTTCTGCTCACCCGTTTCGGCGAGGGCCATAGCCAGACCTGTTACCCGGTGGCAGTCGAGGATGTGGCTGGTGTGTTTACGGATGTCCGGTTAGCGACAGGGTTACTCCCCCGCGAAACCTTGTTCTGGCAGAAACAAGGCGATGTGACGACGTTAGCTGTCTATGTCCCGGCGCGACGGTGGTCGGTACAGTGGCAAGGTGAACGAACCTTCCAACTCCCCCTACCCCCGGCACTCTTCTTGGGTCGCGGCCGCAACTATTACGTGTATGCGCTACGTTCGCGGCCGCGAGGTCTCCACACCCCTCTCTGGCATTTCCCCAGTCCCAACGTCAACGAACACGGGGTCATCTGTCTGGGCAACGCCCCCTTCCCTCTCTGCGCGACGGATACCATCTATCAGGCCCTGTACCTATTCTTGGAAGGCAGTGCCTTCAACAACCATCTGGTAAAGGGTCGCAGTGCCACCTTCCTCGATGATGTGCGCCAGTTGTGGGAACTGCTCGATGGTCAGAAACGGTTCCCCTCACACCACCTCAGCCCCTTGAATGCCACTCTGGGCCACCTCATGCACCAGCTACCAGCTACAAGCGGAATGAAATCTCACGTGAACTTGTGCTGTAGGAACGCCACGAAGTGTGTATAGCCGAAGTAGACGCCAAGGTACAGAGGAGTTAAAGAACTGGGCGAGCTTTACGACGACTTGGCGTGAGATAGCCGTTTTTCTATCACCGCAAGAGAGTTTTCATCATGGACGAAGACAATAACCGCTATCTGGTGCATTATCACCAGCCTGGTTGGAGCTACGATTGTGTGGCCACCTTACCCACTCTGGAATCAGCGCAACGCTTCCAGACCGGTTTGACCGAAGCAGGCATTCCCTCACGGCTAGAAGTCCTGCCGTTCATCCTGGTGAATAAACGCGCTGGTGATGGAAGTTGGCACGTTCTGGTACAGGGGTGGGAGTTAGAGCAGTACTCGGTTCTGTTGATCTACTTCCCGACCAACGCACAAATCAGTCTTATGGGTCTGGCAGATTTCCCGTTGGCGTTGCAGGAGATTGACCTGATTACCAGCTCAACCAGAGATTCTGAACCAGCAATCGCACCAGCGAGTAGCGTGCGGTAAAATTAAAGAGATGAACAAACCAGCCAACCAGGAAAAGGTGCGATCATGAGCGTTCAGGAACTTCTGCAAACTGTTCAATACGTCACTGATAGAGAAGGTAAAAAGCAAGCCGTTCTGTTGGGTATTGACGTTTGGGAAGAACTCATCAACCAGTTACACCTTACTGACGAAGAACTTTTGCCTGATGAAGACGATGATGCTGAATGGCAACAGGCCATGATCCGTGAAGAAATCGCGTACCGGCAACTACATCCTACACTTTATCCGAAGTATGAGGGCCGGAATGTTGCTATCCTGGAAGGGCAATTGGTGGATTACGACACCGATAGCGTGGCTCTTTATCAGCGTATACGTCAAAAATACCCTGGTAAATTTGTGCTCATGACCCCTGTGCGAGCTGAGGCCGTCGAGAGCTACCAGGTCATCACGGGATGGTTTGTGGATGAATCAGAAACAGCCAACCCAGGAGTTTGAAGATGCAAAACACAATCCAATTGCCTCAAGAGATGTATGAAACGGTTCGTAGAAAAGCTCTAGCGCAACGAAAAACAACCGATGATTTGGTAATTGAGTGGGTTGCTGAACACCTGGAAGAACCGACGACGGACGAGAACACTCAGGCATTGGATCGGGAAGTTGCGGCTTATGAGCAACTTAAACCTGCCTTGCTGGAGCAATATGCCGGGCAATATGTCGCCATTTACCAGGGTCAGGTCGTTGCCAGTGGTACAGATAAGCTGGCATTGGTTGACCAGGTGCGCCAACGCCTGGGTAATGTGATCTGTTACGTTGAGAAAGTTTCAGAGGGCTCCCCACGTACCGTTCGTATGCCCTCTTTTCGGGTTGTGCGCTCATGATCGCCTACGACAGAACCTTCGATCCACCCGCGATTGTTTTAGCGGTGACTGTAACAGGGGTTGTGCGGCGGCGTCCTCGGATTGACAGCCCCGCTTTCATTGATACGGGTGCCGATATCACGGCTGTACCTGAAACATTGGTAGACAAACTTCGACTCTATCCTATTGGGCGTTTGAACCTGGAAGATGCTAATGCCGTCAAGACGCCTGTTTATACCTACGATGTTTTCCTCAACTTGCCTGGAGAATCAGCCCAAAAGCTGGAAGTCGTTCTCACGCCTTATCCCTTTGTGATTTTGGGGCGTGATTGGCTCCAAGGTTACTACCTTTTGCTCGATGGACCTGGTCAACAATTTCAGTTGAGCCGCGAGCCATTACGTCTATTGGAGCCTTAAACAGCTTCTCTTCTGACAAACAAGACAAAACTTAGCGACGCCACCATCAGCACTATCGCTGATGGTGGCGTTTTTGTTTGCCTATGTTCCTCAATCTCATCACCTACCATGTCCATCACTCTGACCCCTTGCCATCCAACAATGCCATCCTCTACCAATACCTCCTGGCCGGGAATGGTCTCTTTCTCCGTGCCGGAACACCCTGGTGGGAAGTGGTTATGCCCCTGCTCCACTACCCGGTACGGGGTTTGTTGCCGGTTCAGCCCGCCTTTCGCCTGTTGATAGGCCGTTTACCTGAGACGCTTCTCGCGGCCGCGTACCAGTCTGCCCTCTCGGCTCGTGAAAAGAACGGGGGTCTACGTGAGGCCCTGTACTCGTTTCATGTGCAGGGAGAGAAGGTGTGTTTGATGCGGCCGCGGCAGGTCGCTACACCAGGGAGCGTCACCTCAGCCGGACTGGACGACCCGGCCATCCTGCTCGAACTCCACTCCCACGGCAATATGCCCGCCTTCTGGAGTGCGACCGATGACCGGGATGAACAAGGCATTCGACTGTATGGCGTGATGGGACACCTCGAGAGCGTACCGGAGATGAAGTTGCGGGTAGGCGTCTGTGGGCATTGAAAACCACTTTATATCAGCCAGCCGGACATTGTGGACGAAGTCATTATTGGTCGGCAGAATTTCTGTTTTGCTGAACTGGCGCAAAACAAGGCCGTCACGATGGCATTACGGCTAAATGTTGCCTTTGGCCTGGCTATACAAGCCATCCCTGAGCCGTTTCGGGTGGAAATGGTACCCGCCCGAACTGCGGGAGAGGTGTTGTTAATTGGGGCTGTGGATAACGAGCGGGCACGCCAGGAAATGGCCCGGGCTGTCGAGCGGGCCAATGGCCGTTTATGGTGGCTGGACAGTGGCAACGCTGAATTTAACGGCCAATGCCTGGTAGGGAACCTTCCCCCAGGCAAGCCAGTTATCCTGGATTCTTTTTACTTATGTCATGGCCTGCCAGCACCTCATGTGCAGGAGCCAGGCTTATTGGAGCCTGATCGGGTGGCTCCTCCTCTCTCCTGCGCCCAGATGGTATTGCGTGAAGAACAGAGCCTCATGGTAAACCAGATGGCGGCCGCGGTGGCCGCCCAGTACGCATACCAGTTTGTTCTTTTACGCCAACTGACTTCATTTGATACGCGCTTTAATCTCTCGCCCTTTGTCGCCCAGACCAAACAGACGACCGCTACCAATCTCCGGCCCTATTTAAGCCGGAACGGCACAGCGGGCACCGAATAGAGCTGTTCCCGCAATTTACCTATGACAGAGAGGTAATGAGACACACAGTTATGGGGTTATGGAGACTGGCTGCTGGCGCAATTCACGTTTCTTGACGTAGGTGTTAAGACCGATGTGGTTTTTATACCCCAACAGCCGGGCGATTTTACGCACCGATAAACCCAGGCTCAATAGTTCCTCAATGCGTGGCCGGTCTTTATCAAATTGGCTGGCCTGGATCGTGCCCTTCGGTTTGCCCAGTTTGACCCCCTGGCTTTTCCGGGCTGCCAGCGCTTCTCGGGTGCGCAGGCTGACCAGGTCACGTTCCAACTCCGCAAACAAGGAAAACAGCGTCACGATGATCTTGGATTGCATGTCATGTTGGGCGATGTCCAGCCGCTGCTTGATGACAGTGACGCGGATATTGCGCTGGAGCAGCTTGTTGACCAGGGCTACAACCTCGGCAGTGCTACGGCCCAGGCGGCTCAGTTCCGTCACGATGAGGGTGTCGGAGTCGGCCAGTTGCGTTAACAACTCGTCAATACGCCGCTGCTTGCTTGTCTGGCGCGATGACATGGCCACCTCGATGAACGCATTGATATGAAGTTCGTGGCGGCGGGCATATTCCAGGATTTCCAGCTTCTGATGGTTGAGGTCTTGTTTATCGGTGGAGACACGTAAATAGGCGACTGTTTTGGCCATGATTGCACCCGTTCTCACTTAAGGCGAAATTGAACGCAATCATTATACAGTCTGTAGCCTGTTTTTAGGGTGTATTGATTACACAAAATGGAGAGGATAAAACGCTCGTTTTTTGTTTACAGGAAACGGCGCAACAAAACCATTCGACGAGTCGAGGATTGGGAGGGGGGTGGGGATAGAAGGAAAATGGTCGCAACAGAACGGAACAACTCGCCATAGTAGGAAAGCATAATTATTTGTTTATCTGCCATATTTCGACGGGTTGTGCTTCATTTCCGATGTAAGAAGTAATTATTAGTTTTTCACTACTTGAAAAGGCAATATCAGATATGGTTCCTTCTGTTTCTAATGTGGTCAATAACTCGCCCCGCAAATTCCAAATAGTTAAGACACCTTTAGTGTCCAAGTTTCCAATAATACCTGTATCAGTTAGGGCCAGACGACGGGTATCTGCTGTTTCTCCTACCACAATGTTTAAAACTTCTAATTCGCTTTGTATATCCCAGACCCGCAAATTTCCATCAATATATGCAGCAACATAGCGCCCACTTGGTGAAGTAGCAACACTCAATGCAAAAGTCCCTGAAATCGCTTCATAAATTTGTTGATTACTAAGATCCCAAAAGTATAGTCCTCCGCCCTTCTCATCTTCGTCAAACTCTTCGGGTATATTCAAATTAGTAGTAACTACAGCAAGTGTGCTTTCTTGGCCCGGTACAAAAACAGTGTCAAAAACATCCCAGTGATAGCTGCTAGACAGCAATTCGTATGCTAACTGCCATGACTCCATCTCCCATACCATAACACCATAATCAGAAGAAAATGATTCATAGGCAGAAACAGCCAAATACCTGCTATCGGGAGAAAAAGACACACTATCAACGACATGATATGGAACGAGAAATGATTGAACCAATTCCCCATTACCTGTGCTTAAAACATATACATTTTCGTGCATTCCTTCACCAGCAACACCACTAGGGGAGATTGCCCCACCAAGTGCAAGGAGATCGCCATTAGGGGAAAGATCAAAAGACGCAACATTTGGTATGTGATTGTTCAAGCTAAACTGCCATATGACCTTTTCTGTGGTTAGATCGTATCCATAAACCGTATTACTATTTCTATTTACTACAGCTATAAAAGTGCGATCTACTGAAATAGCCATTATTACACCGTTGATAGGTAATTTTTCTATCATCTGTATAGGGGCAGCCGTCGGCGATGGCGATGGAGTTAGTGTGACTCTGTCATTTGTGAATGTGGGTAACACAACTTGTGTTACAGTAGGTGTTATGATGGCAGTTCCCACCTTTGTTGTTACTGGAAGAGAGGCAGTAATGGTTACAGTAAACTCCTGGAATACCGGTGTTTCTGCCTCACTTGATTGACAGGCAATGAAGGTGAAGATAAAAAAATTAGCAGTTATTAGCCAGATTAGGCGAGTTTTTCTTGTCATAAATCCTATACCATAGCCTTATAAGTCATTATAAACACAGCCTTCGGGCGGATAAGGCGTTTCCCATTCGACACGGCGTGCTCGATCACTTTCTGTCCACTTATCCCAACCACCTGATGCCTCTAATTCTTCGCTGGTTGGTTGCCAACTGCGTGTACCATACCAAGCTGCTCGTTGATTTTTAAACAAGGCATACTCATAGCCACTTGGACACCCTTCTCCCTGTTCTTCGTCCCATTCAAAATGTCGGTATCCTGTCGCTCCATAAGAAGTATCTCTTAAATATTTATAGTGAACGCCATAGGCAACAATTAAGGCAAAATCATACACATCCGCATAGTTTTGTCCAGGATTCAGGCCACTAGTATACGCAGATTTTTCACCTGAACTAATAGCAAATTCACCACTTAGTAGCACTCCCAAAGCATCGTTTCGATTTTCATAAGAGCCAAACTTATAGCCGGGGTAAGGATACCGTTCATCGTCTGGTTGGTTGTTATTGAAATCAATACGATTATAGGGTACATTAGCAATACCTATTGCATCCCGAAGTGCCCATTCTTTTTGATTCAATATTGTGCCTTTCATTTCAACGATGATGTTACGGGCGTTAACCTCCCATGCTGTAAAAGTGCCAGAAGCATAAAGTACCACGGCTTCCTCTAAACACAGTTCTTCAGAAGGATCTAAGTTAAGCCTGTGCCTGACAGGTATTAGAATAGTGTGGTAGGGAGCAATTTCGGATTTATAGCAGCCCCATGGCTCTTGCTGATAATTCACCAGAATATAGTATGAGGCCAACGAGCGGTTACCCACACTATATGAGGAAAACAAATCAGTCCCTCCACATTCAGCAGCAATTCTACGCAAACCTGTCGGATCAACATAATTCACTGGATTATTGTCGGTATAGTTATAACCATGTAGCGTCGAGGGTATGTTGGGTTGACCACCCCACGGATCCCGTCCCATAAAATTACGCAGCGACGAGTTGTAGTAACGGGCACGTAGATAAAGCAGACCAGTTGAGTTGTCTTCCTGCTCACCGGTAAAACCATAAGTCGTGTTGCCCATACCAGTTTGGACTAGTTGGTTGCCGTAGGGGTCATAGGTGGTAGCGGTATTGAGAGTATCTTCTACCATTTCCAGGCGCACACTGCCCAGGCCATCCGTCAGCAAGATCAGGGTATCGGCTCCGGTGTCTTGCTGGATCAAATCCAGGCCAAATAGGTTGCTGGTCTCCTCGTTGCCAGAATAAGCCACCAGCACCTGCGATAGCCCCAGGTTGTCATTGGCATAGGTGGTGGTAATGGGTGTGCTGCCCGTCAGGTCAACCTGCTGCACCCGGTTGCCCAGGCCATCATACGTAAACGTGGCCTGGTCATTCCACCCAGAATCACCGCGCACCGTGCTGGTAATCAGCAAGTTGCGCTGGCTGTAATAGTAACGTTGGTCGCCTGCCTCGTTGGGGTCTACATCCGGCGGCAGGATTTGGCTCAGGTTGCCGTTGTTGTCATAGTAATAACTCGTCGTGCCCAGTTGCGGCCCGTCTAACATGGTGCTGGTTTGCAGTTGGTTGGCGTCATCAAAACTGCGGGTTACGCGGGCTAATTCTGCACCGACTGTCTCAGTGTAAGCTACCATACTGCCTACTTCGTCATAAGTGTAAAGGTAGTTGGCTGTAATGTTGCCCGAATAGTCCGCTTCCACCAGCCGGTACAAGGGGTCATAGGTATAGGCAATGGTGGTCGTCGTCACCGAGCCGGTATTGATCACCGCGTGGTAAATGGTGTCCTCACTATCACGATCATCTTCCCAGGCCAGCAGCATCGTGCCATTCACATTGCCACCGGTTAAGGCCGGTTTCGTGCGGTTGTCACTGCCCGTGAAGAACACAGCATTATCGCCCTCTTTTGTGCCGTTGCTCAACACCTGTTGACCATACAACACGGCCGGGTTGCCCTGCTGCCAGACAATCCACCAGTCGGTAGGGGTAGCCGTTACCGCCGGGTAGCTGGTGGTGTTGGTCTCACTATACAAAACTGCACTGCCCGACAACGAGCCATCGTCTAATACCCGCCGCCCCTGAACCCCCTGAGGAACAAAGCCACCGTGGTTGTGCCAGACCACCAGGAACGCCTCAGCCGGTTCACTCCAGGCCACATCCGGCATCATCTCGTTGTCCAAATTGTCCGCGATTTCTATCACGTCGCCTGAGGCAGTGCCATTGCTAGCCAGCATATGGCCATAAACATCCCAATCACTGCCGTTGTCATACTGCCAGACGACCAGTTGTATGCCGTCCTCGGCAATAGCCAGGGCAGGTGACCGCATCTCATTTGTTTGACTGTCTACCAGTTCCAGGTAGTCATCCGAAACTTTATACACATAGACAGAATAAGAATGACCATCATCATTGATAAAGGCAATGCTAAAGGAACCATCATCAGAATTATAAGCAACCGACGGCTGGCTGTTTGTTACACCAGGGAAACGGAGTTCGAGCGGATTTTCCGTGATGGAGCCATCAGCATTTACTAGCTGGGCCCCCACCGTGCCGTCTTGACTGAAGACCACCATATAGATGTCATCAGCCGGGCTGTACGCTACATCCGGTTCTGTGGCAGGCTTAGCCGTAATCGTTATCACCGTTCCTACGAGGTTCCCTACACTATCGACCCTTTGCCCGTAGATGAACCACGCCGACTCATCATGATGATACCCCTGCCAGACGACGAGATACTCATTGTCTTCGGAATTGTAAGCAATGGCAGGCTGCTCGTTCGTTTCCAATGGCAACTCTGTCGGTGAAGTCTGGGTTTCTTGAAGGGTATGAATCGGCAAGCGCATCGTTTCGGTAGCTACGACTCGGTTGCCGACATCGTCTAACTCACAGGTATAGCTGGCAACCAGATGGCTGTCGCCATCTTCATGGGTGAGGTTGGTCAGCCGATGGGCGTCGTCGTAGGTGTTCACCGTAACCACGCCATTAGGCAGGGTAGTGGTAATCAACCGTCCAGCGGGGTCATATTCATACGTGGTAATCCCTTCTTGCCAGTCCACCACTTCCACCAATCGGTTATCGCCATCATATTGGTAGGTCACGGTGTAGTCGTTGGGATAGGTCAACTCCACCCGGTTGCCAACAGTGTCATAGCCATAGACCACCGTCCCCGTCAACGGGCTAGTGACGGTAATCACCCTAGAGAAATCATCATATTCATACGTTGCTACCCCCAGGCTGTCAGTCATGATGGTGCGGTTGCCTAGAGCATTGTAAGCATACTCAACCGTCTCGTTGTCCGTTTCATAACTAACCGTATCCAGCCGGTTCAAATCATCATAGCTGTACAGGGTGATGTCCCCGTTGGCATCGGTCATGACGGTGCGTTGGCCCAGAACGTTGTATTGGTACTGCGTTTCGTTCCCCAGGGCATCCTTCACGCTTACTGGACGATTCAGGGTATCGTAAATGGTTAGAGAACTGGTGATGGCTAAGGCATTGGTGATGACCACCCGGTTGCCCAGGACATCATACCGATACTGGGTGAACAGGTTGTTTTCATGGTCAGGCCGGTTGGTCGTCTCATTTTCCGTCACCGCGATAAGCCGGTTCAGTTCGTCATAGCCATATACCGTATCAATTCCCAGGGCATCGGTCATGACGATCTGGTTCCCCAACGCATCGTAGCCATATTCGGTGTCGTGGTTTTCGCCATCGGTCATGACCACCAATCGGCCCAGAGCATCATAGTCGTTCGCGGTGGTGTGCCCCAAATTATTGATCGTACCCATCACCCAACTGGCAGCATTGTAGGTGGTCGTGATCGCCACCCCTTCATGACTGATAGTCACAACCGGCCGGTTCAGGGTGTCGTAGTGAGTAGTAACCGTATGATCTTCACCATCGGTCTGGGTCAGGCGATTCCCCAGAGCGTCATAGGTGACGCTGGTCTCAACCGGTTGACTGTCCAGGTAGCGGGTCGTGGTGATAACACGACCTAAGCCATCATAAGCAAACTCAGTGACATGGCCCATGACATCCGTGGTGCTGGCGCGGCGGCCCAGGCTGTCATAGCTGGTGAAGGTGCAGAGATTTTCGGTGGCGTCTGGCTCAGAAGCGGTATTGGCACAATCATCCGGCCAGGTGGTACTGCTGCCATCCCAATTCGTCACTTGGATGATGGGTCGCTGTGCCGTATCGTAAACGGTCAGGTTCATCTGGCCCAGGGTGTTGGTCACGACGGTTTGATTCCCGGCCAGGTCGTAGAGATACCCGGTACAGACATTGTTATCCCGGTTGAGTGACAAAGAACCGGTCCAACAATCATCCAGGTCAATTGTGTCATCCCAGTTCACTATTGTGCCTTTCACGCGGTTCAGCTCATCATAAAACGTGCGTGTTGCTCGCCCCAACGCATCCACTACAGCAGTCGTATTGCCGACTTCATCGTAAACATAGACTGTGCAAACATTAAAATCACGTTCCGGTTGACCTAGCCAGGCTGGATCGAAACAGTCGTATAGATCAAAATCTCCATCCCAATTGACGACTGTTCCTTCTACCCGGTTGAGTTCGTCGTAAACGGTCAGGGTGACCCGCCCCGCCGGGTCTTTGACCTCAACCACATTGCCCACCGCATCGTAGGTGTAGATGGTACACAGATCCTCGTCGGCTGTTGTAGGCGGGAAATTACAAGCTGCCCAAGCAGTGACGTTCACGCTGTTGGCAACCGTCGCCTGCACCCGCCCCAGGCTGTCATAGAAGATGCGATCCACGTAGCCCAGCACATTGGTCGTGGACACGACCCGGCCGTAGCTGTCATAGGCAGTCATGTTGCAGAGGTTATTCTCCGGGTCAGGTGTCACCCAATCACATAACACGCCCACCGGGTCATTCTGATAGTTGGCTGTGCCGTCGTAGTTACCGACCCGCAGGTACAACCGTCCGGCGGCATCATAAAAGCTCAAATCGGTTTGACCCAGCGTGTTCGTCGTCGAGATCGTCCGCCCGGCCGCGTCATAGCCGTACCGGGTGCATATGTTGGTGTCGCGTGGGCCAGGGGTGGTAATACACTCATTTTGCCAGGTCGCCGGGTCCGTGCCAGTCCAGTTTTGAATCGTGGCGATGAGCCGGTTGGCCGCATCGTAGACGTTCAGGCTGGTAATCAAATCACTATCGGAGCTGACCTGGGTGGTAGTAATAAGCCGACCAACAGCATCATAGCCGTAGGTCATGGTGATGGCCTCACTTGTGCCGTAGGCGCGAACCGTTTGTGTCACCTGACCATACGCGTTGTACCAGTAATGTGTCACCAGGCCGTTGGGGTCTTCTTCAACCTCTAACAGCCCTGCGGCTGTCGGAGTATAAATGGTGGTTTGTTGCAGCGCGTCGGTGCTGCTGGTGCGGAAGGTCGGCAGGTCTGTATCTTCATAGTTGTAGCTGGTGGTGTAGCCACGAGCATTTTCTATTTCAGCCAGATTGTTCAGGCCATCATAATCGAAATCAGTGGTTTGGTTGAGGGCATTGGTGACATTCTCTACATTGCTGCCACCCCCAGTGCCGCCATTCCATACCACCCGAGTGCTTTGCCCATTGGCATCCCGCATCGTACCCGGTTTGAAATTGCCATCGAACCCCTGCCGGTTGCCTGTCTGGCAGCCCGGAGTTTGGGCAGCGCAGGCATAGGTGACGCCAATCAATGTGCCACGGGCATCATAGGTGTGGGTCATCACCACGCCGTTTTCTGTGATGATATGCGTCCCCGCCAGGGTGTAGTCGGCCTGGTAGAGCAGATTGCCCTGCCCATCCCACTGTTTGAAGGCTCGATTCTCGGCGTCATACTGCGTCTCCATCACCGTCTTGCCAGTGGGATCAATTACTTCGGTTAAGAGATGATCATCATACTCGTAGATTGTGGTCAGGATCAGACTGCCGTCCGAGGCTGACAGCGTCACCGTTACCAGGTCGCCCGCCGCATCATAGAGAAGGACAACCGTGCGGGTGATATTATCGGAGACCGTAGCCAGGCGGCCGTTGCCGTCATAGTTGTAGGTTAAGGCTCGTTCCCCCTGGTAGGCTGTTTGCAGGCGATCATTGCCCTCATAAGTAAAGAAAAGATGGTTACCAAAGGCATCCGTCTGGCGAATCAGCTGTCCCTGACTATTGAACACATAGGTGGTTTGGTTGAAGGCGGTCACAACATAGGTTGACGTGACTTCTACCAGGCTAGCCATGACCCCGGCATAAGGCACGTAAGTCGTCACACCAGGGGTGCTCGTGATGACGTAAAAAGGCAGCAGATTGCCGCCCGGGGTTTGTAGCTCCACTGTCCCGATTATATGGGTATTGGTGAGGCGCAAACGCATGTCGAAATTATGCGTCCAGCCATAACCAAGTGTCTGGGTGTAGGTGTCAATCCCTCCAGAGACATAAGAGCGGCGAAAGCTCAAATTGCCACCTAAGACCGGGATGGATAAGTCGGTGGCGTCAAAGCTCAAATTGCCGTTGCGGGTGTTGATTGGGTCCCCACCATCCCCTTCGGTCTGACCGGCAGTGCAGAAAGGACAGTCAGGTTTTAGATTCCACACCATGAATTCAGGCAAATAAGTGCCTTCGCTGGGGGGTAGTGAGAAAAGATAAGGATCAGCCCCACTTGCTAAAGTGAGTGTTTCCACGAAAAACCCATCACCCTGATTGCGCCAGTAAGACAAATCAAAGTTGGTACATGCTCCTGAAGAGACTGCTGTGCAATAAACAATAATCAGATCGAGATACGTATCCTCGTCTAAAGTAAACGGTTTTGCTTTGCCAGAACCAGGTCTGTTATTGGTGCCCGAGCCAGTGTATGTGTCATAAGCTTCCTCGTCACTATCATTAGCAGTGGACAACCATTGGGCCAGGTGCGCGATAGCTGAGTTTGTGACGGCGATGTGCGGCCGCGTCTGGTGGCTCGATTGTGGCAACTCAAAAAGTAACGGCCAGATTCTCATCGGCAACCTGGCGGAGCGGAAGCAGTTCCAGGTAGATGCGATGGGGTTGTGCCGGGGGTTGCCTCTGCCCTCAATTCAAGAACCGGGTTTGCTTGAACCTGACCCAACTCCCCAGCCCCTGGCCTGTGCCGAGATGGCTGAACGAGAGGAACAATCGCTCCTGGTGAACGCCCAGGTGGCCGCCGTTGCTGGGCAGTATGTGGCCGATTTCAGCCTCAAAAGACGGCTGGAGCAGTGCGCTACCTATTTCAATCTGGAGCCGCCAGTGATGGTCAGTCATAGATTGGCCGAAAGCCGGGTGGAACAGTTAGCCAGAGGTTGGAGCGAGAGCTAGAGGAAGCGAGAGGATAGAGCGAGAGCGAGAGGAGAGGTGAGAGGATAGAGCGAGAGCGAGAGGAAAAGCATTACCCTCTAGCTCTAACCTCTAGCTCTAGCTTTTCCCCCTCTAGCTCTACTACACGAGGTGATAAATGACCGAAAAACAGACGTTTGTACAGTGGAAAGCCAGAGTGAATGCTTGTGTTATTGCCAGGGCTGGTGTGTGCGCCGATGACCTGCCTGATGTGCCCTACTACGATTGGTTTGAGGATGGTATTTCCCCCCAAGAGGCGGCGGAGATGGCTCTGGAAGAGAGTGGTTTTCCGATGGACCTGAGTGAAGACGAAGAAGGGGATTTTGAGCAGGCTGAAATGTGATACAATGATAAAATTAACTCATTATAGTGAGCGAAAAGGAGCATAAAATGTATCACATACGCCCCATGTCAGATTTACGCAATCGCACCAACGAGATTATGGAATTGTGCCATAAGGAGAATAAACCTATCTTTATCACGCGTAATGGGCATGGTGATATGGTCGTGATGAGTCTGGCTCATTATGAACAAGTTATGCAACGGCTGGAATTGTACGAAAAGTTAAGCGAGGCCGAACTGCTCGATGTGGAAGGGCAAAGTGGTTTGACGCATGAGGAGATGATGGCCGATTTACGGGCGAGGATCGCATGAAGCCTTACACCATTCGTTATCTAGCCACAGCCCAACGCGATTTACGGGAAATATTTGATTACGTCAAACGAGATAACCCCGCTGCGGCCGCGGAACTATTAGAGCAATTTGATAAGACGATTGGCAATCTGGCCCAATTCCCGCTTTCTGGGAGTGTGCCCAAAGATGAGCGGCTCCGTAAGTTGGGTTATCGGGTGTTGATGGTGGGGCGGTATCTGGTGTTTTATGTGGTGAAGGCCGAGACGGTACAGATACGACGCATTCTGCATGGCGCCAGACAATATAGATTCCTCTTATAGATTGCGGCCGCGTTCTGTATTTGAGAAATAGGAGAGGCAACTGTGAAAGGTTGCCTCTTTTCATTTCCTGGGGTGAACAAATCTCTTGCGGGTGGTCCCTTACCCAACTCGACTTATTGCGCTTACCTGGGCAATCCTGTGTTTCCTCTCCAAATTAAACCTCTCAAGGAACAAACCCCATGAACAAAATAACCCGTTCGCAACTCAAGCTCCACGAGGAAGCCGAACAACTTCTCTGGGGCAGTGATAAACCCCTGACCCCTGACGAGGTCGCTTTCTGCCTGGAACATTGGGATCCTCGTGCTCTGTCCGGGAAACATGTGGCGAAAAACCAGGCCTACTTTACCCCTCTGCCTCTGGCGCTGGACACGGCTCTTTATGTGGGTGGTGAGGGACGGCGGGTGGTAGACATTGGAGCCGGGATTGGCCGGTTGGCCTATGGCGTATTGTGCGCTAATCGTTGGTCTACGCAGGTACAGGTGACGGCGGTGGAACTCAACGCCGAGTACGTGAAAGTAGGCAGAGACTCCTGCCGGAAGTGAATTGGGTGCAGGCTGATTTTTATGATCAGGCAACCTGGTTGGCTCTGCCCCAGTTTGATGAGGCTATCAGCAACCCGCCTTTTGGGGATGTCGTGACCGACTGTGATGTGAATTGGGTTGGCTACCGTGGCCCGGCCGGATTGATGGCGGCGGAGATTGGGTTGAAGGTGACACGGTTGGGTATCACCATGATTTTGCCCCAGACCTACACCCCCTACCGGTTCAGCGGCCGCAAGTCCGGTCAGAACATCACCACCAACAACCATGTGCGAGCTTTGGCCCAGTTCATGGAACGGCATCCCCAGATGGATTGGGGCCACTTGAGCCTGGATGCCGATCTCCCCGATTACAAAGCGGGCTGGCGCGGGGCTTCGCCGGTGGTGGAGATTGTCGCGCTGACTGATCGGGATGCGGAACGGCTGGCGCGGCCGCGACCTACAACTCCAAGACCCACGATTCCCATTCCCCGCCCCAGGCTGGTGGGGCTGGAAGCATAAGCCGTTCCTGCTTTTGCCGAAAAGCCTGGTCAAACAGGGCGAGGCTAAATGGGCAACGTCAGGCCCTAACGGGCTGGAGAAGGTGAAAATCAAACCCTATTAGCCCAGCACAACCGGTTATACTGCCAATGGGCATAGTCTGACATTTTTTCGTCATGTCACCGTGTCGCCGCATCTCCGCGTCGGCTATATCCCCCTACGCTACCCTGTGGTATGATTCTGAGCCTGCCTGATACCGAGGTTATGATTCTATGAACCAAACTGAACTACCCAAACCCATCACGTCCCATGATCGTATCTTCAAAGAGTTCCTGCATCGTTTCCTGCCCGATTTCCTACGCCTGTTCTTTCCCCAAGAGGCCAAACGATTAGACTTCTCAACCCTCGTGTTTCTGGACAAAGAACTCATCATCAACCTGCCGCACCAGGAGTTACGCATCACTGATTTGATGGCACAGGTTAATACCTGGGAAGGTGAGCCGGAAACCATCATTGTCCATATTGAAGTGGAAGGCCGGAAGAAACAAACCGTACCCCCGCGGATGTTCGAGTATTACGGCCTGGCGCGTCTGCTTTACCAGCAACCGGTACTACCCCTGGCTTTGATCTTACAGCCCCAGGCGGGTGGCCTGCATTGGCATAATTACAAAGAGACATTGTTTGGGCACGAGTTAGTGCGTTTTCGTTATGGGCAGGTGGGCCTGCGCGACCTACCCGCTGATGGGTACATCCAACGCGATGACCCGGTTGCGGCCGCGTTGTCGGTGCTGATGAAACCGGGTGAGGGGTTACGCGGCCGCGCTCGTTGGGCGAAACTGGGCGAGTTGAAGGTCAAAGCCATCTTGAAAGTGAATGAGAGTGGCTTGACAGCGGGCAACAAAGCGTTTTTAATGAGCATGGTGGAGACTTATCTGCCGAATGAGGTGTTACCATTGCAAGTACGAGGTGAGGTTATGGAAGCGTTAGCGGATGTGGAATTGATGTGGCACGAGCGGATTGAGCAGAAGGGTGTTGAGCAAGGTATCCAGCAGGGTATTCAGCAGGGCATCCAGCAGGGTATCCAGCAGGGCAAACAGCAAGGTCTCCAGCAGGGTAAACAAGAGATGATTTTGCGCCTGCTACGCCAGAAGTTTGGTCGTGTGCCCGAAGTTGTTGTTCAGAAAGTACAAGTGATAGACGATGTGGACATTCTGGAACAACTTTTCGACGAGGCACTGATGGCGGACACGTTAGCCGAGATTAAATCACTCACTTGACATGCCCGACATCTCACGTTTATGACTGCTCGGCGGTCATGACCCCCAAAAATAGCTTAAAGGCAACCCTTACCGGTTGCCTTTTTTGTTGCCACCTGCTTTTTCTTCATGAGGTGACGTATGCCCGACATCCGCATTTATCACAACCCAGAGTTTCTGGCCTACCGTGGTGACCATGACCGTATCATCTTACCCGACAACCCCATCGCCACGATTAAACTGCCTGATATGCCGACGCCTGAATACGCCCTGCAAACGACCTACCACTTGAGCCAACATTTGGAGTCACCCTGGTGGATGAATCCTGAGGCTCAGTTGCACGTGCGGAGCACCTCGGTTGGCGATGTTCTGGTGGATGAAACTGATAACCGTTTTGTCGTCGAGAGCCTGGGTTTCGAGCCTTTTACCCCCCTACCCCGACGCGTGACCTGGCAAGATTCTGGCCCTGGTGATGTGGTTGGAACCCCTGATACAGGTGAGTACGTTATCATCGCCCGGCGGTTGGAGCGCAAATGGCGGGCACGGCGACTGGCTGAGGTCATTCCCCAGGCGATGGTCTGGGTGGATGGACACCGGCATTGGGCGGTGGTTGTGCCTTTGCTGAAATAGCCCCAACGCGGCCGCGTTTCACCCTTTTTTACTCAAAGCCGAAAACGCCTTAATGCGGCCGCATTCGCCTCTGTTCTTCTAACGAAACAAAACCCCTACGCGGCCGCATATCCCCTATCTTCACCCATAACCGAATACGACCCAATGCGGCCGCATTTCCCTCTATTCCTCTAACGATACAGACGCCCAACGCGGCCGCATTCTCCTTGTTCCTCTAACGAAGCACAGTCCCCACGCGGCCGCGTTTCTCCCTTTTCCCATAACAACCGAAAACGGCCAGACGCGGCCGCAATTAGACCCACCATACCCCAATACAGGATGTAACCCCATGCTTACCCATCCCTTCAGCACCCACCTGACGTTTGTAAACGATCCCGGCCACGGCTGGCTCAAGGTTCCTCTGACCGACATTGCCGCTTTGGGCATTGAAGCTCAGATTACGCCGTACTCTTACATTGAGGGGCAATTTGCCTATCTGGAAGAAGACCTCGACGCCCCCCGCTACTTGGAAGCCTTAACCGCCCGAGGGATACCCCAACCAAAAATAACCGACCAATACGTCGAACGGTTCTCCCGCAATAAAGATTCCTTCCCCCACGACCCAGCGTTCTGGGACAAGTTACGGAGTTAAACCATGTGGACGCAAACCTCATTCATCGAACCCCGTCGCCGCCTACGCGACATGCCGGATGAAGTCCAACCCCTCTACCGCCTATCTCAGGTCGGGGTTCAGGCTTTGAGTAATCTTGAACTCCTGGCCCTGGCCCTCGGCGGCCGTGACTCCCTTGACCTGGCCGAGACGCTGTTACTGCGTTTGGGATCGATCCACCAGTTGGCTCGTTCCAGCGAAGCAGAGTTGCAGCAAATTGCCGGTATTGGTCAGGCCCAATCAGCCCGGCTCATGGCGGTGGTGGAACTGGGCCGCCGCTTGCAGATGCCCCTGCTCGAAGACCGGCCTCGTATCGGTAGCCCTTCAGACGCGGCCGCGTTGCTCATGCCCAAGATGCGTGATTTGGTGCAGGAAGAGTTGTGGGTGGTGCTCTTGGATACTCGCAACCGGGTGCTGAAAACGCAGGCGATTTACAAAGGTAGCCTCAACACCAGCGTGGTCCGCGTTGCCGAAATCTTTCGACCGGCTATTGCTCATGCTGCGGCCGCGATCATCCTGGCTCATAACCACCCTTCGACCGATCCATCACCATCCCCGGAAGACATCCAGGTTACCCGTGAAATCGTGCAGGCGGGTAAGCTGTTTGATATTCCCTTGCTAGACCATCTTATTGTGGGAGGGAATCGTTTTGTGTCACTGAAGGAGAGAGCACTGGGATTCGACCCGGCTTAACCGCATGATGCACAACGCGGCCTCGTTTGGCTCAGATCATTCTCTACAAATAAAGAGCCACCGTAGGCTTCGCTGCGCCGTAGGCTAAAAAGAAACACGAAAAAAATCCGTGTTCCCTTCATCGGTGGTTAATGACGACCAGAGCTACACCCTCTGCCAACGAACAAGGAAGTGCTGTCTCAATGCCTGTCAGCCACCCTTCACCCGGAGCCTGCCATGACTACACCCCCTGTTACCTTTCTGGCCCGTGACGCGGCCGCAAACACCTTTACCCTCTCTATCACCGGTGAGAAACACACCTACCTCGCCAGCAAAGACGGCAAACGCCAGGCCATTGTGGATAGCCTGCAAGCCATTCCACTCCTCGAGGTCGGCGACAAAACGTACCTGCCCAGCAATCTGGCCCTGGAAGTGGTAGCCGTCGTCATGTACCCCGACGGCATCCCCAACGAAGCCGCCTTCAAGACCCTGACCGATGTCACCGAGAAAGCCTGTGCTCATATCGGCTACGGCGAAGAGGTCGAACTGGCCCCACCCTATGTGCCCTTCACCGCCCGGGGTTCCTACCGCCCCCAGTTTGCCCCCATCAGCCAGGAGCTTATCCGGGATGAACTCGAACAAGTGCGTTTGAGTTTCGGCGCCCCTTGTTATGAGGTGGCGGGAGCCATCGTCTGGAACCGCGTTGCTCAGGAACGGCACAAGAAGATGCTCGGCCAACTACCCGATGGTCAGCAGAAGGCCATTGCCACGCAAGTGGATGCTCTGGTGACTCAACTAGAGTGGCAGATCGAGAGCCGAAGTGCGGAAGTGTGGTATGTGCGTCAGGCCACGCCGGATCTCGTCCAGGCGCGGCGGATGGGGGGTGCTTATCTGGCGCGGATGGAAGGGTTGGTTTGTCCGGCGGCTTACCTGCGGGAGCAGTTACTGTTGGGGGCGTATGGGCGGCGTTACTACATCACTGACATCGGGCCGGAACTACAGACCCTCTTCGCTGAACTGCTGGTCGAATATGGCTACAGTTGCAGTCCCGGCGATGACCAGTTGCGGCCGCGACCGGCGGATATCCCAACAGAACAAGAGCCAACTCTGCACCAGGCTCTCACCCAACTCACTTCCATCCTTACTCCTCACGGCCCGGCCTTGCGCGTGAGCGATATTCTCAGAGCCATCCAACAAACACTCGCCATTCCCCCGCTGGTTCACTGGCGCGTCCAACGAGTCCTAAGCGAAAACCCTATCGCCGGGTGGTTACAACAGATGGGGTATCAGACCGAGATGACCAGCGTCCGGGGTGATCAGTTACAACCACCAGGTGAGCGGGGGCAAAACGAACAGGTCCTGCTCAAGACCATTCGCGTGAAACAAGACAACAATAAACGGCTATCCCTGGCCGACAAGCTCTCGGTGCTGGCTCCAGTCCTGACCATTGATGATGGGGAGAAGTCGTTGGTCTATCTGGAGATGGTCAGGGCCAAACAATCGGTCAAAGCCAATTGGGCGGCTCTGGTGGGTGGGGGTAAGTACCATTATGTGGATGGACATACCATTATCCTGGATGGCATGAAGCGGCATGTGCGCCTACAGAAGACGCTCCCCTGTGGTTGGGTAGATTGGATTCTTCTGCATAAACAGGCGAGCCTGAAGGAGATGAACCCTGACCAGCCCTTCTACCTGTTGGACGATGGCACCCAACCCATTCCCCCCATGTTCTACCCCATGCTGAACCGCTGTCTGGCCGTGCCGGTGTTGCCAGAATGGAGCACGTATTTGTGGGTCTGCGGCCGCGAGCGGGAACTCATCACTTTGCTTGATAAAGGTGAAGGCCAGGGGTATGCCGCCTGGAAGGTGACGACGGCGGGGGTGATCATGTCCACCGCCTACTTCCTGCCCTATGGGGGCTATCGTTATCCCAGCACCCCACCCCCCAGCGAACTGACGGACACCGGTTTTACAGGTCATAAGCACAACGACAGCGTTGGCTTGATCTACATGAACGCCCGTTACTACGTCCCAAACACGAACCGCTTTCTAACTCCCGATTCAATTATACCCAAGCCTACTGACCCACAAAGTTATAATAGGTACAGCTATGCGAGAAATAATCCCGTCAACCGAACCGACCCAACGGGCCATATTGATGTCAATTGCCTTGACGATTGTACTCCTGTTACGACACCACAAGCAGGTACAACACCAACGCTACCACCTGCTAGTTTGATTACACACTTACCCATAGCCAAGGACACAGCGACTGGGGTTGATGAGATTGATTGGTTGGGCGGTTTTGGGGCAAATTGGTTTTCACAAAACCCAAACGAAGGTGGTTGCAATCAACAATGTTACGGTGAATCCCATAATATCCATACAGGGTTAGATTTTGGTGCTGACGCGGGAACAACTGTTTATGCGGCAGTTAGTGGGAAAGTTGTTGCTATGTATGTGGACAAGAATGGCAATGGCGATGCTATCCCCCATGTGGTCATAATGGTTACTATCGGTAATGAAACATATTATGTTGTCCATGGTCATGTAGATCCTTCTGTGGTGGTAGGTGCTGATGTCAATGCGGGAGATGTTATTGGCACAGTCTCTGCTGAACACGAAACCCCCCATGTTCATTTGAGCATTAGGCAGAAAGATACTACTGGGTCTGGGCAAGATTGGGCCTATAATCCATTATTGTTTATGTCACCGGAATTATCTGCTATGTTAACAGTTGATAATGTCGACAAATATTACGGAAATGAAACACCCACTTCAATGGTTGGCTTCCGCTACGGCACGGGCAGTTATTTTGATGAAGAAGAACGAAAAAATATGGAGATTATAAGATGAGATACGTACAGTTATTCTGTCTGTTGCTCGTAGTATTTTTAGTGGGCTGTACACCTGAAGTTTCTACCCCTACAGCAGAAACGATGCTACCTACTGCTTACCTTATTAGCGGTGGAACCAACCAAAATAGCCGCCGCCGATGCTGAATCAACGTCAGTGGCTACGCCCACCCGTGAACCAATGAGTTACAGCAATAGGGACGCTGTCTCCTACGATAACCGTAATACCTACCGTTGTAGCCACTCCTACGGTTGTTCAAACAGGTTCTACGTCACCCATGGTTTGTGACCAGGTACCAGCCTATATCAATATACGAGAAGAGACGAATGATATGGCATACGGTTTTATGGATTATTTTTTTGAAGATGAGAACAAGATTGCTTTCTTGATATGGTCAGATAGACCCAATTTTGACACCCGCGCCTTTGACATTCATTATCAGTGGACACAGTTAAAAGGGTTGACTTGGGATTTTAAGGGTGATGTGTTCACGGAACGCTCAATAACAGACCAACAGCCACTGCAAATACCATACCTTGAAGATTATTATCCTGTAGAAGTGGTAGGTGTATCGCCAAACAATGAGTGGCAACTATTACAGGTAACAGATGCTCCTGAAGAATATCAAGGCTTTTGGTTAGTGAACCAAGAAACGGTGACTCATATTATTCCTTATGTACCCGCTTCAATCAATTGGCAATGGTCGGATGATAGTGAAATGTTGTGGTTAGTTCATCCACTTTATGATATCAGTGGCGAGAGTTATGCCATACAAAGGTTGGTAGTGAATTTAACGGGAATAGATGCACCCCAAACTGTTTTTAGTTCTTGGGATACGGATATGTCACCTAATTTGTTCTCGTCAGATAGCCCCGATCCCTATCTGGTTGGTTTTTTCACCTGCTCACAAAATAGTGTTGTCATATAAAGATATTGATCTTGATGAATCATTACTTAATCAGCCATTGACTGTTTATTCCCTTGATGTTTCCCAAAATCCACCGCAACAAATAGAGGCGTTTGAGGTAATCCCTCCTTTCTTTATTGATTGGAGTAACACGTTGCAAGATTTTGTTATCATTGAACTTAGTGCCACAGGCGGGGAGATATATGCACTGGGCAGATCATTTGTTTATAAGATACCT
The DNA here is from genome assembly GCA_037045265.1 of Microthrixaceae bacterium. Classification (GTDB taxonomy): domain Bacteria; phylum Actinomycetota; class Acidimicrobiia; order Acidimicrobiales; family Microtrichaceae; genus JBAOHV01. The sequence continues at coordinate 544,233 of JBAOHV010000016.1, read as the reverse complement.
ATAGAGATCATCAGGCAAATGCCCAATTTCTTGGGTGAAAATGACCAAGGGCGAACTGATGCTAACGTGGCGGCGTATTTAAACGCTAATTTGATAGGTATCGGGATAGCGCCTGATTTGCACCATGTTGTATTGATGATGCGAAGTGAAGCCTGGGCTTTTTCTTGTGGTGAATAGGTCAGTTGCCTTCTTGCTGTGGTGAGGTGTTCCTGTCTCACCATAAGATCCGCTGTGGCCGGTGTCCCCACCGCGCCACCAGTTGGGCATTTACGCACCATCAAGCGCAGTACCTACCACCTGGCCGGGCAGGCCATCGCCACCCGCATTACCGGTGACCCGGAACAGGGCAACAATGGGCTGTTCTATTTCCTGCTGGATCATTTAGGCAGTACCACCCTGATGGTGACGACGGCGGGGGTGATCATGTCCACCGCCTACTTCCTGCCCTACGGCGGCTATCGTTATCCCAGCACCCCACCCCCCAGCGAACTGACGGACACTGGTTTTACAGGTCATAAGCACAACAACAGCGTAGGATTGATCTACATGCAGGCGAGATTCTATGTACCCTCGATTCGCCAGCTTTGCCAGTGCCGATACTATCGTCCCCGACCCCACCAACCCACAAGCATACAACCGCTATAGCTATGTGCTTGGAAATCCTCTCCGTCTGGTGGACCCATCGGGACATGGAATCTGCGATCCAGAGGGTAATTGTCAAAACAATCCGCCACCACCATCCTGCAATCCTGTTAATCCTTGCGACACAACCGTATACCCTCCCGGTAAATATGGGCAGGTTCAAGAGGCGTATGATGTTTATCATGAATTAGAAGAGTTATTGGGACGCCCACCGACTAATGAAGAAGTGCTTGCATTGTTAGGTTTTTATGAATTTGGCTGGCTATACAAAGAAGAAAGATCCCCCATGAGCGGGGAAGATTTCTTAAAAGCTTTAGAGGCAATGGCCCGTCAATTCTATTTTTGGTGTGGGGCAGATGGGGTTTGCGACGGCCACCAACTCTGGTTATTCCTGGGAGCACATCAGGGTTGGTACAACAAGGATGCCAAGTTTCTTCATGCTAATCTCCCTGGCATTCTTGATTTTATGGGGCAATATGCTCGCATGATACTGGATCAACCACTGTTGTCGGACAGCCCAACCCAAGAAGAACTAATGAGCAACTGGCGCAGTGGTTTACCCAAATATCCAGGTGAAGATGTATATATGCCTGTCCCTTTTACATATGGCAACTATTCGATGCTTTATGATAATGGGTGGACAAACACTGGATTAGCAGAGGGTCCCGGATGGAACTACAGCAAAGTATGGATTACTAGTTAATATATCTGAGATCCGTGGTGGTAACGGATATATGGTTATGACTATTGGGCAATTCGGCTGTTTGACCGGTGAACAATCATGCGACTAATTCACGGGTTGTATTGGCAAGGAGTATGTTATGAAGCATGGTCATATTCATTTGTTTTTTAGCCTAGACTTGGTGGGGTTAATAGCGGCTATACTCCTATGGTTGGCCGCTTGTGCGCCGGAGCAAATGCTAACGGTTACTCCGGCAACCCCTGGCATGGTCGTGACGAATACACCGATGCCTACTACAACTGCGACAATCCAGGCGGACAACACCGCCACACCCAGAACTATAACAACAACCCAACCATCACCAATGTCAACAATTCCTCCCTCGCCGACCCCATTATCTACCCCGACACCAGCATCATCTTTTTCCACACTGCCAGTTGAACAAAGATGTGACTTAGATGCAGTAGAGGTCAACAGTGAAACAGAATTGGCGGCTGGGTTGATCATGTTTGGTAATTGGGGGGAATTAAGAACGGATGCCATTTTGGGATCAAATGGACTAGGCGAGCCGATGTTCTTCTTGCCAACGGATGGGTATTTGTTTGACACCTCGCCCGACCGAGATGCCTTTGCCTATTACACACTTGAAAGGAATGGCGATCTTTGGTCTCTGGAAATCACAATCATTGATACAACCCTGATGGGACCGATTATTCAAAATCAGTTTGATGCGGTGGAATTTTCTCCTAGCAGTCAAGTACACTGGATAAACGAAGAACAACTTGTGGTGGCTCTGACAAACTATGATGAACTTTATCGTTGGCTTGTGTGGTATCCATTTGAGGATAGACAGGAAACGATAGCCATCGAACTGGAAGGAATTGGTGATGCTTTGGAACGGTATCATACCTCAGTTTCATACGATCCCTTCCTGGAATTGATGATCTATCCCTGTCAGTATTGTCCACCGGACGAGTACCGGGTGAAAGACGTAAACACCGGTAATACCCTGTGGACGATTGATCTTGGGCCAAACCTTGATGATTCTTATCTGGGATATCCTTATTGGTCAGCCGATGGTCAATACGTGGCTATTAGTGGACATCAATGGGGCGAAGATAATGCAGTCTGGGTATTTAGCCGGGATGGCGAACAACTCTATAAGATTCAAGGGGGGGGCTTTACTATGAGTTGGTCACCCAATAACAGGTTTTTAGCCTTTGCCCATAAAAACTCTACCATTGGTGAAGACACAAACTCAACACTTACCCTCCTGGATGTAGTAGATAAGCAGTTAATTGATCTGTGTATTGACCCAGGTTGGGGAGGACCCTATTGGTCACCAGACGGCACAGAACTTGCTTATACCTTACATGTTTCAGAAGTAGATAATCCCGGAACGTTAATCAACATCGTGGATATTTATTCTGGCGACTTGATACAGTTGTCAAGTAAAGATGAGAATTATCGAATCGAAGGTTGGATAGACGTTAGTCAGGATACACCATAACTTCCTTGACAAGGTGGGCAACATCAGTCAACTCGAAACCTGGGTCAAACCGCAATCTACCCAACTCATTGATACCCAGACCTTTGACCTACGACCACCTGCACCGCCTGGTCAGCGCGGATGGCAGTGGCTAGTATCCCGGAGATGCCCACCTACAGCCACAGTTATGCCTATGCCAACGACGCCAGCCACAACGGTCTGCTGGGCAACATGACCAACTATGCCGGGAGCAGTTATGATTACGACAACTGGCACACCAACTGCGGCACACCACCGTCACAAGACCTACCCCATGCTGTCCATAAAGTAGGGACGAGCGATTACTTCTGCTACGATGGCAACGGCAACATGACCATCCGCAAAACAGGCACCATCACCTACACCCAATCCTTCGATGTGGAGAACCGGTTGACCCAGGTCACACAGAGTAACAACAGTACCGCGACCCGGTTTAGTTATGACGCCAGTGGGCAAAGAACCAGGACAGAGATAGAAACCGGTAATGAGAAAACCATCACCTACTACCCCTTCCCCAACTATGAAGAAGAGGTACGGCAGACCTGGGTATGTCTACAATATTCCGGGCGTTTCTGTATCAGCTATGGCTGGAGCACAACGGCGACCATCAAGCGCAGTACCTACCACCTGGCCGGGCAGGCCATCGCCACCCGCATTACCGGCGACCCGGAAACGGGCAACAATGGGCTGTTCTACTTCCTGGTAGACCACCTGGGCAGTACCACCCTGATGGTGACGACGGCGGGGGTGATCATGTCCACCGCCTACTTCCTGCCCTATGGCGGCTATCGTTATCCCAGCACCCCACCCCCCAGTGAACTGACCGACACCGGTTTTACAGGTCATAAGCACAACGACAGCGTTGGCTTGATCTACATGAATGCCCGTTACTACGTCCCCGCGATTAACCGCTTCCTGACGGCCGATACCGTCGTCCCCGGCCCCACCAACCCCCAGGCGTTCAACCGTTACACCTACGTGCTTGGAAATCCTCTTCGACTGGTGGATCCATCGGGCCATGGGCAATGTGTCGCTGATGACTGCCAGAATCAGTCGACTCCATCCGTCCCAGTACCTTCTCCAAACCCAAGTCCTTCCGGTAAATGTTTTAATACCGGTGACGGTGAAAACTGTTTACCTACACGACCACTAGCTACACGGTTGTGGATTGATCCAGATAAAATTACAGCCGTTCAGCTGTATGGTAATACACAATTTGCATATGAGGAAGGCGAAATTGAAGGATATGATTATAGTCAGGGCTTTCACGGTGGGATCGACCTAATTGCTGAGGCTGGGACAGCAGTATACGCCGGGATACATGGTACAGTAGAACTTAGGCAAACTAATGCTTATGAGCCAGCCTATGTGGTTATCAGAATAGATGAAAACACAGCAATTGTTCTTGGCCATCTTGACGTTAGGGATGATCTCGAGATAGGACAAGAAGTTTACCCGGATACAGTTATTGGGTTTGTTGAAGAAAGTGAAGATCATGTTCATGTAGAATTTTTGACTGACTATCCCGCACCTGGTGGCCCGATGAGAAGCTCAACAATAGTGAATCCTCTTAACTATATGGATTCATGGACACAGGGAGAACTTTTTTCCACGATAGAGAGGACAATGCTACCCAATGAGAATAGAATCAATTTTCATCTGCGTGTCGACGGTCAATGGCAAAATCCTTATAACCAACCATCGTTGGATTATGGCGGAAGTTCACTGCAGGAGTAAGAAGAATGAAGATACCTTCAATTTTCCTTTCCTTCCTAATCATCATTGTATTTGTATCTTGCACACAAGCAGGATCAGTAGAAACTACCACTCCGGCTTTAACGGGCATTCTTGAACCTTTTCCTGTAGTACCAGTTATAGAGACTGCAACCTCATTACCGACGGCAGAACTAATGCCCTTTACAGTTACACCTACTACAGTTACGGAACTGCCTGCCCAGGCCATTTTAACACCAACAGCAATGCCAACTGATTTAGCACTAGCCACACCAACGCCCTTACCTGTATCGTTAACGTGGATTGGTGATCTTTCCTGGTACCGTTCATTGCGGGATAACATGTGGTGGTCTCCAGATAGCCAGACTCTCTTTTATCAAGACCCATCCACCCAAGAAGCGTGGGGTTATGACCTGGAAACTGGACAAATCTCCTCTATTCCATATGCGCCGCGATCAGTGGATGAACTGGAGCCTCTATTTGCTCCTACCTTACCTGTCGGAGCACAACTATTTGATGTTTCTCCTACACAGAGATACGCCCTATACAAAATTCGGCTCTCAGAACCAATTCCTTTAGACCCACCACGTTATGAGAACGACCTGAATCCAGCTTATTTCTATGAACTTTGGTTAGTAAAAGACGACCAGTATTTTAAACTGGGCCTTATTGACAATTGTTTTGGCCGTCTTAGACCCCCAACTTGGGTGGCCGATGACCATATTGGGGTTGTGACAACATGGGGTACACCAGACGCAAAACCAGCTTGTATGTGGGACAATTGGCTGGTAGATGTAGATAATCTAACTGTTGGCCCTATGCCCGTGCCAACGGAAGGCGCGTATGGTTATATTCTCGAAGATATATCGAATGATGGCCGATGGCTATTATTACGTGGCGGTGGGCAGAATTATCTTTTCGATACGGGGACCGGGGAGCAAATCGCTATACCTGGTGCTAACACAGACGACAGCGGTTTGGTAGAGTTACCAGGCATACCAGCCAGTCTGTTCCTGGGCCTAGAGCGAAAATTTTCTGTACTACAGCACTATGTCTGGTATTATGATCCAACCCAGGGTAGCTCAACCCTTCTGGTTACTGTTCCTGGTATTGTAAAAGGCTGGCTTGTTTCACCAAACCAGAAGTTTCTCATGCTTGCCGTTGACAACCATTATTACACAACCGTTTACAACGATATAATTACGGGTATTTGGTTAATGGAGTTACCGACTCCAGCGGAGTAGCAACCTTTTCTGCCCCGGCTGTGGTGAGGTGTTCCTGTCTCACAGTAATACCCGCTGTAGCCGGTGTTCCCACCGTGCCACTGGTGGACGACAACGAATTTGAGGAAGGAACGAATGGTTTGGGGTACATCTGCTGTGGTGAGGTGTTCCTGTTTACCCAAAACGCTCACTGTGGCCGGACAACCGATTGCCACCCGCATTACCGGCGACCCGGAAACGGGCAACAATGGGCTGTTCTACTTCCTGGTAGACCATTTAGGCAGTACCACCCTGATGGTAACGACGGCGGGGGTGATCATGTCCACCGCCTACTTCCTGCCCTATGGCGGGCTATCGTTATCCCAGCACCCCACCCCCCAGTGAACTGACCGACACCGGTTTTACAGGTCATAAGCAAAACAGTTACATTAAGTTGATTTACATGAACGCGAGGTGGTACGACCCTCAAATTGGCCGCTTCGTAAGTGCGGACACCATTATACCAAACCCAGAAGACACGCAAGGCTACAATAGATATAGTTATGGTAGAAATAACCCCATAATATGGGTGGATCCTTCAGGCCACTCTGTTGAAGCTCCTGACGATCTTGAAAACCCCGATGTTTTCGTTTACCCATTGCCCTCGGTTGAAACTATACAAGAGTTAGCAGAAACCTTTGATATTCCGCCGGAACTTCTTGGCGCTATTCTACAAATAATTCAGACAGCGGATTATTCAACGACAGGCGTTCTTAGTAATGACTTACTTGAGGATTATATCTTTGGTTCGCTTTCTGCTAGCTCCAATCCCACATTTTTCCACCCACCCCTTAATTGGCCTACCAAGGTTGTGCTTACGGAACTCCTGGCGTTAGCCAGTTTAGCGGGTAAGCAGCCATCTCCCGGCTCATAGCTCAGATCCAGCTTCAGAGAGCTGAGCAAATGGAAAAATGGTTGTTTAAGCAAAAAGCTAACGACCCTAATTATGAAGCGATGCGCCAATCGTTGGGTCAATCTGAAAACGATGCTGACTTACTTTTGCGCCTTTATGATCCGCAAATGGCAGCAACATATGCCGCAGCGCATATTCGTTGGTTGATGGAACAAGAGTATGGACTGAATGTAAGTTCTAATGATTTGACAGTTGACCAAATGACTGTAATAGTGGCTCAATATAATATTGGTCCAAGCTCAGAAATACCCGTCGGTGATTATTCAGGATATGTTTTTTATGAGCTCAGCTCCAATATACATACAGGCCTGGCAGATGCGCTTACGAGGAGCCAATCAATAAAGGAATGTAGTGACTTCGAGTCAGCTTTTGCCTATCCTTTACTGGGGATTAGAAGAGCATGCATCATAAGCGACTTAATATCAAGACGACAAAGCACCTAATCATAATAGTAATGATCATATTGTCTATTTTGTTTGGTGCATTGCTTTTCGTTGTATTTACTACAGTTCGACCTATTACTCCACGTTTTAGGTTGAACAACGTTGATCAACTAACTTCCTTTGAGTTCTTTGTCTTGGTTGACCAACAATTCCAACGCCGGTTTCCTGGACTCTTTCTCGAAACTTACGCGGCCACCTACGAATTTGATGGTGAAGGCATTCCCATCTTGACAGGACAGGTTTATTTGCGTTTTGCAGGGTGGCGAACAGATTGGTTAGGCGACTTGTTGACAAAACACAGTATTGCTCATTTAGAAATAGATATAAACCAAAACGAGGTAACAAGTTTTGAATACGTTCACGGGGATGCTTTTGGGTTCGATGCACCCCTGGACTTAATGACTTGGACAGTCAACGAGGAAAAGCTATTCAGCGTCTGTGATCTTTTTGGGGCGGCAGATTTTAGAAACACCTTTCATGTTAATGCAGTTTTCGTAGATGCCACAGTGAACAGAGTCGGGACGATATTGGACTGCTACTTATAACGCTCTACCACAGTATTTTAATTGCATGATCAACATAGATTCTGGAGAAATCTTTGTTAAAAACGAGAGTGTTGATTGGCTAGTTGTAGGCAACCTGTATGAGCTAAATAATTGAAAGTCACTTTTGTGGTTGGTATTTCTATGCGTAGATTGGTATCTATTTAACAAAACCCCCTCTATTGGGAAAAGAGGGCAGTGGGGAGGAGGGGTTGTCTCATTCACCACACCGCCTCTCCTTTCCCTGGGGGGTAAAGGGCAGTCTACGCCAAAGCCTGGGTCAAGTCAACAGAGCCTACCCCGTTTTTCTGCTCGGCCAGGGCCAGGACGCCCTGCCGGAGCAGGTGTATTACCTCTTTTTGATTCTCATTCAACGTGCCGTTGCTCAGGGAATCAATCAAGGCGATGAGTTGGCCGGGTTCGGGCGTGGGGAGTGGGGTGTCTGGTGGTTGTAGCCTCTGCTCCACCAGGGCCGTGGCCCGGTAATAGTCGGCGGCAGCACCGTGCCATCGTAGAGCCGGGCATAACCTAAGGTGGTGTCAATGTGTTTGTGCCCCAGGAGCGTCTGCACCGTCAGGATGGGCGCACCGGCATTGAGGAGTAAGGTAGCGCAACTGTGTCTCAATTGGTGCGGGGCAATGGTAATGCCACACCGTTCGCCGTAGGTGCGTAACCGCTCGGCACAGTACGTGACTGTCAGCGGCCGGTGGCGGTAGACAAACACGTGGTCGCTCTCGATAGTGCCGCGCAAAGGTAAATACGCTTCCATCGCTTTGACCACCGCTGGGCTGAGAATGGCCAGCCGGTCTTTCAACCCCTTCGACTGCTCAATCCTCAACCGCTGACCGGGTAAATCGAGATCATCTTGCCGCAACCGCCGTACTTCCCCGACCCGGAGACCACTGTGGAGCATGAGCAGGAACCAGGCTCTGTCCATGATGCCCATGCGCTGGCAATTGGCTTGATTAAGCCGTTGGGCTTCGGTTTCGAGGGCCGCATACACCCGGCGCAACGCTTCCACCGGCACATCTTTGGGCAGGCGCGGCCCCTGTTTCAGCTTTTCGAGACGCAGAAAGCGGTCACAAATCGGTTGCCCCCGGTCGGCCAGGAAAAGAAGGAACGATTGTTGGATGAACATTTCGCCATTGACCGTTTCCGGTTTCATCCTGGCCTGCAATCGTTCATCCAGGTAGGCAAACCAGAGTTCAGGCGTCAGGTCAGAGGGAACGGTGAGGGTTTTCTGCTTGACTGCCCAACGGAGAAAGCGGGTCAAGGGGCTTAACAGGTTGCCTGTGCGCTCCCAATGGGTATCGGCGGGCCAGGCGCGGCCGCAGTGGGCTACATAATCTCTGACGAACTCAGCCAACCAGTCCGGCAGACCCGCCAGATAATACGGCCAGTTCAGTGGCTTGGGTGGTTTCGGTTTGCCCTGTCGCTGGCGCAGGTACTCCCCCAGTTTCCGCAATCCCTTGTGGTAATCTTGCCGGGTACTGGGACTGGTGAACCGTTCGTTAATAATCTCTTGCACCTGCTCCAGGTCATTATCGCTAATGAACCAGTATGGTTTGTTCAACTGGCTGACCGCCAGGCGTAGGGCACAACTATAGATATTCAGAGTCGCAGGGCTGTACCCGCCTCTGGTCAACCAGTCACGGAAAGCGGCATACAAACCTTGATTAGCCTGCGACCAAAAGCGGATAGGCGTGTACAAATCGGGATGAGTGGGGGATGACATCAGACACCCCCTGCCAACTGCAACCGCTCCGCCAATAGGGCCATCGCCGCCTGATAGTCGGCTTGCACCTGGGTATCGGCCACATGGAGATACAACTCCGTCGTGCGTAAACGGGCATGACCCAACAACCGTTGAATCGTCGTCACTGGCACACCCGCTTCCACCAGATGCCGGGCGAAGGTGTGCCGTAGTTGGTGACAGGTAAACCAGACCCCGGCCAACTGGCAATAGTGGGCCAGATTGAGTCTCTCTCGTCTACTCGCTTCAGAATTTTTCATATTGCTAGGTGCATGGGGAAAGGACCGATGAGTACGTCGCCGCCATGCGTGCGCTGTGGTCTGACCGGCCGGCGTCCTACAACGGGAGCCACGTCGACTTCGACGAGTGCATCCTGTTGCCGCAGCCGACCCAGGGCCTCGTGCCCATCCACGTGGGTGGGCACAGCGAGGCGTCGGCACGGCACGCAGGGGCGACTCGGTGACGGCTACTTCCCGGGCAAGGGCAGTCACGAGGACCTGGCCCACCTGTTCGAAGTGGTCCGTACCAGCAGCGCTTGAACACGGGCGCGACCCGTCGTCGATCACGCTGACCAGTGGTGGTGGTGGAGCAGTCGGGTCCCGTGCCCACGAGGAGGTCGAGGCGCTCGCGGCGATGGGTGTCGGTCGTGTGATCCTGCCGTCGTTCCTGTTCTGGAACGACCCCGAGGAGTCCCTCGCCGCCTACGGCGACGAGGTGATCAGTCGGTTCGTGTGAGACCGAGCGCGGCGTCGAACACCGAGAAGACGTCGGTGCCGTGGCGAGCGAAGGTGCCGCGACCGAACTGCTCGATTGCCACGAGCAGGGCCAGGATTATCGTCACCGCGCCGTTCCCGACGCTCTCGACATCCAGCTCCGCGCGTACGATGCCGGCGCATTGGTCGATCCGCAGGCGTTCGACCACGGCCTTGCGGAGCTCGACCAGGGCGGGGAGGTCGAGCACCCGGTCGGTCACGTCTGGCTCCAGCCCGCCGAGCACGCGCCTGGCCAGGGGGTGGCGGTCCAGTGCGTCGACAAGCGTCGTGATGAGGGTCATGCGCCACGACAGCGCGTCGGGGTCGTCCATGAACCCCGACAGGCCCTCGCCCATGACCGCGGCGGCATCTTCGTCCAACGCGGCGAGGAACAACTCCTTCTTGTTGTCGAAGTAGGCGTACGCGGCAGTACCGCTGACGCCGGCGTCGCGGGTGATGTCGGCCACCGAGGTTGCGCGGTAGCCGGCATGGCCGAACCGTTCGATCGCCGCGGCGAGGAGTGCTCGTCGGGTCAGCTCCCCTTTGGTCGAACGAGCGTCGGACACCCGCTCGAGGCTAGCGGAATTGAGGAATTGAGCAAATTGCTCAATTCCTCTAGGCTTCTGCTCGTCGGGCCAGAGCTGTCGCCACGACCGGGAGGCGAGATGTCCACCACCATGACTGCAGGGGTCACAGCCGCGGCGGTTCCCCAGCGCACCGTTCCGACCCGTCGGGTCTCCTTCGAGGAGTCGCTCGCCACGATCGATCGGCACTACGCGCTGGACGGGGAGCTGATCCCGAGTCACTTCTTCGCGGCGCTGTCGTCGATGTTCCCCGACGGCGAGGACTTCTTCGTGCGTTCGGTGCGCCACTTCCGTTCCGATGTCACCGATCCCGAGCTGTCGCGTCAGGTCTCGGGTTTCATCGGCCAGGAGTCGATCCACGGACGCGAGCACCGGGCGTTCAACCGCCGCCTCGCGGAGCTCGGCTACCCCACGCTCAAGTTCGAGGCCTTCACGCGTTGGGGGCTGAAGAACCGTGAGCGGCTGTTCAGCCCCAAGGCCAACCTTGCGGCGACTGCGGCGCTCGAGCACTTCACCGCGACCCTGGCCGAGCTGGTGCTCACCGACGAGGAGGCCCGCATGTTCCCGGGCGATCCCGCGGTCCGCGACCTGTTCCTGTGGCACGCGCTCGAGGAGTGCGAGCACAAGTCGGTCGCCTTCGACGTGTACCGGGCGGTCGACGGCAGTGAGCGCACCCGTGTGTTGACCATGAAGGGGCTGCGCGTCGGGCTGATATTCGGCATCGCGGTGCAGATGCTGATCTCGCTGAGCATGGATCCCGCCACCTACGAACGGGGCCGGCTGCGCTCGAGCTTCCGGCGCTTCCGCTCCACGCCGATCTTCCGGCGTGAGATCTGGGATCAGTTGCGCGAGTACGACCGTCGCGGGTTCCACCCCGACGATCGCGACACGACCGAGCTGGCGGATCGGTGGCGAGAGATCCTCTTCGGCGAGAACGGCCAGATGCTGGACCGCCTCGCCGGCCCACGCGGGGCTTGAGCATCCAGGGCCGATCCGAGCACCCGTAGCGGAGGAGAGATGCGATGAAGGAGTTCCGCGGCCGGGTCGTGGCGATCACGGGTGCCGGTTCGGGTATCGGACGGGCGCTCGCGTGCGAGCTGTCCCGGCGCGGGGCGCACCTGTCGATCAGTGACGTCGACGGGGACGGGTTGGCCGAGACGGCCAGTCGATGTGACGGTCCGGGGGTCAAGGTCGCGGCGGACGTCATCGACGTCTCCGACCGTGCGTCGGTTGCCGACTGGGCTGAAAGGGTGGTCGAGGACCACGGTCGGGTGAACGTCATCGTCAACAACGCGGGTGTGGCGCTCAGCACGTCGGTCCAGTCCATGTCGTACGAGGACATGGAGTGGCTGATGGGTGTGAACTTCTGGGGTGTCGTGTACGGCACGAAGGAGTTCCTGCCACTGCTCAAGGATGCGGGCGAGGGCCACGTCGTGAACATCTCGAGCGTGTTCGGCCTGATGGCCATCCCCAGCCAGTCGGCCTACAACGCCGCCAAGTTCGGCGTGCGCGGCTTCACCGATGCGTTGAGGATCGAGTTGGATGCCGAGCGCTGCGGCGTGTCCGCCACGACCGTCCACCCTGGGGGGATCCGCACCAACATCGTGCGCAACGCCCGCCTCGACCCCGACACCTCGCCGCTGGGGGGTGACACCGAGGCCGCTGCCGAGAAGTTCGCCATGGTCGCCCGCACGACCCCTGAGTCGGCGGCACGCCAGATCCTGTCGGCGGTGGAGCGCAACAGGCGCCGAGCGCTCATCGGTCCGGATGCCGTCCTGTTCGACGGCCTTTCGAGACTGCCTGCGGCGGTGACCCAGCGTCTGGTGGGCGTGTCCTCGAAGCTCGCTCGTTGATCGCTCGGCGGTCGGTTCCTCGTCCACACCAGATGGTCGTATAGTCTTTCACTATGCGATTGGAGATAACGCGCAGGACCGATCTGGCGACGAGAGCCCTGCTCGAGCTCGAGCGCCTCGGTCGGCGGACCAAGTCCGCCGAACTGGCTGAGCGGGTCGGCACGACGCCTGGCTTCCTGTCCCAGGCCATGGCCGCGCCGGTCGCGGCCGGCTGGGTCCGCTCCGAGCCCGGTCCCGCCGGCGGCTACTCCCTGGTCGCAGATCTGGCCGATGTGAGCGTGCTGGACGTGATCGAGGCGACCGAGGGCCCTACCGAGGGTGGGCGCTGTGTGCTGGAGGACCGCGAGTGCGCCGACGGCTCCATCTGCGCGCTGCACCAGCCCTGGGCGCGTGCTCGGGCGGTGCTCACCCAGCAGTTGGCCGACAGCCCGCTGTCGTCCCTGGTGGCGTCATGACCGACACGACAGACACGACCGATACGACAGACAGGACCGATCGACCCGGCGAGCGCGTGGATGGACCGATGGCCCTGAAGGTCAGGATCCATCCAGGTCTCTGTGAGGGCTGGGGGAACTGCCATCGCTGGGCACCCGACGTGTACCCGCTCGACGAGGACGGAAAGATCGCGCTCCACGTCGTGTTGGTACCACCGGAGCTGGCCGAGAACGCCAGACGAGGCGCTGCAGTGTGCCCCGCAGGAGTGATAACCGTGGTCGGCGAGGTGCCGGTCGCGCTGACAGGAGGTACGACATGACCACCACATCCGCCGACACGCCCACTGCGCTGGGTACCAAGCTGGCCGACCTCGTCACGGCTCGCCCCGCAAGTGCCGCAGTGCTGCAGTACTTCGGGCTCGACTACTGCTGCGGTGGTCAGCGGACCCTGCAGGAAGCAACTCGAGCCGACGGTGTGAACGTCGACTCCGTCCTGGCAGCGCTCTCAGCCCTCGAAGCCGTGCCGCAAGCCCCCGTCGATGAGGCGGACTGGGCCTCCATGGGCCCGGCCGAGCTGGTCGACCACCTCGAAGCGGTGCACCACGCCTACCTCCATGAGGAGCTGCCCCGCCTCGACGCACTGGCCGAGAAGGTCGCGACGGTGCACGGCGACCGCCATCCAGAGCTCATAGCCGTGCGCGCGGACGTGCGCGCGACTGGTCGATGACCTCGACCCGCACCTGGCCAAGGAGGAGCGGGTCCTGTTCCCCCTGATCCGTGAGCTCGCCGCGGCCGTGGCCGCGGGCGAGACCCCTTCGGCACCGTTGACGGCTCCGATCCAGGTGATGCGCACGGAGCACGATCACACCGGCGAGCTGCTCGCCAAGCTGCGCTCCGACTCGCTCGACTTCGCTCTGCCGGGAGATGCTTGTGGTAGCTACCAGGCCCTCTACCAGGGTCTGTCCCAGCTCGAGGCGGACACCCACCTGCACGTGCACAAGGAGAACAACGTGCTGTTCCCGGCGGTGGAGGCTCTCGGTGGCTGAAGAAGGTCAGGGCCACCCACCGCTCGCTGCGGCACTGCTGATGATCGGTGTCGTCGTGCTGCTGATCGCGATCGCTGCGTTCTCGGTCATCTGACCCAGTCGTCAACCCGCCAGATTCAACCCGCCAGGCCCGTCAACCAACGAGATGGCGCGCCCTCACGATCGAGCGGATCTCCTCGGCGACCTGGGACAACACGTCGGAGTAGACGCTGGTGGGACGCCAGAACATGGCGATGTGACGGTTCGGTACAGGATCGTCGAAGCGCAGGAGGGTGATCTCGGATGAGCTCGGCACCGGAGGTGTCACGGCCAGCTCGGGCAGGAGGGTGACCCCGACCCCTGCCGCGACCATCTGGCGCAGCGTCTCCAGGCTCGTGGCGCGGAAGCCGACCCGCTCGTCGGCGCCGGCAAGTCGGCACACCGACAGCGCCTGGTCACGCAGGCAGTGACCCTCCTCGAGGAGGAGGACGTTCTCGCCGGCGAGCTCCGACGTCCTGATCGGCCCGGGCAGTGCCGTCAGGCGATGGTCGGTCGGCACGGCCAGCACGAAGTCCTCCACGAAGAGCTCCACGCATTCGAGTCGATCGTCGTGCACCGGCAGCGCGAGCAACCCGACATCGAGCCGGCCGTCGCGCAGCTGTTCGTGCACGACAGCGCTCTTCTCCTCGACCAAGAGCAGCTCGATCTTGGGGAACCGTTCGTGCAACGCCGGCACGACATGAGGGAGCAGGTAGGGCGCGAGCGTGGGGAACAGCCCGATCCGGAGGCTTCCTGCCTCCGGATCGGACGCTCGCCGGGCCACGTCACTGATGGCGTCGGTCTCGCGCAGCACCACCCGGGCCCGCTCCACCACGGCTTCGCCGACGGTGGTCAACATGATGTGGCGAGGGTTGCGCTCGACCAGCTCGACACCGAGCTCACGCTCGAGCTTCTTGATCTGCGTCGACAGGGTCGGCTGACTGACGAAGCAGGCCTCAGCTGCACGGCCGAAGTGGCGGTGATCCGCGACTGCGACCAGGTAGCGAAGGTCCTGGAGGTTCATCGGTCGGCAGGCGCTCAGACGAGCGCTGGCTCCTGACGCGGGTCGGACTCGCCCGGGTCCTCGGCAGGTGCACTGGTACGGATCAGGTGGTCGAACGCCGACAGCGCTGCGGTGGCGCCGGTGCCCATTGCGATCACGATCTGCTTGTAGGGCACTGTCGTCACGTCGCCGGCTGCGAAGACACCCGCGGCCGATGTTGCGCCGCGCTCGTCGACGACCACCTCACCCCTGGGGGAGAGCTGGACGCTGCCGTCGAGCCACTCGCTGTTGGGCAGCAGGCCGATCTGGACGAAGATCCCTTCCAGGTCGACCTGATGGGACTCGTCGGTGGTGCGGTCGGTGTAGGTCAGACCGGACACCTTCTCACCGTCGCCGAGGACCATCGTCGTCAGGGCGCTGACGACGATGTCGACGTTCGCCAGACTGCGCAGCTTGCGCTGGAGCACGTCGTCGGCCCGGAGCTGGTGGTCGAACTCGATGAGCGTGACGTGGGACACGACACCCGCCAGGTCGATCGCCGCTTCCACGCCGGAGTTGCCACCGCCGATGACCGCGACGCGCTTGCCCTTGTAGAGCGGGCCGTCGCAGTGCGGGCAGTAGGCGACGCCCTTGGTGCGGTACTCCTGCTCGCCCGGCACGTTCATGGAACGCCAGCGGGCTCCGGTGGCCAGCACGACCGAGCGCGCTTCGAGCGTCGCGCCGCTGTCGAGGCGGACCTCGATGTTGCCCGATGCGCTGCGCTCGGCCGGGACCAGCTCGGCGGCGCGTTGGAGGTTGACGACGTCGACGTCGTACTCGCGGACGTGCTGCTCGAGGGCGGTGACGAGCTTGGGTCCCTCGGTGTAGGGAACCGAGATGAAGTTCTCGATCGCCATGGTGTCGAGCACCTGGCCGCCGAAGCGTTCGGCCACGACACCGGTGCGGATGCCCTTGCGGGCCGCGTAGACCGCGGCGGCCGCGCCTGCTGGTCCACCGCCGACTATCAGCACGTCGTAGGGGTCCTCGTCCGCCAGTCGGGCGGCTTCGCGTTCTGCCATGCCCGAGTCGAGCTTGGATACGAGCTCCTCGAGCGACATGCGCCCGGAACCCCACATCTCGCCGTTCATGAAGACCGATGGCACCGCCATGACCTGGCGTTCGTCGACCTCGTCGGTGAACAGGGCGCCGTCGATTGCCGTGTGGTGGATCCTGGGGTTGATGATGCTCATCAGGTTCAGGCCCTGGACCACATCGGGGCAGTTCTGGCAGGTGAGCGAGAAGTAGGTCTCGAAGTGGTACTCGCCGTCCAGGTTGCGGATCTGCTCGAGCGTGTCGGGGTTCGCGGTGGAGGGGTGGCCGCCGACCTGGAGCAGTGCCAGTACCAACGAGGTGAACTCGTGGCCCATGGGGATGCCGGCGAAGCGGACGCTGACATCGGTGCCTGTCCGCTCGATGGCGAAGGACGGTCGCCGTTCGTCGTCGTCACGGCGCTCGACGGTGATCTTGTCGCTCATGGCAGCGATCTCGTCGAGCAGTTCAGCGAGCTCGAGGGACTTGGCACCGTCGTCCAGCGAAGTGGCGAGCACGATCGGCGCCACGAGGCGGGCGAGGTGGCCCTCGAGTTGTTCGGCGAGCTGTGGATCGAGCATCGGGACCTCCGTGCGGTGAGAGCGGTTGGGGGGTGTGGTGGATTCGGGGGAAGTGGTGGTGCGGGGCCGGGGGGAGGGAGGGAGAGGGAGGCCCCGGCCCCGCACCGTGGTGGATCAGATCTTGCCGACCAGATCCAGGCCGGGGGCCAGGGTGTCCGCGCCCTCTTCCCACTTGGCGGGGCAGACCTCGCCCGGGTGCGAACGCACGTACTGGGCGGCCTTCACCTTGCGGAGCAGCTCGGATGCGTTGCGGCCGATGCCTTCTGCGGTGACCTCCATGAACTGGATGACACCGTCGGGGTCGATCAGGAAGGTGCCGCGGTCTGCGAGGCCCTGACCTTCACGGAGCACCTCGAAGTCGGTGCTGATCTGAAGGGTCGGGTCGGCGATCATCGGGTAGGTGATCTTGCCGATCGTGTCGGAGGTGTCGTGCCAAGCCTTGTGGGTGAAGTGGGTGTCGGTGGACACCGAGTAGACCTCGACGCCGAGCTTCTTGAACTCGTCGTAGTTGTCGGCCATGTCGCCGAGCTCGGTGGGACACACGAACGTGAAGTCGGCGGGGTAGAAGAACATGATGCTCCATCCCCCCTTGAGGTCCTCGTCGGAGACGGTGACGAACTCACCGTTGCGGAAGGCCTGTGCCGTGAAGGGCTTGATCTCGGAGTTGACCAGGGACATTCAGTCTCACCTCTGGAAGTAGTTCAATAGGGAACGCATATGAATGTATCAGAGTCTGATATGCATAGCGCATCGAACGTTTCGATCGAGCCAATAGATGCAGTCGATGGAAGCGGTGAAGTGAGGGCGGTGGCCACCGACCTGGACGGAACCCTGCTGCGCTCCGACGGAACACTCTCTGACCGGACGCGCAGCGCGGTTCTCGGTGTCGAGGACCTGGGCCTGCGTGTGGTGATCGCCACCGGGCGCCCACCGCGATGGATCGCGCCGATCGTGGAGCAGCTCGGCGAGCGGGGCCTGGTGGTGTGCGCCAACGGGGCGGCCGTCTACGACCCGGAACGCCACGAGCTGGTCCGTAGGACCGAGCTCTCCCCGGACGTGCTCGTCGAGCTCGTCGACGAACTGCTCGACGCGTTCCCGCACGCCGTCATGGGGGTGGAGCAGGGCTTCGACTTCGCAGCGGACGTCACCATCCGGGGCCTGCCGTCCCCCGGAGGCGACGGATGGAACGTACCCGGACTGCAGATCGGGCCGATCCGTGATTTCCTCGGCGTCGGCGCGCTCAAGCTCATCGTCCGACTCCCCGGTGCAGCTCCCGGAATCGCACAGGCCGTCGCCTCGGTGGTCGGAGTCAGGGGAGCGGTCACCCACTCGGTCGACGAGACCTTCCTCGAGATCTCACACCCCCAGGTCCACAAGGCCGCCGCTGTCGAGTCACTTCTGATCGACTCGGGAATCGCCGCGGGGGACGTCGTCGCGTTCGGTGACATGCCCAACGACCTGGAGCTGCTGCGCTGGGCCGGGAGGGGAGTCGCTGTGGCCAACGCGCATCCGTCGCTGCTCGGAGTGGCCGACGAGGTGACTGCATCGAACGACGACGACGGTGTGGCCATGGTGCTGGAGCGACTACTTCTGGGGCACTGACCGTCCTCGGCCTCCACGCGTGAACCGATGTCACCCGCTGCTTGTTCAGGTCCAGGGCTTGACGGCCCGAAAGGGGAGCGTGAGTCCACTGAGCCCGAACGCCGAGTCGTGGCGCGAGCTGTTGCAGCGCGCCCCGACGGCGGTGGTCGTAGCCGACGAACATCTCCGTTGCCTGTTCGTGTCCGATGCGGCCGAACGGCTGACCGGCAGGACGCGGCGGATCGCTGGTCGGTTCGTCGCTCACCGACGTGTTGCGTGACGGTGGCGGCATGTCGCTCATCGAGCGGCTGGACCGGGTCGACACGGACGGGTCCTGGTTCGACGTCACCTGCATGACCGGCAACGGAACCCGCACCCTGCGCGCCATGGTCCAACCCGGTCCCGGGGACCTGCGCCACGTGTTCACCTTCTACGACCACGACCCCGGTGGTGCATCGGCGACACTCGATCACAAGCTCGCCCTCGAGCAGCTCGTCGAGCGTGTCCAGCGCCGTCTGGTGGACGCCCAACCGGAGCAGATCCCCGAGACGATCGCGTGGTGTCTGGCAGAGGTCGGCATGCACCTCGGAGCCGACCGGTCCTACATCCTCTCCTTCGACCACGCAGCACGATGCGACACGATGGTCCACGAGTGGACGGCGCCCGGGACCGAGCCCGAGCTCGGCACCTACAACGGGGTTCCATGGGACCTCACACCGGCGGCGACGCAGCGAAACAACGCCCACTGGGTCAGCGCGGTGAAGGACGTGTCCGCGCTGGGTGACGACTGGGCAGTGGACCGAGCGTTCTTCGAGGAGTCAGGTCTGCTCTCGATCCTGGAGCTCCCGCTGGTGATCGACGGCGAAGCCGTGGGCGGGCTCGGGTTCGACTGGATGACCCGACTCGCCGAGTGGACGGAGGACGACCTGACCCTCCTGGGACTGGTGTCGGCGTCGATAGCTCAGCTGATCGCCCGCGGCTCGGTCGAGGAACGGCTCGCACATCGGGCCGTTCACGACGAGCTGACCGGTCTTGCGAACCGCGACGGTCTGCTGCGGGCGCTGTCGCTCGATCTGGCCGAGCTCCGCGACGAGACACAAGGACGGGTGGCAGTCGTCATGGTCGACATCGACCAGTTCAAGGTCGTCAACGATTCGCTGGGGAACGTGGCCGGCGATGCCCTGTTGCGATCGGTCGGAGAGCGTCTCGCTGCTTCGGTCCGTCCCACCGACACGGTTGCCAGGCTCGGCGGCGACGCGTTCGCGGTGCTCCTGGCGCAAGGGCCCGACGAACCGGACGCCGAGGCGGTGTGCGAACGCCTACGCGACACCATGGCCGAACCCTTCAGGTTCCTGGGCCGATCGCACCTGCTCACTGTCAGCTGCGGCATCGCCGGCACCAACGATCCCGACCTGGACCCCCAGGAGCTCGTGCGTCGAGCGGGTGCAGCCATGTTCCGTTCCAAGGAGGACGGTCGCTCCCGCCAGACGACTTTCGACGAAGCGCTCGAAGAGGAGCTCGCCCGGCGGCTGGAGCTCGATCAGCAGCTGCGATCCGCCCTCGACCGCGGTGAGTTCGAGGTGCACTACCAACCCGAGTTCGACCTGGTGTCCGGACAGGTCCTGGGAGCGGAGGCGCTGCTGCGCTGGCGCAGGGGCGGAGAGCTCGTTCCTGCCGCCGTGTTCATCGAGACGATCGAGGCGACCGGGCTCATCGAACAGGTCGGACGATGGGTGCTCCAGACGGCGTGCAGACAAGCCGTGCGCTGGTGTGAGGCGCTCCCTGATTCGCCGTTCGTGATCCGGGTGAATCTGGCGGCCCGTCAACTCGATCGCCCCGACCTGGTCGACCAGGTCGCCGAGGCGCTCCGATCCTCGGGCCTGGCGCCGGAGCGGCTCTGTCTCGAGGTGACGGAGACGGCGCTGATGAACCAGCCCGACCTCGCGGCTGCGAGCCTGAACCGGCTCGACGCGCTCGGGGTGGAGCTGGCGATCGACGACTTCGGGACGGGCTACTCGTCGTTGTCGTACCTGAAGATGTTCCCGCTCGACGTGCTCAAGATCGACAGGTGTTTCGTCACCGGACTGCCTGGAGACGTGCACGACACAGCGATCGTCCGCACAGTCATCGACCTGGCCCGGGCTCTGGGCATGGTGGTCACCGCCGAAGGGGTCGAGGTGGCCGCCCAGGCCGATGCGTTCGCGCCCTCGGTTGTCGCCACGCGCAGGGCTACCTCTTCGCCCGACCCGTACCCGCCGAAGAGGTGACCCGAATGCTGGCCGAGGGTCCGCTCAGCGAAGCGTGTAGCGCACCGGCAGGTGCTTCACGCCGCTGACGAAGTGGGCGCCCGTCCACGACGGCTCATCCGCCAGCTCGATCGAAGCGGTCCGCTCGAGGACCTTCTCCAGTAGCGTGCGAACCTCACGGCGGGCGACCTGGCTGCCCAGGCAGTAGTGGACGCCCAGCCCGAACGACGAGCAGCTTGGACGCGTCCGGGCGGGTGATGTCGAAGCGGTTCGGATCGTTGAACACCTCGTCGTCACGATTCGCAGACGGGTACGAGGTGAGCACGACGTCACCCGCTGCGATCCTGGTTCCGCCGATCTCGATGTCCTCCTGTGCCCAGCGGAAGAAGCTGCGCACAGGGCTCGTCCAACGGATCATCTCCTCGGCGGCGTTGGACGTGAGTGTCGGATCGTCACGCAGTGCCTGGAGCTGATCCGGACTGCGAAGCAGCTGCTCCATTCCCCCGGAGAACGCGAACGACGTCGTGTCGTGCCCGGCAGTAGCCACGATGATGTAGTACCAGAGGCGTTCGCGGTCACCTATCAGCTCTCCATCGACCTCTCCGTTGGCGATCACGGTCGCCAGGTCGTCGGTGGGATTGGCCTTGCGGTCGGCCGTCAGGTCGTCGAAGTACGCGGCGAAGTTGTTGATCGAGCTGGTGATGGACGCCAGCGGATCGGAGAAGTCGCCCATGTACTCGGGGTCGGCCGCACCGAACAGGCCCTGGGTCAAGCTCCATCATCAGTCGCTCGTCGGTCTCGGGAACGCCGAAGATGCTCATGATCACATGGATCGTGAACGGCACGGCCAGGTCCGCGGCCAGGTCGCACTCGCCGCCGAAGTCCACCAGACGCTCGATGTAGCTGGTCGGCGATCTCGTCGATCGATCGGCTGCAGCCGCTTGACCGCTGCGGGCTTGAACCAGTCGTTTGTCACTCCGCGGCAGCTTCTGATGCTGCTCGCCGTGCAGGTGCACCAGAGTCCGGGGCAGCTCGATCCCCATCGCCTGGAGCATGTCGTACTGCAGGTCGGGGCCAGGCGCGGACTTCTCGGTGTTCCAGAACACATCGCTGCGGCGTGACACCTCGAACACGTCTGCGTGACGGGTGATGGCCCAGAAGGCAGGCCAGCCGTTCGCCTCGACACGCATGACCGGATCGTCGCGACGGATCTCGGCCGCCACACGGTGCCATTCGTCCATGTCTGCGAACAGCTCGGGAGTGATGAAGATCGCTCCCCGTGGATCGGTGGCGAGATCGGGTGTCATCGGCTGGTCCCCAGGGTTCGGTTTGCAGAGTCGAGCGCGAGTATTGCCGAGTGCTCGGACTCCGGTCGTCGAAGCGGGTTCGACTCCTCGCAATCGACTGTCATCGTCGGTGATGGCGGACGAGACTGCTGTGCGCATGGATCCCTCCCCAGACCCGGCAACTCCATCCGGCGCGACCCGCGCCACATTGTTGAGCAAGTCGTTCGTGCTGGTCACACTCGCCACGTTCGCCTACTTCCTCGGCATGGGCGCCCTCCTGCCGACTCTGCCGCGGTTCGTCGAGCACGAGCTCGGGGGGAGCAGCCTGGCGGTCGGGCTTGCGGTGGGTTCGTTCTCGCTGTCGGCGGCGCTGCTGCGACCGTTCGCAGGTCGACTCGGTGACCTGCGGGGCCGTCGGGTGCTGCTGGTCGGCGGCTCACTGGTCTTCGCCGTCTCGGTCGTCTCGTACGGCCTGGCCGAATCGGTGCCGGTGCTCGTCGCCGCACGCCTGCTCTCGGGCGTGGGTGAGGCGGCAGTCTGGGTCGGTGCCGCCACGGCTGTGCAGGATCTGGCGCCTGACGACCGTCGCGGTGAAGCGGCGTCGTACTTCTCGGTCGCCCTCTACGCCGGCCTGGCGTTCGGACCGGTGCTGGGGGAGCACATGGTCGCCGGATACGGCTATGACTCCGTGTGGATGGTGGCCGCCGGTCTGGCGGTCGTGGCCGCGCTGCTCGGCACGGCGACCCCCAAGGTCATGTCACACCAGCTCCAGCCGTTCAGGCTGCTGCACCCGACCGCTGTGCCCCCGGGGGTGATCCTGCTGCTGGGTCTGCTGCCCTTCGTCGGGTTCAGCGCCTTCATCCCCCTCTACGGTCCCCAGCTCGACATCGACGATGTCGCCCCGATGTTCCTCGTCTACGGCGGGCTCGTACTCGTCGTGAGGGTGGTGTTCGCACGCCTTCCCGACCAGCTCGGATGGCGGCGGGCATCGACCCTGGCGCTCTCGGTCCTCGGTGGCGCCGGAGTGCTGCTCGGTGTGTGGGCAGCGACGGCCGGCGTGTGGGTGTCGACGGTTGCGCTGGCCATAGGTATGTCGCTGCTCTTCCCCACGTTGTTCTCCTCGATGGTCGCGTCGGTGCCGGAGGCCGAGAGGGGCCAGGCCGTCGGCACGTTCTCGGTCTTCTTCGACATGGCATCGGCGATCGGCCCGCCGGTGCTCGGAGCCGTTGCCGCGCTCGGGTCGTACCGGTGGTCGTTCGGTCTTGCCGGTGCATGTGCGCTCGGTGGCCTGGCGATGGTTCCCCGCATGGCAGGGCGCCTCAGGGATGCCACCGAGACGGTCTGATGGGAGCTCGCGTCCACTCCGAGGAGGTTCGTGCCGGGGTCATGGCGATCGCGCCGATGCTCATCGGAGTGATCCCCTTCGGGCTCGTGGCCGGAGTCCTACCGGTGACCGAAGGGCTCGGCGGTGCAGCAGCTGTCGGCTTCTCGACCATCGTGTTCGCAGGCGCCTCACAGCTGGCAGCGATCGAGGTGCTCGGTGACGGCGGTACAGCAGTCGTCGCTGCCCTCGCCGCGTGCACCATCAACCTGCGGATCCTGTTGTACTCGGCGTCGCTATCGCCGTACCTGGCCCGCGAGTCACTGCTGCGGCGCATGGCGGCGGCCTACCTGCTGACCGATCAGGCGTACGCCGTGTCGATCCTTCGGTGGGGCGATCAGGGCCTCGCCAGCGCAACGCCCGAGGTGGCGGGGCGAAGGTGGTCCTACTACCTGGGCGCAGCGCTGGCCCTGTGGGTACCGTGGCAGTTCGCGACGATCGCCGGCGTGCTGTTGGGCAACGCCGTGCCGGATTCGCTGCCGCTCGGGTTCGCCGTACCTCTCGTGTTCCTGGTGCTGTTGGTCCCGACCCTGACGAAGCTGCACGCGGTCGTGGCCGCAGTTGTCGGAGGATCGGCGACCGTCGTGTCGCTGGAGCTCGGCGCGGGTGCTCTGTCGGTGATGATCGGTGCACTCGCCGGGGTGGTCGCCGGGGCGTTGGCCGACACCGACGACCCCTTGGAACGGACCGCCGAGCAGTGAGCAACACGTGGGTGGCCATCCTGCTCGCCGGTACCGGCACCTTCGCCATGCGCGCCTCGTTCCTCGCCGCGGCGCACCGGCTGGTCGACGTTCCTTCCTCCGTCCAGCGTCTGTTGCGTCAGATCCCCCCGGCAGCGCTGGCATCCATCGTGGTCCCCGCCCTCCTGCGACCGGACGGGGAGGTGTCCTTCGCCCAGCCCCGCTTCGCTGTCGGTCTGCTAGCCGGGGTGGTCGCCTGGCGTACCAGCAACGTCGCGCTCACCCTGTTCGTCGGGCTCGGCGCCCTGATGCTGGCCCGGGCGATCGGCTGGGGCTGATGACGGCCTCGAACCCGACCGGGATGCTCGGCTCACAGAAGCCGCGGACACGACGACGTACTGGTGTGGACAGCGCCTGTCACCCACATCGCCTTCGACTGGGTCGTCTCGCAGCACGGGCCCGCGGTGCTCCGGGCCTGCCGGTCGCTGGTGGGGGTCGTTGCAGCCGATGACCTGTGGTCCGAGACGTTCATGTCCGCCATGCGCAGCTACGACGGGTCGGCTCCACCCGACAACACGCTCGCCTGGCTGCTGACAATAGCCAGGCGCCGCAGCGTCGATCACTGGCGAGCAGCTGGTCGTCGGCCGACGACGACCTTCGACCTACCTGATTTCGCAGACGGAGCGGTAGAACACCGACTGGCGGACACCGACGACCACCTGATCAACCTGCTGCGTCTACTTCCACCGAAGCAACGCTGGGCGGTGGCCTACCGCTATCTGGCGGACCTCGACTACGACGACATCGCCGAGCTGATCGGGTCGTCACCGGCAGCTGCACGTCGCAGTGCCGCAGATGGTGTGGCCAAGCTGCGCGCAGCCTTGGACGACGAAGGAGACGCGACGTGAGTGCACAGACCGGCCGGTGGGTCGATACCGTCGACGCGGACGAGATGGCAGCGCTGCGCGAGCGGCTGGCCTCGGCTGCCGCGGACGAGGGTTTGCTCGACGTCGCCTACCGCGTGGTGGACAGCCCCCACGGCCGGCTGCTCCTCGCGGCCAGCGACGCTGGAGTGGTCAGGGTGGCGTTCGCCGTCGAGGACCACGACCGGGTTCTCGACCAGCTCGCATCGGACATCAGCGCCAGGGTCCTGCGAACACCAGCGCGCACCGAGGACGCAGCGCGGCAGATCGACGAGTACTTCGACGGACATCGCAGGGGGTTCGACCTGGCCCTCGATCTCCGTCTCCTCAGCGGGTTCCGTCGTCTCGTCGTGGAGCGCCTGGGCGAGATCCCCTTTGGCGCGACCGAGACGTACGCCCAGGTGGCGACTCGTGTCGACAACCCTGCCGCGGTGCGTGCTGTCGGCAGCGCCTGCTCGCACAACCCTGTGCCCATCGTGCTTCCCTGCCACCGCGTGGTGCGCAGCGACGGATCCGTTGGTCAGTACCTGGGTGGAACGGACGTCAAGACTGCTCTGCTGAAGATGGAGTCGCAACGCTCGACGAGCCGACACCGAGGAGAGCGCTGAACACCGCAGGCCGGAACAACTCTGCCCACAGCCGATGGCCTTGGCGGTTTGGGTGGAACAGGTCGTCGGCGAACAGCTCGTGGCGACGGCGCCGGAAATGAGGGTCCGACAACTCGCCCACCGGTATGCGAGAGACCCGACCGCGGTCCGCTGAGACCACCGCATGTGCACGGTCCATCACCCGGCTGCGATGTGTCAGCAGTGGCCGCAGGCTGAGCGGAAGGCGCGGGATGATCGACAGGTCACCGATGCCGAGTGATACGACCGGCGCCACCTCGCTCAGCTCGTCGAACACCCTTGCCAGGCGCTCCGCGTAGACCCTTCTCGATGTGCCGTGGGTGGCATCGTTGGCGCCGACCGAGACGACGAACAGGTCGGGCTCGTCGTCGACAGCGTCCGGGAGCTGGTTCTCGAGCACGTCCCGAACCCGTGATCCACCCTTGGCCCGTCCGATCAGCTCCACCTGCCACGGGAGGGCGTCGGCGAGCTGGGCGATCCATACGTGCCCGCCGCACTCCAGACCCGGCCCGGTCATGGAGCTGTCACCGAGAACGGTCACCCGCACGGTCGTTGCGCCGTGGCTGCCGTAGGTGCCGGTCACGTCCAGGTCGCCGAAGTGGGGTAGAGGCGCGTTCGCAGTGTGGTGGACCTGGGCCAGTAGGCCGCCCGCCGTGGCGAGCGCCACCCCCGGCACTGCGAGCGTGATCCCGCGGTGCATGCCACAAAAGGTGACGCCGTTCACACGCTGCCGTCAACCGATTTGGTTTCAGCGGGAAGAACGACCCAGCGGTCAGCCCGGTTGGCGGACAGGCACTCGCCAGGTGAGGACGGCCCCTCCGCCGTCGCGCGGGCCGAGCTCGACATCCCCGTTGAGCTGGCGCGCCCGTTCCTTCATGTTGATCAGCCCCCGACCGCCGGCCACCGGAACCTCACCGGGACCCGCTCCGTCGTCGGTCACCACCAGGGTGAGCCATCCGTCGCTCAGCAGGATCGCCACCTCGGCGCTCGCCGCGGATGCGTGTCTGGCGACGTTGGACAACGCCTCTCGCTGCACGGACAACAAGTGCTCCGCGAGCGTGGGGTCGATCTGGTCCAGGGGGCCCTCGCAGTACAGCGACGGTTCGAACCCGAGCGAGCGTGCGGACTCCACGACGAGCTCGGTGGCTGCGCGCCTCAGCGATGACCGGCCGACCCGCGTCGAGTGCAACTCGAAGATCGCCGATCGGATCTCCCGCACGGTCGTGTCCAGCTCGTCGACAGCCTCTTCGAGCCGCTCGCTCATCTCGCCGGGCATCGACATGGACGCCACGCCCTGGAGGCTGAGTCCGATCGCGAACAGCCTCTGGATGACGGTGTCGTGCAGGTCTCGGGCAATTCGGTCCCGCTCCTCGACCAGAACCAGCTCAGCCACCCTGCTGTGGAGGCGAGCGTTGTCGATAGCGACACCGGCCACGGTCGCGAGAGCGACGCACAGCGTCTCGTCGGAGTCGGTGAACGGCCCGCCGCCCAGCTTGTCGCACAGGTAGAGGTTTCCGAACACCCGACCGTGCACCATCACCGGGACTCCCAGGAACGAAGTCATGGACGGGTGGTTCGCAGGGAAGCCGGTGCTCGCCGGGTGAGCGGCCAGGTCGGTTAGCCGCAGCGGCCTGGGGTCCGAGATGAGCACGCCGAGGATGCCGAGGCCCCTCGGCGTCGGACCGATCGCGGCGCGCTCCTCGCCGTCCAGCCCGACCGTGAGGAACTGGCTCAGCCCGTCGCCGCTGTCGTCGAGCACCCCGAGGGCGCCGTACTGGGCATCGACCAGGTCCTGTGCCGCCTCGACTATGCGTTGCAGCACGGTCGCAAGGTCGAGTTGCGCGCCGATGGACAGCACTGCGTCGAGCAGGCGGCGCATCTGACGGGCGCTGGTCGGTGCCTCCATCCGCCAAGAGTAGGGCGCAGCCGCCCGGATCTCAGAAGCGGTGGCAGCAGTGCGAAGATGAGACCATGACGATCACCGAAGAAGCGACCGGCCGATCCGACCTCCCGGCGACACTGACCGACGACCTTCGTCGGCGCCTCACCGCCCAGGTCAGCGCTTCCGGCAAGGCGCGCACCGTGGACACCCACTCACCCTTCGCGGGTTCGTTCGTCGCCGAGCTACCCCAGTCGACTCCCCAGGACGTCCTCGATGCGGCCGAGCGCGCCCGCACCGCTCAGCGACTGTGGGCAGCACGCCCGCTCTCGGAGCGTGCGGCGGTGTTCCTGCGTCTTCACGATCTGGTCCTCGACGAGCGGGACCTGTTGATGGATCTGATCCAGGCCGAGAACGGCAAGGCGCGGCGAGACGCCTTCCTCGAGGTGGCCGACGTCGCCAACACGTGTCGCTACTACGCCCGTACCGCAGCGGCGGCGCTGGCCCCGTCGTCGCGGACCGGGCTGATCCCCGGGCTCACCTCGGTACAGGAACTGCACCATCCCCGGGGGCTGGTGACAGTCATCTCGCCCTGGAACTATCCCCTCAGCCTTGCTGCCGGTGACTCCATCCCCACGCTCATAGCTGGCAACGCCGTCGTCCAGAAGGCAGACAACCAGACGGCTCTCACGGCTCTGCTCGCCCTGGACCTCGCCCGCAGGGCCGGTGTGCCCGACGACCTGTGGCAGATCGTGCTGGGTCGGGGCTCCCAGATCGGCGATCCGCTGCTCGACATCGCCGACTACGTCATGTTCACCGGATCCACGGAGTCCGGTCGCCGCATCGCTCAGGAGGCCGGTCGTCGTCTGGTCGACTGCTCTCTCGAGTTGGGCGGCAAGAACGCGATGGTCGTCCTCGACGATGCCGATCTGGACCACGCGGTGGAAGGCGCGGTGCGGGCCTGCTTCTCGTCGAGCGGTCAGCTGTGCATCTCGATCGAGCGCATGTATGTAGCCGAGTCGATCCATGACCGCTTCGTGGAGGACTTCGTCGCCGCGATCGAGGCGATGAGGATGGGCGGCTCCTACGACTACTCGTGCCAGATGGGTTCGCTCACCTCGAGCGAGCAGCTCGGAGCGGTTCAGGCCCACGTCGACGATGCCGTCGCCAAGGGCGCCAGGGTGCTCACCGGCGGAAGTGCCCGTCCGGATCTCGGGCCGTACTTCTTCGAACCGACCGTGCTGGCGGGTGTGACGCCCGATATGGCGTGCTTCGCCGAGGAGACGTTCGGCCCTCTCGTGTCGATCTACACCTTCGACAGCGACGACCGGGCGGTGGCGCTGGCGAACGCCACCCGCTACGGGCTCAACGCGAGTGTCTGGAGCCGTTCGTCGCGTCGTGGTCGAGATGTCGCTGCTCGGCTGAGGTCGGGGACAGTGAACGTCAACGAGGCCTATGCCGCAGCTTGGGGCAGCATCGATGCTCCCATGGGAGGGATGGGCGACAGCGGCCTCGGTCGACGTCACGGCGCCACCGGGATCCTCAAGTACACCGAGTCGCAGACCGTCGCCCGCCAGCGCCTCATGAATCTGGCGCCGCCGTTGGCCCAGCTCGGCGACGACGGGCTCGCAGCCGTCATGACCACGGCGTTGCGGCTCATGAAGAAGGCGGGCTGGAGATGAGCGGATCCTCGATGGGTCGGTCCGGGCTGCTCGAGTCGTTCGACATCGCCGGACGCACGGCGATCATCACCGGAGCGAGCCGCGGGATCGGACGTGCGATCGCAGTCGGGTTCGCGTCGCTCGGGGCGAACGTCGTCATCGCCAGCCGCAAAGCGGACCAGTGCGCCGCCGTAGCCGACGAGATCTCCGCGGCCGGACACAGCGCGCTGTCGGTCCCGACACACGTGGGTGAACCCGAAGCGATCGACGCCCTGGTGGCGGCTACCGTCGAAGCCTTCGGTGGAGTCGACATCGTCATCAACAACGCGGCCAACCCGCTGGCCCAGCCGATCGGTTCCATCACTCCCGAGGCCTTCCAGAAGTCCTTCGAGGCGAACCTGCGCGGACCGGTGCTGCTGGTCCAGGTGGCCCTGCCCCACTTGCGCTCGAGCAGCCACGCGTCGGTCATCAACATGGTCACATCCGGCATCTTCACCCACGGCCAGTACGTGTCAATGTACGTGGCGATGAAGAGCGCCCTCATGTCGATGACCCGCTCGATGGCGGCGGAGCTGGCAGCGGATGGCATCCGGGTCAACGCCATCGCCCCGGGCACGGTACGCACCGACATGGTCACCAACACCCCGGTCGAGTTCCAGCAGATGGCCGTCGACTCGCAGCTGCTACGCCGAATGGCCGACCCGACCGAGATGGTGCCGGGCGCTCTGTTCCTGGCGAGCGACGCCTCGTCGTTCATGACCGGCCACGTGCTCACCCTCGACGGGGGTCTTGCGACCCACTGACGCGTCGGCCGCGCGGGTAGATCCGCCTCCCGGGTGAATTCTTCATCGGTGGACCCGGCGGGCCGATGCTCCAGCGATGACCGAATCGGACCCCGGGCCACCAGCCAGCCCACTTGCACACGACCAGCAGTTGCTGGCGACGGTCGCGCTGGCGCAGCCCGACGCGGTTCTGCTCCTCGAGCCCGACGGGACGATCGTCTGGGGGAATCCGCTCGCCGAGGCGACCTTCGGCCTCTCCTTCGACGAGGCTGTCGGACGCAACGGACTCGAGTTCGTCCATCCTGACGACATGCAGATGGCGGTGCTGTCTCTCGCCAGCATGGAAGGCAAGCAGATGGGCTCCCTGCTGGAGCTGCGGATGCACATGGCGGACGGTTCGTGGCGGCTCATGGAGCTGCGCGGGGCGACCGCCGGCGACCACCTGCTCGTGTCACTGAGAGATCTGACCGAGCGTCGCCGATGGCAGCTGATGGAGGACGACTCGGCCAGGTACTCCACGCTGTTGCAGAACTCGGCGACGATCATGTTCGTACTGGAACCCGACGGCGTCGTACGGCGCTCCTCGGGGGGCCTGAGCCGACTGCTGGGCCAGAGCCAGGACTGGTTGGAGGATCAGCCGTTCGCTCAACTGGTCGACCCCGACGACCGCGACCGGCTCGAGGCGGTGCTGTCCCGGATGAGAACGCACGACACCGGCGACCAGACCGTCGACCTGCGACTGCTGCGCAGCGACGGTGCCAGCACCCCGTTCGCCATGACCTTCACCAGCATGCTCGCCGACCGGGTCGTGAACGCGATCGTCGCGACGGGCCACGACGTGTCCGATCGAGTGCGAACCGAACGCGAGCTCCGTGCGGCCAACTCGGCGTTCGCCGCCACGCTCGAGGCAACCACCGACGGAATCATCGTGGTGGACGACCAGTTCGGCCTCATGCACTACAACCGCCGCTTCCTCGAGATCTGGAACATCCCGGCGGGCTTCATCGAGCGTCGCGAGTACGACAGGGTGATGGACACGATCCTGGACCAGGTCGCCGACCGGGAGTCGTTCCTGGAAGGCATCGCTGAGCGGTTCGCAACGGGTGGGGAGGTGACCCACGACGTGATCGAGTGCGCCGATGGTCGGGTGCTGGAGCGCTCCTCCTTCCCTCAGGTGATCGACGGCACGCTCGTGGGTCGTGTGCTCAGTTTCCGCGACATCACCGAACAGGTGCGGGTACGCGACGAACTGACCCACCAGGCCTTCCACGACACCCTCACCGGACTCGCCAACCAGGCGCTTTTCCGTGACCGGGTGAGCCAGAGCATCGCCAGGCTGGGTCGACATGGCACGCAGATGGCTGTCATGTTCATCGATCTGGACGACTTCAAGGCCGTGAACGATCACCTGGGGCACGCCGCGGGGGACCACCTGCTGATCTCGGTGGCGGAACGGATCACCTCTTGTCTGCGCCCCGGCGACACGGCCGCTCGTATCGGAGGAGACGAGTTCGCGGTGCTCGTCGACGACCTGTCGAACGCCGAGGACGCCACACGGGTCGGCGAGCGGATCCTGGCCGCCCTGGCCGCACCGGTACCGATCGGACCGCGGAACGAGGCGACCAGCCATCTCTCGCCGGCTGCCAGCATCGGCATTGCCTTCGGAGCGGTCGGGCTCGGCGTCGAGGACATCCTGCGTGACGCGGACCTGGCGATGTACTCGGCCAAGGCCGCGGGCAAGGGCTGCTACCGAGTGTTCTCCGAGCACATGTACGCAGCCGCGGCGGATCGGCGTGAGCTGACCACGAGCCTGCGCGGAGCGGTCGCCCGCGGTGAACTGGTCGTGCACTACCAGCCGATCGTCGACCTGGACACCGGCCGGGTCGATGCCATGGAGGCGCTCGTTCGCTGGGAGCACCCGGTCAGGGGAATCCTGGAGCCGTCGGAGTTCATCTCGTTGGCTGAGGAGGCCGGGTTGATCGCCGAGGTCGGTGACCACGTCATGGAGGTCGCCGTGAACGAGGCGGTCCGGTGGGCCCGTCTCCTGGGCCGGGCAGATGCTCCTGCTGTCAGCGTGAACCTGTCAGCGAGGCAGCTGCTCGACTCCGCCATCTCGGACCGGATCGAGCTGCTGCTGCATCGGAGCGGACTGCATCCGGCCCAGCTGCTGATAGAGCTCGCCGAAGGTGCGCTGATGCAGGACCCGGTGGCGGCGAGCGTCACCCTGGAGAGGATCAGCCGCCTCGGAGTCCGACTGGCGATCGACGACTTCGGTACCGGCTACTCGTCGCTGGCCCACCTCCAGCAGTTTCCGATCGACGTGCTGAAGGTGCACGGATCCTTCGTCGATCAGGCCAGCGGCGACCAGGCATCCCCGTTGGCGCAGGCGATCATCCACATCTCACATGCCCTCGGCCTGGTCCCCGTCGCCGAGGGGGTCGAGAGCCAGGAGCAGGTCGATGCGCTGCGCCGGGCGGGTTGCCACATGGGGCAGGGCTACCACCTGGGCCGACCAGTCGACGCCGACGCCGCCGTCGGTCTCGTGCTGGCCGCCTCCCGTCGGATCTCCCATTCGGCTCGGCAGGCGTGAGCCTCCATCACCCCAGGTAGACGAGTCCCCCGCCGATCTCGGTGTGCTCCACACCAGCCTCGCCCAGTTCCGCTTCCCACCCTCCGGTCAGGCCCGGGTCTGCCTGCTCCATGCCGTGATCAGCGATGACCAGCACTGCGGTCCTGTCTCTCACCCCCGCACGCTCGACCGCAGCGAGCAGTCGGCCGACCCTAGCGTCGCAGTCACGGACCGCAGCCCTGGCCAGCTCGCCATGTGGTCCGCTCTCGTGGGCGGCCTCGTCGGTCAGCGCCAGTGAGCACCAGGAGAGGGCCGGTAGCGGGTTGCCGTGACGCCGTTCCCACACGTCGATCGTGTGTTGAACGCTCAGGTGGTCGACGCGGGACATGAACGAGTAGGTCTCCGACGACGCGAGCGCTGCTTCGTCGACTCCGCCCACTTCCTCGATCGCCGGCAGGTCCCCTCCGACCCCTGTCCGGACCTGCTCGAAGCTGGACCATGTA
This sequence comes from Microthrixaceae bacterium, assembly GCA_037045265.1. GTDB lineage: Bacteria > Actinomycetota > Acidimicrobiia > Acidimicrobiales > Microtrichaceae > JBAOHV01. Next base: position 511,278 of record JBAOHV010000016.1, on the reverse strand, counting down.
GCTCCACGGTCGCAGAACTCGAAGGTCGCGGAGCTGAAGCTGGCGGGCCTGGAGCGTTGCAGCGCCTCGAAGAGCGTCTCCACCCGGTCTGACACATGGTCCTTCGACCAGAACATCTGGTCGAAGGCGAGCAGGTCGGGTGTGGTTCCGGTTCTGCGGTCGCGCCAGGTGTTGTGGAGCACACCGCTGTGACCGGGGTGAGCGCCCGTGAGCGCGGTCGTGTGGTTGGCGAGCGTCGCCGTGGGTAGCGAGGCATGGGCGCCGTGACGAAGTTCCAGGCCGCCGGATACGAGCGCGGCGATGTTCGGTGCCTCACGGCTGGTCATGGCGTCGTGGAGGAGGTTGGCGTTGCACCCGTCGAGCAGGACCACGAGCACGTGTTCGGCGAGATCGCCGGTCAGGGCATCGTCGATCGGGTCGCCGTCCTGGCGTGCCAGCAGTCCTCCTGGGCGGCGGGTGCCGGTAGGGCCTATCGGGTTCGGGTGGGGGTCGACTCCGAGCAGCGCGGCGACGGTGGGTGCGATGTCGACCACCCGCGCCGACACGGGGATGCTGCCGCTCCCACGGATCCCGGCCCCGGCGGCGATGAAGGGCGCCCTCGACTGCACCACGCCCAGCGAACCGTGCTGGCCCAGGAGGCCCTCAGCTGCGTGGGCAGCGGTGTGGGTGAGGAGGAGGTCGGGCGCATGCTCGGCGTCGAAGAACTGGGCGATCGACTCGTAGGCGTGTGGATATGAGTTGTGGGCCCTCGGGACGAAGCCTGCGTCGCGCTCCGCCTCGAGGCCGACCAGCAGCCCTGCATCGCCGACGGCCAGAGGGTCGCGTCCCTGGACCAACAGGGTCTCGAAGCGATGCCGCTCGCCGTCGACGAACCTGCGGAACATCACCGAGCCGTCCACGGCGGCGGCGCGGTAGGTGTCGTCACCCAGGGGACGAAGCACCATCTCGACCCGGTCGGCGAGGTCATCCTCGATGGCCCGCTGCTCGAGCAGCCGGGCTTCACCGTAGGTCGACTCGATCCTTCTGGGGTCCGACATCGACCCATTCTGATCCACGGAGGCTTAGCCATGTACGGTCTGGTCGCCGGAACGGGCCGGCGATCCACTTGGAGCACGCAGATGCACGTTCTCATCGGTACCGACGGTTCTGACGACGCAATCGCCGCAGCGGTCTCAGGTCTGTCCCTCCTGGCGGAGCCGACCAGGGTGACAGTCGTCGCCGTGCTGGAGACTCCCGGCGAAGCGACAGCGGGACTCGAGTCGGGATTCGCTGGTGGAATGGTCAGCGACGCCGAGGTCCGGACCGCGTGGGACTCGGCTGAGAAGGAAGGTCGGACTGCACTCGAACGCACAGCGACGCAGTTGTCGACGGATGCCCCGGTGGACCTCGAGATCCGCACCGGAGATGCCGGATCGGCGATCTGTCAGCTGGCCGCCGAGATCGCCGCCGACGTCGTGGTGGTGGGATCGCGTGGGCGGGGTGCGATCAGACGCGCCCTGCTCGGCTCGGTCAGCTCGCACGTGACCAACAACGCGCCCTGTCCCGTCGTGGTGGTGCGCTCGGGCACCGACGGCTGACACCCGCCCGGCTGACCCTCCGCGGTGACCACAGGCCAGCTGCTGGTGGTGGTGCTCGCCTCGCTCGCCGGGGCGACGGTGAAGAGCGTCACCGGGATGGGCTACCCGGTCCTCGCCGTGCCGCTGATCGCCATGGTTCTCGGCGTCGAAGATGCCGTGGTCCTGGTGGCGCTACCCAACCTGGGCGCGAACGCGTACCTGTGGTGGGAGAGCCGCGACGTGCGCAGCCAGACCCGCGACCTTCCCCGGCTCGTCGGCTTCGGGGTCGTGGGGGCGGTGATCGGCACCCTCGCACTGGTGAGGTTGCCCGAGGAGCCGCTGCTCGTGGTGCTGGCGCTGACGATCGCGGTCTTCGTCGTGAACTTCACTCTCCGTCCCGACGTGGCGATCGATGCTGCAACAGCGACCAGGTGGTCTCCGGTGGTCGGGACCGTGGTCGGCATGCTCCAGGGTGCGGTCGGTGTGTCGGGGCCGGTCGTCGCCACGTGGGTACACGGCTACCGACTCGCACCGAAGGTGTTCGTGCACACGGTGACGACGATCTTCGGCATCACCGGGGCTGTGCAGATCGTCATGCTCGGGCTGCAGGGACAGTTCAACAGGGACCGCTTGGTCGCTGCCGCGTTCGCTGCTGTCCCGGTCGCTGTGGTCACCCCCCTGGGCGTACGACTACGTGAACGACTCGCAGGGCGGACGTTCGACCGAGTGGTGCTGATGGTCCTGCTGCTGTCGGCCGCGTCGCTGCTGCTCGACGCTCTCAGCTGAACGCGACGATCAGCGCGCTCGTTCCCTGTCGGAGCGTCACAGAACGTCCGCACGCGGAGTAGCAGCTCGTCGCCGCCTGGCCCGTCGGGGCGCAGAGAGGTGTCGACAGCCGCGCTTCTCTGTCCTGCAACCTCGCACAACTCGACCGCGTCGACCATCTGCTCGACCCAGGACTCGGCCGCCGTGCACCGTTGCACCAAGTCGATCAGCTCGGCCTGTTGTGCGGCCAGAGCGTCCACTGGGTCGACGTGGACTGGTTCGGGGTTGACGCTCACCAGGTGTCCCGGTGGATGATCCTGCCCATGTCGCGTCTGGGCGCCGGTCGGAAGTCGGTTCCCATAGTGTGCGCAACGGGGATCAATGCTCCCTGCATGACGTGGTCGGGTATCCCGAGCAGTTCGGCCGCCTGCTTCTCGTGGACGAGGTGAAGGGTCGTCCAGCACGTCCCGAGACCGCGTTCGCGGGCGGCCAGCATGAACGACCACACGGCGGGCAGCAGCGAGCCCCACATGCTCGCCTGGATCATCACGTCCAGTCCGTCGGTGCGCATCTCCAAGCAGGGGATCAGCATCACCGGGACCCGGTGCATCGACTCGGCAAGGTAGGCCGCAGAGTCGATCACCCGCTTGGTCGACTCCAGGTAGGTGGAGTCGTCTGTCGGTATGTTCGCCTCGGCGGCATCGCGGTTCCCGTAGAACATCTGGAACCCGTCGCGGTACAGCTCCGCCAGCGCGGCGCGCTTGTCCGCGTCGGTGACGACCACGAAATGCCAGCCCTGGGCGTTGGAGCCGGTCGGCGCCTGCGCCGCGAGCGCGAGGCACTCGTCGATGAGCTGGGGTTCGACAGGTCGGTCCAGGTCCAAGCGCCTGCGAACCGCCCGGGTGGTGGACAGCAGCTCGTCGGCTCCGAGGCCGAGTCGTGGCGTCGTCATCGTGCCCCTCTGATCAGCCGCCCGGGTCGTGCGCCGGTCTCGAATCCGTGTTCGAAGGTGATCTCGCCTGACTTGATGGTCGCCACGTAGCCGCGTGGTCGCTGGACGAGGCGGCTGCCACCCGCTGGGAGGTCACGGATCACCTGCGGTGGTTCCAGCGCCAGGGCGTCGTAGTCGATCACGTTCACGTCGCCGAGCATGCCGGGCTGCAGAGTCCCACGATCACCAAGGCCGTACAGCCGGGCGGTGTCGCTGGTCTGCTTCTGCACGACGATCTCGAGCGGCAGTCGTTCGCCTCTCTGACGATCTCGGGTCCAATGGGTGAGCATGAACGTCGGAATCGAAGCGTCGCAGATGACCCCGCAGTGGGCGCCGCCGTCGGACAGCCCGATCGCGGCGCGTGGGTGCATGAGCATCTCTCGTACCGGTTCCAGGCTGCCCTCGCGCGTAGTTCAGGATCGGCACGTACAGCAGGCCATGTCCCTCATCGGCGAGCATCGCGTCGTACGCGACCTCCAGTGGCCTCCGCCCGGTGGCGGCGGCGATGCCAGCAAGTGACTTCTCGGCCGACGGTTCGTAGTCGGGAGGGTCGCCGAGGAGGAAGGTGCGGTCGTAGGCGCCCTGCAGGTTCGCAGCCGTGCCCTCATCGGGCTCCCAGTGGAGTATCGAGTTGCGGACCTCAGGGCTCTGGAGCTCGACGAACAGCTCCTCGTCGGTCAGGCCACGTGACTTGAGCTCCTGGTATGGAGCGAAGGCGTCGAACAGTGAGTACGTCGTGTGATGCCCCGACAGGAGACCGGTGGCTCGGCCGGCGACCTGAGGCCAGATGTCAGCACCTTCGGCGGTCGCCTCGAGTGACGCGTCCATGAGCGCTCGCCACAGCTCCGGAGCGGCGTCCACCTGGAGCAGGGCGAAGGTCACTGGCCGCCCGATCGTGGCTGCGAGGCGCCGCATCCAGTCGACCTCTTTGGCGGGGCCGATCACGTCCTCGCCGGCGGTGCCCATCGGGGCAAGCTCGAACACACCGGTTCCGAGCTCGCCCAGCACCCCGCCGATGCCGAACAGCTCGTCCTCGGCCGCGAAGGTTCCCGGTACTGGTTCGCCGTCGATTGCAGTGTGGGCAAGGGTGCGTGACGTCGAGAATCCGAGCGCCCCAGCTGCGATGGCCTCTCGGACCAGAGTCGCCATCTCGTCGATGTCCGAGGCCGTGGCCGGCTCGTTGCGTGCCCCGCGTTCGCCCATCACGTAAGCCCGGACTGCGCCGTGGGCGACCTGGGTGCCGACGTCCATCGTCCAGCTGCGCCGTTCGAGCGCGTCGAGGTACTCGGGGAAGGTCTCCCACTGCCAGTCGATGCCTTCGGCCAGCGCAGTGCCCGGGATGTCCTCGACGCCCTCCATCAGCCCGATCAGCCAGTCGTGGCGGTCCGGTGAGGCCGGCGCGAAACCGACACCGCAGTTGCCGGTGACCACGGTGGTCACACCGTGCCAGGAGGTGGGGGCCAGCACCTCGTCCCAGGTGATCTGGCCATCGTAGTGGGTGTGGATGTCCACCCAGCCCGGCGTGACGAGCATGCCGGTCGCATCGATCTCGCGTGTGGCGGGACCGTCGATCGTCGGTGCTTCTGGGGTGCCGACAGCGGTGATGATCCGGTCGGTGATAGCCACGTCGCCGACGAACGCCGCTGCTCCTGTGCCGTCGACGATCGTGCCGCCGCGGATGATCAGATCGTGGTCGTCGCGACCCGACTTGGACTCCATCTGTGCCCCCTTCGGGCCCGTCCCCCCGGATGGTGCCCGTCAGGATGGTACCGGCGGGACAGCGGCCTCACCGGCGGGATCAGGCGACGATGTCCACAGCGACCGTGAAGCCGGCGTCTGTCCGACACGACGCCCGGCGGTTCAAGCGTAGGGGTCGGCGTCGATGAAGGGTGCAGTCGATCCTCCGACGGGTATCGGGTCCATGCCCAGCTTGCGGTGATCCCAGGACCGCACACGTTCGACGTCTATCCGCACGGCGATGCGCTTGTTCAGCATGAACTCGACGAGCGGCTTCACCTCGTCGGTGTAGGGGCCGTTGTAGCGCTCCCAGACACTGACTCCCACCTTCCAGAGTGCGTCGGCATCGTCGACGATGGTGGCGGAACCCTCGAGGGACACACCTCGGAGGGTGTCGTAGGTCTCGCCCTCCTCGACCAGGCATGTGATGCGCGGATCTCGACGCAGGTTCGTGGCCTTCTGGGACCGGGCCTTCGTCTCGAACCAGATGCTGCCGTCGAGCACGGCGTACCACATGGCGACCAGGTGCGGCATGCCGTTCGGGCCCAGGGTCGCGATGGTCGCGGTTCGTTGTCGGTCGAGGAAGTCGGCGATCTCGCCCTCGGTCATAGTGATCTGCGAACGCTGGTTCGTCCCCATCAGGCCCCCCGGAGAGTGGTCGGGCTCAATCATGGCCCGAGTGCGGCCCGGGTATCACCAGCGGTTGGCGCAGAATCCGAACGATGTCGAGGCTCCGGGTCCGAGGGTGCGGTTCCAGTCGGCGCCGGTGACCGTGATGGTCCGACCCTGCTGGCGGTAGACCCCGTTCCAGAAGTCGTACGGGCGGCCTTCGATCTGGACTTGGACGACCCAGTCGAGCGTCCGTCGTGTCCTGTTGGTGACGTCCACGCGGGCGCAGTAGCCGCTCCACCAGTCCCATGTGATCCAGCCCTCCCAGTGGACCTCGGCGCTGGGCGGCGTGGTCGTCGTGGTCGTCGTGCTGGGCGTCGTGGTGGTAGTCGGGTGGTGGTGGTGGTGGTGGTGGTGGTGGTCGTCGTCTCTGGGACAGGGGTGTTGCCGACGGACCAGTCGAGCACCTTCACGCGGTTGCCGCCACGTCGCGAGCGGCGGACGTCGAGCACCGCGGTCCCTGTCGCTCCCCCCGACATGAGGCGGGCTGTCAGTTCCACTTCGTGCGAAGCAGCGGGGTCGACATCACCCCAGCATGTCGCCTCGACGGTCACGACGTTCCCGAGCCCGTCCTCGACCCCCAGGTTCCCGGTCTCGCGTCCGAGCGGAGCCCCGCACTTGCCTCCCGTCTTGTCAGCCGGGACCGACAGCTGTTCGGACTGGTCCGTCTGGACAACGACCATGGCGGTCTCCAGGGCGCCCTCGATCGCGCGAGCCTCCTGTGCGTTGGCCGCCTGGGCCGACGCAAGCTTCGCAGCGGCGACGGTCATGCCGAGGAGCGCGAACATCACCACGCCACCGACGAGTGTCCAGACGGCCAGTCCGGTGATCAGGATGAATCCCTGTTGACCACGACGGCTACGCCGGTCGGCGACGAGCAGACGTGCATCTGCGAGCACGGTCATGACCTCATCCTCACTGCTGCGGACCAGGGCCCGAACTCTCCGCTCGAGTTCTTCGCCCGGACACGGACGTCGTAGTACTTGGACGTCCTCGTGAGCCCGCCCGCTCTCACCTGTGTGGCCGTCGAGTTGACCGTCACCAACTCAGTGGTGGTGACGGAGTCGAGCTCGACCTGGTACTCGGTCGCTCCCGCGACAGTGTTCCACGCCACGTCGATGTAGCGGAGGGAGCCGGCCTGTGTCCCGGCGCGCACCCTTCGCAGCCCGGTTGGGGCGGGGAGCAGTGAGGTCTTGACCGTGAGGTCATGGGTGGCCGATGCCGACGCTCCGGCGTCATCGGTGACGGTCAGACGAACCGTGAAGGTGCCCGGGGCGGAGTAGAGGACGTCGGACGGTGCGGGCAGGTTCGAGGTGGTGCCGTTGCCGAAGTCCCAGGCGTAGGTGAGGGCAGGGTTCGCGTCCATGTCGATCTCGTCGGTCACCGACGCTGAGAAGTCGACCATGAACGGGGTAACCCCGGTCGTCTCAGACGCCACTATCGCCACCGATGGCAGCCGGTTGTTGACCACGATCCGGGTCTGGGTCGAGGCGCTCAGGCCGGCGTTGTCGGTCACGGTCAGGGTCACTGCGAAACCTTCGGGCGCACTTACGCGGTCGTAGCGCTTCACCGGGTTCGCTTCGATCGACGTCGTTCCGTCGCCGAAGTCCCAGCGGTACCCGGTCACGGATCCGCCCACGTCGGCATCGGCTTCGTCGTTGCTGCCTGCAGAGGAGAACTGAACGGGCTGTCCCCGGAAGAAGCTGGTGAGGTTCGCAGGTGAGGCGATCACCGCCATGGGGGGGTTGTCCTCGACCCGTATCTCCAGGGTTGTCGAAGCCGACAAGCCGGTCGTGTTGGTCGCCGTGAGGCGGACCGTGTAGGTGCCGGATCTGACGAACACGTGGACCGGGGCGGCTTCGGTCGAGGATCCGCCGTCGCCGAAGTCCCACTGGAAGGTGAGGGCTTCGTCGTTCGGGTCGGTCGATTCCTTCCCGCTGAACTGCACCTTCAACTGTCTGCGGCCACCGGTGGGGTCGGCGGCGGCGACAGGGGAGGGAGAGTCGGCGGTGGTCGCAGTCCCGTTGCCACCGATACGCAGCGACGCGGTCATCGACACCTGCGCGAGCGACATCGTGGTCAGCTGAAGGGTGATCCGTCGGCAGGTGGTAGCGGTCCCGATCGCTTCGACACCGAGGTCGCGCGATCGTTCGGCCAGGTCCTTCCCGGTTGCACACGTTGCACTTGTGCCGGCCGCGATCACGCCCGACGCCAACTCGGTTCGTTCTCCCGGAGTCGCCCCTGGCTTCGCGCAGCGCAGACGTACCAGCAGGTACGAGTCGTCGTCAGGCACCAACGAGTAGGTCGTGCGGGTGTCCTCGTGGCCGAGGGCGAGCAGCGCGATGGTCCCCTTGGCGCCATCGGAGCAGGATGCGAGCTGCGTCTCGTCGTCGACCCATGCCGAGTCGGAGTTGGACACGTCACGCGTGAAGGTGCTTCGCAGGATCCCGAGCGAGGAACCAGAGAGGTTGCGGGTCTGCACGTTCTGGTGCTCGCGCATGGCCATGGTCGCCCAGCCGGTGATCGGCAGGATCATGATGCCGCTCAGCATCACGGCCAGCAGCGTCTCGACCAGCGTCATGCCCGACTGCCCGCGGGTAGGGGGGTACGCGTTCATCCTGACCCGGCCTTGCGTGCGTCCTCGTTGCGTTTGACCACCGTTCCCGTAGCGCTGCGCTGCCCGCCTTCGACCTCGATCGTCAGGCGTTGAGCTCCGTCGTCACCAGGACACTCCGCCAGGTAGGCCGACTTCTGGGCGTTCCAGTGGTCGACTCGGGTGATGCGGACCGGTGCGGGGGCGTTCTCGGGTGCGACCTTGGCAGCGAGCGGTTCAGTCCAGACCGCGTAGGCCTTCTGGTACTCGTCGGCGCCGGCACATGGCAGGTAGGTCATGGCTCGCAGGTCCTCGGCCGCCGCGCTCAGGTCCACTTCGAGCTGTTGGGTCTGCTCCGTCTCGGTGCTGACCCGGATCTGGACCATCATCCCCGACAGCGACGCCAGGGTCAGCGGGACCATGACGGCTATGCCTACGAGCACCTCGATGAGCGAAACGCCGCTCTGGCCGCAGGCAGGGCTACGCCGGCAGCGCACGATGGTCGGGGTCGGTTCCACACCTACTGATCGGCCGCTGACGCCATCGTGGTGAGGATTGTCGGACGGAATTCCTGCAACAAGGTCCTTTCCTGCAACAAGGTCCTACAGTCGGTCGATGGACACAACCACGCTGTTCTCGGTCCGGGGGAAGGTCGCAGTCGTCACCGGCGGTAGCCGTGGCATCGGGCGGATGATCGCCGAGGGCCTGGTGCGCTCAGGGGTGCGGGTCTACATCTCCGCTCGCAAGGCCGACGCGTGCGATGCCGCAGCATCGGAGCTGTCGCAGTTGGGTGAGTGCGTCTCGGTCCCTGCCGACCTGTCCACCCGGGTCGGGGTGGATAGCCTCGTCGCCGCCGTGGGAGAGCGTGAGCCTTCGGTGCACCTGCTGGTCAACAACGCGGGCGCCACCTGGGGTGCGCCGCTCGAGGCCTTCCCCGACGATGCCTGGGACAAGGTCCTCTCCACGAACGTGAAGGCGGTGTTCGATCTGACGGTCGCCTTCCTGCCCCGGATGCGTTCGGCCGCGACCGCGGATGACCCGGCAAGGGTTGTCAACATCGGATCCGTCGACGGGATCCGGGTGCCGGCGACCGACAACTACCCGTATGCCGCGTCCAAGGCCGCCGTCCACATGCTCACCCGGCAGCTGGCTCACAAGCTCGCCGGTGATCACGTCACCGTCAACGCGATCGCGCCCGGACCCTTCCCGTCGAAGATGATGTCCTTCGTCCTCGACGCCGACGGCGGCGAGGAGCTGGTCAGCTCCGGTGTCCCGCTCGGACGGATCGGACGCCCCGATGACGTCGCGGGAACGGTGCTGTTCCTGGCGTCGCGCGCCGGGTCGTACCTGACCGGGGCGATCATCCCCGTCGACGGTGGACTGTCCACCCACGGCTAAGCACCGTGTCGAGGTTCGAGTTGCAGGAGGAGTGCACGTGGGCGACTGGTTGTGTGAGATCAACGCCGTCACGCTGGTGACAACCGACATGGCGCGGTCGTGGCGCTTCTACGGGGACCTGGGGTTCTCGGTCCACTACGGGGGGCCCGACGAGGAGTTCTCGAGCCTGTGTGCCGGGTCGAGCTTCTTGAACCTCCAGCTGGTCGAAGGCTGGAAGCCGCCTTCTCAGGTGTGGGGCAGGGTGATCCTCTGGGTTCGTGACGTGGACGAGGTCCACCATCGGGCTGTAGCTGCCGGCTGGGAACCGTCGAGCCTGCCATCCGATGCTCCTTGGGGGGAGCGGTACTTCCACATAGCGGACCCCGATGGGCACGAGCTCAGCTTCGCCCGGCGTCTCGGGCCAGGGCCGAGAGCCTGAGCGGCCGGGCGACCGGCTCGGTCAAGCACCGTCAGTCGGCTCCCGGGTCCTGTCCCTCGTCCTCTCGGGAGCGTTGTCTGGCCACGACGAAGGCGCCACCGATGACCACCGCTGCCAGAAGCAGGCATGCTCCGATCACCAGAGCGGGAGAAGCGCCGCTGTCCTCCTCCTGGCTGGTGGCCAGTTGACTCGTGCTGGCGCTGTCTTCAGCGGAGGCCGCCGGGTCGGACGTGGGCACGGTCGCCGTCGGGTCGGGTGCGGTGGTGGATGCCGGAGTGGTCGTCGACGGTGCCCCATCGGCGACGGTGACCGAGGCGGTGGTGGTGCCGCTCGGATCGGTCGAGGTGACCTCGATCGCCCAGACGCCGGGGCTCGGCACGTCGATCGTGGCCGAGTAGAGCGACGTGCCGTCCTCGCCCTTGTCCAGTTCGACGGGGCCGACCGTCGTGCCGGCGCTGCTCAAGGTCGCGGTGACCTCCGCATCCTCGGCCAGGTGTCCGTCGCCGGCGAACACGATTCCGACCTCCACCAGCACCGAAAAGGCTCCGACCTGCTCGGCGCGGGTGATCGTGACGGTCCCTTCGTCGTCATGGGCGGCGGCTGGTCCCGCGCTGATCCCGATGAACACCAGGGTGGTCGCCAGAAGGAGGAGCAGGCGGATGGTTGGCCGTGACATGACGTCGAGCCTACGCAGCCCGACGCGAGAAGAAGTGCAGCGTCAGTGCAGGAGCTCGGCCAGCTGTGTGGTGTCTGCGCGGTAGTCGCTGTCCGGGTGGTCGGCATCGACCAGAGTGGTGGAGTCGAGGTACACCCGCGGCGTCTTGTACAGGTAGACGAACGCCAGCCAGTGCGGAGGCGACACGTAGCGGTCGGCCTCGTTCTCCTTGAGCCAGGTGCGCACGCGTGGGGCGTTCGCGCCGCTCATGTTTGGGAACAGGTGGTGCTCGACGTGGTGGCTGAAGTTGAAGTGCAGCTGGTCGACCCAACCAAAGGTGTTCACGCTCATCGAGTTGTCGAGCGGGTCGTTCTCCTTGGTCAAGGGACGCAGGAAGTGGTTGGTCGCGATGTAGCTCATCACGATGAAGTTGGCGACCACCAGGGGTATGACGACGGCGAACAGCGCGTAGAAGGGACCGGCCAGGACCAACACCGTCAGCCAGATCGCGGCACAGACGGCGGTGTCGATGATCGCCCGGCGACGGTTCATGCGGCGGAAGCCCCGCATGTACTTGGACTGGATCCACAGCACGACCTGGCCGTGGAAGGTGAACCAGTAGAGGAAGAAGAGGTAGCTGAGCGGGCGACGCGAGCCGGGGGCGAGCCTTGCCACGAACCGGGTCGAGGGCGCCGCTTCGTAGCGCTCGACGGTGCCGAACGAATCGGGATCGGAGTTGCCGAGGTTCGTCCGGCGATGGTGCACCTGGTTGTGCCAGGTCCGCCACAGCGTCGGCGAGACCATCATCGGGCCGAAGCCGACGTATCCCAGGAACGTCTGGAGTCGCTTGTCTCCCACGACCGAACCGTGGAGCACCTCGTGGCCCAGGAATCCCATGGCGGCCATGCACTGCCCGGCGACGAGCGCCAGCAGGAGCGATGCCCACCACACCGGGCGTGCGACGACGATCGTGGCGATCGAGCCGAACCCGACGGTGGCGAGCGGTAGGAACCACAGGGCGCGCCACGGCCGGGAATCGAAGGTGTCGTCAGGGAGCTCGGCCTTGATCCGCTTGCGGAGCTCGTCGACGGTCGGCTTCGCCGCGGTGGGGGTGGTGGTCATGCGCGATCCTCGATCGATCGGTGAAGTGGCCGGTTCGTAGGTTCGGACCGGACCCGGGACCAACTGGTTACGTGACCGTAACCTACGGTGACGTAACTTACGGTCGCGTAGTACCGTCGGTCAACATGACTGACGGCACAAGGACGCGGCTGTCCGCGGTGGAGCGGCGCAACCAGTTGGTGCAGGTCGGCCGGGCGGTGTTCGCCGAAAAGGGTTACGAGGGTGCTTCGGTGGAGGAGATCGCCGAGCGGGCCAAGATCTCCAAGCCGATCATCTACGAGCACTTCGGCGGCAAGGAAGGGCTGTACGCCGTGGTCGTGGACCGAGAGATGGAGTACGTGATCGGCCAGATCGCCGACGCGATCGGCGCCGGGACACCCAGGGACAGGATCGAAGGCGCCGCGCTCGCCTTCATGCGCTACGTGCAGGAACGCCCGGATGGATTCGCCGTTCTCAAGCGCGACTCCCCGGCCAGCAACGGCCTGGCGAACCTGCTCGCCGAAGTCGCCGAACGGGTCGGCGACGTCCTCCGATCCGAGTTCAAGAGGGCCGGATACGACCCTCGAGCGGCACCGCTCTACGCCCAGGCGCTGATCGGCATGGTCACCTTCGTCGGTCAGTGGTGGGAAGAGAACCCTCAGATGACCGCAGAGGAGGCGGCGTCGCACATCTCCGCTCTCGCCTGGATGGGACTGCGGCACCTGCCTCGCAAACCAGCGAGGCTCGATCGCTGATCGCATCATGACCGTTGGCTTGGCCCGCAACGCTCGCTGACCGCGGTGCGTCCGCACATCGGTTTGGCGCGACGACAAGCGTCGGCGCCGGCCGGCGTGGTCCTACTGTGGCGTAGATTCGATCCGGATGCAGAGAGCCCGCAAGTCGTGACACCCAGTCGCCTGGCTGTACGCGTGACCCGGGATGCGGCCCGCCAGGTTCGGGGTGGGCACCCGTGGGTGTTCGACGGCTCAGTGGTATCGGTCAAGCCCGATGGTGCGCCCGGAGACCTGGCGGTCATCTTCGACGACCGTCGCAAGTTCATGGCGATCGGCCTCTACGACCCGGCCTCGCCGATCCGCATCAAGGTGCTGCACGCAGGTTCGCCGACTCCGATCGATGACGCCTTTTGGATCGACCGCCTGACGGCTGCGCTCGAGCTGCGCCGCCGGCTGGTCGACGATCCGACGACGACGGCGTTGCGTTGGGTGCACGGCGAGAACGACGGACTGCCCGGGCTGGTGCTCGACCGCTACGGGGACACCACCGTCGTCAAGCTCTACAGCGCAGCGTGGTTCGCGCACCTGGATGCGGTGGTCTCAGCCGCACAGCAGGTGCTGGTGGCGGACCGGGTCGTGCTACGCCTGGCGCGCAATGTGGCACCCGACGGCGCGCGGGCCGATGCCACCGCGCTGGTCGGCGAGCTGCCGAACCGACCCGTGCGGTTCCTCGAGCGGGGACTGACGTTCGAGGCCGACGTGGTGCACGGCCAGAAGACCGGCCACTTCCTGGATCAGCGCGACAACCGGTTCCGGGTGCGCAACCGGGCCACGGGTGCCAGGGTGCTCGACGTCTACGCCTGCACCGGTGGGTTCTCGGTCAACGCCGCGGCCGGTGGCGCCGAGCTGGTCCACAGCGTCGACATCAACGCCGCGGCGATCGCCACGGCCAGGCGGAACATGGACCACAACCGGGGCCTGCCGGCGGTCCGGGCCTGCCATCACCACGACACAGTCGGCGACGCCATGGCCGTGATGGCCGAGATGTCGGACCACGGTCGACGCTTCGACCTGGTGGTGGTTGACCCGCCGTCGTTCGCCTCGCGCAAGGACCAGGTGCCCGGCGCTCTGCGGGCCTACGGGCGTCTCACCGAGTTGGCGCTGCGACTGCTCGAGCCGGGCGGCACGCTGGTTCAGGCGTCGTGCTCGGCCCGGGTGAGCGAGGCGGACTTCTTCGCCACAGTCGGCGCAGCGGCGCAGCGTCACGGCGTCGTGCTCGTCGATGCGCTCCGCACGTCCCACGCGGTCGACCACCCGATCGGCTTCCCGGAGGGCGGCTACCTCAAGGCCGTGTTCGCCACCGTCGAGCGCGCCTGAGCGCCTGAGCCACCGAGCCGGTGCCGACGCCTACCTCGCGGTGGGGCAGACTCGTGACATGACGCTGAACTTCGCCCAGATCGAGCGCCAGGACCTGTGCAACCTGTTCGAGGAGTTGGGCCCCGACGCGCCGACGCTCTGCGAGGGCTGGACGACTCGTGACCTGGCGGCTCACCTGGTGGTGCGCGAGCGCCGTCCAGACGCCGCCCTGGGGATCCTGGCCGCACCGCTCGCTCGTCACGGCGAGTCGGTGCGCCGGGAGTACGCGGCCAAGGACTGGGCGGAACTGGTGGAGCTGGTGCGGACCGGGCCGCCGAAGCTGTCGGTGTTCGGAGTGGCGGCTGCAGACCGTCTGGGCAACACGATGGAGTACTTCATCCACCACGAGGACGTGAGGCGCCCGAACGGGGGCGAGCCCCGCGACCTGCACCCGGAGCTGACCGCTCAGCTGTGGGACGTGGTGCGACGCATGTCCCGTCTGACTATGCGCCACGCACCGTGCGGCGTGACGTTGCGCTCCCCGGACGGCCGGACCGTGGTGGCCAACTCGTCCACCCCACGGGTCGCCGTGCGTGGCGCGGTGGGGGAGCTGTCGTTGTTCGCCTACGGCCGCCAACGGTCGGCTCAGGTCGAGCTGCTGGGTGACGACTCGGACGTGGCTTCGTTGCTCGAAGCGGACTTCGGCATCTGAGCCGCCGCAGCAGCTAGCACGAGCGCTGTCGAGATGACGGGCGCTCCCATTGCCGCGAGTGCGACCATCAGCACCCCGGCCAGCAAGGCCACCGTGTCACGGCGCGTCCAGTGCGAGCTGTGGAGCAACGTCACCGCAATCAGGTAGATGGCGGCAGGAACGGCCACACTGAGCGCCGCGCCGGATGGTGTGATCGTCGACGATCCGGTGGCGTGGTCGACCGCTACCGCCAGCCCTGCACCTACCGCTGCCGCGCCCGCTAGAACGAAGTAGTGGCCGTAACCCCACACGAAAGAGCTCGTGGCAGTCGTCGAATCCCACCGCTCCCGCAACCCCGACACCTGCGACTCGTTGGGCCGGTCGAAGTACAGCCACCACATCGCACAGACCGCCACAAGTCCGGTGACGGCAACCTCGGAGACCTCGTCGAGTCGTCCACCGCTGTCGAGTGCGGACTGCACGGCGAGAGTCGCGGCCAGGATCGTCTCACCGAGGACGATGATCGTGAAGAGGCTGTAGCGCTCCGCGATGTGGTGTGGGTGCCACGGATTGGGTGTACGCGCGCTCCGCCCAGACAGGCACGGTCATCTCCAGCGCCGCCATGACGATGAAGCCGGTCATGCGAAGTTCGCCTGGCAGCACCAGCAGGGCGACCCAGCCGAGCTGGCAGGCGCCGATCCCTTCGGCGTAGCGGAGGTTGGTGCGCCGGTGTGCACGGTCGTCCTTGGCGGCACGGAGCCAACCGGCGACGAGTGCGGTCCGCATGATCAGATAGCCGACGGTCACTACGGCGAAGTCGCTGCCCGCGAACGCCCGCGGGACCCCGGCTGCGAGAACGAGAACCCCGCCGATCTGCACGAACACACCGAAGCGGTAGGCCAGATCGTCGTTGTCGTAGGACGACGCGAACCAGGTGAAGTTCACCCAGGCCCACCAGATCGCGAAGAAGACGGTCGAGTACCCGACGAGGGCATCGCGTACGTGCAACTCGGCGAGGGCATGGTGCAGACCGGTCCCGGCCTGGGCGACAGCAACCACGAAGCAGAGGTCGAACAGCAACTCGAGTGGGGTCGACGTGCGATGCGCCTCCGACGGATCGCGACCGATCAGCGGGAGCAGCACGCGGCGGGTCATACCGGCGACGGTACCTACTGCGCGTAGCTAGGGTCGTCCGCCATGGCCGAACCGGTGGAACTGTCGTACCCCGACCCGATCGAACTCGTGATCTTCGACTGCGACGGGGTCCTCGTCGACAGCGAGTGGTTGGCGGTTCGGACCGAGGCGCAGCTGCTCGGTGAGCTGGGCTGGGAGATCAGCGAGGCCGAGGTCGTGGAACGCTTCGTGGGAAGGTCCGACGACCACATGCTCGCTGTGATCGAGCAGCATCTCGGCCGCGATGTGCCGGAGTTCATGCCGACATACCGCGAACGCCTGTTCGCTGCGTTCGACCGTGAACTCCGCGCCGCGGTGGAGGGGATCGTCGAGGCGCTCGATCGGATCGACCGCCTCGGTCTTGCGACGTGCGTCGCCTCGAGCGGCACGCACGCCAAGATGGACGCCACGTTGGGAGCCACTGGCCTGCTCGAGCGGTTCGACGGCCGGATCTTCAGCGCGACCCAGGTGGCGAACGGCAAGCCCGCGCCCGACCTCTTCCTCCTGGCGGCGGCATCGATGGGTGTCGAGAATCGGCACTGCGTCGTGGTGGAGGACAGCTACTTCGGTGTGGAGGCCGCTCGTTCCGCCGGCATGCGTTCGGTCGGCTACGCCGGAGGGATCACCCGCAGCGTGTCGCCTGGTCGGACCCGGAACGGTGGTAATCGACGACATGGCGGCCCTGTTCCCTGCACGGTAGAGGCGCTGGCCACCGGTCTCATGTCGGAGGTTCGGGGCAGCCCTACGATTCGCACCCATGGGCAGACGACCGAAGCTGATCGCGATAGCCGGGCTGCTCGTAGCGGCCACCGTCGCCGCGGGGTGTTCCGACGGAGCTGACGACGGCGCAGACGCGACTGGCTCCGCGCAGGAGCCGACGACCACCACGACTGCCGTGGTGACGCCCGCTGCGACGACGGTGGCCGATGTGCTGGCTCTTGGCCGGCCGGTCGTGCTCGCTCACGCCGGCGGCGAGAACGCCCATCCGCACTCGACGCCCTACGCGTACGCCGAATCGGTGGCCGCTGGAGTCGACATGCTCGACGTCGACGTTCGCATGACCGGCGACGGCGAGCTCGTGGTGCACCACGACGAGGATGTCGAGCGAACGACGAACGGCACGGGTGTCGTCGCCGACATGACCTACGAGGACCTGCACGCACTGGACGCTGCGTACTGGTTCTCGGAATCGTGCAGCGCATGTACTGATCAGCCCGAGGATGCGTACGTCCTGCGCGGTGTTCGTACCGGTGAGATCGACCCGCCGGAGGGCTACGAGCCCGACGACTTCGCTGTGCAGCGCTTCGAGGACCTGGTGGAGCGCTACCCCGATTACCCGCTGAACATCGAGATCAAGGGTTCGTACCCCGAGGACGTTCCATCCGCTCAGGAACTGGCTCGGATCCTCACCGAGCACGGCCGGTCGGCCGCAGCTGTCGTGACGTCTTTCGACGACGAGCTCGCAGAGGCGTTCCACCAGCTCGCACCCGAGGTGGCCATCACCCCGGGGCTCGACGCCATGACCAAGTGGGTGCTGCTCGGTGAGGCCCTTCCGGAGGGCCGCACGATCGTGCAGATCCCCCCTGACTACCAGGGCGTCGAGCTGCTGACTCCCGACCTGGTCCGGCGGGCCCACGAGCAGGGGTTGGTGCTGTGGATCTGGCCCAACGAGCGGGAGTGGGAGAACGCCGACGGGTACAACAGGTTGTTGGACCTGGGCGTCGACGGGATCAACGCGGCCGATCCACCGACCGCCGTGCAGGTCGTCGGCTCCCGCACCTGACTCCGAGAACCCCCACTGTTCGTCAGGAGCTCGGCGGTACCGCCTGCTGGGTGTCCATCATGTCGGCCATGACCATCTTGATGAAGTCGTCGGCCTCGTCGGTGAGGCCACCCGCGACCCCGCCGTAGATCGCCGCCGAGCCGGGCTGCTCGTCCTTGTGTTCGATCGCGTACGCCACTGCCTCGCTCAGGTCGGAAGCGAACTGATCGGTGACACCCTCCTGGGTCTGGGGGCCGGTGACGGCCATGTGGATCGCGTTGGGGTACTGCTGGCCGTTGAAGCGCCAACCGCTGGAGCCGCATGAAGTCGTTGACGTGGTAGATGTCGAACACGTCGGACGTGAAGCTGAAGCAGAACGTGGGCGATGCCGATGATCCGCAGCTCCGGGTGCGAGCGCACGGCATCCTGCATGGCGTCGGCAGCGGCGAACATCGGCACGGGCCTTCTCGCAGGTAGCCGTCGCGGCCCATCGACACCATCGACGCCCAGGTCGCGGCGAGCAGGCCCAGCGAACGCGAGCCGTCCATGCCGGGTGAGCAGTACTTACCGCCGGTCCAGCCGGTCAGGTAGAAGTACTGCGAGTTGCGCAGTGCCTTGTCCCGCAACGGCCAACACCGATGAGCCCTTGAGCCCGTAGCCGTACTTGTGGGTGTCGGCGCGAGATCGAGGTGACCCCGGGCACGCGGAAGTCGAACAGTGGGATGTCGTAGCCGAGCTCGCGTCCCCACGGGCAGGATGAAGCCGCCGAGGCAGCCGTCGACGTGCAGCCCGACGCCGCGCTCGATCGCCAGGTCGCTCAGCGCCTCGATCGGGTCGACGGTGCCGTAGCCGTAGTTGCACGCCGACCCGACGATGGCGATCGTGTTCTGGTCGATCAGCGCTGCCAGCTCGTCGACCACCGACCGTGCGCCGTGTCGGGGTCGACGGGAGCGACGCGCAGCTCGATCCCGAACAGGTGACAAGCCTTGTCGAACGCCGGGTGGGCCGTCTCGGGCTTGACCACGTTGGGATTCGTGATCCCTCGTGTCGGCGCGGCGTGTTCGCGGTAGGCGAGCATGGCGTGGGTGATCGAGCCGGTCCCGCCGCTGGTGACGATGCCGGCCGGTGTGGCTGTCGGTGACCGCATCGGCGTGGAGCAGGTCGAGCGTCATGGCGATGATCTCGCCCTCGAACTTGGTGCCACTGGGGCAGACGTCGCGCTGGAGAGCGTTGACGTGTCCGAACAGCGAGAACGCGTCGCTGATGCAGGTCGTAGTGCTCGTGGTCGCCGCAGTAGTACGAGCCGGAGATCTTGCCGGTCTCCCAGACGGCGTCCTCTTCGGTGGCCATCTGGCGCAGCTCGTCGAGGACCTCTGCGCGGTCACGGCCGGTCGACGGCATCGTCCGGTTGACTGGGAATCGCTCGGCGTAGGGGTAGTCACTCATGGACTAGAGATTGACAGATCGGGGCGCTCACCGTGAACGTGGCTTCGAACACCGGCTGCAGGTTGTCATGGACCTCCCTCGTGGCGGGGTCTGGGAAGTACTCCGACGTGATCGGCAGCGCAACGGTCGAGGGGTCGATGCCCGCGCTGCGGCGTGCAGCAACCTGCCCGGTCGCCAAGGCCGCCGCGATCTCTGGGCGTTCGACGACGTGGACCGGTTGACCGGTCACGTCGGCGAGAACCTGCGCGACTGCTCCGCTGCGGGCGGCGCCGCCGGCGAACACGAGCTCCTCGCCAGAGCGACCGCAGAGAGCGTCGACCGCCGGGGAGAGCCAGCGCAGGTTCCGTGCGACTCCTTCGACGGTCGCTCGGAGCACGTCGCTGCGCGACGTCGACAGGGACATCCCGATGAAGCCGCCGCGCATCTCTGATGACGAGGACGGCGACATCGAACCGGCGAGCCAGGGAAGGAAGAGCAGCCCACCTGCGCCCGCGGCGGTGTTGTCGAGCGCTGCTGTCAGTTCGGTGAACCGCTCGATCACGGTGGTCGACGCGGATCCTCCGGTCGATGTCGCGAGCATCTCCAGGACACGTTCGACCGTGCGCCCCGCGATCCCGTTCTCGGCCATGACGGTGTAGCGGCCAGGAACGGGAGCAGGCATCGAGAGCACTTCGTTGTCCAGGTCGACCGCCATGGCCGGCAGGGACTGGATGAGCACCCCGGTCGTTCCCACCACCACTCCGCTCGTCGAGCAGGGTCCGCCAGCACGCCGGTCGCGAACGCTCCAGCCTGGGTGTCGTTCATCGCGGCCATCACCACGACCCCTGTGGGTATGCCGAGGTCGGCGGCGACATCGTCGAGAAGTCCTCCGACCTCCTCGTCCATGCCGATCAGCGGCGGGAGCCGGTCGTGGTCCACGCCGGCCATGGTCACAAGGTCCTGGTCGTAGGTGGTGGTGCCGACCACCCGGTTGTCGCACAGTTGGCTCGCGAACATGGTGCACTGGGTGGCAGCGGCCCGACCCGTGAGCCGCTGGTTCACGAAGTCCATCACCTCCAGGTACACGGCGGTGCGGGCGTGGACGTCGGGTTCGTCGTGCTGGAAGTGCAGCAGGTGCGAGAGCGTCAGACCGCTGCCGATCGGGGGTATCCCGTGGCGGTCCACCCACGTTCCGAAGGCCTCCGGGTGCCTGTCGAGGATCGCCCAGCAGTGGTCTGCTCCGCGGGTGTCGAGGTAGAGCTTGACGGGCGAGACGGCGCGTCCGTCCCGTCCGACGGCGACCAGCGAGGAGTACTGGCTGCAGACACCGATCGACCGAACCTCGCCGGCCTGCGCCGGGTGCTCGCTGCTGATCTGACGCACTGCGTCGCGGACCGCTGACCAGATCGCCTCGGGGTCCTGGGTCGTGGTCGGACCTTCGGAACGGGTCGTCAGAGCGCGTGAGGCATCGGCGATGGCGGTCCCGTCAGGATCGACCAGTACGACCTTGACGTTGGTGGTGCCGATATCGATGCCGATCGCGAACATCGACCCAACCTAACGACGTCAGGGCAGGCTGTCGGGCTGGGTAGCGCCCTGGGCAGCGGAGCGTTCGCCGACCACGCGGACATCGGGCGCTGCCGGGCCTCGCCGTAATACGCCCCGGCATGTGATTGGCTGCCGGTCGACCGGACGCGTAGCCTCGTCCGGTCAACATCAATTGAGGATCTCGCATCGCCAGAGACCCCACGGTGACCGCAACGCCTCCAACGGCCTCGCGGATGAAAGAGCTCCGGCTCGCCTGGGTAGGTGGACTCCAGACACCCGGCCGGTTCCGGTCGAGCGATGGGCGTCCGCTCGCAGCGACGCCCGATGCTCCCGAAACCAATTGGAAGGAGGTGTCGATGGAGAACCCCAGGCCGGAGAAGGTGGCCGTTGTGGAAGAGGTCCGAGAGAAGCTCTCGGCCGCGGACGCAGCGCTGTTCACCGAATACCGGGGACTGACCGTCCGTGACCTGGCCGAGTTGCGCACCGCTCTGCGCGCCGCCGGTGGTGAGTACCGTGTGTACAAGAACACCTTCGTGCGTCGCGCTCGCCGCGGAGCTCGACCTGGACCTGAGCGCGGAGATGGTCGGGCCGACGGCGATCGCATTCGTCGGGCAGAAGCCCGATGGGACGCCGGGCGACCCAGTGATGGTAGCGAAGGCGCTTGCCGCCTTCGCCAAGTCGAATCCCCACCTGGTCATCAAGGGTGGTCTGTTGGACACCACGGTGCTCGACGCGGACGGTGCCAAGGCACTGGCCACGGTCGCGCCCCGAGAAGAGCTGCTCGCCCGCTTCGCCGGTGGCCTTGCTGCGCCCATGCGCGACTTCGCCGCCCTGTTGCAGGCCGTGCCGCTCAACTTCGCCTACGGACTGCAGGCCCTCATCGACGCCGGCGGTGCCGCCGGTGCTCCAGAGGCCCCTGCCCCGACGCCGGAGACGACCGACGAGGCACCTGTCGAAGACACACCCGCGGAGGCTGACGCCCCCGCTGACGTCGCGGAGAACGCGGCGTCGGAGACCACAGACGACGCAGAACCGGCAGCCGACGCTGCCACCGAGGAGTGAACATCAATGGCAACCACTGAAGAGATCCTGGATTCCATCGCCAGCCTGACCGTCCTGGAGCTCTCCGAGCTCCTGTCCGCCTTCGAGGAGCGCTTCGGCGTGACTGCTGCCGCTCCGGTCGCCGTCGCTGCTGCAGCGCCGGCCGTCGGTGGCGGTGACGGTGGCGGCGACGAGGAGGAGAAGACCTCCTTCGACGTCGTCCTCACCGACGCGGGTGACAAGAAGATCGGAGTCATCAAGGAGGTGCGCGGTCTGACGAGCCTGGGTCTGAAGGAGGCGAAGGATCTCGTCGAGTCGGCCCCGAAGGCCGTTCTCGAGGGTGTCTCCAAGGCCGACGCCGAGAAGGCCAAGGAGGCTCTCGAGGGAGCCGGCGCCAGCGTCGAGATCAAGTGATCCGAAGCCGGCGACCCGCCGGCTGACAGGATCGGTCCTGAAGGAGGGGAGTCGCCCGTGGGTGACTCCCCTCCGCCGCGCCCGGGGAGCCCGCACCCGTGGTCCTCGTCACCGGATCCTTGACCCCGGAGTCGGGTCTTCGTACGCTCTCCGGACACCTCGGGCGCCCCGGCGTCCGGGCGGGCCCCATGGGGCCCGCAGCTGAACCGCCCGCTTCTCCAGGGTCGCGTGCGCGCGTGTCTTGACCCCTGGACGATCGGCACATAGGCTGTTCGGTTGCCGTGCCCTGCTGTTCGTCCTCCTCCCGAGATCTTCTCCGGAGTTCGGCGCGCAAGGGCCTAGGCGATCGCCCACCCATCAGCGTCAACGAGGAGTGATCCTTGTCCTCTCGCGTCTCCATCCGGGACCGTTATTCGTTCGCGAACCTCGATGAGGTCCTCGAACTCCCGGATCTAATCGCCATCCAGCGTGAGTCCTTCCATTGGTTCGTCGAGAATGGTCTCGCCGATGCCTTCCGGGACATCTCACCGATCAAGGACTTCACCGAGACCCTGAGTCTCGAGCTGGAGTTCGATCCGACCGACGAGGACCTTCGTCCTCCGCCGAAGTTCACGGTGGAGGAGTGCCGCGAGAAGGACATGACCTACTCGGCGCCGATCTTCGCCCGGGCCCGGTTCATGAACGCGACCACCGGCGAGATCAAGGAGCAGACGGTCTTCATGGGTGACTTCCCCATGATGACCGAGCAGCGGCACCTTCATCGTCAACGGCACCGAGCGTGTCGTCGTGTCGCAGCTGGTGCGCTCGCCCGGCGTCATCTTCCAGCCCGGCGAGCGGTTCCGTCTGCGGAATCTCTCCAAGCACCAGCTCGTGACCGGCACGATCCACCCGTACCGCGGTGAGTGGATCGAGTTCGACGTCGAGCAGAAGCCCGGCAAGGACCCGACCGCCGGCACCCGCGTGGCCCGCAAGCGCCGCCTGTCGCTGTTCGTGCTGCTGCGTGCGCTCGGCTACGACGAGGAGAACTTCCCCGGCTTCCTCGAGGCATTCGTCCGCCACTTCGACTTCCTCGAGGGCCAGTGGGAGAAGGACCGCGACCTGGTCCTCACCCAGGAAGAGGCGCTGATCGA
The DNA here is from genome assembly GCA_037045265.1 of Microthrixaceae bacterium. GTDB lineage: Bacteria > Actinomycetota > Acidimicrobiia > Acidimicrobiales > Microtrichaceae > JBAOHV01. Next base: position 488,121 of record JBAOHV010000016.1, on the reverse strand, counting down.
GATCTACAAGCGTGCACGTCCGGGTGAGCCGGCCACGCCCGACTCGGCTCGCAACTACTTCAACAACGCGTTCTTCGAGCCCCGTCGCTACGACCTCAGCAGGGTCGGTCGCTACAAGCTGAACCGCAAGCTCGGCCCGGAGGTCGAGCGCCTGCAGGAGCTGTTCCCCCAGCTCGCCGGCCAGCTCGACGTGCCCGAGGTCGACCAGCCGGTGCTCAGCCGCTGCGAGGTCCTCGCCTCGACCACCTACCTGCTCAACCTGGCGATGGGTACCCACGGCTACCGCCTCGACGACCAGGACCACTTCGCCAACCGTCGCATCCGCTCGGTGGGCGAGCTCATCCAGAACCAGGTCCGCATCGGCCTGTCGCGCATGGAGCGCGTCGTCCGTGAGCGCATGACGACCCAGGACGTCGAGGCCATCACGCCGACGACGCTCATCAACATCCGCCCGGTCGTCGCGGCGATCAAGGAGTTCTTCGGGACCTCCCAGCTGTCGCAGTTCATGGACCAGGTGAACCCGCTGTCGGGCCTGACCCACCGTCGGCGCCTCTCGGCGCTCGGCCCCGGTGGTCTCTCCCGTGAACGTGCCGGCTTCGAGGTCCGCGACGTGCACTTCAGCCACTACGGCCGAATGTGCCCGATCGAGACCCCGGAAGGTCCGAACATCGGTCTGATCGGCGCTCTGGCCACCTACGGGCGGGTCAACGAGTTCGGCTTCATCGAGACGCCCTACCGCAAGGTGGCCGACGGTCGCGTCACCGATGAGATCGTCTACCTCCCTGCTGACGAGGAAGAGGAGTACATCGTCGCCCAGGCGAACACGCCGGTGAACCCCGATGGCACGTTCCGTGCCGACCGGGTGCTCGTCCGGCGCTCGCCCCAGGCAGCCTCGCTGAGCGACCTGCGTCTCCAGCTCGAGCGCGACGAGTTCCTCGGTGCCACGACCGAGATCTCGTCGGTGACTCCCGACGAGGTCCAGCTCATGGACGTCTCGCCCAAGCAGATCGTCTCCGTCGCCGCGTCGCTGATCCCGTTCCTCGAGCACGACGACGCCAACCGTGCGCTCATGGGCGCCAACATGCAGAAGCAGGCCGTGCCGCTGCTGCGTGCCGAAGCTCCGTACATCGGCACCGGCATCGAGGGCCGCGCCGCCCGCGACGCTGCCTACATGGTGCTCGCCGACGAGGACGGCGTGGTCGTCGAGGTCGACGGCAGCCGCATCGTGGTGGACTACAACAAGTCGGGCAAGCGCACCTACCGGCTGCACAAGTTCGAGCGCTCGAACCAGGACACCTGCATCAACCAGAAGCCCCGCGTCGCCGCAGGGCAGAAGGTCAGCGCCGGTGACGTCCTGGCCGAGGGCCCCTCGACGGACAACGGTGAGCTGGCGCTGGGCAAGAACCTGCTCGTCGCCTTCATGCCGTGGGAGGGCTACAACTTCGAGGACGCGATCATCCTCAACGAGCGCCTGGTGCGTGACGACGTCATGACGTCGATCCACATCAAGGAGCACGAGGTCGACGCCCGCGACACCAAGCTCGGCCCCGAGGAGATCACCCGGGACATCCCCAACCTCTCCGAGGAGATCCTGGCGGACCTCGATGACCGCGGAATCGTGCGTGTCGGCGCCGAGGTGAACCCCGGCGACGTGCTGGTGGGCAAGGTCACCCCCAAGGGCGAGACCGAGCTCACCCCCGAGGAGCGCCTGCTGCGCGCCATCTTCGGTGAGAAGGCGCGCGAGGTGCGTGACACCTCTCTCAAGGTGCCCCACGGCGAGACCGGCAAGGTCATCGACGTCAAGGTCTTCAGCCGCGACGACGAGCACGAGCTCCCTCCGGGTGTCAACCAGCTGGTTCGCGTCTACGTGGGTCAGAAGCGCAAGATCTCGGTCGGCGACAAGCTCGCCGGTCGCCACGGCAACAAGGGCGTGATCAGTCGCATCCTGCCGTCCGAGGACATGCCGTTCCTCGCCGACGGCACCCCGGTCGACATCATCCTGAACCCGCTCGGTGTGCCTTCCCGCATGAACGTCGGCCAGGTGCTCGAGACGCACCTGGGCTACGCGGCGCGCTGGGGTTGGACCGATGGCGACAAGGAGGTCGGCGAGAACCCGCTGCGCGGCACCGAGACCAAGACCCGCCCGACCACCCGGCCGGCCACCCTCATCGCGACCCCTGTGTTCGACGGAGCGAAGTGGGACGAAGAGGAGATGGCGGGCAAGCACCCGACCATCAAGGCGATCTTCGAGAACCTTCATCCCGAGACGCTCGGCGGTGACCGCCTGATCGGCGCCGACGGCAAGGTGACGCTCTACAACGGTCGCACCGGCGAGGCGTACGACAACCCGATCACAGTCGGGTACAAGTACATCCTGAAGCTGGCGCACCTCGTGGACGACAAGATCCACGCCCGCTCCACCGGTCCTTACTCGATGATCACCCAGCAGCCGCTCGGCGGTAAGGCTCAGTTCGGTGGTCAGCGATTCGGCGAGATGGAGGTGTGGGCACTCGAGGCGTACGGCGCCGCCTACTGCCTCCAGGAGCTGCTCACCATCAAGTCCGACGACACCCTGGGCCGCGTCAAGGTCTACGAGGCGATCGTCAAGGGCGAGAACATCCCCGAGCCCGGCATCCCGGAGTCCTTCAAGGTGCTCATCAAGGAGATGCAGGCGCTCTGCTTGAACGTCGAGGTCCTCTCCCGCACGGGTGAGGAGATCAAGATGCGAGAGATGGACGAGGACTTCTTCCGTGCTGCCGAGGAGCTGGGCATCGACCTGTCCCGGCCCGAGCGCGGATCCGACGAGGACGACGCCCGCCGCCAGGCCGAGCGCCGCTGAGAGAGGTATCGAGAACAAATGCTGGACGTCAACCTCTTCGATCAGCTCCGGATCGGTCTCGCGACCACGGACGCGATACGCACCTGGTCCAACGGCGAGGTCAAGAAGCCGGAGACCATCAACTACCGCACGCTCAAGCCCGAGAAGGACGGACTCTTCTGCGAGAAGATCTTCGGTCCGCAGAAGGACTGGGAGTGCTACTGCGGCAAGTACAAGCGCGTGCGCTTCCGCGGGATCATCTGTGAGCGCTGTGGCGTCGAGGTGACCCGCTCGAAGGTGCGTCGCGAGCGCATGGGCCACATCGAGCTGGCTGCTCCGGCAGTGCACATCTGGTATCTCCGCGGCACCCGTTCATGGCTGGCCTACCTGCTGTCGGGCACCGAGGCCCGCGAAGAGCTCAAGGCCAAGCAGCTCGAGAAGGTCATCTACTTCGCCGCGAACCTCGTCACGTCGGTCGACGCGGATCGCCGCCACGACGACATGCCCAGCCTCGAGGCCGACCTGGTCGGAGAGCGCGAGGCCATCGAGAAGGAGCGTGAGCTCGAGCTCGCGCGCCGCATGGAGGAGCTCGAGGCCGAGCTCGAGGCCCTCGAGGCCGAGGGTGCCAAGGAGTCCGATCTCACCAACCGTCGCAAGGCCGCCGACAAGGACCTGGCAGCCATCCGTGACACCTATGAGGCGGAGCTCGACCTCCTCAACCGGGTCTGGGACGAGTTCAAGGGCCTCTACCCGCGTCAGATCCTCGAGGACGAGATGCTCTGGCGCGAGCTCGACGACCGCTACGGCGAGTACTTCGAGGGCGGGATGGGCGCAGATGCGATCAAGCAGCTGATCGACCGCACCGATCTCGACGAGGAGGAGCGCAAGCTCCGCGAGGCGATCGACCCCGAAGAGGGTCGCAAGCCGTTGTCCGCGCAGCGCAAGCAGAAGGCGATCAAGCGCCTCAAGATCGTCGCTGCCTTCAACCGTCGCGACGAGCACGGGAACCGTGTCAACGACCCACGCGCCATGATCCTCGATGCGGTTCCGGTGATCCCGCCGGACCTGCGTCCGATGGTTCAGCTCGACGGCGGCCGGTTCGCCACTTCCGACCTGAACGACCTCTACCGCCGGGTGATCAACCGGAACAACCGTCTCAAGCGCCTCCTGGACCTCGGTGCGCCGGAGATCATCGTCAACAACGAGAAGCGCATGCTCCAGGAGGCCGTCGATGCACTGTTCGACAACGGCCGCCGGGGCCGCCCCGTGACCGGGCCGGGCAATCGTCCGCTCAAGTCCCTCTCCGACATGCTCAAGGGCAAGCAGGGCCGGTTCCGCCAGAACCTGCTCGGCAAGCGCGTCGACTACTCGGGCCGTTCGGTCATCGTGGTCGGCCCGACCCTGCAGCTGCACCAGTGCGGTCTTCCCAAGCTGATGGCTCTCGAGCTGTTCAAGCCCTTCGTGATGAAGGCCCTGGTCGACCGTGAGCTCGCGCAGAACATCAAGTCCGCCAAGCGCATGGTCGAGCGTCGCCGCCCGCAGGTGTGGGACGTGCTCGAGGACGTCATCAAGGAGCACCCGGTCCTGTTGAACCGTGCTCCGACGCTGCACCGTCTCGGCATCCAGGCCTTCGAGCCGATCCTGGTCGAGGGCAAGGCGATCCAGATCCACCCACTGGTCTGCACCGCCTTCAACGCGGACTTCGACGGTGACCAGATGGCGGTCCACCTGCCGCTGTCGGCCGAGGCGCAGGCCGAAGCCCGTGTGCTCATGCTGAGCGCCAACAACATGCTCAGCCCGGCGAACGGCAAGCCGCTCGTCACGCCCACCCAGGACATGATCATCGGCGCCTTCTACCTGACCGAGGACGCCGAGGGCGAGCCCGGCGAAGGCCGCGTGTTCCGTCGCATGGAGCAGATCGAGCGGGCACTCGATGCCCGCGAGATCGGTCTGCACGCACCGATCACCTACCGAGGTGAGGAGTACCCGGACCTGGTGGCGACCCCGGCCAACGGGTCGGCCGCCACCTACCACTCCACGACCGCTGGTCGACTTCTGTTCAACCACGCGCTTCCCGACGGCTACGAGTACGTGAACAAGCCGGTGCGCAAGAAGGAGATGGGCGAGATCGTCGATCGTCTGGCGATCGAGTTCCCCAAGGCGATCGCCGCCAAGTCGCTCGACGACATCAAGGCGCTCTGCTTCCAGTACGGCATGCGTTCGGGTCTGACGATCTCGATCGACGACGTGTCGACCCCGGTGGACAAGTACACCATCCTCGACCGCCACGAGCTCGAGGCCGAGAAGGTCGAGAAGCAGTTCCGGCGAGGCATAATCACCGACGGCGAGCGCAAGCAGAAGGAGGTCGAGATCTGGACGACCGCGACCTCCGAGGTGACCAGGGCCATGCAGGCCGAGCTCACTGCGACCCGCTTCAACCCCATCGACATGATGGTCGGCTCGGGTGCCCGAGGGAACATGATGCAGGTCCGTCAGATCGCCGGTATGCGCGGCCTGGTGGCGAACCCCCGTGGCGACATGATCCCCCGTCCGATCAAGTCGAACTTCCGTGAGGGGCTATCGGTCCTCGAGTACTTCATCGCTACTCCTGGTGCCCGAAAGGGCCTCGTCGACACGGCTCTGCGTACCGCCGACTCGGGTTACCTGACGCGCCGCCTGGTCGACGTGTCCCAGGAGCTGATCATCAACGATCGCAACCCTCTCGAAGAGGCGGGCCCGGTCCGTTCGACGATCATCGACGACGTCCGACCCGACGAGCCGGGCAAGCGCTACTACCTCGAAGACGCGCCTGGCCAGCCGCACGCTCGCCGAGGACATCGAGCTCGCCGAGGCAGATGACCGCTACGGCAGCACCATGCCCAAGGGCACCGAGCTGGGCGACTACGAAGTCGAGCTGCTGCCGCGACGACCCGGCGGTCACCGAGGTCCGTGTGCTGTCGCCGTTGACCGACGACAGCGAGCGGGGCATCTCTGCGGCAAGCTACGGAACGTCGCTGGCGACAGGGCGGACGATCGAGCCCGGCGAGGCCGTCGGCGTCATCGCCGCCCAGTCGATCGGGGAGCCCGGCACCCAGCTGACGATGCGGACCTTCCACACCGGTGGTGTGGCGGGCGCCTCCGGTGACATCACCGGTGGTCTACCCCGTGTCGTGGAGCTCTTCGAGGCACGCACGCCCAAGAACAAGGCCGTGCTCGCCCGAACCTCTGGTGTCGTACGCATCGACGAAGAGGACGGCAAGGTCTGGACCGTCACGGTCGTCGGTGACGACGGCGACGAGGAGACCTACTCGATCGAGCGGGAGCGTCGACTCGAGGTGCGCGACGGTGACGAGGTCACAGCTGGTGACCCCCTCGTAGAAGGCGCCCGCGACCCCAAGGAGCTCCTCGAGATCAAGGGCGTGCGTGCGGTGCAGAAGTACCTCGTCGACGAGGTGCAGCGTGTCTACCGCGATCAGGGTGTATCGATCCACGACAAGCACATCGAGTTGATCGTGCGCCAGATGACCCGCCGTGTCGCCATTCAGGATCCGGGTGACTCCGACTTCCTGCCGGGTGAACGCCAGGACCAGCGTGTGTTCGCTGACGTGAACAAGCGCCTTGTCCAGGAGGGCAAGCGCCCTGCCGAGGGACGCCCCGAGCTCATGGGCATCACCAAGGCATCGCTCGCAACGGATTCGTGGCTGTCGGCGGCCTCCTTCCAGGAGACCACCCGCGTGCTGACCGAGGCCGCGATCGAGAGTCGCTCCGACGGGCTGATCGGCCTGAAGGAGAACATCATCATCGGCAAGCTCATCCCTGCCGGCACTGGCATGGGCGTCTACCAGGACATCGAGCCGTTCGCCCCGGATCACCAGCCTCTTGAGTTCCTCTCCTCCGACGAGGGTGTCGACGGCTCCGATTTCCTCGCCACCCTTCCGACCGGTGGCGGCGGAGCCGACGTGATCGGGTTCCCGATCCCGGCCACGGACCCGATCGCCGATTGAGGCTTCCTACGAGCCGACGTGTCGCAGTTGCGAACCCGGGCGGGCCGACGGCCCGCCCGGACGGCGTACTGACTCCTGTTTGCCCCCGATGCTCGGCGGCCCGTAGGATGACGCTCCGGCCGTCGGCCGCGCTCACGCGCGCACGCCACGCGTTCACGAGGCCTTCAGGCTCGTGCAGACGTGCCCCACCCCGTTCCCCGAGACAGCGAAGTACAAGAGGTTCCACCGTGCCCACGATCGAGCAGCTGGTCCGCAAAGGCCGCCAGAGCAAGCGCCGCAAGGAGTCGACCCCGGCGCTCAAGGGCGCGCCCCAGCGACGCGGCACATGCACCCGCGTGTTCACGACCACACCGAAGAAGCCGAACTCGGCACTGCGCAAGGTGGCTCGTGTCCGTCTCTCCAGCGGGATCGAAGTCACCGCCTACATCCCGGGCGAGGACCACAACCTCCAGGAGCACAGCATCGTGTTGGTCCGTGGCGGTCGTGTGAAGGACCTGCCCGGTGTCCGCTACAAGATCATCCGCGGCACGCTCGACACCTCCGGTGTCCGCGGCCGCAAGCAGGCACGTTGCGCGCTACGGCGCCAAGAAGGAGTCCTGACATGCCCCGCAAGGGTCCCGCCCCCCGCCGTGAGCTGCTGCCCGATCCGATCTACCGCTCGGTGCTCGTCACCCAGATCGTCAACAAGATCATGCAGCGGGGCAAGCGCTCCACCGCCGAGACGCATCGTCTACGAAGCCCTCGACATGATCGAGGAGAAGACCGGCACGGAGCCGATCGCCACGCTCAAGCGTGCGATCGACAACATCAAGCCCCAACTCGAGGTGCGCAGCCGGCGGGTCGGCGGAGCGACCTACCAGGTCCCCGTCGAGGTACGCCCCCGCCGTGCAAACACCCTGGCGATCCGCTGGGTCGTCGGCTACTCCCGCCAGCGCCGCGAGCGCACCATGGCCGAGCGCCTCGCCAACGAGATCCTCGACGCATCGAACGGCGTCGGCGCATCGATGAAGCGCAAGGAAGACCTCCAGAAGATGGCCGAGTCCAACCAGCGCATTCGCCCACTACCGCTGGTAGTCCCGAACCCCACCAACCCCAGAGACGACGAGACGACGATGGCTCAGTTCCCCCTCGACCGGACCCGCAACATCGGCATCATGGCCCACATCGATGCCGGCAAGACCACCACCACCGAGCGGATCCTCTACTACACCGGCAAGTCCTACAAGATCGGCGAGGTCCACGACGGCGCCGCGACCATGGACTGGATGGAGCAGGAGCAGGAGCGTGGCATCACGATCACCTCGGCTGCCACCACCGCGTTCTGGACCGACACGGCAACAAGGTCGAGCACCGCATCCAGATCATCGACACGCCGGGCCACGTCGACTTCACCGTCGAGGTGGAGCGCTCGCTGCGCGTGCTCGACGGTGCCGTCGCCGTGTTCGACGCGGTGGCGGGCGTTGAGCCGCAGACCGAGACGGTCTGGCGCCAGGCCGACAAGCTACAACGTCCCGCGCATGTGCTTCGTCAACAAGATGGACCGCATCGGTGCCGACTTCTTCCGCGCCGTGGCATCCATCAAGGATCGCCTGACCGAGCCAACGTGGCCGTCATCCAGCTGCCCATCGGCGCGGAGTCCGACTACACGGGCATCGTCGATCTGGTCACCATGAAGGCGCTGGATCTGGTACCGGCGAGGAGCTGGGCGCGAGACTGGGACGTCGACGGACATCCCGCGAGGACATGGCCGACCAGGCCGACGAGTACCGCGAAGCTGCTCGATGGACGTCGCTGGGAACCTACGACGACGCGATCATGGAGAAGTACCTCGAGGGCGAGGAGCATCACCCCCGAGCGAGATCCGTGCGGCGTTGCGTGACGCCACCATCAACCACGGCGTCGTCCCGGTGCTCAACGGCACGTCCTTCAAGAACAAGGGCGTGCAGCCGCTCCTGAACGCGATCTGCTGGTACATGCCGTCGCCCGCCGAGCTGCCCCCGGTCACCGGTACCGACAAGAAGGGCGAGCCGAGATCGAGCGCAAGCCGCTCGCCGACGAGCCGTTCTCGGCGCTGGCGTTCAAGATCATGACCGCACCGCACGTCGGCAAGCTCACCTACTTCCGCGTCTACTCGGGCACGCTCGAGAAGGGCGGAACGGTGCTCAACAGCCGTAGCGGCAACAAGGAGCGCATCGGCCGCGTGCTCGAGATGCACGCGAACGAGCAGATCGAACAGGAAGCCGTCTACGCGGGCGACATCGTCGCCGGCATCGGCCTCAAGGACACACGGACCGGAGACACGCTGTCGCGATCCGGCCAACCCGATCACCCTCGAGAGCCTCGAGTTCCCCGAGCCGGTGATCCAGGTGGCGGTCGAGCCCAAGACCAAGGCCGACCAGGACAAGATGTCCAAGGCCCTCTACGCACTCTCGGAAGAGGACCCGACGTTCCGTGTCCAGACCGACGAGGAGACCGGCCAGACCCTGATCTCCGGCATGGGCGAGCTGCACCTCGAGGTGCTCGTCGACCGCATGATGCGCGAGTTCAAGGTCGAGGCGAACGTTGGCAAGCCGCAGGTCGCCTACCGCGAGACGATCACCAGCGCCGTCGACAGCCACACCTACCTGCACAAGAAGCAGACCGGCGGCACCGGCCAGTACGCCAAGATCATCATCGCTCATCGAGCCCTCCGGGCCCGGTGGCGGCTACGAGTTCTCCGACGAGATCACCGGTGGCCGCATCCCCAAGGAGTACATCCCGTCGGTCGGCCACGGTGTCGGTCGACGCCATGACCAACGGCGTGCTCGCCGGCTTCCCGATGGTCGACGTGCAAGGTCCGCCTTCTCGACGGCGACTACCACGACGTCGACTCTTCGGAGATGGCGTTCAAGATCGCCGGCACCATGGGCTTCAAGGAGGCCGTCCGCAAGGCCAGCTCCGGTGCTGCTCGAGCCGATCATGGCGGTCGAGGTCGTCACGCCCGAGGACTACATGGGCGACGTCATCGGCGACCTCAACTCGCGTCGTGGCAAGGTCGGCAAGATGGAGCAGCGTGGCAACATCGCAGGTCGTCTCGCGCCGAGGTCCCGTTGTCGGAGATGTTCGGCTACTCGACCGACCTGCGTTCCAAGACCCAGGGACGCGCCACCTACACCATGCAGTTCCACAGCTACCAGCAGACTCCCCGCAACGTGCAGGAAGAGATCGTCGCCAGGGTCACCGGTCAGTGACCAGTCGCCGGCGCATCGTGCCGGTCGCGTAATCGTCTACACGCAGTCACCCACAAGTTCAACAAACGCAGTCACGCAGTCGTCACTGCAGCAAGAAAGGCAATCCAGACCATGGCCAAGGAGAAGTTCGAGCGGACGAAGCCGCACGTCAACGTCGGGACGATGGGTCACGTCGACCACGGCAAGACGACGCTGACGGCCGCGATCACCAAGACGCTCGCCGACCGCCTGCCCGACGTCAACAGCGCGACTGCCTTCGAGAACATCGACAAGGCGCCCGAGGAGCGCGAGCGTGGCATCACCATCAACGTCGCCCACGTCGAGTACGAGACGGAGAACCGGCACTACGCGCACGTCGACATGCCCGGTCACGCCGACTACATCAAGAACATGATCACCGGTGCGGCCCAGGTCGACGGCGCGATCCTCGTGGTCGACGCCGCCGCAGGGTGCCGCATCCCCAGACCCGTGAGCACGTCGTGCTCGCCCGCCAGGTCGGCGTGCCCGCGATCATCGTGGCGCTCAACAAGTGCGACACCGTCGACGACGAGGAGCTCCTCGAGCTCGTCGAGATGGAGGTCCGCGAGCTGCTCGACCAGTACGAGTTCCCCGGTGACGACACGCCCGTCATCAAGGTCTCGGCACTCAAGGCGCTCGAGGGCGACGCCGGCGCCCAGGAGCAGATCATGGAGCTCATGGCCGCGGTGGACGAGTACGTCCCCGAGCCGGAGCGTGACCTGGACAAGCCGTTCCTCATGCCGATCGAGGACGTGTTCTCGATCACCGGCCGTGGCACCGTGGTGACCGGCAAGATCGAGCAGGGCGTCGTCCACACCGGCGACGAGCTCGAGATCGTCGGCCTCAAGGCCACCCAGAAGACCACCTGCACCGGTGTCGAGATGTTCCGCAAGCTCCTCGACGAGGGTCAGGCCGGCGACAACATCGGCGCCCTGCTCCGCGGCATCGACAAGGAAGAGGTCCAGCGTGGTCAGGTGCTCGCCAAGCCGGGCTCGATCACCCCGCACACCGACTTCGAGGCCCAGGTCTACGTCCTGACCAAGGAGGAGGGCGGCCGTCACAAGCCGTTCCAGACCAACTACCGTCCGCAGTTCTACTTCCGGACCACCGACGTCACCGGCACGATCACCCTCCCCGAGGACACCCAGATCTGCATGCCCGGCGACAACACCGCGGTGACGGTCGAGCTGATCGCCCCGATCGCCATGGACGAGGGCCTGAAGTTCGCCATCCGCGAGGGTGGGCGTACCGTCGGCGCTGGTCGCGTCACCAAGATCCTCAAGTGATCCATCCCGCTCCGAGCGGAATGCACGTTGAGAAGGGCGCCCTGCAAGGGGCGCCCTTCCTCGTTCGACCCACCGCGATTGGCGCCGCACCGGGTCCGGCACCGCTACGATCGTCGGACCGGCCCGGTCTGACGGGCCCCGCACCTTGACAGTCGATGACCCACCCGAGCGACGGGTGTGTGAACGTTGGAGAAGACCGCACATGGCAGCCGACCAGAAGATCCGCATCCGCCTCAAGGCGTACGACCACGAGGTCATCGACCAGTCGACCAAGAAGATCGTCGAGACGGTGACCCGTACCCAGGCCAAGGTCCGTGGGCCGGTGCCGCTGCCGACCGAGAAGCACCGCTTCACCGTCATCCGCTCACCGCACAAGGACAAGGACTCCCGCGAGCACTTCGAGATGCGGATCCACAAGCGGCTGATCGACATCATCGAGCCGACACCGAAGACCGTCGACTCGCTGCAGCGGCTGGATCTGCCGGCCGGTGTGGACATCGAGATCAAGATCCAGAACGCCTGATCGTTCGGATTCCAGCAGGGATTTGGTGAGGTGCTGGCTCCCTGCTAAGTTCAACAGGTCGTCACGGACGTCGTCGTACGTCCGTGGGATTCACTCCCCGCATTCGCATCGGTTGGACCGCACCTCGATCGGTAGGTCCCCGACGCTCCCGGATGGGGCTTCGTATCAATCGACGTCCGGGTAGGCCGGATCGACTTCGTTCGATCCGGAACCGCACGGCACAACCGAGACGCCGCTCCGCCAGGTCTGCCTGTGCGGAGCGCTTGCGTGAGCGGGATCGGCGGATCTCGTCGGACCACGCCAAAGGACAGAGCCACCATGGCGAAGAAGGCAATCGTAGGAGAGAAGCTGGGCATGACCCAGGTCTGGGACGACGAACAACGTCGTCGTCCCGGTCACCGTGCTGCGCGTCACGCCTGCACGGGTAGTCCAGCTCCGCACACCCAGAACGCGACGGCTACAGCGCCCTCCAGGTCACCTACGGCAACCGGGACGCGCGCAAGCTGAACAAGCCCACCGCCGGTCAGTACGCTGCGGCCGGGGTCGACCCCGGCGTCACGCTCCTCGAGCTGCGCCTCGAGGACGTCGGCGACTATCAGGTGGGCCAGGAGCTCGCCGCGGACCTGTTCGAAGCCGGTGAGCTCGTCGACGTCACCGCGGTCAGCAAGGGCAAGGGCTTCGCCGGTGTCGATGAAGCGCCACGGGTTCGGCGGCGCGCCTGCGTCGCACGGTGCCCACCGCGTCCACCGCAAGCCCGGCGCCGTAGGTCAGTGCGCAACTCCGGCAAGGGTGTTCAAGGGCACACGCATGGCCGGGCGCATGGGTGCCGATCAGGTGACCACGCTCAACCTGGTCGTCGTCGGCGCAGACGCCAGAGCGGGGAGTGGTCCTGATCAAGGGCGCGGTCCCCGGCCCCCGCGGTGGGACCGTCATCATCCGCAACGCGGTCAAGGGTCGCGCTGCTGCCAATGGAGGTGCAGCCTGATGCCGTCAGTGAAGCTCCGCTCCCGCACCGGCGCCGAAACGGGCCAGGTCGACCTGGCGGACGCCGTCTTCGGTGTCGAGCCGAACGTGCCGGTCATGCACCAGGTCGTCGTCGCCCAGCTCGCCGCCAAGCGCGCCGGCACCCAGTCCACCAAGACCCGCTCCGAGGTCCGTGGTGGTGGCGCCAAGCCCTGGAAGCAGAAGGGCACCGGCCGTGCCCGCGCAGGGCACCATCCGCGCCCCGCAGTGGCGTGGTGGTGGTGTCGCCCTCGGACCGAAGCCCCGCAAGTACGACCAGAAGACCCCCAAGAAGATGAAGCGCCTCGCGCTCGCTTCTGCGCTGTCCGACCGTGCCGCCGAGGACAAGGTCATCGTGGTCGCCGCTTGGGAGTTCGACACGCCGAGCACCAAGGACGCACTGGCCGCGCTCGCAGCTCTCGGCGTATCGGGCCGGTCCCTGGTGGTGATCGAGCCCACCGACGCGAACGCCGCCAAGAGCTTCCGGAACATCCCCGAGGTGCACGTGATCACGCCGGGCGAGCTCAACACCTACGACGTTCTTGTCAGCGACTTCGTGGTGTTCACCGAGGCGACACTGCCCGGTGCCCCCAAGCGACAAGGAGGCCGCCTCGTGAAGGATCCCCGCGATGTCATCCTGCGTCCGGTCGTGAGCGAGAAGTCCTACGGGCTGCTCGACCAGGGCGTCTACACCTTCGAGGTCGCGCCCGGCGCGTCCAAGCCCGAGATCCGTGACGCCGTGCAGGCGATCTGGCCGGGCGTGAAGGTCTCGAGCGTGAACACGCTCAACCGCAAGGGCAAGCGCAAGCGCAATCGCCGCAAACCCACGTTCGGCTCGCGACCCGACACCAAGCGCGCCATCGTCACCCTTTCCGCGGGCGGCGACCAGATCGACCTGTTCGAGGTGAAGTGACATGGCCGTTCGCAAGCGCAAGCCCACCAGTCCGGGGCGTCGTTTCCAGACGGTGTCGGACTTCAGCGACATCACCACCGACACCCCCGAGAAGTCGCTGCTGGCTCCCAAGCCCAAGTCGGGCGGCCGCAACAACCACGGTCGCAAGACCTCGCGTCATCGTGGGGGCGGTCACAAGCAGCAGTACCGCGTCATCGACTTCAAGCGCCGCAAGGACGGGGTTCCCGCCAAGGTCGCCTCGATCGAGTACGACCCCAACCGCACGTGCCGCATCGCCTTGCTGCATTACGTGGACGGCGAGAAGCGCTACATCATCGCCCCCAAGGGCCTGAACGTCGGCGACACCGTGCAGTCCGGCCAGGGCGCCGAGATCCGCACCGGCAACGCTCTGCCGCTGCGCTACATCCCCGTCGGTACCGTGGTCCACAACGTGGAGCTGAAGGCCGGCGCAGGCGGCAAGATCGCCCGCTCCGCCGGCTCCAGCGTGCAGCTCGTGGCGAAGGAGGGCGATTTCGCCACCTTGCGCCTGCCCTCCACCGAGATGCGTCGTGTGCCGATCGACTGCCCGTGCGACCGTCGGTGAGGTCGGGAACTCCGAGCACGATCTCATCAAGGTCGGCAAGGCCGGCCGCAACCGCTGGAAGGGCGTTCGCCCGCAGACCCGCGGCGTCGCCATGAACCCCGTCGACCACCCCCACGGTGGTGGCGAGGGCAAGACCTCAGGCGGACGCCATCCCGTGTCGCCGTGGGGTAAGCCCGAAGGCCGTACCCGAGACAACAACAAGCCGTCCCAGAAGCTGATCGTCCGTCGTCGCCGCACCCGCGGCTCACGTCGGTGATCTGAGCGAGGAGCTCCGATGCCACGCAGCCTCAAGAAGGGCCCCTTCGTGGACGACCACCTGCTCAAGAAGGTGGACGCCCTCAACGAGCAGGGCCAGAAGACCGTGATCAAGACATGGTCGCGTCGTTCCACGATCATCCCCGACATGATCGGCCACACCATTGCCGTGCACGACGGCCGCAAGCACGTCCCGGTCTACGTGACCGAGTCGATGGTCGGTCACAAACTCGGCGAGTTCGCTCCGACCCGGACGTTCAAGTTCCATGCCGGGCAGGAGAAGGGCGCGAAGGGGCGTCGGTGATGGCAGCGATCACGTTCGACGAACGCAAGACCAACGAGCGCCCAGGAGTGCGCGCCGTTCACCGGCATGCCCGCTTCTCGGCGTACAAGGCCCGTGAGGTCCTCGATCTGATCCGCGGCAAGTCCGTCATCGAGGCCCGCAACATCCTCGAGTTCAGTGACCGTGGCGCCGCCGCTGTGATCCTGAAGGTCCTGGACTCCGCTGTGGCCAACGCCGGCAACAACAACGACATCCCGCCGGAGGAGCTGTTCGTCAGCGCATGCTTCGCCGACGAGGGGCCGACGATGAAGCGCTGGCGTCCGCGTGCACGTGGTCGTGCGACGCGGATCCGCAAGCGGACCTGCCACATCACCGTGATCGTGGGTCGCTACGACTCGGCTGAACTGGCGGCGATCCGTGATCGTCTGGCCAGCAAGGGTCGCACCACGACCGACGCCGCTTCCTCCCGTGCCCGCCGTGTCGCTCGCAGCCGTTCCGGTGCAGCAGAGTCCGAGGCGAGCAAAGAGGCTGTCGAGGCTGAGGCTGTCGAGACTGAGGCTGTCGAGACTGAGGCTGTCGAGACTGAGGCTGTCGAGACTGAGGCTGTCGAGACTGAGGCTGTCGAGACCGACGTCGACGGGACCGACGCCGACGAGACCGAGAAGAAGGACGACTGATGGGTCAGAAGGTCAATCCCTACGGCTTCCGCCTCGGTGTCACGACCGACTGGAAGTCCCGCTGGTTCGCCACCCGCGAGGAGTACGTCGACTACCTCATCGAGGACTGGAAGATCCGCGACTACCTGATGAACAAGCTGCCCAACGCAGCCATCAGCCGTGTCGAGATAGAGCGCACCCGTGACCGCCTCCGTGTCGACGTGCACACCGCTCGTCCCGGCATCGTCATAGGTCGCCGCGGGGCCCAGGCTGACGAGCTCCGTGCCGATCTCACCAAGATGACCGGCAACCCCAAGGTCCAGCTCAACATCCAGGAGATCAAGCAGCCTGAGCTCGACGCTGCTCTCATCGCCCAGGGTGTCGCCGACCAGCTCGCCAACAGGGTCGCGTTCCGACGTGCCATGAAGCGTGCGGTGCAGAACGCTCAGAAGGCAGGGGCTCTCGGCATTCGCGTGCAGTGCTCCGGTCGCCTCGGTGGATCCGAGATGGCACGCACCGAGTGGTACCGCGAAGGCCGTGTGCCGCTGCACACCCTGCGTGCCGACATCGACTACGGCTTCCGTGAGGCCCGCACCACCTATGGCCGCATCGGGGTGAAGGTCTGGATCTACAAGGGCGACATCCTGCCCTACAAGAGCACCGACGAGCAGAAGATCGCCAAGGAAGCAGCCATGGCCGTCGGCGACACCGCCGGCGCCGAGCGGCCCCGCGTCGTCTCCACGTGGCCCGAGGTCGAGTCTCCCGCAGTCGCCGATGCAGCTCCCGCGGCACCGGCCCCTCCCGCTGCACCGGCCGAGTCGGACGAGGAGATGAAGCCGCTCATCGGTGAGGCCGATCCCGAGTTCGAGCGCCTTCTCGCAGAGGAGGAGGAGATCGAGCGCTCCACCCGTGAGCACCACGAGACGCCCCATTTCCGCCCCGGGGACGGTGACTGAACATGTTGATGCCGAAGAAGGTCAAGCACCGCAAGACCCATCGCGGCCGCCTCACCGGTACATCGAAGGGTGGTACCGAGCTGAATCACGGGCAGTACGGGATCCAGGCGCTCGAGCCAGGGTGGATCACAGCCCGCCAGATCGAGGCTTCCCGTATCGCGATGACTCGTCACATCAAGCGTGGCGGCAAGGTCTGGATCAACATCTTCCCGGACAAGCCCGTCACGCAGAAGCCCGCCGAGACCCGTATGGGCTCCGGCAAGGGCAACCCCGAGCGCTGGGTCGCTCCGGTTCGTCCGGGTCGTGTGCTCTTCGAGCTCACCTACCCCGACGAAGCGATCGCTCGTGCGGCGCTCAACCGTGCGATCCAGAAGTTGCCGATCAAGGCACGGATCATCAGCAGGGAGGAGTCCATCTGATGGCCAAGCTCATTGCACGTGACCTGGGCGATGCCGAGCTGATCGGACGCATCGCCGAAGAGAAGGACCGGCTGTTCAAGCTCCGGTTCCAGCTCGCGACCGGACAGCTGGAGAACTCAGCCCGGATCGCCCAGACCAAGAAGGACATCGCCCGGCTCAACACCGAGTTGCGGGCACGTGAGATCGTCGCCGCCGAGGTGGCGACAGGAGGTGAGGCGTGATGAGCGAGAACGCTCCGACTGCGCCCGAACGCAGCGCACGGAAGGTGCGTGAAGGCATCGTGACCTCCGACAAGATGGATCGCACCGCTGTCGTCACGGTTACCGAGCGAGTGCGCCATGCCCGCTACAACAAGACGGTCCAGCGTGCGAAGAAGCTCTACGTCCACGACGAGACCAACGACTTGAACATCGGCGACCGGGTGCGCGTCATGGAGACACGCCCCACCTCGAAGCTCAAGCGCTGGCGGGTCGTCGAGGTCCTGGAGCGTGCCCGATGATCCAGCAGGAGTCCCGCCTCCGTGTGGCCGACAACTCGGGCGCCCGCGAGGTGCTCGTCATCAAGGTCCTCGGTGGATCCAAGCGTCGCTACGCCTCCATCGGCGATGTCTTCGTCGCCACCGTGAAGGACGCACTGCCTGGTGCTTCGGTCAAGAAGGGCGACGTCGTCAGGTGCGTCGTCGTGCGCGTGAAGAAGGAGAAGCGCCGTGCCGACGGCAGCTACATCCGCTTCGACGAGAACGCGGCAGTGCTGATCAACGAGCAGCGCCAGCCCCGCGGAACACGCATCTTCGGCCCCGTCGGTCGCGAGCTGCGCGACAAGAAGTTCATGCGCATCGTCTCGCTCGCTCCGGAGGTGATCTGACATGAAGATCCGCAAGGGAGATCACGTCCGGGTCCTGTCGGGCAAGTTCCGCGGCAAGGAGGGCGAGGTCCTCGAGGTGAGGCCCAAGTCCAACCAGGTCGTGGTCGACGGAGTCAACGTGGCAAAGCGCCACCAGAAGCCGACCCGTGCGATGCAGCAGGGCGGCATCATCGACAAGATCATGCCGATCGACGCGTCGAACGTCACCCTGATCGACACGGACGGCAAGGCGACCCGCGCCGGCTACCGGGTCGACGCGGACGGCTCCAAGACCCGTATCGCCCGCCGCAGTGGAGGTGCTCTGTGAGCACGACAACCGTGCCCCGTCTCAAGGCGAAGTACAACGAGGAGATCCGGGACCGTCTCAAGGCGGACCTGGAGCTCGGCAACATAATGGAGGTCCCCCGCCTCGAGAAGATCGTCGTCAACGTCGGCGTCGGTGCAGCGGTGGACAACAAGGGCCTGCTCGAGAAGGTCGTCACGGACCTGACCGTCATCGCCGGCCAGAAGCCCGTGATCACCAAGGCGAAGAAGTCCATCGCCGGCTTCAAGCTCCGCGAGGGCAACGCGATCGGCGTCAAGGTGACGTTGCGCGGCGACCAGATGTGGGAGTTCTTCGACCGGCTGGTCACGCTGGCGATCCCTCGGATCCGTGACTTCCGTGGGTTGCCGCCGAAGAGCTTCGACGGTCGGGGCAACTACACGTTCGGCGTGACCGAGCAGCTGATCTTCCCGGAGATCGATTACGACAAGGTCGATGCCTCCCGTGGCATGGACATCACGATTGTGACAACGGCGCGGAACGACGCCGAGGGCAAGGCTCTGCTCGATGCCTTCGCCTTCCCGTTCCGACGTGAAGGGGTGTGAACGATGGCGACCGAGGCTCTGAAGCAGAAGCAGCAGCGCAAGCCGAAGTACAAGGTGCGCGGATACACGCGGTGCCGTCGCTGCGGGCGACCCCGCTCCGTGTATCGCAAGTTCGGACTCTGCCGTGTCTGCCTCCGGGAGCTCGCCCACGCCGGCGAGATCCCAGGTGTGACCAAGGCGAGCTGGTGAGAGGAGGCGACCGACCATGACGATGACAGATCCCATCGCAGACATGCTCACCCGTCTCCGCAACGCCAATGTGGCGATGCACGACGAGGTCCTCATGCCCGCTTCGAAGCAGAAGGAGGCCCTTGCCTCGGTGCTCGTGAAGGAGGGCTACATCGTTGGCTACTCCGTCGACGATGCCACCTCCGGTCCGGGGCGTGTCCTCAAGATCGACATGAAGTACTCGGCGGAGCGCCGCCGGGTCATCTCCGGCATCCGCCGTGTCTCCAAGCCCGGTCTCCGGGTGTACCGCAAGCACAACGAGGTCGAGCGAGTGCTCGGCGGCCTCGGTGTGGCGATCCTGTCCACCAGCAAGGGTCTCATGACCGACCGCGAGGCTCGTCGCCGGCGCGTCGGTGGTGAAGTCCTGTGCCACGTGTGGTGAGCGAGGTCTGAATGTCACGCATCGGAAAGGCCCCCATCAGCATCCCCAGTGGCGTCGACGTGCAGATCTCCTCCACGTCGATCACCGTCAAGGGTCCCAAGGGCGAGCTGTCCCGTGAGCTTCCCGAGCTCGTATCGGTATCCCAGGACGGCGACACCCTCCAGGTGAGCCGTGTGGATGACACGCGCAGCGCCCGTGCGATGCACGGGCTGATTCGCTCGCTCGTCAACAACATGGTCGTGGGCGTCACCGAGGGCTTCCGCAAGGAGCTCGACATCGTCGGAGTGGGCTACCGCGCGCAGGCCAAGGGCTCCAACGCCCTGGAGCTCGCGCTCGGCTTCTCGCACCCCGTCAGCGTCACCGCTCCCGACGGAATCGAATTCGTCGTCCCCCAGCCGACCCGTATAGAGGTCCACGGGATCGACAAGCAGCTGGTCGGCCAGGTGGCCGCCGACATCCGGGCTTGGCGCAAGCCCGAGCCGTACAAGGGCAAGGGCGTGCGTTACGTCGACGAGCACGTCCGTCGCAAGGCCGGCAAGGCCGGCAAGTGAGGCGATCGCAATGAGCGACAAGACCAAGAAGAAGCAGGACGGCCGCAAGCGGCGTCACGCCAGGGTTCGCAAGAACGTCGCTGGCACCGCAGAACGTCCGCGCCTCGCGGTGTTCCGTTCCAACCGCCATGTGGTTGCCCAGGTCATCGACGACGCGGCCGGCCACACCGTTGCTTCGGCCAGCACACTCGAAACCGATCTCCGCGGTGATGCCACCTCGAACTGCGAGGCAGCGGCCAAGGTCGGCAGGCTGGTGGCCGAGAGGGCCAAGGCGGCCGGCGTCCAACAGGTTGTGTTCGATCGTGGTGGCTTCCGCTACCAGGGTCGCGTGGCGGCACTCGCCACTGCGGCCCGTGAAGCAGGACTGGAGTTCTGATGGCTCTCAACAAGGACGCTGCTGATCTGCAGCTTCGTGAGTCCCGTGTCATCAACATCAACCGTGTCGCAAAGGTCGTCAAGGGCGGTCGTCGGTTCTCGTTCACCGCTCTCGTGGTGATCGGCGACGGTGCCGGCCGGGTGGGCCTGGGCTACGGGAAGGCCAAGGAGGTGCCGCTGGCCATCCAGAAGGGCACCGAGGAAGCTCGCAAGAACCTCTTCACCGTGCCGCTGGCCGGAGGCACCATCATCCACCCGATCATCGGGATCATGGGTGCCGGCAAGGTGATGCTCAAGCCGGCAGCGCCCGGTACCGGTGTCATCGCCGGTGGCGCCGCGCGCGCCATCCTCGAGGAGGCGGGCATCCACGACGTGCTCTGCAAGTCGCTCGGGTCGTCCAACTACATCAACATCGCCCGTGCGACCGTGGCCGGTCTGCAGGCTCTTCGCCGTCCCGACGAGATCGCCGCCCTGCGTGGGCTCGATCCCGAGGACTGCATCCCCAAGGGCCTGCTCGAGGCCTACCGCGAGAGCGAGCGCGGGCCTGCGCCCGAGCCCTTCGAGGTGGCGTGATGGCGCAGATCAAGGTGACCCAGACCGGCTCGACCATCGGGAGCAAGCCCAAGCAGCGTGGCACGCTGCGTGCGCTCGGCCTCCGGCGGATCGGCCACACCAACACGCTTCCGGACACCCCTGACGTGCGGGGCCAGATCGCCAAGGTCCCGCACCTCGTAAGTGTTGAGGAGATCGACTGATGAAGGTCCACGACCTGAAGCCCGCCGAGGGCTCACGCAAGGCACGCAAGCGCGTCGGCCGTGGTGTCGGAGGCAAGGGCGGCAAGACCGCAGGCCGCGGCACCAAGGGTCAGAAGGCCCGCAGCAAGGTCTCTATCGGCTTCGAGGGCGGCCAGCTTCCGCTGGCGCAGCGCGTCCCCAAGCTGCGCGGGTTCAACAACCCGTTCCGCGTCGAGTACCAGGCCATCAACCTCGACGTGATCGAGGAGTCGGGTCTGACCGAGGTCACCCCCGAGGCCCTGTACGCCAAGGGTCTGGTGTCGAAGGGCGCCCTGGTGAAGATCCTCGGTCGCGGCGAGCTGAACCGCTCGGTGACCGTCAAGGCCCACGCCGCGTCTGCGTCGGCCGAGGCGGCGATCACGGGAGCTGGTGGGAGCTTCGACAAGCTTCCTCTCCCGTTCGCCGTACGTCCCGCGTTCCACGGCAGCGCCCACACGAACCGCTGATCGGTCGTGGAACCATCCATCGGGTAGGTTCCGCTCCACTCATCGACCGCACAGGAGCAGGTAGCCAGTGTCTCGTCTCGGCAACATCCTCAAGGTCGAGGATCTTCGCAACAAGATCCTCTTCACCTTGTTCATGTTGGTGGTGTACCGGTTCGGTTGCTACCTCCCGGTGCCCGGCATCGATCAGCACGCGGTGCGATCGATCGGTGAGCAGGCACGCGAAGGCGGCGTACTCGCGTTCCTCCAGCTCTTCTCCGGCAACGCCCTGACCCAGTTCTCGCTGTTCGCGCTGGGCATCATGCCCTACATCACGAGCTCGATCATCATGCAGATCCTGACGGTGGTGATCCCGAAGCTCCAGGAGTGGCAGCAGCAGGGAGCGGTGGGCCAGCGCAAGATCACCCAGTGGACCCGCTACCTGACCATCGGCATCGCCGTGCTCCAGTCGACGGGACTGGTGTTCCTGTTCCACAACGGTGGCGGCGGACTCGTCAGCTCGGGGGGCAGCATCGACCTGGTGCCGACCTTCACCGCGGCACGGGTGCTGCTGATCGTCACGACCTTCACCGCCGGTGCAGCGCTGCTGATGTGGATGGGTGAGCTGATCACCAACCGCGGGATCGGCAACGGCATGTCCTTGATCATCTTCTGCTCCGTCGTGTCGGGTCTGCCCGCCGCCTTCTCGGCGGTGTACGCGGCCGGTGCGTGGAAGCTGGCAGTGTTCATCGCCTTCTTCCTGGTCATGCTGCTGTTCATCGTCTTCATGGAGCAGGGCCAGCGTCGGATCCCCGTGCAGTTCGCCAAACGGGTGGTCGGACGTCGCATGTACTCGGGCCAGAGCACCTACATCCCGCTCAAGGTCAACCAGGCCGGCATCATCCCGATCATCTTCGCCAGCGCCGTCATCAACCTGCCGGTCCTGCTTAGCCAGGTGCTGCCAGCCGATGGGTGGGGTGCATCGGTGTCGAAGTGGATCAACGACAACCTGGCGAACACCATCAACCCGATCTACCTGACTGTCCTCGCCCTGTTCATCATCGGTTTTTCGTACTTCTACACGGCGATCGCCTTCGACCCCGTCCAGCAGGCCGACAACCTGCGAAAGCAGGGAGGGTTCATCCCGGGCATCCGCCCCGGTCCCCAGACCGAGCACTACCTGGCCAAGGTCTTGAACCGCATCACGTTGCCGGGAGCGGTGTTCATCGCCATCCTCGCGATCCTGCCCACCATTCTCGTGCGCTTCCTCCTCGGAGCGAACGGCAGCGGTGCTGCCTACTCGATCGGAGGCACGTCGCTCTTGATCGCGGTCGGCGTGGCGCTCGAGACCATGAAGCAGGTCGACAGCCAGCTGATGATGCGCAACTACGAGGGGTTCCTGTCGGGCAAGTGACGACGCCCTGGGGCTGAGTCACCGACAGCGGAGGACATCATGGAAGCGACTACACGGGCGACCACGCAGCAGCCGGTGAGGCTGCTGGTATTCGGGCGACAGGGAGCCGGCAAGGGCACCCAAGCGGTGCGCCTCGCCTCGCGGTACGGAGTACCGCACATCTCCACCGGCGACATGTTGCGCGCTGCAGTGAAAGAAGGAACCGAGTTCGGCCTCCAGGCGAAGGCCATCATGGACGCCGGTCAGCTCGTCAGCGACGAGGTGATGCTCGGCATCATCTCCGAGCGGCTATCCCAGCCTGACGCCGCGGCGGGTTGGCTGCTCGACGGGTTCCCGCGTACTGAACAGCAGGCCAAGGATCTGGTCGAGTTGGTGGGGGAGGATGGCATCGACCTCGCCCTCGACCTCGAAGTCCCCGAAGAGGTCGTGCTGGATCGCATCACGGCCCGTCGGGTCTGCTCCCAGTGCGGTGCAACGTATTCGACCGGGCGTGACGAGTCTGCCGCTTCCGGGGTTTGTGTCAACTGCGGAGGAACGGTGGTCCAGCGCGACGACGACACCGAAGAGGCAGTCCGCAAGCGCCTGGACATCTACGCGGAACAGACGTTGCCGGCGGTCCGCTGGTTCGCCCAGGAGGGCTTGCTGGTGTCCGTCGGAGGGGTCGGTGACCCCGACGACATAGCCGAGGAGCTCTCGGCGGCCATCGATTCACGCCGTAGCTGAGTGGTGGACCGCTTTTCTCGGCTCGGCTTTGATCGCGCGGGACGCTTCCTCTAGAGTTGCCCGTCGGCCCGTCCGGACCTCCACGTCCGTCGTGCCCACACACCAGTTCCACCCCCCGGGGCCTCACAGGAGGAACCTGCTCTGCCGAAGCCGAAAGAGGACGCCATCGTCTTGGAGGGAACGGTCGTCGAACCGCTTCCCAACGCCATGTTCCGAGTGGAGCTCGAGAACGGGCACAAGGTGTTGGCACACATCTCCGGGAAGATGCGAATGCACTACATCCGCATCCTCCCCGGCGACAAGGTGCAGGTGGAACTCACCCCCTATGACCTGTCCCGCGGCAGGATCACCTACCGCTACAAGTGATCGCCGGAACGGCGATCGAGAGGACTGGCCCGACCCAGTCCGGAGAGACCGATGAAGGTTCGACCCAGCGTCAAGAAGATCTGTGAGAAGTGCAGGGTCATCCGCCGCCACGGGCGCGTGATGGTCATCTGCGACAACCCGCGCCACAAGCAGCGGCAGGGCTAGGACCCAGGAAGATCAGAGGAACAACAGGACATGGCACGTATCGCCGGCGTCGACATTCCGCGTGAGAAGCGGCTCGTCATCTCGCTGACCTACATCTACGGCATCGGCCGCTCCATCGCAGAGGAGATCTGCGAGGCGACCGAGATCGACCAGTCGACCCGGGTCCGCGACCTGACCGACTCCGAGGTGAACAAGATCCGCGCTTGGGTCGAGGAGAACGTCAAGGTCGAGGGTGACCTCCGCCGCGAGGTGAACCAGAACATCAAGCGCAAGATGGAGATCGGCTGCTATCAGGGTCTCCGACACCGTCGTGGCCTGCCCGTGCACGGTCAGCGCACGCACACCAACGCCCGAACCCGCAAGGGCCCGAAGAAGACCGTCGCCGGCAAGAAGAAGGTCCGCAAGTAATGGCCAAGCCACCTGCAGGGGGCCGTCGTCCCCGCAAGAAGGAACGCAAGAACGTCACCTACGGCGTTGCTCACATCAAGAGCTCGTTCAACAACACGATCGTGTCGATCACCGACCAGGAGGGCAACGTGTTGTCCTGGGCATCGGCTGGCAACGTGGGTTTCAAGGGTTCTCGCAAGTCGACGCCGTTCGCTGCCCAGATGGCGGCCGAGCAGGCAGCTCGTCGTGCCATGGAGCACGGTGTCCGCAAGGTCGACGTGGTCGTGAAGGGTCCCGGTTCGGGCCGTGAGACCGCCATCCGGTCCATCCAGACCGTGGGCATCGAGGTCACCGGCATCAAGGACGTGACCCCGGTTCCGCACAACGGTTGCCGTCCCCCCAAGCGTCGGAGGCTCTGAGTCATGTCCCGCTACACCGGTCCACGCGCGCGCGTCTCGCGCCGCCTCGGCACGAACATCTGGGGCACCTCCGGCGAGAACAAGGCGATGGAGAATCGCCCTTACCCGCCCGGTGACCACGGCCGCACCCGTCGCCGCGGCAACGTCAGCGAGTACCTGCTCCAGCTCCAGGAGAAGCAGAAGGCCCGCTTCGCCTACGGCATGACCGAGAAGCAGTTCCGCAACCTGTACGCCGAGGCGAACCGTCGCCAGGGTGTCACGGGTGAGAACCTGCTCCGCTACTGCGAGCTCCGTCTCGACAACGTCGTCTACCGCGCCGGCTGGGCCGCCACCAGGCCCCAGGCCCGTCAGTTCGTCGGGCATGGTCACATCGACGTCAATGGTCGGCGTGTCGACATCCCCAGCTACCGCGTGCGCAAGGGCGACGTCATCACCTTGCGCGACAAGGCACGCAGCTTGATCATCATCCAGCACAACATGGACACGCTCGGCCGTACTCCTCCGCCGTGGCTGGACGCCGCCGATGGCGGCCAGGAAGTCTCCGTGCGCGAGCTTCCGCTGCGCGAGCACATCGACGTGCCCGTGCGCGAGCAGCTCATCGTCGAGCTCTACTCCAAGTAGTACTCCTTCCGTCTCCGTCCGCAATCGTTCACCCGAGGTACGAATACATGCTCGTCATTCAGCGCCCCACCGTGGAGGCCATCGACGAGGAAGAGGGCAACCTTCAGCGGTTTGCCATCGGCCCGCTCGAGCCTGGTTTCGGTCACACAATCGGCAACTCTCTGCGTCGCACGTTGCTGTCGTCCATCCCGGGCGCAGCAGTGACGTCGGTTCGCTTCGACGAAGCGCTCCACGAGTTCGACACCATCACCGGTGTCACCGAGGACGTGACCGACATCATCCTCAACCTCAAGGACATCGTCGTCACGTCGGCTTCCGACGAGCCCGTGACTCTGCGTCTCGACGTCCGTGGCCCCGCCGAGGTCTCGGCCAAGGACATCCTGGCCACTGCCGACATCGAGATCCTGACCCCGGACCTGCACCTGGCCACCGTCGGATCCGACGGCCGGCTCGCACTCGACCTCACGATCGAGCGCGGCAAAGGGTATGACCCGTCGACGGGTCGTTCGACGACAACGATCGGTGTCATCCCCGTCGATGCGATCTACTCGCCCGTGCGCCGGGTCACCTTCAGCGTCGAGCCGGTCCGTGTCGAGCAGTCGACGAACTTCGACCGTCTCGTGCTCGAGATCGAGACCGACGGCTCCAAGACTCCGCGCGAGGCGCTGGCATCTGCTGGCGAGACCCTGTCTCAGCTGGTGAAGCTCGTTGCCGAGATGGAGGACGAGCCTGAGGGCCTCACCCTCACCGAGGTGGCCCCCACGGCGTCAGCCTCCCCGGACCTGGACCTTGCGATCGAGGAGCTGGACCTCTCCGAGCGTCCCCGCAACTGCCTCAAGCGCGCCCAGGTCAACACCGTCGGCGAACTGCTCACCAAGAGCGAGGACGACCTGCTGGCCATCACCAACTTCGGTCAGAAGTCCCTCGACGAAGTCATCGAGAAGCTCGACGAGCGGGGCCTTTCGCTCCGCGGTCGCGACTGACCAGAGGAACAACACATGCCTGCAACCCCAACGCGCGGCAAGCGCTTCGGCGGCAACGCCAAGCACCAGAGGCTGATGATGGCCAACCTGGTCTGCTCACTCGTCGCATCTCCGACCGGCATCGTCACCACCGAGGCCAAGGCCAAGGCTGTCCGTCCGATCGCCGAGAAGATGGTCACCAAGGCCCGCAAGGGCGGCCTTCACAACCACCGCCAGATCTTGTCCTACCTGGGTGATCAGGAGATCACGGCCAAGCTCATGGACGAGATCGGCCCCCGCTACGCGGACCGCCCGGGCGGCTACACCCGCGTGCTCAAGCTGGGCCCTCGTGAGGGTGACAAGGCCCCGATGGCCAAGCTCGAGTTCGTCTGAGCGCGTCGCACACAAGACCATGACCACCTTGCAGGAGCCGCCCCTCGAGGGCGGCTCCGGCGCGTCCGAGCAGCATCGGATACGACTGGACGTCGCCTACGACGGCGCGGCGTTCCGCGGCTTTGCCGAGAACGCCGGTGTTCGGACCGTGGCCGGCGACCTGCGTGGAGCGCTCGAACGCGTCCTCGGTCAGTCGATAGCGCTCACCTGTGCCGGACGTACCGACGCAGGGGTCCACGCCCGGGGTCAGGTCGTCAGCTTCGACGTGACCGGGCCCGCTCCCGCTCCGGAGGCACTCCGCAGAGCGGTCAACTCGATGATCGGCCCACAGGTGGTGGTGACTCAGGCGTCGACGGTGCCGGGCGCCTTCGACGCAAGGTTCTCCGCCATGTGGCGCAGCTACCGCTACCACCTCCTACGAGCGCCGGTACCGGACCCGTTCCAGGCGGCGACATCCTGGTGGCTGGACGACGAGCTCGACCTCGTGGCCATGGACGAAGCGGCCGGGTGCCTGCGCGGCGAGCACGACTTCAGTTCGTTCTGTCGTAGACCGAGAGCGCCTGAGCCGGTCTCGTTGGTCCGGCGGGTGCTCGACACACGATGGAGTGTCGAGCCGGCAGACCACATTCCGACCGGTGCGCGCTACACCTTCGAGATCACCGCTTCGGCATTCTGCCACCAGATGGTCCGCAGCATCGTCGGTTCGCTTGTGGCGGTGGGCCGGGGACGACTGTCACCGGACGGTCTCGCATCCCTGCTCGAGTCGCGTAGTCGCGACGGGGCGCCCAACCTCGCGCCGCCGCACGGGCTGGTCCTGTGGGAGGTCGGCTACCGGCCATGGGACGGCCGCACTTGCTGACTTGCGGTGGCCACCGCTACTGTCTTCCGCCGGCCCGTTGTCGGCTCGCGGGGCGCGGAGCGCGCCACCCTCAGAGCCGCCAGGTCGTGAACTGCTCGGATCCCCGGTCCGAGTGGCTCCGAGCAGTTAGAGCCGAGTAGATCGAGTGAGTGCAGAGAGAGTGAGCGCAGTGCGCACCTACACCCCCAGAGCTTCAGAGATCGAGCACGACTGGTACGTCGTCGACGCCGAGGGCCTTACGCTGGGTCGCCTGTCGACCGAGGTCGCCCGCGTCCTGCGTGGCAAGCACAAGCCGACGTTCACGCCGAATCTCGACACCGGTGATCACGTGATAATCGTGAACGCCGACAAGGTCGTGCTGACCGCCGGCAAGGCCGACAAGAAGATGGTCCACCGTCACACCGGATACCCGGGCGGAATCCGGTCCACCACCTACGCCTACGAGATGGCCAACAAGCCCGAGGACACGGTCCGTCGGACCGTGCGGGGCATGCTGCCGAAGACCCGTCTTGGGCGCCAGCAGCTCAAGAAGCTCAAGGTGTACGCCGGCCCCGATCACCCGCACAGTGCACAGAAGCCGCAGCCGTTGGTCATCGACGCTGCCCGAGCCCGTTCGTAACGGAGTAGCAACGACATGCCTCACCCGCTCGTTCAGTCAACCGGTCGCCGCAAGCGCGCCGTCGCCCGAGTCCGGATCCGTGAGGGATCCGGCACCATCACGATCAACAAGCGCCCGCTCGAGGACTACTTCCCGAACGCGACGCACCGCATGATCCTCTCAGAGCCGCTGCGCCTGACCGAGACCGGCGAGTCCTACGATGTCGACGCGACTCTGCACGGAGGTGGCGTCACCGGCCAGGCAGGTGCGATCCGTCTCGGTATCGCCCGCGGCTTGATCGCGATCGATCCCGAGCTGCGTGGACCGCTCAAGCGCCGCGGGCTTCCTCTCCCGTGATGCGCGTGAGAAGGAGAGCAAGAAGTACGGCCTCAAGAAGGCCCGCAAGGCTCCGCAGTACTCCAAGCGCTGACCGACGTTCCGCCGGTACACGTCGGACCATGACAATCCGCTTCGGCACCGACGGGGTGCGCGGCCTCGTCAACTCTCAGATCACCGCAGAGGTCGCCCTGGCCATCGGCAGGGCGACCGCTCGCGTCTTCGCTGCCGAACGGGTGCTGATCGGGCGCGATACCCGCCTGTCCGGCACCATGCTCGAGTCGGCCGTCGCCGCTGGAGTCACCTCCGAGGGTGTCGACGCAGTGCTGCTGGGGGTCGTGCCCACGCCCGCCGTGGCTGTCGTCTCGGCTCGTGACTCCGTGCCGGGTGTCGTCATCTCGGCGTCGCACAACCCGTTCCACGACAACGGCCTCAAGGTGTTCGCCCCCGGCGGCCGGAAGCTCTCCGACGACGAGCAGTCGGCCGTCGAAGCCGCGATCGCCGAGGTCGTCGCCGGCGCACCGCCGATCAGCGGCGGCAAAGTCGGAGTCGTGCAGGGCGATCCGAGTGGGCTCGACGCATATGCGGATGCGGTCTTGGACACTCTGGAGGGCCGGGATCTGAGCGGGCTGCAGGTGGTGCTGGACTGCGCCAACGGAGCCAACTCCGTGGTCGCCGCGCGGGTGATGCGCTCGCTGGGTGCCGCCGTCGAGGTCATCTTCGACCGGCCCGACGGCAGCAACATCAACGCCGGATGCGGCTCGACCCACCCCGAAGCCCTGCGGCAGGCAGTCCGCGACACCGGCGCGGACATCGGTCTTGCATTCGACGGCGATGCCGACAGGCTCGTGGCGGTCGACTCGGCAGGCGAGGTCGTCGACGGCGATCACATCATCGCCCTGTGTGCGCTCGACCTGGCCGCCCGGGGACAGCTCGCCAACGACACCGTGGTCGTGACGGTCATGTCCAACCTGGGGTTCATGCGGGCGATGCGAACGGCGGGCATACGCGTGGAGCAGACCGCAGTGGGCGACCGCTACGTGCTCGAGGCGCTGGCGCAGGGCGGGCACACCCTCGGGGGTGAGCAGTCAGGCCACATCATCTTCGCGGACCGGTCGACGACCGGCGACGGCCTCCTCGCTGGGGTCACCCTCGCCGACCTTGTCAAGCGATCCGGCCTTCCGCTGTCGGATCTGGCCGCGGACGCCATGACCCGGCTGCCCCAGGTGCTGCTCAACGTCGCGGTCGACTCGCCCATGCCCGATGTCGTCGACCGCATTGCGGCTGCCCTCGCCGCGGCCGAGACAGAGCTGGCCGAGGACGGCAGAATCCTTGTCCGTCCGTCGGGAACCGAACCGGTGGTCAGGGTGATGGTCGAGGCAACCGATCCGGCCGTGGCCCGGGGCGTCGCCGAGCAGCTGGCGGACGAGGTGCGAGCAGCAGCTGCCGGTTAGCGCTGCCGGTTAGTTCTGCCGGTTGGCGCCGGCAGGATTCGCCGGGCTGCTGCGTGATCTGTGACCTCTGGGCAGTAGCCTTGATGACCTGCTGCAGCTGAGGCATCCGTCCTCGCTGGTCGAGGAGGGTGTGAGCGAATGTGCGGCATCATCGCCGTGGTCCGGCGGCGGTCGGAGCGGAACGTCCCTGGAGCCGACGCCGTCGTCGCGAAGCTGGTTGCCTCAGCAGGCGACCTGGCGCCGTCGCTGGAGAACCTCGCCGGTCGGCTGGAGTCGGCAGCAGCGCTCCTCGGTGAGGTCGACGTGCTCCTTCGGGGAGTAGCGGGCCTCTCAGCCCTGATCGACGACCCGTCGCTGCGCGCCGACGTCCGGTTGCGTTCCGAGGCGCTCGGCGAGGCAGCCGATGCGGTCGAGTCGATGCTCGACGGTCCTGAGGTGGGGGCATCCTTCCAGACGGGTGAGATCGAGGCGATGAACGCCGCGCTCATTCGCTGCCGGGACAGCATCTGGGCCATCAGTCGCGACAGGCTCCGCGCCGCCGAGCAGGTCCTGGACCTCGCCGCCGGAGAAGTCAGCGACGCTGGGCGTGCGGTTCTGTTCAGCACCCACCAGGCGCTCTCGGCGCTGGACCGGCTCGAGGTCAGGGGGCGCGACTCGGCGGGCCTGGAGCTGCAGGTAACCGGACACGGCCTGGACCTGGATTCGCCGGGCGTCACTGCCGAGATCGAGCGCCGGAGCGATCCGTCCTTCGCTTCGGGTGCGGTCCGTCGGGTCGGCGACGTCCTGGTGATCGTCCACAAGGCAGCAGCAGAGATCGGCGAGCTCGGCGACAACACCGCGGCCTTGCGCGACGCGCTCCGCGCCGACGAGCTCCTCCAAGCGGCGCTCGCGTCGCCTGACGTCGACGCTGTCGTGCTGGGCCACACCCGGTGGGCGTCGATCGGCATCATCTCGGAACCCAACGCGCATCCCCAGTGCTCCGACGAGCTCGGTGGGTCGGTGGGCCCGCTCGTCACGGGCGTCCTGAACGGAGATGTCGACAACCATGCCGATCTCATCGCGGCGCAGGCGTTGGGGATCCCCGCCGACATCACGACCGACGCAAAGGTCATTCCCACCCTGATGTCGCGCCACCTCGCCGGTGGAGTCGATGCGGGCGAGGCGTTCCGAGAGACGGTCGCGGCCCTCGAGGGGTCGGTCGCCATCGCCGCGGCAACCGTCTCCGCCCCCGATCGGCTGTTCCTTGCGCTGCGGGGCAGCGGCCAGGCCATCTACGTCGGGCTGGCCGAGGATGCGTTCATAGTCGCGTCCGAGCCGTACGGGGTCGTCGAGGAGACCGCGACCTACGTGCGCATGGACGGGGAGACCCCCTCCGACCCGGACAACCCGACCGGATCCCGCGGGCAGATCATCGAGCTCGACGCCGATGCTGCCGGTTCCGTCGAAGGCATCGACGCGCTGGTCCTACGACGGCACCGAACTGGCGATCACCGATCCAGATGTGCAGACCGCACAGGTCACCACCCGCGACATCGACCGCGGAGAGTACCCGCACTTCCTCCTCAAGGAGATCACCGCCTCTCCCGCTTCGTTCCGCAAGACCCTGCGCGGCAAGCTCATCGAGGACGCCGACGGGATCCGTGTGCTGCTGGGCGACGACTCGATGCCCGCGGCCGCCAGCGAAGGACTGCGCAGCGGTTCGATCGACCGCGTGCTGGTGATCGGCCAGGGAACGGCGGCCATCGCAGGTCAGAGCCTCGCACACCACCTCGGCGATTTCCTCGCCGAGTCCGACGTGCGGGTCGAGGCGATCCTGGCCACCGAGTTGTCAGGCTTCCAGCTGCGCTCCGACATGTCAGACACGCTCGTCGTGGCGATCAGCCAGTCGGGCACCACGACCGACACCAACCGGACCGTGGACCTCGTCCGCGCCCGAGGTGCGCAGGTCGTGGCGATCGTGAACCGCCGGGGCAGCGACCTGAGCGACAAGGCCGACGGTGTCCTCTACACCTCCGACGGACGAGACGTGGAGATGAGCGTCGCTTCCACCAAGGCCTTCTACTCCCAGGTGGCCGCCGGGCTGCTGCTCGCGCAGGCCATCTCCGACCAGGTCCCGGGCGGAGTGCGGTCGTCGAGCCCGGCGCAGCAGGAGCTCCTCCACGCGCTGCGCGACCTTCCGGCGCGGATGGAGGAGGCGCTCGAGGTCCGTTCCGCGGCGGCCGAAGCGGCCCGTACCTTCGCTCCAGGCAGGCGCTACTGGGCGATCGTCGGCAATGGCGTCAACCAGATCGCGGCACCGGGAGATAAGGGTCAAGCTCTCGGAGCTCTGCTACAAGTCGATCGCGTGCGACGGTACGGAGGACAAGAAGCACATCGATCTGTCCTGTGAACCGTTGATCGTGGCCTGCGCCGCTGGGCTGGGTGGCTCCACGGCGGATGACGTCGCGAAGGAGATCGCGATCTTCCGTGCGCACAAGGCCGCGCCGATCGTGATCGCTTCGGAGAGCGACCGGTCCTTCCCGGCGGCTCTGGCAGTTCTCACCGTCCCCGACACCCACCAGCGTCTGGCGTTCGTGCTGGCCACCATCGCGGGGCACCTCTTCGGTTACGAAGCCGCACTGGCGATCGATGCCCAGGCACGACCGCTGCGCGAGGCCCGCGCAGCGATCGATGTCGCCGCGGCTGGGTTCGGTGGCGATCTCCACGGCGAGCACGTCGACGGAGAGCAGCTGCTCGCAGGGCTCCAGCCGGTACTCACCCGCTCCGCGTCGTCGTTCCTGGACGGCATGCGCGCAGGGGCCTACAACGGGCACCTCGAGGCGAACACAGCGGTCCGACTGGCAGGACAGCTCCGCTACGCGACAGGGACCAGCCCACTCGACGCCTATCAGCTCGAGTTCGGCAAGGTGGGAACCCCGGGCCTCGTGCTCGAGGACCTCAGCGGGGGGCTCAGCGCCGCGATCGAGGAGCTGACCAGACCGGTCGACGCGATCAAGCACCAGGCCAAGACGGTGACCGTCGGGATCAGCCGCTCTGACGAATCGCTGCTGCAGGTGGCGCTCGTGGCTGCTGCCCTCGAGGCCGGCTCGCCACGGGACCGTCTCACCTACTCGACTCTCCGGTCGCTCGGCGACCTCGATCCGGCGGTCCTGGAGGTCACCGGCTACACGCGTTACCGCGTGGAGCACGGTGACGACCTCGAGCGGGCGACGATAACGGTCGTGGACCGTGGGGGAGTCTCCACCGGACTCGCGTCCAGGGCAGATCGCGACCCGAGGTTGCGGGGCACCAAGGCGCTGGTCGCCCGCGAACAGGAGCTGATGGTCGCTCGTGGTCGCAGCGATGGCCGACTCGTCGTGATCATCCCCGAGACCAAGGACGCCGTGACCACGGGACTCCAGCTACTGCACGTGAGCTTCGCCGACCGGCTGCCTGCATCGACCGCCAGGGCAGTGATGCGCGGCTACCGTCGCCGCTACCAGGCGCTGAAGGACGCGGTGACCGAGACCGAGGACGTCTTCCGCGACGACTTGCTCGCCGAGCATCCGGTGGTCGACCTACTGACGGTGCCGATCCTGGATCTGGCCGACCACTGGCGGTCGTGAACCCCCGGTCGCCGCTGGTTGATCCCGCGTCGAGCGTGCTCGGCGTGGGTACGGATATGGTCGAGGTGGAGATGGTCAGAGCCGCCCTTGCTAGGCGGCCCGGGCTGCGCGAGCGCATCTTCACAGCTGATGAGTGGGCGTTCGCGGAACGTCACAAGGATCCGTTCCCTCACCTGGCGGCGCGATTCGCCGCCAAGGAGGCCACGATGAAGGCCCTCGGTCAGGGAATGTCGAGGATCCGCTTCAGTGACGTGGAGGTCCGCCGCGATGGGTCAGCTCCGTGGCTGGTGCTGCACTCGACGGCAGCAAGTGCTGCACGGGCGGCGGGTGTCGGCGGCTGGCACGTCAGCCTCACCCACACCAGGTCGATCGCTCACGCGATCGCCATAGCCGTCGACTCGCCGCCGGTGATCTCGCAGTGATCCCCGTGCTCAGCCCGTCGGAGATGACGGCAGTCGATCGTAGCGCCTCCGAACCGGTGGACGTCCTCGTCCGCCGGGCAGCGGGCGCCGTCGCCAGGTCCGCGCTGTCGATCCTCGGCGGCGCGTACGGCAGGCGGGTGGTCGTTGTCGCCGGACCTGGCAACAACGGCTGGGACGGCCGGGTCGCAGCCGACATCCTCGCCCGGCGTGGAGTGCGTACCGTCGTGTTCGACGCAGCTGAGGTGCCGCCGGTGCTTCCCGGAGCCGATCTGGTCGTCGATGCGGCATTTGGCACCGGGTTCAGAGGCGAGTACCGGTTCCCTCGTACGGACTCGCCGGTGCTGGCGGTGGACATCCCATCCGGGGTGTGTGGCATGACGGGTGAAGCAGCCGGGCAGCCCGTCGAGGCGATGGTGACGGTCACCTTCGCTGCGCTCAAACCCGGCCTGCTGCTCGCTGACGGCCCGTCCACGAGCGGCGCGGTCCACTTGGCCGACATCGGTCTCGACGTCTCGTCGGCATCGATGCACCTGGTCACCGATGTCGACCTTCTCGAATGGGTGCCCCGGCGTCCATCAGCTGCGCACAAGTGGCAGCGAGCGGTCTGGCTCGTAGCCGGGTCACCCGATATGCAAGGTGCGGCAGCGCTGGCGGCAGCGGCCGCCATGCGCGGCGGAGCGGGCTACCTGCGCCTGTCGAGCACTGGGGTAGAGCACCCCGGCGCCCCGGTCGAGGCGGTGCTGCACCCCCTGCCCACCCACGGGTGGGCTACGTCGGTGCTCGACGGGGCAGACCGGTTCGCATGTGTGGCGGTCGGTCCCGGCCTTGGTCGCAATGACGGCGTGGTGCAGGAGATCCGGAGGCTCCTGGAGTCGCTGGAGCGTCCACTCGTCCTTGACGGTGACGCGCTCTGGGCGGTTGCACAGATGGGAGACGAAGCCGACGCGCTGCTGCGCCGACGTGGCGGAGCGACCGTCCTCACCCCCCACGACGGCGAGCACGAGACGCTCGTCGGGGCCCGGCCCGGCCCGGACCGGGTCGCCGCGGCGCGGAGCCTCGCTGCTCGCACCGGCGCCACGATCCTGCTGAAGGGGTCCACCACGGTTGTCTCGGACCCCGACGGAGAGGTCCTGTTCGTCCGTTCAGGGGACCAGCGACTGGCGACGGCGGGTACCGGAGACGTGCTGACCGGACTCGTGGCAGCTCACCTGGCAGCGGGGACACCCCCCGGTAAGGCAGCGGCGAGCGCAGCGCATCTGCACGGGCTGGCGGCGAGACTCGGCCCGGAACTCGGGCTGGTCGCTTCGGATCTCGTCGAACTGGTTCCCCGTGCATGGGAGTCGATCACGAACGCGTAACCTCGCGTCGTGCCTCGACCCGCCGTGATCCAGGTCGACCTGGACGCCATCGCAGCCAACGCAGCCACGATGCTCGACCGGGCCGACGGTGCGCAGCTCTGCGCGGTGGTGAAGGCAGGGGGATACGGACACGGGTCGATCGATGTCGCGTACGCCGCACTCGAAGGCGGGGCCACCTGGTTGGCGGTGGCATTGGTGGAAGAGGGTCACGCCCTGCGTGACGCCGGCATAGGCGTGCCCATCCTCGTGCTGTCGGAGCCGCCACCCGACGTCATGTCGGAGGCGTTCGACGCCCGGCTGACCCCGACGATCTACACCGTCCAGGGAGTGGATGCCGCCGCAGCTGCTGCTGCTGGTGGTGGTGGTGGAGCGGCTGGTGGCAAGTGGCAGGTCCACCTGAAGGTCGACACCGGCATGCACCGCGTCGGCGCGCATCCGGCCGATGCGCTCGAGATCGCCCGTCGGATCGTCGCCGCGCCGTCGCTGCACCTCGGGGGGACCTTCACGCACCTGGCCACGGCTGACGAGCCGTCCCGCCCGGAGACCGCCGAGCAGCTCGAGCTGTTCGACCGGACGTTGGACGAGCTGAGCCGCGCAGGCATGGATCCAGGGCTGCGTCATGCTGCCAACTCGGCCGGTGCCCTCGTGCACCCGTCGGCGCGCCTGGACATGGTCCGGGTCGGTATCGCGTTGTACGGGATAGAGCCGGCCCCTGGGCTGGCGTCCGACACCGAGCTGCAGCCAGCGATGTCACTCCATGCCGAGGTGACCATGGTGAAGCACCTGGCGGCGGGTGACGGCGTGAGCTATGGCCTGCGACACGTCTTCGAGCGGCCGTCGACGGTGGCGGTCGTGCCCCTGGGGTACGCGGACGGCATACCCAGGCGGCTCGGTGCGGCCGGGGGAGAGGTCCTGATCGGGGGGGTGAGGCGGCCGGTGCGCGGAGTGGTGACGATGGACCAGACGATCGTCGAGGTGACCGACGGCCCCGAGGTCTCCCCGGGTGACCCGGTGGTCCTTCTCGGGTCGCAGGGGGTGGAGGAGGTCACCGCCCAGGAATGGGCGGAGCGGCTGGACACGATCCCCTACGAGGTGGTCTGCGGTTTCAGCGTGCGCCTGCCCCGGGTCAGCCACCGTCGCGGTCAGCCGGTCGCCTACCACGCAACCGGTTGACTCTGCGACCGGTTGACGCTGCGACCGGTTGAGGACCGCCGCCCCGTATCGGCGATCACCCTGGGACTCGCTAGGCTCGCAGCGATGAAGTGTGCTCGATCCAGCGGCCGGTGAGAGAGTTGCTCGTCGCCACCTCCGACTCGGTCGAGCAGACCCGAGCGCTCGCTGCCGCAGTCGCCGAACTTGCCCGACCGGGCGACCTTCTGCTCCTGGTCGGCGATCTCGGCGCCGGCAAGACCGCTTTCACGCAGGGCTTCGGTGCCGGCCTCGGTGTCGAGGAGCAGATCACCAGCCCGACGTTCGCTCTCGTGCAGGGATACTCGGGTCGAATCGATATGCACCACTTGGACGTGTACCGGCTCGAGCAGATCAACGAGGCGCTCGATCTCGGCCTGTCGGAGCTGCTCGACGACGGATCTGTGACGCTCATCGAGTGGGGCGACACGATCGTCAGCACCCTGCCGCCGCGACTACCTGGAGGTCCGGGTGACCTTCGGCGAGGATGCCGATGAGCGGATCCTGGAGCTGCATCCCGTCGGTGCATCTTGGCGCTCGCGGCAGGGCGTCCTGGCGGTCGCACTGCAGCGATGGGTGGAGTCCGGCCCGACCGGTGGGGGGAGCGCCGCGTGTTGATCCTGGGTATCGAATCATCCACGCCGCAGATCGGCTGTGCCCTCGGTGGGCACGAGGGTGTGCTGGCTTCCGCTCACAGCGCCAGGAGCAAGCGTCACGCCGAGAACCTGACCCCCGCGATCGAGTTCATCTGCGAACAGGCGCAGGTCTCCCTGTCGGAGATCGGTCTGGTGGCAGTGGACGTCGGTCCCGGTCTGTTCACCGGCCTGCGCGTCGGGATAGCGAGTGCGAAGGCCGTCGCGTTCGCACTACGGGTCCCGATGATCGGAGTTTCCAGCCTCGACCTGCTGGCCTTCCCGGTGCGGTTCAGCTCCCGGTTGATCGTCACCGCGATCGATGCCCGTCGGGGCGAGCTCTTCTACGCCTTCTACCGACAGGTCCCCGGTGGGGTCCAGCGCATCTCGGACCACGCCGTCGGTTCGCCCGCGGATCTGTCATCCGAACTTCTCGCGACAGGGGAGGAGGCGTTGCTGGTCGGTGACGGCGCCCATCGCTACCGAGAGGACTTCGACGGTCTGGCCCGCGTCGAGATCGTCGACCGCGCCAGCAGCTTCCCGTCGGCCTCGTCGCTGGTGCAGCTGGCCCACGCCCGGGCCCTGCGCGAGGACTACCAGCAGATCGACGAGATCGCTCCCATCTACCTGCGCCGTCCCGACGCCGAGATCAACTGGACCACCAGGGACTCCGCATGATCGGTCTGTCGATCCACGACCGTGTGCCGTCGGGTGAAGGAAGTGCAGCGCCCCAGGTGTGCGTGGTGCCCATGCGGCGTCGCCACCTGCGCGGTGTCATGGCGATCGAGCAGCGAACCAATCCGCATCCGTGGTCGTTGGGGTTGTTCATGGGTGAGCTGCGCATGCCCACCAGTCGCTACTACGTCGTGGCGCTGCACGGACACGAGGTGGTCGGCTACTGCGGCCTCATGGACACCGCAGGTGAGGGCCACATCACGAATGTCGCGGTCCACCCCGATCGTCGGCGCACGTCGATAGCCACGCGGATGATGTCGACGACGATGCGCCACGCCGTGACCACGGGTCTCGAGGGCGTCACCCTCGAGGTGCGCATGTCCAACCGCGGTGCACAGGAGCTGTACCGGAGGTTCGGGTTCGTCCCGGGTGGGGTCCGTCGCAACTACTACCGGGAAGTGAACGAGGATGCGCTGATCATGTGGGCACATGACTTGGACGGTGACGCATACGGCCGCCGACTCGATGAGATCGACGGGGATCTGGCTGGGAGGGATTCGAAGTGCCGCTGATCGTCGCCGACCAGAGCGCCGACAACCGGACTGTCGACCAGACGACGATGATCCTGGGGATCGAGACGTCGTGCGACGAGACCGCGGCAGCGTGTGTCCGAGGTGGTACCCAGGTGGTGTCGTCGGTGGTGTCGTCGCAGGTAGACCTGCACGCCCGCTACGGCGGGGTCGTTCCCGAGATCGCCAGCCGTGCCCACAACGAGCTGATGATCCCGGTCACTGCGCGGGCTCTCGTCGAGGCGGGTCTGGACGGCTCGCACATCGACGCGGTTGCAGCCACCACCGGTCCGGGTCTCATCGGCGCGCTGTTGGTCGGCGTGTCCGCCGCCAAGGCGTTGGCGCTCACCTGGGACGTGCCGTTCGTGGCGGTGAACCACCTCGAGGCGCACCTGTACGCGTCGTTCCTCGAGGATCCCGAGCTCTCGTTCCCGCTGGTGGTGTTGTTGGTGTCGGGCGGTCACACCATGCTCGTCTCGATGGAGGACCACGGTCGCTACCGGCTGCTGGGCCAGACTCTCGATGATGCTGCGGGCGAGGCGTTCGACAAGGTCGCCCGGTTCCTGGGCCTTGGTTACCCGGGCGGGCCAGCGATCGATCGTGTCGCCATGTCTGGCGATCCCGAGGCGATCAGGTTCCCGCGCTCGATGATGGACGAAGGCCTGGACTTCTCCTTCAGCGGGCTCAAGACATCGGTCGTCAACCATGTGCGCAAGCATCCCGATGTGGCGACCGAGGATGTCGCAGCCAGCTTCCAGGCGGCGGTCGTCGACGTGCTCGTGGCGAAGGCCCGCCGTGCCGCAGATCAGGTCGGAGCGAAGGCGCTGGCGCTCGGTGGGGGAGTGGCGGCCAACTCGCTACTGCGCGAGCAGTTCCTCGGGGCGTGCGCCGACGATGGTCGTCACGGGTTCCTGCCCAGCCGGGCGATGTGTACCGACAACGCCGCGATGATCGCGTCGGCGGGGTGGTACAGGCTCGAGCGGCTGGGTCCGACTCCGCTCGACTGCGGGGCCGACCCGAACCTGAGGCTGCCGACCCTTTGCTGAAGCCCATGTCTGATCCGTCCCTCGGTCACCTCGGTCGGGGTGCCTAGCACTCGGCCAAATCGAGTGCTAGGTTTGGCACTCGTCAGTATCGAGTGCCAAACCGCCTACGGAGGCAATTCAGCATGAGCATCCAGCCCCTCGAGGACCGCATCGTCGTCCGTCCGGCCGAGGCCGAGGAGAAGACCGCCAGCGGTCTGGTGATCCCGGACTCCGCCAAGGAGAAGCCACAGCAGGGCGAAGTCCTCGCTGTGGGCCCGGGCCGTCGTTCCGACTCCGGCGAGCTGATCCCGCTCGACATCAACGTCGGCGACACCGTCGTGTACTCCAAGTACGGCGGCACCGAGATCACCATCGAGGGTGAGGACCTGCTCATCCTCGCGGGCCGCGACGTGCTCGCGACCATCAAGTGATCAACGCCAACTGATCGTCACAGACCACTCCTGAACGAAGAAGAGAACACATGTCAAAGATTCTGAAGTTCGACGACGAAGCTCGTCGCTCGCTCGAGGCCGGCGTCAACAAGCTGGCTGACGCCGTCAAGGTCACCATCGGCCCCAAGGGCCGCAACGTGGTGCTCGACAAGAAGTTCGGCGCCCCCACCATCACCAACGACGGTGTGTCCATCGCCCGGGAGATCGAGCTCGAGGACCCCTTCGAGAACATGGGTGCCCAGCTGGTGAAGGAGGTGGCGACCAAGACCAACGACATCGCTGGTGACGGCACCACCACCGCGACCGTGCTCGCCCAGGCGCTCGTGCACGAGGGCCTGCGCAACGTGGCAGCCGGCGCCAACCCGATGGGCGTCAAGCGAGGCATCGAGTCCGCTGTCGCAGCTGCGGTCGGTTCGATCGCCGAGCTGGCCAAGGAGATCGACGAGAAGTCCGAGATCGCCCAGGTCGCAGCCATCTCCGCCGCCGACTCGTCCATCGGTGAAGTCATCGCCGACGCGATCGACAAGGTGGGCAAGGACGGCGTCGTGACCGTCGAGGAGTCCAACACCTTCGGCATCGAGCTCGACTTCACCGAGGGCATGCAGTTCGACAAGGGCTTCCTGTCGCCGTACTTCGTGACCGACGCCGAGCGTCAGGAATCGGTCCTCGAGGACCCCTACATCCTGCTGTTCAACTCGAAGATCTCGTCGGTCCAGGACCTTCTCCCGGTCCTCGAGAAGGTCATGCAGGCCGGCAAGCCGCTGCTGATCATCGCCGAGGATGTCGAGGGTGAGGCCCTGGCGACCCTGGTGGTCAACAAGATCCGTGGCACCTTCAACTCGGTGGCGGTCAAGGCCCCCGGGTTCGGTGAGCGCCGCAAGGCCATGCTCCAGGACCTGGCGGTCCTGACCGGTGGCCAGGTCATCGCCGAAGAGGTCGGCCTCAAGCTCGACAACGCCACGCTGGACCTGCTGGGCTCGGCCCGCAAGGTCGTCGTCACCAAGGACCTCACCACCGTGATCGAGGGTGCAGGCACCTCCGACGACGTCGCAGGTCGCGTCGCCCAGATCAAGGCCGAGATCGACAACACCGACTCGGACTGGGACCGCGAGAAGCTCCAGGAGCGTCTGGCGAAGCTGTCCGGCGGCGTGGCCGTCGTGAAGGTCGGCGCCGCCACCGAGGTGGAGCTCAAGGAGAAGAAGCATCGCATCGAGGATGCGCTGTCGGCGACCCGCGCTGCCATCGAAGAGGGCATCGTCGCCGGTGGCGGCACCGCTCTCGTCCGGGCCAAGGCCGCTGTCGCCGGTCAGGTCGAGGCACTCGACGGTGACGAGCGCACCGGTGCTCGCATCGTGTTGAACAGCCTGGATTCCCCCGCCCGCCAGATCGCGCGACAACGCCGGTCTCGAGGGTGCGGTCATCGTCCAGGCAGCTCGAGCGTGAGACCGGCAACATCGGTTTCAACGCCGCGACCGGCGAGTTCGAGGACCTGCTCAAGGCCGGTGTCATCGACCCGGCCAAGGTGACCCGTGCGGCGCTGCAGAACGCGGCGTCGATCGCCAGCCTCCTGCTCACCACCGAGGCACTCATCGCCGACAAGCCCGAGGAAGCGGGCGCCGGCGGCGGCATGCCCGACATGGGCGGCATGGGCGGTATGGGCGGCATGATGTGATGACCGCCCGGGCACTGCCCGAGTGATTCCGTTGAGGGCCGGCCCGCTTGGCCGGCCCTCGACGCGTCCAGGAACCCCTTCTGTCGGACTCGCGGCCGCCGCTGCACCGGGACTCCCAGATTCCCGGAACGGGGCCGACACTCCCGCTGCCGGTCGCCGCCGGTACGATGCGGCCCCATGGACCCCCGACCCTCGCCCGATCCCGGCGACCTGCGTGAGCCGCTCGATGAGCTCGTTGCCGGCTTCCTCCCTGCGAGGTGACCGATCCGGTAGCCGCGGGTCGCGGCGGCCCTCAGGTGATCCCACGACCTGCCCTGTGGACCCCCGGGCGTCCCGCTCCCTGGTCGCAGGTGAGACAGACGAGCGGGCTGATAGTGCCCGAGCGTGTTCGTTCGGCGGTGCCGGCTGAGCGTCAGGGCCTGCCGTCGCCGGTTCGAGAGCTGGGTGCATCCCCGTCCGCAGTGCTCGTACCGTTGTACGAGCATGACGGCGAGCTGTTCGTGGTGCTGACCCGACGTGCTCAGTCGCTTCGTACCCACAAGGGCGAGGTCAGCTTCCCCGGTGGCCGCGCAGATCCGGGGGAGAGCTACGTCCAGGCGGCGCTGCGAGAGGCGCAGGAGGAGGTGTTCCTGGACCCCGCGGCCGTCGAGCCACTGGGGGAGCTCGACCACCTGACCACGGTCACCCGGCGTGCGTACATAGTTCCGGTCGTCGGGCTGATCGAGGGGCGGCCGGAGCTGGGCCGCAACCCTGCCGAGGTCGAGGCGGTGCTGCACGTGCCTCTGTCGGAGCTGATGGAACCGGGGGTGTTCCGCGAGGAGCGCTGGGGGGAGGGTGAGAACTCCCGGCCGGTGTACTTCTTCGACCTGGTCGGCGACACAGTCTGGGGAGCGACCGCGGCGCTCCTGCGTCAGCTGTTGGCGCTGCTGACCGGAACGGACCCTGGCGGGCTGACCGACCTCGACCCCGCTCGCGGTGTCGAGATGATCCACTTCCCGATAGACCCGGGCGGACTGGGCGGCGTCGTCTGAGCTGACTCGCCCGAGCAGCCACACCTCGACCAGGCCGTGCGCGACACCATCACGATCGCCCGGTGCTCATCCGCCCTGCGACCGACAAGGATCTCGAGGCAGTCGTAGCGCTGCGAGTGGAGCGCCTGCCCACCGCCGCCGCGGCGTCGGGTGGCAGCTGCTGGCGGAGGTCACCGCGCTGCGGGGGCGCAGGGTCTCCGTCGGATGTTGCTGCACGTGACCGACGACGGCCGGTCGCTCTACGAGCGCGCGGTGTCCACCCCGACTCCCCGCTGGATGGAGCCGGTGCGCTGAGCGACGCTGCAGCGCCCGCCCGTGCGAGGGCTCAGGAGTCGGGTGGGGGAGGTGTGGCAGCGGGACCAGCGGGAGCTGGGCCGTGGCGTTCGCGTTGGTGACGTTGGCCCCAGAAGGTGTGACCGTCGGGTCGGGTCCAGCTGGTCCAACCGTCGGGATGGAGGTGGAGCTGCCAGTCCGGATGGTGGGCCAGACGGTGGTGCCTTCGGCAGAGTCCACACATCCTCTCGACGTCGCTGCGGCCGCCGTGGGCCCAAGGGTCGGCGTGGTGAGTGTCGGTCCACGATGCGGGTGCGTCGCAGCCCGGGAACACGCAGCCACCGTCACGGAGGTTCAGTGCTCGCACCTGGTGTGGGGTGGCGAAGCGGTGGGAACGGCCGGTGGCGAGCGGGACCGAGTCGAAGGTGGTGATGATCGGCCACATGACCGCATCGCACAGGAGCACCGTTGGATCGGTGAGCAACCGGCCGGACGGGTCGCAGACCCGGTCGGGTTCGGCGGCGTTGATGACGACTGTCGCCTCGACCCGCGGCGCTCGAGATGCCCCGATATCGACCGCGAGTGCGCGGCGGCACAGCTCCACGAACGCCTCCGCCAGCAGCTGGGGGCGTCCCGGCACCGGCGTGCCAGCGATCGTGTGATCGCGAGTGTGCGCGGCGAACATCTCGTCGGCGAGCTGCTCGAGCGCTGACTGGGCCAAGTGGGCGCCGTCGCCGGCGAGCTGCCCTGAGATCGTTGTGACGTCACCGACGCGGTTGATCGACAACCTGGGATCTGGCACACCGCTGGCAGGGTCGTGACCTCCATCGGCATCGAGAAGGTCGGCGAGCCCCCGCACCTCGGCCGACCACCGGTCGAACGAGGTCACGCGAGACACGTCGCAGAGCTCGCCGGCGACGCCTGCCAATTCGTCGATGTTCCGCTGGTTGGCGGCGTCGGCCAGTACGCGGGCATGGTCGAATCCGATCGAGCCTGCACGCAGTGCATCTCCGACGACGGTCAGATCACCAGTAACCCTGCGAGCGGTTCGCACGCGTGCGGCGGCGACGGACCTGGGCAGCTTGGCCTCGTGCGCCAGCCATGTGGCCGCTCGCTGACCGAACCGGGTCTCGGTCACCCCGCGTCGATCCAGCTCCCCGAGCCAGGACAGCTCGGCGGCATCCAGGAAGCGGCGCGCCTGCTCGACCACGAGCACTGATTCGGCCAACGTGTCGTCTGACAACGCACCGGCAGGGAGGGACGCCATGGTCGACAAGACGCCGGATGCTGCCGCCACTCCGGTTGCTGCTGCGCCATCGAGGTCCAGGCCCCGAGCGACCCTTCCTGCATCGAACATGGGTTCGAGTCTAAGTGGCGGGTGTGACAGCGAACCGTCTGACAATTCATCCGGTTCGTTGTCGGCTGGACTACATCCAGCTGGACTACATCCAGTAGTTGGGCGCTTCGGCGGTGATCGTCACATCGTGGGGATGGGCCTCGCGCAGGCCAGCGGGACTCATCCGCACGAAGCGTGAGTTGCGCTGT
Source organism: Microthrixaceae bacterium (assembly GCA_037045265.1). GTDB lineage: Bacteria > Actinomycetota > Acidimicrobiia > Acidimicrobiales > Microtrichaceae > JBAOHV01. The sequence goes on along the minus strand of JBAOHV010000016.1, from coordinate 443,548 downwards.
AGTTCCGCGATGGTGTGGGTGCCGCAGTAGCCCATGGCCGATCGCAGGCCGCCGACAAGTTGGTAGAGGATCTTCGATGCCGGCCCCTTGTAGGGCACCCGCCCCTCGACGCCCTCCGGCACGACCTTCTCGGTCGTCTCCACCTCGCCCTGGAAGTAGCGGTCCTTTGAGAAGGAGCGGTCGCTCATGGCGCCGAGCGAGCCCATGCCCCGATAGGCCTTGTAACGCTCGCCCTTGGACAGCACGATCTCGCCGGGGGTCTCGTCCACGCCGGCGAGCAGGCTGCCGACCATGACGACGTCGGCGCCCGAGCCGATGGCTTTGGCGATGTCGCCCGAGTAGCGCACGCCGCCGTCGGCGATCAGTCCGACGCCGTGCTCGGCTGCGATGACGGCACACTCGTGGATGGCGGTCAGCTGCGGCACGCCGACTCCGGCCACGATGCGGGTGGTGCATATGGAGCCCGGCCCGACACCGACCTTGACGGCATCGGCGCCCGCGTCGATCAGGGCACGAGCAGCATCGCCGGTCGCGATGTTGCCGCCGGCGACCGCGACAGACAGGTTGGCCTTGATCTTGGTGACCACCTCGAGCACGCCGGCGGAGTGCCCGTGCGCGGTGTCGACCACGATCAGGTCGACCCCCGAGTCGACCAGTGCCTGGGCCCGCTCGAGGGAGTCATCGCCCACGCCGACGGCGGCGGCGCAGCGCAGGCGTCCCTGGGAGTCCTTGGTGGCGTGTGGGTACTTGATCTTCTTGTTGATGTCCTTGACGGTGATCAATCCGGTGATACGGCCCTCGTCGTCGACGACGGGCAGCTTCTCGATCCGGTGGCGACCGAGGATGGTCTGGGCCTCCTCGAGCGTCGTGCCCTGCGCTGCGGTGACCAGGCCCTCGGAGGTCATGACCTCTCGCACAGGGCGGGAGCGGTCGTCCTCGAAGCGCAGGTCGCGGTTGGTGAGGATGCCGACGAGGCGGTGCGCGCCGTCCACGATGGGCACGCCCGAGATGCGGTACTTGGACATCAGGTCGAGCGCCGAGCCGACCAGGTCGTCGGGTCCGAGCGTGACCGGGTCGACGATCATCCCCGACTCCGAGCGCTTGACCTTGTCGACCTCGGTGACCTGGTCCTCGATGGACAGGTTGCGATGGATCACGCCCATGCCGCCCTCACGGGCGATGGCGATGGCGAGGCGAGCCTCGGTGACGGTGTCCATGGCCGCCGACATGAGCGGAATGGCCGAGCGCGATGTCACTCGTGAGGCGGGTAGAGGTCGACACCTGCGCGGGCACCACGTCCGACGCGGCGGGAACCAGGCAGACGTCATCGAAGGTGAGTCCCATCTGCCCGAACCTGGCCAGCGGGTCCGCCTCCGCTGAGCTCGTGGTGCCGGCAGGATCACGGGGGACGGTCGCCATTGCTAGATCCTAGTCTCGCTGTCGCGGGTGCTCCGCTTGGCAGTCGGCGCGCAGCAGGAGGTGGAGACCCGCGACCGCTGGTCCACGCAGTAGCCGACGATCGGGCGGTAGCGTGGGGCCATGCCGGAGCTGACCTTCGAGGGCGAGACCCATGGCGAGTTGCTGGTCAAGGTGCGCCGTTGGCTCGCATCGGTCGAGGGAGAGGAAGTGTCGAACCTGAGCGCCGTCGAGGCGGTCAACCAGGGTGCCGAGCTCACCAAGGAGGCTCTGAGGATCATCGCATCCGCCGCACCGGAGCCGATCGCCCAGTCCGAGGTGGTGAAGGGCTTGACCAACATGGGCTACAAGGTGACCGACACCACCAAGGCCGCCGTCGTCTCCGGCCTCGACACAATGGAGGAAGCGACCGGTGGCGGAGTGGTCCAGCAGGCGACGAAAGCCGCCGGCAAGGTCGCCTACCAGATGAACGCCACCATGGCCCGGCAGCTGCTGCGATCGCTCAGGAGCTGAGTCGAGCGGGCCGCTCGGATGCTTCTCACACTCCTCGTCATCTTCGGGCTGATCGTCGTGTCCACGGCGGTGGGTTCGGCGGTCCTGGCGTGGGTCCCGGGCTCGGGGAGGTCGCTGCTGTCCGCGTCGCCGTTGGGTCTCGCCGCCCTGGTGCTGTGGCTGTCCTGGATCGGACTGGTGGTGCCGCCGGGATCGGTGCACGCGCTGGCGCTCACCGTTGCGGCGCTGGCCGGGGGGCTCGTGCTCACGTGGGTGCGTAGGCACGATCGGCTGCTGGCGTCGGCCCGCGAACTGCGGTGGTGGGGCGCCGGGTTCGGCACCGGCGTGCTCGTCATCGTGCCCTTTCTCGTCGTCATCGAACGGTTCGGCAGTGCTCGGTTCGTGCACCTGTCGTCCAACCACGACGGGTTCTTCTTCGTAGCGATCCCGGAGTGGCTCCGCACACACACCACCTTCGGTGGAGCCGGTGCGCTCTCGAACGGTGCGCCCCTGGGCACCCCGCTGCTGGGCTCCACCTGGGACGTCTTCTGGAGCGGTTCCTGGCGAGTTGGCTCCGACTCGCTCGCTGCACTGGTCTCCCGGGGCTCGTCCGTGGACCCGCTCGATCTGTGGTTCCCGCTCACGCTGGTGTACCTGGTCGTACTGGTCATGGCGGTCGGAGCGCTGTGCCGAGAGTTCGGTCTGGGGCTCGGGTCGAGCGTGCTCGCGATGGCCGTGGTCGGGACGTCGGCATCGGCGCTCGACCACGTCGCCGATCAGCACACGCCGGCGCTGCTGGGCCTCGCCCTGCTGCTCGTGCTGGTGGAGGAACTCGCCCGCGGCACCGAGGGCGACGACGACGGCGCGTCGCCGATCGTCGTCGCGCTGGCGCTCGGAGGTGTCGCTGCCGTCTACTCCGAGGTGTTGACCCTTGCGCTCATCCCGCTGGTCGCACTGGTCTCGGTGCCGTGGTGGCGTCGGCGGTCGATCGACCTGCGCTGGGTGCTGCGGGCCGCGGCTTGGAGCGTTCTGCTCGGGGGTGCTGCTGTGGCACGGATGCTGATCGGTCTCGCTCGCGGGAACGCGCCGGACGGGTACGAGTCCGCTTATGCGGCGACGCGTGGCCCGGGTTCGATCCTGCGAGCGCTGGCCCGGGGTGGCGACGCCGCACCGGCGATCGCCCAGGGCTCGGCATCTCGGGTCGCCGTCGTCGCGTTCGCCGCGGTCGCACTCGTCGGGCTGGCCGCGGTCTGCGCGGTCGGGCCCGTCCGGCGGTGGTGGATCGCGCTGGTGCTCTCCGCCGTGCTGTGGTGGGCCCTGCTGGGGCAGGTCGAACGATCGGGGTACCCCCAGGAGCGACTCGTCGAGTGGGCCGTGCCCCTGCTGCTGGTGGGAGCCGTGATGGGCTGGCGCGAGGTCGGACACCGGGTGAGTGACTCGGCGCGACTCGCCGCGTGCTCGCCCCGCGTACGTGCCGTCGCCGGCGCCTCGGTCCTGGTGCTGGCGTGCCTCGTGCTGGCTGCACCCGGCGCGGTGCGGGCGGTTCGGATCGGCGAGTCCTTCGGCCGCTGGATCGACGACGAGTTCCTCCAGGCCGAGACCTGGTTGGCCGGACGTGACCCACTGGGCGAGGACTCGGTGGTCCTGGCCTCGGAGTACCTGCACAACCTCTGGACGCCCTACGTGCTGCGGACGCTGCCCGAGGTCGCGTACGTAGGCATCTATCCGGACTACTTCGCACTCGACCATTTCGGGCCGATGAGCGGCCGCCGCTGGCTTCTGCTCGACGCGGCAGCGGTCGACGGGGCCCAGCTCGACGATGCGGCGATCGTCGAGCGCAACGGACGCTTCGTGCTGGTGGACCTGTCGCTCGCCCCGGCGACGGTGGAGGTTGTGGAAGGCCTCGACGGTCGCTTCGCTCCCGACACCGGTCCCGTGGACGTCACCTTCGCCGACGGCATGGCCACCTGCGGCCGAGCCGTTGCGTCGCATCGCTGCGGATGAGGGCGTCGGTGCGCTGCTACGGAGGGCGCCTGTCCCGGTGATACGTTCCCGCCCCGTGTCCGATCCCGGTGTGAACGAGTGCTGCTGAGTCGCCGCTCGGTGCTGCTCGTGGCCGGGGGCGCTGCGGGGGTGGCGATCGGCTCGACCGTCGTCGGCTGCAGCGGCAAGGGTGCCGACGCCGACGGGCTGCACGAGCACGCCGCCGCCATCGCCGCGGCGGCGCGACGGGAGCATCCGGAGCTCGAGTCAGGCAGCGTCGCCGACGAGCTGGGGCTCAGCGCAGCAGCCCTTGCCGATCCGGCGACCATCGACGTCGCGGCCCGCGAGCGAATCGGCCGCGCGATGTCGGAGGACTTCGCCCTAGGCGCCACGCTGGGCCTCGCAGGGTGGCTTCTCGCCACCACCGAGGTGCGCCTGGCCATGGCGATCGACGAGGCGGGCGCATGACCGTGTCCAGCGCCACGGAGCTGAGTCCCGGTGAGCGCATCGAGGCGCAGGTGGTCGTCGTCGGCGGGGGGCCCGCCGGGTTGACCGTGGCGCTCGACCTGACGGCGCTCGGCTGCTCGGTCGTCGTGCTCGAGAGCGGCGGGCGTCAGCTCACCGACGAGGCCCGCGACCTCGACCGGGGCGAGGTCGTCGGTCGGCCGCTGAGGTTCGGCGATGTCGAGATGAGCACCGCTGATGTGCGTCTGCGTGCACTCGGAGGGGCCTCGGGCCATTGGGCCGGGCTGTGCCGGCCCCTGGATGCGATCGACCTGTCGGCCCGACCGTGGGTGCCCGGCTCCGGCTGGCCGATCGAGCGCTCGGAGCTGGACCCCTGGTACGAGAGTGCGGCGGTGACGCTCGAGCTGGGCACGACGGGCTTCTCGTCCGCCGCCTGGCATCAGCGGGCCGGTACCACCCCGCTGCTCGAGGACGGCGTCCTGAAGACGATCATCGTGCAGGGCTCCCGCCCGGTCATGTTCGGCGTCGACCTGGCTGATCGCCTCGAGGAGGCCGACGGTCCGACGGTGCTGGTCGACGCCACTGCGGTGGACGCGTCGCTGGATCCGACCGGCGGGCGTATCGAGCGGTTGGTAGTGCGCACCCCGTCGGGATCGACCCACGACGTGGTGGGCGACGAGTTCGTGCTGGCCGCGGGTGGGTACGAAGTGGCTCGCCTGCTCCTGTCGTGGGACGGCGAGCGGGGGATCGCCAACTCGTCCGGCCTGGTCGGCGTCGGGTTCTCCGATCACCTGCACCGCTGGGCCGGCAGCGCCCGGGTCATGGTCGATCCCGAGTTGCCACCCCTGTACTCGTGGGGCGAGGCGCCCGGCGAGGGGGAGCCCGCCCGCGTCTGGGCGGGCTGGTCGCTGTCGGCGGCCGCACAGGAGGCCGAGCAGCTGGCGAGCGCGGCGGCGTTCCTCCACTTCGGTGCTGCGGTCGGCGAGCCCGCGGTCGAGCCGACGGCGGTGAGCGACGCGGTCGGCCCGCTGCTCGCATGGGAGCAGCCAGGTCGGAGCCCGGACGTCGCCCAGCTCGACGTCCGCACGGAGCAGTCGTCCGACCCCGCATCGCGAATCACGCTCGGGAAGGAGCGCGACGCGTCCGGGTTGCGCCGCATCCGTCTCGACTGGCAGCCGACTGACCTGGACCTCGGCGCCGGTCGCCGACTGGTCGAGCTCCTCGCGGTCGAGCTCGGTCGGGCTGGCATCGGACGCATCGAGGTCGACCCCGGCGGCACGCCGTACTCGTCGCTGCCGGCCGGCATCGGCTGTCACCCCATGGGCACAGCGAGGATGAGCGGATCGCCCGCTGACGGCGTGGTCGACGCAGACCTGCGCGCACACGACGTGGAGAACCTGCACGTGTGCTCGAGCGCGGTCTTCCCGACCGGGGGGCACGCGAACCCGACGCTGACGATCGTTGCGCTCGCGCACCGCCTGGCGGACCACCTCGCGAGCGCCTGATCACGGTCACTGCTCGCCGCCCCGGGGCAGAGCCTGACCAGGGGCTGCGGCACCACTAGACTCGCCGCTTCTCATGGGGGTCCGTCGAGGGCCCGACGAAGGGCAGCTGTGGCAGAGATCGAGATCGGCATCGGCAAGTCCGGGCGGCGTGGATACTCGTTGGACGAGGTCACGGTCGTGCCCAGTCGGCGCACGCGTGACGCCGACGAGGTCGACGTCTCCTGGCAGCTCGACGCCTATCAGTTCGATGTGCCGGTGATCGGCGCGGCGACCGACGGTGTGACGAGCCCGGCCACCGCGATCGAGATGGGCCGCCTGGGAGCGGCAGCTGCGCTGCACCTGGAGGGACTCTGGTGTCGCCACGAGGACCCGTCGACGCTCCTCGCCGAGCTCGCTGGTATCGAGGACGAGCGAGCAGCCGTCCAACGACTTCGTGAGCTCCACTCCTCACCGGTGGTACCGACACTGATCGCCGAGCGCGTGCAGGAGATCCGCGACGGCGGAGCGACCGTCTGCGTGGCGGTCCGCCCGTCGAGCACCGAGGAGCTGCTGGCCCACGTCGTCAAGGCCGAGCCGGATCTTCTGCTGATCCAGGGCACGGTCACCTCGGCCGAGCACGTCGCCGACGGCGCCCACACGCCGCTCGACCTGAAGCACCTGGTGCGACGCCTTGAGGTTCCGGTCCTGGTCGGCGGATGTGCGAGCTACCAGGCGGCGCTGCACCTGATGCGCACCGGTGCTGCAGGAGTGCTCGTCGGAGTGGGTCACGGCGGCACTTCGACGACGGGGCGGGTGCTCGGTGTCGGCAACCCGCAGGCGACCGCGATCGCAGACGCTCGTGCCGCGCGCATGCGTCACCTGGACGAGACCGGGGTCTACGTGCACGTCATCGCGGATGGCGGTCTGGCCACCGGTGGTGACATCGCCAAGGCGATCGTCTGTGGTGCCGACGGCGTGGTGCTCGGCACACCGCTCGCCCGGGCTGTCGAGGCTCCGGCCGGTGGGGCCGTCTGGTCCATGTCGAGCTTCCACCAGCGTCTGCCCAGGTCGAGGTTCCGTCGCCTCTCCGAGGCCGGCACGCTCGAACAGATACTGGTCGGCCCGGCAGAGCGGGCCGACGGGCGGACGAATCTGATCGGGGCGCTGCGCAAATCGATGGCGGTCACCGGTTACGGGTCGCTGAAGGACCTGCAGAAGGCCGACCTGATGGTCTCGAGCGTGCCGTCGGTGCGGCCGGGAGCGCAGTGATGGGCGCGGTGGCGGCTGGTACGCCGACCGAGAAGGTGCTGGTAGTCGATTTCGGAGCGCAGTACTCGCAGTTGATCGCTCGTCGTGTACGTGAGGCGAACGTCTACTCCGAGATCGTGCCGGCCTCGCTGACGGCGCAGGAGTTCGCCGACCGCGCACCGAGCGCGATCATCTTCTCGGGAGGGCCCAAGTCGGTCCACGTCGAGGGTGCACCTGCGATCGACCCGGGTGTCTACGACCTCGGCGTTCCGATCCTGGGAATCTGCTACGGCGCTCAGCTGATCGCCCAGCAGCTGGGTGGAAACGTCGCTCGCGGTGGCGCGGGGGAGTACGGGCGGACCGTCGTGGAACCGACATCGGGGGCGTCGAGCGAGCTCCTCGTGGGAGAGCTGGCACACACCCAGACCGTCTGGATGAGCCACTTCGACGCGGTCGTCGATGTGCCCGAGGGTTTCGTCGCCACTGCCTCATCGCCGGGGGCTCAGGTAGCGGTTCTCGAGAACCCCGACCGACGCATCTACGGCGTGCAGTACCACCCCGAGGTGGCGCACACCCCGCATGGCCAGATGCTGATGGAGCGGTTCCTCCACGACGTCGCCGGGTTGTCCTCCGACTGGACGATGGAGAACTTCGTCGACACAGCGGTCGAGACGATCCGTGCCCAGGTCGGCGACGGTCGGGCCATCTGCGGACTGTCTGGTGGGGTCGACTCGGCGGTGGCCGCGGCTCTGGTGCACAAGGCGATCGGCTCACAGCTGACCTGCGTCTTCGTCGACACGGGGTTGATGCGCAAGGGTGAGGGCGATCAGGTGGTCGAGACCTTCCGTCGCCACCAGGGGATCGAGCTGATCCATGTCCGGGCGGCTGACCGCTTCTTCGAGCGCCTGGCCGGGGTGACCGAGCCCGAGGCCAAGCGCAAGGCGATCGGCGAGCTCTTCATCCGGGTGTTCGAGGATGCCCGCGGGGGAGTGACGGACGCTGCCTTTCTCGTGCAGGGCACGCTGTACCCCGACGTGATCGAGTCCGGCACCGCTCACGCGGTCGACGATCAAGAGCCATCACAACGTGGGTGGGCTGCCCGACGACCTGGACTTCGAGCTCGTCGAACCACTGCGTTCGCTCTTCAAGGACGAGGTCCGCGCTGTCGGCGCCGAGCTCGGTCTGCCTGACGAGATCGTCTGGCGCCAGCCCTTCCCCGGTCCGGGCCTTGGTGTGCGCATCATCGGCGAGGTCACACCTGACAAGGTCGCCGTCCTGCAGGAGGCCGACGCGATCGTCCGCGAGGAGCTCCGGATCGCGGGGCTGGAGCGCGAGATCTGGCAGTCCTTCGCCGTGCTGCCCGACATCCGCACCGTGGGTGTCATGGGCGACGAGCGCACCTACGGCTACCCGGTGATCATCCGGGCGGTGACGAGCGAGGACGCGATGACCGCCGACTGGGCGCGAATCCCCTACGAAGTCCTCGAGACGATGGCATCGCGGATCATCAACGAGGTCGTGGGAGTGAACAGGGTGGCCTACGACATCACGTCGAAGCCGCCGGGAACGATCGAGTGGGAGTGATCCGCCGCCACTTTCGTTGCTGAATTGCTGCGATCCACCTGATTATCGCAACGCGACTGTAACTTCGTCACGGTCTGTGGTTGACTGGACCGGTCATGCGTCCGGAACTCGACCTCACCGAATCACCGCTCGACCGACGTGTTGTCCGATCCCGGCGGGGTCCGCTGCGTGTGAGACGTGGTGTCGCGGCGCTGCTCAGCGCCGGACTCGTCGCGGGCATAACACTGTCAGGTGGCGGAGCCAGCGCGCAGAGCGTCGAGAGCCTCCGAGCGCGAGCGGAGCAGCTGGCCGACGAGCTCGCCGACCTGGAGCATCGCTCGAGCGAGCTGAACGAGCAGTTCCTCGCGACCCAGGAGCGCCTGGCCGAGCTGCAGTCCCAGCAGGACGCCAATCAGGCTGCGGTCGCCGAAGCCCAGGCCCAGGTCGACGCAACGCGGGGTCAGGCCGCTAGCTACCTGGTCGAGGCATACGTCGGTGCAGGTGCACACAAGCAGGTGCTGCCCGGCGCGGCCGACCCGAATGACGCAGTCAACTCGCAGGTCATGCTCGAGGTCCTCCGGGGCGACCGGGAGATGGCTGCTCAGGGGCACGCAGCGAGCAAGGCCGACCTGGAGGAAAGGTCGGCGCAGCTCGAAGCGACCTCGGCCGAGCTGAGCGAAACCAAGGACCGTCAGGCCGAACTGGTCGGCGAGCTCGAGGCCGGCGTGGCACGCCACGACCAGCTGGTCGACTCCGCCAACCAGGAGCTCCAGTCCGCCCTGGCCGAGGAGCGGCAGCGCCGAGAGGCCGAGGAAGCAGCGTGTGCGGCCGAGGCGGCACGACAGGCAGCAGCCCGCGCTGCACAGCAGGCGGCTGCACAGCAGGGGGCCGCGACCCAGAGCGCCGGGCGCCGTGCAGCGAGCGCCCCCACGACAGTTGTCGGCTCGGGCCGTCAAGCGGCTGCGGCTCGCCCGACTGCTCCCGCTCCCTCCGCTCCAGCGTCGCCAGCACCCGTCTCGGCACCGAACGGGCGCGCCTCGGCTGCCATCGCCGCTGCTCAGTCCCGACTGGGAACGCCATACCGGTGGGGCGGCACGACGCCCGCCGGATTCGACTGCTCCGGGCTGATGCTCTGGTCGTGGGCTCAGGCAGGAGTTTCGCTACCGAGGACCTCGGGGGCGCAGCGTTCCTACACCCAGCGCATCTCGTTCGATCAGCTCCAGCCGGGCGACCTGGTGTTCAGCGGAAACCCGGTGTACCACGTCGGCATGTACATCGGTGGTGGTCAGATGATCCACTCGCCCCAGACCGGTGACGTGGTGAAGATCTCCGCTGTGCGCACGGGCAGCTCGACCACCTTCGGCCGCATTCCCTGAGTCAGGTCCCGGCCAGGGCGGCGATCACCGGCGCCATGTCCTCGAGCGTGGATGCCGAGAGTCCTATCGTCGAGATGCCGAACCGCTCGCGGCGTTCGCGGAGGTCATCGACGATCTGCTCGACCGTGCCACAGAGCGCGTGTGGCGAGTTGCGCGCCTGGTCAGGAGTCAGGCCGAAGCCGTCGGCGAACAGATCGAACATGGCCTGACGGTCGTCGGTGACGATCGCCAGGTGGACCCTCGTCTGGAGCTCGATCCGGGCGAACCGTTCGCCGGCGGCCTCGCGGATGATGCGCAGCTTCTCGTCGGTCGCCTCTGCTGTGGCACTGGGTCCTGCCTTGGCGTCGATGACGCCGGCGGGCAGCGACGGGTTGAGACCGACGATGTCGGCGTGGCGCCCTGCCAGAGCGAGCAACTTGGGGCCTCCGCCACCGATGACGATCGGTGGGTGGGGCTGCTGGAGCGGCTTGGGGAGGCCCTCCATCGCTCGAAGCCGGTAGTGCTCGCCAGTGAAGTCGACCGGTCCGTCCGACCAGAGCCGTCGGATGATGACGAGGGCTTCTTCCAGGCGCTCGATCCGTGTGGACGGTCGGTCCATCGTGATGCCTGCCGACTCGTAGTCGTGGGTGAGCCAACCTGCGCCGATCCCGAACTCGAGGCGTCCGCCCGACAGCACGTCGATCGTCGCTGCCTCCTTGGCCAACATGACGGGATGGCGGTAGTCGTTGGCGAGGACGAGCGAACCGACCCGCAGGGTGGTGGTTGCGTCGGCCGCAGCCATGAGCGCGGCGAGGGGCGCGAGCTGGTCGTCGAGGTGATCGGCGACGGTCAGCACCGCCACTCCCAGGTCCTCGGCCTTGCGTGCCAAAGGGACCAGCGCGTCGGGGTGGGGCAGCCGTGATGCCTGGATGGTGAAGCGGAACGGTCGGTGCCTCGGCGTCGACATGGATGTCGACCGTAGTGCCGGCCGGCTGCGCTCATCACCAGGACGGCTACCTTCGGTGACATGGCACGTGACCCGCTCGACGACTTCGCCGTTTCGACCTTCACCTTCGATGGCAAGCAACGGCGGGTCTACCGCGGCGGAGAGGGCACAGCGGTCATCGTCATGGCGGAGATCCCCGGGATCACCCCTCTTGTGGCCGATTTCGCACGCCGTGTCATCGAGCGTGGCCACACCGTGTACATGCCGCACCTCTTCGGTGACCCTGGTGCCGGGATGAGCAACGCAGGGGCAGTCAGGGCGATGGTTCCGTCCTGTGTGTCGCGGGAGTTCAGAGCCTTCGCGCTGCGCACCACGCCTCCCGCCATCGACTGGCTGAGGGCACTCGCCCGCCGGGCCCACGCCGAGTGCGGGGGCCCGGGGGTGGGGGCGGTGGGGATGTGCTTCACCGGCGGATTCGCGCTCGCCATGGCGACCGAGCCCGAGATGCTCGCCCCGGTGCTGTCCCAGCCGTCGTTGCCGGTCGCGCTCGGACGCGCCCGAGCTGCGGATCTGGGCTGCTCGGACCGTGACCTGCTGGCGGTGACAGAACGGGTGCGCGACGACGACCTGTGCGTGCTCGGGCTGCGGTTCACCGGAGACCGGCTCGTACCCGACGAGCGCTTCGCCAACCTGCGTCGACAACTCGGCGACTCCTTCATCGGGGTCGAGATCGATTCGTCACCCGGCAATCCGTGGGGGCACCGCAAGCTCGCCCACTCGGTGCTGACCGAGGACCTGATCGACGAGCCCGGCCAGCCCACCCACGACGCACTCCTGAAGGTGCTCGACTTCCTGGACGAGCGGCTCGGCGGGGCTGTCGGAGCGGCCGGGTAGGGTCTGGATGATGTCCCCCGACGACCTGCTCGAGGGGCTCAACCCCGCGCAGTACGAGGCTGTGACCCACACCGGTGGGCCGTTGCTCGTCGTGGCGGGTGCGGGCTCCGGCAAGACCCGCGTGCTGACGCACCGGATCGCCCACCTGATCCAGGAGTACGGGGTCTCGCCGTTCCAGATCCTGGCGATCACCTTCACGAACAAGGCCGCCACCGAGATGCGCGAGCGAGTCGGTCGCCTCGTCGGGCCGGTCGCCCAGAAGATGTGGGTCTCGACCTTCCACTCGGCCTGCGTGCGCATCCTGCGGCGCGACGCCCAGGAGCTCGGCTACCCCTCGCAGTTCACCATCTACGACCAGGCGGACGCGGTGCGGCTGACCGGCTACGTGGTGCGTGACCTGGGGATCGACCCCAAACGCTTCGCTCCGCGTTCGGTGCACGCGGCCATCTCGGCCCTCAAGAACGAGGGGCGCAGCGCCTTCGACGCCACCGAGGCCGCCCAGGTGATCCACGAGCGCAAGATCGCCGAGATCTACACCGAGTACCAGGCGCGTCTCAGGCGTGCGGGGGCGATGGACTTCGACGACCTGCTCGGAGTGACCGTCGAGCTGCTCCAGACCCGTCCCGACGTGCTGACGCACTACCAGGACCGGTTCCGCCACGTACTCGTCGATGAGTATCAGGACACCAACGTGGTGCAGAACGACCTGGTGATGATGCTGGGCGAGGAGCACCGCAGCGTCTGCGTCGTCGGAGACAGCGACCAGTGTCTGCCGGCGGGCACGATGGTGCGCGCACCCGACGGGGAGGTGCCGATCGAGTCGGTCCGGGTGGGGGACACGGTCATGGGCACCGCCGGGGGACGCACGCCGTCGCCGGGTCGGGTCACCGACCTCACCCAGGGCCGGTACCAGGGCACCACCGTTCGCGTACATGTAGGAGGGAGGCAACTGCGGGGGACGCCGCACCACATCGTGCCGGCGCGGCATGGGTGTGGCCGAGGGCTCCCAGTTCGTCTGCCTGATGTACAGGGCCGACCGCGGTTACAGCGTCGGTCGCACCGGGATCATCGGTTCCCACGACAGCGGCCGACAGCAATGCGGGTTCGGGGGGCGGGTCGATCAGGAGTCGGTCGACAAGCTCTGGGTGCTACGAACCTGCGACTCCGAGGCCGAGGCTGTCTATTGGGAGTCGCTGTACGCCGCCAGCTACGGGCTGCCCACGGCATGCTTCCACTCGGCGGGTCGCGAGCCGGAGATGGACGACGCCTGGCTGGAGCGTCCGCACGATGCACTCGACACTCAGGCCGCGGCCAAGCAGCTGATGGCCGACTCGTTGATCCATCCGGAGTTCCCACACCATCGCCCCCGGAACGGATCTGAATCCCGGTCGGTCGACCTGACGATGTTCTCCGACGTGAGGGCCGGGCGGCCGACCCACAGCGTGGCGTGGTCGATGAACCATCGGCTGGAGACCGCCCGCGTCGACTACCGCGAGGCGCTCGACCTGGCCTTGAGCATCGCCGAGACCGAAGGCCTGGAGGTGCGTCGGCGTATGGCGGTCGACCGCACCATCTACGACTACACGCCGCTCTCGCACCTCCGGCCCGGGATGCACGTGCTGGTGGAAGAGGACGGGGAGCTCATCGAGGCCACTGTCGATCAGGTCGAGCTGATGCCTCATGACGGCCCCGTCTACGACCTCGAGGTGGACGGCACCCACACCTACGTCGCCGACGGAGTCCTGGTTCACAACTCGGTGTACCGCTTTCGGGGTGCTGACATGCGCAACATCCTGGAGTTCGAGACCGCCTTCCCGGACGCGACGGTCGTGGTCCTGGAGCAGAACTACCGCTCGACCCAGAACATCCTCGACGCCGCCAACGCGGTCATAGCCAACAACAAGGGTCGCAAGCCCAAGGACCTGTGGACCGAGTCCGGGGCAGGCGACAAGGTCGTCCGCTTCCAGGGCGAGGACGAGACCGACGAGGCCCAGTGGGTAACCCGCGAGATGTCGCGCTTGCACGAAGGCGGTGACGTCCGCTGGTCCGACATGGCGGTCTTCTACCGGACCAACGCGGAGAGCCGTGTCGTCGAGGAGCAGATGATGCGTGCCGGTATCCCGTACCGGGTCGTGGGTGGGACCCGCTTCTTCGACCGCAAGGAGATCAAGGACGCGATGGCCTACCTGAAGGCCGTCGTGAACCCGACCGACGAGGTCAGCGTCAAGCGGGTGCTCAACGTGCCCAAGCGGGGGGTCGGGGATCAGACCGTGGGCCGCCTGGACGCCTACGCCCGTGCCAGAGGGGCGACCTTCGTCGAAGCGCTCCGACGGTGGGACGACGCCGGTGCCTCGGCCCGTTCGGCGCGCGGGATCGAGTCCTTCCTGTCGTTGCTCGACGACCTCGGCGCGGATCTGTCCGCAACACCCGCCGACATGCTCGAGACGCTGCTCGAGCGCAGCGGATATCTCGAGGACCTGCGCGCGGATGCGGCTGCTCCCGCCCAACAGATCGAGGCCGAGTCGCGCCTGGAGAACCTGGCCGAGCTCGTTGGCATGGCACGCGACCACGACAGCGTCGAGGCGTTCCTCGAGCAGGTCTCGTTGGTGGCAGACACGGACCAGCTGCCCGATCCCGACGATCCGTCAGAGACGGGCGCGGTCCTCATGACGCTCCACTCGGCCAAGGGGCTCGAGTTCCCGGTCGTGTTCATCGTCGGCATGGAAGAGGGCGTGTTCCCGCACGTGCGCTCCTTGACCGAGCCGGCCGAGCTCGAGGAGGAGCGCAGGCTCTGCTACGTCGGTATCACCCGTGCCAGGGAGCGCCTCTACCTGACCCACGCGTGGTGTCGGACGCTGTTCGGAGCGACCCAGTACAACCCGCCCAGCCGTTTCATCGAAGAGATCCCGTCCGAGCTGATCGAGGACTCGTCCGCGAGCAGGACCACGAGGCGCGCGTCGCGTGCCGAAGGCCGTCCCAGCGGGTGGGGCGCGACGTCGTGGGAGCCGCAGGGCCGCGAACGAGCGGTCGAGCGGGCCACACGCCAGGGCGTGCCAAGGCCCACCCACGCACATGAACTCGGCTTCAAGGTCGGCGACGACGTTCGTCACAACGTCTGGGGAGAAGGCGTGGTGTTGATGATCGAAGGCTCCGGCGAGAAGGCCGAGGCCGTGGTGAACTTCCCGTCCGTGGGCGAGAAGAGGCTCCTGTTGTCATGGGCGCCGCTCGAGAAGGCCTGACAGGCACACCTCCGCTGCGTCCGGGGCGTGCAAAGCTGTCCGGATGGGCGAATCAGGACGGGCAAGTTGATCAGTACGGTCTTGGGTCGAGCACAGATAGCGCTGTGTAGATCGGTGACGCTGGCCGATCTGATGGCGAGACTCGCTGAGATCCACGGCGATCGCACGTTCGTGACCGAGGAGCTCGAACCGGGCGCCTTGCGGAGCCTCACCTACCTGGAGGCTGCTCGACAGGTCGAGAAGTGGTCAGCCGCGATCGCGGCACGGAGCGAGCCTGGTCTCCCGGTCGTCGTCGCCACCGCCAACGGGGTCGACCAGTTCCTGGTCTGTATGGCAGTGGCGCGCGCCGGCGGACTGCCTGCGCCCGTCAACGCCCAGATGACCGATGCCGAGGTCGATCACGTCATCGCCGACTCCGGTGCCAAGTTGGTGGTGCGCAGCGCGAACGACCTGGAGCGCGGGCGTGGTTCCCGAGGCGCACCCCCGGTTGCCGTGCACCCTGACCCGGGCGATATCGCCGCTCTGTTCTACACATCGGGCACCACTGGTCGACCCAAGGGTGCAGAGCTGACCCACCGCGGTCTTGTCGGCCAGGTCTCCACAGCCGCAGCGTGGCCGTTCGTGATGCGTGACGACGAGGTGGCGATGTCGCTGCCGGTGGCGCACATCATGGGATTCGTCGCCCTCATGGTGGCTGCTGTCGCGGGTGTCCCTGTGTACTTCCTCGACAGGTTCTCGGCGAAGCAGGTCCTCGATGCGATCGAGGACCGTCGTTGCTCGGCCTTCGTAGGCGTTCCCGCGATGTACAGGGCGATGCTGGAAAGCGGCGCCGAGGACAGGGATCTGACGTCCGTACGCGCCTGGATCAGCGGTGCCGACGTCATGCCGTCCGAGTTGGCCCGCCGCTTCAAGTCCTTCGGTGCAACCGCCGCGCTGCCCGGTGTCGGCCCGGTGGGGGAGGCGGTCTTCATCGAGGGCTACGGGATGGTCGAGGTCGGCGGCAGCGTGGCGGCGAAGATCTCCCCACCGATTCTGCCGATCGGTCTGGGCGACTCGCTGGGTGTGTCGATGCCGGGCTGGAAGATGAAGGTTGCCGACCCGAGCGGTCGCCCGGTGCTGCCAGGCCAGGTCGGCGAGCTGTGGCTCCGGGGACCGGGAGTCCTCAAGGGGTACTGGGGCGACAAGGCCGCGACGGATGCCGCGGTGACGCCCGACGGCTGGCTGCGCACCGGTGACCTGGTGCGTTCCGGGCCGCTGGGCACCGTGATGTTCCACGGTCGTGAGAAGGCCGTGATCAAGTCGGGCGGGTACTCCGTCTACCCATTGGAGGTGGAGGCCGATCTCGAGGAGCACCCCGAGGTTCTCGAGGCTGCAGTCGTAGGTCGTCCCGACGAGAAGTTGGGTGAGGTGCCCGTCGCAGCGGTTCGGCTGCGCCCCGGCTCCGAGCTCTCAGGCGACCAGTTGCGGGTCTGGAGCGGGGTGCGGATGGCGCACTACAAGACCCCCCGCGAGGTGATCGTCGTCGACGATCTTCCGCGGACCGGTACACGCAAGCTCCAGCGCGACCGCCTGCTGCCGCTGTTCGGCACGACCAGCTGACGCAGGCTGTCTCAGCCGCCGGTCGTCGTGCTGGCAGCGTCGCCGCGCACGTCGATGAGCAGGTTGCCATCATCGTCGACCTGCCATCCGTACTGCTCGAGTCCTTCACCGTTGGGTGCTGCGGTCCGGTCGGAGCAGAGCTCACCCACGTCGTCGCGTCCGCCGCCCTCAGGCGGGCGCCGCTCCTCGAACAGATCCAGCTCGGCGTTCCACGCCAGGAAGCAGCCTTCGGACGCTCCGGGCAGGACCGCCGGGAAGGCGACCCAGCGGATCTCGGCGTCGTCACCGAAGTGGTTCACCACGATCGGTTGTCGCTGGCCCCTGCCAGACACGTCGGAGTAGATCGCCGGTCCGTCTTCTGCGATCTGACGAGCCTGTCGTTCGGCGTTTCCTACACGGAACTCGTCGTCGCCGAGCTGGACCCGGACGGGGCCGTCGCCTCCCGAAGCCAACGCGAGCATTCCCCAGGCCAGCCCGATCGCCAGCAGGACCGCGACGACGCCGAAAACGACGGCGGTCACCTGCTTGGAACCAGTGCGTCGTTCGACGGGCATCAGCCGGTGCTCCCGTTCAACGGTGGTCGGCTCGGCCCGGCTCGATATTGGGTTGCGGACATCACCCGTTTAGTATCGCCCGCCGGGTGCGGACCGCGCGGTCCGCGCCCCGGTACCGACACCGGCGACGCCGGTCGGGCTCCAGCCGAGCAGGAAGGCAGACGAGGGTGGACCTCTTCGAATACCAGGGAAAGCAGTTCTTCGCCTCCTTCGGCATCCCGGTGTCCGACGGGTGAGGCGGTCGACGACGGTCGACGACGCCGTCGCCGCCGCCGAGCGCGGTCGGGCTACCCGGTCGTGGTCAAGGCCCAGGTGCACGTCGGCGGCCGCGGCAAGGCCGGCGGCGTGAAGCTCGCCAACGACGCCGACGAGGTGCCGCGAGCACGCCACGCAACATCCTCGGGCATCGACATCAAGGGCCACGTCGTCGACGATCATCTGGATCGAGCACGCCTCCGACATCGCCGAGGAGTACTACGCCAGCTTCACGCTCGACCGCTCGCGCCAAGAAGCACCTCGGCATGCTCTCGCGCCCAGGGCGGCGTCGAGATCGAGGCCGTGGCCGAGAGCAACCCCGACGCCATCGCCAAGATCTGGGTCGACCCGGTCGACGGGCTCGACCGAGGCAGCCGCCCGTGAGTGGGTGACAGCGGCCAACCTCAACCCCGACGCCACCGAGGGCGCGGTCGACATCCTCCTGAAGCTCTACCACGGCCTACACCGAGGGCGACGCCGACCTCGTGCGAGATCAACCCGCTGATCCTCAAGCCCGACCGGCGAGGTGCACGCGCTCGACGCCAAGGTCACCCTCGACGGCAACGCCGCGTTCCGCCACGAGTGGCTGCGGAGTACGAGGCCACGCAGGTCCGCGACGAGCGCGAGCAGGCGGCCCACGACAAGGGCCTGCAGTACGTCGGCCTCGACGGCTCGGTCGGCATCATCGCCAACGGCGCCGGCCTCGCCATGACGCACGCTCGACGTCGTCAACCAGGTCGGCGGCAGCGCCGGCGAACTTCCTCGACATCGGCGGCGGCGCCAACGCCGACGTCATGGCGGGCGCGCTCGAGGTCATCAACAACGACCCGGCCGTGCAAGTCGATCTTCATCAACATCTTCGGCGGCATCACCCGCGGCGAAGAGGTCGCCAACGGCATCATCGAGGCTCTCGGTCGAGTCGACGATCGACGCCCCGATCGTCATCCGCCTCGATGGCACCAACGCCGACGAGGGCCGGGCGATCCTCCGAGCCGCACCTGTCCGACCAGCTGCAGATGCAGCCCACGATGCTCGACGCAGCGCGCACGGTCGTGCAGCTCGCCGACGCCCGCTGAAGGAGAACCGACAATGAGCATCTTCGTCGATCGAGAACACCAAGGTCGTCTACCAGGGCCTGACCGGTAGTCAGGGCCGCTACTACGGCCTGCTCAACCGTGACTACGGCACCCAGGTCGTCGCCGGAACCAACCCGAAGAAGGCCGGGACCGACGTGGACGGCATCCCGATCTTCGCCGTCGGTGGCCGACGCCGTCGCAGAGACCGGTGCCAACGCCAGTCTGCATCTTCATCCCGGCTGCCGGAGTGAAGGCCGCCGTGATGGAGGCTGCCGAGGGTGGCGTCGAGTTCATCGTGTGCATCACCGAGGGCGTGCCCGCACAGGACGAGGCGTGGTTCTACAACAAGCTCAAGCGCGACTTCCCGAACGTGCAGTTGCTCGGGCCGAACTGCCCCGGCATCATCAGCCCCGGCAAGTGCAACATCGGCATCACCGCCGGTCACATCGCCAAGGAGCCGGTTCCGGGCGAGCAGCGTCGGCATCGTCAGCCGTTCAGGCACGCTCACCTACCAGGCGCTCTACGAGTTGAAGCTCCAGGGCATCGGTGTGACCACGTGTGTCGGCATTGGTGGCGACCCCGTGCCCGGTACCAGCTTCATCGACTGCCTCGAGCGCTTCGAGGCCGACCCCGAGACCACGGCGGTCATGATGATCGGTGAGATCGGTGGTTCCGCCGAGGAGGAGGCCGCCGAGTTCATCTCGTCCAAGATGACCAAGCCTGTCGCCGGCTACATCGCCGGCAGTCACGGCTCCTCCCGGCAAGAAGATGGGCCACGCCGGTGCCATCGTGTCGGGTGGCAAGGGAACCGCCGCGGCGAAGATGGACGCCATGCAGGCCGCGGGGGTCAAGGTCGGGGCCAATCCGACCGAGGCCGGCGAGCTGATGGTCGAGATCATCAAGGCGCTCTGAGCCAACCGACGACCCGGACGTAGGGTCCTCATCGGCATCTTGTGTCGATGAGGGCCCCTACGTCGCCAGGGCGGGTCGGAGGACCGGGCCGAGCCGGACGACTGATAGGTTCAGCGTCGCTATGCGACTCGCCGTACTCGCCTCCGGCAGCGGGACCCTGCTCGATGCGATGGCCACCGCTGGTCTGCCGATCGACCTGGTCCTCATCGACCGCCACTGCGCGGTCGAGCAGGTTGCGCAGCGTCATTCGCTCACCCTCGAGGTGGTGGAGCGGATCGACTTCTCGCAGAGCTTCGACCGGGCGGCGTTCACCGACCGGGTGCTGGATCGCCTGAGCATCTCAGGTATCGACCTGGTGGCCATGGCCGGCTGGGGCACCATCCTCGGCGTGTCCGCGTTCGCCGCGTACCCCGGGCGCATCGTGAACACCCATCCGTCGCTGCTGCCGGCCTTTCCTGGCTGGAACGCTGTGCGGGAGGCGCTGGCCTACGGGGTGAAGGTGACCGGCTGCACGGTGCACGTCGCGACCGAGCAGGTCGACACCGGGCCGATCCTCGCCCAGGAGGCCGTGCCGGTCCTGCCCGAGGACGACGAGGCGACCCTGCACGAACGCATCAAGATCGTCGAGCGTCGCCTCTACGTGGAGACCCTCCGATCGATCATCGAGCATGAAAGAGTCCCATGACTGAGCCCACGACCACTGCGCCCCGCCGAGCGCTGCTCTCGGCGTACGACAAGACCGGCATGGTGGAACTGGGTCGTGCGCTGGTCGAGCTGGGCTGGGAGCTCGTGTCCTCCGGCGGTACCGCACGGGTGCTGGCAGACGCCGGCCTGCCGGTCATGGCCACCGAAGATGTGACCGGCTTCCCCGAGATGCTCGGGCACCGTGTGGTCACGCTGCACCCCGCCATCCACGGCGGCATCCTGGCCGACCGCACCGACCCGTCCCACGTCGAGGACATGGCGACCTACGGCGTGACCGCGATCGACCTGGTGGCGGTCAACCTCTATCCGTTCAGCTCGGAGCCGTCGATCGAGCTGATCGACATCGGCGGCCCCGCAATGGTTCGCGGCGCCGCCAAGAACCACTCGCAGGTGACGGTGCTGGTCGACCCGGCGGACTACGAGGTCGTGCTCGACGAGCTGCGCGCCGAGGGCGCGGTGTCGGCCTCGACCCGTCGTCGGCTGGCCCGCGACCGCGTTCGCTCACACCGCCGCCTACGACGCAGCGATCGTCGCCTGGTTCGACGCCGACGGTCCCGGCGCATCGGCCGACGAGGGGCCCCTGCCCCGCACGCTGCACCTGGCGGCCACTCGCACCCAGGAGCTGCGCTACGGCGAGAACCCGCATCAGGTCGGCGCTCGCTACTCGCTGCCCGGCGGGTCCTGCTGGGATGACGCCGTGCAGCACGGCGGCAAGGAGATGTCGTACCTGAACGTGTACGACGCCGACGCCGCCTGGCGCCTGGTGCATTCCCTCGGAGAGCTGCCGACTGCCGTGGTCATCAAGCACGCCAACCCGTGTGGGGCGGCGGTAGGTGCCGACATCACCGAAGCGTACGTGCGAGCACACGAGTGCGACCCGATCTCGGCCTTCGGTGGCATCGTCGCGCTCAACCGGGTGGTTCCCCGCTCGTTGGCCGAGGCGCTCGCACCGGTGTTCACCGAGGTGGTGATCGCCCCGGGCTACGAGGACGACGCGCTGGAGCTGCTGACGGGGAAGAAGAACCTGAGGGTGCTCACGGCCCCCGCACCAGAGGTGCCGCCGCTGGACATCCGCACCATCTCGGGTGGGCTGCTGGTGCAGACCGCGGACGAGGTGACGGTGGACAGCACGGGGTGGAGCATCGTGACCGAGCGCCAACCCACCGACGCCGAGTGGGGCGACCTGGAGCTGGCCTGGCGCCTGGTCGCCCGCGTGACGTCGAACACGATCGTGCTGGTCAAGGACGGCCAGGCCGTCGGGATCGGAGCCGGCCAGCAGAACCGGCGCGATGCCGGGCGCATCGCTGCCGAGAAGGCCGCTGGACGCGCGGTCGGCGGTGCGTGCGCGTCGGATGCGTTCTTCCCGTTCCGAGACGGGCTCGACGCCGCCGCCGAGGCGGGTGCCACTGCGGTGATCCAGCCGGGTGGATCGATCCGCGACGAAGAGGTGATCGCCGCGGCGAACGAGGCCGGCATGGCGATGGTCTTCACGGGGGAGCGGCACTTCAAACATTGAGCCGCTGCGATATGACCCCTATGTCGGCGGGCTTGCTGGTCAGGCTGGCGCGGTCCAGGCGAGCAGATCGTCGCCAGAACGGGTGTTGATGATGCGATCCATCGGCACCCTGCATCGAGCAGCCTTGTCCGCTCCGTACGGAAGCCACTCGAGCTGCCCCGGGGCGTGTGCATCCGTGTCGATGGAGACGTAGCAGCCGGCCTGCAGCGCAAGCGAGAGCAGCTGTTCTGGGGGATCCTGGCGCTCCGGACGGCAGTTGATCTCGACTGCGGTGTCGAACTGGGCGCAGGCAGTGAAGACGAGCTCGGCATCGAAGCTCGACGGTGCACGCCCGCGCCCGACCACCTTGCGGCCGGTGCAGTGCCCGAGGATGTCCACCTGTGGGTTGGCCACGGCGCGGACCATGCGGCGGGTCATCTCATCTCGTGGCATCGACAGCTTGGAGTGCACCGACGCGACGACCACGTCGAGGCGGCCCAACAGGTCATCGCTCAGATCCAGCTCACCGTCGACGAGGATGTCGACCTCCATGCCGGTGAGGATCCGGAATGGCGCCAGCTGCTCGTTCAGTCGTTCTATCTCGACCAGTTGCTCGGAGAGCCGCTCGGGAGACAGCCCATGGGCGATCGTCAGGCGGGGCGAATGATCGGTGACGACGAGGTACTCGTGGCCCAGTGCCATGGCGGCGCGCGCCATCGCCTCGATCGGTGCGCCGCCGTCTGACCAGGTGGAGTGCGTGTGGCAGTCGCCCTTGAGCGCAGCCAGCACCTCGCCACCGCTTCCCACGTCGATTCGTGTGTCCTGCTCGAGTCGTTCGAGGTAGGCGCAGGGCCGCCCGGCGACAGCGTCGGAGATGACCGCGCCGGTCGAGGGGCCGATGCCGTCGAGCGCCGTGAGCGTTCCTGCGGCGACACGAGCCACCAACTCGTCATCGGGCAACCCCTCGACGATCACGGCGGCACGCTGGAACGCACGGACCTTCTGTCCTGGTGCCAGGGAGCGGTCGAGCAGCCGGATCGCCTCGGTCAGAGCGGCCGTTGCGCTGGCTCGTGGGGCGCCCGTTCCGGCAGTCACCTCGGGATCGTAGCGGTGCCGCACTCAGGCGGGTGGGTGAGCGACGATGCACCCCAGGTCATGCGTGACTGGTCGGCGGCCATTGCACTCCGGCTGCACGGAGCAGTTCGAGAGTCGCTCGCAACGGCAGACCGATGACGGTCGTGGGATCACCATCGATGCTCTCGACCAGGGCAGCGCCCATGCCCTGGATCGCGTAGCTGCCGGCTTTGTCCAAGGGTTCGCCGGAGTCCACGTACCACTCGAGCTCTGCGCTGCTGAGGGGGGCAATGGTGACAGTGGCCGTAGCGAGCGCCGTGTGCACCACTCCGTCGGGATCGACCACGACGACGGCGCTCAGCACGCGGTGGTTCCGGCCCGACAGCCGGCTCAGCATCGCGAGCGCATCTGCTCGGTCGCGCGGCTTGCCGAGCGGCTCACCGTCTAGGACCACGGCCGTATCGGCCGCCAGGACGACGGTGGGCCCGCTGGAGTCGGCGCCACGATCAGTGGCTGCGTCGAGCGACCTGGAGTCGGGCGACCTGGAGTCGGGCGGCGCGGCGAGGGCCATGGCAACGGCGGTGGCCTTGTCGCTAGCGACACGCACCACGTAGTCGTCCGCGGTTTCGCCGGGCAGCACCGACTCGTCGACGTCGGCCGGCATCGCCAGGTGAGACAGGCCTATCCGGTCCAACAGCTCGACGCGTCGGGGAGACGCGGAGGCCAGCACGAGGCGAACCGAACCCGTGGAGGTGCTCACCCGCCCGACACCAGCGCTTCGGCTCCGCGGGGCAGCCGCACATGGCCGTCCGGATCGCCCAGCCAGCCGTCCGGTAGCGCCACTCGCCGGAGCGCGTTCGAGTGACTGCGAACGATCCGCTCCACTCCTGGTGGTGCCTCGGCATCTGGGTCAAGGTCGTCGAGTAGCGCCTCGATGTCGGCTGTCGAGGACACGTGACCTGCGCGTCGCCGGACGTCGCCACCCACGGGGTAGCCCTTCAGGTACCAGGAGAGGTGCTTGCGGAAATGGGTGATGCGCTGCTCCCCACCCTGCCAGTCGACGATCAACTCGACGTGCCTGCGAATGGTGTCGGCGACCTCGCCGAGGCGGGGGACGGGCGGCACGGGCTCGCCGGCGAAGGCGGCGGCGAGGTCGCGGAACAGCCAGGGGCGACCCAGGCACCCCCTGCCGATCACGACCCCGTCGCAGCCCGTGCGGGCCATCATCGAGGCGGCATCGTGGGGGTCGAAGACGTCGCCGTTGCCGAGAACCGGAATGGTGCTGACCGCCGCCTTGAGCTCGGCGATTCGGTCCCACCGGGCGGGTGGCGCGTAGTGCTGCAGCGCCGTGCGTGCGTGCAGAGCCACCCAGGCAACGCCTTCGTCCTCGGCGATGCGCGCAGTCTCCAGGAAGGTCAGATGGTCGTCGTCGATCCCGAGTCTGAACTTGACGGTGACCGGAACCCGCCCACCGGACTCGGCATCCGCTGCCTGCACCGCGGCGCGGATCACGTCGCGGAGCAGCCGTCGCTTGTACGGCAGCGCCGCTCCGCCACCGTTGCGGGTCACCTTGGCGGCGGGGCAACCGAAGTTCATGTCGATGTGGTCGACGCGGTCCTCGGCGACCAGCCGTCGCACCGCCTCGCCGAGAGTCAGCGGATCGGTTCCGTAGAGCTGAAGCGACCGGATCCGCTCGGCCGGGTGGAAGCGAGCCAGCTCCCAGGAGGCGGCATGGCCCTCGAGAAGCGCCCGTGCAGTCACCATCTGGTTGACGAAGAGGCCGCCCCCGAACGACGAGCACAGAACCCTGAACGGAGCGTCGGTTACCCCCGCCATCGGCGCCAGGACGACCGGGGGGTCGACCTGGAACGGCCCCAGCCGCAGCGCCGGCGCGTCGATGGTCGGTGAATCGATGGAGGTTCGGGTCGCCGACGTCGATGGGCACATCGCGACCTAGCATGGCGCGGCTGACGTCGTCCGGGCACACCACAGGCGTGCCCGGCAGCATCGGAAGCACAAGCGACACGGGGACGAGGGGAGTGCCAGGTGGCAGCCACGATCGACCGGGAGCGCCTGCGATCCCTGCTACAAGCAGAGATGGAGGCGTTCGTCGAGGCACACCCCCGTTCGGCGGAGCTCCACCAGCGGGCGTTGGGCCCGCTGATCGCGGGTGTGCCGATGAACTGGATGACCCGCTGGCCCGGCGCGTTCCCGGTGTTCGCCGACCACGCCGAGGGGTCCTCGATCGTCGACGTCGACGGCAACACCTATGTCGATCTGTGCCTGGGTGACACCGGCGCAATGACCGGCCACGCGCCGCCGACCACGATCGAGGCGCTGGCACAGCGGGCCTCGCGGGGCATCACGATGATGCTGCCGACCGAGGACGCCATCTGGGCAGGTGAGGAGCTCACGCGCCGGTTCGGCCTGCAGCGCTGGCAGATCGCCATGACCGCCACCGACGCCAACAGGTTCGTGATCCGCATGGCCCGCCAGGCCACGGGCCGTCAGCGTGTGCTGGTCATGAACTGGTGCTACCACGGCACGGTGGACGAGACGCTGTGGGTGCTAGACGGCGACAAGGTCGTGCCCCGCCCCGGCAACGTCGGCCCTCTCCGGGCAACGGGCGACGCGGTCGCAGTCGTCGAGTTCAACGACGTCGAGGCTCTGGAGCGCGAGCTGTCCAAGGGTGACGTCGCGCTCGTACTGACCGAGCCTGCGCTGACCAACATCGGGATCGTGTTGCCCGATCCCGGCTACCACCAGGCGCTGCGCCGGCTGACACGGGATCACGCCACGCTGCTGTGCATCGACGAGACCCATACGATCTGCGTCGGTCCGGGCGGGGCCACGGCGGCATGGGGCCTCGAGCCCGACCTCTTCACGATCGGCAAGCCGATCGCCGGTGGGGTGCCGATCGCCGCGTACGGCATGACCGCCGAGTTGGCGGAGCGGCTCTACGAGCCGGTGTTCGGGGAGCACTCCGACGTGTCGGGGGTGGGCGGCACGCTGTCGGGCAACGCGTTGGCACTGGCGGCCTTGCGGGCGACGTTGTCGAACACGCTGATCGAGGCTGACTTCGCACGGATGATTCCGCTGGCGACCCGTTGGGCCGACGGAGTCGCCGCCGCCATCTCAGACGCGGACCTGCCCTGGCACGTGCAGCAGCTCGGGGCACGGGCTGAGTACTGGTTCTGTCCTCCGCCGCGCAACGGCGGGGAGGCGGCAGCGGCGCTCGACGCGGATCTGGAGGCGTACTTCCACCTGTACGCGCTCAACCGCGGAGTGCTGTTGACGCCGTTCCACAACATGGCGTTGATGTCGCCGGTCACCTCGGATGCCGATGTCGACCTGCACACCGAGGTCTTCACGTCCTGTGTCGAGGAGCTGGTCGACTGATCGAAGTCGATGCGAACCCTCGGCTGCCGGGGCGCGGAGTGTGAACGGGTGCATTGCCGCACGGGGTTCTGCCCGGTAGAGTTGCTGGCGATGCACGCCTCCGCTGCCCTCCTCCTGACGTAGGCGACCCAGCTCCCGCTGGCTCGCCGAACCTCCTGCGCCCCCGCAGGAGGTTCTTCGGTTTTCGGGACCGGAACGTGTGCAGAGCACGTGCATCACACGAGCAACGACAAGACACACGACCCGATCAGGGAAGAAGAGACAGCATGGCAACGGCACCCGTGACCCCGAAGAAGATGCCCTTCGCTAAGTACCGGCCGTTCCTCCCGCTCTCGGGTCCTGGCGGGGGCCTGGCGGACAGGACGTGGCCGGACCGCCGCATCGCTGCGGCGCCCCAGTGGTGCTCGGTGGACCTGCGCGACGGCAACCAGGCGCTCATCGACCCGATGGACCCCAATCGCAAGATGAAGATGTTCACCACGCTGGTCGGCATGGGGTTCAAGGAGATCGAGGTCGGCTTCCCGTCGGCGTCACAGACCGACTTCGACTTCCTGCGCGAGATCATCGAAAGCGACCGCATCCCAGACGACGTCACCATCCAGGTCCTGGTGCAGTGCCGAGCCGACCTGATCGAGCGCACCTACAAGGCACTCGAGGGCGCACCCCGAGCGATCGTGCACTTCTACAACTCGACGTCGATCCTGCAGCGCGACGTCGTGTTCGGAAAGGACCGCGACGGCATCACCCAGATCGCCACCGACGCGGCGCAACTTGTGCGCAAGTACCAGGACACGCTGCCCGGCACCGAGATCCGCTACGAGTACTCGCCCGAGTCGTTCACCGGGACCGAGCCCGACTACGCGATCGAGATCTCGGCCGCGGTCATGGACGCCCTCGACCTGGATCCGGGCGAGAAGGTGATCATCAACGTGCCGGCAACGGTCGAGATGTACACCCCCAACCTGTACGTGGACGTCATCGAGTACGTGCACCGCAACATGCCCGACAGGGAGCAGGTGATCCTGTCGTTGCACCCACACAACGACAGGGGAACAGCCGTCGCCGCGGCCGAGATGGGGCTGATGGCCGGCGCAGATCGCGTCGAGGGCACGTTGTTCGGCAACGGTGAGCGCACCGGCAACGTCGACGTCATCACCTTGGCGATGAACATGTTCACCCAGGGTGTCGACCCCGAGCTCGACCTGTCCGACATCGACGCGTTGCGCCGCACCGCCGAGTACTGCAACCGGCTACCAGTGCACGAACGCCATCCGTATGTGGGCGACCTGGTCTACACCGCATTCTCGGGCTCCCATCAGGACGCCATCAAGAAGGGGACCGAGGCTCTCGCAGCGGCGGCCCCCGACGGTGAGTACGAGACATGGGAGGTTCCCTACCTGCCGGTCGACCCTGCGCACCTTGGTCGCAGCTACGAGGCTGTCATCCGGGTCAACAGCCAGTCAGGCAAGGGCGGAGTCGCCTATGTGATGAAGACCGAGCACGGCCTGGACCTGCCTCGTCGGCTCCAGATCGAGTTCTCGCGCACCATTCAGCACGTGACCGAGGACTCGGGGACCGAGATCAGTCCCGACTCCATGTGGGGCGAGTTCGAGACGGCCTACCTGGCCGAACGTCCCGATGGGGTCCAGCTGCGCTCAGCCGAGGTGACCACCAGCGACGAGGGAGCGACCGTGGTCGCCCAGCTGCTGGTCGACGGCGAGGCCCGCACCGTCAAGGGCGAGGGAGGCGGGCCGATATCGGCTTTCATGCACGCCCTGGCGACGGACCCGATCGTCGGTAGCGCGGAGCTCGGACTGGACGTCGTCGACTACGCGGAGCACGCCGTCTCGGTCGGTATCGCATCCGGTGGAGCTGACGCGACAGCGGCCGCGTACGTCGAGGTGCGCGCCGACGACGGCACCGTCTGCTGGGGGGTGGGGTTGCACGAGAGCATCCTCACCGCTTCCATGCGGGCCGTCGTCTCCGCCGTCAACCGCCACATCGAAGGGTGCCGCTGACCTAGTCAGTTGTGATCAGCGGCCGGTCGTTATGTAGTCGTGCATGTGGCGGGCCTCGTCCTCGAGCTCGGTGACTCTCCACTTCACGACGTCACCGATGCTCACCAGACCGGCCAGCACTCCGTCGACGAGCACAGGTAGGTGCCTGGTCCGGTGTTCGGTCATGCGTCGCATGAGCTCCTCGACGTGATCGTCGAGCGCGCACGTCAGGACCTGTGTGGTCATGAGCACCGATACGTGGTCCGAGAGCATGTGTCCACCGCGTTCGGCCAGGTGGTGCACCATGTCGCGCTCGGTGATGATGCCGTCGATGGTGCGCCCGTCGGTGGACACCACCAGCGCACCCACGCCCCGTAGCCGCAGCTCGTCGGCGGCTTCTGCGATCGTGGCGCTGGGTGCGATCGTCGCGACGTTCGCGCCCTTCGCTGCCAGGATTCCCGAGACTCTCATGGCCGACCCCCGATTTGCAGTGACCAGTCGAACAGGTGTACCGCGAGTATTGCGCACCGCAGAGAGTCTCGCCACAAGTTCCATGAGGTTGCTGTCGGGTCGGCGGTGCCCGATCTCGGGAGGACTGGTCCAGACTGACGCGATGGGATCGGCGTCATTCACCCAGCGGATGGTCGAGTACGTCGATCGGAACCATCCCAAGTTCGGCTCCGCTGTCATGAAGGCCCGCTTCGGCGGACTGCGAACCGTCGAGCCGACCCGGTCGGTCGTGGTCCCCGTCCTGTGCGTGGGCACCGCGGGCGGACTTGTGCTGCGGCGCGCTGTCGGAAGCCGATCCGACGGCAGGGCGTGGTTGCCGGCGGCTCTCGCGGTCCCGGCCGGTGCCGGTCTGGCCTGGTTGTCGCTGTGGCGCTGGGATTCGGCCCGCTGGCGTGGCAACCACGTGACCATGGTGTTGGACCTGACGGCCCAGGAGCTCGACCTGTTGGTGTCGACACTCGCGGCAGGAGGGGATCGACGCCCAGTGCTGGTACGGGCCCAGGCAACCCGGTGCGGCGGCCAACGGTCTGACGTGTCGTCTCAAGGACCTGCGGCGGGTCAATGCCGTGATAGGCGGCGCCGGGTCCTAGCCGGGGGTCGGCGAGGTCCGGCTCGTGCCCGAGGTCCCGCCTGTGTCGTTGATCCCGGAGTCGGTCACGGCGTCCGACCCGGTACCTGTGGTGGAGTCGGAGTCGGTGGAGCCAGCGTCCTGTTGGAGCTTGGACGAGTATGCGGCGACGACATCCACGCAGTCCCCGTCGATTCCCTTGGCCGACAGGACCCGACGCAAGGACGCCTCGACCTGCTCAGCGGGTATGCGGCCCTCGGTGATCGCCTCGGTCAGCCGTTCGTGGGCGGACTCGATCACGTCGGCGCCCGACAGCAGAGCGATGTCGGCTCCTGCTGCGATTGCCTTCTCGGCAGCTTCGTCCTGGGGAACGGTGTTGACGATCGCTCCCATTCCGAGCGAGTCGGTCACCACCAGTCCGTCGAACCCCATCCTCTCCCGCAACTCGTCGGTGATCGCTGCCCTCGACAACGATGCTGGTTCGTCCTCGGCGGTGAGTCCGGGCACCGTCGCATGGGCCACCATCACCCCTGAGGCGCCCGCGTCGAATGCGCGCTGGAAGGCTACGAGGTCCTCGGCCCGCAGCTCTTCGATCGGGTCGAGCGAATCCAGCCCGAGGTGAGGGTCGGTCGTTCCGCCCCCGATCCCGGGCCAGTGCTTGACCACCGACGCCAGTCCGGCCTTCTCCTGGGACTTGACGATCACGTCGGTATAGGAAGCAACTGTCGTGGCGTCATCGCCGAAGCTGCGCGTACCCAGATCGGAACCTGATCCGACGTCCACGACCGGTCCGAAGTTCATGTTGAAGCCCAGGCTGACCATCGCGGTGGCGTAGTCGGCGAACGCCTCTCCTGCCGCGGACGGTGTGTCCTCGGCCATCTCCGCCGCCGATGGGAGCTCGTCGATCGCGAGCGCCAGCCGCTGCACCGTGCCGCCCTCCTCGTCGCTGGCGACGAACGGTGGCACCGGTGCGCCGGCGGTCGCGTCGCTGACCTGCTCCCCGATGTCAGCGCTCTGGCGCCCTTTCAGACCGAAACCGCCGACTGTGCCCGCGCTCAGGGCATCGGATGCCAGGTTGGGGCTGGTCACCATGACCATGAGGAGTTGGCCGGCCTGAGCCGCCGGAGGGAGCATCTGCGCGCAGTCCGGCGGGCGGGTCGTGGTCGTGGAGCCGGCGGGTTGCTCCTCGGCGCGGACCTGGACCTGGTTCCCGGACGTCCCGGTGCAGGCGACGACCAGAACCCCGCAGACGGCAACGACCGCGGTCGCCCGCAGGTATCGGGTGCCGGTGCGCTTGTCGGTGGCCGGGCGACTCGACATGGATGTGGACGCTAGTGCGACGTGTCGGTGGTGCCGTCGCACGATGGTGGGGTCGGGGTGCCCGGCGTCGGGATCAGCGGCGGGCTCCGTACAATCAGATGGTGCACGAGCCCCTCCGCGACATCGACCGCGTGCATCGCGACCGCGAGATGCTGCTCGACATCTTCGACCTGACCGACGACCTGGCACTCCTGTTCGACGCGGACGGCCGACTGTTGCACCTGAACGCAGCGGCCCGTCGGTTCTATGGGTTCGACGATGAAGAGGTGACGCGCCGTATCGGCAGATGGCGTCCGGCGGGAAAGCAGATAGACCCACTCCTCACCCAGCTGCGGGACAACCCGACGACCTTCACCCGCTGGTCCGGAGAGATAGAGGCACTGCGCCACGACGGCGAGCGCATACCGATGTCGTTGCAGGTGCTCGCCCATCGGGACCAGCCCGACAGCGACGTCGACTTCTACTCGGCGGTGGCTCGCGACATCAGCGACCGCAAGGCGCTCGAGGCCTCGCTGGCGATGCAGGCAACCCTGGACCCACTCACGGGGCTGGCGAATCGGACCCTGTTGCTGGAGCGGATCCAGCGTGCGCTCGACGGCCTGCGTTCGGCCGGCAGCAACCGCGCGGTCGCGTTGTTGTTCATAGACCTCGACCACTTCAAGACGGTCAACGACACCCTCGGGCACGCATTGGGCGACCAGATACTGGTCGCCATGGCCGAACGGCTCGTCGGTGTCGTGCGACCCGGCGACACGGTCGCTCGTTTCGGGGGTGACGAGTTCGTCGTCCTGTGCGAACGACTGGACCAGCCCGAGGACGCGGTGGTGATCGCCCACCGCATCGACGCGGCTCTGCGGGAACCGGTGGTGATCGGCGATCGCGAGGTGGTCCTCGCAGTGTCGATAGGGATCTCGTTCGCCGACGGTGAGGTCGATCCCTCGGCAGTGCTGCGTGATGCCGACGCCGCCATGTACCGGGCGAAGGAGGCGGGCAGGGGTCGATGGGTGATCTTCGACGAAGAGGTCCGTCAACAGGCCCTCGATCGCCGACGGCTGGAAACCGCGCTGCGCGGCGCCCGCGACGGTGACGGCCTGGAGCTCCGCTACCAGCCGGTGGTCGACCTGGAGACGCGTGAGATCGTCGCTGTCGAGGCGCTGCTGCGTTGGAACCTGGAGGGCGAGACGCTCTCGCCCGACGAGTTCATTCCAATAGCCGAGGCCAACGGGCTGATCGTGCCGATGGGGGCGTGGGTGCTGGCCACAGCGACCGCCCAGGCCGCAGCATGGCAGCGCCTTCCCGGTCGGTCGCTGCTTCGACTGTCGGTGAACGTCTCGCCGCGCCAGATCGAGGACGACGGATTCGCCTCGGTGGTCGCTACCGCGCTCGACGCGACGAAGCTCACTCGTGACACCTTGTGGCTCGAGATCACCGAGAGCGTTCTGATCGACGACGTCGACTCGACCAGGGCTCGGCTCCTCCGGCTCCGGACACTCGGAGCCCGCCTGGCGCTGGACGACTTCGGAACGGGGCACTCCTCGCTCACATACCTTCGCAGGTTCCCCGTCGACGCGGTCAAGCTCGACAGGTCCTTCGTCACCGGGATCCAGGCCGACGGCGGTGACGCCGCGATAGTCGCTGCCGTGGTAGCGCTGGCCGCCACGCTCGACAAACGGTGCATCGCCGAGGGGATCGAGTGCGAGGACCAGGTCAGTGCCCTGTTGGCGATGGGGTGTCGGATGGGTCAGGGCTTCCTGTTCGCTCCTCCGCTGACCGCGTCCGAGGTGAGTGAGCTGCTCACCCGGACACTGGGTCAGATGCCCTGGCCGTCGACGTAGGGCAGACCGGGATGGCCCATGATCCCGAGCGGGTCCGCGGCCTGCGCCAGCGCACGGAGGGCCACGCGCGTTCCTGCCGATGTCGCGCGGCGCCAACGGTCGGCGTTCCATGGCCCGATCCCGTGTTCTGCGCTGAAGCTACCTCCCAGCCCGTCCACGATGTCCAGCACGAGATCCCGTAGGGCTCGTCGCGTGTGCTGGTCGGGGGGAACGAGGGAGGGGTCGGGGAACACGACGTTGCAGTGGACTCCGCCG
The DNA here is from genome assembly GCA_037045265.1 of Microthrixaceae bacterium. Taxonomy (GTDB): domain Bacteria; phylum Actinomycetota; class Acidimicrobiia; order Acidimicrobiales; family Microtrichaceae; genus JBAOHV01. The sequence continues at coordinate 410,909 of JBAOHV010000016.1, read as the reverse complement.
TCTCCCCAGTGCCCAAAGTCGCACAGCTCGGCGCCAGGGAACGATCCGGCGATCGTTCTGCGGACCCTCTCGATGAGTTCGGGCAGTCGGGGGCGTGGGACCGACACATCCATCCCGACCACCGTGCCCCGGTGCGAGAGGCCCTCGGTGATGCCATGGCGCACCGCCCACGCATCCCCGCTCGGCATGACCACCGCATCTGTCAGATGGCCGCGCTCGTCGAGTCGAGCGAGCAGGTCGACCAGGCGGGCCTCGACGTCCGCTGCACCCTCGAGCTCCACGAGGACAGAGTGCGTGGGCGGTGGAGTGGACCCGAACGGCCTGACCGTCACCGAATCGAGTGCGCATGCCGCGTCGAGGGCCGCCGCCGAGACCACTTCGAAGGCGCTGAGCTCGGCAGCGCAGTGCGTCTCGGCGAGCTGGAGCGACGGGATCACGTCGCCGGTGGACCGTGGCGCCAACCAGGCGCACACCCGGTGATCAGGGATCCTCCGGAGCTGCACCGCCACCTCGGTGATGACGGCGAAGGCTCCGCCGGCTCCGACGAGGAGCTCGCCGACGGAGGGGCCGACGTTGTGCTTGCGCAGGGTCGTGAGCTCGTCGACAACGCTGGCACCCTCGTCGGCGAGCACTGCTCTGAGGCCCAGCAACGACGTTCGCATGTCGCCGTGGCGCAGCATCCGTGTGCCGCCGGTGTTGGTAGCGACCATGCCTCCCAGCGACGGGTCGGCGGCCAGGTCGATCGGGAGGTGCAACCCGTGTGGTTCGGCCGCCCGGTTCAGCTCCGAGAGTCTGACCCCGGCGTGAGCGACAGCGGTTCGGTCGACCGGGTCGACGTGCAGCGATCCTCGTAGGTGGTCGGTGCTCAGAACCACGGCCCTGCTCCCGGGAGGTGGCGTGGATGCGCCCACGAGCCCGGTGTTCGCCCCCTGCGGTATCAACCGCACCCGGTGTCGACGTGCCCAACCGACGACCTGTCGAACCTGGCCGGTGTCGGAGGGGAACACCACGGCGGAAGCTTCTCCGACCGGTCCGCGCCACGGGGTCACGTGCCCTGTGAGCTCGGCGGGATCGGTCAGCACCGAGGTCGGACCCAGGAGGTCGCTCAGCTCGGTCAACGCGGCTGGATCGCTCACCGACCCATTCTGGTCACACGGTTCTCTACGCTGCGACCCGTGAGCGGCAGCGATGAATCGACCAGCACCTTTTCCGATCCTGGAGCACGGGGCGGTGAGCCATCGGGTACCGCCGATCCCCTCGCGCCCTATGCGGGCTTCGGGGGGAGCGTGGGTCGGGTGTTCGCGACGTCGGAGTCCTGGTGGGAATCGCCGCCGGAGCGTTCGTCGAAAGCTCCGAACATCGTCGTGATGATGTGCGACGACCTGGGGTTCGCCGACCTGGGCTGCTACGGCTCGGAGATCCCCACCCCGAACCTGGACTCGCTGGCCAGCGGCGGTGTTCGCTACACCGACTACCACTCGACGCCGATGTGCTCACCGACCCGCGCGGCGCTGCTGACCGGGCTGGAACCGCATCGTGCCGGTATCGGACACGTCGCCCATTCCGACCCGGGCTTCCCGGGCTACGCGATGGAGTTGACGTCGTTGGCGCCGACCTTGGCCGAGCTTCTCAGGGGAGCGGGCTACCAGACCCTGATGGTCGGCAAGTGGCACCTGACCAAGGACAGCGCCCAGAACGATGCCGGCGACAGGTCGTCGTGGCCGTGTCAGAGGGGGTTCGACCGCTACTACGGGTTCCTCGACGGCTTCACCAACCTGCACCAGCCGCACAGGATGATCTCCGACAACCACGCGGTCGATGTAGACGAGTACCCGGCGGGCTACTACCTCACCGATGACCTGACCGACCGGGCGATCGCGATGGTCCGCGAGTCCAAGTCGTCGGACCCTTCCAAGCCGTTCTTCCTGTACCACTCCCATGGTGCGGTGCACGCGCCGCTCCACGCCAAGGCGTCCGACATCGCCCGCCACGACGGCCGCTACGACGATGGCTGGGATGTGGTCCGGGAGCGCCGCCACCGTCGTCAGCTTGAGCTCGGTGTCATCCCTGCGGGTACTCCGCTCGCTCCGCGCAACACCGAGCCCGGCGATGACGTCGCTGCGTGGGACGAGCTCGACCCGGACCGCAAGCGGCTCTTCTCGAAGTACATGTCGGTCTACGCCGCAATGGTCGACAACATCGACCAGAACGTCGGACGCTTGCGCTCGGCGCTCGAGGAGATGGGTGAGTGGGACAACACGCTGTTCGTGTTCACCTCGGACAACGGCGGTTCACGCGAGGGCGAGCGTGACGGGACCAGCGCCTACTTCCGCAGCCTGCACTTCGGGCGGGCCGGACGCGAGGAGCCCTTCGAGGAAGACCTCGCCCGTATCGACGAGATGGGTGGACCGACGACCATGCCCCACTACCCCCGGGGCTGGGCGATGGTGTCGAACACGCCGTTCCGGCTCTACAAGATCAACGCCCACCGGGGCGGTCACTCCGTGCCCTTCGTCGTCTCCTGGCCGCAGGGAGAGGTGCCGGGAGGGGAGCTGCGCCACCAGTACATGCACGTGACAGACCTGGTGCCGAGCATGCTCTCGATCGCCGGCGTGAAGCGGCCGGAGCGCTGGCGTGGCGAACCAGTTCTGGCCCTGGCAGGTGAGGACCTCTCAGCGAGCCTCACCGATGCAGGTGCGCCGGGGAGGAGTGCTGACGTGATGGTCGAGAACGAGGGCCATCGGGCCTATCGGCGCAGCGGGTGGGAGGCCGTGACACGGCACGCGTCGCGCACTCCCTTCAGTGACGACGTCTGGGAGCTGTTCGACATGGCGGCCGATCCGGCGCAGCTCCGTGACCGGGCAGCGGACAACCCGGAGCTGCTCAGCGAGCTGCGCGAAGCGTGGGACGAGTCTGCATGGGCCAACCAGGTCTTCCCCCTCGACGAGGGCACCGGTTACAGGTATCTGCTGCGCCCACCGTGGACCGAACGCTACGACCGGCCCGTGGTGCTCTACCCGGGAACGCCGCAGTTGGACCGCTGGCGGTCACAGCGGCTGATCCTGTGGCGCGACGTGACGATCACGGCAGCAGTCACCCTGGCCGAGGGCGACAGCGGAGTGCTCGTGGCGCACGGGGACCAGGGCGGCGGCTACTCGATGTACATCGACGACAGCGGGGAGCTGGTCGCAGCGCACAACGGCTACGGGATCGAACGCGAGGTGCGGGGACCAGCGGTGTCGCCGGGTGACCACGAGCTCGAGCTGCGGATCACCTGCCCCGGACAGGACCGTTGGAACCTGGCCCTGGCCATCGACGGCCACGAGGTGGCCTCTGACACCGGGTTCCGTCTGCTCATGGCGATGGCGCCCTTCCAGGGCATCGACGTGGGGCTGGATCGTCGGTCCCCGGTGATCTGGGAGCTGCACCAGCGTCACGGCACGTTCGCGTTCAGCGGGGTGCTCCACCACGTCGCCTATCAGCCGGGCGAACCCGCTCCGGACAGCCCCGAGAACTTCCTTGACGTCCTGGCGGACTGGGGTCGCAGCTTCGAGTGAGACGCGCCGTCAGCGGTTCCCGGACTCGATCGATGTGGAGACGTCCCGGGCCGCACGGGTGATCAGCCGGGTCCGCGGGATGGACCCGAGGTCCATCCATGGGCCGTCGCCGACACGCCACTCTGCATGCCAGAGCACGGTCACGGTTCCCAGCCACAGGTCGGGGCGTCGATCGCCCGGGTCCGATGACCGTGCGGAGCGTCGGCCCGCCGAGGCGGTGGCGTAGGTGGCGACGCACGCGTCGGGATGACGTGCCTGGGCTCTGGCAGATCGTCCTGACGAGGTATCGAACGGGCGTCCGGGGCCGGCGCAGGAGACCGTGCGGGTTGCGGGGTCACCGGTGAAGACCCGCATCGTTACGGGTCGAGCCCGCACCTGGGCCACCACGGAGCCCTCCTGGAGCGTCGCCTCGATCGGCGCCCACCGCTGCGGGTCGACCCAGAAGAACACCGGTTGGCCCACCGGTACAGCAGCCGCGGCCGGAGGGCTGGTGAGCGGGTCCGGAGCCGGTAGGTGGGTGATCATGCGGCGGTGGATGCGCTGGTACAGGTCCTGTGGTGTGGCCGAGGGCACGAAGCGCAGCTCCCTGGTCTCGACTCCGCACACGTATCCGCGCAGGTCGCCGTCGGGGAGCGGCTGGCCGTCGAGGTGTGGCCGTAGCGGGTCGAGCAGAGGAGTGTCGAAGCCAAGTCCCACCGCCTCTGCCCCGACCGAGACCAGCCACTCGAGCTGGGTATCGTTGAGCGTGCGCCACGCGCAGGGCGCCGGCGTGGCCGAGGTGCTGGTGCGGCGCGACGTGCGGCTCCAGCCGAGGATGGACGTGACGATGTCACCGCGGCCCACGACCCGGCTCCGGACACCCGGTTCGTCGGCCGCGCCGACGTCGACCGACTGGGTGAGCAGCACCGCCAGCGTCGCGACGGGCGCCGTGCAGAGGATCCGCCATGGAGTACGTCGTGCGGCGGTCATGGCCGGCCCTGCCGTCGTTGTCGTCCTGTGGCTGGTCGGCGCACGGGTCCGACGACCCTGGTGGGAGCAGTTGGCGCTCGTCCTCCTCGAGCTCGGTGAGGCGCCATGCCCCGTCGCGCCCTACAACCACCCCGGTGCCGGTCGAGGTCGTGATCGAGTCGTCGACCACCGCTCCGTCGTCGATGCGCCGGACGATCCCGGGAGACCATCCGCACCACTCGAACCGAACCGCCGCGGCGTCGTGGTCGGTGACTCGGGCGACACGGTGGCGGAACGTGACGCCGCCGGTGCCGGCGACGATGACCATCCGGTCGACCGTGGCGCGGTGGTGGAAGCGCTGGAGCACGTCGGTCGAGAGCGCGGAGCCCGGCTCGACGAGCGAATCCCACTCGGCTCGCAACGGCGACCCCTGCGGTGGTGCTCCCGCGGGGTCGGCCGCGATCCGACCTGTCAGCCTGCCGTAGCGTGCGAGCAGGTCGTCGACCGCCTCAGCTGGGTCCGTCTGGACAGGGGACGTCGGGTCGGGAGGGGAAGGGACCTCGGAGGTTGCGACTGTGGGAGCAGCAGTGCTGAGCGGGGGCTGCTCGGGGGCCGGTTCCCGTTCGTAGCCCGCTGCTCGGTCCTTCCCGGCGGAGGGTCCGTCTGGTTGTAGCGGCTCGATCTCGTAGGCCGATTGCGTGGCGCACCCCGCGAGGGTCAGCGCGGCGAAGGCGGTGACGAACGCGAGTCGGGTAGGGGTGCAGTTGCAGAACATCGGACAAGGATGGACCATGAAACGAGCTGGAACAACATGAAATATAACCAAACATGGAGATGCTTCACATGAAGCACCTCGGCTGTGACGTGGAGGTGCAGCCGCACGGATCGCTATCGTCGTCGCACCTGCGAGGACCGCGGGTCGACCCCGGGAGGGTGTGGTGAGCGAGTACGTCCTGACCATCGATCTGGGCACTTCGGGCCCGAAGACGGCGGTGTTCACCGTCGACGGCACGTACATCGACGGCGAGTTCGAGCCTGTCGAGCTGCTCCTCGGTGACAACGGAGCGGCGGAGCAGCGTCCCCAGGACTGGTGGTCCGGGATAGTCGCAGGAGTCCGTCGCCTGACCGAACGCGGCGCGGTGCCCGCAGAGGGATTCGCTGCGATCTCGGTCACCTCGCAGTGGTCCGGGACGGTCGCGGTCGGCAGCGACGACCAGCCGGTCTGCGACGCGGTGATCTGGATGGACTCCCGCGGAGCTGACCATATAGGCCGGATGGTCGGCGGGCCCCTACGGGTCCAGGGCTACGACCCGCGCAAGCTGCGCCGTTGGATCCAGCTGACCGGTGGAGTCCCTTCGCTGTCCGGCAAGGACCCGGTCGCTCACATCGCCTGGTTGCGGTCCCAGCGGCCCGAGCTGAACGCAGTGACCGAGATCTACCTAGAGCCCAAGGACTGGCTCAACCTGAGGCTCACCGGAGTGCGCGCGGCCACCTACGACTCGATCGTCATGACCTGGGTCACCGACAACCGCGATCCGTCGAACGTGCGCTACGACCAGGAGCTGCTCGCTCTCGCCGGGATCCGGCGGGAGTGGATGCCGGACCTGGTCCCCGCCACCGCGGTCGTCGGATTCCTGACCGAGCGCGCTGCGCGCGAGCTCGGGCTGTCTGCCGGCATCCCCGTCATCGGTGGCACACCGGACGTTCAGTCGGCTGCAGTCGGGTCGGGCGCGGTGCGTGACTACGAAGGCCATCTCTACCTGGGTACGTCGTCCTGGCTGTCGTGCCACATCCCGATCAAGAAGACCGACGTCATGCGCGGCGTGGCGTCGTTGCCCAGCCCGTTGCCCGGTCGCTACTTCGTCGCCAACGAGCAGGAGACGGCGGGCGCGTGCATGAACTGGCTACGCGACCAGGTGCTCTACCACGACGACGACCTGTCGGTCGGGCCCCCACCCGAGGACGTCCTCGCGCGGATCGACGGGCTGGCTGCCAAGGCTGACCCGGGATCGGGGGGTGCGATCTTCACGCCGTGGCTGAACGGCGAGCGGACTCCGGTAGACGATCACACGATCCGGGCGGGATGGCACAACCTCTCGTTGCGGACCGGTCGCCCGGAGCTCGTCCGCTCCGTGCTCGAGGGTGTGGCGTTCAACTCCCGTTGGCTGCTCGACGCGGTCGAGCGCTTCACCGGGCAGCCGTTCCCGTGGCTCAACGTCGTGGGAGGCGGAGGGAGCTCGGCGGTCTGGGCGCAGATCCACGCGGACGTCCTGGATCGTCCGATCCGACGGGTGGAGCACCCGATCCGGGCGAACGCCAGGGGGGCCGCGTTGCTGGCGGGAGTCGCCCTGGGCAAGGTTTCGGTCGATGAGCTCGGCGACAAGGTCACGGTGCTGGAGGAACACCTTCCCGACCGTTCGAACCGTGCCACTTACGACGAGCTCTACCGGGCGTACCTGTCCATCTACAAGCAGAACAAGGGCGTGCACCGGCGGCTGAACCGCCACCGCGGCTGAAGCCCCGGGCGCCCTGGGCGTTCCGGCCGCTGGAGAAGAGAATCACAAGTCAACTTCTTGACCTCGTCAGGGGAGCAGCGCACCCTGCTGGGGAGGTTCCGACCTCGTCACCAGGACCATCGGACTGCAATCCTCGGGACCGCGATCCGCATGGGGCCACCGGAAAATCGATCGCCCTCAACGTCGCAATGCGAACGACGGATGAGCCTGCACACATCGGCGACCTTCGTCGCCGAGGGCACGCCACCGGGTTCGCCCGCAACGAGCGACGATGTGGGCGATCGTCCGGTGTTCTGGCCCCGGGCCGGGAGGGAGGCTCACCAGCCCTTGCTGCTCACCAGCCCTTGAAGTCGGGCGACCTCCGCTCGCGGAAGGCGGCGAGTCCCTCGTTGAAGTCCCGCGATGCGGTGAGCAGGTCCTGGCTCATCGCCTCTTCCTCGAACGCCGTCTGGCGGCTCGACTCGAACGACCGGTTGATCAACCACTTGGTGAGCCCCAACGCCTTGGTCGGCGCATCGGCAAGGCGTGCCGCCAGTTCGTCGACCGCAGCGTCGAGCTCGGCTGCCGGAACGACGCGGTTCGCGATGCCCAACTGGGCGCAACGCTCGGCCGGTACGTCGTCGGCCAGGAACATCAGCTCCTTGGCCACCTGAGGGCCGACGATGCGGGGCAGCAGGTAGGCGCCGCCGGCATCGGGGATGATGCCGCGCTTGACGAACACCTCGACGAGCTTGGCGTTGTCGGCCATGACGACCAGGTCGCTCGCCAGCACCAGGTGTGCGCCGCCGCCCGCGGCGGTCCCGTTGACCGCCGCTATGACGGGCTTCTCGCAGTCCAGGATCGAGGCGACCAGGCGCTGCCACCCACGCTTGATGAGCCGTGCCGCGTCACCCATAGCCCGCTCAGGGGCCCCCTCTGGAACCGGAGGAGTCGGCTTCTGGGCGCCGCCCAGGTTCGCTCCGGTGCAGAAGTGCCGTTCGCCTGCACCCCGCAGCACGATCGCCCGCACCGCCAGGTCCGCCGACGCCCAGTCGAACCAGTCGCTGAGCTGATCGCGCATGGCGGCGTTGAGCGAGTTGGCCTGGTCTGCCGCGTTGATCGTGATGCGGGCGATCCCGTCGGCCACTTCGTAGGTCACGAGATCGTCGGTTTGTGGGTCACTCATGTCGCTCCAGGGGTCGAGTCGCTCTGACGGGTCGTCAGAGTAGGCGCGTCCCCACGGCGGGTCTCACGATGGCTCGACGCGGTCGCCGCTTCGAGGATCGCGGCGGCGGCGCGCGCCGGTGCGCCCTCGGACTGCTCCAGGAACCAGGACGGCTCGGTGAGCTCTACCTCGAGCAGCAACGGTTCGCCGCCGGGGCCGACGAGCACGTCGACGCGGGCGTAAAGCAGGTCGTCGACACCGGTCAGGCTGCTGACCTCGGCGAGGGCGCGGTGGGCCAGATCCAACTCCGCTGTCGTGGCGGTTCGTGGGTCGATCTGCTCGACGGCGAACAGCCCGTCGACGTCCGCGGGTCCGTCGAGCAGCAGTGGGCCCTTGCGGAAGGCGTGGCTGAACTTCCCGCCCAGGAACACCATCCCGGTCTCACCCGACTCGTCGACGGTGTCCAGGTACGGCTGCAGCATCACATCGCGGCGGTGATCGAGCAGCTGGGCGACATGGTCCGAAGCGGCGACGCGCTGGTCGGGCCTGTAGCGGGCGGTGTCCTTGGAGCCCGCCGACACCGTCGGCTTGACCACCAGATCGGTGCCGGTGCCGAGCACCGTGAAAGGATCCCGTTCGGGGTCGGCACCTGCCCGCAGGAAGGTCGTCGGAACGACTGCCAGACCGGCCTCGCTCAACTCGCCCAAGTACGACTTGTCGGTGTTCCACCGCAGCACGCTCGAGCAGTTCGCCAGTCTGGTCAGGGACTCGACCCGCTCGGCCCACTCGACGAACTGCTCACGATGGTCCGTGTAGTCCCACGTCGAGCGCACGACCACCAGGTCGAACACCGCCCAATCCACCGATGCGTCGTTCCAGACGGCGGCAGTGGCGGCCACGCCGATCGTGTCGAGGGCGCCGACCAGCACGGGCGCGTCCTCGTCCTGCTCCCAAGCTCCGTGTGCAGTCGCCAGCGCGACCTTTGCGGCCGGGCTACTCACCGCGGGCGCCTGTGGGAGATGGCGCGCCTGACGGCTGAGCTTCTGGTGGATGGGCTCTCGGTGGTTGGGCTGGCATCGGCGGCGACGATATCGCCTGGTGCGGAAAGGTCGCCGGGCGCGGATCTACGATCGCCCGAATGTCTCCGCCTGATGTCACCATCGTCGAGGTCGCTCCCCGCGACGGGTTGCAGAGCGATGGAGTCGTCGTCCCGACAGCAGCCAAGGTCTCCCTGATCGAACGGGCGATCGACGCGGGACTCCGCCGGATCGAGACCGCGAGCTTCGTCAACCCAGCCAAGGTCCCCCAGATGGCCGACTCGGATGCGGTCATGGCCGAACTGCTGCGCAGGCGCTCGGCCGAGGGGGACGGGTCCCCGTGGTCGACGACGTCGTTCATCGGACTGGTCCTCAATGACCGCGGCTTCGAACGGGCATTGGCAGCGGGATGTGACGAGGTGAACGCCGTGGTGCCTGTGAGCGACACCTTCAGCCAGCGCAACCAGGGGACCGACACCGACGGTGCCATCGCGATCTGGGAACGGGTGGCGGCCTCGGCCCGTGATGCTGGCCTGCCCGCGAGCGTGACCCTGACGACCAGCTTCGGGTGCCCCTACGAGGGTGAGATCTCCCCCGACCGACTGGTCGAGGTCGCTCGCCGCTGTGTGGAGGCCGGCGGTGACGAGGTCGCACTCGCTGACACGATCGGAGTAGCGGTACCGAGCGACGTGCGAGAACGTGTCGCCTCCCTCCAGGAGGTCATCGCTGCCGACGAAGGATCACAGCAGTTGCGGGTCCACTTCCACAACACTCGCAACACCGCGATCGCCAATGTCGTGGCGGCCGTCGAGTCCGGGGTGTCCGTGATCGACTCGTCTCTCGGTGGCATCGGTGGTTGCCCGTTCGCACCGAACGCGACCGGCAACGTGGCCACCGAGGACGTCGTCTACCTGCTCGAACGGATGGGACTGCGGACAGGGGTCCGACTGGATCGCCTCATCGAGACTGCGGGCTGGATGGCGACCGACGAGTTGCTCGGCCACGACACACCTGCGCTGGTCTCGCGGCGGGCACCTTTCCGTGAGCCCGTCCTGATCAGGCAGTCAGACCGAGCTGGCCGCACCGCCACCGGCGGCCGCCAGGGGGAACACGATCAGGAACCCGTCGAGTCCACCGGCGGACGCCGTCTCGCCGACCTGGCCTGAGGTGGTGCCTGAGGCGACCAGCAGTCCGTCCTCGGTGATGGTGAGCCCGGCAATCTCCTCGTCGCCGGCGGAACCGAAGCGAGACACCCACAACACCGATCCCGAAGCGACGTCGAGCGCCGCCAGGAAGCCGTCGCGACCGCCGCCGACCCCACCGCCGTCCACCAGGTCGCCGAAGTCGTCACCGGTCGTTCCAACGACGTACAAGGTCGCTCCGTCGGATGCCACACCGCCGACCGACTCGTCCGCTGCCGAGCCGAACTGGGTGATCCACGAGAGCGCGCCGTTGGGGGCGAACGACGCCACGAGAGCGTCGTTCATCCCAGCGTTCACCGCCGGACCGTCCAGGTCGACATCGCCGTCGGTGGTTCCCGCCGCGGCGAAGCGGAGGTCCCCCCGGCGGGCCTCACCGGTCACAGCGACGCATCGCAGGACGTCCGAGCCGGCCGAACCGATCTGGGTCACCCACCGTTGGTTCCCTGAGGGGTCGAAGCGGGAGATGAAGGCATCACGGCCGCCATTGGTCGGACCCTCGAGGTCTCCGTCGGTGAACCCCACGACGATTCCGTCACCATCGGGCACGCCGGTCACGCCGAGTGCCGCGTCGAGCAGCCCGGAACCGAACTGGCGGGCCCACACGGGACGCCCCGCGTCGTCCACCTGCATCATCAGAGCGTCGCCACCGCCGATCGCCCCGCCCGAGGGGTCCTGCGCGCCCGGAAGCACCCCCGAAGCCGTTCCGGACACGTAGGAGGATCCGATGTCGGGCGAGGTGCCGACTCCGGTAGCGGACTCGTCGTCGGCTGCTCCGAGCTGCGACGGCGCCACGAGTTGGCCGTTGCGGTCGAGCTGAGCGCACCACGCGTCGGTACGGCCCGCGCTGGTCGACGCCAGCGCGCCGGTGGACGAGCCGCAAGTGGTGGCGGTCAGGTCCGCGGCCACGCCGTTGGCAAGGTCATCGCCGTCGCTCCCGACCGATGTGGCGACGCGCACCTCGCCGCCGGTCGAGACCAGTGCGACGAGTGCATCGGTGCCGCCGATCGTCGGCTGAGCGTCGAGACCGGCGGTGTCGCCCACGGCGACGACCTCAGCGTCCCAGCCGGCTACTCCGCGCAGGCGGTCGTCGCCCGGCCCTCCGACCTGGGCGATCCACGCCACCGGAAGAGGCTCGGCATCAGGAGACGGGCCGACCGAATCAGGCGGCACCGAGTCGTCGATCGTGGTCGTCGAGGTGTTGGAGCGCGGCACCGTCACCGTCGCTGGCTCGTCGTCGCCGAAGCTGCACCCGGCGGCACCGACAGTGGCGGTCACGGTGAGCATGACCAGGAGCGTGGATGCACCAGTTCGACGTCTCCTTGGTGCTCGTCGGGTGAGGCTCACTGGACGGGGGATCCCTTCATCGGTGGAGACGCGGCTTTGCAGCGCGGGCCCACAGCGTGCCACGTCGGGGAGTGGTTGCATCGGCGCGCGATCCCACGCAGTGTGGCAGGCTCGCGCAATGAGCGATCTGCCACCTCTCGACCAGCCCCAGGCCTACGTGGTGGTGGGCCCGAACAACCAGCGCGGTCCCTACACGATGGAGCTGCTCATCAGCGAGGTCGTTGCCGGTCGGTTGAGTGAGGAGACGCCGGTCTGGTGGCCCGGTCTCGCTGACTGGACCACGCTCGGCGGGCACCCAGCTGTGGCGGCTGAGCTGGCGGGTCGACGGGCGCCGTCGGCTGCGATGCCGGCCTGGGCGGAGCCGCCTGCAGCTGATCCGTACGCTGCACCTGCTTCTGATCCGTACGCTGCACCTGCTGCTGATCCGTACGCTGCACCTGCTTCTGATCCGTACGCTGCACCTGCTGCTGATCCGTACGCTGCACCTGCTGCTGATCCGTTCTCGGTTACCGCCCCTGAGCAGAGCACCGGTCCGATCGGTGATCCGTTCGCTCCTCAGGCGATGGCGCAGACCGACACCGAGGTCGTCGAGCGCGGAGCTCGTCGCGGATCGTTCCGCCGAGGGTGCAACCGCCGGGGAGTCTGACTCGCAGCCAGCTGCCGGTTCGGAGCAGCCGTTCGCGGGATCGTACGCACCGGCCGACGAGGAGCCGGTCGACGCCGAGGTCATCGAGGTCGAAGAGATCGTCATAGTCGATGATGCCCACCGCGAGGTGTTCGCCGCTCTGGTCGCACGCAGCAGCGTCCGCGCCCAGGTCCAGGGTCGGATCGACGCGGTCAACGAGGCGGTGATCGCCGCCATCGTGGCAGGTGTCGAGTCGCAGGGCGCAGCGCTCGATGAGCGCGTCGACACCGAGCGTGGTGCCGAACTGAGATTCGACGGAGCCGAAGGCGATCTGGTCGTCGTCTCGCTGGGCCGGGCCGGCGCCGGCCGCCCCGACGACCTGCGTGATGACCACGTCCCGGTGACTGCCTCGTATCGCTCAGGGGTCAACAGGGCCGATCCGGACCAGGGCGACGGGTCCCACGGCGACGTGGTCGTCTCTGCCGACGAGTGGACCGGGCAGTCGACGAGCACCGTGTCGTTGTTCCTCCCGCTCGGTGACTACCTCGACGAATCGCTCGAGGTCGACTCCGCAGCGCTCGCCCGCGATGCGGCGGCGACGGTATCGGTGCTGAGGTCCCGTCTGGGCTGAGGGCTCAGTTGAGCAGGCCCAGCGGCGTGTGTCCGCTGTAGCCGGGGAACACCCTGCCCAGATCGCTGGCTGAACCACGCCCTGCGAGCACCTCGGCGACGACGTGTCGGTAGTCGTTGAGAACGCCCAGGTCGCCCTCGGGGGCGTTCACGATGGAGTCGTGGAAGGCCCCGTGAACCCCGCCTCTGATCCCATGGCCCATCACGAACATGGCTGTGCCCCTGCCGTGGTCGGTTCCGCCGGAGGCGTTCTCATTGATCGTCCGACCGAACTCCGACATCGTCACGAGAGTGACCTCGGACATGGCCGCACCGAGGTCCTGGTAGAAGGCCTGGAGTGCCTCGGAGAACTGTTGGGTACGGCCTCTGAAGTACGCCGACGGTGACTCCGGTACGCCTTGGCCGCTGTGGGTGTCCCAGCCGCCGTCGTCGAGAACGGCGACGCGGAGTCCCACGTTCGCCTTGATCAGTCTCGCAACCTCGCGCAGCCCCGCGCCAGGTTGTCGTAGCCGTATGTGGCACCGTTCTGGGGTCCGGGATCCGCAGGCAGGCCCCCGATCAGTCCCACGATCGAGATCGTCTCCGAACCCGTGTTGCACAGCAGGTCACCACCGGCGGGGTGCATCGCCACGAGCGCGGTCGCCGCCCTGGTGTTGTCGGAGAACCCCTTGACTCCGAACCCCGAGATCGAGGCCATCGAGTAGGCCGGAGCGTCACCGACGAGCATCGCCTGCAGAGTCGAGCCGCGCCCGATCGCCGAGAGCCTGTCGAGGTCGCTGAGCCCTGACAGATAGCGGTTCACGAACCCGTCGTTCACCGAGAGGCTGGAGCTCCCTGCTTCACAGTGGCGCTGTGCCTCGAAGTGGCTGCGGGTCGTCGACATGGGCGACGGCACGCCGGCTGCGTGCACGACTGCCAGGTGTCCTGCCGCCCACGCCCCCTGATGCAGGCGCTCCATGCCCGGGTGGAGCCCGAAGACGCCGTCCAGAGCGAACGGTGACACCGCTCCACCGGCGTTCAGTGGCAGGCCTGCCAGGCCGGTCGGGTCGGCGAACTCCTCGGGTGGGCGCACCCGTATCGTCGGGCGCAGGCTCTGGTAGGTGGGCATCCTGAACGGTGCGACGACGTTCAGCACGTCCATGCCGCCCCGGTTGAAGACGAACACGAGGACGTCACCGGCTCCGGGTTGGGCGGGTGTGGCGAAGGCGTACCGGCCGCCGAAGCTCGACACCCCGACGGCGACACCGCCCGCGCCAGCGAGTGCCATGAAGTTGCGCCTAGAGAGCCGGGCCCCCGAAGTGAGCTCGCCGGCGTGGCCGGAGTGCCCGTAGGCGGTGCTGTCGGCATGGCTCGCGCGGTTCGTTCTGCTGTCGGTTCTGCGGATCATGCTCGCTCCGGAGGTGTCGTGACCGAACCCGGTCGGTCGGAGATGGTCAACGTCGCTGGAATTCGGGGTGGGAGAGCAGCAGGCCGACAGCGTTCTGAACGAGCGTCTGGTCGGAGACGAGAGCTGTCCCAGCAGCGGTGGGCGAGAGCCGCAGGGCAACCGCGGATCGCGTCGGCGTCGCCTGTCGACAGCTCGAACTGCAGGCTGGTGCCGGCGGTCGCGGTGAGCGCCTCACGCACTGTCGCGGGCGTCGGGGTAGGGACGAGTGCTGCCGCGTCGACCACCACCTTCTCGGGCGAGTCGGCGTCGGTGATCTTGTTGCGCGCCAGCTTCGCCGAGTGCTCCCAGCGCTTCAGCAGGCCGTCGGCCGCTACCCAGTACGTGGCGCGGTCGGGCCAGCCGTCGGGGCTGACCCGCTCGAAGAGCGGTTGGCCCAGCGCCTGTGCAGCGGAGCGGAGCCTCGACGCCGCGACTCCCTTCGGGGCGGGGTCGATCTGGGCGCGGGTCACGCGCAGCGCCGAGTGGAGCCAGTCGATCGGCCGCTTCACCTTCTGGCCGACGGATGCATCGAACTCGGGTGAAAGGAACAGCTGACGCAGCACGGGTGCGATCGCAGTGTCGTTGGCCAGGTAGGTCGTTGCCAGTCGGTCGACCAGCGCCGCGGGTGGCTGGTCCGAGACGAAGCGACGCACGAGCTTCCACGACAGGTACCTGGCTGTCGAAGGGTGCCGGGCGAGGAAGCCGAGCAGCGCGATGCCATCTCCTTCGGCCTTCTGGACCCTGTCGTTCCATGACACCCTCGCCGGGCTGCTCCAGGCTCCGTCCAGGAGCGAGACCGCCTCCTGGGAGTGGGCCCACGGAGCGAACCGGTACGAGTACTTCGTTGCGTCGTCGTCCCACGAGATCGACCAGCCCGAGAGGACCTTCGCCACGCCCAGGACGTCGGCCTCGGTGTAGACCTGCGCACCGTCGACGATCCCGAGGGTGTGCAGCTCCAACAGCTCGCGGCCGTAGTTCTCGTTGACCTGCTTGCCGGCCTCGGCGGTGCTCGCGTAGTTGTCCAGGTAGACCAGCATCGCCGGGCTGCGTGCCGATGCAAGGAGCATGTCCGCGAAGCGGCCCAGGGCGTGGGGCCTGACGACCTGGGCGTCGTCGGTCGTCTTCAGCTGGGTCAGCCACTTGGCCCTGCGCCAGATGTTGAAGTGGTTGGACCAGAAGTCGCACATCACCTCGTACAGCTGGCGTTCCGAGAACACCGCCCGTTGCAGGGTCGGCGTGATCCAGTTCGGCGAAGAGCAGGTTCTCGTCGCTCTTGCGCACCGCTTCGTTCTGGGCGACGCTCCGGTTCAGCGTCGTGTACCCGCTCAGCCTCGGCTCGGCGTCCGGCAGCTGCCACGGAGCAAGCTGTTCGTCCAGCCAGGCGGCTGTGCCGATGGCGCGGATCCGCTCCACCGTCCCCGGCGTCGCGCCGAACGTCGCCCGGTTGGCGAGGTGGCGTGCAGGTCCGACGCCTGTCGCCGGCGGCGGCGCGGTGGGTGCGGGCCCCCCGCCGGTGGATGGTCCCGGAACCGCCGGCGCACAAGCCGCGGTAGCGGTGGCCAGGACGCCGGCGCCTGCTGCGAGCACGACGTCGCGTCTGCTGCGCTCGAGGCCGCGACCTGCGGGGATCTGCTCGCCGTCGGGACGGCTCGACCCTTCTCGTGCTGGCTGCTCCTGGGCGGGCTGCGGTGCTGCTTGGGTCGGCGCGGGCATGCTCGTGTGTCGGCCGGACGGGTCCCGAACCTTGAGCGCCTGGGCCAACTGCTAGCGTTCAGCGTTCAGGTGGACATCGATCCACCGGAGGGGAGTACCTCCTAAGCGGTGGTGTCGTCACCACGGTCCGTCGGACCCGGTGCCACCGGCCAGGCCGTCAGGTCTGGTGAGGGAGACCTCCGGCGAGTTCGGCGCTCGGCGCGCCCCACGACGACGGAGAAGCACCCCGATGACGACGACGGAAACGACCGACTGGTACCGCCTGCCCGCGGCAGAGGTCGCAACCCGGTTGCAGGTCGACCCCCTCGTAGGCTTGACGACCTCGCAGGTGGACGAGCGGCTCGAGACCCACGGTCCCAACGAGCTAGCAGAGGTACCCAGGAGGGCTGCCTGGCTGCGGTTCCTCGACCAGTTCAAGGACATGATGGTCTACATCCTGCTGGGAGCAGCAGCGGTGTCGGCAGCCGTCGGCGACTTCAAGGACCCGATCGTCATCGGCATCGTGTTGTTGATCAACGCGGTCATGGGCTTCGTACAGGAGAACCGCGCCGACAACGCTCTCGCTGCGCTCAAGGAGATGCTCGAGACGACGGTCCGGGTACGCAGGGGCGGCGAGGTCCAGGATGTGCTCGCTCAGCAGCTCGTACCGGGGGACGTCGTACTGCTCGAGGCAGGCGACCGCGTGCCCGCCGACGGTCGCTTCGTGGTGACCGCTGCCACCTCGGTGGACGAGTCGATGCTGACCGGCGAGTCCGTCCCGTCTGACAAGCAGGATGAAGTAGTCGATGGTGTGGGCGAGGTCGCGCTGGCCGATCGGGTCAACCTGGGTTACATGAACACGACGCTCGTGCGTGGCCGGGCCGAGCTGGTCGTGACCGAGACCGGCATGCACACCGAGGTCGGTCGTCTGGCAGGTCTGCTCGGCGCAGCCGAGGAGAAGCCGACGCCGCTCCAGGAGCAGATCCACACGCTCGGCAAGCGCCTGGCAGCGATCGCCTTCGTCGCGGTGATCGCGGTGTTCATCGTCGCCCTGGTGCAGGCCCCCACGATCGACCGCGACTCGATCAGCGAAGCGCTCTTGAACTCGGTCGCCCTGGCAGTCGCCGCTATCCCCGAAGGCCTGCCAGCGGTCGTCACCGTGACCCTGGCGATCGGAGTCGGACGGCTCGCCAAGCGTCATGCGATCATGAAGCGGCTGGCCTCGGTGGAGACGCTCGGTTCCACGACCGTCATCTGTTCGGACAAGACCGGCACGCTGACGCTGAACCAGATGACCGCCACCACCCTGCTGACACGGGGACACCGATTCGGCATCGACGGACTCGGCTACGGCGTCGAGGGGCACATACTCGAAGGCGAAGCGGAGATCTCCCCCGAGCGGCTCCTTGCGATCCGGCCGGCCCTCGTCGCGGGAGTTCTCTGCAACGACGCCCACCTGCGCACCGAGGATGGCCGCCCGACCCTGGTCGGCGATCCCACCGAAGGCGCGCTCGTGGTGATGGCGGCCAAGGGAGGGGTGGACCCCGGGGTGACCCGGCGTGAGTTGGAGCGCAGCGGCGAGGTGCCCTTCGACTCCGCCACCAAGTACATGGCGACCCTGCATCCGCACCCCGACGATCCCGAGCGGTCGCTCGTCGTGGTGAAGGGCGCTCCCGACGTCGTCCTGGCACGCTGTTCGACGGTCGCCGTCGACGACGGTGCCGAACCGATCGACAGCGCCGGGCGAGCTGAACTGGTGGCTTCGAACGACTCGTTGGGTTCCGAGGGCCTGCGGGTGCTGGCGCTCGCCACGACCGAGCTCCCGGTCCGCGCCCAGGAGTACGAGGGCGAGCTAGCTGACGAGCTCGACGGTCTGTGCCTGGAGGCCCTGGTCGGGATCCTCGATCCCGCCCGTCCCGAAGCGATCGACGCGATCGCCGAATGTGCGACCGCAGGGATCGGCGTGAAGATGATCACCGGCGACCATGCGTCGACCGCCGGCGCGATTGCAGCAGAGCTCGGAATAACCGGGCGTGTCGTGACCGGCGCCGAGCTCGAGGGCATGACCGACGCGGACCTGGCCGAACAGATCGACGACATCGGTGTGTGCGCCAGGGTCTCTCCGGAGCACAAGGTGCGTGTCGTCAAGGCCTTGCAGGCGAAGGGCAACGTCGTTGCCATGACCGGCGACGGCGTCAACGACGCCGCATCTCTCAAGCAGGCCGAGATCGGCGTTGCCATGGGCATCACCGGGACGGAGGTGACCAAGGAAGCGGGTGACATGATCCTCACCGACGACAACTTCGCCACGATCGTGCACGCAGTCGAGGGCGGGCGGGCGATCTACGAGAACATCATCACGTTCGTTCGGTTCCAGCTCACCACGAACATCTCGGCGATCATCACGATCCTTGCCGCCCAGCTCGGCGGACTGGGAGTGATCTTCAACGCCATCCAGATCCTGTTCGTGAACATCATCGCCGACGGCCCCCCGGCGATCGCCCTGGGTGTCGACCCGCCGAAGCCCGGGGTGATGGACCGTCCACCCAGGCGTCGCGACGAAGTGATCCTGACGCTCCGGCGGTTGGCGCGCATCGTCTTCTCCGCCCTGGTGATCACCGCAGGGACGCTGGGCATCTACCTCGTGAACCGTGACGAGCACCCCGAAGCGGCTCTGACCATGGCGTTCTCGGTGTTCGTGTTCTTCCAGCTCGTCAACTCGTTCTGCGTGCGTTCAGGAGACGAGACGGTCTTCACCCGGCACTCGCTTGCCAACCGTGCACTTCTGTGGGCCCTTGCCGGCGTGGTCCTTATGCAGGTGCTGATAGTG
Organism: Microthrixaceae bacterium; assembly: GCA_037045265.1. Lineage (GTDB taxonomy): Bacteria > Actinomycetota > Acidimicrobiia > Acidimicrobiales > Microtrichaceae > JBAOHV01. The sequence goes on along the minus strand of JBAOHV010000016.1, from coordinate 391,958 downwards.
CAGGTCTCCTTCATGCGATCGGTGTTCACCACCGTGCCGCTGACCGCGACGCAGTGGGGGATCGTGCTGATCACGCCCTTGTCGCTGCTGGTGGTCGACGAGCTCCGAAAGGCGGTCGTCCGGGCACGCCGGGGTTGAACCAGCGTCGCCGCGTCGCCTGGGGCATTACCGTGTCCATCTCTGTCCGGCCGGGCGGAGTCAGGGGGTGCTGATGCGTGCAGCGTTGTTCACCGAGGTCGGAGCCCCGCTCCGTGTCGTCGACGACATCGAGCTCGAGGGGCCGCGCCCGGGCGAGGTGAGGGTCCGTGTCGTCGCCTGCGGGGTGTGTCACTCCGACGTGAGCATCGTGCGCGGCGTCTACCCGACGATGGGTCAGACCATCCCGGGTCACGAGGCCGCCGGAGTCGTAGTCGAAGCCGGTCCGGGTGTCCGCACCCTGGCGGTCGGTGATCATGTCGTGCTCACACCCAACCCCGCGTGCGGCCGCTGCGATTACTGCTCCAGGGGGCTGTTCAGCGTCTGCCCCGACGCCATGGCGATCGCCACGTCGATGCTCCCCGACGGCACGACGCGGCTCAGCCGTGCCGGTGAGACGGTCTTTCGTGGTCTCGGGCTCGCCGGGTGGGCAGAAGAAGTCGTCGTCGCCGAACAGGGAGCGGTACGCATCGACGCGGACGTACCCCTCGACGTTGCGTGCGTGATCGGTTGTGCTGTCCAGACCGGCGTCGGTGCGGCGATCAACACGGTGGACGTCCGGCCCGGCGATCAGGTTCTGGTGCTCGGCGCCGGTGGGGTGGGCATCAGCATCGTGCAGGGAGCGGCGCTCTCGGGTGCTGCGCGCGATCATCGTGTCAGACCCGTCGGACACGCGGCGCGAGCAGGCGTTGCGCTTCGGGGCGACCGACGCGATCGACCCGACGGAAGCCGATGTCGTGGCGGCCACGATGGCTCTGACCGGGATCGGCGCGGACCTGGCCTTCGACGCGGTTGGGTCGGCTGGCCTGGTTCAGTCGGCCATGGACGCCACCCGAAACGGAGGTACTACCGTCATGGTCGGAGCCGCGCCGATCGACGACGTCGTCTCGGTGTCACCGGCGGCGACGATGTTCACCGAGAAGCGTCTGGCCGGGTCGCTGCTCGGCTCTTGTTGGGCACCGCGTGACATCCCGCGCCTGGTCGAGCTGTGGCGTTCGGGACGACTCGACCTGGATGCCATGGTCACCGCGCGGTGACCGCTCGAGGAGATCAACGAGGCGATCGACGACCTCGAGGCCGGCCGAGGGCTACGGACGGTCATGATGATCACACCGGCTTGACGCTCCAGCTCACTCTCCGATGAGGGCGAGCGGATCGTTCGGGCGGGTGCTGTGGCTGGATCGTGTCAGGGGGTCAGGCGAGCGCCGACTCGATGGCACTGACGATCGCGGCGTCGTCGGGGACCGTGGTGGGCGCGAACCGGGCCAGCACCTCGCCACCGGCACCGACGAGGAACTTCTCGAAGTTCCAGCGGATGTCGCCGTCGTGGCCGTCAGCGTCTGCTGTTGCGGTCAGTTCGTCGTACAGGGGGTGTCGCTGGTCTCCGTTGACCTCAACTTTCTCGGTCAGCGGGAAGCTCACCCCGTACGTCGTAGAGCAGAAGGTTGCGATCTCTTCCGGCGTGCCGGGCTCCTGCTCCAGGAACTGGTTGCAGGGCACGCCGAGCACCGAGAAGCCGCGGTCGCCGTAGCGCTCCTGGAGCTCCTCGAGCTGGGTGTACTGAGGCGTCAGACCGCACTTCGACGCGACGTTGACGACCAGGGTGACCGAGTCGTCGAGGCCGGCGAGCACACCCGGTGTGCCGTCGAGTGCTGCGATGTCGATGTCGTAGATTGACATCCGGCCAGGCTAGCGGTGGGTCGTGCGCGGCAGGTGCCGCCCGGCGGTGGCAGTACAGTCCGTGCCGGATGTCCGTCGACACGGTGACCACGTTCTTCGCTCTGCTGGCCATCGTCGCCCTCGTAGTGGTCGTGGTCACCGGGCTGACCGCACTCGTGGCGAAGCTGACGGGAGGGCTTCCCGGCTGGGCGGTCGAGGCGCGTGACGCGGTTTCACCTCTGGCCCTGCCGCTGGCCTTCGCGGTGGCGCTCACGTGCATGCTCGGCAGCCTCTACTTGTCGGAGGTGGCGAAGTTCCCTCCCTGCATCTTCTGCTGGTACCAGCGCATTGCCATGTACCCCTTGGTGGTGCTGCTCGCCGTGGCATCGCTGCGCCGCGACAGAGCCGTCAAGTGGTACGTGGTGCCGCTTGCACTGATCGGCATGGGGATCTCGATCTACCACTACCTGGTCGAACGGTTCCCCGAGACGGTCTCCTCGTCGTGCTCGGCCGGTGTCCCCTGTTCGACGGTCTGGGTCTGGAAGTTCCACTTCCTGTCGATACCAGCGATGGCCGGTCTTGGTTTCGCGTTGATCATCACGTTGGTCCTGCTGGCCGGATCCTCAGGATCGGATTCCGGCCCGGCGGGGCGCGGCACCACACTCGACGAAGCAGAGCGGGCGACGATCCCGCCCCGGAACGACCGCCAGGAGGTCACCCGATGAGCGACAAGAAACCCAAGGGCGTTCCGTACGGCTACTCGAGCACGCCGGAGAAGTCGTCCGGACCGCGCACCGGGGTGGTCGTGATCGGGATCGCGGTCGCGGTGGTCGTCATCGCCGGGATCGTCGCCATGGTGCTGACGTCCGAGAGCGGCAAGGGGACCGAGATCGACGCGAAGCAGGAGCAGGCCGCCGTCACCGTCACCGGTGAGTCGCTGCCCGACTACCCCGCGGACGGCGGCACGGCCGCGAATGCGGCGACCGACCCCGCTGTCGGGCTGACACCGCCGACCCTCACCGGTCAGTCCTTCGACGGCTCAGCGGCGAAAATCGAACCGGGAACAGCGCCGATGGTCGTCATCTTCGCTGCCCACTGGTGCCCCCACTGCCAGAAAGAGGTGCCGCTCATCCAGGATTGGATCGATGACGGCAACCTGCCCGAGGGCGTCCAGGTGAACATGGTCAGCACGAGCGTCCAGGCGGACGGCACGAACTACCCGCCGTCGGGCTGGTTGTCGGACGTCGGCTGGAGCGAGCAGATCCTGCTCGACAACCCGGACTCGACCGCTGCCAGCGTGTGGGGGCTGACCGGCTACCCCTACATCGTCTTCGTCGACGGTGACGGGAAGGTCGTGCAGCGCGCCCTCGGGCGAGCTGCCAATCGACCAGTTCGACGAGTTCGTCGGCGAGATCGCTGCCTGACCGCTCAGGCTGTCAGGCAGACCTTCCCGATGATCCGGCGTTCAAGCAGGTCGCGCAGCACCTGAGGGGCCTCGACGAGAGGGCGCGAGGTGGGTTCGGCCGGGGTGAGCGTGCCGTCCTCGACGAGTGCGAGCACTTCGGCGAGCACCACCGCGTTGCCGTCGGGGTCAGACATGGCCCAGGCGCCCCAGTCGACCCCGATCACCGACCGGTTGCGCAGGAGGATCTGGTTGGCCGGCAGCTCGGCGATGGAACCCGAAGCGAAGCCGATCACCAGCAGTCGGCCCCCTGTTCCCAGTGATCGCAGCGCCGGCTCGCTCAAAGCACCGCCGACTGTGTCGACGACTACGTCCGAGCCGCCGTCGGTCAGCTCCCTCACCCTGACCTTGAGGTCCTCGGTGGTGTAGTTGACCACGCCGTGGGCGCCACGCTCGATGCACAGTTGCAGCTTCTCGTCGCTCGATGCGGCCGATATCACCTTCGCTCCGAGTGCCCGGGCGACGTCCATAGCCGCCAACCCAACGCCACCCGCGGCGCCGAGGACCAGGACCCAGCTGTCGGGGGTGACCGTGGTCCTGCGGGTCAGGGAGAACCACGCCGTCGCGTAGCTCTGGGTCATCGTGGCTGCCTGGGCATACGTGAGCGGCTCGGGTATGCGGGTCAGCTGTCCCGGTGACAGCACGACCTCATCTGCGTAGCCGCCGAGCCCGACGCTGGCCATCACCCGGTCGCCGACCTGAAGGCCCTCGACCTCGTCGCCGACCTCGGTCACCTCGCCGGCGATCTCGCTGCCCGGGACGAAGGGTAGCGGCGGACGGATCTGGTACCTGCCCTGGATGAACAGGGCGTCGACGTAGTTCACGCCGCTCGCCCAGATGTGCACACGGACCTGGGCAGGCCCGCACGGCGGGGTGTCGAGCATGCGAACCGACAGGTCCTCGGGCTCGCCGAACGATTCACAGACGATCGCACGCATGAGATGACCGTACCCGGGGTCACTAGGTTCGGGGCTGCGAAAGGCCATGTCTCGCTCGTCGACGCCCGCCTGGTGTCCTGTGGGCCTGGCTGGGGCTGCTGGACCGCCTGGGCCCCGGTTTCGACAGCTGGGTCACACCTCCCTATCGTCGTCCTACGCCGAGTCGCGACTCGTAGGTACGCAGAGGAGAGCCACCATGCGCAGCCCCAAGGACTTCTTCAAACCGCTCGCCGTCGGCGCACCGGAGCCGGTGCGGGAGATCCCGTTGCGCCCGTCGCGCATGATCCACTTCTTTCCGCCCCACCTGGAGAAGGTGACGGCGAAGCTCCCCGAGATCGCCCCGACCGTCGACGTCCTGCTGGGCAACCTCGAGGACGCGATCCCGATGGACCAGAAGGAGAACGCCCGCAACGGCCTGGTGAAGGTCGCCAAGGAGGTCGACTTCGGTGACACCCAGCTGTGGACGCGGGTGAACAGCCTGGACTCGCCATGGGTGCTCGATGACCTGGAGATCCTCGTCGGCGAGGTGGGCGACAAGCTCGACGTCATCATGGTCCCGAAGGTCGAGGGGCCCGAGGACATCCACTATGTGGACCGCCTGCTGGCCCAGCTCGAGGCCAAGGCTGGGCTCTCGGAGCCGCTGCTCGTCCATGCGATCCTCGAGACGGCCCGCGGTGTGGCGAACGTCGAGGAGATCTGCCTGGCGTCGCCCCGCATGCAGGGGCTGTCGTTGGGCCCCGCCGACCTGGCGGCCAACCGGCGCATGAAGACGACCCGCGTCGGTGGTGGACACCCCGGCTACCTGGTGCGCCAGGACCCGCCGGCAGGTGAGGCCGGACCGGACTACCACGGCCAGCGCGACAGCTACCAGCAGGACCTGTGGCACTACACGGTGTCGCGCATGGTCGACGCCTGTGCCCTCGCCGGAATCCTTCCGCACTACGGCCCGTTCGGTGACATCAAGGACACCGTCGCCTGCGAGGACCAGTTCCGCAACGCCTACCTGCTCGGCTGCGTGGGTGCGTGGTCGCTGCACCCGGTGCAGATCGACATCGCCAAGAAGGTCTTCTCACCGGAGAAGGCCGAGGTCGACCATGCCCGCGAGGTGATCGAAGCGATGGGCGACGGCACCGGCGCCATCATGCTCAACGGCAAGATGGAGGACGACGCATCGGTCAAGCAGTGCAAGGTCGTGGTCGAACTGGCCCGCCAGCTCGCCGATCGTGACCCTGCGCTCGCCGAGATGTACGGATTCTGACGAGGAGTCATCGATGACCGAGTACCGCCCGCGCCGTTCAGTTCTGTACATGCCCGGTGCGAACGACAAGGCGCTCGAGAAGGCGAAGTCGCTGCCGACGGACGCGATCATCTTCGACACCGAGGACTCGGTGGCTCCCGACATGAAGTCGGCTGCTCGCGAGAAGGTCGCCGCGGCGGTCGGCTGCGGCGAGTACGGCCAGCGCGAGCTGACGATACGGGTCAACTCGATCGACACCGAGTGGCATGAAGCGGATGTGCGTTCGGCCTCCGAGGCCGGACCTGCTGGAGTGGTCGTGCCGAAGATCAACTCGGCAGCGGATGTGGCAGCCGTCGAGCGGCTGCTCGAGTCCGCTGGTGCACCGGACCACACGACGATCTGGGCGATGCTCGAGACACCCGCAGCGGTCGAGAACGCGGTGCAGATCGCGACGTCATCGGAACGCCTGACCGTGTTGATCATGGGGACGAACGACCTGGCCAAGGAGCTGCGCGCCGGGCTGGTACCGGGTCGCGCGCCGTTGCTGTGGGGACTCGGTCGGTGCGTCAATGCCGCCCGGTTCGCCGACAAGGTGATCCTGGACGGCGTCTACAACGACGTGCGCAACCCCGAGGGGTTCGCTGCCGAGGCAGCTCAGGGTGCCGAGATGGGCTTCGACGGCAAGACGCTGGTCCACCCCAGCCAGGTCGAACCCGCCAACGAGCTGTTCGCCCCCTCGGAGGAGGAGATCGAGTACTCCCGTCGGGTGATCGAAGCGTTCGACGCTGGGATCGCCGAGGGCAGGGGAGTGATCACCGTCGATGGCCGGATGATCGAGAACCTGCACGTCGACAACGCTCGTCGCGCCATTGCGATCGACGAGGCGATCAGAGCGCTCGCCCAGGGGTGATTGGTCCGTCGCGGGCAGGTCGGTGGGCCATGATGGTCCCATGAGCGATCTGAGCCCCTCGCAGTCCACACCCCCTGGCTGGTACCCCGATCCGTCCGGCAGCGGACAGCAGCGTTGGTGGGACGGCGAGCAGTGGGGATCGTCGCTGCATCGAACTCACCGCAGCAGCCAGGAACCTTCGACGACGAGAAGGGCATGGCGACGCTCGTCCAGGTGCTGGCCATCTTCACCGGGTTCCTCGGTCCGCTGATCATCTGGTTCATGGCGAAGCCGGAACAGCCTTTCGTCAAGCACCACGCTGCCGAGGCGCTGAACTTCCAGATCACCGTGACGATCGCCGCGTTCGTGAGCGGGCTGCTCATGCTGGTCCTGATCGGGTTCCTGCTGCTGCCGGTCGTGCTGATCGGTGCTCTGGTCCTCGAGGTCATGGCAGCGCTGGCGGCCAATCGTGGAGAGTGGTATCGGTTCCCGATCAACCTGCGGTTGGTGCCCGGGGCCCAGGGCTGAGGCAGACGTTGGCGCTGGCTCGTGCCAAGCCATCGATCCGTGCCCGGTCGGATGGGTGGGGTCGGGGTGCCCGGTGCGTGAATCGCGCCGCGTTGCGACGAAATGGCAGGATGATCAGCGAGACGGATGCGGCTCTGGCCCACCCTCAGTCCTGGTGGGCATGTGAACGGGACGCCTTCTTCGCCAGGTCGTTGAGGCGGTCCCGATGCCGTCGGGTGGTCGTGTCCGGCCGTGGCAAGGACCGGTACCAGCCGCGGCGGACCCGGATCACCCGCCCCTTCGCTACTTCGTAGCGAAGCACGTCGCCGATGGTCTTGGCAGGATCATCGCCGCCGACGGTTATCCCCAGCCGGGTCAGCTCCTCGAGGAGCTGCCGGATGCTGCGTGGAGAGCCAGTCTGGTGCAGCAAGGTGAGCAGCGAGTAGCGCAGGTTCGCGCCCCGCAGGTCGTGGGGGTGCAGCAGGTGCTGGATCTGTTGGCGTCTTTCGTCCATGCGCCGATCCTGCGCATCTTCGCGATCGGCTGTCAGCGGGCACGGTGGCCCGGACGGGCGGATCCGGTGGAACGGACGGATCCGGTGGCGCCAATTCGTCGTAGCGCGGCGCGTGGCCGTGTACCTCGGGCTGCGCCCTGGCAGAACGAATTCGTGGTGGCGCGGCGCGTGGCCGTGTACCTCGGGCCAATGCCCGGTCTCGCGACCGGCCTCTGCCGGCCCGCTCAACAGCGCTAACCGGTCAGGACTGATCCGCGGCCTGGTGGCGCGCCACAAGTTGGCGTGCGATCACCTTGAGGCACAGCGTCTCGTCCGCGCCCTCGAAGATGGACAGTACGCGAGCATCCACGAACAGCCGGCTGACCGTGTACTCCTCGGCGTAGCCCATGCCGCCGTGGATCTGCATGGCCTCGCGGGTGACCCACTCCGCCGCCTTGCAAACGTAGGCCTTGATCATCGAGGCCTCGAGGGTTCCCTCACCCTTGGCCATCATGCGGGCAACCTGGTAGGCGAACTGCCTGGCGCCCTGGATCGTCACCGCCATGCGGGCGAGCTTCGCCTGAGTCAGCTGGTACTCGTGGACCGGCTGACCGAACACGCTGCGGTCGAGGGAGTACTGGCGGGCTTCCTCGAGCGCGGCCTGCATGACACCGAGTGCTCGCGCAGCAGTCTGCAGGCGGCCGTTCTCGAAGCCGGCCATCTGGTAGTAGAAGCCGCGGCCGATGCCGCCCTCTCCGCCGATCAGGTTCTCGTCGGGAACGAACCAGTTCTCGATTGCGATCTCGTATGAGTGCATGCCGCGGTAGCCGATCGTGTCGATCGGTCGGCCCTCCATCTTGGCCGCGCCGTGAGCGCTCTCGGAACCCAGCACGAAGCCGTGTGAGTCACCACGCTCCTTGGGGACGATGAACATCGAGAGCCCACGGTGCCCGATCGAGCGGTCGGGGTCGGTCCTCGCCAGGACCATCAGGACGTCGGCCCTGGCCCCGAAGGTGCACCAGGTCTTGACGCCGTTGAGCAGGTAGCCGCCGTCCACCTTGGAAGCGGTCACCTTCACCCCGGCGACGTCGGAGCCGTAGTCCGGCTCGGTCACAGCGACGGCGTTCATCACTTCGGCCGAGGCGAGACGGGGCAACCACTCGTGCTTCTGTTCCTCGGTCCCGCCTGCCTCGAGCGCCCTGGCGAGGATCTCCGGGCGGGTCACCAGCGAGCCGCCGGCGCCCAGCGAGCCGCGTGAGAGCTCCTCGGTCGAGACGACCATGCCGATGTAGTCGGACTCGTCGCCCGAGGCGTAGCCGCCGTACTCCTCGGCGATCGAGAGGCCGAAAGCGCCCATCTCGGCGAGACCGCTGATGATGTCCTCGGGGATGTCGTCGTTGTGGCGGTGGATGTGTTCCGCTATCGGGGCCAGCTTCTCGTCGGCGAAGCGTCGGAAGGTGTCCTGCACCATCTCGAAGTCGCCCGACAGGTGTCGAGGGCCGTCGATGTCGGCGAGCCCTGCCACGAAGTCGGTTGCCCCGTACGCTGCAACGTAGCCGCGCACCCCGTCCAGGGCGTCCGCGCCGACACCCCACTCGGCCTCACGCCCGAACACCTTGGCGGCGAGGTCGGAGAGAGCGTCGGCGGTGAACACGGCGGTGATCCTGGCCTCGACGTCTCCCTTGGCGCCGTACTCCAGCAGTGCTCGTGACGCCATGACACCGGCTGCGGCGTGGGCGACGTCGTAGGCGAGCACCTGGTTGTCGTCGATGCCGTCGGCGGCAAGTCGGGCGATGGCGGCGTCGAGCACGCCCTGGGCTGTTTCGAGCGCTGTTGCGGCACCGTCGAGGATGTTCTGGTCGGCCATGTCGTCGAGGTTACCGATCGGTAGATTGCCGCTCACAACCGGGTGACCCCTGTTGTGGCGATCGCTGGAGCAGAGGTGCGAACGCCTGCATGTAGCGCCGGATGCCCTGGATCGGTATGGGTCGTCCCAGGTGGTACCCCTGAGCCACGTCGCAGCCGAGCTCGCGCAACCGCGCGAGGGCAGAGGCGGATTCCACTCCCTCGGCGACGACCTGGAGGTCGAGGTTGCGGGCCAGATCGATGACCGAGCGGACGATCGTCTCATCTCCTGCCGCCAGGTCCGTCACGAAGCGTCGATCGATCTTCACCGTGTCGATCGGCAGCTCGCGGAGGTAGGGCATGGACGAGGCGCCGGTTCCGAAGTCGTCCACCGCCAACCTGACACCGACCCTGTGGAGTCGGTGCAGTGCCTCCAGCGTCTCGTCGGGATCGTCCGCCAGGTGACGCTCGCTGATCTCGAAGCACAGTGCTGAGGCAGGGATGTCCGCGACGGTCAGCAGCTCGTACAACCAGGGCTCGAGACGTGGATCGGCCAGAGCGCGGCTCGACAGGTTCACCGCTACGCCGAAACCGTTCGGCGGGATGAGGGCTGCAAGGTCCTCGATCGCCTGTCGCGTGACGGCGCGGGTCATCGCCTGGATCGTTCCCGACACCTCCGCCAGGCCCAGGAACGCAGCGGGGGGCAACAGGCCGCGTTCGGGGTGGCGCCATCTGACGAGCGCCTCTACGCCGACCGGCGCGAGCGACCCGAGTTCGACCATCGGTTGGTAGTGCACGATGAGCTCGTCGGAACCGACGGCATCGTTGAACTCCGAGAGCAGGTCGATCTTCGTGACGCTCTTCTCGTCGTTGACGTCGCTGTGGACGATGATCCCGCCTCCCGACTGCTTGGCCCGGTACATGGCGGCGTCGGCACATCGCAGCAGCTCTGCCGGGTCGGCGGCGTGGTCGGGTGAGACGGCCACACCGACGCTGGCCCCAACTTGCAGACGGAACTCGTCGATGGTGAAGGGTGCGACGCACAGCTCGACGAGGCGTTCGGCGACACGCGCGTGACGTCTCGGAGGTCTTGCACTTCAGAGATCAGCACGGCGAACTCGTCGCCACCCAGCCGGGCGATCGTGTCGCAGCCGCGCAGGCCGGTCGAGACCCTGCGCGCCAGCTCCGCCAGCAGACGGTCGCCGTACTCGTGTCCGAGCGAGTCGTTCACGTCCTTGAACCGGTTGAGGTCCATCAACAGCAGGCCGGTCCTCGTCCCGGGTTCGGCTGCGGCGAAGGCCTTCTCGAGGCGCAGGTTCAGGTGTGCCCGGTTGGGGAGACCGGTCAGGTGGTCGTGCATCGCCTGTCGACGCAGGGACTCAGCGGCATGTGCCCGTCGGGTGACGTCCTCGAGCAGGATCCCGACGCACTGTCCCTCGAGCGGCATCGCCCTCATCGCGAAGATCTGGTCGTGGTCGACGAAGCTGAGGTCCGGACGCTGCAGTGCCACGTCCAGCCTGACGACGTCGGCGAGGTGTTCGAGCATCTCGTCGGACAACGACATGACCTCGAGCAGAGGTCGGCCGATCGCCTCCTGGGCAGGCATCCCCACCAGGTCGCTGGCGGCGGGGTTGCCGGCGACGATGCGCAGGGAGCGTGGGTCGGAGAGGTCCTCGAGGCGGAGTATCGCCAGCGCCATCGGGATCCCTTCGATGAAGCTGACATAGCTGCGTAGCGAGGTCTCTGCTGCGAAGCGATCGGACTCGTCGATGACGATCCCGCGTCGTCGCAGGACCTGACCGTGCTGATCCAGCTCCACGCGGACGCGTTCGTGCAGGTGGTGCTGGCGAGCGAAGGCGTCGCGTACCCGGAAGTGGACCTCGACGTCGGATCCCGCGGCGATCCGCCGACGGCTGGAGATCACCTCGTCCAGGTCGTCGGGGTGAACCCGGGTGGCGATGAACGGGAAATGGGCCACCTCCTCAGGGGTGAATCCGAGCAGTTCGAGGGACTGACCGCTGACGAAATCGGCGTCACCGGTCGGTCCCGGGTCCCTCCCAGACGAGGGCGTCGAGGCCGTTGACCATGTCGTCGAACCGGGCTCACGAGCTGGCAGCGACGAGCGAGATGCGCTGCATCACCAGGGTGCAGAGAGCAGAGCTCAGGACCCAAGCGACCCAGCTGGTGGCCCAGGCGTCAGGGTGAAGCGCCAGGCCGGTCACCAGGAGTGCGGCTCCGGTTGGCACGAGCAGCGTCATCACGTAGCGGCCGTCGAACCAGTAGGCGTAGAGAGCCGTGCTGGCGACCATGACGAGCAGACCGGCCGCGTAGACCCCCGGAACCAGGGCGATGACTGCGACCGTCGTGGCCATCTCCACCCAGCACGTCAGGGGGTGGACTCCGCCACCATCTCGCAACCGATGCAGGAAGACGAGGTTGGACACGACTCCGAGAAGCCCGGCTGCGACTCCAGCGACCACCCGGTGAGGGCCGAACACTGGGAGCAGGGCCAGCACGAGTCCAAATCCGACCGACGTGGCGACCCGAGCCGTGAACAGCTGCTCCCAGAAGGAGGTCCAGTCATCGGGCCCGGTGAACTCGCCGATCGGCCCCGTCGAAGTCCCCGGCGAGGGCGCGACGTCGTCGTCGAACACTCCTTTCCTTCCACTCATCCAGCCATCCCGCCTTCCCTTTTCCCACTTAATCCCGAGCTCCCGCGAACTCGTCACCATTAGCGTTTGATCGAACGCACAGGGTGAGGTTCGCAGTATGGCACGCTCGTCGCGGGCGCTGCGCCGACGACCGACAAGTTGGTCCCAACGGCCCACGGGGAGTGGTCCAGAAGGACCGACGTGGAAGTATCGGCCCCGTGGGCAGCGACCGGATGGGCAGCGACAGGCCGGGTCGCGACGGTGGGCGAGGGGTGAACCCGGTTGCTGCCGGCGGTTTCGCTGCTGCAGGCCCCGCCTACGCCCCGATCCGCCCGACCTACTGCGCGCGCCGCGATCGGAGTGATCAAGCAGCGCGTGCCTGCCGGTGCGGTCGTCGTCGACCTCGCTGCCGGCACCGGGATACTCAGCGGCCAACTGCGGCGGGCCGGTATGGCAGTGCTGTCGATCGAGCCCGTTCCGGAGATGCTCGGCCAGCTCCGGTTGACCTTGCCAGAAGTCCCCGTGGTCCGCGGAGTGCCAGAAGCGTTACCCCTCGCGTGCTGGTTCGGTCGACGCCGTGACGGTCGGCGAAGCGTTGCAGTGGTTCGGTGATTCGGCCGTCTCCGAGCTGCGCAGGGTGCTCCGTGTGGGAGGGGTCCTGGCGATCGCTCGCAACCGGCGTGGCGAGAACGTCGACTGGATGGCGCGCTACGGCGAGATCCTGCGGTTCGGTCTCGACGGCGCCCTGCCGCACGTGTCTCGGGACCCGGAGCGGATCGTCGCTTCGGCGGGTGGCTTCTCGGCTGCCGACCACGTGTCGATCACCAACCCGCGGCTGTGCACCCCCGGCGAGCTGGTCCGTCAGGCAGCATCGACCAGCTTCGTCGCCGCCGCCCCCGCCGACGTCCGGAGCTCGGTGCTCGGACGGGTGCGTGAGCTGGCCCGAACCCATCCGGATCTCGCCGGTCGGGAGTCCTTCGAGATGTCGTACGTGACCGAGGTCTGGACCTGGACGGCGCTCTGAGGGCGGACTCCTCCAGCTTTCAGCTCAGCCGGCCAGGAACGACAGGATCTCCCGCGTTGACCACTTCCGGGCGTTCCAGGTGCAGGAAATGGCCAGCGTCGTCGACCATGACCGCACGGCTTCCGGCGACCGTCATGACCGATCCGGAGGTCTCGGCGATCTCGGCTCGCATGCAACCGTCGTTGCGGCCGTGGAGGTACAGCAGCGGCTGAGGTGGGACGGCGTATGCGGCGTTCTGTGCAGTCTCGAGTTCGGGGTGCTGCAGTTCCGGCTGCAACGTGTGGCGGTAGTAGGCGAGCGCCGCGTCGACGCGGCCGTCCCCGTTCATGCAGTCGACGAAGCGGGTGACGTCCTCGGCACAGTCGTAGCCCGGCGACCAGTCCTGCCACAGTCGGGAGATGAACTCGAATCCGTCGGCGGGCACGACCAGGTCGGCGAGCGGGGTGAGCTGGAAGAACATGTACCAGCTGAGTCGCAGCTGGTCGTAGCTCATGAAGGCACCCGCGACCACCGGACCTGGTGGCACCGCTGCGGCGACGACTCGCCGCCAGTTGTCTGGTTCGAGCACCGCCCCCGCATAGGTGCCCATGGCCCCCCAGTCGTGGCCGATCAACACCGCGTCCAATCGCCCCCCAGCGCAGCGTGCAGCGCGTTGGCGTCCACTCCGAGCACTCCCGCCTGGTAGCGGCCGTCCGGCGCCAGCGACGTTGGGGCGTAACCGCGGTTGAACGGCGCGACTGCGCGGAATCCGGCGTCGGCGAGATCCGGTAGGAGGTGGCGCCAGGTCCAGGCGGAGTCGGGGTACCCGTGGATGCACAGCGCCAGCGGCCCCGTGCCGACGGACAGGTAGGAGAAGTCGATCCCCCGGCTCTGATCGAGTGCTGTTCGATGTCGGAGTAGGCCACCACCGGATGCTAACCAGCGGCGGTCGGCGCCGAGACGTCGGTCACAGGACACGGGTCAGTCGCTCGGTGTTCACTTATGATGGTTGTCAGCGTGTTCGCATGAATCACAGGGGGGGTCATATGCGGGTCCGATTCAGCGAGGGTGACCGCTGAACGTCACGTTCTACGGGGTGCGCGGCTCCACGCCGTGCTCATGTGACTCGAACCGTCGCTACGGGGGAAACACCTCGTGCGTCGTGCTCGAGTGGCCCGACCGCGACCCGATCATCCTCGACCTCGGTACCGGGCTCCGCTTCTACGGGCTCACCCAGCCTTGCGACGGATCCTTCCGCGGGACCGCGCTCGTGTCGCACCTGCACTGGGATCATGTGCAGGGGATCCCGTTCTTCGCCCCGGTCCTGGTCGCCGGCGCGGAGATGGACGTCTACGCACCCGCTCAGGAGGGCGCGACGCTCGGCGAAACCGTGCGCGCCTTCATGTCGCCGCCGTACTTCCCGGTGGAGATAGATGCCCTGCCAGGGACTTTCCGGTTCCACGAGGTCAGCGACGGGGTAATGGACATCGCAGGGGTGAAGGTGGCCGTCGCCACGGTTCCCCACATCGGCCCGACCGTCGGTTACCGCGTGGAGCATGGCGGCGTGACGCTCGCCTACGTCTCGGACCACCAGCAGCCCGGGATCGACTCGACGTCGATAGCCGAGTCGGTGCTCGACCTGTGCGAAGGGGTCGACCTGCTGATCCACGATGCCCAGTTCGACCGCGAGGAGTTCGCTCGGAAGGCAACGTGGGGGCACTGCACCGTCGACTACGCGGTCGAGGTGGCGGCCCGCTCCGGAGCGAAGCGGCTTGCCCTGTTCCACCACGACCCCGCCCACACGGATCAGCGGATCGACGAGCTGCTGGCCGAAGCGTCCGCGTCCGCATTGGCTCGCGGGGTCGAGGAAGTCATCGCTGCCAGCGAGCAGCTGACTGTGTCGCTGACGCCACACCGGATCGCTTCGTCGACCGCCTCGACCGCGCCCACGACGACAACCGATAGCCTCCGATGAGCATCGGCCCCACAACGGAGGAGCAATGTCCGACACCGCCAATGGCGAGGATCTGCACGACGCGATCGTAGAGATCGACCCTGCGCTCTACCGAAGGGTCCTCGGGCACTATCCGACAGGTGTGGTCGTGGTCGCGGGGGTCGACGACGGGCACCCGATCGGACTGGCGATCGGGTCGTTCTTCTCGGTCTCGCTCGAGCCGCCGCTCGTCGGGTTCTGCGTCGCCCGCACGTCGACGAGCTGGCCGAGGATCGAGGCCAACGGCAGCTTTGCCATCACGGTGCTGGCCGAGGACCAGCACGAGACGTCGGGTCGCTTCGCGTCGAAGGTCGCCGACAAGTTCGATGGCGAGACCTGGACCCACGCTCCCGTGACCGGTTCTCCACTGATCGAGGGCGGGCTCGAACACATCGACTGCACGTTGCACTCGGTGCTCGACGGGGGCGACCACGTAATCGTGCTCGGACGGGTCGTCTACCTGGACGTGATCCGCGACGAGGTGGGGCCTCTGCTCTTCTTCCGTGGCGGCTACGGCCGCCACACTTCGCTCTGACAGGAGGGCAATGGCCATCTACACGCTCGGGGACCAGGTACCCGAGATCCATGCCGACGCCTACATCCACCCGGACGCCGTCGTGATCGGCAACGTCGTCATCGGTGAGCGCACATCGGTGTGGCCGACCGCCGTTCTGAGAGGGGACGACGGCTTCATCTTCATCGGTGCGCGGTGTTCGGTGCAGGACGGCGCTGTGATCCATACAACCGCGGTGTTCCCGACCACGGTCGGCGATGACGTCACGATCGGTCATCTCGCCCACCTCGAGGGGTGCATCGTCGAGGACAAGGCGCTGATCGGATCAGGATCGATCGTGCTCCACAACGCCCACGTCGGCCGTGAGGCAGTCGTCGGTGGTGGAGCGTTCGTCCGCAACAACCAGGTGGTCCCCCCGCTTGCCATGGCCCTGGGGGTCCCGGCGGCCATCAAGGAGAACGCCGTGCAGCCGGGCCACTTCGACATGGGAGTCGAGTCCTACGTCAAGCGTGCCGAGCGATACCGCCGCCGCCTACGTCGTATCGACTGATGCTCACCACGGCGCTCCGATGGCCGGAATCGCCCAGCCTGCGCCACACTGGAGCCATGGAGTCAGCCCGCCGACATCGCAGCACCAAGCCGTCCGAGAACCGTCGACGTCGGCTCTTCACCTCGGCCGCGGCGGCAGTGGCGGTGCTCGCAGCGGTTGCGGCGCCCGCCGGAGCGTCAGAGGCGCCGAGCTGCAGCGGGGTCGTGCTCGACGCGAGCATGTCAGCAGGATCGATCCCTGGCGGAGGCTGGTCGGTGACCGACGCGTGCGTGCCGGCAGAGGCCGTGTACGAGACCGACGTCCTCGGCTACCGACTCGTCGGCGGAATGGGTGCTGCGACCTACGCCGACGGCCATCTCGGCCGCATCGCCTTCCTCACCGCCCGGGTCTCACCCGACCGCTCACTGACCCTGCTCGGCCTCGAGGACGTGGCCACAGGCACGGTCAGCTGGGCCTACTCCGACGGCGCCTATTCGAACACAGATGACACGCGGGTGGGCGGCGGAGCGGCGAACGCCGCCACCATCGTCGGATCTGACGCCCCCGGCCCGGTCGAGGCGGCGCACCTGGAGCTGGCCATCAGCGGCTCGGGCACCGACCTCGCCAGCGCACAGGGGCCCATCGCCGACCAGGTTCGGGAGCTGCTCGATCAGGCGATCGACGCGCTCGCCGAGGGCTGAGCGACTCAGCCGGCGGAGGCCGCCAGCCAGTGGGCAACCGGGCCGAGATCCATGTTGCGAACCACCGTGAAGGCCGCCACTGTGCAGATCAAGGTCCCCCAGACCCAGTTCGACACACGGGGAAGCCGGAGAGATCGGCGCTGCACAGCGGCGATCATCCACATCGCCCACGCCACCACGACGAGCGGCAGGGCGATCGCCAGCACCACGTTGTGATCCGCGGCGGTCAGCCAGTCGCCCCGTGCGAGTGAGTTGACACACCGAAGGCCTCCGCACAGAGGGCAGTCGATCCCGAAGATGCCTGCGCTCCAGCACACCGGAACGCCCGAGTCGCGTGGGTCGATCAGGGCCAGTGCCGTCGTTCCGACTGCCACGGCGCCTCCGAGGAGCGCACCCTTGCGCCAGTCGGAATGCCTGGCGGAAGAGTCGAACCTGTCGTGCACCTCGACTGCGTGCGCCAGTTCCGTGCTCACCCGGCCAACGCTACCGCCGCGGCGCCAGCGCCGTGCGCTCAGGCCGCGAGGCCGTCGTTCGCTCAGGCCGCGAGGCCGTCGTTCGCTCAGGCCGCGAGGCCGGACCGCACATCGATCATGCGGAACCCGCCCTCTCCGTCTCCCTCCGCGTCCTGCAACGCTGATGACGCAATGGAAACCAGGTCGTGTCCGGCCGCAGCACCGTCCGCCACGACGACGCCGATCGTCATCGGTAGGCGGAGGTCGCGCCCGGCGATCTCGATCGGTTCCACGACCGTCGACAGCAAGCGGTACGCCACACCGGCTGCATCCTGGACGTCGCCGATGTCCTCTGCGATCACCATGAACGTGTCGCCGTCCATACGGCACACCTGGTCACTCGGGCGGAGACGTTGGGTGAGTCGTGCCGCGTGGATCTCCACGAGGCGATGAGCGTCGCTCATGTCCAGATCGTCGAGCAGTCGGGCCAGCCCGTCCATCTCGACACGCATGAGGGCGAAGGGATACGAGGTGCGAGCCGACCTGCGGAGCGCAGAGGCGAGCAGCATCTCGAAGGAGCGCGCATTGGGCAGACCGCTGCTCTCGTCGAGAGTGATCTGCCTGGTCAGCTCGACCACCCGTCCTCTCCGCCGCCTCTCGGCACGGTGGGGCGAGGTGATGTCGTGGAGGACCACGACGATCTCATCGACGCTGCCGGTGGTGCTGGGAGCCGGACCAAGCGTCAGGCGCACAACGCGGGGCTCCTCGCCGGCCGGATCCAGGCGCATGTCGTGGCGTTCTGACTCGCTCACACCCTCCAGGAGGCGCACGAGTGCTGCCAGGACCTCGGGTTGCTCGTGTTCGGGGCACAGGCCCACGAGGTGCACCCCGCAGAGCTCGTCCACAGAGCGACCCCATGCGCGTGCGAATGCAGGCGATGCGGTTCGCAGGCGTGCCTCGGCGTCGAGAGTGGCCGTGGCGATGCCAGCGGCGTCCAACACTCGTCGCAGGGCGGGATCTGTCATGGGTCGAGTGTCGACACGAACCGTCCGGACCCTGAGCGAGAAGCGCGCTCACAGGCAGATCTGCTCAAGGGGTCGATCCGACCGCGTCGTTCGGAATCGGGTCGCGGCTGGCAGACTTCACCGATGCCGATGCGCGAGGGGTGCAAGTTCTACGAGAGCCGGACGTATCAGAACGGCGAGACCGTTCGGAAGTGCAACCTGGATCTGGCGCCCGAAGCACCGTGGCGATGCCCGGACGACTGCCCCGCCTACCAGCCGCGCATGGCCGACGTGAACTGGCAGCACGGAACGCTGATCATCCCTCCGACACCGCCCGAGCCGGTGAGTCTCGGCACGGACCGGTCGATCGGGGCGCTGCTCGACGAGGCAGAGGACATAGTGAACGCGGTATCGGCACGGACCCATGCCGAGGTCGACGCGGAGCGCGACCGCGGTCGTCGTCGACCGGGCTCGTCGGGCGCGGGCTCGTGGGGATGGAAGCGGATCTTCCGTCGCAGACACTGAGCATGGGCGCTCCGATCGCCCGGCTCCGCGACGGCAGCGAGGTAGGTGCGTGGATGTTCAAGGCGCGACCGTCGATCTGGGACATCGGCGCGGCTCTGCGCGACGGCGTCGAACTGGACTGGTGGCGCATGGCGCCCACCTATCGTGCTGCTCTCGTGCACGAAGGGCACCCGTGCATGCTGTGGATCACACGAGGTGACCCGCGAGTGGCGTCGGGGTTGTGGGCAGTCGGTGAGATCATCGGCGAGCCGTACGACGACGTGGGCGATCCCGACGATCCACTCTGGACCGACGAAGGCGCTCGCCGGCAGCTGCGGCCACGGGTTCCGGTGAGCCTCCAGTTGCTCCCCGAACCGGTCCCACGTGAGGTGGTCGCCGCCGACCCCCGCCTGAACCGTCTCGAGATCCTGCGTGTGCCCCGTATCGGCAACCCGGCGGCGCTCACCCCCGCTGAATGGGTGGCGATCCAGGATCTCGCCGATCCCCGCTGAGAGCAGCCGGAACAGGGACGGCTCAGAAGAGGGACCGGAACGCCTCGAGCTCGCGGCGAGGGTCGTCGCCCATCGGTGCGTAGACGAACTCGCTGACCCCGCTTGCCGCCGTCTCGTCGAGACGCACCCGGAGCTCGTCCGCGTGAGCGGTCCACGTGGTCGCTCCTATCAGCTCCGGTGTCACAGCCTCACGGTCGCGTTCGGTCATGGCGACGAAGTGCTCCCGGTGTGTGTGGAGGTGGCGTTCCGAGGCGGGGAACCGCTCGACCGCGTCCCTCCACCCGGGTCCGCCATCGAGTCCTTCGAGCAACGCCGGGTCCGCCTCGTACAGGCCGTGGAAGACGACCGCTGCGCCGGGACCGGCCGCGCTCATGACCCGGTCGCTCGAGAGCGACTCGTCCTCGTCGAGCACCGTTCCGTAGGCGAACACGGCGCAGCGATCCCACCCGGGCTGCGCCCCGAAAATGGAGATGACACCATCGGCGCCGACCCGCTCGGCCACGGCAAGGCCCTTCGGGCCGTTGGCGCCGACCAGGAGAGGCACTCTCACCGGCCGTTCGGCGATGTAGCCGTCGGGATGGATCATCTGGCAGCGGGCACCGTCGACCTCGACCACCTCTCCGCGCAGGAGGCCCGTGAGCTGGTTGAGGTAGCGCTCGGTCGCCGTCCAGGTCATGGGGCGCTGGCCGAGCACATGGCGTCCGGTGAACCCCGTGCCCAACGCGACCGTCACCCGGCCGGCTGCCAACTGCTCGAGCGTCGCGATCGCCGCGGCATTGACCATCGGGTGGCGTAGCGACGGCACCAGCACCGCGGGGCCCAGACCGATCCTCGAGGTCGAATCCGCGCACCTGGCGAGGGCCATCCAGACGTCGCCGAACAGGGCGGGTGAGTCGTAGACCCATGCACGTTCGTAGCCGAGCCGCTCAGCGTGTGAGACCAACTCGGGGAGGTCCGAACGGGGAGGGAATGCGCAACTGAGCTCCATCGGTCCGACGCTATCCATACCCGGTCGTGCCCGTTCGGCTTCCGGAGCCGAACCTCGCGGCGTCGAGTGCGCCTATGCCGTCGTGTCGTCCGGCGGTATCGTGACGTCATGGCGCGACCGTCGGCGCTCACTCCGGAGCAGCTCGACGCCGCCATGGCGGGGCTTCCTGACTGGTCGGTGCGCGACGGAATGCTCCACGCCGAGTTCGTCTTCGCTGACTTCGCCCTGGCGTTCGGGTTCATGGCCGCGGTGGCCACCGAGGCCGCCAGGCTCGATCATCATCCCGAGTGGACCAACGTGTACTCCAGAGTGACCGTCGGCTTGGTCACCCACGACGTCGGAGGGATCACCGGGCTCGATCTGGAACTGGCTGGGCGCATGTCGGCGCTCGCCATGGGTTTCACCAAGCCGTAACCTCCGGTCCATGTGGAGCGGGACCCCGGGGGGGTGGATCCGACGGTGCGTGGCGCTGATAGGGCTGTCCATGTCGGTGTTGGCAGCGGCGTGTGATCCGCCGCCGTCCGACCCGGGTTCACCGCCGACGACGATCGAGGCGCTGCCGGCACCGCCAGGGGAGTTCAGCACGCTCAGCTACAACGTCGCTGGTCTGCCCAAGGAGATCTCCAAGGTCGACCCCAAGACCCACATACCGCTGATCAGTCCGCTACTGAACGAATACGACGTCGTGCTCACCCAGGAGGACTTCGACTGGTGGACGCCGCTCGCTGGGCTGCTGGACTTCCGCAACTACCACTCACGTCTGCGGTCCCAGATCACCCATCCGTACCGCACTGACGTGCATCCGGGGCCGCGTGCGGTCGGCGTCAACCCGTCGTCGCGGCCGTTGTTGGTGGGTGACGGGATCGGCGTCGTCTCCCGGTTCCCGCTGAGCGGGGAGACCGTCAGCGCCTGGGACGGGTGCTACGGCGATGCGTTCGTGGGCGCCGGCGACTGCCTGGCGATGAAGGGCTTCCGGCTGGTCACGTTGACCCTCGGTGACGGCTACGAGGTGGATGTCGTCAGCCTCCACGCCGAGGCGGGAAGCAACAACCGGGACCAGCGCCTCCAGGAACGTGACTTCGCCCAACTGGCCGAGTTCGTCAACTCCCGCGGCGCGGACCGGGCGCTGATCGTCGGAGGCGACACCAACCTGCACATCGACGACGGCTACGACGAGGCGAACACCGGCGCCGTGGACCGGGTGATCTGGCAGAGATTCCTCGATGGGACCGGCCTTCGCGACGTCTGTGCGGAGTTGGCGTGCAGCCGCGACGACAGCATCGACAAGTTTGCGTTCCGCAGCGGTGCGGTCGTCTCGTTGGCACCGACGTCCATCGACTTCCCGGAGCAACGATTCCGCAGCATCACCGGTGAGGCCCTCAGCGACCACCCGCCGCTGGTCGTACGGTGGTCATGGGACGCGGCGCTGCAGGCTCAGCCATCCATCTGAGACCGGCCGCGGCAGGGTCGGTCGGCCGGGGCAGTCAGACAGCCCCGGCCTCTTCGAGGCCCTTGGCCAGCGTGTTCCAGCTGAGCGTGGCGCACTTGATCCGGACAGGGAACTTCACGACGCCCCGGAGAGCCTCCAGGTCGCCCAGGTCGAGCTCGTCGTGTCCGGTAGCCGCCTCCGCCTCGCCTCCCTCGAGCCCTTCCTCATGGATCGACATCATGGATTTGAACGCCCTGATCAGGTCCCGGGCTTCGGAGACGGTGTGGCCCTTGACCGCGGTGGACATCATCGATGCCGACGACTGCGAGATGGAGCAACCCTGGCCGCCGATGCGCAGGTCGGTCACCACGGCGGCGTCGCCCTTGGAAGCGTCGTCGAGCTCCAGGTAGACGACTATCTCGTCCCCGCACAGCGGGTTGAACCCCTCGACACGTGTGGCGGGCGGAGCGGGGAGCTCACCGCGGTTCCGCGGGCTGCGGTAGTGGTCGAGGATGATCTCGCGGTAGAGGTCTTCGAGGCCCGACATTCGGTGCCCTCCGTTGATGGGTCGTCGATCAGGACTGGGTGCTAGAGGTCAGAGGTTGAAGAAGTCGCCGGCGGCCTCGAGTGCGTCACCCAGGGCGTCGATGTCGTCCTCGTCGTTGTAGACGTACCACGATGCTCGCGCAGTGGCGCCCACGCCGAGAACTCGCATGAGCGGCTTGGCGCAATGGTGGCCCGGACGGACGCAGACTCCGTGCTGGTCGAGCACCTGGGAGAGGTCGTGGGGGTGAAGGTCGCCGTAGGCGAAGCTCATGACCCCGCCGCGCAGTGACGGCTCGGCTGGGCCGTGGATCACGAGCTTGTCGCCCAAGCGGGCCCGCAGCGTGTCGAGGGCGTAGGAGGTGAGCTCGATCTCGTGGCGACGCACGGCTTCCATGCCGAGGGACTCCAGGTACTCCACCGCCGCGCCCAGCCCGACGATCTCGGCGATCGGTGGCGTACCGGCCTCGAACTTGTGGGGCACCTCCGCCGGTACGAAGCCGTCCAGACGGACGTCCAGGATCATCCCGCCTCCACCCAGGAACGGCGGCATGGCCTCGAGCAACTCGTGGCGCGCCCAGAGCACACCGACGCCGGTCGGGCCGAGCATCTTGTGGCCCGAGAACGCCAGGAAGTCGGCGCCCAGTGCAGCGACGTCGGTTGGTACGTGCGGGGTGTACTGGCACGCGTCGACGCAGACCAGGGCGCCTCGTTCGTGGGCCATGTCGGCGAGTCGACGGACGGGGGTGATCGTGCCGACCACGTTGGACATCGCCGAGATAGCCAGCAGCGAGAGCCCGTCCATGAGCTCGTCGATGTCGTCCAGGTCCAATTGGCCATCGTCGGTCAGGGGAATCCAACGGATCGTGAAGCCCCGCTCGGCGCTGAGCTGCTGCCAGGGAACGATGTTGGCGTGGTGCTCGAGCTGGGTGAGCAGGACCACGTCGCCGGGTCCGAGGTTGGCGGCCCCCCATGAGCGAGCCACCAGGTTGAGGGACTCGGTGGCGTTCTTCGTGAACACGATCTCGGAGCAGTTCTCCGTGCCGATGAACCGGGCGACCGCTGCCCTCCCATGTTCCATGGCGTCGGTGGCGCCTTCGGCCAGGGTGTAGGCGGCGCGGTGGACGTTGGCGTGGGTGGTCTCGTAGTACCGGTCCATGGCGCCGAGCACCTGCCGGGGCTTCTGCGACGAAGCTGCGGAGTCGAGGAACACGAGCCGGCTGTCGTGCACCAGGCGCTTCAGGATCGCGAAGTCCGCCTTCACCCGCGCGACGTCGATCTTGTCTCCGTTCACGGTTCCTACGGGCTCGTCTGCCATGGCCTCAGCTTATTTCCACTGTTTGGGTGGTGAAAATAGGTTCGGTTGCCCCGTCGGCCGCCTGGCCGCAGGGGGATGCCACCAGTCTCGCCCATGTCCGGGTACTCGGCACGACTGGGCCAGGTCAGCTTTCCTCTTGACGCCGTGCATTCCTACTGGTTTGCTAGGAAAGGCTCTGCTCCGGGGATCGGCCTCGGGGCGGCGACGTCGGATACAGGGGACGGACGAACATGGAGAGACTGCTCGTGTTCGTCCTGGCAGGTTTCGTTGCCCAGCTGATCGACGGTTCGCTGGGCATGGGTTTCGGCGTGATCGGCACCTCCGTACTCGTGGCCGCCGGTGCGTCCGCAGCGGTCGCGTCGGCCGTGATCCACGCCGCCAAGGTCGGAACAGCCCTCGTGTCGGGGGCGAGCCACTGGCGATTCGGCAACGTGCACTGGCGGACCGTGCTTCTGATAGGCGTTCCTGGCGCCGCCGGTGCGTATGTGGGGGCAACGATCCTGTCCAACGTCGACGGGGAGCGCTTCGCCCCGGTCACCGCCTCCATACTCTTGGTGCTCGGTGGCTACATGCTCGCCCGCTTCGCCTTCGGTATGACCCGTCGTCCAGCGGATCCGTCCCACCTGACCCCTCAGTTCCTGGTCCCCCTCGGAGTCGTGGGAGGCGTGGTCGACGCTCTGGGTGGTGGCGGGTGGGGACCAGTCACCACGCCGACCCTGATGACCGCGGGGCGGATGGAGCCTCGGACCGCGATCGGTTCGGTGTCGTTCTCCGAGCTGCTGGTCGCGCTCGCTGCCAGCATCGGATTCCTCACGCACCTCGACTCCCAGGAGATCGAGTGGGGCGCCGTCGCGGCACTCCTCCTGGGGGCTGTGATCGTTGCACCGTTCGCCGCCTGGGTCGTCAAGGTCATGGCGCCCCGGGTGCTCGGGACCTTCGTCGGAGGGCTCATCGTTGTGCTCAACGCCCGCACGATCCTGCTCGCCGCAGATGCACCGGGTGCTGTCGTGGCGGCTGTGCTTTCGCTGCTCGGTCTGATCTCGGTCGCGCTGGTCTGGCGCAGCTGGGAGGTCGCTCGTGAGGAGGCGGCGCTGCAGGCTCTGGTTCCGCACGATGTCGACGGCACCGAGCCCGGTCACCAGCCGCGGTCGATCCACTCCTGAAGCTTGGGCGACTCGTCGCCGATCGTCGTGTCGAGTCCGTGGCCGGGCATGACGATCGTGTCAGGGGAGAGGTGGGCGAACAGCAGCCTTTCGACCGAGTCGATGATCGTGTCGAAGTCGCCGCCTTCCAGGCTCGTGTTGCCCGGACCGCCGGGGAAGAGCGTGTCGCCGCTGAACAGGAGAGGTTTGTCCTCGACCACGAAGCACATCGAGCCGGGGGTGTGGCCGGGGGTGTGGATCGTCCGCAGCCGTAGGTTGCCGACCGGTATGACGGTGTCGTGCTCCAGTATCTCGTCGTAGCTCGGGAGCATCGCCGCGTCCGCTGCGGTGATCGCCACGGAGTAGCCGGCATCTCGCATCTCGGGGACTGCCTGGATGTGGTCCCAGTGGCCGTGGGTCTCGAGGACCCGGCGTACGCCGAGTGAACGGGCCAACTCCAGCAGTTGCTCGTGCTCGTTGGCCGCGTCCAACAGGACCGCGTCGCCTGTGTGTCGACAGCGGATGACGAACACGTTGTTGTCGAACGGACCGACCACGACCTTGTGGATCTCGAGATCCGAGTCGGAGTGGTGAAGGGTCGGGGACGCGTCGGCCATGCAGCGAGTCTCGCGCCGAGGCGCCCGCTCTGGCAGTAGGGCCGGGTAGGGCCGGCTGCAAGAATCTCTCCATGAGCGCTGATACGGGATCCCTCTGGCCGTTCATGGGTGGCCGCGCCGAGCCGACGCACACGGCTGGGACGGTCGACTGGGCCGAGGTCGAACGGGTGGCACCCGGGTTCGCAGCCGCGGTCCGATCCCGTTTCGAGGCGACCAAGCACCATGTGCTCGCCACGCTGCGAAGCGATGGTGCACCCAGGGTCAGTGGGACCGAGGTCATCCTCGGCCACGGGGTGATCGCCATCGGCTGCATGTGGCATTCCATGAAGGCGCTCGACCTGCTGCGCGACGGTCGTTTCGCACTGCACTCCAATCCTGGTGACGGATCGATGGAAGCTGGCGACGCCAAGCTCGTGGGCGTCGCTGCACCATTGAGCGGCTCACTCGCCCTGTCAATCGCAGCAATGCTGTCCGAGGAGCAGGACGCCGGTGACCGCGCCGAGGCGCCCGAGCCGTTCCACCTGTTCCGTCTCGACCTCGCCCAGGTCGTGCTCTCCGAGGTCGACCACGAGCGCAACTGCATGGTCATCAGGTCCTGGTGGCCCGACCGGGGTCTGGAGGTCGCCGAACGCTGACTGTGGTGCTGTCACCGTCGCGGAGCTCAGCAGGGGAGAGGCCTCTGCCGCAACGCCGCCGTCGGCTTGGTCGCACCCTCTGGGGCCTCGATCAGCAGCATCAGATGCCCGTGGAACTCGGTGGTCTGTCCGCAGTCGTCGCCAGCCACGGTGATCTCGGCCTCCAGTGCCACCGGCTCGACACCAGTGTCGACCGAGACGAGCGTGACGTCGAAGCGATCGACACCGGACTTCAGCACGAAGTAGCTCTGCCCCGCTTCCAAGGTCACCATCGCTCCGGGGTCGTTCGAGCCGCTGGTGTCGCTGGTGTAGCTGGTGTAGCGACAGCGTCCCTCGCTGAGTGCCGAACCCTGGTCGTCCCTCAGCTCCAGCACCTCGCCCACGCTCAGATCGGCGAGCGGATCCTCTGTGCCGCGGTACCCGCAGAGGATCGAGCGTCCGGACCATCCGTCGACGGAGACGGGGTCGGGCGGCCTGCTCGCTCCGGTCAGGGAACAACCGGACGCCAGCACGGTCACAGCAGCCAGGGGCCCGAACAGCCGACGGACGAGTGTGCATCGGGTTGGGGAGTTCCTGCTCATGGGAGGTTCGACGACGTCGACCTGTGATCAGTTCCCCGGTCTCACCCGTTGGTGACCTCGAATCCGAGCGCGATCGCGACAGGGATCTGGCCCGGATCGAAGGTCAGGTAGTCGAGGGGCCGAGGGAGCCGGTCAGCGGCAGCCAAGTGGATCGCATCGACGGTGCGGACCGGCTGGGTCCGGCCGATCTCGGCCGCTCGGTCCAGGCAGCGCTGATCCACCGGCACGACGTTGATGCGCTCCCAGTCGTCGCGAATCGCTCGTCTCAGCTCGTCGGTGCGTGCAGGGTCGTCGCCCAGTCGGTCGACCACCATCAGCGCCTCGGTCAGTGAAAGGGAACTGGCGCACCAATCCTGATCGGCGTCCATCGCGGCCAATGCTGCGTCGCGAGACGGGCCCTCGAGGAACCGAGCGAGCAGCGCCGTCGAGTCGAGGAACAGGGTCATCGACCGCGGACCTCTCGCACCAACTGGTCGATGCGGGTACCTGCCCAGAGAGGCATGGAGAACTCCGGCGCGGGGCGGTCGTCTCGGCGGGCCAGCACGAGTTGGCCGCGGGCGGCGAGGTCTTCCAGGGTCACCCGCTCGTCAGTCGGCTCCAGCGGACCCAGCTGCGCGACTGGGCGTCCGCCCACGGTTATGACGATCCGCTCGCCGGTACCGGCCCGCCGTACCGCGGCG
Source organism: Microthrixaceae bacterium (assembly GCA_037045265.1). GTDB lineage: Bacteria > Actinomycetota > Acidimicrobiia > Acidimicrobiales > Microtrichaceae > JBAOHV01. The sequence continues at coordinate 364,937 of JBAOHV010000016.1, read as the reverse complement.
GAGAGTTCGGCCCGCAGTTCACGTGTCCCCAAATGCTCCACGACCCTGAGCACCCTACAGGTGTACGCTCGCGTACACACGCCGAGGTGTTGTGTTTTTCCCAACGGTGTAGAACGTCGGGCGCAACCGACTGTCACACAGGGGGACATCATCGTGAACTTCGCCTTCAGCGAGGACCAGGAAGCGCTTCGCAAGGTCGTCAAGGACTTCCTGAACGCCAAGTCCAGCGAAGAGACCGTCCGCGAGCTCATGGACACCGAGGCCGGTTACGACCAGGCGGTGTGGACCCAGATGGCGGAGCAGATGGGCCTGCAGGGCCTGGTGATCCCCGAGGAGTACGGCGGATCCGGCTACAGCTTCGTCGAGCTGATCGTCGTGCTCGAGGAGATGGGCCGCCGCCTGCTGTGCGCCCCGTACTTCTCGACCGTCGTACTTGCCGGTCAGACCCTCATCCACTCCGGCGACGATGCGGCCAAGGCAGCACACCTGCCTGGCATCGCCTCGGGTGAGACCATCGCCACGCTGGCATACACCGAGCCCAACGGACGCTGGGACGAGGCCGCGGTCACCATGGCAGCCACCAAGGAAGGCGACACCTGGAAGCTCAACGGCGAGAAGCTCTACGTGCTCGACGGCCACACCGCGAACCTGATCATCACCGCGGCACGCACCGATGCGGGCATCAGCCTGTTCGCCGTGCAGGGTGACGCCACCGGGCTCATCCGCACCGCGCTGTCCACCATGGACCAGACCCGCAAGCAGGCCCGCCTGGAGTACTCGAACGTCGAGGGCACGCTCATCGGTGCCGACGGTGCCGGCTGGGACACCATCTCCACCGTCTTGGACCTGGCCGCGGTGGCACTCGCTGCCGAGCAGGTCGGAGGTGGCCAGGAGGTGCTCGAGATGGCGGTTCAGTACGCCAAGGATCGAGTTCAGTTCGGACGCCCGATCGGCTCTTTCCAGGCGATCAAGCACAAGTGCGCCGACATGCTGCTCGAGGTCGAGTCCGCCAAGTCCGCTGCGTACTACGCCGGCTGGTGTGCATCGGAGCTCAACGACGAGCTGCCCTCGGTGGCCTCCTTGGCCAAGGCCTACTGCTCCGAGGCGTACTTCCACGCAGCCGCCGAGAACATCCAGATCCACGGCGGTATCGGCTTCACGTGGGAACACCCGGCGCACCTGTACTTCAAGCGCGCCAAGAGCTCCGAGTTGATCTTCGGAGACCCCACGTACCACCGCGAGCTGCTGGCCCAGCGCATCGGGATCTGATCAGACCCACCGCTCATGTGAGACCCCGGTGACCCTCGCCGCACCGCGACGGTGATCCGGGGTCTCGTCGCGTTTCAATGCAGGACGCGTGCAGCGAGCAGGTCCACCAGCGCAGGGTCCACGCCGGAGTGCTCGGTCAGCTCGATCGAGACGGCGGGGTGGCGTCTTCGCGCCTGTTCGACGATCGCGGGAATGTCCACCGCGACGTGGTTGCCCGGCGCGAGGAAGTGCGGAACGATCCGCACGGATGTGGCCCCGTCCTCGATGGCTGAGTCGATGGCGGCGCCGATCGAAGGTTCGTTGATCTCCAGGTAGGCAGCGCGCACAGCGACCGACCCGGCACCAGCGACAGCCACGCGTGCAGCGACGGCGACACACAACGACTCGTGTGCTTCGATCGCCCGAGGGTTGCGGCTGCCGTGGGCTACCAGCAGCGTGATCGCATCGGTGTCGTGCGCCATCCCCAGACGCTACGGTCCGCCCACGTGAGCGACAACGCCGACCGTCCCGATCAGTCGGGCGCTGATCTACCCGGGGTCGGCCCTCACCCTCTGCCGTGGCCCGACGGACCGCGCGTCTGGACCCGGAGCTGCTCGCCGAAGGCGACCGGCGAAACGTCGTCGACCGCTTCCGCTACTGGCGCGTGGAGGCCATCCGTGACGATCTGGACCGAGACGCATTTCCGGTCGAGGTGGCGATCGAGAACTGGGAACACGACATGAACATCGGGACCGTCGTCCGCAACGCCAACGCTTTCGGAGTGCGTCGCGTCCACATCGTGGGTCGTCGTCGATGGAACCGCCGCGGTGCGATGGTCACCGACCGCTACCTGCACGTCGAACACCACCCCGATGTGGCCTCGCTCGCGGCCGCGGCGCAGCGGTCCGAGCTGGAAATGGTGGGGATCGACAACCTCGACGGTGCCGTCCCGATCGAGTCAGTGCTGCTGCCGCGGCGGAGCCTGCTCGTCCTGGGCCAGGAGGGCTCGGGGCTCTCCGACGCGGTACGTGAGCGGGTGAATCTGCTCTGTTCCATCACCATGTACGGATCGACGCGATCGATAAACGCGGGGGTGGCGTCGGGGATCGCCCTGCACACCTGGGTCCGCCAACACGCCGACAGCCCGCAGTCGTGAGCCGTCGACCGCAAGGATCGACGACACCAGAATACCCTCCTGGGGTATGATCGCGGAATGCACGGGTATGAGGGGGACAAGGACGCCTACCTGCGGCGGCTCCGCCGGATCGAAGGTCAGGTACGCGGTCTGCAGCGCATGATCGATGAGGACGAGTACTGCATCGACGTGATCACCCAGATCTCTGCCGCGAGCAAGGCTCTGCAGAGCGTCGCCCTCGAGCTCATGGACGACCACCTCCAGCACTGCGTCGCGGCGGCGGCCAAGGGCGGCGGCCGCAAGGCCGACGAGAAGATCGCCGAGGCCAGCGCTGCGATTCGCCGCCTGGTGAAGTCCTGACGGGATCTGTCGCCGGCAACACCTGGACGTCTACCGTACGACGACCACGATCCCCAGGAGCCCGACCATGAGCATCCGACGACTGTCCCGACTGCTGAGCACCCTGGCGCTCGCTCTGGCCATGGTGGCGCTTGGTGCCGGCGTCGCAGGTGCCCAGGACCCGGTGCCCGCCCAGGACCCTCCGGCCCCCGCAGCCGAACCCAGCCCGTACCCACCGTTGCCAGGCGATTCGGGCGCGGGACGTCGTGTCGTCTACTCGGTCGGCCAGCAGCGGGTCTGGTGGGTCGAAGCTGACGGTCGTGTGGTCAACTCATACCTGGTCTCGGGCAAGGCGGGAACCCCGAACGTCGGGACGTACCACGTCTACTCGCGCAGCCGTCACACGACCTCGGTCAACGGCAGCGCCAGGATGGAGTTCATGGTCCGCTTCGCCCGGGGTAGGTCAGCGGCCATCGGCTTCCACTCGATTCCGGTCAACGGGCGAGGAGCGCCGCTTCAGAGCGAGGCGCAGCTGGGCACACCACTGTCGGCCGGCTGCGTTCGTCAGCGCTGGTGGGACGCGGCCGGACTCTGGGACTGGGCCCCGATCGGCACGCAGGTCAACGTCGTCAAGTGAGCGGTTCCAGCCCCGTCGACACCGACAGGCTGTTCGACCTGGACGGCAGGCTCGCTGTGGTCACCGGTGCATCCTCCGGACTGGGCGACCGCTTCGCCCGGGTGCTGCACGCAGCGGGCGCGTACGTCGTGGTTGCCGCCCGGCGAGGTGATCGCCTGGACGCCCTTGTGACGGACCTGGGCAGCAGGGCGAGCGCTGTGGTCACGGACCTCTCCCAGGAGCGTGATCGCGAGCACCTCGTGGAACAAGCGCTGGGGGTCACGGGGAGCATCGACGTGCTCGTGAACAACGCCGGGGTGAGTGTACCCACACCGGCGGTCGACGAATCGGTCGACCGGTTCCTCGATTCGATAGGGCTCAACGTCGTGGCACCGTTCCACCTGTGCCAGCTCGTCGGACGATCGATGCTCGAGCGCGGCGCCGGCAGCATCGTGAACATCGCGTCGATCCTCGGGCTGGTGGCCTCATCACCGATGAAGGACGTCGCTTACTGCACATCCAAGGGTGCGCTTGTGAACATGACTCGCCAGCTGGGCTGCGAATGGGGCCGCAGAGGCGTCCGGGTCAACGCGCTGGCGCCTGGCTGGTTCCCATCGGAGATGACCCAGGCCGAGATGTTCGACGACGAACGCGGCGCGGAGTTCATCGTGCGCAACACTCCGATGGGGCGCCCCGGGGTGATCTCCGAGCTCGACGGGGCGCTGCTGTTCCTGGCAGGCCCGGCCTCGAGCTACGTAACCGGACAGGTCCTCGCCATCGACGGCGGCTGGACCGCCCGCTGACGGCCTTCGGGCGGAAGCGGTTCAGGCGGTGGCTGTTCAGCCGGCGACCGGCGAGCCGGCGAATGGCAGCGGGTCACCCGGCTTGGGGTAGACCGGCTTGGACCACGACATCATGCGTGCCAGGTTGTCGGTGATGGGGGTCCAGGTCTTCGGGTCCCAACCGTCGGCCAGCCCGATCACCGACAGGTCCGTTCCCACGTGCACCAGAGCGGGGATCTCCTTGACTCCCAGGCCTTCGACCGCTGAGCGGTCCGGGTCGCAGAAGGTCAGGAACCGATCGGCCCACGGCCCGAGGAACTGACGTGCGTCCTCCTCGGGGGCGGTGACCAGCCAGGCGACACGGCAATCGGCGCCGACGATCTCGCCCATGACCCGTCCAGCGGTCTCGAGGATCCAGGCGCTCTCGTAGGTGTACGGGTCGAGCACGACGGTGAGCAGGTGGAACATCGTCACCTGTTCGGACACGGTCAGCGGCTCGGCGCCGATTGGCCGGAGCTTCAGATCAGCAGAGACGGTAGCCACGGCCCGAAAGGTCAGCGCGCGGCGACCGCACGGGGCAGATCCTGAGAGGCCACCTACACTCGTCGTCGTGCACCCGATCGAGCGACTTCGCTATGTGGCTCGCTCCCACGGGGCACCGGCCGAGGTCCTCGCCCGGGAGTCCGCCACGGCTCTGGGCGCTTTCCGTGGCGACCCGGCGGGCATGCTGGCTGCGTGTCGACGGATCCTCGACCGCCAGCTGACCTGCGGGCCGCTGTGGTGGTTGTGTGCCCACATGCTCTGCGCCACCGATCCGATGGAGGAGGCCCGCCGGGTGCTGGGCAAGCTCGAGGCTGACCCGACCGGAGCCTCGTTGGCCGCCGCTCTCGAGGACGAAGCCGCTGTCGTCGTGGTCGGTTGGCCTGCGCAGACAGCGGCTGCGATGCGTAGGCGCGGAGACCTCGAGGTCCTTGTCGTGGACGTCGCCGGCGAGTCGTTCGAGGCGGTCGAGCAGTTGGATCGGCTTGACGTGGCTGCCGTGGCGGTTCCGGCTCGTGCTGTGGCGGCTGCGGTCAGCAGGGCCGACGTGGTTCTCATCGAGTCGCTCGCAGTGGGGCCCAGGGAGGCACTCGTCCACGCGGGGTCGCTCGGAGCGGCCGCCCTGGCACGGCAGTGGGGCAAAGAGGTCTGGCTCGTGGCCGGCGAGGGGCGGCTGATGCCGGCACCGATGTTCGACGCGCTGGTTCGGCGCTGGGACGAACGTGTCGACCCGCTCGAGGCCGAGGAAGAGGCGCTCCCGCTCGGGATGGTCGACCGGATGGCTTGCGTCGGCGGAGTCCTGTCGGTGAGCGACGCTCTCGGACACACCGACTGCCCGGTGGCCCCCGAACTGTTCAGCCTGGCCGGCTGACGCCGGGTACTGTCCCTGGATGGTCAGCGACGCAGGTGAGCCGGGGGCAGGCGCGATGGTCGAGTTCCCCTCGAACGGAACGACGGGGTCGGGGTACTTCGCTCCCGCAGCGGGCGGATCCGGCCCGGGCCTGATCGTCGTCCAGGAGTGGTGGGGGCTCGTACCCCACATCTGCAACGTCGTCGACCGCTTCGCAGCAGCAGGCTTCTCCACCTTGGCACCGGATCTCTACCGCGGTGAGACGACCGCCGAGCCCGATGAAGCCGGCAAGCTGATGATGGCGCTCAATCTGGAACAAGCAGCCAAGGACATGTCGGGCGCCATCTCGTTCCTGAAGTCCTCGGACGCTGTCAGCTCGTCGGGTGTCGGTGTTGTCGGGTTCTGCATGGGAGGCGGGCTGGCGATGATGCTCGCTGCGCAGCAACCCGACGAGGTGGTTGCGTGTGCCCCGTTCTACGGGCTGATTCCATGGGAACAGGCCGAGCCCGACTGGACCGCCGTCACCGCCCAGATCCGTGGCCACTTCGCCGAACTGGACGGCTTCTTCGGACCCGATCGCGCACGTGAGCTCGAGGCCAAGCTGCAGGGACTCGGCAAGGACGCGAGCTTCCGGATCCACCCCGGTGTCGACCACGCGTTCTTCAACGACGACCGGCCCGAGGTCTACGACGCGGCGGCTTCTGCCTCGGCCTTTGCCGACACCGTCGAGTTCCTGCACGCAGCCGTCCACTGATCGACGTCGGCCCCGCGATGCATGTACTGGTGATCACCAATGACCTGCCGCCGCAGGTCGGTGGCATCCAGTACTACGTCGACCAGCTGGCCAGAGGACTGGTGGCTGCCGGCGACGAGGTCACCGTGTATGGCTCCACGTCGTCGGGCTGGGAGGAGTTCGACGAGTCCGCCCCGTACCGTGTCGTCCGCGAGCCGACGCACACCCTCCTGCCGACACCGACAGTGGCTCGACATGCGTTGGCGCTCATCGAGCGCTGGCGACCGGATGTGATCGTGTTCGGTGCGGCGTTCCCGCTGGGGCTCCTGGGCCGCCGGCTCCGAGCACGCACCGGTATCCCCTACATCGGGTTCACTCACGGGCTCGAAGTATCCACGGTCCGCGCCCCCGGAGGATCTCGACTCCTGCGCTCGATCGGTCGTGACGCATCGGCGATCACATTCGTATCGCGCTGGTGCAGGGACCTTCTGCAACCGGCTTTCGGTCCAGGCCCCCGCTACGAACTGCTGCCGCCTGCGGTCGACCCCGCCTTCCACACCGGAGTCGACGGCACACGGATCAGGGAGAGATACGGCTTCGGTGAAGACCCCGTGGTCGTCTGCGTTTCGCGTCTGGTCGAACGCAAGGGTCAGGATCAGCTGATCGCAGCCCTGCCGGAACTGCGACGGCGTGTTCCCGGGGCACGACTTCTCCTGGTCGGCGGAGGGTCGCACCTGCTGGAGCTCACCGAGCTCGCCCGTCGCTACGACGTCTCGGACTGGGTGCACCTGACCGGCGAGGTCGACGAATCCGAGCTCCCGGCGCATTACGCGGCCGGTGACGTGTTCGCCATGCCCTGTCGTGAGCGGCGCGGAGGGCTCGAGGTCGAGGCGTTCGGGATCGTCTTCATCCAGGCCCAGGCGATCGGTCGTCCGGTGGTCGCCGGCAACATCGGGGGAGTGCCCGACGCTCTCGACCCGGGTCGTACCGGGCTGCTTGTCGACGGCACGTCCGTCACGGCTGTGACGGACGCGGTGGCGTCGCTGCTCGGTGATCCGGAGCGGGCGACCGACATGGGCGACGCCGGTGCACGTTTCGTCGCCGAGCGCTTCACCTGGGATCTCCGCACAGCCGAACTGCGTGCCCTTCTGGCGGATGTAGTGGGGTCGGCTGATGCGCCGGGATGAGCTGCTCGGGCGGGCTCAGGTGAAGCGGCGGGTGAGCCAGTCCACGATCAGGTCGTTGACCTCTTCGGGGCATTCGTTCTGCACCCAATGGCCCGCCTTGGCGATCGTGTGCATCTCGAGGTCGGTGCATCGCTGACCCATCGACGCTGCCAGCGCGGGTGGCAGAGCCGGATCCCATTCGGCGCAGATCATCAACGTGGGCAGGTCCAGTTGTTGCACGCCGACCGAGGGGTAGCGCAGGGCGTTGTCGTCGATGTTGCGGTACCAGTTGATCCCTCCACGGAACCCACTGCGTCCGAACGCCTCGGCATATACGTCGAGGTCCTCCTCCGACAGGAGCCCCTCGCCCAACTCCCCGAGACCCGCGAGGTCGATGAACGGGTTGAACTTCGACCCGGACCTGCGTTCGACGCCGCGGGCGGCGAGCAGCGCCGGGTCCACCCCGCCCCTCGTTAGCTTGGCGAATACGAGTCGGGGATCCTCGTCGAGTACGGCCTCGGCCACGCCCGGCTCCTGGAACCACAACATGTACATGGACTCGGGGTCGTCGCCGAACATCGAGCGCAGGAACTCGGTTCCTGGGAACGGCGTGTACGGGGTGCAGACGCCGACCACGCCGGCGCAGCGCTCAGGGAACAGCACGGGCATCGCCCACGCCACGAACCCACCCCAGTCGTGTCCGACGAAGACGGCCCTGTCGATCTCGAGCGCGTCCAGCAGGTCGGCCAGATCGCCGGTGAGGTTTCCGAGTCCGTACTCGGAGACGTCGTCAGGAGCGGTCGTGCCCCCGTAGCCGCGCTGATCTGCTGCGATGGCCCTGAAACCGGCGTCGGCTACGCCCCGCAACTGGTCGCGCCAGGTGTATGCGAGGTCCGGGAACCCGTGGCAGAACACCACTGGTACCACCCCGTCGCCGTTGCCCGCCTCGTGGATCGACATCCGCATCGGCACCGTTGCCGAGCCTTCTGGCTGATTTGCCCCGGAAAGGGTGTGGTGCACAGGCAGAGGGAAGCTGGTCATGGCGTCAAGGTAGACGCCCTACCGCGAGCGCGGGCCGCAAAGCGTCGGCCGTGCTGCTCAGCCGAAGATCTTGTCCGGGTCTCCCCAGAGGCTCGCGACCCAGCGTGAGATGTCGTCGCCGTACAGGAAGCTGATCGTCGTGAAGGTGACCAGCAGTGCTCCCATGATCAACCACGTATGAAGGGGGATGGAGCCCTCTTCCGGCACGCCGGGGATCTTCCGGCGGATCAGCAGGATCGTGCGCTCCGCCCAGGCGAACGGCAGCAGGCTCAGCCCGAGAATGATGAGGAGCCAGCCGGGCCCGGGCAGTGGAAGCGCGGCGATGCCGATGCCGATGATGAAGAAGCCGGCTATTGCTCTGAGCAGCCGGAGCACCACGCTGCGCTCGGCCTCTTCTACGGTCTCCTCGCGTCGACCCGTCCGGAACTCGGCCTCGACCGCGGCGGCTCCCAGTCGGTCGACCCAGCGTCCGCCGGCGTCGTCGCCCTCGGTCGGCTTCTGTGGTTCGTCACTGGCCATCGGTCCAGTATGGCTGCGCTCTCCCGTCGCGGGCCCGCGCTGCGCTAGACCATTCGCCCATGGGGAACGACGACGCACCGGAGTTGGGTGACAAGACACCGGCACCGGTAACACCACCGACCCGCCGCCCGCGCGCTGCCGCGAAGAAGGCTGCCGCGAAGAAGGCGGCACCGAAGAAGGCCGCCGCGAAGGCTGCACCGAAGAAGGCTGCCGCGAAGGCTGCACCGAAGAAGGCTGCCGCGAAGAAGGCTGCCGCGAAGAAGGCTGCCGCGAAGAAGGCGGCACCGAAGAAGGCGGCACCGAAGAAGGCGGCACCGAAGACCGCTGCGTTCGCGGGCGGAGGAGAGCCCCGCCGAGCGGGCGATCGTGGTTTCGGTCACCGAGGACCTGCTCAACGGCCTGGTGCACGTCCTCGTCGGCGACGGGGTCGCCCTGGATCCGCTCGATACCTCGGTGGCGTTGCCGGGGATGGGTGAGGTCGACGTCCGTGTCGCTCTGACCATCACCGGCGGATCCGTCATACCGTCGGCTGCCGACGACGGCCGGCTTCGGGTCGTTGCCACCGCCAGCGGTGATGTGTCGGCCCGCTCGATGGCGTTCACCAGCGGTCCGGATGAAGTGCCCATCGGAGCCATGGGCGTGCCCACGCCCCCGGCACCGATTCCCGTGCGGGTCGAAGCGCTGGTACGCCCGGTGTTCGAGATCTCCCACGACCACACCGTGCTCGTCGGTCTCGACCTGGTAGGAGCGACACTCGTCGCGATCGGGATCGACGACGAGGCGCCGGTACCCGACGGCGTGGACCCCGCCGCATGGCAGGGGATGCTCACGGTCTTCGGGATGCTCTTCGGTGCACTCGGGGGTGGTCTGTGGGACTCCCTGGCCGAGCATGTGGAAACCGCCGGGGCAGACCTTCCCAGTGACGTAGGCGACGTACTCGTGCAGCTCGGAGTCTCACCCGGGCCCGGCCACGTCAGCGTCGGATCGGGTCTGGTCACCCTTTCCCTGACCGGGGACGACAAGGTCCAGGGTCGGGCGCTGCCGGTCCCGGTGGCAGGCGGCCGACTCGGAGTTGGACTTGCGTCGTCGGTCGTGGACCGGCTGGCCAAGCTGTTGCTGGTCCGACTCGCTGGTGACCTGCCCGTGCCGTTCGAGCTCGAGGTGGACCTGGGTGAACAGCAGGTGGGCGGCCGGCTGCGTCAGCCGAGGTTGCTCCCGGACCTGCTACCGGACCTGCGTTCGGCGTTGCGGACCGAGGTGCGCACCCGCCTGGTGCGCGGACGGTTGGAGTTGTCGGTCGAATCGGCATGGGTCGAGCTGCCCTCGGTGCTGCCACCGCTGTTCAACCAGGTGTCCAAGCGGCTCGGATCGCTGGTGTCGCTCGCCCCCATCCGCGTGCGGTTCCCGGCAACGATCGACGCACCGCTGCCTGACGGTGAGAAGCTGCCGGTGCGTGTGGACGACCTGCGGGTCAACCAGGACGGCATCGGCATCGTGCTGTCGCTCGTCTGACCATGCCGAACGCATCGCTACGGCCACGGTTCGCCCGGGACGGCATCTTCAACGTCCGAGACCTGGGAGGACTGCGTTCAGGTGACGGTCGCCAGGTAGCGACCGGTCGACTGGTGCGTGCCGACGCGCTCCACCGTGCCCGGTCGACAGCCGACGACCTGCGCCGGTACGGCGTGGTACGGGTCCTGGACCTGCCGCGACCAGCGCGAGCGCGACGAGGAGGGAGTTCTGGGCTCCCCCGGCATCGAGGTGGTCCACCTGCCGGTGCTCGACCCGGCCTTCGACTGGGTCGACGACTCTCACGACGACTTCGACACGATGCTGGCGCACCGTTACCAGGTGATCCTCGAGTCGTTCCCTGATCGGTTCGCCGAAGCGGTCGGCGCTGTGGTCGAAGTAGTGGCCAAGGGCAGCTCCGGTGCTGTGGCCTACCACTGCGCGGTCGGCAAGGACCGGACGGGGCTCCTCACAGCGCTGCTGCTGGGCCTGCTCGGGGTCCCCGACGAGACCGTCATCGACGACTACACGCGCTCCGGAGTTGCGGTGGCGGTGCAGGTCAGCTGGCTGTGGTCCATGGGGTACCCGGCCGGACACGTGGCCGAGGAGCACTTGGAGAACGGCCTCTGGTCGGCGCGGCCCGAGACGATGCGACGGACGCTCGACTGGCTGGCAGGCGAGCACGGCGGTGCCGCTTCCTACATGCGATCAGCTGGCCTCGACGATGACCAGATCGAAGCGCTTCGTCGTGCCCTGCTCGTCGAAGGCTGAAAAAGACGTACCCGCCGAAAGGGGACAGTTGTGAAGAGCCGTCAGAACGCGGAGGTCATAGCCGAGCTGGCGATGGTGAACGCCGCGGTGTGCGATCCGACGGTGACGGGTTTCGCTCGCGAGCCGATGCGGCCGCTGTTGGTGCCGTATCCCGACCGTCCGACTGCACGAACGGGCAGTCCTGGCGCATCGCCGTGGTGGCGGACGCTCGACGGCACGTGGGACGTGCGCTTCTTCGACCGGCTGGCAGACGTTCCCGCTGACGTACTCGCCGCGTCCGGACCGGGCCCGTGGGAGAAGATCGAGCTACCTGGCGCATGGACGACCCAGCGCGACTCCTCGGGTTCCCGGTTCGTCGCCCCGCACTACACGAACGTGATCATGCCCTTCGATGCCGAACCGCCGTCGGTGCCGATCGAGAACCCGGTGGGGGTCCACCGTCGTCTCGTCACGATCCCCCGTGAGTGGGCCGGTCGTCGGGTCGTCCTGAGGGTGGGTGCGGCGGAGTCGGTGCTCGGCGCCTTCGTCGACGGGCGTTGCGTGGGTGTCGGCACCGACAGCCGACTGCCCAACGAGTTCGACATCACCTCACACGTACGGGCGGGACGCCGCTCGACGATCGTGTTGGTGGTGGTGAGGTGGTCGGCCTCCACGTGGGTCGAGGACCAGGACCAGTGGTGGCACGGCGGCGTGCAACGCAGCGTGACGCTCTACTCGACCGCGCCGAGCCATCTGGCAACGGTCAAGGCGCTTCCCGGGCTGGTCGGACCTGACGATGTCGGAGGACCGATCGGGACCCTGGACCTGGAGATGGTCGTCGACGGCCCCGCTCGCCGCGAGCGGGGCTGGAAGGTGCATGCCACGGTCGAGTCGCTGGGCGCGCGCGGGCACGGGCGCCGCAGGGAGTTGGCCCGCACACCCGAGTTCGACGTGCCCGTCTGGAACCCCGACACCGAGGGAGACCAGCTGCTCTCGGCGATGTTCGTCGAGCCGGGGGTCGTGCGGACCCGTCTCGAGGTTCCAGGTGTGCATGCATGGAGCCATGAGACGCCAGTCAGGTACCGGGTGCTGGTGTCCCTCGTCGACCCCGACGGCGCACTGGCGGAGGTCGATACGCTGCTGACCGGGTTCCGCTCGCTCGAGATCGCCGACAACGAACTGCGGATCAACGGCAGAGCGGTGCTGATCCACGGCGTCAACCTGCACGAGCACGACCCCGCGCGCGGGCGGGCGGTCACCGCCGAGACGACCCGCACGGATCTGCTGCTCATGAAGGCGCACCACCTGAACGCGGTCCGTGCGGCGCACTACCCCCACGACGAGCACCTGGCCGAGCTCTGTGACGAGCTGGGCCTGTACCTGGTCGACGAGGCGAACGTCGAGAGCCACGGCCGCCAGGCTTCGTTGTGCAACGACCCGCGCTACGTGCACCAGATCGTCGAGCGGGTCGAACGTATGGTGAGACGGGACCAGCACCACCCCTCGATCATCATGTGGTCCCTGGGCAACGAGTCCGGCGACGGTGCCGCGCACGCTGCTGCTGCGGCATGGGTGCGCCACCATGACCCGACGCGTCCGCTGCACTACGAAGGCCCGTTGATGCACGATCTGTATGCGACGGCGCCGGTGACTGACGTCGTGTGTCCGATGTACAGCGCGATCGACGACATCGTCGCATGGGCGCGGTCGGGTCGCGACACCCGACGGCCGTTGATCATGTGCGAGTACTCCCACGCCATGGGCAACTCGAACGGTTCCCTCGCTGACTACTGGGACGCGTTCGAGTCGACCCACGGGCTCCAGGGAGGATTCATGTGGGAGTGGCTCGATCACGGTCTGGAACGTGACCAGGTGGACGGCGAGCCGGTCGGGCTCGGACCGAGCGGTATGACCTCGTGGGGTTACGGCGGCGACTTCGGTGAGCAACCTCACGACTCGAACTTCATCTGCGACGGGCTGGTATCGCCGGACCGTCTGGCGCACCCGGCCATGGCCGAGGTACGTCACCTTGGCCGGCCACTGACGGTCGAATGGGCTGACGACCGTCACCGCCGCCTGCGCATCCACAACCGGCGATGGTTCACCGGTGCCGACGACGTGCGCGCCGAGTGGAGGCTCCGTGTCGACGGTGAGCTGGTCGAGAGGGGGAAGTTCGAGCTGCCGACGATCGCTCCACGCTCCGAAGCGGTGGTCCCGATGCCGTTGCGGATGCCGCGGGTCCCCGAAGGCGCCGAGGCGCATCTCGACGTGGTCTGGACCTCCGGGCGAAAGACCCCATGGGTACGGGCTGGCGAGGTGCTCGCTGTCGACCAGCTGACGCTCGAGCCGCCCCGCGGGAACCCCGCCGGCCGGAGCCCTGCCGGCCGGAGCCCCGCCCGCACAGAAGAGCAGTTGGTCGTGGTCGACGGCGGCGTCGACGTCGCCTCGCTCTCGTGGCGCCCGACGATCTTCCGCGCGCTGACCGACAACGACGGGCTCAAGCAGGGCTGGGTGAGCGGTTGGCTCGGCAACTTCGACCGGTGGATAACCCAGCAGGGGCTGGACAGGAGCACATGGTCGGCGGACCCGGCCCGCAGGCGTCGCGTCGACGGCACGGTGGTCGTCACCGAACGCGGGACGCTCCAGCCGGCCGGTCAGGTCGAGCCGGTCCGGGTGCAGCGCCGCATCACGACCCACGACGACGGCTGGGTGAACGTCGCTGTCACGCTCGATCTGCCGACCGACCTGGACGACCCGCCGCGGGTAGGGACCGAGTGGGAGCTGCCCGGAGCGTTCGAGCGGGTCGAGTGGTTCGGCGAAGGCCCTCACGAGAGCTACCCGGACAGGCGAGCAGCCGTGTTCGCGGCACGCCACTCGGAGAACATCGATGACATGTACGAGGACTACGTCGTTCCCCAGGAACACGGACACCGCGGCGCGCTGCGGTGGTTGGCCTTCACCCCGCAGGGGGGACGGGGAGTCGGGATGCTCGTCGTGGCCGATCCCCATGTGGGTGCAGGCACCTTCGGTGCTGCGGTGCGTCGCCACTCGGATTCCGAGCTGTGGTCGAGCTTCCACACCGACGAGCTCGCACGGCTTGCCGCGAGCCGTCCACGTTCGACGTTCATGTACCTGGACGTCGCGACGAGGGGGCTCGGTACCGGTTCGTGTGGGCCCGATGCTCTCGACCGCTATCGGATCCGGGCGGGTCGCCACCTGATCTCGTTCTGGACGCGGCACTTCGATCCGCGCAGCGAGGATCCGGGCGCGATGGCAGCACTCGTGCGTCGAAGGTGACGAACGGGATCAGCGCGTCGGTTCGTCGTGTCCGCGGTAGCGACCTGGCGGTGCTGGAGGTCGGACCGAGACGACTCGAGGTGCTGTCCCTCGGTGCCCATCTGATCGGACTGTGGTCACCTGACCGTGAGGGCCGCGTCGACAACGTGGTCGTGTCGATGCGCGATGTCGAGGGTTCACCCGACGTCGACGCCTACAGGGACCCTGCACGCAATCCCTACCTGGGTTCGATCGTCGGTCGCTACGCGAACAGGATCGCGGGGTCCGCCATGGTGCTCGACGGGGCCACCCACCGGCTGGTGTCGAACGAAGGTCCCAACCAACTTCACGGTGGTCCCGGCGGGTTCTCCACCCGCGAATGGGACCTGGATGTCGCGACCGGCGACCGGGGTGCCCGTGTGGAGCTGCATCTGGTCTCACCCGACGGTGACCAGGGCTTCCCTGGGCAGCTCGATGTGGCGGTCACGTACCGCTTGGACCTGGACGGAACCATGTCGATCCAGATGTCGGCTACGACGGACGAGGCGACGGTGGTGAACCTGACCAACCACACGTACTGGAACCTGGCGGGCACCACCAACGCCGTCGACGCGACGGTGGCGGACCACGAGTTGTCGGTCGCGGCGGACCGGGTGGTCGAGGTGGACGCCGATCTGTTGCCGACCGGTCGACTCGTCCCGGTGGACGCCATGGGCATGGGCCTGCGCACGCCGGTGCGGGTCGGTGACCTCCTGGAGGTTCCTGCCTTCGCTGCGACCGGGGGAGTCGACCACTGCTGGGTGCTCGACGCCGCGGCGGTCGACCGGCCGAGGATCACGTTGTCAGACCCTTCGAGCGGTAGGCGCATCCGGGTAGGAACCGACCAGCCGGGCGTGCAGGTCTACACCGCGAACCACGGCGCAGGGCCGTTGCCCCGCCACGGCGCGGTCTGCCTGGAGACCCAGCACCTGCCCGACTCTCCCAACCAGCCCGCCTTTCCTTCACCCGTGATTCGGCCGGGACAGGTCTATGCCCACTCTCACGTGGTGCGGTTGGACGCCGCGGGTAGCACCGCTCAGCCGTAGCCGGCGGCGGCCTCACGTAGTTCGTCGCGGAAGTCCGGGTGGGCGATCTCCGCCAGTGCGCCAGCGCGTTCTCGGACGGTGCGGGCCTTGAGTTCTGCCACGCCGTACTCGGTGATGACCTTGTCGACCTGGTGGCGGGGAGTGGTCACCAGGAGGTCCGCTCCCAGGTGCGGTCGGATGCGCGAGACCAGTTCGCCGTCCACCGTTGACGTCGAGCGCAGGCAGAGCAGCGAGTGGTCGTCGCTCTGAAGGCCCGCGCCGGCCACGAAGTCCTCGTGTCCTCCTGTGCCGGAGTGCTGGCGGCCGGCGATCGTGTCGGCAGCGACCTGACCGTACAGGTCGACGGCCGTGGCGCCGTTGATCGAGACGAAGTCGTCGTTGTGTGCGATGACGTCGCCGGAGTTCACCACCTCGACCGGAAGGAACCGAACGGAGTCGTTGTCGTCGAGCCAGTCGTAGAGCTCGCGGGTTCCGGCGGCAAAGGTCGTCACCGAGTAGCCGTCGAACCCGCCGCCCTTGTTGCGGTTGGTCACCTTCCCAGACTGCTGCAGCTTCATGAGTCCGGTCGTGAACATCTCCGAGTGGACCCCGTAGCCTCCGCCGTCGCGCTGGGCGAGCATCGACGCGATCAACGACGGGATGGCTCCGATGCCGGTCTGCAACGTCGCCTCGTCGGGGATGTGGCCCATGGCGAACTCGGCGATCGCGCGGTCGATGTCGTCGGGTTCGGGGTCGGCCAGGTCGACCGGCGCCGAGTCCGTCTCGACGATCACGTCGATCTCGTCGAGGTGCAGGCGGTGGGGATGTTCGGGAGGCAGCCCGAACGTTCGGGGGAAGTTCGGGGAGTGCTCCACGATCAGGAGGCGGTCAGGGTCGGCCCCGGCCCGGTGCAACTCTTCGACGGTAGCTCCGGCGTGCAGCGAAAGGGAGCAGTAGCCGTCGGCGTCAGGGGCCGACGCCGATGTCGCCATCACGCGAGGAGCGAGCTGCTCGACTATGGGCCCGAAGCGGCGGAAGTCGGCGGGCACGTACTGGATGTCCGCACCCGAGTCGCGCAGGAAGCGCTCGGCCGGTCCGTAGAACCCGCTCTTGTAGTGCACGTTCGGGTTGGTGAAGACGGCGTACAGGTCGGTCAGCAGTGCCCCGAACATCTGCAGGTCGGTCCAGTCATCGCGCTCGCCGAGCGCGTGCAGCAGGGCGCCCGGGTGGCCGGGCCCGAGCCCGATGGCGAAGGTGTCGGCCGGTTCTATGTGCTCGGCTGCTTCGGCGGCTGAGTTGACACGGCGAGCTGTCATGGTCGGGCCCTTCCCCGTTGGGCGAGCAGGTCTGCGTTCGCGCTGGCGAGGACCGTATCTTCGATACGACCTCCAGGGGGAGAAATGAGCGACTCGCGGTCGATCCCTGAGCGATCCGTTCAGCCGACGGCGCTCTCGGTCGTCCCGATCCAACCGCGCACCGCAGATTCGAGCTCGGCGATGCGTTCCGGGAGCTGCTCGAGGGGGACCGGACCTGAGAGGTGCCCGCCCTGGGCGT
The DNA here is from genome assembly GCA_037045265.1 of Microthrixaceae bacterium. Classification (GTDB taxonomy): domain Bacteria; phylum Actinomycetota; class Acidimicrobiia; order Acidimicrobiales; family Microtrichaceae; genus JBAOHV01. Next base: position 347,815 of record JBAOHV010000016.1, on the reverse strand, counting down.
GGTCGCACCCGAAGCCGACCAGCGTCGACAGGATGTTCGCGTCGCCGACACCGTCTGCGCCCACCGACAGCCCGAGCTCGTGGCAGACGTCGATCGTCGACCGGACGATCGCCGCGTCGGCTGGGACAGACGAGACGTTCGCCACGAAGCTGCGATCGATCTTGAGTCCCGCGATCGGCAGCTGGCAGATCGTCGAGAGCGACGTGTAGCCGGTGCCGAAGTCGTCGACGATCACGGCGAGGCCGAGCTCGCGTAGCTGCGTGAGCGTCTCGACCGCCCTGATCGGGTCGTCCATGAGCTCGATCTCGCCGACCTCGAGCTGGAGTGCGTCGGGTGAGAGCTCGCCGCTCGAGATCAACAGGCTCAGGAAGGTGAGCAGGTCGGGGTCAGAGAGGTTGCGGAACGACAGGTCGGTGCTGACGACCAGCTGGTCGCCGTCGTGTGCCAGGCGTCGCGTCGCTGCGGCCGCCTCGCCCAGGATCCACCGGGTCAGCGGTTGGATGAGGCCTGAGTGTTCGGCCAGCTCGAGGAACTCGAGAGGCATGCGTGTACCGTCCTGGTCGTCACGCCAGCGCAGCACCGATTCGACCCGGGTGACCCGCCCCGAGCGTAGGTCGACCACCGGCTGATAGCGCAGCTCCAGATCGCGGTTCGCCAGCCCTTGGCGCAGCTCGCTCAGCAGAGCCAGTCGGTGGATCGACCCCGATGGGGTTTCGCTGCGGTGCACGGCGAAGCGTCGTTCATCGGTCTTCGCCATGCCCAGCGCACCCTGGGCGAGCCGCAGTGCGGTGCGGTGATCGGCGGCGTGGTCAGGTGCGATGACCACGCCGACGCTCGCCGACACGTCGATGAGGTGACCCTGGACGTCGAAGGGCCGATCCAGCACGGCGCTGACCGCAGCGGCACGCTCGATCGCCTCGGCCGCGCTGGAACATGGCTCGGTGAGCACCGCGAACTCGTCGCCGTCGGTACGGGAGACGATCGAGGTGCCGCGCACCTCTCTGACCAGGCGGTGCCCGATCTCCATGAGCAGATGGTCGCCCAACTGCAGCCCATAGCCCTCGTTGATGTCACGGAGCCGGTCGATGTCGACGAGGATCGGCGCGACGGGAGCGTCGGGGCCCACCTCGGCGACCGCGACTGCCAGCCGCTCCTCGAAGAGCACACGGTTCGGCAGCGAGGTGAGCGCATCGTGGGAGGCCTGGTGGCGCAGGCGGTCCTCGAGGGCGACCGTGGCGGTGACGTCGCTCAGGACGAGTCCGATGGTCGCGTCCATGAGGCGGTCGACCCGCAGATCAAGGTAGGTGCCGTGGACCTCGGCGAAGGACAGTCGCTCGGCGGTGATCGCCTCGCCGGTGCGGCTCACGTCGAACGCGGCGGAGCGGACGAGCTGGGCCGACGCTGTGCCCAGGACCTCGCCGATCGGGATGCCATCGACGGCGGCGTCCTCGAAGCGGAGCATCGCCCGAGCGGCGCGGTTGGCTGCCCGAAGGACGAGAGTCGCGGGGTCGTCAGGGTCGACGAACTCCAGAACCACGCACGCAGCCGGGTCGCGCTCGACCATCTCGGCGAAGCGACGCCAAGGCATGCGGGTCTGTTCGTCGACGGTGACGTCGATCAGCGAGCCGTGCGGAACCGCCCCTGCAGGGCTGTGTGCTGCAGCTCGCACCTGCACTCTGCGCCCATGCGCCATGGGCAGTTCGGAAGCGGACTATCAGCTCGTCGTCGACGCGCTGTGACTGAGGGGTGATGGGCGTGGACGCCGTGCCGGTGAGGTCGATCACCGGCATCGGTGGCAGCTGTGGATTGGGGCTCTGACCCGGTGAGGGGAACACCACGGCGAAGGTCGACAGGTCGTCGGGGTGCACCATCGAGCGGAGGACGCCGGGACTCAGGAACGACAGGGGGTCCCATCCGAGCACCTGGGCCATGGACATGGAGACGTGGAATCCGTCCACGTCGGCGGACACCTGTTGGAGCAGGACCACCCCGCCGTCCGCCAGCGCCTGGTCGTACGCGGCGCGTGTTCTACCCAACTCGTCCTCGGCATGCGACCGCGCCAACTCGGCGCGGTCCCTCGCCTCTTCGGCCCTGCGGCGTCGTGACCTGTGTCGCACACGGAGATCCTCTCAGAATTCGCGAGCCCCCGTCGACATCGACCGCTCGTGCAACAGGCGGCGGCCCGGGGGGTGGCTACGATCGCCTGGATGTACTGCGACGAGTGGGGGTGGGCCTGTCAGCCGGTCCTGGACGCCACCGGCAACCGGGGTCTGGCAGCGGTGGTCGGGTGGTTGTCCGAGAAGCCGCTGCAGATCGCTGCGATCCTGCTGGTCGCGTGGGTCGCCAACAGGCTGTTGAGACGTGGAATCAAGCGTGCCGGCGAGCACATGTCCGACAGCGCCGACCGCTTCGGTGGCTACGTTCCGTCGCGGTTGCGTGGGGGAGGCAGCGGCCGCTCCGAGGCCCGCGCAGCGACGCTCTCGTCGATCTCGCGCAGCATCGCCACCGGGGTCGTGGTTGCCGTCGCCGCGACCTGGATCCTCAGCGTGCTCGGGGTCAGCGTGGCGGCGTTGTTCGCAAGTGCCGGGGTCATCGGTGTGGCACTTGGTTTCGGTGCGCAGAACCTGGTCCGTGACGTGCTGGCGGGGTGGTTCATCCTGGTGGAGGACCGCTACGGGGTCGGCGACACCATCGACGCCGGACCGCCGGCCGTCGGTGTGGTCGAACGTGTGACCCTGCGATCGACGAGGCTGCGTGACGTCAACGGGACCGTCTGGCACGTCGCCAACGGCGAGATCGTGCGAGTGGGGAACAAGAGCCAGAACTGGTCCCGTGCCGTGGTGGACGTGGTGGTCAACCCGACCTCCGACATCGACCGGGCGTGCGAGGTCCTCGGCGAGGTGGGCATCGAACTGGCCGGAGATCCCACCTGGTCCAGTCGGGTCACCGGCGAGCCCGACGTGTTCGGGGTGAACCTGATCGATCCGTCCGGTGTGACCCTGCGGGTCGTCTGCGACACCGAGCCGGCGAGTCAGTTCCCCGTCGAGCGCGAGTTCCGGCGCCGGGTGCTGCGGGCGTTCGAGGCCGAGGGCATCGCTCTGGCAACCCTTCCCGCAGTCGACCCTCGGGTCGTCGGAGGGCCTGCGGGCAGCACCGCAGGCACCGCCACGGGCACCGCCACGGGCACCGCCGAGGGTCCACCGGAGTCCTGAGAGCGGCTGGTACCTTCGCTCGCAGACTGAGTTCCCGGGGCGTTCGCGGTCGGGAGGTCGAGGACCGCCATGAACAACAAGCTGATGCCGCTCATGCTGCTCGCCGGTGGGTTCTTCGCGCTCGCCCTGTGGCGCAACCCGGCCGTCGCGGCCCAGGACATGAGCCACCTGCTCGGCAACGTGGGCGGGTTCCTCCAGGACGCCGTCGCTCGGGTCGCGGAGTTCCTGGGCAACCTGGGATGACCGTCCAACCCGTCCGGCGCTCCCGAGCGTTCGGCGGGCGCGGTTCGCAACGGCCGGGCGCCGGCCAATCCGCGGGCCGTGCCCCACGGGGTTGGCACCCCGACGACATCGTCGACGGCTACCTGGTTCCCGGCGAGCGGGTGGTGCTCGAGGAGACACGGTCCATCCGCGGTTTCCTGGTCGGCCAGGTCGTCTGGATCGGGCTGGCGCTCGTGCTCGCCGGCTTCGTGGTCGGCACGGTCGGGTCAGCTGTGACGGCGCTTGTCGTGCTGTGCCTGGCGGTGCTCGGCGGTGTCATCGGCTACCGGGCGCTGCAGGCCTGGTTCACCCGCTACGTCGTGACCGACCTGCGGGTCATGCGGGTGCACGGCGTGCTCAACCGTCACGCCGAGTTCATCCCCTGGGGCAAGGTGACCGACATCACCCGCAGCGAGACGATCTTCCAGTGGCTGGCCCGCACGGCGACGATCCGTATCGAGTCGGCGAACGAACGGTCCGGGCTGCACACGATCGATGACGTAGACGATCCGGGGTTCTTCTACCAGGTGCTCGTCGAGATGGTCGACCACAAGCAGGGCCGCGTGTCGCTGAACGAGGCGCCCCGCCGCCTCGGCTGATGAGCCCTGGGTCTCCGACCCCTATGTGGCCGGGGGCGGTACGACGGTCGCCTCGACGGTGAAGCCGGCACCCACCTGGGTGCGCAACTCGGTGACGTTGCCGGTGGCGACCACGTCGTCGATGACCCCGGCGAGCAGATCCAGGCGCTCGGCGGTGTCGGTGATCACCGCGAGTGACACCTCGGCGCGCATCGAAGCCTTGGCGGCCGACTTGGCCCCGCGCAGCTCGGACAGGACCTGTCCGGCCAGGTCCAACGCGTCGGCGGACGCGTCGGCGGCGAGCGGGCGGAGCTCGGCCGATTCGGGCCAGCGAGACGAGTGCACCGATCCTTCCATCCACCACGACCAGACCTCGTCGGTCGTGAACGGCAGGAACGGTGCGAACAGCCGGTGCAGAACGGAGAGCGCCACCGCCAGCGCGGCGCGGGCCGACGCCGCTCCTTCGGGGTCGGACTCGTCGTAGGCGCGGGTCTTGACCAGCTCCAGGTAGTCGTCGCAGAAGCGCCAGAAGAACCCCTCGGCGCGCTCCAGGGCCCTGGCGTAGTCGTAGACCTCGAACGCAGCGGTCGCTTCGTCGACGAGACGGGTGAGCGCCGCGACCATGGAACGGTCGAGTGGTCGGGAGATCCAATCGGGTGACTCGATGGGCGAGTCCGCTTCACCGAAGGAGAGGGCGAACTTCGACGCGTTGAGCAGCTTGATCGCCAGACGCCGCCCGACCTTCATCTGCTGCTCGTCGAACGCCGTGTCCGCGCCCGGACGTCCCGATGCCGCCCAGTAGCGCACCCCGTCGGAGCCGTACTTCTCGAGCAGGCCGATCGGCGTGACGACGTTGCCCTTGGATTTGGACATCTTCTTGCGGTCCGGATCGAGGATCCAACCGGAGAGGGCGACGTTCGACCACGGCACATGGTCGAACTCGTCGTGGCTGCGCAGCACGGTCGAGAACAGCCAGGTGCGGATGATGTCGTGGCCCTGCGGGCGCAGGTCCATCGGGAAGGTGAGGTCGAACAGCGCCGGTTCCTCGCCCCAGCCGGCAAGCGATCAGCGGCGTCAGCGACGAGGTCGCCCATGTGTCCATGATGTCGGGGTCGCCCGTGAACCCGCCCGGAACACCGCGCTGATCCTCGCTGAAGCCCGGTGGACACTCGGCCTGAGGGTCGACCGGGAGCGCCGAGTCGTCCGGCGCGAGGATCGGGTTGTCGTGGTCGGCGCTGCCGTCGTCGAGCACCGGGTACCAGACAGGGAACGGCACACCGAAGTAGCGCTGGCGGGAGACCAGCCAGTCGCCGTTGAGCCCCTCGACCCAGTTGTCGTAGCGGTGCCGCATGTAGCCCGGGTGCCAGTCGAGCTCGCTGCCGCGGGCGACGAGGTCTGCCTTGAGATCGTCGGAGCGGCCACCGTTGCGGATGTACCACTGGCGCGACGTGACGATCTCGAGTGGCTTGTCGCCCTTCTCGAAGAACTTGACCGGGTGGCTGATCGGGCGCGGTTCGCCGAGCATCTCGCCGGACTCGGTGCAGCATCTCGACCATCTGGTTGCGTGCGCCGCCGGCGGCCTTGCGGGCGATCCGTGCGTACGCCTGGCGCGGCCCGGTCGGAGTCGAGCCACTCCGGTGCTTCCTCGGTGAAGCGGCCGTCGCGCCCGATCACCGCGCGGGTGGGCAGCGCCAGCTCGCGCCACCAGATGACATCGGTCAGGTCGCCGAAGGTGCAGATCATGGCGACGCCGGTCCCCTTGTCGGGCTCGGCGAGGTGATGGGCGAGGACGGGGACCCGGACACCGAAGATCGGGGTGGTGACAGTGGTTCCGAACAGCGGCTGGTAGCGCTCGTCGTCGGGGTGCGCCACCAGCGCAACGCAACTCACGACCAGTTCCGGACGAGTCGTGTCGATGAGGATGTCGTCGCCGCCGTCGCTTCGGTGGAAAGCGAGCTTGTGGTAGGCGCCAGGGCGTTCGCGGTCCTCGAGCTCGGCCTGGGCGACGGCGGTCTGGAACGTGACGTCCCACAGCGAGGGTGCCTCGGCGGAGTACGCCTGGCCGCGGGCCAGGTTGTGCAGGAACGCCCTCTGCGAGATGCGACGAGTCGACTCGCTGATCGTCGTGTAGCCGAGGGACCAGTCGACAGACAACGCCAGGTGCCTGAACAGGTCCTCGAACGCCTGCTCGTCGGTGATGAGCAACTGCTCGCACAGCTCGATGAAGTTGGGTCGGCTGATCCGCAGGAAGTCGGCGCGGTCCTTCGGCGGCGACGTGGGCGCCGCCAACGCGGGGTCGTAGGGGACCGAGGTGTCGCAGACGACGCCGTAGTAGTTCTCGACCCGGCGTTCGGTCGGCAGCCCGTTGTCGTCCCAGCCCATCGGGTAGAAGACGTGCCGGCCGCGCATGCGCTGGAACCGGGCGATCGTGTCGGTGTGGGTGTAGCTGAACACGTGACCGATGTGCAGCGAACCCGACGCGGTCGGGGGAGGGGTGTCGATCGAGTAGACGTCTTCGCGTGACGCCGGCGGGTCGAAGCGGTACGTACCCTGCTCGTCCCAGATCGGGATCCAGCGCTCCTCCAGCCCATCCACCGATGGCTTGTCGGGGACGGTTCGGCTCGGGAGAGGTGAGGGAGGCTGTGCTGGCATACGGCTGCCAAGCTACCGGTCGGCCCACTACGGCCCGAAGCCGGAGCCCTACTCTGGACGGTGCCGTCGAGCGCAGGGGGTGCACATGACCGAGATCGGGTTCCGCTCGGACGCCGCGGCGGTCATCACCGGAGCCGGTGGGGGTATCGGGGGCGCGGTCGCGCTGCAGCTCGCTGGTGCGGGGATGTCGCTGGTGCTCGCCGACCGTGATCGAACAGGCCTCGAGCGGTTGCTCGGGGAGCTGCCCGCCGGAACCGCCGTCGAACTGCTCGTCGGGGACGTGGGTGACAGGTCACACCACGAGGACCTGGTCACTGCGGCGGCGGACCTGGGCGGGTTGGCCGTGAGCGTTCTCAACGCCGGGGTGTCGTTGACCGGACTGTCCTGGGAGGTGCCCCTCGAGGAGTGGGAGCTTCAGGTACGGGTCAACTACTGGGGTGTGGTGCACGGCATCCGTGCCGCCGTACCGGCGATGATCGACCGTGGTGGTGGCCACGTGGTGGCTTTGGCCTCGGGGGCTGGTCTCGTCGCCACGCCCGGTCTGGCGCCGTACGTGTCGACCAAGCACGCCGTGGTCGGGGCGATGGAGTCGCTGCACCACGAGTTGGCACTGGTAGCGCCCACGGTTCACGCCTCGGTGGTCTGTCCTGGCAACGTCGCCACCTCGATCGCCTCGAACTCGATGTCAGCGGCTGGCTCGGACGACCGCGAGCTGGTCGGCGAGGCAGATGTCCTCGATCGGGTGGTCCAGGCCGGCGTCAGCAGCGGTGCGCCCCCGGAATCGATCGCCGAAGCGATCGCAGGGGCGCTCGCAGACCGTCGCTTCTGGGTGCTGCCCCAGCCCGAGATCGCCTGGGCGGCGACCGACCGGGTCCGGCGTATGGCAGCAGGCGAAGCGCCGATCGACCTTCTCAGTCCGCCGCGCTGACCCGGTTCCCGCCCTGGGTAACCGCTCGTTCGCAGGCGGCATCGGCCAGCCCGATCAGTTGTACCAGGGAGCCGGCGTTCTGGGACTCGACGACTCCGGCGGAGAAGGTCAGCGGGAAGTGCGTCTCGCCGGTGGCGTGGGCCAGCACCAGCGTTTCGCGTGCCCGTTCGAGCGCACCGGAGGCCTGCACGACGTCGCAGCCGTTCATCACGGCGGCGAAACGTCCGTCACCCAGCCGGAAGATCGCGTCGTCGGGACGCAAGGTGCTGCAGAGCACCTCGGCGACTGATCGGAGCGCATGGTCGGCGTCGTCGTCCGTACGGATCTCGTCGAAGCCGTCGACCTCGAGCGTGGCCACGCAGAAGGGGGTGAGCGACCGCATCCGTTCCCGCAACTGCTCGCGCAGCGCCGACCGGGTGGGCAGCCCTGTCAGCGGATCCGGGCTACCGGCGCCCGCCGGGCCGTGAGCGGCCCGCAACACCGATACACGCGCCCCGACCCGCTGGGTGATCCACTCGAGGCGTCGCAGGGTGGCTTCGTCGGGCAGCTCACCCGGCGGTCCTTGTACGCACAGCACGCCGATCGGTCCGTCGTCGGCACGCAGCGGAACACACGCCGACGACGTCTCGTGGCACTCGTCGCGTACGTGGGCGCACGCATCCAGCGCGTTCGAACGGGCGCTCGTCGCCGTCGCCGAGCCAGCCAGTGCGGCGCACGCCGGTGCGCTCGGCAGCGGCTTGGCGTCGCCCAGGCAGCCGTCGCCGAGCGGTAGCTCCCACGCGACCCGTGCCTCGCCGGGCCGGGCGAGCAGCAGCGAGATCTGTGCATCGCCGACGAGCTCGCCAGTCGCACGCAGACCCGTCCGCAGCGTGTCTGCCTCGGTGTCGCACATCGGGAGAGCCCGGTCCAAGCGGTCCTGTACGTCATGTGCGGAGCGCTCCGCGTTGAGCAGCATCTCCATGTCGGTCCCGTGGCGTCGGGCGAGAGCGGTAGTTGCCGCGCAGCGGAGTGACCACCAGTGCGGTGAGCAGTGCTGCGCTGCTCACCAGGGCGGCCATGACCAGCGCCACTGACCAACCGATGGCGATGATGCCCGTGGCAGCCACGACCCCGGCGACCCCTACGGGCACCAGCGCCAGCGCAGTACGCGCCAGGGGGGCGTCGCGGGGCGGTACGGGTGGCAGATCGACAGCACGCACGGACCCAGCATCGGCGTGGACCGCCGGTGGGTTGAACATGCGCCGGTAGTCTCGACGTCCATGATCCGGTTGTACGACACCGCCGCAGGCCAGGTGCTGCCGCTCGAGCCGCGCACCCCGGGGCAGGTGTCGATGTACGTGTGCGGGCCCACCGTGTACGGACCGCCGCACCTGGGCCACGGTCGGTTCTCGCTCGTGTTCGACGTGCTGCGCCGCTACCTGATCTGGGCGGGACTCGACGTCACCTACGTGTCGAACATCACCGACATAGACGACAAGATCATCAGGCGTTCCCAGGACGAGGGCCGGCCCTGGCAGGAGATCACCGAGGAGTTCGAGCGGGTCTGGTTCGAAGCGATGGACGCCATCGGTGTGCTGCGTCCCGATCAGGTGCCGCACGCGACCGGGTACGTGCAACAGATGGTCGACATGATCCAGGAGCTCGTGACCAGCGGTGCCGCCTACCTCACCGACGACGGCGTGTACCTGTCGGTGCCCGACGTCGATGGCTACGGTCTGCTCGCCCACCAGTCGCTCGACGAGATGCTCGCCGGCGGCGGCGAGCGTCGAGCTCGTGGGGGAGCAGAAGCGTCATCAGGCCGACTTCGCCATGTGGAAGATGGCCAAGCCCGACGAGCCGTCGTGGCCGTCGCCGTGGGGTCCGGGTCGTCCCGGTTGGCACACCGAGTGTGTGGTGATGAGCGCTCGACCTGCTCGGTGACGGGTTCGACCTGCACGGCGGCGGCTATGGATCTGGCATTCCCGCACCACGAGAACGAACGAGCCCAGGCGGTCGCGCTCGGCCGTCCGTTCGCCCGCCGGTGGGCCCACAACGGGTTCGTCGAGGTGGCGGGCGAGAAGATGTCGAAGTCGCTCGGCAACTTCACGACCCTGACCGACCTGATCGCCCAGCACGATCCCCGCGCCTACCGGCTGTTGGTGCTCCAGTCGCACTACCGCTCACCGCTCGAGGTGACCGCGGCGACTATCGGCCAGGCCGAGGCGTCGCTCGACCGCCTCGACGCGCTCGCCAGGCGCGTGAGCGACGTCCCCCAGGCCGCAGCAGCTCCCGAGGTGATGGCCGGGTTCGCCGCAGCCATGGACGACAACCTGGACACTCCCGCGGTGTGCGCCCAGCTGTTCGGCCTGGTCACCGAGGTGAACTCGCTGCTCGACTCCGGCGACACCGCCGCTGCTGCGCCGCTGGCCGCGGCGTGGCGTTCGATGCTCGACGCGCTCGGCCTGGATGTGCGTGACCAGGTGGGTGAGGTGCCTGCAGGTGTCACAGAGCTCGCGCTCGAACGCGACGCCGCTCGGGCAGCGAAGGACTGGGCTGCTGCCGACGACCTGCGTGACCGGCTGGTCTCGATGGGCTACGTCGTCGAGGACGGCCCCGACGGCACCGTCGTCCGGCCAGGCTGATCCAGGCCCGTCGGCCCTGTCGGTCAGGGCAGCTGGGCGGAAGGGAGGGCTGCGGGTGCCTCCGGTGGTGCTTCGAGAGTCGGCCCATCGACGGTCGGCCCATGGACCACCGGTTGCCATTCGGTCGCCGGCGCGACGGCGAACACCGCCGGGGCGAGCTCGACGTCGGCGGCTGATGCGTTCGGCTCGGTGCTGAAGGGCGACTCGACCTGCTCGTTCTGGGTGACGACCTCGGCGTCGACGACGTCGACGGTCGATGCTGGGTCGCCGTGTTCCGGCGCGAACAGGGCCGGCGCGGTCGCCACGGCCATGTCGTGGGCGGGGGTGGCATCGGCGATGGAGGGGGAGGTGAACCACGATCCTGCGACCAGGGTGGTCGCCGCGATGGCGGTGAGCCCCCCGACCATCATCGCCCTGGCTGTGAAGCGGGCACCCGCCGGGGTCAGGTCGAGCAGCTCGGCGAGCTGGCGTTCAAGGTCGACATCGCTCAGATCGAGCACGGTCGCCAGGCTGTCGATGTCGGCAGCACGCGCAGCTCGACACGGGTGTCGGTGGCCTCGCTGCGCTGGCGGCGCACCGCAGCCAGATACCGCATCAGCACGGTGCGGTTGTCGATCGGTCTGCCAGGTTCCAGGAACAGCTCGACTCGTTCGTCCCCGACGATCAGCACACCCGGCTCGGTCGGTGACAGCAGCGGCTGGCGGTCGGGCCACACCTGGGCCAGGTCCGCGCTGTAGAGCTCGACGAGGCGGGCCAGTTCGTCAGCGTCGGGTAGTTCGGTGCCGGATTCCCAGGCGCGCAGCTGGGTGCGGCGCACTCCGACGGCCTTGGCGGCGCTGCGCTCGCGCATGCCAGAGAGCTCGCGTGCTCTTCGCAGGCGCGGCCCTGGATCGATCGTGGATGTCGCTGACATGTCGGAACCTCCACCGGTTCCATCGGCAACCTCGCCGTCGACCTGAGCAAGCAGATGTTCCCGGGGCACTGGCAAAGGCGGTTACCCGTGGGTAACCTACCCATCGGTAACCTACTCGCCGGTAACTACCGGCGGTTCGGCCACGACCAGCGATCGAGCGACGGGCACACCGTCCCGACAAGAAGGACCCGACATGTCCGACTTCTCCGTCAGCCTCAACGAGGATCAGCTCCAGATCCAGAAGTGGATCCACGACTTCGGCGAGAGCGTCGTTCGTCCGGCCGCCGAAGAGTGGGACGAGCGTGAAGAGTTCCCGTGGCCGATCGTGCAGGAAGCGGCCAACATCGGGCTGTACTGCGTTCGACTTCATCGCCCAGGCGATGCTCGGTGACCCGACCAGGCCTGACCATGCCGGTCGCCATCGAGGAGCTGTTCTGGGGCTGACGCCGGAATCGGCCTGGCCATCTTCGGGCTCGGTCGCTCGCCGCTGCCGGCATCGCAGGCAACGGCACGCCCGAGCAGGTGCTCGAGTGGGTTCCCCAGTGCTACGGCACCCCGGAGAAGGTCGCAGCTGGGAGCATTCTGCGTGTCCGAGCCCGACGCAGGTTCCGACGTCTCGTCGCTGCGCACCCGCGCCGTCTACGACCAGGCCAAGGACGAGTGGGTGCTCAACGGCACCAAGGCGTGGATCACCAACGGCGGCATCGCCGACATCCACGTGGTCGTCGCCACGGTCGACACCGAGTTCGAAGGGCCGTGGCCAGGCAAGCTTCATCATCCCGCCCGGCACTCCCGGCCTGTCGATGGGCCAGAAGTACAAGAAGCACGGCATCCGCGCCAGCCACACCTCCGAGGTCGTGCTCGAGGACGTGCGCATCCCCGGATCGTGCCTGCTCGGTGGCAAGGACAAGCTCGACGAGAAGCTCGCCCGGGCCCGCGAGGCGCTGAAGAAGCCCGCAGGTGTCATCGGGCAAGCAGCCGGCCATGGCGACCTTCGAGGCCACCCGCCCTGCCGTGGGCGCCCAGGCCGTCGGTGTCGCCCGAGCCGCCTACGAGTACGCGCTGCGAGTACGCCCAGGAGCGCCACGCGTTCGGCAAGCCGATCATCATGAACCAGTCGATCGCCTTCATGCTCGCCGACATGGCGACCCAGATCGACGCCTCCCGTCTGCTGGTGTGGCGTGCATCCTGGCTGTCCGGCAACGGCGACGGCTACAAGGTCGACGCCGAGGGCTCCATGTCCAAGCTCAAGGCCGGCCGCACCGCTGTGTGGGTCACCGAGCGTGCCATCCAGATCCTGGGTGGCTACGGCTACACCCGTGAGTACCCGGTGGAGCGCATGGCACCGCGACGCGAAGATCTTCGACATCTTCGAGGGCACCGAGCAGATCCAGCAGCTGGTGATCTCCCGGGCCATCTCGGGCCTGCGCATCGAGTAGTCGGGATCCCTGCAACTGCAGGGATCTGAGCGCCTGAGTCGATGGACTTCGGAACGGCCGGCTCTAGCGAACGTGTGGCGACAATGCCTTGGTCGCTTCGCCGATCTCGGTGACGATGTTCTTCGCCGCTCGAACGGTGAGTGGATCAGCATCGAACGCTTCGCGCCCGTGTTCGACGATCAGGGCGGCGTCGGCGACGGCTTCCAGGATGTCGGCGAGGCGGCGTCGGTCGTCATTCACAAAGTGACTGCCTCGTCGAGGACGTGGGCCATGCGTCGTCGTGCGGCGCCGCTGGTGATGACGTCGACCGGCCAGGGGGTCACTTCGGCGATGGCCTCGGCGATCTGTTCGACGCGGATCAGACCGGTGCCGGCTGGGACATCGATCAGCAGGTCGACGTCGGATGTCTCGGTGGCGGTGCCACGGGCGACCGAGCCGAACACGCGCACGTTGGTGCCGCCGAATCGGGCGGCGGCGGCGACGATGTCGTCGCGAAGGGCGCGGAGGCCGTCGAGGGTGGGGGGCTGCCGGCGTGGCTCGGTCGTGATGATGAGGTCGTTGCCCGATGCCTCGACGAGGCGTTCGAGCATCGCGACCGTCGGATTGATCTCACCGCGTTCGATCCGTGTCACCGTCGACGCTGACACTCCACACCGGGTTGCTAGATCACGTGCGGACAGACCGGCACGTTCCGCGAGTGGAGCGCACGAGCACAGCTGCATCGACCATGTCTGTAGCATATACGCAACGCCCTGAGAATGCGCTGCGACAACGGCGTCGCTCCCGGGAGTCGCCAAGGCGGAACCCGGTGTCAGGTACTACTCCGGTACTAGTTCTGGCCGGAAACCGCCGGATCTGCCCGGACCCGGCGGACGCGATCGGCTCCATTGCAGCGATCGGGAATCGACGAACGGCTTCAGCACACCCTCTGCATCCTCGAGGGCACCGAGCAGATCCAGCATCTCGGTGCGATTGCGCCGATGAACTAACCGCACTCGTTCACCTCCCGGCAGCTCCTGTTCAAGGAGCTCCTTGTCGGCACTCTGATCTACGCGCTCGTGCTGAGCCTATTCGACGAGCACACCTCGATCGTGGAGGCGCAGAGCTTCACGTACGTCGTACTGGCAGCGATGGTCCTGGAAACACTCACCTGCGCGGCGTTGGCCGTGAAGGATGTGATCGTCGGGCATCTCCTTGTCACGGTCGTGCATCGGCTCGCCGACTGGGCGTTCGTTCGCCTAGGTCGAGTGCCATCGTCTGACTACCCGTAAGCAGGGCGCTTCGCTAGCGCTGTCGGGGCCTGTCCCGGCGGTTCGCTCGCGTCGCTCGGTCGTAGCCGGCTTCGTTGTCAGGCCCTCTGCGTATCGTCGCGTTTATCAGATCGCAGATAGCAAGACGCGGATACCTGTCAGCTCGAGGCTGAGCGGGGATCCCACGAGAGCGCACGGCTCGGGCTCAGTGGGGAGGCCGGCACCCAACGGTGTCGTCCTCGGGAGACGGCCTGAGCATGCGCAGGGCGGTGCGGCGAGAGTCGCACCGCCCGTCACCTATCCGGTGGGCGCGGCGCACTCGGCGGTGAAGCGTGGTTGGATCGTAGGTGGTCCGGGGCTGGGCCACCTTCCTTCCTCTCCCGGTCCGGTCCCGGGCCACTTGGTCTGCGAGCGCTCAGCCCGACCTCATCGTCGCCTGACTCGTTTCTCGGTGCGATCGTTGTCGAGCGGTGTCGGCAATCGCACCGAAAACGCCTGCGGGCGATCGCACCGAAAAGGTGGTGGCAATCACTATTGAGGTGCTGATCAGAAGGGAGGAGCATCGGAGGTAGAAGTTGTCAGGTCAATGAATGGGGGGCCGACATGTTCATCCAAGTGATACAAGGTCGCACGTCTGATCCAGAGGCGCTGCACCGCCGCCTCGACGTGTGGGAGCGCGATCTCAGGCCGGGAGCGATCGGATACCTGGGCTCGGCCGGTGGTTGCACCGCCGACGGCTCGTTCATCATGGCGGTGCGGTTCACCGACCGAGACGCAGCCATGCGCAACGGTGCTCGCAAGGAGCAGGGCGAGTGGTGGAGCGCCACCGAGAAGTGCCTCGACGGTCCGGCCTCGTTCCATGACACCGAGGACGTCCACGTGATGGCTCACGGAAAGCTCGAGGACGCTCATTTCGTGCAGGTGATGGAAGGCCACGTCACGGACAGAGTGCGCGCCGAGGCCCTCGAGCGCGAGGCTGACCCTGTGTTGGCCGAAGCCAGGCCCGACCTGCTGGGCTCTGTGACCGCCTACTACGACGAGGACAACTACGCGGACTTCGCATACTTCACGTCTGAAGCCGAGGCGCGTGAGGCTGAACAGCGCGAGATCCCGCCTGCCCTCGCCGAGAAGTTCGGCGAATGGGAGCAGTTGATGAAGGTCGACCGCTACCTGGACATCACGGAGCCGTGGATGATCGCAGGGGTGTAGTCGGTATCTGCCAACCGCATCTGCCTCCACGGAGGAGGTGGCGGCCAACCTTGCGCATCAGTCCAACGAGGAGATCGACGCAAGGGCGCTGCCCTGGGTGTCGAGCCACTCCCGCAACGCGAGGGTGGCCTCGACGTCGTTGCGGTTGTAGGTGAGGATCCGTCGGCGGTTGCGTCCGCGGACCGCCGCGTCATCGTCGTTGACAGCCTGGTGGTACCAGGTCATCGACTGCTCCCCGCCGGGGTCGGGATCTTCCCAGCGGAAGCCGGCCAGCGCTGCCATGTGCTTGAGCCCCATCGGCCGCCCGGTGACGAGGCTCGTTCTGCAGACCTCGAGCAGGTCAACCCAACTGCTCGACGTGACCAGATCCTCGATGAACCGCGCCCGGCCCGGGTCGTCCGATGCCGCGCCGGCGAGGCGCCGCAGCGCGCGGGCCTCGGCCTTCTCGTTGTAGCAGTAGGCCGTGAGGGCAAGGCCGTTCCTGGTCGCAGTACTCAGCAGCGCCTCGACCCAACTGCACAGCTCGTCGAAGACGACGAGCTCGCCGTGGGCCAGGTCAGCATCCCAGGTGACGAAGCTCCGATAGCCCTGATCGACGAGGCCGCAGCCCGCACGGTCGGTCACGAGGGCGCCCCACAGGTAGACGCCGCCGTCGTCTGAGTTCTCGAGATCGAGGTCGACCTCGATGTCGCCACGCAGGACATCCACCCGGTCGAGCCCCCGGGCGAGGAAAGGCAGCGCGCCGACGAGCCTGGCTCTGGCCATGTCGATGGAGCCTGGAAGGTCGCGGACCGAGGGGGTCGTGTGGGCCGAGCGGCTAGTGGGGTCAGTGGGCGCCGAGCGGGCCGAGTAGGCGCCGACCCGGCGGTCCAGCGCCCGTGCATCCGCTGCGGTCGTCACACCCGCTTCGTGGAGCTTGGCGATCTGGCCGCGCTTGGCCCGGCCGATCACATCGCCGATGGGTGTGGCCCCCGGCAGCCGATCAGCGCCGGTGTCGAGCTGCTCGAACAGGTGTGCAAGATCGACCTTGCGGGCCAGAAGGTCGGCGGTGCGCCAGTCGAGCGATGCCAGGTCGGACAGCGTGTGCACGCCCCGGTCGCGGTGCGTCGACCACATCTGCCAGCTCGAGTACGGCAGGAGGCTGACGTCGCTGACCTCTGTCAGGAGCTGCTCGCAGTGCCCCCACCAGGGACAGGACGCGCACTCGCCGGTGCGTACCGGCACCACCAGCAGCTCGACCGAGGGGTCGGTTGCGTGTCGCTGGGCGACCTCGATGATGTCGAGCCGGAAGGCGAACTCGAAGTCGTAGACGTCGACGGTCGAGCGCAGCTTGGTGACCTGGCTGAGCGAGGGTGTCCTCCAGATGGGTTCCGAGAGGTCGAACCAGGTGGCCAGAAGCTCAGAGCCGATGATCGCCGCCATCGAGTCGGGCGCTGCGTGCCCGCATGCCTCCAGCATCCGGCGGTAGTGGGCGAGTTGGAGCAGGTCGTCCTTGCTCTTGGCGGCGGTCTTGTCGGGGGGCGGCGCGCCTTGTCCGAAGGACATGCCCGCCAGCCCTGCGACCACCGCTGGGATGCCCGAACCCGAGGTGAGGGTCTGGTGGTGCTTGACGTCGATCGGGGAGTAGCCGCCGTCCGGGTGTGCCAGCAGGACGTCGGGCTCGCCGACCCGTCGGGCCGATTGGTCGGCCGGCAGGCGGCCGCCGAGGATGAGTGGTGCACCAGACTCCATGGCGGCGACCGTCCGTCGCTCGCGATCGGCTCGGTCTCCAGGAGCGCCGCGCTCGATCACGACGGCATGAGGGTGGAGTTCGCGGAGCCGCTCGAAGACGTCAGCCTCGAACGCGACGCCGGCCGCCATTCGGCGCAGAGCCGACTCGGGTACGGCCAGCTGCTCGGCAGGTCGGAGTACGTCCCACTGGGCCCGTACCGGGCAGCGCTTGGCCACGTAGCCGCCCTGTGGAGCGACGCTCGACACGTCGTTGCGCACCCACCTCATCGGGTCTTCCGACGAGGTCGCGTCTGGCTGTCTGTCCACCTGCCGCTCCTTTGATCGCCTACTCGGGCACTGTACGGATGGGGTGTGACGCCAACTCAGAGCTGGGACAACAGGGCGCTGCGGATCGGTGGTCTGGAGCCGAACACCATGAGGAACATCGCCTCACGGGCCAGGCGCTGGGCGTGGCTGTCCAGCTCGATCGAGTGGCTTCCGGTGTGGACCAGGAGGGTGGCAGCAGCCTTGTGTGCGAACGCAGAGGCGGCAGCTCGTGCCGCTGCGATCCCGTGGTCGTCGGCGCTGTCGAGCATGGAGCGGGTCTCGTCGAGCTGCGCTCCATGCTCTGCGGCCAGCGACCGCGTCCTGCCCGAGCAGCGAGATGCAGCGGCTGGCAACCCCGAGGGCGAGCGACCCGTTCAGCCGCAGGCTGAGGGCGTTCGTGGCGCCCGGCTGATAAGACGCGATGCTCAGGAGGTGGGAGTCCTCGACCGTCACGCCGTCGAAGCTCAGCCTTACGGTGCCGCTCGCGTCGAGCACGGCGAGCTCGTGACGGCAGGCGGTCAAACGGGCGTCGTCCAGGTCGCTGATGGCGACCGTGGCGACGGTCTCCTCCAGGCCTTCCTGGCCACACGCCGCCACCTGCAGCGTGTCGATCCTGCCCCAGCCGGAGACCCACGGTGCTGTGCCGTCGAGGCGCCAGCCACCGTCGATCCGCACCGCTTGCAGGGTTGCCGGGCCTGGCAGGAGGCCCGCGAAGACGATGCCCGATCGTCGCTCGCCGGAGCACAGCTCCGGGAGCCACGCCTCTCGGAGTGGGCTGTCGCCGAGCAACAGGTTGCCGACGAGCCCGTGGTGTTGCAGCCACACCAACGCAGTCGTGAGACAACCCGAGGCAAGCTGCTCGACCACCGCTCCGGCGGTGACGAGGTCGGCCGCCGAGCCACCCGTCTCGACGGGGCCGAACATCCCGTAGAGACCGGCGTCGGCGAGCGCGTCCAGGTTCTCCAGCGCAACAAGGTCGGCACGGTCGGTGCTCAGCGCTGCGGGGAACAAGAGGTTCTCGGCGATGTCGTGAGCGATCGCCACTGGGTCGGTCATCTCTGGTCCTCGGGTGGGTTCATGTGGGTCGGGCGTCGAGCCGGGCGATGTGTTCGGCCACCACGGACAGCGACCAGGTCAGGGTCGCGGAGCGGGAGCCAGTGTCCGGCATCGACCGGGACGAACATCACGTCCTCCGCCACGTCGAGGGCCACCTCGGCGAGCTCGGTGCTGACGTAGCGGTCGTGCCCGGGGACGATCACCTGGACCGGCACAGCGGTTCGGCGCGGCTTCGGAAACCCGACCGAACGTGCCATGTTCGCTCGGTACAGGCCTACTCCGTGTGCGCCGTTGAGCTGAGTCCGAGCCACCTGGTGCTCGCCGGGGATGTGTTTCGCAGGCAGGCCCTCGACCCTCGCCAGGATCCGGGGCCACATGCGATGGGCGATCGGTGAGCGCCAGAAGGACGGCGCCAGGAACGGGAGCTGGATCGCCGCCACGTACCACGAGCTGGCGGCCTGGGCGGCGACCGCTCTGGTCGCAGGCGCAGAGGCGCTGTTCCGCCGGAAGAAGCCGCCGACAGCGTCGAGCTGCGGTCCCGAGATCGAAGTGAACGAAGCGATTCGCGGTGACAGCGACGGGTCGCACACGAAATGCCACCCCTGGATCGAACCCCAGTCGTGTCCCACCAGATGCACCTGATGACCTTCGGGCACGGTCGCGTCGAGCACAGCCGACGCGTCGACGGCGAGCCGGTCCAACCGGTAGTCAGCGGTCCTGGCCGGAACTCCCGAGACCCCGGCGCCGCGCACGTCGTAGGTGACCACGTGGAAGTGCCGCGCCAAGAGGTCCGCAACCGGATCCCAGACGGAGTGGTCGTCGGGGTAGCCGTGGATCAGCAGGACCGTCCGGTGCTCCTTGTCAGCGATGTCGGGCCGGTTGCGCTCGTAGACCGCCAGTGGGAGACCGCCGGCGCCGGTCACTACGCGCCGGTCGACCCGACTCCGTGTGCCGCGGACGGATGAGTCGGGAGCGCTCGTCATCGGCCCAGCCTCTCAGAGGCGAGGGTGAGGAGGTGCGAACCGGGCGACAATTCCTCTACCATCAAGTGCAAATATTCTTGCGATGTGGCGGGTCGTCCGGGTCCCACGGAGAGGACGAAGCATGGGTGCAGGCTCCGACCAGCAGGTGATCAGGGGAGATCTCGACACGCCCGAAGATGTCGCCGAGATGGTTCGGCGCTTCTACCAGGGCGTCGCCCAGGACGAGCTGCTCGGGCCGATGTTCAACGACGTCGCCCAGGTTGACTGGTCGGAGCACCTTCCCAAGCTGACCGCCTTCTGGTGTCGGGCATTGCTCGGGATCGAGGGCTACCAGGGGAATCCGTTCCGGGCCCACCAGCTGATCAGCCAGCGTGAGCCCTTCACCCACGCGCACTTCGAGCGGTGGCTGGAGCTGTTCCGCGAGACGCTGGACGATGGTTGGGACGGACCGACAAAGGAGCACGCGCTGGCCATGGCTGAGCGGGTGGCCGAGGTCCACAGCCGTCAGCTGGTCGGTGGCGGACCGCTGAACCTGATCCGCTGGGAGGCGACCTAGCCGTCGGCGTCGCTCGCGGCGCTGGCGCTGCACGTCAACCTGCACTGGGCCTCTCGTGGGTCCCCGTTGACGAGCCGGTCTATCTGCAGGCCTGTCACCACTTCGGCGACGCCCTCTGCCATGCCACGGTGCATCTCGCAGATGGTCGAGGAGTCGGTCATGGCTGCGGTGGCGAAGGGACACGAGCCCAGGATCACCTCGACGGTCTCGTCCGACTGGTCGCGGACGGTCGGGGCGAACCCCTGGCGTGCCATCTGGTCGACCAGCACCCCGACGGGGTCGGCCTCGTCGTGGTGGTGCACGCGCAAGTCCTCGAGTGCCGCCCGGCGGCCGACCTCGTAGGGGGTGTCGCCGCTGCGTACGACCTCGGTCAGGAGCACCGCCAGCCGCTCGTAGGGGCCGGTCACCCCCCAGCGGCTGTCGGTCGAGGGTTCGACGACGTACTCGAGTCGCGGTCTGCCGCGCCCCGACGGCGGAGCGGAGCTCTCGAGCACCAGACCTGCATCGACGAGCTTGGCCAGGTGCTGGCGGATGGCGTTGTGGTTCAGTCCGAAGTAGTCGGTAAGTTCGGCTACACCCACTGGGGCGTCGGTGTTGGAGAGGTACCGGAATATCCGGTGCCTCGTGGGGTCGCCAAGTGCCCTTGCCTTCACCTGTAGGTCGTCTGCCACGCCGGTAGTTTATTCGATCATTCGCTGGAGGAAACCAGAACTGCCTTCTGGGACTTCCTCGCCGGTGGTCCGCGAGCGCGTACCCTGTCGCCGGACCGCCGTCGTCGAGCGGCTACAGCACGGCGGGCCGGTCGGCCCGACCGAACCCTAGGGGGACTCAGCATGGCACTTGGCACTGACGACATCGTGGCGCTACAGCAGCTCTACGCCCGTTACAACCACCTGATCGACGCCGGAGACGGCGAGAAGTGGGCGGCGCTGTTCGTCGAGGACGGCACCCTCGACACGGGCATGGGGTTCACCGTCGAGGGCAACCCGGCGGCCCGCATCGAGTTCGCGGCGGGAGTACCTGTGATGATGCCCGGTGGGCGCCACATCGCCACCAACGTCCTCGTCGACGGCGACGGTGACGAAGCGTCCGGCGCCGCATACCTGCAGCTGTGGGTTGCCGACGATGAGAACGGCGGGTTCAAGATCCTCGTCAGCGGCATCTACCGCGACACCCTGCGTCGCCAGGGTGGCAGCTGGAAGTTCGTCACCCGGGTGCTAGAGCCGGACACGGCCGGCACACCGTCATGAGCTCGGAGCAGTACCAGCGAGGCGCAGCCAAGCTGCGCGAGGTCTACGCCGGCGATGTCGTCGACCTGCCCGAAGGGTCCATGGCGTTCAACGACGTCATGCTCCGCAGCCTCTTCGCCGAGGTATGGGACCGCGACCTGCTCGACGTGAGATTCGCGTCGGCTGCTGTTGATGGGTGTGATCGCCACGCTCGGCCAGACCGACACCTGGAGGATCCAGGCACGGGCGTCGCTGCGCAATGGCGAGCTCACACCGGACGAACTGCGCGAGACGCTGATCATGCTGGCGCCCTACGCCGGCTATCCCAACGTCGCGCCGCTGATAATGGCTTGTGAAGAAGTGATCGGTACCTGGGTCTCGGACGGAGAACCAGGGCCTGTCTGACCTGGTCCGACCCGGTCCGGCTCAGATGCGGCCGTCGTGGCGGATCGGTTCGGCCGACGTGGCGACCGGAGCGGCCCGGACAGGGCCGCGGGCTGGTCCCTTCGCCTTGCGACGCGCTTCGTCCGACCGCCGCTCCGCCTCGTACCAGCGGAACCAGATGACACCCATCACGGCCCAGATGACAGGGACGTTGCCGATCTTCATGAGCACACCGGCGAACTGCTGGTCGGCGAGCGCGGCTATCCCTACCCTGGGCGCGAGCTCGTAGGTCGCGTAGAGCGGATGGGGTGAGAACGCGATGAAGCCGCCGGGGATCATCGGAATCAGCGCGGCTGCACAGAACAGGTAGACGATCTTGACCAGCGCCGAGCCTGGGCGTAGCGACCGGATCGGATTGATGATCGGGGCCCACATGATCGTGCCTCCGACCAGCCAGATCATGTCGAGCAGGAACGATCCCGCCTGCGACGAGCGGAAGAGGTCGACGCTGAACGGGTTGTGGGTGGCCAGGAGGACGGCGTTGGTGATGAGCGCCGCCGCCACCGGTCGGGTGCACCAGGCCCAGAGCTTGCCCAAGCGGAGGCGCCCGAGGACTGCGGCGGCCATCCACTCAGGTGTGGAGAGCATGAGCAGTGGTGCCGCGGCAAGGGTGTACAGCATGAACTGCAGCATGTGGACCGACGAGAGGTAGCCACCGCCGAGCGCTCCCACGGGCCAGTCGGACGCGACCCAGAGCGCGGCTACGCCGCCGGCGAACTGCCAGCCCTGGCGCCGGGTGGGCCGCCCACCGTGGCGTCGCCAGGCGATCACGTACGCCGCTATGAGCCCAGCGCAGAGGAGCCACACGCCCAGGTAGGGGCGAGGAGTCCAGTCCCAGGGTCGCTCGGTCGCTACACACCACCAGGTCATCGCTGCTGCGCCTCCGGGATCTCGCCGGCCACCAGCCGGGGAAGGTCGCGGGCCCAGTCGGACTCGCGGGTGCCGAACGGGTAGACGATCCGTGCCGTGCCGTCGGCCTGATAGGCGATCATCTGCGTAGCGTGTCCGACGTCGTAGTCGCCGCCCACGTCGGCTTCCTCGCGGGTGGCGAGAGGGACCTTGGCGGCGGCCTGCGCTGCATCGATCTGGTGGATGGACCCCGTGAGGCCGATGAAGGAGTCGTCGAACTGGTCGAGGAACCTGCGCAGGCGTTCGGGAGTGTCTCGTTCGGGGTCGGCGGTGATGAACACCATGCGCACGCTGGCAGCGACGGACGGGTCGAGCGAGTCCAGGGCGCTGGCGAGAGCGGCGACGCTGATCGGGCAGATGTCCGGGCAGTTCGTGTAGCCGAACATCAGCAGCGTCAGCTGCCCCTCGGTCTGCGCCGCCAGGTCGAAGGGGCGCCCCGACGTGTCGGTCAACACGAGATCGGGCTTGCCCTGTTCGGCGGGTAGCACGGTGCCTCGCCAGGTCGAGTCGTTCCCGGCGTTCGATGCCGAGTCACGCCGGGACGACGTCAGTGCGATCAGGCCGAGCACCAGGCTCGCCGCCACGATGACGACCGCCAGCGCTCGTGCGCGCCGACGTCCGCCGCCTTGAGACGGCGACGGCGACGAGAGCGTGGGCTCGACGCTGCTGGTGGGTGTGGTGGCGGTCGCCATGTCAGGGGATCCGGTCGAGGGAGGGGCCTGACGCTGCTGGTGGGTGTGGTGGCGGGTCCTTGCAGGTCCCTGAGCGGTGTCCGCTCAGCGAAGCGTCGTTCCCGCTGCACTCCGACACGACAGGCAGAACGCCGTCGACGGTAGTGCCTCGAGGCGGTCGGGGGCTATCGGGTCACCACAGCTGGTGCAGGTTCCGTAATCGCCGGACTCGAGGCGTGCCAGCGCCGCGTCGACCTCGCGCAGCGACGCGTCGGCCACTGCTGCGACTCGTGAGGACAGCTCGAGCTGTTCGGCGTGGGCGACATGTTCGGTCTCGCCGAAGCCATCTGATGCGTCGGGGCGATCGGTGGCGGTGCTCGTAGCGCAGTCTGCGAGGGTGGCTTCCAGCTCGGCCCGCTCAGCCAGCAGCAGCTCCCTGATGCGGGACAGGTCCACTTCGTTGTTCACAGACATGTCGATGACCTCCGAGTCGACGGCGCATCACGGTACCTGACGTTAAGGTGATGACCATGGTCATTAGCAGGGCTAATGATAGCGGTTCGCTGTCCCGGCTGTCCCCGTCCGGAGATCCTGGATTGGACGAGCTGCTGGGCGGAGGACTTGCTGTCGGCGACAACGTGGTTTGGGTTGCCGATCGAGCAGCTGACATCGTGCCCTTCGCCAAGGCGTTCCTGGACCCGCCGGCGCCGCTTCACCGCCTGGTCCTCCTGTCGGGCGACGAGTTCGATGGCGACGAGTTCGATGGCGTTGGGCTCGATGCCGCCGAGCCCGGGGCAGCAGGAGTGGAGACCAGGCTGTTCGATCCGATGCCGGCGCCGGACGAGCTGCAGTCGCACCTGCTGGGCCCCGAGGTCGGCCCAGGCTCCCGACTCGTGGTGTGGTCGCTGGACGACATGGTTGCGCGCTCGGGGGGCGGACGAAGCGGTGGAGTTCTACACGCGCACTTGTCCCCGGCTGTTCGAGCGCGGCGCGATCGCCTACTGGAGCGCCACCCGGGGGAGCTGTGGGACCGCGGTGATCGACGCGGTGGCGCGCATCGCGCAGTGCGTCTTCGACCTGCGAGCGGGACATGTCCGGGTGCGCAAGGCCGAAGGCCGACCGCTGCCGGTGCAGGGTGCTGTCGCCGCGCTCGATCCCGAGTCCGCCGGTGTGCTGCTCGACAAGGAGTACACCTCGGGTCGCCTGGGTGAGGGACTGCGGAGGCTTCGCTCGGCGCGGGGGCTCAGCCAGCGCCGGCTCGCGGAGATCGCGGGAGTGACGCCGGCCGCGATCTCCCAGGCCGAGTCGGGCCGGCGTGGCTTGTCGCTCGACACGCTCGTCCCGATGTGCGAGCGGCTCGAGATCGGACTCGACGACCTGTTGGGCATAGGTCGCCCGCCCAGCACACGGGTGGCGCGCCATGATCGCAACGGCTCCGAGGGCGGCGCGGCCGTACGGCTCTTCGACGATGTAGACGACCCTGCGAAGGTCCACCTGGTCGAGCTGGCGCCTGGCGAGTCCGGCAAACCCGTACAGGGTCACAAGGGCCCGGAGTTGGTCCTGGTCGCCGAGGGCCTGGTGCTCGTCGACCTGGGTGAGTCGTCGCCGGTGCTCAGGGCGGGTGACGCGCTGAGCGCGACTGATGTCGTGGTGAAGGAGTGGACGAACCTGTCGGTGGGGCAGTCACGCTTCTTCTGGGTCGCCACCTGAGGCCGATGTCTCATCCCGCATGGGTCCGCGGTACTGTCCGCCGGCCGGCTCCCGCCGGCACAACATGTCCCTGAGCGGGGGAAGCCGGTCGAAGTCCGGCACTGTCCCGCAGCCGTAGGTGGATCTCTTCGGAGCTCCGCGAGTCGGAATGCCCGCCGGGGGCGAACAGCTCAACCAACTCCGTCGAGGACTGCGGAACCGGTGAGCTCGGATCCGTGCCCTCGGCCAGTCGGAGACGTCCGGCCGATCGCCCCGGTGTGCGAGCCCCCTCCGTGCCTCGTACAACCGAAAGGCGATGCACATCCAATGAGCTTGTCAACCACGAGCCGGCGCCGGTCGAGCGCCGTCATCTCCGTAGCGGTCGCTGTGGCAGCGATAGTCGTCGCTTCCTGCCGCGCCGACCGACCCGCCGACAACGACCACCACATCCACGACATCCACGACGACCACGGTCGCTCCTGGGGGGCCGGCGATAGTCGGTCAGGCATGCCAGCCCGACTCCGGCGTGACCGTCGTGGTCGACTTCACAGCACTCGACGACACGGTGAAGATCGGCTGTGCTCCGGGCACGCAGGCCAGTGGCCTCAGTGCGCTCGCAGCGGCAGGGTTCACCGCTGGATCCGAGTCTGGACCGGGCACGGTCTGCACGATCGACTCGCTGCCGACCCAGGGGTTCCCCTACTGCTGGACGACCGGGGGATACTGGGGCTACTGGAAGGCACCCGACCGTTCCACGGCATGGGACTTCAGCCCGGTTGGTGCCACCGACGGGCCGCTGGCCCAGGGTTCTGTCGAGGGGTGGGCATGGGCGCCTGCGTTCAACGGTGCAGCCCCGAGGGTGAGCGTCGCCGCCTTGGCAGGTCACACACCGGCGCCGGCATGTGAGGTCCCCGACGCGCCGGTCCTGAGCATCATCGACGACGACGAGGTACTGACGTTCACCATCCTCGGGGGCGACGCGATCGAGGTCGCCACCCTGCCGGCGGAGGCCGACATCTCGAGCGCCGTGTTCACCGAGTCGTCGACGCTCGCGCTGAACGGTCTCTCGGGTCCGACGCGGGTCGTGGCTCGATCGGCCTCACCGGACTGCCAGGTGGATGAGGTGTTCGATGCGGTCTACGACGTGCGCTCGAGCTACACCGGTCGGCCGGGGCTGGCCGGGTCCACATCCAACGCACGCGCGGCCGCCGACCCGGCGTTCGTCGGGTGGGCGAGCGGGTACGTCGACTACGTGCCTGGAGCCGACGTCACAGCCGGGTTCCAGACCCCGGCCAACGCGGTCGGCGCGTACACCACGTCGCTCGTCGTGCTCGGCAACAATGGTCGGATCACGATGACCTTCGACGATGCGATCGTCGACGGCGCCGGTGACGACTTCGCTGTGTTCGAGAACGGGTTCAACCAGAACGCAACGAGCGAGAACCTGTTCACCGAGCTCGCCTTCGTAGAGGTGTCGAGCAATGGCGTCGACTTCGTACGCTTCGACTCGGCAAGCGTCCAGCTGGCTCCGGTCGGTGGGTTCGGCTTCCAGGACCCCCGTCTGCTGGGTGGATTGGCCGGCAAGGATCCTGGAGGCTGGGGATCCGCGTTCGATCTTGCTGCGCTGCGGAACGATCCACTGGTGCGCGGCGGTGCGGTCGACCTGGGTGACATCCGTTTCGTGCGGCTGCGTGACGTCGTGGGAGCGAGCGACTACCCGGCATCGGGCGATCTCTACAACGACTCGTTCGGACGTCAGATCTTCGATGCCCACCCCACTACCGGGAGCGGTGGCTTCGACCTTCGGGCCGTCGGGGTGTTGAACCAGTAGAACGGCTGGATTCGTCAGCTGGGGTCGAAGGTGACTGGTGTGTCGAACGCCGCCCGCCTGGTCGAGCGGCGCAAGGTCGCCAGCACCGTCGGCCCCAGCAGGACGACCAGGACGCAGTTGGTGATCGCCCGACCTGTGTCCCACCCGATCGTCGACGTGGCGACCGTGTAGAGGAAGAACCGGTGCAGGTTGTCGAGCACGGCCGCTCCAGCGATGAAGGAGAGCTGGGTCTCGGTCCCGATCGCGAACGGCCAGAACCACATGTTCATCAGGAACCCGTACGCGTACGAACCGACGACCGCGTAGCCGGCGAGCAGCGCCACCTCAGATCGACCTCTGGCGGGAGGCAGCAGCCCAGCGCCGAGTCCGATCCATGCCGATGCCAGCATCTGGAACGGCAGCCAGGGACCCATGCCGCCCGTCAGCAGTGCCGAGGCGAACAGGGTGGTCGTTCCGAGAGCGAAGCCGAAACCGGGTCCGTACACGCGGCCGGCGAGCACCAGCAGGAAGAACATCGGTTCGATGCCTGCCACCCCTGCTCCCATCGGTCGCAGCGCAGCGCCCAGCGCCGACAGCACTCCGAGCATGGCCAGCGCCTTGGTGTCCATGCCACCCGAGTGGAGTTCGGCGAGCACCACGGCGAGAACCGCCGGCAGGATCAGCACGAACACGAACGGCGCATCACCGAAATGCGAGGATCCGGGCGACGGGACGATGATCAGCGGCCACAGGAACATGGCGAGTCCCGCTACCGACGCGATCGTGAGCGCGACCGCCGGTCTGAGTCCGACTCGCAGCGCCGGTGGCCTGGTCATCAACTGTCCTGTTCGTCTGTCAGCGCATCGCTGAGTGCGTCGGCGACGTCGGCAACGGTCAGCCAGGGTTCGGGTGCCAGGATCTTGGCGATCTGTGGGGCGAATGCAGGGGACGCGACGACGACATCCGCGGTCGCTCCGTCCGCCACGAACTCCCCCTGGGCCATGACCACGACGCGGTCGGCGGCCGAGGCAGCGAACTCGACGTCGTGGGTGGAGACCATCACCGCGTGGCCGGCGTCGGCCAGCTCGCCCAGGACCGCCGCCAGCGTTGCCTTGGCCGCGTAGTCGAGGCCGCGTGTCGGTTCGTCGAGCAGCATCACCGAAGGCTTGGCGGTGAGCTGGATCGCGAGCACCAACGAGAGACGCTGCCCCTCGGACAGGTCCCGAGGGTGGGCGTCGGGATCGATGTCGGGTACGAGCCGCCCAAGGAGAGTCGCACAGGAGCCGGTCGACGCCCCGCTGTCCGCGTCGGCCTGCGCACACTCCTCGGCAACGGTCGACAGGTAGAGCAGATCGGACGGTGTCTGGGGAACCAGGCCGACGAGCTTGCGCGCATCGGCCGGACCAAGCGACGCCGGGTCCGCCCCGCGGCCGGCATCGGTGCTGACCTCGACGCGCCCGGCGCTGCGCTCACCCGACCCCTGCAGCGCCCACATGAGCGACGACTTCCCTGACCCGTTGCGGCCCATAAGCGCGAGGATCTCGCCACCGCTCAGGTCCAGGTCCACCTCACGAACTGCGGTGGCTGAGCCGTACGAGACGGTCACGCCCCTGGCTCGCAGCTTCGGCTCCGTCGACCGGGCACGCTCGCGGCCGCGGCGAGTGTGCTCGGGAGACGTCCGCGCGACCAGTCGCTCGCGCAGTGGCCCTGCAACCCGTCGTGCATCTCGGACCGACAGCGGTAGCGGCGACCATCGGGCGAGCCTGCCGAGCTCCACGACCGGTGGGGCGACCGAGCTCGTGGCCAGCACCAGATCGGGGGCGCCGTGCACCACCGATCCGTCGCCGTGCAGGTAGATCACCCGGTCGGCGTACTGCACGACGCGCTCCAGTCGGTGCTCGGCCACGACGACCGTGGTGCCCAGGTCGTGCACGAGCCGGGTGATCGCCGCGAGAACCTCCTCCGCAGCGGTCGGATCGAGCGCCGAGGTCGGCTCGTCGAGCACGAGCACCCGCGGATGAGCTGTGAGCACCGATCCGATCGCCACCCTCTGCTGCTGGCCGCCGGACAACGTCCGCAGCGCACGCCTGCGCAGGTCAGCGATGCCGAGCAGGTCGAGGGTCTCCTCGACCCGCTTGCGCATCACGTCGGGCGCGATCGCGAGCTGTTCCATCGAATAGGCGAGCTCCTCCTCCACGGTGTCGGTCACGAATCCGGCAACAGGGTCCTGGCCGACCACGCCTACGACGTCGGCGAGCTCCCGGGGTGGATTGGTCGAGGTGTCGCGGCCGTCGACCAGGACCCGACCCTTCAGATGCCCCCCGGTGAAGTGGGGCACGAGCCCGTTGATCGCGCCGAGGAACGTCGACTTGCCGACGCCGGTGCGCCCGATGACCAGGCAGAGCTCTCCCTCGGGCACCTCGAGGTCGACGTCGACGATGGTCGGAGCTGCGGCCTCCGGGTAGGTCACGCTCACATGTTCGAAGCGGATCATCGGAGAGCTCTTTCCCGCAGGGGAGCGATCGAGTCGTCGGATGCCGCGGCGGGTGGCTCGGCGGACAGATGGCCGCGCAGCGGTGGCGGCGCGATCCACGCGGGTAGGAGCCCGATCAGCACTCCGATGGTCGGAAGGGCCGCCAGCTCTGGCCATTCGAGCGGCTGGAGCGAAGGGTTCAGCACGGCCGGATCGACAGCCGACGACACGAACAGGACCAAGGCTGTCGACACCCCTGAGCTCGTGACACCCCACTCCGCCAGTCGCCAGGGATCCGGTCGGTAGCGGGTCCGTCGTACCCGGGCGCCGCTCGCGTAGAGGCCGCCGGTCGCCGCCGCGACACCCAGAGCGAGCATCGGCACTCCGAGCGTCCATGGGGTGGTGGAGTCGAGCAGGCCGTAGATGCCGACGCAGATGCCCATCAGCCCGCCGAGAACGAGTGCGCCGGTCAGCCGGCGCGAACCAGCGCGCCACCCCTGCGGTCCTGCCGTAGCCGCGCGAGTCCATCCCCGCAGCGAGCAGCATCGAGCGGTCGAGCGCGTCGGTCAGCACCGGAATCGCGACCTGTCTGAACCAACGAGTTCGTGGGCCGACTTCGCCCCGGAGTCGGCGGGCCCGTGAGATGCGCTGGGCGCTCTCGACAACCTGTGGGGCCACCGACAGAGCGACCGTGATCGCGACGCCCACCTCGTGAAGTGCGCTCGGCACGGACTTGAGCAACCGCTTGGGGTTGGCGAGCACGTTCGCCGCCCCGAGGCAGATCAGCAGCGTCGCCAGGCGGAGCCCGTCGTAGAAGGCCGCCAGCAGCCCCTCGACCGAGACCGGCCCGCCGATGCGGATCCCAGCGGCGGCCTCTGGCAGCGGCAGCTCCGGCAGAGTGAACAACACGTGCTCGCCGTGCTGGCCGTCGAGCAGCATCCTGAAGACGACCCGGATGACGATCACCGCCACACCCAGCACCAGGTATGAGCGGAAGCCGCGCGCCCAAGGGGCGTCGGTGCGTCGAGCCGACACGACGAACGCCACCACGGCGATGACGAGCCCGAGCAGGAGTGGGTTGGTGGTCCGGGCAGCCGCGGTCGCCATGCCCAACGCCCAGAGCCACCAGGCACCCGGGTGCAGGTCCCGTGCGATCCTGGTCCGCGTCACGACGTCAACCCTGTTCGGTCGCGCGCTGACGGCTTCGGAGGTGGGCGGCTGCACCACCCAAGGCTGCCACCAGGATCGCTCCTGCGACGACGCCGAGAGGGGATCCGGCGTCCTTGCTTCCGCGGCCCAGGTCCACCGACCCGCTGGTGCTCTCTGCTGTCTCGCTGCCGGCGGCGGTGTCGCTGCTGGCGCGGTCACTGCCGTCGGTCTGCTCTTCGTCGGTGGCGGGCGAGTTCGCTGAGTCGGTGGTCGCAGTGAGGTCTTCGTTGGTGGTCGGCACGTCGACCGTCGCCTGGTTCGTGTCACCGGGCGGAGCATCGCCGCGGGCGGAGTTGTCCGCGGGTGCGCTCGGCACTCCCGGCGTGGAGCCGTCGTCGGACCTGCCTGTGGAGCGACTGGGCTCAGGGGAGGGGACTTCCGCAGGCGAGGTGGACGAAGCGTGACCTTCCGGCGAGTTCGATACCGCAGGTGCGACGGTGGTGGCGGGAGCGGCGGATTCGCCCGCGCAGTCGGCAGGGGACAAGGGCGCCGCAGGGGAGCCCGGGACAGCTGGGGGGATGGCGAACCGAGGTGGTGGCGCAGTGGTCGCGCTGCGGTTGAGCGCGAACGACCAGCCCTCGACCGAGCCCGGCGGGGGCACGCGGTTGCCCGCGCCGAGGTTCGAGAAGCACCACCGGCCGCCGCGAGGGGCAAGCCAGTAGGACCAGTACGCGGTCGCCGGCGAGGTCGTCACGCACGGGTCGGACTCCGGCTTGCCGGCTATGCGGCAGAGGAACCCTGGCTGACGCACCGATGTTCGGTAGTCGATTCCTGCCTGGCGCAGTGCGTCGAGGCCGGAGGTGATCGGCTGTGATGCGCAGCGGACGTGGACGCCACCTCCCAACTCCTGGAAGTCGATCACCACCGTCACGCCGTCGGTGGTGGTGCAAGCGCCTTCACTCCAAGCCGATGCCTCGCTCGGCGCGCCGAAGGCCGTGACCAGCGAGGACACCAGCGCTGCGGTTGCCAACAGGATGGCCCTGGCGACGGTCATCGCCGGCGAGTGCGATCCACTGCAACCTGGCCGCCGGTGGCTGCAGCGAGTGCGCCGGTGATCAGCAAGGTTGCCCCGAGTGCTGCCAACAGCCGTGCGGCACCGCCGGTTCGTGGCAGGGATGATTCGGCGTGCCCACGGGTTTCTCCGCCGCTGTTCGCACTGCTCGATGGGGTGGCACGGCCCGAGGCCGATGAGACGGATTCGCCTTCAACCTGTGGTGCGGGTTGAGCAGAGTCGGCGAGGACCGTGGTGGTGGGTGCGACGGTGGTGGTGGTGGGCGGTGGCGTGGTGGTGGGCGGTGGCGTGGTGGTAGGCGGTGGCGTGGTGGTAGGCGGTGGCGTGGTGGTGGGCGGTGGCGTGGTGGTGGGCGGTGGCACCGATGGGAGCCGACCGAACGGAGCAAGCCCCAGAGCGAGCACCGCCTGTGTGGTCGATCGGCGCCACTGGTCGATCGCTGACGGAGCGATTCCGGACGCGAGTGCCGCGGAGCGTGCTGCAGGGTTGTAGGCGATCGCTCCGATGTGCGCCGAGGCGGGGCCGGCTGAGGCTGCTTCGCCCTCGAGTTGCAGCCGCGAGTGGACCCAGTCGGCGGAGCGGTCTGCGTCCGCGGTGCGATCGGCAGCGCGCAGAGTCTGTGCGGCCAGACCGGTGCTGTTCCCATTGGCTGCGGCGGTCGGTCCGGTGCCGCCGAACGATCCGTCTGGGAGCCTCCTGGCGAGCATCCAGGCGACGGCCCGGCTGATCGCATGATCGGGGCGGATCGAGACGTCGAGGGTGAGCAGCGCCTGCACGGCGAGCGCGGTGGCATCGGGATCGGCGCCGGCGTCACTCGTGCAATCCCGCGCGCCGTCGTAGGTGAGGCGGAAGCCTCCGGCGGGGCACTGCTGCGCGGTGAGGAACTCGATCGCCTCGGTGGGAACGCCTTCGGCGGTCATGGACAGAGCCAGCACGGCGAGCGCCTGCGAGAATCCGTTCGCGGTGTTCCACGTCGGATCGGGCACCTGGTCCGAGAACCTGCCGCGGTGCTCACCCGTGGCGACCATCAGAGCACGGAGCGTCAGCTCGAGATCGGTCCCGTCGACCGAAGCCGACCGCCCGACCGATCTGAGGGTGAGCAGCGTCTTGGCCGTCGCACCGGCGATTCGGACGCCGGGGATCTCCGGGTCCCAGGTGGTGTAGGCCGTGACCGCCTCGCCGGTGGCGATCGCGTCGGTCGCCGCGACGACCACCGGAGCTGAGCCGGCGCCCGCAGCGACGAACGCGAGCACGGCGTCCATGGTCAGGCCCCAGTCAGTCGATCCGGGCGTGAACCCGGGCATGGTGGCGCCGTTGCGGTTCAGCTGCTCTGCCAGCCAGTCGAGCGCGGCCTGCGCGGAGCCCGAAGCCTGGGGCGGCGCTCCCGATGCGTGCATGGTTGGTGCGGCGAGTGTCAGCAGCGCTGCAAGTAGCAGCGCTGTCGCTGTTCGGCCCCGGGCTGCGTTGTTCATGTTCGGGCGTTGCATGTGGGTCCTCCAGGCCGATGGCCCGGGTCCCCGCACGCGGAGCGCCTGGGCTCCGGCATCCGCAATCCACGACGGACGATCTCGAAGCGAGTTGCCGCGGGGAGCATTCCGACTCGTCGTACAGCTGCTCGAGAGCGGCGGTAGGACACACGGTTGCGGGACAGCGTCGGCTCGGCCGACTTTCCTCCCACGTGGCGGATGGTTTGTCGTGGGTCATCAAACCATCGGCGACAGCGGCTGGCAACTCAGAGCCAGGTGGAGGACACCCTCGGGGCCTCAGGCCCGCTGACGGCAAGTGCACCGACGTGGGCTTCTCCCACGACCAGGTCCACGATCGTCACCGACGGGTGTCGGCACTCGCCTGAACTCGGCATCAGTGGGTGGATGGTGCGTTGGCCCGAGAGTCCGACCGCGATCGTGGAGGGGTCGATTCCCAGGCCCGCCCCGGTCGACCTTGAGAGCGGCCTCGAGGCGGCTCCAGCGGGCCAGGCGAGTGCGCCCGAGCGCCCGCTCGTCGGCCGACGGAACCGCGACCATCGCGTCGGCGTCGTCGGGATGGGTGCCGACCTCGTCGAGGAAGCTCGTGTCGTCCGCTCGCGCGAGCGACTCGACATCGATGCCGACCGGCGACGAGCCCACTGCGATCGCAACCAGCCCATCTGTGTGCGAGATCGACCAGTGAGTGGAGTCCGGGTCGTCGAGCGAGATCGGCCGGCCGTGCTCGGCGGAGCCGCACACCGGGCATGTGTCGTTGCCCAGCCTCACCTCGGCCGGTGTCATGTCGAGTCGCAGTGCCAGCGCATCTCGCAGCCCGATGTGGGCCACGAGGAAACGACGCCGGTCGGCGGGGCGCCGTAGGGCAAGCAACCGAGCCTTCTCCCGGTCGTCGAGCTCGTCGACCCGGTCAGTCAGGTCGATCGCCTCGGGCGCGCCGAAGAGAAGCACCGCTACTTCCGACTCGAACGACCGTGCCAGGGGCATGCGGGCAGGGTACGGGCAGGAGGCGATCTTGCGGTGCCTGCTCCAAGGTCAATTCAGGGTTGACTGAATTCATGGTGTGATGAATCATCGTTTGATGAACGCGAGCAGAGAAGTCGATCTGAGCACGCTCGCCCGAGTGGGAACGGCCTTGGCCGACGAATCTCGCCGATCGTTGCTCGTGGCACTGTTGGACGGCCCCCGGTACCCGTCGGAGCTCGCAGACATGCTCGGGTTGTCCCGATCCAACGTCTCCAACCACCTCGCTTGTCTTCGTGGCTGCGGACTGGTCGTGGCCGAAGCCGAAGGACGTCGTCAGCGCTACCGCCTGTGCGATCCCCGCCTGGCCCACGCACTGTCGGACCTGTGCGGTCTCGTACTGGCGGTGGAGCAGTGCTCACACGTCGCGGCGGCATCATGACCAAACGCGACAGCAGCACCGGTCACAACCATTCCGGTGCCGGTCACAACCATTCGGGTGCTGGCCACAGCCATGTGCCCAGGGGTGAGCAGCTCGTGCGTCAGCGACGTGCGCTGTGGATCTCGGTCGGGGCCAACAGCGTCCTGTTGGCGGTCCAGGTGGCGGTGGGTCTGGTCATCGGTTCGCTGGCGCTGCTCGCGGACTCGCTGCACAACGCCAGCGACGTCGTCGCGCTGGTGGTCGCGCTCATAGGCCAGGCGTTGGCGGCGCGCCCGCCGACCGCACGGCGCAGCTACGGATTGGCGCGGGCCGAGGTCCTGGCAGCGCTGTTGAACGGAACGGTCCTGGTCGCCCTGACCATCTGGGTCGTGGTCGAGGCAGTCGGCCGATTCTCCGACCCGCCCGAACTGTCGGCGGGGCCGTTGGCGCTGGTCGGTCTGGTCGGGCTGCTGGTCAACGGCGCGAGTGCCTGGCTGCTGAGCCGCTCCGCGGGCGACAACCTGAACCTGCGGGCCGCCTTCTGGCACCTGGTTGCGGACGCGCTGGGCTCCTTCGGGGTCATCGTGGCCGCGGCCGCGGTGTGGTGGTTCGACGCGGCCTGGGTCGACCCCGCTGTGTCGATCCTGATCTCGGTGCTCGTACTCGTCGGGGTGTGGCGCCTGCTGGTCGACACCGTCGGAGTGCTCCTCGAGTCGACGCCGGCGGGGATCGACGTCGAAGAGGTCAGCGACGCTCTGATCGACCTTCCGGGGGTGCGTGCGGCGCATCACCTGCACATCTGGGCGGTCGACTCGCAGACCACCGCTCTCACTGCTCACCTGGCGATGGGCGAGGGGGTGGACCTGCACGGGGCACAAGAAGTGACGGCACGGGCCCGGTCGATGCTCGTCGATCGATTCGGCATCGACCACGCGACGCTCGAGAGCGAGTGCCATGACTGCGAGGCGCCCACCCACGTCCCGTGACGCCCGTTCCGATGGCTTCCACCAGTTAGATCGGTTGACCGATATACATAGAACGTCCTATATTTTGTCTGGTGGCCACACAGGATGAACGGCGAGCAGACACCCGTCGCCGGCTGCTCGATGCCGCGGCGGAGCTGTTCGTCGAGCGTGGCGTCGACGGAACGTCCATCGACGCGATCGCACAGCGTGCGGATCGGACCTCCGGTGCCGTCTACGACCACTTCGGGGGCAAGGACGGCATCCTGTTGGCCCTGCTCGACAGCTGGGTCAGCGACGTAGGTGCGGTGATCGGAGCGGAGCTCGCCAGCGCGCGGGCCGTCGACGAACGACTGGCGGTGCTGTGGCGCAACGTCTCGGCGCCGGCGGTAGGAGACGGGCGCTGGATGACCCTCGAGTTCGAGCTGTGGGCCCACGCTGCTCGCAACCCCGAGCTCCGCGAGCCGCTCACTAGGCGCTACCGCGGCGCGTGGCGAGGGATCGTCGCTTCCACAGGCGACGACGGCGAGCAGGACCCGGCGCTGGGACCAGCGATCATCGGGCTGCTGATCGGCCTCGAGATGATGCGCCGTATCGACCCCGAGCGGGTCACCGACGAGATGGCTGTCACTGCGCTGCAAGGCGTGGTGGACGGATTCGACCGGCGCCGGACGGTGTCGGTCGACAGTTGAAAGGACACACCGATGCGTACCCCTATCTGTGACGAGCTGGGAATCGAGTTCCCGATCTTCGCCTTCACCCACTGCCGTGACGTCGTCGTCGCGGTCTCCAAGGCGGGTGGCTTCGGTGTGCTCGGCGCCGTCGGCTACTCGCCCGAGCAGCTCGAGGTCGAGCTGAACTGGATCGACGAGCACATCGGCGACCACCCCTACGGTGTCGACATCGTCATCCCGAACAAGTACGAGGGCATGGACGCCGACATGTCCGGCGAGGAGCTCACCAAGATGCTCCAGGACATGGTTCCCAAGGAGCACCTGGACTTCGCCCGCAAGCTGCATGGCCGACCACGGCGTGCCGCTTCCCGAGGGCGAGGACGACAACTCCCTCCAGCTCATCGGTTGGACCGAGGCGACCGCCACCCCGCAGGTGGACGTGGCGCTGCGTCACCCCAAGATGACCCTGATCGCGAACGCGCTCGGCACCCCGCCCAAGGACACGATCGACCACATCCACGCCGAGGGCCGCAAGGTCGCTGCGCTGTGCGGATCGCCCTACCAGGCCATGAAGCACGCAGATGCTGACGTCGACATCATCATCGCCCAGGGTGGCGAGGGTGGTGGACACTGCGGTGAGGTCGGCTCGATCGTCCTGTGGCCCCAGGCCGTCAAGGCCGTTGCACCCCGACCGGTGCTCGCCGCTGGGGGCATCGGCAGCGGTGAGCAGATCGCCGCGGCTCTGGCACTCGGGTGCCAGGGGGCGTGGACCGGCTCGCAGTGGCTGATGGTCGAGGAGGCAGAGAACACCCCTGTCCAGCAGCAGGCATACATCGACGCCAGCTCCCGCGACACCGTGCGCTCGCGCTCGTTCACAGGCAAGCCCTGTCGGATGCTCAAGAACGACTGGACCGAAGCGTGGGAGAATCCGGAGAACCCCGATCCGCTCGGCATGCCGCTGCAGTACATGGTGTCGGGCATCGCCGTGGCCGCCACCTACAAGTACCCGGATCAGACGGTCGACGTGGCGTTCAACCCGGTCGGTCAGGTCGTCGGGCAGTTCCAGAAAGTCGAGAAGACCGCATCGGTGATCGAGCGCTGGGTCAACGAGTACCTCGAGGCGACTTCGCACCTGGACGCGCTGAACGAAGCGGCCGCCAACGCCGGCTGACGAACGGTCGCAACTGCTCAGTCGTCCAGGCGATCCGTCCGCATGTACTCGCCCATGGCAGCCCGATCGGCTTCGAGTACGTGGCCGTCGTCCACATCACCGTCGATTGCGGCCTCATAGGCTGTCGTGTAGTCGGTGACGGTCGGGAATCGCCGTGAAAGCTGCTCGGCGGGCAACGGGTTGGTCGAGCCGAACAACTGGCAGATGAGCTCACCGGATGGGCCCGGCTCGCCGGACAGGGCCTCGATCGGTACGTCGACCGGCGCCAGTCGCAGCCCGCCGAGGGCGATTCCGTCGTCGTCACGTCGGATCGCGGGGGTGGGGGAGTCGTCGACCAGTTCGATCAGTGCTGCGCCAGGCGGCGGATCCTGACCGCGCGCCCACGCCTCGAAGTGGTGGAACGCCGCTTTGGCCGCGACGTGCATGGGGCCGTCGTTGATCGGCGCGCCGCAGTCGATGAGCGCGGTGATGTCACCGACCAGGCGTTGGTCCGCGTGGGCGGTGCCGGCGACCTCCCACAGACGGAAGTTCTCGCCGTCAGGCTGGCGCGTCGCCGAGGAGTTCAACAGCCCAGTGACGTCGCCCTCTGACTGAAGAACCATCACCGGGACGTCGAGGTCGTCTCGCAGCTTCGCCGGGGTGCTACCGAACGCGCTCGCCAGGTCGGCGTACTCGTCGGGTCCCACGACGGGCAGGGCCATCGACGCCCTGCTGTGCACGAAGAACCCGTCGAATGCCCCGGTGAGGGGCTGCACACCGTTGTGGTAGGTGACCAGGGCCATGGCCGACTGGGACTCTCCGGCAGCGAGCACCTGTTGTGGCTCCAGGCCTCCGAGACCGTCGCCTTCGCGCACGGCCCGGGCGACCTGGGTGAAGATGTCGAACGAGTAGCTGTCGCCGGGGTGTTCGAGCGAGCCGTAGCGCACAGCGTCGGTGTTGACCAGCCCCTGGCCCACAATCCCCTCTGCGCCCGGGACCGAAACCAGCACCGGGCCACCCTCGACGCCGATCAGCTGAGTGGACAGACCCACCCAGGCGTGGCCCTCACGGATCAACTCCTCCTGCAGGTTCGACCACTCGGGATCGGCGTCGAGACCCACGCTCACGTTGAGCCATTCGATCACCACCGTCCCGCTGAAGTCCGCAGAGTCGGACGGACGTCGGACCCAGCGCGCGTGTGCGGTACGGCGCTGGCGCTTCGTCCAGCTGGGTGAAGTCCCATCTGCCGTCTTCGGTCCACTCGGGTCCCGCGTCATAGCGGACCGCGTCGCCAGCGGCGACCAGCTCGGTCTCGATGTAGCCGGCTTCCGCTTGGCCCTTGGTGGCCATCGATCCCATGAACACGCCGTTGCCCCCGGTGAGCTCCTGGCTCAGGTCGGCCCCAGGACCGTCGGCCCGGGTCCTGGCGATGGTCGTCGTGGGCCCTGTCGCAGCGTCGGCGTCGGTCCCCCCGATCCCGTCGGCGTTCGCCCCGTCGGCGCTGGTCGTTTCGGAGCAGCCTGTCGAGAGCATCAGCACCGACAGCATCAGCACCGAGGCCATGATGGCGGTGATGCGTGCTTGGTGACGCATCCGGGCGCGTGATGGAGGTGCGGGCGCGACGAAGCTCATTGATCCCCTGAAGTCGTTCAGATCCGACTGCCGTGATAGGCGTCGGTCCGAAGTCCGAGCCTCTGATCGTAGGCGTGCCGGGCGGCTTCGTCGCTCAGCACCTGCCAGGCGATGTTCACCTCCCGCATGCGGTCCTGTGCGTAGGTCAGGACGTTGGGGGCAGCGTCTGCGTGGAAGTCGGGGTGGAATGTGCGCGCGAGGCGAACGTACGCGCTGCGTAGATCGGCCCGACTGGCCGTCGTCTCGACACCGAGCACTTCGTAGTGAGTCAACCGCAGCCCTTCCAAACTGGTTCCCACACCACAGCAGAGTCGCGTCACAGGATCAAGACGGATCCCGGTGAGCGATCCCCAGCCTTGCACCTGTGTCGATCCGTACCGCGCAGCCGCGCGGAATCACAGGTGCTTTCCGCAGTGGGGCCAAGGGCGTGAGCCGGAACTGCGGTACAAGGCCATCGCCATGGCGTCCTGATCGCCAGGCGCGGCCGCCGCAGGATCCACACCGACGAGATGCGGGAGGCTCCGGGAAGCGACCGAGTTCCAGGTGGAACGCGAGAACTGGTAAGCGCCCCGGTAGGAACCGTTCGCGGACACCGCTCGGTAGTTGCCGCCGGACTCACAGCGGCGAAGCGCGGCCCAACCGCCGCCCATCGCATTGCGGGAAGCAGCAGCCGCGGCTTGGGCTGTCGCAGCTTCTGCAGCAGCACGCTCGGCGGCGATCCGAGCGGCCTCTGCAGCCGCGGCTGCCTCGAGGAACTGGCGGACCTGTTCGGCCTTGGCTGCCTCGGACGCACGCCACGCCTCTCCCAGGTCCGCGATCAGCTCGGAGTCGTCGACGACCGCGGGTGCGGGCCCTGTCGCGACGTCGGCCGGCAGCTCGATCGCAGTGACCCTGGTGGCGGGACGTGCCTGTACGTCCTCTCCGGCGGTCAGCGCGGCCACGGTCACCGCGGCGACGCCGACGGTCGCCGTTACGGCGACGACGGTGCGCAGTGCGCGTCTGAGTCTGAACGGGTTGGTGAGCGTCACGGGATCTCCAGCGGTGAGGGGTGGCGCCCCAGCGACGCCATCCGCGAGAAGTGGACCCCGCAAGCATGACGCGGAATCGTCACGGAACCGCAATGTGATCGTCGGTCATTCGTCACACAACTCCAGAACCTGGTTCAGGAGTCGTGCGACAACCCGGGTCAGCCCCTCACATTCCGAAGGGTCGATCCCCGGCGATGCTGATCCGGTCCATGACCCGGCGCTGCGGTGCGTAGTCGCTGACTGCGTAGTGCTGCGTCGAACGGTTGTCCCAGAAGGCGACCGCCCCCGGGGTCCATCGGAACCTGCACTGGTACTCCGGGCGGGTGAACTCGCGGTACAGGCGTGACAGCAGTGCTTCGCTCTCGTCAGGGTCGAGTCCGACGATGCGTTGGGTGAAGAACGGGTTCACGAACAGGGTGCGTCGGCCTGTCTCGGGATGTACCCGCACCACCGGGTGCTCCACGGCGGGGAAACGCTCTCCGAGCCGCTCCCTGTCCTCCTCGGACATCGCCATCCCGAAGGTCGTACGCCAGTCGTGCTCGGCCACCAACGTGTCGATGCGTTCCCGCAGGTTCTCCGGCAGACCGTC
This sequence comes from Microthrixaceae bacterium, assembly GCA_037045265.1. Classification (GTDB taxonomy): domain Bacteria; phylum Actinomycetota; class Acidimicrobiia; order Acidimicrobiales; family Microtrichaceae; genus JBAOHV01. The sequence continues at coordinate 307,774 of JBAOHV010000016.1, read as the reverse complement.
GTAGGCGGCCCCGGCATCGGCCCACAGCGTGTCACCACCACATGGCGGAAGTTCCACCGCCCTCAGCACCGCGCCGAAGCTCGGGCACTCGCTCCAGGTGACGTCGGCGTGCCACTCGTTCTCGCTGCCGCCGAAGGCGCCGTCGCGGGCTATGCGCACCACCTCGGCGTCGTCCTGGTCGTTGCGCATCAGATTGAAGAACGGATGCTGCTCGGCGGGGCCCCACAGCGCGGCGAAGTCTCTCTGTTGCGACCGCGTGATGTCCTGGTCGCGGAAGAAGAGCACCTTCCACTCCAGGAGCGCCTGTCTCAGCTCCGCCAGCATCGCCTCGTCGGGATGGTCGCGAAGATCGAAGCCGTTCACCTCGGCACCGATGCAGGGGGAGAGGGGGGCGAGCCGAAGCCGCTCGTATGGCCGGAGCGTGAACGAATCCGGTACCCGTCGCAGCTCCGAGGCCCCGATGCGCAGGTGATCCGTGACATCGAACATGGGTGCTCCTCCTGTCCCGTGGCCATAGGACCACTTGGTCCTCCACCGTCACATGGTGGCATCGGCGCGAGACTCCGTGCCGACGGGGGCGCAGGGTGAGCACCGGAGGGAGCCCGATGGATGGTGGAAGTCAGGACCTGGTCCTGTCGGCGCACGGCATGGTCAAGACGTTCGGCGCGACAAGGGCGCTCGACGGCTTGGACCTGAGCGTCAACCGCGGCGAGGTGCACGGGTTCCTCGGCCCGAACGGCGCGGGCAAGACGGTGACGCTGCGGATCGTGCTGGGTCTCCTGCGTCCCGATCGGGGCGATGTGGAGCTCCTCGGCGGTGATCCGTGGCGGGACGCGGTCGAGTTGCACCGCCGCACGGCGTACGTTCCTGGTGAGGTGCAGCTGTGGCCGCACCTGACAGGCGGGGAGGTGATCGACGTCCTCGGCGACCTGCAGGGTGGCACGGACCGTCGACGACGCGAACGAGCTGATCGACCGCTTCGACCTGGATGTCAGGCGCAGGACCCATACCTACTCGAAGGGCAACCGACAGAAGATCGCGCTGGTGGCGGCGTTGGCCTCCGATGCGGAGCTCTTCCTGCTCGACGAGCCCACATCGGGACTCGACCCGCTGATGGAAGCCGTCTTTCAGGAGCTCGTCTCCGAACTCGCAGCGGAAGGGCGGACGGTCCTGCTCTCCAGCCACATCCTGGACCAGGTGGAACGCCTCTGCGACAGGGTGACGATCATCCGCAAGGGCCGTACCGTTCAGAGTGGAACCCTCGAGCAGATGCGACACCTGACCCGCACATCTGTCGTGGCCGCCACGAGCCGACCGGTCGACGGTCTGGAGGCCACACCCGGTGTCCATGGCCTGGAGGTGGGCGACGGCCGGGTGCGGTTCGACGTCGACAGCGATGCCATGGACAGCGCCATGTCGGCGCTCGCAGCTGCCGGAATCACCTCGTTGACCAGCCACCCCCCGACGCTCGACGAGCTGTTCCTGCGTCACTACGGCGACGAACTGCGCGAGGCCGGACTCGACGGCGACGACTCCACCGGCGACGCGCCCGGACCGGTCGGTCGCTCGCCCCGGCGATGATCCGCTCGACTGCACTCCACGGCACGCGCCGAGCTGATCCGGTTGAACGTGCGCGTGGACCGTGTCCGCGCGTCGCTGTGGCTGGTGGGGGTGGTCGGCCTCGTGCTCGTGTCCGCCTGGAGCGTGCGGAGCCTCTACTCGACTCCTGAGCAGATCGCGGGCTACGCGTCGATCCTGGACGTGAGTCCGGCGATGGAGAACGTCAACCGGGCGATGAACGGCCCGGGGTTCGGTTTCGACGACCCGAACGTCGGAGTGGTTCTGGCCAACGAGATCGGCCTCTGGGGCGGCGTGTCGTTCGCTCTGATGGCCATCTTCCTCATGGCGCGCCACACACGAGGCGAGGAGGAGTCCGGAAGGGTCGAGCTGGTCCGCTCCCGCCCGGCGGGCCGTCACGCGCCGCTGGCGGCCGCCGCGACGCTGGTGTTGATCGCACAACTGGTTGCCGGCTCTGCCGTGCTCATCGGGCTCGCCGCCATGGGGTTCGACGCCGTGGGTGCAGGCGCCCTCTCGCTGGCGTTCGTCGCCGTCGGCTGTGTCTTCGCAGCGGCGACTGCTGTTTCAGCGCAGGTGTTGTCGACCGGCCGCGCAACGATCGGGGTCGGGCTGGGTGCCTTCGGCATCGCCTTCGTGCTCCGGGCCATCGGCGACATGGGCAGCGGTTCGCTCTCCTGGCTCTCGCCGCTCGGATGGGTGCACCGGGTACGCCCCTTTGCCGGCGAGCAGTGGTGGGTGCTGTCGTTGTCGCTCGGCTCATCGCTGTTCGGGGCCTGGCTCACCTGGTTCCTGGCTGCCCACAGGGACCTGGGCTCAGGCATGGTCGCCCAGAGCCTGGGACCTGATCGCGCCAAGGGCCTGACGACTCACACGCTCGGTCTGTTGATCAGACTCCAGCGGGGCTCGATCGTCGCGTGGACCCTCGGCGTGTCCCTGCTGGGTCTCGCATACGGGGCCGTGGCTGCTGACATCGAAGAGGTGTTCGCCGACAACCCGGACCTGGAGAGGTTCATCCCCACGGGCGGCAGCTCGGCGGTGGACGCATACCTCGCTTACACGCTGTCGCTCGGAGCGCTGCTCACATGTGCCGCTGCCATCGCCTCGATCCTGCGGCTCAGGCGCGAAGAGGTCGAGGGGCGAGCGGAACTGGTGCTCGCCCACCCGGTCTCGCGCTGGAGTTGGCTGGGTAGGCATCTCGTGGTGGCGGCGGGCACCGCCGTGCTCGCACTCGGCGCGTCGGGGGTGGGGACCGGCGTCGGAGTTGCGATGTCCAGCGGTGAGCCCGGTCGGATCGTTCGTCTCACCGGAGCCTCACTGGCTCTTCTGCCCCTGCCCGTGGTGCTCGTCGGATTCACGACGTTCATGGTCGGGGCGCTGCCACGGTTCGCCGCTGCCTCCTGGGCATCGCTGGCGTTCGTAGTTGTCGTGGCGATCCTGGGAGACGTGTTCAACCTAGCCGGGTGGGTGCGTTCCATCTCCCCGATGGAACACCTGAGCCAGCTCCCGGCCGAGGGGTTCGATCCCGTCATCTTCGGTTTGGTCTCGGTCTCGGGCGCGCTTCTCGCCATGCTGGGAGCGGTGGCCTACCGGCGGCGTGACGTGCCGAGCTGAACCTCAGCTGCCGGCCAACGCAGCGACGAGCGGTGCCATCTCCAACGCTGCCGCGTCCTGGAACACGTGGTAGGAGAAGCCCCAGCGGTCCCGTCGGAAGTTGAGCCGGTCGACCAGTTCCGGGACCGTCCCCACGATCACCATCGGCGACTCCAGCAGCGTGGCGGGGTCCTCGTCCTGCAACCCGAAGCCCGGTGCGACCACCGCCGTCACGGCATCGGCGTCGTCGGTGATCGCCGCGATCGGTACCCAGGCGTTGATCTCGAGGTCGTCGAAACGGTCGCCCGCGCCCTCCTTGACCCAGCCGACCTTGGCGTCGATGCGATCGGCCAGGCCGTCTCGTGCCGCATCGACGTCGACCTCACCCGAGTGGATAGACGGGTTGACCCCGACGATGTCCGCGGTCGCTCCCGCGAAGCGCAACATGCGGGGCGACCCTCCGGCCAGGATCAGTGCCGGGCCGCCCGGTGACGCCGGCACCGGGATGCCCGCGAGGTCCGTGATCGTGTAGTGCTCGCCGCTGTGGTTGACGCGCTCGCCCGACCACAGCCCCTGGACGATGGCGACCCCTTCCATCAGCCGGTCCACGCGGGTACCCGGGCGGTCCATCGTGATGCCGGAGCTCGTGTAGTCCGAGCGCATCCAGCCGGCACCCATGCCGACCTCGCACCGACCCTCGAACAGCACGTCGATCGTCGCCATCTCCTTGGCCAGGACGACCGGATGCCGGTAGTCGTTGTCGAAGACCAGCGTGCCCACCTTCAAGGATGTCGTGGCTGCAGCAGCTGCGGTCATCGCTGCGATCGGTGCCAGCTGGTCCCCGAAGTGGTCGGGCATGTGGAGGGTCGAGTAGCCGAGCTCCTCCAGGCGTCGGGCGGACTCCGCCCATGTCATTCCAACGAACGGGTGATGCAGTTGAGCGCCGAAGCGGAAGCGTCGATCGTGAGCCATCGGGGGATTCTTGCCGACCTGGCACCGCCCTGCTGGCGGCGTGCTGGTGGGCTGGGACAGCGCCGGTACGCTGCAGGCGATGTGGTGGTGGATCGTGCTCTCGGTGATCGGCGTCTTCGTCATCGCCGCCGTGTCGATCGGTGTCGTGTCGAGCTCGCTGGCGCAGCGTCCGCGGCGCAGCGTCTACGACCTGCTCGAAGCTGTGGACTTCGTCGCCGACCGCCTGCCCGACGACGTGACCGCGCAGGTCTCCTACGACGACGTCCGCTCGGTGCTGTTGTTCCATTGCGACTACCTCGAGGCCAAGGGCATCGCCTCGGAGCGAACAGCGGACGAACTGAGCACCGCTCTGGTCGTGGTTCCTGACGACGAGCCCACCGCCTTCGTCCTGGGTCGGGTGAGCGACGCGGGGCTCGACATGGATGACGTCCACGTCGTGGCGATCCTCGACGCGGAGCTCGACTACTACGTCGCCATCGGTGCGATCGGGCCGCGTCTCGAAGGCCCGGACGATCCGACCGCGGACCAGGCCTGACGGACGTCGGGTTCGGGGTCCGTGCCACTCACGCCTACCATGGGGTGGCGACCCGCGATCCAGGAGCGTGACATGGAACGGCCCGTCAAGTTCGAGCATCACCGCTACGTCGGCGACAAGCGGACACAGGTCGTCTACGACGTCGACGCCATCGGGGTCGACGACGAGCACCTCATCGAGGAGCTCATGGCAGCCGAGACCTACCTCTGCTTCGGACCTGACACCGAGGCCGAGGCCCGCAACCGCGGCTACCGCCTCTTCTCCAAGCAGCGCAGCGCTGCTGGCGCCTGACGTCGTCGTACCACGGCCATGTCCGACCCGGAGGAGCACCCTGGTCCACCGGTGATGGACTACCGGTTCAGGTCCGCAGACCTGACCCTCAGCGGCCACCTGTCCGAACCCGAAGCCGACCTGGCTGACGCTCCCGGACTGGTTCTGTGCCACGGGTTCCCGACAAGAGGCCGCGAATCACAGCAATCCGGCAAGTCCTTCCCCGAGCTCGCGGACCGCATCGCGGCTGAGCTTGGTTGGTGTGTCCTGACGATCAACTTTCGCGGCTGCGGCGAGGCCGAAGGCGACTTCTCCCTCGACGGCTGGCTCGACGACGTCCATGCAGCGGCTCTGCACCTGGCTGCTCTCGGGGTCGACGGGGTCTGGCTCGCCGGGTTGGGCACCGGTGGTTCTCTCGCCGTGTGTGAGGGGGCGCGCAACCCGGCCGTGCGAGGCGTAGCGGCACTGGCCACTCCGGCCGACTTCGACGACTGGGCGCGCAACCCCCGACAGCTCCTGTTGCACGCCCGACAGGTTCACGTGGTCCACGATCCCGACTTCCCGCCCACGTTCGACCAGTGGTCAGCAGCGATCAAGACGGTGCGCCCGGTCGTATCCGCCGGGGAGCTGGCGCCTCGGCCGCTGCTGGTGCTGCACGGCGACAGCGACGATCTGACCCCTCAGGCCGACGGGCGTGCGCTGGCCGCCGCGCACGGATCGGCGGAGTTCCGGTTGATCCCCGGCGCCGGTCACGAGCTGCGTCACGACCCGCGAGCGATCGCCGTGCTCCTGGGCTGGTTGGCCCGCCAGCAGATAGACGCCGCAGTCGCCGAGGCGGGCTGATCGGCGGGGTCCTGATCGGCAGCCCGGTCCCGTTCGGCAGTCGGTCGGGCGGCCGGTCAGTCCTGCTTGGACTTCTTCGCCGCCTTCATCGCCTTCTTCCACTCGCGCACCTTCAGCAGCGTCTCGGGTGACGCGACGTCGGCCACTGAGCGAGGCTGATCGTCGGAGAACGGCGCCGCCACCTGCTCCCATCCATCGAGCCGAACACCCATGCGCTTGGCAAGGATAGCGATGAAGATCTTGGTCTTCTCCTCGCCGTAGCCAGGCAGTGCCCGCAGACGTTCACGCAGGTCCTTCGCATCGGTCGCGCCGTTCCACACCGCCGCGGCGTCACCCGCGTAGTCCTCGACCAGCTGGGAGCAGAGTGCATGGATCCGTCGGCCCATCGAAGCCGGGAACCGGTGGATTGCAGGTGTGTGGGCACACAAGGTCACGAAGTCGTCGACATCCATGGCCGCGATCGCGCCGGCATCGAGCTCTCCGCCGAGCCGCTCCTTCAGGGTGTGCGGGCCCTTGAACGCCCACTCCATCGGCACCTGCTGGTCCAGGAGCATGCCGACCAGGAGGGCGAGCGGATCGTCCTGTAGGAGCAGGTCCGACTCGTCATCACCGGTGATGGGGATCGCTGGCGAGACCATCGCCGCACGCTATCGCGCGCCCCGGCAGTGGGTCCGACGGCCCATCATCCTCAAGGCGACCTCCCGGGCCGCCGAAGCCCACGAGGATGCAGAACTGTCCCCGGTGCCAGATGCTGATGGAGGACCACGAACCTCTCTGCGCGGTCTGTGCCGCCGAAGCTGCGAGCGCGCCTCGACTCATGGAACCTGTCGGTGTTCCCGGGGTCGGTGCCGCAATGGTCGGCGTCGGTGGGGCGACGGCGTTGCTCGAGCGGCCGACCGCGATTCCCATGCCGTCCAAGGTCACCTACAGGAGTGCCGCAGCGAGGCGCGATCGCACCAGGATCGTCGTTCTCGCGACACTCGTGATAGCGCTGCTGGTCGGGGTCGGGATGGCGACTTCCAGAGGCGAAGGCCCCCTCGCCCGGGTGCTGGTCGACGCCGGCCTGCTCGAGCCTGCACCTGTGACCGTTCCCGACTCGTGGACCACGATCACCTCGAACGGTGGAGCGTTCAGCGTCGAGCTCCCTGCAGGTGCCGGCGAGCTGGACCTGTCGATCGACCCGTCGAGCCCCGCTGCCGCAACCACCTTCGGCTACCAGGCGTCGCTCGGCGAGGGTGGGTCGACGGTGGTCATCTCGAGTGACCTCGGGATGGGCGGTGCCGTCGGAGCGCTCGACGACCCGATCGCCTTCACGACGCTCGTCGACTCGATGGTCGGAGGCCTGCTCGGCACCTCGCCTGACGGCCGCGAGACCGTCCGCCGGGATGTGCCCGTCGGCAACGGACGCGCGGTCGACGTCGTGATAGTCGACGACGGCGCATCTTCGACCATCAGGGCCCACTACGTGCTGGCCGGAGACAGGGTCTATGCGATGGTCACAAGAGGTGTCGACGAGGGCGGCAGGGCCCTCGACGAGGTGCACGGTCGGGTGGTCGACTCGTTCCAGGTCGTTTCCTGAGCAGCTGCGAATACGAGGTGTCCGAGTCAGGTCGACGGCCTCAGGCCGATGACCTTCGGGTGTCGCATCTGCGACAGCTCGACACCCAGCCCTTGGTGGTCACCTGTGTCGCCACCCATGCGCCGCAGTGGGCGCAGTAGCGAGGAGGGTCCAGCTCCGGCAGGCAGCCCTCGCAGTCGGTCGACCCGCAGCCCTGGCAGTGGAGGTCGCTCACCGTCGCCCTCAGACGACACCGGTGAGCGCCGCAATCGGCATCTGCAGGTCGTCGAGCATCTGCAGGTCCTCGTCCGGGGCCCGGCCGAGCGTCGTGAGGTAGTTGCCGACGATCAGCGCGTTGATGCCCGCAGTCATGCCCATGACCTGCAGTTCGCGCAGCGTGATCTCGCGGCCGCCCGCGTAGCGCAGGATCACCGACGGCAGCGCCAAGCGGAACAGCGCGATCCAGCGCAGTGCCTCCATGGCGGATACGGGCTTGCGGATCTGCAGGGGTGTGCCCGGTCGGGGGTTCAGGAAGTTGATCGGCACCTCGGTCGGATCCAGCTCGACGAGCTGACCGATCAGTTCGAGGCGCTGCTCGGTCGATTCGCCCATGCCGAGCAGCACGCCGCAGCAGAGCTCCATGCCGTTGGCCTTCACCAGCTCGCAGGTGTTCCAGCGGTCCTCCCAGCTGTGGGTGGTGGCGACACGGGGGAAGAACGACCGCGACGACTCGAGGTTGTGGTTGTAGCGGTGAACGCCACCCTCGGCGAGGCGCTTTGCCTGGTCGGCGTCGAGGATGCCGGCTGACACCGCGAGGTTCAGGCCCGTCTCGTCACGCACGATCGGGACCAGCTCCAGGATGCGCTGCATCGTCTTCTCGTCCGGTCCCTTGACCGCCAGGACTATGCAGAACTCGGAGGCACCCAGCTCTGCGGTCTCGCGAGCCGCTGCCAGCACCTCGTCGGTGTCCATGAACGGCGCGGCCTTCACCGGGGTGTCGTAGGCCGAGGACTGGCTGCAGAAGTGGCAGTCCTCGGGGCAGCCGCCTGTCTTGACCGAGAGGATCCCCTCGACCTCCACCTCAGGTCCGCACCAGTCGAGTCGAACCTGGTGTGCCAGAGCGGTCAACGCCGGGACGATCTCATCCGGCAAGCCGGCAAGAGCGGTCAGCTCGTCGGCGGTGAGTCGGCGCCGCTCGTCCAGGAGGGCGCTCTCGGCATCACGTATCAGGGGGCGCGACATGGGCCCAGACGGTAGTTCGCTGCGGCGCGAGGCTCCTATCCGGGGCGAGCGGTCACTCGGCATCGACTCCGTCACATCGTGGCGGAGTCGATCAGGCCCCACCGTCGGCGGATGGTTCGCTCGAGTTGGCCGAAGACCAGCGAGTCGACGACGATGCCGATGAACAGGATCACGATCATGGTGGCCAGGAGCGACTCGGCGTCGGACAGGTCCCGTGCGACCTGGAGCTTGTAGCCGATCGAGGGCCGCGAAGTGATCACCACCAGCAGCTCGCCAGCGAGGAGCGAGCGCCAGGCAAACGCCCAGCCCTGCTTCATCCCACCGACGAACGACGGCATCGACCCGGGCAGGATCACATGGCGGTAGAGCGCGAACCCGCGTGCCCCCCAGGACCCGCCCGGCACGCACGAGCACGGGCTGGATGTTGTCGGTGCCCGAGATCAGACCGTTGGCGATCGCTGGGGCCGCCCCCATCAGGATGACGAACAGGATCGCCTGCTCGGACAGCTTGAACAGCAGGATCGCCAAGGGGAACCAGGCGATGGACGGCATGGTCTGCAGCCCGGTGATCATCGAGCCGATCGCGCTACGCAGGATCTGCGACTGGGAGACCGCGCCGCCGATCGCCACGCCGATGAGAAGAGCGATCGCGTAGCCGATCACGGCTCGCTGCACAGTGATGAACGTGGCCTTCAGCAGCTGGCCATCGGTGAGGCCGTTCCAGAGCTCCTCGAACACCGGGATCGGCCCCGGCAGCACGAACTCGGGCTTCCAGCCGCTCCACACCACGAGCTGCCAGAGAAGCAGCGAGATCGCGACCGCGGCCACCTTGGACCAGGTGGCGAGCCAAACCCGAGACAGCAGCTCGCCACGCGGAGACCCCGCCAGCTCGAGCGCATCGAGCCCCGCGATCTCGCGCTGCATCTGCGCTTCGGTCTGGCCGGGATCGAGGGTCGCTCCGGTCGGCGGAGCGGGGTAGGTGACCGCGGTGGCCTCAGACGACGTCGGCGGCATGGCGGCTCACCTCCTGGCGCAGGCTCGCGGTGATGGTTCCGGCCAGACCGGACACCTCGGGGGACTCGATGCGCCGGGGTCGGTCCGCCGCAACGTGGAACTCCTCGACCACCCTCCCCGGTCGGCTGGACAACAGCACCACTCGGTCTGCCAGGCGGACTGCCTCGCGCACGTTGTGGGTCACGAACACCACGGACAGCCCCCGATCGAGCCAGAGGCGCTCGAGCTCGTCGTGCAGCAGGTCGCGGGTCATCGCGTCGAGCGCACCGAAGGGCTCGTCCATCAACAGGACCTCGACATCCTGGGCGAACGCCCTGGCGATGGCGACACGTTGGCGCATGCCGCCGGACAGCTCGTGGGGTAGGCGGTCGCCGAACCCCTCGAGCTGCACCGACGACAGCAGTGCACGCACCTGCCCGGGCCTGTCGCTGCGGGGAACTCCCCGCAGCTTCAGCGCCAGACTGATGTTGGCGCCCACGGTCAGCCAGGGGAAAAGCGCAGACTCCTGGAACATCAGGGTCGTGCGCCCTTCGCTGGTCACCCGGCCCGAGGTCGGGCGGTCGAGCCCGGCGATCAGGTTGAGCAGCGTGCTCTTGCCGCACCCCGACGCGCCGACCAGGCATACGAACTCGCCCGGTGCGACGGTGAGGTCGATGCCGTCGAGGGCAGCGACGCGGTCGTTGCCGCGGCCGAACACCTTCGACGCGGCGTCGATGCGCACGGCACCCCCTCGTGACGGGCGGTCGCCCGACCCGGGGGAGCCGTCGCGTCCGGGGCGCAGGTTCACAGCTCCTCCACCTCCGGCCGGCCTGCCGCAACCAGAAGTGCGTTCAAGATGGACAGGTCGTAGATGCCGTCCAGGTCGACCGGCTCAAGCAGGCCCACCGCCTCGGCGTCCTTCGCCGACTGCTCGAGCGACGAGGCGATCGGGTCGTCGGTGAAGGTGAGGTTCTCCCAGGCGGCCACCAGGACGTCCTCGGGCAGGGGCTTCTCGGTCAGCGCCTCGATCTGGGCGTTGGTGTCCTTCTGTGCCTGAGCGGCGTCGCTCTCGATGAACGCGGCGAGCGTGTCGGCGTTGGCCTGCGGGACGATCGAGACGTCACCGCCGCCGGACGTGTCCGAGGTGAGACCTTCGTCCTGCAGCTAGGTGCGCAGCGCCACGTCCTGGGTGTTGCCCAGCTGCGGCGTCGCGATCTTCTTGCCCTTCAGGTCCTCGGCGGTGGTGATCTCCGGTGTGGTCACAAGGTAGGCGCCGCCCGACGTCGAGCCCGAGATGATGCGGATCGCCTCGCCGTCGGACTGGGCGAATGCGTTGATCGCCGGGTTCGGCCCGATGTAGGTGACGTCCAGGGCGTCGGCGAAGAGCGCTTCCACCGCTTCGGGTCCTGCGTTGAAGGTCGAGGTTGTGAGCTCGGTGTCGCCGAGGTTCTCCTCGAAGAAGCCCTCCTCGACACCGACCAGGGCCGGCGCGTGGGTGACATTCGGGAAGAAGCCCAGCCGGACCTCGTCCACGGTTGCGGACCTGGTCACGTCGGTGTCGCTGGGGGCCTGGTTGCCAGCGGACGACGCGTCGTTTCCGCAGGCAGTGACGGCAGTAGCCAGTGCGACAACGACGGTCAGAGCGACGGTCGGCCAGCCGAACTTGCGGCGGGGATTCATGGGGGACCTCCTGAGGGCGATGGATCGGAGCCCCCTTTCTAGAGTGCGGATCCAACCATAAGTCAGGTTTCCAACTGAAAAAGTGGGAAAAGGAGAACAGGAGTCTGATCTGGGCACCGGTTGCTTCAGATCGACCAGGGCGAGATCGTGTCGGTCGCAAGGCCGTAGCGCGCGATCGCATCGGGCAGTGCGGCTCGAGCCAGTGCCCCCTCTGCGACCAGCTCGCTCAGAACGGCCAGCACCACGTGTGGCGCATCCGTCTCGAAATGGCGGCGGAGCGCTTCCCTGGTGTCGGAACGGCCGTAGCCGTCGGTGCCCAACGAGACGTAGCGCCCCGGCACCCAACGCGAGATCTGGTCCGGCACCGCCCGCATCCAGTCCGACACGGCCACGATCGGGCCAGACGCCACGGCCAACTGCTCGGTGACCCATGGCACGAGCGGCGCCGCGCCCGGGTGCAGCCTGTTCCACCGCTCGACCTCCAGCGCCTGGGACCTGAGGCGCTGGTAGCTGGTGGCGGACCACAGCTCGACTCCCACTCCGTACTTCTCGGCGAGCTCCCGTCGCGCCTGATCCGCCGCGAGCCACGACGTACCCGAGAACAGGACCGTCGCTGCCGGCCCTGCCACCTCGGGTGCCGGCAGATAGCGGTAGAGACCGGCGATCACTCCGGTGCCAACGCCGTCGGGCATCGCCGGCATCGGGTAGTTCTCGTTGTACAACGACAGGTAGTAGATGAGGTCTTCGCCCTCGAGCGGGTCGCCGTCGGGGAACATCCGGTGGATGCCGTCACGGATGATCAGGGCCGTCTCGTACGCGAACGCCGGGTCGTAGCTGCGCACCGCAGGCACGGTCGAAGCGAGCAGCTGGCTGTGGCCGTCCTGGTGCTGGAGCCCCTCGCCGAGCAGCGTCGTGCGTCCCGCGGTGGCGCCCAGGAGGAACCCCCGGGCGCGGGCGTCGCCGGCCGCCCAGATCAGGTCGCCGACCCGCTGGAACCCGAACATCGAGTAGTAGGTGAAGAACGGCAGCATCGGCACACCCCGGTGCGCGTACGACGTCGCCGCGGCGGTCCATGAGGCCAGTCCGCCGGCTTCGGTGATGCCCTCCTCCAGGATCTGGCCATCGGTCGACTCCTTGTACGACAGCATCAGGTCGTGGTCGACCGGTTCGTAGCGCTGCCCCTGCGACGCGTAGATCCCGAACTCGCGGAACAGCGCGTCCATGCCGAAGGTCCGGGCCTCGTCGGGGATGATCGGTACGACCCGCCCGCCCATCCGTTCGTCACGGCACAAGTTGCGCAGCAGGCGGGTGAACGCCGTGGTGGTCGACGCTGCGTGCGCTCCCGAGCCGTCCAGCATCTCGGTGAACGACGAGTCGTCGGGCAGCAGCATCGGGCGCCGCACCCGCAGAACACGAGATGGCAGCGGACCATCGAGCTCTGTTCGCCGGTCCCGCAGGTAGCGGGTCACCTCGGAATCCTCCGGTGGTCGCAGGTAGGGCGGCAATCCTCCTGAGAGTGCCTCGTCGGAGACCTCTTCGGTGAAGTGCAGCCGGTCGCGCAGCTCCAGTAGCTGGGCGTCGGACATCTTCTTGATCTGGTGGGTGGAGTTGCGCCCCTCGAAACCGGACCCGAGCGCCCAGCCCTTGATGGTCTTGGCCAGGATGACGGTCGGCACCCCCTTCGTGGCAACAGCGGCCGAGTAGGCGGTGTAGAGCTTGCGGTAGTCGTGGCCGCCGCGGGGCAGCATCTGGAGATCTTCGTCGCTGAGGTGCTCGACCATCGCCCGCAGCCGTGGATCAGGGCCGAAGAAGTGCTCTCGGATGTACGCACCGGACTCGATCGCGTAGCGCTGGAACTCGCCGTCGACGGTCGTGTTCATCTTGTTGAGCAGGACACCGTCGACGTCGCGCGAGCAACGAGTCCCAAGCCCCGCCCCAGATCACCTTGATGACGTTCCAACCGTTGCCACGGAAGATCGATTCGAGCTCCTGGATTATCTTCCCGTTGCCCCGAACCGGCCCGTCCAGGCGCTGGAGGTTGCAGTTCACCACCCATGTGAGGTTGTCGAGGTGCTCACGCGCCGCCAACGAGATCGCACCCAGGGTCTCGGGCTCGTCCACTTCACCGTCACCCACGAAGCACCACACGCGGCTGTTGCCGGCGTCGTCGATCCGGCGGTTCTGCAGGTAGTGGTTGAAGCGCGCCTGGTAGATCGACAGGATCGGGCCCAGACCCATCGACACCGTCGGGTACTCCCAGAAGTCCGGCATCAGCCTGGGGTGTGGATAGGACGAGAGTCCGCGGCCGGGAATCGGAGCGCCATCAGGTCCGGAGTCGACCTCTCGGCGGAACCGGTCGAGGTCCGCCTCGTCCAGGCGGCCCTCGAGGAACGCCCTGGCGTAGATGCCCGGCGCGGCGTGACCCTGGAAGTAGACGTGGTCACCGGCGAGACCGTCCTCCTTGCCGCGGAAGAAGTGGTTGAAGCCGACGTCATAGAGCGCAGCAGAGCTAGCGAACGTCGACAGGTGCCCCCCGAGGCCGTCAGCGCGTTCGTTGGCGCGCACGACCATCATCGCCGCGTTCCACCGGATGTACGCCCGGATGCGGCGTTCCAACTGGTCGTTGCCGGGGAACCACGGCTCGTACTCGGTCGGGATCGTGTTCACGTACGGAGTGGACACGCTCGCCGGCGTCCCCACGCCGAGTTGGCGCGCTCGTTCGGTGAGCCTGGCCATCAGGTACTGCGCCCGGACGTTCCCACGGGCCTGGGCGACCACCTCGAGCGAGTCCAGCCACTCATCGGTCTCGTCGGGATCTATGTCGGGCAGCTGATGGGCGAAACCGTCCTGGACCATTCCGGACCTCCGTCTCCCTGTCGTCACCTCACCATACGGCGACTACCGTGCCGGGGTGTCCCGCCCTGCACCCCACCCAGCCCACCTGACGGGAGCCACCGTCGCGTACACAGACGGTGCGTGCCGCGGAAACCCCGGGCCCGGCGGGTGGGCGTGGGCGGTGCCTGGCGGTCGCTGGGAGTCCGGCTTCGACCCAACGACCACCAACCAGCGTATGGAGATAGTCGCAGCGTTCTGTGCGGTGCAGTCCCTCGAGGGCACGGTCCACATCGTGTCGGACTCGACCTACGTCGTGAACTGCTTCCGTGACGAGTGGTGGCGCGGCTGGATCGCCAGGGGGTGGAAGAACTCGAAGAAGGAGCCGGTCGCGAACCGTGACTTGTGGGAGCCCTTCGTCGAGCTCGTCCAGCAGCGTGACGTGACCTTCTCATGGGTGAAGGGCCACTCCGGCGATCCGATGAACGACCTGGTCGACCAGCTCGCGGTCGCTGCTTCGCAGCGGGGAGTCGGTGCTTGCGGTGACGTGCCGCCGACGGTGGACGAGCTCACCCGGAGCGGTGCTCGATCGGTCGATGCCTGCCCGTCGGGCGGGTCCGACGATTCAGGCGGTGCCCAGCGGCGAGACGCCAGGCTCCCTGCCGGCACGCCATGGGCGGTGGTCGGCCTTCGTTCGGAGGAACTGGCCGGGAGTGCCCAGGGCGAGCTCCTGCGGCGCCAGCTGGCGGCGATACTCGGCGCACATGCGACCATGCACCCGGACCTTGTGGTACTGACCGGTCTGCGACCCGGTGCCGAGTCGATCGCCGCGCTCGCGGCCGGCGACGCCGGTGTCGCCTACGCCGCGATCCTGCCCTATCCCGATCCGGTGGCCGGTTGGTCGGCGCAGCAGCGCGGCAGCTTCGACGCTGCCGTCGCCGGTGCCGCTCAGGTGGTCACGCTGGAGCGTTCGCGCCCAGGGGACCTGGCGGGTCGTCGCGCCGCGATGCAGCGACGCGACGGATGGCTCCGATCCGTGAGCAGCGGTGCCGTGGTGGTGACCGATGGGCGCGACCCTGATGCCGAGCTCCTGCTGCGACGCTTCACCGAGTCCCTGGGAGACGACGTCTGGACCCTCGAGCTGGACGACCGCTGAGCGGCGTCTGCGCGTCCAGGTCAGCGATGGACCGCTCGCTCACGGCGGATCGCGGCGAACGCCTCGTTGACGTCGCGGACGCGCCGCTCAGCGGCTTCGCGGATCTGGTCCTCCTCGCGCACGTAGCGATCGGGGTGCAGCTGCGCGACGAGGCGGCGGTGCGCCTTGGAGACGGCTTCCCAGCTTGCCGACCGGGTGAGACCGAGGATCGCGTACGGTCCCTCGATCTCGGCGCTCGACTCTTCGTGTTCGGGTGATGAGCTGAACAGCGAGTCGGTGCTGTAGTAGGCCTCGAACCCGCGGTCCTTCTCCGGGGAGCGCTCCTCGGGGTTCTGGCGCAGGGGTGCAACGAACTCCGGTACGTCGTCGCTCGGACGGTTGAGCCTTGGGAGGCGCGCCGCGCCGCCGGGGAAGTTGCGTGGCGGGCCGGGGGACCGCCGATCGACGAACGATTCGTCGCCGTGGTCACCGGATTCTGTCAGGTCCGCCTGGTCCTCGGGTTCGAGATGGCTCTGCACTTCAGCGCTCCGTTCGTTGTCGCCGAGAGTCATCCGGGCGAAGTGGCAGTCCGGGTAGGACGTGGGGATCGATCATCGGGGTCGGATACCGTCCATGCCGTGCAACTCGGGGCTGACAGCGGAGGAACCTTCACTGATCTGGTCGGCCCCGACGGACGCATTCTGAAGGTTCTGTCCACTGCGGAGGATCCAGGCGCTGCGGTTCGCGCTGGTCTGCGTTCCATGGTCGGTGGGGGCGTGACCCCGTCGCTTCTGGCCCACGGCACGACAGTCGCGACGAACGCGCTGCTGGAGCGCACCGGTGCAGTCGTCGCACTGGTCGTCACTGCCGGTCTCCGCGACGTCATCGAGATCGGGCGCCAGGCACGCCCCTCGCTCTACGACCAGTGGCAAGACCGCCCAGAACCACTGGTGCCTTCCCGCTTGCGGTTGGAGGTCGCTGGGCGTCTCGATGCGACCGGGATCGAGATCGAAGCCCTCGACGTGGATGCTTCCGACGGTGGCTGGTCGAGTTTGCTCGGTCCGCGGGGCGTGCCCAACGGAGTCCAGGCCGTCGCCGTGTGCCTACTGCACGCCGATCTGAACCCCGATCACGAGCAGCAGGTGGCGAGTCGACTCCGGGAAGAAGGCTGGGACGTCACAGCGTCGCACGAGGTGGCACCCGAGTTCCGCGAGTTCGAACGGATGGTCACGACCGTGGTCAACGCCTACCTCCGCCCGGCATGTCGGCCCTACCTCGAGGGCCTGGCAGGAACCGCCGAATCGGTCGTGGTCATGACATCGGCCGGCGGTCTCGTCGATCTGGACACCGCCGCCAGCACCCCCGCCCGACTGCTGCTGTCCGGCCCGGCAGGAGGAGCGCGTGCCGCCGCCGCCGTCGCCGTGGCATGCGGGCACCCCGACGCGATCAGCTTCGACATGGGTGGCACCAGCACCGACGTCTGCCTGATCGTGGACGGTGAACCCGCGCCCGCGGCTGAGCTCGAGGTCGCAGGACTGCCAATACGGTTGCCCTCGCTCGACGTCCACACGATCGGATCCGGCGGCGGGAGCATCGCAGGAATCGACCCGGGTGGTGCGCTCCGCGTGGGGCCTCGCTCCGCCGGTGCCGATCCCGGCCCTGCGTGCTACGGGCGAGGCGGGGTGGAGCCCACGGTCACCGACGCGAATCTGGTGCTGGGGCGCATACCCGAGTCGGCAAGATTCTCTGCTCTGGGTGAGCTCGACGTTGAGGCCGCGCGCTCGGCGCTCGCCAGCGAGGGGGTCGAAGCCCGGGGCGTAGTCGAGGTCGTCAACGCACAGATGGAGCAGGCGTTGCGTTCGATCTCGGTGGAAAGGGGAGTGGATCCGACCAGTTTGGCGCTCGTCGCGTTCGGTGGTGCCGGGCCACTGCACGCCTGTGAGCTGGCAGAAGCTTGCGCGATACCTGTGGTGATCATCCCCGCGGCGGCCGGGGTGCTGTCGGCGGTGGGCCTGCTCACCTCGCCCCGCCGGCGCGAGCTGGTGCGTTCGTGGCCGACACCGTCGGACCGCCGCGGACTGGAAAGGGCCCTGGCGGAGCTGGCGGAGGAAGCATCGATGCTGCTCAGCCGCGATCGGTCGGTGACAGGGGTGAGCACCAGGACCTCGCTCGACTGTCGGTACGCGGGGCAGAGTCACGAGCTGCAGGTGGCATCGATCGAGGACTTCGAGGCCGTGCATCTGGCGCGCAACGGCTACACACCGCAAGGGGCAGGGGTCGAAGTGGTCGCGTTGCGTGCAGTGGCAGAGTCGCCTTCGCCGGCGACGGTCGACGAGGTGCTCGCCTCGTGGGCGACCAAGCAGGTGGAACCGTTGATCGGGCCAAGGGCAGTCACCAGGGATGACTGCACCATCTGGGTGCCGGACGGCTGGACAGGGCGACCCGGTCCTCTTGGCGCACTGGTGCTGACTCGGGAGTCGAGATGAACGCGACGGGACAGGGTGAGCTGTCGGCGGCTGAGCTGAGCGTCCTGATCGCCAGGCTCTCGGGCGTTGCCGCCGAGATGGGGGCGGTGCTGCGCAGGGGAGCGTTCAGCCCGAACATCAAGGAACGGGCGGACTGCTCGGCGGCTGTGTTCGACCCCGCGGGCGCTCTCCTGGCCCAGGCGGAGCACATACCTGTGCACCTGGGTTCCATGCCGGCCTCGGTTGCGGCGGTGCTGGACGCTCTGGGCGAGCTCGCACCGGGCGAGCAGGCGATCGTGAACGACCCCTTCGCCGGGGGAACCCACCTGAACGACATCACGATCGTCGCACCGTGTTGGAGCGGCGGCCGGCTCGTCGGCTGGGTCGCCAACCGTGCACACCATGCGGATGTGGGAGGGGCGGCACCCGGCTCGATGCCTGCCGACGCGAGCGGTATCCACCAGGAGGGCCTCCGGCTCCCACCGCTGCGGTTCACCACCGAGATTCGTCAGCTCCTGCTCGCGAACTCCCGCACGCCGATCGAGCGGGCGGGGGACATCGATGCACAGGTCGGGGCGAACCGCATCGGGATGGAGCGCCTTGCCGGCCTGGTCGACCCGGGTTCGGCCGGTTCGCCGTTCTCCGCCGTGATCTCCTACGGCGAGCGCCGCGCCCGGTCCACGTTCGCCGGTATGGCCGAGGGCGAGTGGTCCGCAGAGGATCAGCTCGACTCCACGGGCGCTGCTCCCGACCAGCAGGCTCCAGCGGTGCTGAGATGCACGCTCCGGGTCGAAGGAGACCAGATCGAGATCGACCTGCGCGGCTGCGATCCGCAGAACGCGGGCAACACCAACGCCGTCCGGTCGGTGACGGCGTCCACGGTCGCGTTCGCCATACGTTCAGCAGTCGATCCCACCCTGCCCGCCAATGCTGGATCGATGGCTCCTGTCCGGCTGCTCACCACACCAGCAACGATCGTCGATGCGGAGTACCCCGCGGCGGTCGGTGCCGGGAACGTCGAAGTCAGCCAGCGTGTCGTCGATGTCGTGTGCCGTGCCCTTGCGGGCGCGTTGCCAGGGCACGTTGCTGCTTCATCGCAGGGAACGATGAACAACCTCCTCGTCGGTGCCCGCAACGGCTCGTGGGTCTACTACGAGACGATCGGGGGTGGCCAAGGAGGTCGACCGCCACGCCCAGCGGGTTGCGGCGAGGATCCGCTCGGTTCCGTGCCGGTCGGGTCGGCCTTCGGTGATGGCGGGCAGTTGCGTGCCGAACCTCGACCCGGCCAGTCGGGAATCCACACGGCGATGACGAACACGGTCGACGAAGGACACCAGCCGACGGCGGGTATTCCGGGTCAGTCCGGAATCCAGACGAACATGACAAATACGAAAAATACGCCGATCGAGGCGCTGGAACGGGCGTTCCCGATGCGGGTGCTCCGGCAGCGGTTGCGGCGGGGAAGCGGCGGTGCCGGGTCGTCCGCCGGCGGCGAGGGCATCGAGCGCGATCTCCAGGTACTCGTCGACGCCACGGTGTCCCTGATCACGGAGCGCCGGGTGTCGCAGCCGTGGGGCCTGGCTGGCGGCGAGCCCGGAGCGGTGGGGGAGAACTGGCTGCTCCCCGGCGGTGACGAGGCCCGTGCGGAGCGTCTACCGGACAAGTGCACGATCCAGCTCAGGGCCGGCGATGTGCTGCGGATGCTCACGCCCGGCGGCGGCGGATGGGGAACGCCTGTCGAGGTCTGACGATCACGAGTGTTTGCGTTTCACGGGAGTAGGGCGCGTAATTTGGTCTGTAGCGGGATCCCGGGACGGTCTGAATCAGTACCGAAGTGTGGTCCAGATCAGTAGTACTGACTGGTCTGGCGCGGTATTGTGGCGGTGTGGCTAAGACATACGTGCGTCGTCTCATCGATGACGAGCTCCCGGGTGCCTTGGGTGTCCACCCGGCACTGTTGGTGGTCGGACCGCGTGCCTCGGGAAAGACGACGACCGCCCGCCGGTATGCACGAAGCGTTGTGCGTCTCGATCGCCCTGCGGAAGCGGCAGCCTTCGAGGCTGACGCAGATGCGGCGCTTGCGACCATGGACGAGCCGGTGCTTCTCGACGAGTGGCAGGCGGTTCCGGAGGTGTTGGGTGCGGTCAAGCGAGCAGTGGACGACGACAGCCGTCCCGGCCGTTTTCTTCTGACGGGCAGTGTGTGTGCTGACCTCGATGCCGAAACGTGGCCGGGCACGGGGCGTCTTGTGCGTCTCAACATGCATGGCCTCTGCGAACGGGAGATCGCTGGAGCAACAGGAGCGGCGAGCCCTCTCGACCGCCTCGCCGCGGGCGACCCGCTGTCGCTGTCGACGCCCTCGGATGGTCCGGACCTGCCGGGGTACATAGAGCTTGCGCTCCGAGGCGGGTTCCCCGACGCAGCGCTACGTCTCGAGGGCGCGGGACGGGAGCGGTGGCTCGCAAGTTATCTCGATCAGATCCTGACACGTGACGCGGTCCACATCTCAGGTCGGGATCCGGTGAGGCTGGCGAGGTACTTCGAGGCTCTTGCCCTCAACTCGGCTGGGATCGTCTCGGACTCGACGCTGATCGAGGCGGCCGGCATCGATCGAAAGACGGCGGTCGCCTACGAGCGTCTCTTGGCCAACCTCTTCGTCCTCGACGTCGTCCCCGCGTGGCTCACGAACCGACTGTCCCGCATGGTCAAGACCCCAAAGCGATACATCGCCGATCCGGCGCTTATAGGCGCCACGCTGCGCATGGACACCCGAGCGGTCATCCGCGATGGGGGCATCCTTGGTCGCGTGCTCGACACGTTCGTCGCCGCGCAGATCCGAGCCGAGGCGGCGGTGATCGGGCCGCGGCCGCGCCTGTTCCACCTGCGCGAGAAGAACGGCCGCCGCGAGGTCGACCTGCTGGCGGAGCTCGGGGGGGATCGAGTCATCGCGATTGAGGTGAAGGCCTCTGCGGCGCCGAGGCGCACCGACGCGGGTCATCTCGAGTGGTTGCGAGACCGATTGGGTGAGCGATTCGTCGCCGGAGTCGTCCTTCACACAGGGCCGTCGACCTTCGCCTTGTCCGACCGGATCGCGGCATCCCCTATTGCTTCGCTCTGGACGCACGTGTCCTGATCGGCGATTCACTGGTGTGCTGTGTCGTCGATGTTGACCAACACAGATCAAGTTGACTACCGATCGGGCGAACCCCGCCCCGGCCAGTCGGGAATCCAGACCGCGATGACCAACACTGTCCACGAAGGACACCAGTCGGGTGCGCCGCGGCCCGGCCAGTCGGGAATCCAGACCGCGATGACTAACACGCGGAATACCCCCATCGAAGCGCTGGAGCGGGCGTTCCCGTTGCGGGTGCTGCGCTACCGGCTACGGCGCGGCAGCGGTGGTGCTGGGTGGGCGCCGGGCGGTGAGGGGATCGAGCGCGACCTCCAGGTGCTTGCTGACGCGACGGTGTCGCTGATCACCGAGCGACGCGTCTCGCAGCCCTGGGGCCTCGACGGCGGAGAACCCGGAGCGGTCGGGGAGAACTGGCTCCTCCCTGGCGGCGACGAGGACCGAGCCGAACGCCTCCCCGACAAGCGCACGATCCAGCTCAAGGCCGGAGACGTCCTCCGGATGCTGACGCCCGGTGGCGGTGGCTGGGGTGACGCGACGTTGCGTGGCGTGGGCGCTCGGCGGGTCAGATGAAATCTCGGCGAGACCTTCCGGAGACGTTCCGCCGTTTCGTTTCGTGCTGGGATGAGCCGTTCACCGAACGGCGCGTCGCTCGTGGGAGAGATGACGCGCAGTTCTTCATCCTGCGGTTCGATGCGCACGCGGTGGTCTGCCGCTTCGTGACCTGCGGTCTCGCTGGCTTCGTCGCTGCTGACGGCCGACCGGTCGGTCACGAGCTGCTGTTCGTGGTCGGTCATCACGACCGGGACGACCTCGGATCGGGGCGGATCGAGACGTTCCTGGCGGACCTGGCGGCGAACCACGTGCACCGTTCGTTCCGGCCGGCTCCGGGGTCCACCCTGCCGGACACGTCGTTGGCCCCGTGGGGGATGAGTGCGATCATCTTCGATGATCCGCTTGGGGAACCGGAGGGGCTCGAGGCATACCGTGCCGACGGAGTCGATGCCCGTGTGCTCTGGGCGATACCGGCACACCGGGAGGAGGCGGCGTTCGTGGTCGAGAACGGGATCGAGGCCTTCGACCGGCTGATCTCGGCGCAGGACCTGAGCCTGGCCGACGTGCGGCGCCCGAGCTTCGTCCCACCTGCCTCGACGCGAGGGTCCTGACAGGCGTGGCATCGGGGTGGACGAAGGGGTCGAGCATGACCAGCGGCGATCGACCGGGCTGGTGAAGGTGTGGTTCGCACTCGAGGTGGACCACGAGGGTTCGCCGCCAGCGGGGAGCGAGGGGATGTGGGCCGAGTCGGTCGGCGGTGGCCGGTACCGGGTCGACAACATGCCCTGGTTCGTGCGGGGGCTGGCCTGCGGTGATGTCGTCGAGGCCCAGCCCGACGAGGCGGGGGTGCTGTGGGCCACCGCCGGGGTCTCGTGGTCGGGGCGTCTTGCCATCCGAGTCATCCCCTTTCGTGCCGGTTCGCTCGGTGGTTCCGTGGCGGCCGTGCTCGAGGCGTTCGATCTCTCGATCTCGATGACGAATCGGCGGAAGTCGGTCGGCAGTGGGTGTCCCAGACGGGTCTCCAAAGCCTGGACCTCTGCTTCGGTTCTCGGTCCGTTCGTCCGTTCGAAGCTGACCACGGCCACGTTCCTCGGCTCATCTGGGCTCCAGCTTCTTGCGGTACCGGCGCAGCTCTCGTTCGAGCACCTTCCGGTCCTGGCTGCGCTCGCAGAGCTCGATCGCGTCCTCGAGCACGGGAACCATGGCCTCGGGTGCGATCACGCGTCCGAGCGCGCTGACAGCGACGAGGGACACGTCGGGGTCGTGCACGAGTGCTCGGAGCGACGGGGCGACGTCGAGGGTCTTGCGGAACCGCCAGAGCGAACCAGCGATCTGTTGACGGGACGCACCCAGGTACGGGTTCGTTGCCAGCTCGACGAGTTCGGGGGCACGGGTGGCGTCGGTGGCCTTGGCCAGCGCGTCGCCGAGCGCCCATGCCGCATCGCTGCTCGGCGATCGATGCGCCCACCGGAGGTACGTGTCGCGCAGCACGTCGAAGGCATCGCCGCGGAGCCAGCGGGAACGCACGTGGCGCGCCGCCGCCGCCACGGCCTTCGGGTCGTCGAGCGTCGGGAGCACGTCGAGGAGGACGGGGAGCGCGGCTCGGTCGTCGAAGGTCGAGCGTTCGAGGCACCGGGTGTCGTTGACGAAGCGGCCGAAGTCCTCGGCGCCGGCGACGCCGCGTGATCGGAGCAGGCCGATGACGCCGTCGTACTCGGCGGAACGGGCTGGCAACATGTCAGGCCTGCCTGAGGTCGTCGACGCCGATGGTGCCAGCACACGCATCAGGAAGCGATGCGGCGATCTGCCAGCACTGGTCGGGGTCGGTCCCCAGGTCGCTGGCTGACGCGGCCAGGACCGGGGCCTCGCCGCCGATCTGACAGTCGATGTCGAGGAAATAGAGGGTGCCGCTGCCGTTGAGCCCGATCGGCAGCATCCCCGGCATGTGTGCGGGGACCCGGTAGCTCAGCATCTCGGTCCTTAGCTCGGCGGTGGAGAGGAACTGGAAGCGGCGCTCACCGCTCAGGAACTCGCCGCCGTTCGACCACGCCAACAAGTCGAGGTACGAGCGGGGCAGAGGGCCCGAGGGCAGGCACCATCCCCGCGGGTCCGACGGCAGTGCCGTCCTGTCCCGGTCGAGCCGGCCGAGCTCCTCGGCCGACAACGGGGCGCTGATCGACGCCTCCAGCTCGCGCAACTGCGCAGGCGTCGCCCCGGGTCGTCGCCACGCCTCGTCGAAGCTCGGAACCCAGGCACCCATCGCCAGGACCGTAGCAATTGCCGGCGGCCCGAGGTGCACCGGTCGAGAAGGACCGGTTCGACAGGAGGGCAGAGGTGGCGCGATGGCTCGGGTCGATCACATGGAAGTCCCAGGCGCGGGCTCGGCGTTCTCGTCCAGCCAGGCGTGGAGCCGAGGGCCCGATCGCGGGTTGAGGCGACGTGCCCGCTCAGCGTTGGTCCAGTCGGGAGGCAATACCTCGACAAGGACCACCATGTCCGCCCGGGAAGCACCGGTCCCGAACACTCCCCCCCCGGTCGAGGGTGCGCATGGCGCCCTCCATGGCCCCGAGCCGCAGGCCGTGCTCCTGCTCCCAGGCGTCATCGTCGGCACCTGCGATCGCTTGGTCGCGGGCGGCGAAGGCGGCCGTGACCTCGTCGAAGTGCTCCACGCCGAAGTCGAGGTACGGCGAGTACTGGGGGCCCCACTCCAGGCGGCTGCCGCCGGGTCGGTCGATCTCACCGGTGTCGATGGCGCGTGCCAGTGCCTCGAGGGACCAGGCCGCCGTCGCGGGGCGGGTGGCGTCGCCGGAGGTGATGAGCGAGCAGTAGTAGAACCGCTCGAGGTGGGTGGCGAAGAGCTCCGTGAAGGCCTGTCGGGCAGCGACGGCGAGGATGGTCTCCAGGTTGGTCATCGTTCGCTCACCGATCCTGGTGGTAGCGGGCGCGGTGCTCGCCGATCTCCGGGACGGTCGTCATCACTAGGTCGACGACCCGCCAGAACACCGTCAGCTTGTCGTGTCGGAGGGCCTGTCGGCGGGTCAGGCGGTAGCCGAAAATGGGGTCCGGGCCGCTCTGCGTCGCGGCGTCGGTCAAGGAGCAGGCGTGCTCGACCTGGCCGGGGACGCTTCCGTACCGGCAGCCGAAGGTGACGTGGTCGCGGTGGTCGTCGGCGCCCCAGGTCCCGAGGATCGCATCGATCCAGATCTCACTCGGCTCGTCGCCGTGCGGCGGATAGCAGTAGACGAACACGGCAGCGCGGGCGGCTCCGTGCTCGCTCACGTGCGCGGTGACGGTCGTGCGCACCGTTCCGCAGCACGCGCAAGCCGTCTCGTGCACGGTCGTGGACTCGACGATCATCCGACCAGCGTTCGCTTCGCTCGGAGTGCGGACGCCACGCCGACAAGCCGGAGCAGGTCGTCGCGGTCCTCGTCGGTGGGCTCGGTCCCCACCGATGCGGCACCGAGGCGTTCCAGCCCCGCCGCGACGAGCCCTGCCGATCCCCACCCGTGGGTCAGGTCCTCACGCAGGTATCGACGAGCCGAAGCGGGGGCCGCATCGGGCACCATCGTGATGGCGGCGGCGACGAGCCCGGGTGCCGTCAGTGCACCCTGGGACGTCTCGAGCGACTGCAGGAGCGCTGGGCCCACCGCAACCTCGTCGTGGAACAGCGAGTACCAGCCGCCCACGACCCGAGCCCGCCAGTGGCTGCCCAGCAGCTGCACGACGTCCTCGGCCGAGGTCGAACGCCCGATCCTCGCCACGGCGTCCAGGATCTGTTCGTCGTCGGAGCCGGTGCGTCCCATCATCGATTGGTAGAGCGCTGCAGGTGGGTTGCCGATTGGCCGACCGAGGCGCCCGCGGGCGACGGCGCCGAACGTCGATCCCACCAGCAATCGATGCTCACGCCTCGCCCTCATCGGCGCCGATGGTAGGGATCTACCGGCGAAGGTTCTGGGCGGTCTCGGCTTCATCGCCCGGAGCTGGCGATGATCGCCCGTCGTGATGGCACTCCCGCCCCGATGTGAGGTCACGCTCCTTGCCGCTGACCGAGCAGGCGTGTCGTGTGGCTCGACCAACACAGATCAAGTTGACTACCGGTCAGCCGAACCCCGGCCCGGCCAGTCGCGGATTCACACCGCGATGACCAACACGCGGAACACGCCCGATCGAGGCGGGCACGCCGGTTCGCGTCTCGGGGTGATGGAGGTCAAGGGGGGTTCGTTGCGGCGAGGAGGCGAGGCAGCCACCAGGGGCGTCGTCCCCAGGCGGCGAGCCTTCCCTGCGAGATCGCCCGGACGATCCCCTGTCGCCCGAGGAAGGTCAGCATCAGTGCGGTGGGGTCGGCGCTGAGGTGCGCGTCGACTGGCCCGACCGCTGCGGACCTCAACCGCAGCTCACCGTCCTCCAGGCACATGAAGGTCCGGCCGCCGCCCCGGATGCGCAGCTCGACCGTGGTGCGAAGTGCGCCGGCCTTGTTCGGGTCGACGAAGGCGGTCGGAGGCAGAGCCGAGATCATCGGGAACACGCCGCCCTCGACGGCGAGCACGGCGTGACGGCGCTCGATGGGCCACCGACGTCCGACTGCTGCAGCGATGTCGTGGCCGTGCATGAGGCACTCCTCGAGCAGGTGGCATGCCACCGCGGAGGGCGCCATCGAGATGCCGCCCAACCACGTCACGGGCCGGTCATCGCTGCTCGCGACAGCAGTGTCGAACTCGCCGGCCAGGGCGTCGATCCGCTCGGCCAAGAGCCGGGTGTCCCGGACCGGGTCGTCCCGCAGGAGGCGTTCATTGAGGGTGGTCATGCCGGCCCCGGTGACGGTCGCCTCCGGGAGGGGTTCTCCGACGAGGGCATCTCGGTCGAAGGTGACGGCGTGTGACACGTGGGCGGTGACCTCGGCGATGGTCCATGAGCCGATGGCCGGGACGTCGGGGTCGTGGATGGAGCGGATCAGGTCGACCAGTCGAGGAACGACCTCGTGCAGCGCCTCCCGGGCCTGCCCGACCGAGGTCGGCCCCGAGGGCGTCGGTCGGTTCGTCGTTGGACCGGTCACATCTGAGGGAGGGGACGGGCGCGGCAGAGGTGGGCGATGAGATCGGTCGCGGGGGCGCGCTCGGTCGGCCCGGTGCCGTGGGACCAGTCGACGTCGGTGGCTTCGAGCCGTCGGGTCGCGAAGGCGTCGGCCGGGACGCCGAAGTGCCGGGCCGATCGTGTGGCGAGGAACCGGAGCGTGGCGGCGAGGGCGTCGTGGTCGAGGTCGGTGGCGGGGAGCCCGAGGGGGATGCGCACGTCGAGTCCGTGGACGACCAGGTCGGTCAGCGGGGCCTCCGGGCCCATGCCGGGAGGCGGTGAAGCGCGCCCGCCGCGTTGGCGCGGAGCGCAGCCACGTGCTCGGCCGGTTCCACCGCGGTGGCATCCCGGGCCCACCGGTCGGCGAAGCGGTCGAAGCTGCCCCGGTGGCGGAGGAGGCCGATCACCAGGCCGGGCATCCCGACCGCGAACGGCATGGTGAGGTGCGCGACGACCTCCCGCACCCGCCATCCCTCGGCGAGCGACGGCACGTCCCACTGCTCGGGGATCCAGCCGTCGGCGAGGTCGGCGAGCCGGTGTCGCTCCCCCTCGATGAGGGCGTAGGTGGACGTCGTCATCGGGCGGGTCCGGGGGAGCATCGGTCGATCATTGCTTTAGACAAGCAAGTGCACTAGAAAAAATCAAGTGGAAGTCGGAGCGGTCGTACCGGCAGTACTGCGGACTGGCCAGGACCTTGGACCTGATCGGCGACCGGTGGAGCCTGCTCGTCGTCCGCGAGCTCGTCGCGGGGCCGCGCCGCTACCGCGACCTCGCGGATCGCTCGACGGGATCGCCTCGAACCTGCTGACCGACCGGCTCCGCCGGCTCGAATCCGGTGGGGTCGTCGAGCGGCGCATCGGAGCGTCGGGCGCGGTGGTGTACGCGCTCACCCCGTGGGGCGCGGAGCTCCGCGAGCCGATCGAGGCACTCGTCCGGTGGAGCGGCCCGCTCATGGCGACGGGCCCCCGGGCCGACGACGCCTTCGACCCCCGCTGGCTGGCCATCGCCCTGCCCGCCCTGCTGGGCGGGGCCCGATCGAGGCACCCGATCGACATCGGCGTCGAGGTGCGGGACGTGCTCCTCGCGGCGACCGTCGACCGCGACGGTGCCCAGGTTGCGGTCGACCCGGAACTGCGGCCGGCCAGCGGTCGTCGCCGGTGAGCCCGAGGTCATCCTCGGCCTGGCCGCCGGGGCCGTCGGGCTCGACCATCCCGGCCTCACCATCGACGGTGACCACCAACGGGTGGCGGCGGTGTTCCCCAGCGCGGCCGCATGAGAGAAGCACACCACGGAAGACCAAGCCCAGGCTGCTGCCCCACGACTGGTGTTCTTCGTCAACAGTGTTGACCAACAGCGCCGGAACACCCCGATCGAGGCGCTGGAGCGGGCGTTCCCGCCTCGGGTCATGTGCTACCGCCTGCGCCGGGGATGCGGTGGCGCCGGGTGGTCGGCTGGAGGCGAGGGGATCGAGCGCGACCTCCAGGTACTCGAGGACGCAACAGTGTCGCTGATCACCGAGCGCCGGGCCGAGCGCCTGCCCGACAAGTGCACGATCCAGCTCAAGGCCGACGACGTCCTCCGGATGCTGACCCCGGGCGGCGGCGGTTGGGGTCCACCGGGTGCGTGACGCTCTACACGGGTGCCCGCGGGCAAGACCGTGATTCTGAACCAAGTGGCCTGTTGCGCGAGATCGATCCGGAGGGTTCCAGGTCCACGTTGACCTGTACCCCTTCCTGATCCAGCTGGTCGGCCACCACATCTGGCGGCAGCGACCCCGTCACAAGCAAGTCTCGGCCGACGACGTCACCGTGGGCGTCGTCGCTGCCTGGCGTCGGCTCGGAGTCGTTCGGTCCCCGTACTCGATTCGGTCACTCAACCGTGACGGTGCCGGTCATTCCAGCTTCCTTGTGGCCAGGTACGGTGCAGTACCACTCGTAGGAGCCGGGTTCGACGCCCGCCGTGTCGAACGTCCCCGACTCGCCGGGGGCGACCTTGTCGGAGACGACGTCGCCTATCGCCAGGTCGTGCTCGACGGCGCCTTCGTTCGTCAGGTCGAGCACCGCGCCGCTGGCGATGGCGGCGTCTGCCGGGTCGATGAAGAAGTCGCCGAGCGTGACTTCCTGGACCGTCGGACCGCCGCTTCCGGCGGCAGCTTCGCCGCCGCCTCCACCGCCTTCGGCCTCGGTCACCGCACGGGCGGCAAGGCCCACGGCGAACACCGCTGCCGCGATCGCGAACATACCGAAGATGAACCCGCAAACAGCGAGGGTCTCGAAGGTCGTGCCACCCTTGCGGGTCGAGCTAGCCGGTGCGCCGGCGGACTCGTCAGCAGTGTCGGTGTTCTCCTGGTCGATTGCCATGTCGTTCTCCCTCAGTGGCCTGCGGATGCTGCGCCGGTGTCGACTTCACCGGCCTGGAACACGCCGAGTGCACCTATGGATGCGGTGGCGAACTTGTGGGTGACGAACGGGTACAGGCCCGCTACGTCGAAGCTGAACTCGACGAACCCGCCCTGGGCAGGCTGCAGGTCGAGCGCCTGGGAGCCTCCTGCTCCGGGTCGCAGCCGATAGGCACCTTCCTTGTACGCGGTGTCGAAGATCGTGCCGATCACGTGGAACGAAGAGTTCTCCGACGGACCGGTGTCCATCACCCATGCCCGTATCCGCTGGTTCGGTTCCACACGGATGGGACGGTGCTGGTACTGGTTGACGTAGCCGTTGAAGACCACGGCGTCCCAAGCCGAGCGCTGCATCTTCGACAGGTCGCCGACGGCGCCCTGGGCGCCGGTGTAGAACTCGGACTGGACGAAGCAGAACTCGTGGTCGACCGGGGCCAGGTCCGGTGGGTCGATGATGATCGCGCCGTACATGCCGGCGCCGATGTGGTGCAGGACCGGCGGTGTGCCGCAGTGGTACATGTATATGCCTGCGTGCTTGGCCTCGAAGTTGTACTCCAGGCTCTCACCCGGCTGGATGGAGCGCATCTCGACGTTCCAAGCGACTTTCGAGGCGTGGAAGTCGATCGAGTGGGCGATCGACCCTTCGTTGACCAGGGTGAAGTTGAACTGGTCGCCGATCTTCCCTCGGTAGACCGGGCCCGGGACCATGTCGTCGAAGGTCCAGAGCGTCTGGCTGACACCCGGGGCTATGTCGCCTTCCACCTCGGTCGCACGGATCGTGATGTTGTGAACGGTCTCCGACGATGCCGGCGGCAGGATCGGGTCACGGGCGACGAAGTCGTCCGCCGGTTTGGCCGCGAAGTCGATCTCGGCGCCGCTGCTCGTCGAACCCGAGCTTCCGGTGGCGGTGGCCGACCCGTCGTGGCTGGTGCTGCTCGCGCTGCTGCTCCCGCTGTCGGGCCACGCCGCTGCGGCGGCCACCCCGACCACAGTTGCTGCTCCGATTCCGCCAACCGTGGCGCCTACGACCGCTCGTCTGCTGACCGTCGCCTGGCCACTGTCGTGAGAGTCCTGAGCTTGCTGATCGGACACGTCCTACCTCCAGGTGGGTCCGGTGGACTGTGACCCCAGCATCATGGCGCAACGGGAGTGGGCGATAGGGGACAAAGGCCCGTAGTCGGCCCTGGCGGGCGTCGAATGGCCGCTTGACCGTGCGGTCAATAGAGTGCGCCGCATGCTGGAACTCAATGGTGCATCTGCAATCGTCACCGGTGGCGCCTCGGGCCTCGGTGAAGCCTCGGTCCGCGCGCTCGCCGCAAAGGGAGCGAAGGTCGTCATCCTCGACCTCGACCGCCAACAGGAGAAGGGCGATGCCCTCGCCAAGGAGACGGGCGGCGTGTTCGCCGCCGCCGACGTCACCAACGAGGAGCAGGTGATCGCCGCGGTCGAGGCCGCCAAAGAGCTCGGCCCGCTGCGCGCGGTCGTGAACTCCGCCGGTATCGGCTGGGCAGCACGAACCATCGGCCGCGACGGGACCTACGAGTCCGCTCACAACCTGGACCTGTTCCGTCAGGTCATCGAGATCAACCTGGTCGGCACCTTCAACGTGACCCGTCTCGCCGCTACCGCCATGTCGCAGACCGACGCTGTCGACGAGGACGGTTCGCGTGGTGCGATCGTCAACACCGCGTCGGTCGCCGCGGTCGAAGGGCAGGTCGGCCAGGTGGCTTACACCGCATCGAAGGCCGGTATCGTGGGTATGACACTGGTGCTCGCCCGTGACCTCGCCCCTGCTGGGATCCGTTGCAACACGATCATCCCGGGCTTCTTCGACACGCCGATCTACGGCGGCAACGAGGACATGAAGAACCACCTGAAGAAGGACACCCTCTTCCCGAAGCGTCTCGGTGACGCCTCGGAGTACGCCTCGCTCGCGGTGGAGCTGCTCACCAACAGCTACATCAACGGCGAGTCGGTCCGCATCGACACGGGCACCCGTATGCAGCCGAAGTGAACCGGTCGGCGCCCGATGGCGTCGACATCGGTTCGTCAAACGGCCCGGGTCTGCTCAAGCAGGCCCGGGCCGTTCTGCGTCTGTTGACGCGATGCGTCGCTGGTCGCCGGTCGGCCCGGCACCTCCGGTGATCCGGTCGGCTCAGGGGGCGCCGGCACCGCCTTGTAGCGGTTCGCCCTTGTCGTAGCCCTCGATGAAGTGCTCGACGTCGTCTGCATCCATGGCGAGCTTCTCGCTGTGACCCAGCGGCTCGGGATGGATCTTCGCCTCGGCGTCCTTCTCCTCGTCGTAGCCGAGTGGCCGGTCGTTCTCGAAGATGCTCATCGTTCCTCCATGTGTCTCGCTCTCACCGTAGACCTCGGTGGGGGCGAACAGATGTCGGGAGCAGCGGTTCGACGGGACGATCAGATGGGGCCCGGTTCGAACATCGCCGATCCGACCGGCAGCTTGGCCGGACGGCCCAGCCAGAACGCGTGGTCCGACATGTCGAGCAGGGCATGGTCACCCGAGGAGTTGCCGTACCCCCAGAGGCGTACGCCGCTGACCGGTCCACTCGGAGGGGCTCCCAGCCATTCGCGGAGCCTGACAGCCTTCTGCTCGGCCCTTACGTTCGGGCGGGCAAGGTCGCCGGTGAGGCGGCCGCCGGATTCTGCCGGCTCGACGGCGAGCACGGCCCGCACCCCGAGCATCTCAGCGAGGGGCTCCAGGTAGTAGACGAGTGACGCCGAGACGAACACCACGTCGTGGCCGGTGCGGCGGTGGTCCTGCAGCCGCTCGAGTACGGCGGGACGCAACTGATCCGAGAGGAGGTCCCGCGCGTAGCGCGCTCCCATCTGTCTCAGCTCCTCGGCATCCCGTCCGGTGAACAGCGCCCGCAGGAGCCGCTCCTTCGTTGCGTCACGGTCGCGCAGCGCGATCGGGTCTCGGGCGCCGATCAGGCCGAGTCGAGCGCATTCACCGGCGAAACGCCGCCGTCCTGCGACCTTGGCCAGGAAGGGTACGAGGGTGTCGCGGCGTGACAGGGTGCCGTCGAAGTCGAACGCGGCGACACACCTGGACTCGTCCGACATCGCTCAGAGCGACGAGGAGGTGTTCGTGGCGAAGGCGTCGAGGCGGGCGAGTGTCCGCTCCATCGCTGCGCGGTTCCGGCTGGCGGCCTTGATCAGCGATAGGTAGGCGCCTGCTCTGGACTTCGACCAGTCGAAGGTCTCGGTTACGAGCGTGCCCTCGCCGGATGGATCGAACTGGTAGCGCCAGCGCCAACCGCCGATGTGCGCCCACGCGATCAGACGGCCCTCGTCGTACTCGACCACCTTGTTTGTGATCAGGTACGGAACCCCGATGCGCATGCTCATGGAGAACTTGTCACCGAGCGCCAACTTGGCGGTCTTGCCCCGTGCCCCCTTCACACTGCCCGATCCGTCGATGACGTGGTGCAACGTCGGGTCGGCGACCAGGTCGAAGAGGTTCTGGGCTTCCGCCGCGATGACACGGCTGACGGAGATGCTCTGTGAGGTGTCGCTCATGACGACATCCTGACCCAGCTGGGCCGGCGACGCAGAAACGTCGGGCCTGAGGTCAGCTTCGTTCGCTGACCCTGCGCCAGATCGACCGCGGCAGGAGGCCGAAGGCGAAGAACGGGTACTTGAGCACCGGCGGCGCCCAGACGACCTCGGTGCCCTTTGCCAGGCCGTCGACGATGAAGCCGGCCACCTTCTCTGGTGTGGTGGAGAACGGCGCTGCGTCCATGCCCTCGGTCATCTTCGTGTGGACGAAGCCGGCGCGGACGACCATCACCTGGGCGCCAGTGCCGACCAGGGCGTCGCCGAGTCCCTGGGCGAATGCGTCGAGCCCGGCCTTGGTCGACCCGTACACGAAGTTGTCCTTGCGGGCACGCACCGCGGCGACCGATGACATCAGCACCAGCACCCCATGACCCTGGCGGCGGAGGCGGTCGGCGACGACGAGGCTTGCTGACACGAGGCCCCCGAAGTTGATCTCGACCGCCTTGGCGGCGAACGCCGGGTCGGCCTCGAACGCGGCCTGGTCGCCGAGGATGCCGGCCGGTGCATACACCAGGTCGATGTCGCCGAACTCGTCGAAGATGTCGCCGATGACCTTCGTGTGGCTCGCCACATCGGTCGCGTCCCACTGGCGGAGCTCGACGGTTGCGCCTGCCGAGCGCACCGCATCTGCCACCGATTCCATGTCGTCCTCGGGGCGCCCCGCGAGGATCACCTTCTTGCATCTTCCCGAGACGAGCCGAAGGCACAGCGCCCTGCCGATGTCAGAGCCGCCGCCCAGCACCAGTACCGACTGGACCTCTCCGAGTGCGTCGCGCACGTTCTCTCTCCCTCAGGGTCTGATGGTCGTAGATCGGGCCGCGCCGCTGTGGACGCAGACGAAAGGGTAGCTGTGGTGATCGGGCCGCCGGGTCGGCCCTACCCTGTGGCGGTGAGCACCCGACTGCTGATCATCCTGGCCCTCGTCTGCGGGCTGGCCATCCTGGTCGCGTTCGCGGTCCAAGCTGCCCAGCTCATCTGAACGCTCCTCTCACATACCGCCCTGGGTGACCACGTAGCTGAAGGAGTCGTCGAGTCCCTCGATCCCGATCTGCGTGGACACCAGCACCTGCAGATCGCCCTTGGTCAGGATCGCCGTGGAACCGGCACCGCCCCCTGTCGAGCCCGATGAGTTCATCGTCGAGGTCCACCCGTCGTCGGTGAACAACGCGACCACCTCGTCGAAGGTCGAGTCGTCCGCGTCGGCCAGAGTGCCCATGGCGCTCCACGTCTTCACGCCACCGTCGGTGCTGTTGAGAGTCGAGGTGATCTCCGAGCCTTCGGGGAAGGGGATGCCGTCAGGGAAGTCGTCCGGGAGCTCGGCCCCGCTGCCGAAGGACATGTCTCCGTCGGGTGTCGAGACATCTACCTGGCCCGTCTCGCTGTCGATGTCGACATCGGCATCGCCGCTGCCCGCTTCGGCGAGCTTCTCCGCGAGCTCGTCTGCAGCGTCGCTGCTGTCGTCCGAGCCGCCACCGCAGGCTCCGAGTCCCAACGCGATCACTCCCGCGACGGCAACGCCCGCAAGGGTGCGGGTGCGCTGGCGGCTGCGCGTAGCGGGGCGGTTGCGGGGTCGGGCGATCTCACCGCGGTGGTCTTCGGTGGTCGGGGTGATGGCGTCTGATCTGAAAGTCATGGGGGTCTCCGTCCACTCGGCCAATGTGATCTTCTCCCCTGATCGGCACCGTGTCACTGCACCCTGAGCGATGGGTAGGCTCGCCGCTGTGAGCGCTACCACCGATCCCAGCGACCAGCACTTCGACCTCGTGGTGATCGGAGGTGGTCCGGGGGGTTACGGCACGGCTCTCTACGGCGCATCGGCCGGGCTGAACATCGCTCTGGTCGAGTTCGACAAGATCGGCGGAACGTGCCTGCACCGGGGGTGCATCCCCGCCAAGGAGCTGCTCGAGACGGCCGCGTGATCGTCCGCACGGTGAAGCACGCAGGTGACTTCGGGGTGGTCGTCGAACCGAAGTCGCTCGACTGGTCCGTGACCCTCGAGCGCAAGCAGTCGGTGATCGACAAGCTCGTCGGGGGCGTGACCGGCCTGCTCAAGGGGCGGAAGGTCACGATCTTCAACGGCGTCGGCACGCTCGGAGTCGACCGCACGGTGAGCATCCGTGGTGTTGACGGCGACAGTACGACGATCACCGCGGACGCGGTCGTGCTCGCGAGCGGGTCCGTGCCGCGCCTGATCCCGGGCTTCGAGGCGGACGGTCGAACGGTCGTGACCTCTGACGAGTTCTTCCAGATCGAGCGTGTGCCGCGCCGTGCGGTCGTCATCGGCGGTGGGGCGATCGGCTGCGAGTTTCGCGTCGACGCTCGCCGACCTGGGCGCGACGGTGACGATCCTCGAGGCGCTGCCGAAGGTGCTGCCCGGTTGTGACGAGGACGTCACGCGGAGCGTCCTGCAGGCTTTCAAGAAGAAGGGGATCGAGGTGCGCACCGGCGTGGCCGTGCGGGGTCACCGAGGAGCCGGCAGCGGTGAGGGTGGTGTCGGAACGGTTGTCGACTTCGGTGACGGAGAGACGATCGAAACCGATCTGGTCGTCGTGTCGGTCGGAAGGGTGCCCTACACCGAGGGGCTGGTGGCCGACGGTACGGCGGTGCGCATCGGCGAGCGCGGCCACATCGAGGTCGATGAGTACTGCCGGACGGGGGAGCCCTCGGTCTGGGCGCTCGGCGACGCGATCGCCACCCCGCAGCTCGCCCACGTCGCCTTCGCCGAGGGGATCCTCGCCGTCAAGGACCTGCTCGGGGAGTCACCTGCTCCGATCGACTACTCGAAGGTTCCGTGGGCGATCTACTGCAGCCCGGAGGTCGCGTTCGCCGGTCATTCCGAGACCTCGGCCAAGGAAGCGGGCTTCGACGTGGTGGTCTCGAAGCACCGGTTCGCCGGCAACAGCCGGGCGATGATCATCGGTGAGACCGCCGGGCTGGTCAAGATCATCGCGGAGCGCAATGCGGACGGCACCGGCGGCCGGATCCTCGGTGTGCACATGGTGGGTCCGTGGGTGACCGAGCAGCTCTCGGGTGGGTACCTGGCGGTCAACTGGGAGGCGACGGTCGATGAGGTGGCCGAGTTCATCCAGCCTCATCCGTCGCTCAGCGAGTTGTTCGGTGAGTCCGTCCTGGCGCTGACGGGAAGGTCGCTGCACGGCTGAGCGGCTGCTACGGATCCGTCCACGAGACAAGTTCGAGACAAGTAAGCTCCCCGTCGGGGTCGATGGTTCGATCGGCTCCACGACGCCAGTGGCGGCTGTGACGCTGCACTGCACCGAAGGGATGGCGCTATGGCCGAGATCGTGATGCCCCAGCTGGGCGAATCCGTCACCGAGGGCACGATCACCCGTTGGTTCAAGCAGGTCGGCGAGTCCGTGGCCGAGGATGAGCCGTTGTTCGAGGTCTCGACCGACAAGGTCGACACCGAGGTCCCCGCGCCGTCGAGCGGCGTGCTGACCGAGATCCTCGTGCAGGAAGGCGACACTGTCGACGTCGGCACCGTCCTCGCCATCGTCGGTGACGCCAGCGACGTGCCCGCGGTCGCGTCGGCCCCGCCGGCAACCGATGCGTCCACTCCATCAGTACCGGCGACTTCGACCACAGCACCGGCGGCCTTCGATCCCGTCCCGGCGCCAGCAGACACACCTCCGGCTCCAGCGGCGCCGGACACACAGGTACCGGCTCCAGTCGTCGCGGAGCCGGTCGCACCGGTACCACAGCCCGCGGCCGAGCCGGCAGCGCCGGCGCTGTTGTCACCATTGGTGCGGCGACTCGTGGAGGAACACGGCATCGACCCGGCGACGCTCAGCGGCACCGGGGTCGGTGGACGCCTGACCCGTGACGACGTGCTGGCCGAGATCGACCGCCGCGCGGCGTCCGGCGTCGGTGCTGCCCAGACCACACCGGTCGGCTCAGCAGCGCCGGCCACACCCGCAGTGACTCCCACCGCGGTTGAACGGCCCGTTCCGGCGCGGCCGGCTCAGCGAACGCCTGCTCCCCGTCCCGACGTGGTGCCTCTCGTGCCCGGTGGCGGCGAACGAGTGGAGGAGTTGACGAACATCCGACGCCTCACCGGTGACGCGATGGTCGCCTCCAAGGCGGTCGCGCCGCACACCGTCACGATGGTCCAGGTCGACTTCGAGGGCATCGACCGGGTGCGCTCGCAGTTCCGCGACGAGTTCAAGGCCGAGGAAGGGTTCTCGCTCACCTACCTTCCGTTCATCAGCCGGGCCGTGGTCGACGCGCTTCACGAGTTCCCGCACATGAACGCTTCGGTGGGCGACGGCACCATCGTCCTACACGACGTGGTCAACCTCTCGATCGCCGTCGATCTTGACTTCAAGGGCCTGCTGGCGCCGGTGGTCAAGGACGCCCACGGCAAACGCCTGCGTGCGATCGCCCGCGACATCAACGAGCTGGCCGAGCGTGCCCGGAGCCGGCAGTTCAGCCCGGACGACCTCGCCGGTGGGACGTTCACCCTGTCCAACTCGGGTCGTTTCGGGACCGCTATGGTCATTTCGATCATCAACCAGCCGCAGGTGGCGATCATGTCCACCGACGGAGTGTCACGTCAGCCGGTGGTGGTCACCGACGAGTTCGGCAACGAGTCGATCGGTATCCACTCGGTCGGCAACCTGACTCTCGCGTGGGACCACCGGGCGTTCGACGGCGCCTACGCAGCGGCGTTCATGTCGCGGGTCAAGGAGATCCTCGAGACGCGCGACTGGACAGCCGAGGTCTGATGGCAGGCGCCGCGGTGAGCGCTGCGGTCGTCGGATCGGCCCGACGCGAGCTGATGTGTGGAACCGGTGTCGGGCTGCGTGTGCGATGGCTCGGCACCGTCGGCTACCGCGAGGCGTGGTCTCTCCAGCAGGCGCTGCACGGCGATCCGAGCCGGAGTGGCGAGGATCGCCTCCTCCTCCTGGAGCACCCACCGACCTACACGCTGGGCCGTCATGCTGATCGTTCCAACGTGCTGATCGATCCGGCTGAGCGTGGAGCCGAGCTCCTCGACGTCGACCGCGGCGGAGACGTGACGTTCCACGGGCCCGGTCAGCTCGTCGCGTATCCGATCCTCACACTGCCCACGAAGGGCGATGGTCCCGGTGGTCTCCCGGACACTCCGGGCTACGTGGAACTGCTCGAACAGGTGCTCCTGGATGTGCTCTGGTCCCTCGGGCTC
The DNA here is from genome assembly GCA_037045265.1 of Microthrixaceae bacterium. Lineage (GTDB taxonomy): Bacteria > Actinomycetota > Acidimicrobiia > Acidimicrobiales > Microtrichaceae > JBAOHV01. The sequence goes on along the minus strand of JBAOHV010000016.1, from coordinate 270,167 downwards.
GACTCGGCGGGACGACAGCGGGGATGTCCGGGGGTGTGGATCGATCCGGGCACACCGCGTGCCCGCAAGATCGCTGCCATCGGAGTGAGGATCGAGCGCGGTAGGACGTTGCACGGGATCGCTCTGAACGTCAGCACCGACATGAGCTGGTTCGACGGCATCGTCCCCTGTGGCATCGCCGACAAGGGAGTCACCTCGCTGGCCGCCGAAGGGGTCGACGTCGGTATGCATGAGGTCGCCGACGCTTTCGTGGACTCGTTCGTGAGCCGTTGGGGCCCTGCTCGGGTCGAGCGGAGCGACGTCGTCTGGCGTCATCTGGACACGGATCTGGCCCTGTTCAGCAGGGGTGCCGGGCCGGGCGAGGCAACCGGTGGGGCGAACGCTTCCCGTGCCGGTACTTTGCCGCTCACCCGCAGGCAGGGCGATGGCACCTCGGTGCGTCTGCTCGGCCGTCTGGCCGAAGCAGGCGTGGCAGGCGAGGACGCGGTTGCGCTCGGTGAACGCAAGCCGGACTGGATGCGTGCCCCCGTACGGCACGGGTCGGGGGTCATGGGGCTCAAGCAGACCGTACGCGACCTCGGCCTCGTCACGGTGTGCGAGGAGGCCGGCTGTCCGAACCTCTCGGAGTGCTGGTCCCAGGGCACCGCGACCTTCATGGTGTGCGGCGAGCGCTGCACCCGGGCCTGCGGGTTCTGCCTGGTCGACACCCGCCATCCGGGGGCGCTGGATCCCGCCGAGCCCGGTCGGGTCGCGGAGGCCGTACGTCGGATGGGCCTGGATTTCGCCGTCGTGACGATGGTCGCCCGCGACGACCTGGCCGACGGCGGCGCTGCGCACGTGGCGGCGACCGTCGAAGCGATCCGTGAGCTTCGTCCGGGCACCGGGGTCGAGGTGCTCATCTCGGACCTCAAGGGCGACGCCGAGGCTCTGGAGCAGGTGCTGTGCGTGCGGCCTGACGTGGTGAACCACAACATCGAGACCGTCGCCAGGTTGCAGCGGGCGGTGCGACCGTCGGCCGGGTACGCCCGGTCGCTGGCGGTGCTGGCGCGGGCGTACGACGCAGGTCTGACTGCCAAGTCGGGGCTCGTGCTCGGACTGGGGGAGACCGAGGAGGAGGTGCTCGCGACGCTGGCCGACCTGGCTTCGGTGGGCACGTCGATAGTCACGATCGGGCAGTACCTGCGCCCGACGTCGCACCACCTGCCGGTCGCCCGCTGGTGGCGACCCGAGGACTTCGAGCGCTTCAGGGCCGCCGGCGAGCAGATGGGGCTGGCACACGTCGAGTCCAGCCCGTTCACCCGTTCCAGCTACCACGCGAGCAGCGCCGCCGAGGCGGCGGGGAAGAGGATCTGAGATGGGGATCGTTGCACGGGGTGGACAGGAGTACGTACGTCAGCAGCTCGCCGGTGAAGGAGTGAATCCTCGTCCCCCGTACGCGACCGGTGTGGTCCACCACGACTCGGTACTCGAAGACGGCTCCGTGGTGCACCACCACCAGGTGTTCGAGTCGGGTCAGCTCGTCGAGTGGGTACGCGACGACGTGCCGGGTCCGTGGGGCCTAGTGCGGCCCGGTGACCCGTTCCAGCCTCTGGCTACGGATCTGGCCGGGCCGCGGCGGGCCTCAGCCGTATCGATCCGCATAGGGGCAGGCGGCGCCGACAGCGAGGTGCTGGCCCTGGCGCCGCTCGACGACATGGCGTCGGATCGTTGGGACGAGCTGCCATCGATCCCCGACGCAACCGCGTGGTTGCGATTCGAGCTACTCGGCAGCCCGGTCGGACCACTGGCGTGCGACATCCGCTATCAGGACGGCAAACGCGTGGTGTGCGAGCTGGTCGACGAGTGGGCCGAACCAGCCGAGGGGGAGCCTGCGTGGGGAGCGCCGCAGATGCACATCGCGATGACGTGGCGCAACTACCTGCGGATGCGTTCGGGTGAGCTGACCGCGCTCGAGGCGATCGAGGACGGCGGCATCGTCGACGCGGTGGTGGACGTTGTTGCTGCTGCTGCACGGCCTGCTCCAGGAGCCCGAGTACGTCTCGGTCTACCGATCGCTCCCGGTGATCCCCGCGGAGCTTGCCTGGTGGGGCGAGGTCGCCCCGTGGATCCCGGCCCGCGACTCCTTCTGAGCTAACTTGACCGCCCAGTCAAGTTGGGTCGTGCGGAGAACACGGGGGTCGACGTGTACGAGTGGTCCGAAGAGCAGCAGATGGTGCGCACCGCTGTGCGCGACTTCGTGGATCGTGAGGTCAGGCCGCTGCGCGAGGAGCTCGAGTTCGGCGATCTGGCGCCGTACGACCTGCTGCGCAAGATGTTCTCGACGTTCGGGATGACCGAGATGCAGCGCATGTCGTTCGACAAGCGCATCGCCGCCGAGAAGGCACAGGTGGCGGGTGAGGCGGCCGAGAAGGGTGAGGGCGGTTCCAGGGACGCGAACTCGATCGCCTTCACGATCATCCCGATAATCGAGCTGTGCCGGGTCTGCCCGGGAATGGTGACCGCCATGGGCGTGTCGATGGGCCTGACCGCGTCGTCGGTCATGTCAAAGGGGACCCTCGCCCAGAAGGAGCGCTGGGGGCTCGACCTGCTGACTCTCGAGAAGATCGGCGCATGGGCGATCACCGAGCCCGGCTCCGGCTCGGACGCCTTCGGGTCCATGAAGGCCACGGCCCGCCGTGACGGCGACGAGTACGTCCTCAACGGCTCCAAGACCTTCATCACCAACGGCCCCTACGCCGACACGATCGTGTTCATCTGCAAGCTCGACGAGGGCAACCCGCCCGAGGAGCGCACGGTGCTGCAGTTCGTGCTCGACTCCGGTACGCCCGGACTGGAGCAGTCCAAGCCGCTGCGCAAGATGGGGATGCACTCGAGTCCGACGGGAGAACTGTTCCTCGACGATGTGCGGGTCGGGCGGGATCGGCTGCTCGGCGAGTCGGAGGACGCCTACAAGGGCACCGGAGGTCGCCAGGCGTCCAAGGCGACGTTCGGTCAGGAGCGCACCGGTGTTGTCGCCATGGCCCTCGGCATCGTCGAGCGTTGCCTGGAGCTGTCGGTGGCCTACGCGAACGACCGCGTGCAGTTCGGCCAGCCGATCGGCCAGTTCCAATTGATCCAGCTGAAGCTCGCCAAGATGGAGGTAGCCCGCATGAACCTCCAGAACCAGGTGTTCCGCAACATCGAGATGGCGGCCGCGGGGGAGCCAGGCTCGTTCGCCGAAGCCTCGGCCGGCAAGCTCTACGCTGCCCAGGCCGCGATGGAAGTGGCGCTCGAAGCGGTGCAGATCTTCGGAGGCAACGGCTACATGGCCGAGTTCGAGGTCGAGCAGCTTGCCCGCGACGCCAAGGTGCTCCAGATCTACGCCGGCACCGACGAGATCCAGGTCTCGGCCGTGGCCAGGGCGTTGCTAGCCGAGCAGGCAGGCATCTGAGCTCCGGTCGCGTCCGGGCGGCCTGATCCCGTGCCGGGACGCAGCTGGTACCGTCGACGACCGTGATCGTCACCGACCCCTACGAGGAGCTCGTCGAGCGTCTGGAGCGAGAGGCCGACGAAGGCTTCTTCCACACGGCAGCCCAGATCGTGGTGCGACGAGGCGACGAGACGTTGCTGGACGCTTCGGTCGGCAGGACGCACCTGCATCAGCCGTTCACCGACGACACGCTCTCGGCCCTGTACTGCACCGCCAAACCGATCGTCGCGGTGGCGGTGCTGCGTCTGATCGCCGAAGACGAGCTCAGCCTCGACGACCGGCTCGGCGACGTCGTCGACGACCTCGGAGCGAGCTGGATCGCGGACCGCACGATCGAGCAGGTGCTGGGCCACACGGCGGGTCTGCACGTGATCAACACGATCCTTGCCCGCATCCTGCCGCCGCGGAGCCGTTCGGCGTGGGTGGACGCGTCACCACCGCCGGAGGGCTGGCGTTTCGGCGCCGACAGGGCGTACTCGGAGTTCGGCGGGTGGTTCATGCTCGGACGGGTAATAGAAGCCCTGACCGAGCAGCCCTTCGACAGCTATGCGCGCGACGTGGTGCTCGACCCGTACGGGGTCGCTCCGGACGACCTGGTCATGCGGATCGAGGGAGACGACTACGCCCGCCTCGCGCCCAGGATCTCGGCGACCCTGGACCTGACCATGGAACAACCGGTTCCGCTGTTGGCAGAGGTGGGTCCGGAGACCGCCGCGGAGTGGAACCCGTCGTTCGGGTCCTACGGCACCATGTCCGCGATCGCCGCCTTCTACAGGGGTCTGCTCGACGATCTCGGCGGAGCCGACAAGGTGCTGCCGGCCGCGCTGCTCGAAGCCGCTGTGACCCCTCGATTGCCTCTCACCGAGGACGTGACGTTGGGCCGGCCGGCCGGGTTCGGACTCGGTTTCATGACGCCACTGTCGTCGCACTTCTTCGGCGACGCGCCGAGCGGGGGAGCGTTCGGCCATGCCGGTCAGGGTGGCACCAGCTTCGCCTTCGCCGATCCCGAGCACGACCTGGTCGTCGCTGTGCTCTACAACGCGGGTCTCGACGCGGACACGGCGTTGTCGTTCCGCAGGGTGCACCTGGTCGACTCGATCTACCGGGGTCTGGGCCAGGGGTGAGCTCGAGCACCGTCGAGATCTCGTTCAACATCTCGACCTTTCTGCTGCAGTGGGCCACGGGTGGCCTGTTCTACCTGTGGGTCACGACACGCCGTCGTGAGGTGTCGGTCGGCTACGGCTGGTTGCTGCGCGGCGTCTACGGAGCGATAGCACTGCTGGCGCTGGTGGTCGGGCTCCGCTACGGAGCTGAGCCGATCCGAGAAGCCGCGGCCGCAGGGGTCGTGCTCGCCTGCGCCGCAGTGGGGTTCGTGTCGTGGCGACGTCGAGCGGCCGGGGTGGAACTGCAGCGCGAGCGGGTGCAGCGACGTTCCGCCCGCGTCGCGGCGATGACCGGCATCGATCGTGCCGAGATGACCTTCGACGAATCGGTGCCGGAGTTCGATCCGCGGCTGGACCTGATCGCACCGGCGATCGGGCTCGTAGGCGTGATCGCCGGCGGAGCGGTCGCCGGAGGGCCGGTCTGGTTGGGCGTCGCCCGCGCCGTCGTGGGAGCAGCGTTCATGGGCTGCGTGTCCGACGCGATGCTCCTCGGCCACTGGTACCTCACCCAGCCCGGGCTGCCGCGGGCTCCGCTCGAGGAGCTCGTCAACCACCTCGGATGGATCTGGCCGTTCGAGGTGCTGCTTCTCCTGGTTCCACCCGGAATGATCGCTGCACTCAACGGCACGATCGACGACGGCTACAACGGCATGCTCGGCTGGTTCTGGGTCGCGTGTGCGATCACGACGATCGGACTGGTTGTCGTGACCAAGCTCGCGCTGCGCGAGAAGTACTACTCGGCGGTCATGGCCGCCACCGGGCTCCTCTACCTGGCGCTGCTCACGGCGTTCGGCACCGACCTTGTAGCTCGGGCGATCCTGGCGCTGGCCTGAGGTCACTACCCTGGGGGCTCGTGCGACGACTCCCCGCCATCCCACTATCGCTCGCTCTGGTGCTCGCGCTCGTCGTCACCGCCTGCCAGCCCGCACCGCCGCCTCCGCCCCCCAGCCCGAACCCGACTCGGGCCCAGGTCGTCGCCGGTCTGGGCGCATGGTGGGACGTGTGGGACTGGTCGCCGACGTTCGTACAGGCCCGCAACCCCGCGGCCAACCCGCCCCTGAGCTTGAGCGACGTGGACCGCTTGGCCCAGGCCGGCGTGCAGACCCTGTTCATCCAGCCGTCCACGTTCCGCCACGTCGACCTGATCCTCGACCGTGGTCTGCTCCGACAGATCATCGACCACGCGCACCGACACGGGATGCGAGTGGTGGGCTGGTACCTGCCGGAGTTCGTCAACGTGGCCGCCGATCTCGATCGGCTGGTGGCGATCGCCCAGTTCGGGGGGTTCGACGGGCTGGGCGTGGACATCGAGTCGACGGCGAACCCGGACATCGCCGACCGCAACGCGAAGCTGATCACCGAGTCGCGCTTCATGCGCGGCGCCTTCGGCAACCTGGCACTCGTTGCGATCCCGGTGACGCCGGTCATCTGGGAGGAGCTCAACCGCTCCTGGTGGCCCAGCTTCCCCTACCGCGAGCTCGTGCCCTTCTACGACGCTTGGGCACCCATGGCGTACTGGTCGTACCGTCGCAACACGTTCACCGAGTGGAACGACCCCTACCGCTACACGTACGAGTCGGTGGTCCGGCTGCGCAGGCTCACCCGCCGTCCTGATCTGGCGGTGCACCCGATCGGTGGCGAGGGGACCGGGATCACCGGTGAACAGATCTTCTGGATGAACGCGGCGATGGTTGATTCGGGTGCGATCGGCGGCAGCATCTACGACGATGCCACCACCCCGCGGGACGTCTGGGGAGCGTTGTCGATGTTCCGCCGCGACATCGTCAAGTGAGGGTCTGGTCGTGGCACCAGGCGACCATCTGGGTGACCCCGTCGGTCAGCGTCGTAGCCGGCGTCCAGTCGAGCACGCTTGCTGCCAGGTCGGACGAGCCTCCTGTCCGGCGGGCATCGCCGGCGGCGACCGCCTGACGCTCGACACGGACGGGCTCACCGATCGTGCGGCCGACGAGGTCGATCAGGTCGCTCATGGATGTGGTCTCGTGATCGGCGATGTTGCACACGGTTCCGGCCGGGGCCGGCTTGAACAGAGCCGCGAGGTTCGCGGCCACGACGTCGTCGATGTAGGTGAAGCTGCGGCTGACGGATCCGTCGCCGTAGAGGTGGAAGGGTTCACCAGCGAGGGTCAGGTCGATCATGCGTCGCAACGCCATGTCGGTGCGCTGGCGGGGCCCGTAGACGGTGAAGTAGCGCAGCGAGACGGTCGGCACGCCGAAGTTGGCGGCGTACAGGGTGCAGAGGTGCTCGGCGGCCAGCTTGGTGACGCCGTAGGGGCTGACCGGGCGGGGTACAGCGGTCTCGGGTGTCGGGTAGGTCTCGGCGTCGCCGTAGACCGATGAGCTGGATGCAGCAGCGAAGCGCTCAACCCCGATCGCCCGCGCCGCCTCGAGCAGGCGCTGGGTCGCGGTGATGTTGCGGTCCACGTAGACGCCGAAGCCGTCTGCCCACGAGTCGCGCACGCCCGGCTGGCCGGCCAGGTGCAGCACCCGGTCTACGCCTTCGAGCAGCACCATCGGGTCGGCGGTGACCAGATCTGCCTCGATGAGCTCGTGGTCCGGGTGGTCGGCCACCGCCTTGACGTTCTCGCGCTTGAGCGACGGGTCGTAGTTGTCTGTGAAGCAGTCGACACCACGGACGCGGTGCCCCTGCGCCAGCAGCGCCTCGACGGTGTGGCTGCCAATGAACCCGGCTGAGCCGGTGACCAGGATGTGCACCGGCTCTGTCTACCGGGCGACGAAGTACTTCGCGCGTGGGTGGTGGCAGATGAGCGCCGAGGTGCTCTGCTCCGGGTGGTACTGGAAGCCGGTGTCCTCGTTGCACTCGACCCCGATGCGTCCGGAGTCGAGGAGCGTGGCGATGGTCTCGTTCTCCTCCAGGTCCGGGCAGGCCGGGTAGCCCCACGAGTAGCGGCCGCTGCGGTACTTCTGGCGGAACAGGCCGTGCAGCGCCGCCGGGGTCGGCGCACCGACGACCCCGTCGGGATCCTCGTCGGCGAACCCCCACTCCTCGCGGATGCGGCGGTGCCACAGCTCCGCGAGTGCCTCGGCCATCTCCACGCCGAGGCCGTGCAGCAGCAGGTACTCCTGGTAGCGGTTCTCGGCGAAGAGCTGCGCGGTGCGATCCGACACCCGCGGACCCATGGTCACAATCTGGAAGGCGGCGTAGTCGTCCTCGCCGCCGCCGGGCTGGTCCGCGTCGATCGGCCGGAAGAAGTCGGCGATGCACAGGAACGGGTCCTTGCTCTGGCGGGGGAGCGGGAACCTGGCAGCCTCGACCGTCCGCGACTCGTCGGTCCAGATGACCAGATCGTCGCCGTCGGCGTTGGCGGCGAAGAAGCCGTAGACGACCTGGGGTACCAGCAGGTCCTGCTCCTTCACCAACGCCAGCTGCTCGCGCAGCACGGCGCGCACCCGCGTCTTGAACTGCTCGTCGGTCTCCTTGGTGCCGTCGGGCAACGTCTCGGGGCGGAACTGCCATTGGTTCCGGAACAGCCCGGTCTCGTTCAGGTAGCCGGCGATGTCGTCGATGGACAGGCCCTTGATGACCTTGGTGCCCAGGAACGGCGGCACGAACACCTCGTTGTCCATCGACACCTCGGGTGAGCGCACCGGGACCTCTACCTCGGGCTCGTCGTCGGTCTCGACGCGGTGGCGGTGCAGCTCGCGCTCGGAGGGGATCATGCCGTCGTCTACGTCGAGCCCGCCGACGCGGATCTCGGCCAGGCGGTCCATGACCCGGAGCCCCTCGAAGGCATCCTTGCCGTAGAACAGGCGGCCCTCGTACACCTCGCGCAGGTCACGCTCGACGTAGGTGCGGGTGAGCGCAGCTCCGCCGAGCAGCACCGGCATGTCCTTCATCTGGCGCTGGTTCAGCTCCTCGAGGTTGTCGCGCATGATCAGCGTCGACTTGACCAGGAGCCCGGACATGCCGATCGCGTCGGCGCCGACCTCGACGGCCTTGTCGATCATCTCGTTGATCGAGATCTTGATGCCCAGGTTGTGGACCTCGTAGCCGTTGTTGGTGAGGATGATGTCGACCAGGTTCTTGCCGATGTCGTGCACGTCGCCCTTGACGGTCGCCAGCACGATCCGGCCCTTGCCCGATTCTCCGTCGACCTTGTCCATCATCGGCTCGAGGTACGACACGGCAGCCTTCATCGTCTCGGCGGACTGGAGCACGAACGGGAGCTGCATCTCACCGGTGGCGAACAGTTCGCCGACGACCTTCATGCCGGCGAGGAGGATGTCGTTGATGATGCCGAGCGGGGTGTGCCCGGCGCCGAGCGCGATGTCGAGATCGTCGATCAGGCCGTCGCGGTCGCCGTCGATGATGCGCTGGCTGAGCTTCTGCTCGATCGGCCAGTCGGAGCGGTCCTCGACGACCGCTTCGCCGACCTGCACGTCCTCGAAGATCTCGAGCAGCTTGTGCAGCGGGTCGTAGTCGGTGCTCCCGCCCGACAGGAGCCCCTCGGTGCCGCGCCGGTCGTAGATCAGATCCAGGCAGACGTCGCGCTGGTCATCGGGGATGCGGCTGAGCGGCAGGATCTTGGCGACGTGCACGATCGCCGAGTCGAGCCCCGCCTGCTGGCACTCGTGCAGGAACACGCTGTTGAGCACGTGACGTGCCGCCGGCTTGAGCCCGAAGCTCACGTTGGACAAACCGAGGGTCGTCTTGGCGCCGGGGATCTCGGACTTGATGCGACGGATCGCATCGATGGTGTGCATGGCGTCCTTGCGCAGGTCCTCGTCGCCGGTGGACAGCGGGAACGTGAGCGCGTCGAAGACCAGGTCCTCGGCCTCGAGTCCGTACCGTTCGACTGCAAGGTCGTGGATCCGGTGGGCGACGCGCAGCTTCCAGTCGACGTCGCGGGCCTGTCCCTCCTCGTCGATCAGAAGGCAGATGACCGCTGCCCCGTACTCGCGGGCCAGACGGAACACCCGGTCCCCGCGTGAACCCTCGCCGTCGCCGTCCTCGAGATTGGCCGAGTTGAGCATCGCCCGACCACCGATCCAGCGCAGTCCGGCCTCGACGACCTCGGGCTCGGTCGAGTCCAGCACCAGCGGGACCGACGACTGGGTGGCGAAGCGCTGGGCGATCTCGACCATGTCGAGGGTGCCGTCGCGGCCCACGTAGTCGACGCAGACGTCGATGACGTGCGAGCCCTCCTTTACCTGGTCCTTGGCCATCGCGACACACGTGTCCCAGTCGGCCTCGAGCATCGCCTCACGGAACTTCTTGGAGCCGTTCGCGTTGGTCCGCTCGCCGATCATGATCAGGCTCGATGCGTCGGACTCGTCGCGGTCGAGCGCCACCGGCGAGTAGATCGAGGCCAGGCCGTGCTCGAACTGCGGTGTGCGCACGGGGCGTTCGACCCCGTCGAGCGCCTCGGCGAGCTGGCGGATGTACTCGGGTGTGGTGCCACAGCAGCCACCGACGATGGAGACGCCGAAGTCCTTGACGAAGCGGACCTGGTGTTCGACGAACTTCTCGGCGGTCAGGTCGTAGTGCATCTCGCCGTCGACGACGGATGGCAGGCCGGCGTTCGGGAGCACCGACACCGGGATGCGGGAGTGCTGCGACAGGTGTCGGACGTGCTCGCTCATCTCCTCGGGGCCGGTCGCGCAGTTGATGCCGATCACGTCGGGCCGCATGGGGTCGAGCGCGACGAGGGCGGCACCGATCTCGGTGCCGGGAAGCATCCGTCCGGTCAGCTCGATCGTCACCTGCACCTGGATCGGCACCTCGATGCCGAGCTCGGCCATGGCAGCGCGGCAGCCGTTCATGGATGCCTTGATGCCGAGCAGATCGAACTGCGTCTCGATCAGCAGGACGTCGACGCCGCCGCGCAGCAGACCGCGTGCCTGTTCGGCCACCTGGTCGCGTAGCTCCTCGTAGCCGACGTGGCCGAGTGAGGCGAAGCGGGTGCCGGGCCCGATCGAGCCGGCGACCATACGGCGGCGTTGGGGGGTGGAGTACTCGTCGGCCACCTCTCGGGCGAGGCGCGCGGCCATCTCGTTGAGCTCTTCGGTCCGGTCGCCCAACCCGTATTCGCCGAGCGTGGCGCGCATCCCTCCGAAGCTGTTGGTCTCGACGATGTCCGCGCCTGCGTCGAAGTACTCCGAGTGCATCTGCTTGATCAGATCCGGACGCGTCTCGTTGAGGATCTCGGGGCACCCTTCGAGCTCCGGGGTGCCGTAGTCCTCCATCGTGAGGTTCTGCTGCTGCAGCCAGGTGCCGGAGGCGCCGTCGTAGATGACTATCCGGGACCGTACGGCGTCGAGGAACGGGGAGGTCGTCATGATGGCTGCGAGCCTACCGGCGTGCTGCACAGCGGTCCCCACGGGTTCGGGCTGCCCACCCGGAGCTGGTGGCGGCCGTACACTCGCCACGGCATGAGGATCTACACGCGCAAGGGCGACGACGGAACGACGGGGCTGCTCTACGGGGGGCGTGTCCGCAAGGACGACGTGCTGCCTTCGGCCTACGGCGATGTCGACGAGGCGCAGTCGGCGATGGGTGTTGCACGTGCGCACGCCTCTCGTGGTGGCGAGCTCGACCAACTCCTCGTCGGGCTGGAGCGCGACCTCTGGGTGCTGATGGCGGATCTGGCGACCGATGCCCGGAACCGGTCGAAGCTCGAGGCCGGCAAGACCCTGGTGACTGCCGAGATGGTTGCACGCCTCGAGTCCCAGATCGATGCCTACACGAAGCCGACCGACATGCCGTTCGAGTTCGTGGTGCCCGGCGAGGATCCCGTCGCCTCGTTCCTGGACCTGGCACGAGCGGTCGTGCGCCGAGCTGAGCGATCCTGTCTCAGTGCTGCCGCCGAAGGGTCCGAGGTCGTCGCCTACCTGAACCGCCTGTCGGACCTCCTGTGGACCCTTGCCCGCTGGCAGGAGGGAACCTCGCTGCCGTCACGAGCCCCGGTGAGCTGACCGGACTGCAGTCCCCAGGACTCATAACCCCGATCCGTCACCGATACCCGAACCGTTCGACCAGGAGTGCCATGTCCGAGTTGTTGTCCGTCAAGATCTCGAAGGACGTTCCCGCCGGCGCCACCGCCGTGGCCGAGACCGTCTGCTCCGATTCCCTCAACAAGGTGCCTGGGGTTCGCAAGGCGGCCATGGAACGGTCGGGCTTCGCTGCGAAGGTGGGCCAGATCCTCGTTCTCGATGACGGCGAGCGTTCCAGGGTGCTCGTGGGCGTGGGCCCTGCCGCCGCAGTCGGCGCCGGCGAACTGCGGACAGCGGCGGCGGTGTTCACCAGGGCCGTCGGACGCCACCGGCGGGTGGGGTTCGCCTACCCGGATGGGATCGATCTGGAACCGGGGGCCGGCGTGCGGGCGGTGACCGAGGGTCTGATCCTCGGCGCCTACCGCTTCGATGCCTACAAGACCGATCCGTCGGCCAGCCCGGGGCTCTCGGCCGCAACCATCGCGGTGGGCGACAGAGTGCGTGAGGTCCGTGACGGCGCAGCCCGCGGTCGAGCCGCCGCCGAGGCGGTCTGCTTCGCTCGGGACCTGGTGAACGAGCCGGGTGGTTCCCTGACCCCTGCGGTCTTCGCCGAGAGGGCCGCCGAGCGCGCGGTCGCGGCCGGCCTGTCGGCCGAGATCATGGATCTCGACGCAATGGTCGCTGCCGGGCTCGGGGGAGTCCTGGCGGTCAACCAGGGATCCGACGAGCAGCCGAGGTTGCTGAAGCTCACCTACGACCCGACGGCCACCGACGAGGACACCACCGACCAAGGCGTCGTCCAGGACCTGTCCCCCGAGCCGGATGCCGTGGACACGGTCGCTCTAGTCGGAAAGGGCATCACCTTCGATTCGGGTGGATTGTCGCTCAAACCGGCGGAGTCGATGATGGAGATGAAGTGCGACATGGCGGGTGCGGCGGCGGTGATCGCCGCGATGTGCGCGCTGGCTGACCTAGACGTCGCAGTCCGTGTCGTTGCGTTCACCCCGATGACCGACAACATGACCGGTGGGTCCGCTCAGCGTCCGGGTGACGTGTACACGGCTCGCAACGGCACCACTGTCGAGGTGCTCAACACCGACGCCGAGGGACGTCTTGTCCTTGCCGACGCGCTCAGCCTGGCCGGTGACGAGGAGCCCGATGCAATCGTCGACCTGGCGACGTTGACCGGGGCATGCATGGTCGCGCTCGGCCAGAAGATCGCCGGCCTGATGGGCAACGACGAGGTCTTCTGCGGTGTGGTCGAGGCCGCGGCCGAAGCTGCCGGGGAGCGCGTTTGGCAGTTGCCGCTACCGGCTGACTACCGATCGTCGCTCGACTCGAGCGTCGCCGACATCAAGAACATCGCCGGGGGCCGGTACGGCGGCACCCTCACGGCGGGGCTGTTCCTCAAGGAGTTCGTCGATGACGCGACGCCGTGGGTGCATCTGGACATCGCCGGCCCTGCGTTCCTGGGTGAGGCCGACGGAGTCTCGCCCAAGGGGGCGACCGGCTTCGGTGTGCGCACGTTGTTGACGTTGCTCGAGACATGGGGTGACGAGATGGAGATCGTGGAAGAGGTCGACGAGGATCTCGCCTGATCCGTCGCCCCAGTTCGACTCGCTGGCGAGGTTCAGAAGGACCATCGACTCCGGCACCTGTCGGCGCGACCGTTGACATGGGAACTACCGCCTCCAGATTTCGGAAGGTGCTCCGCGATGGTCTCGAAGCTCGTCCATGCCGGAATCGATGCTCGCCGCATCGACGACGCCGCCCGAGTCGTGACTGACGAGCTGATACCGGCGTTCGTGGCCCACCCCGGAGCGCTTCGGGGCTACTGGATGGTCGAGCGGTCGAGCGGGCACGTGCTGGTCATGACCGACTGGTCCGACGAGGATGCGCTGCTCTCGGAGCAGGCGACGGACGGCATGGAGCGTGCGACGATCGCCGAGCACGTCGGGCTGCGCATCTACGCGGTGCAGCACTTGGAGGTGGTCGCGACGCACGAAGTCGACTCGACCGACGGGGCCGAACCTCACTGGGTGCGGGTCACCTGGGTCGAGGGCGTACCCGAGGTGATGGTGGACGATCTCGCCGGGCTGCACGACGACAAGGTCTCGCACCAGTTGCGGTCGGGTGGCCTGCGGGCGAGCTACTGGCTGGCCGACCGTGCGACCGGTGACGGCGTCGCATTCAGCATGTGGGACAGCGCAGAGGACCTGGCCGCCAGCGAAGCGGACAGCCATCGACGTCGTCGGAGGTTCCGTCGTGACATGGGCTGTCGCATCGCGATGGTCGCCACCTACGAGGCGGTCGGCGTCGTGCTCGCGCCTGTTCTCCTGTCAGCCGGTACTGCCGGCGATGTGCCTGCCCGTCGGGCGTCCTGACCGTCACGCAGCCGGCGGCGGGTCCGCCCGGCGGGCGCTAATCCAGTTCTCGTGGGAGGCCCGCACCGACTGCGGAAGTCGCCGCAGCTGGCGCTGGGTGAGCAGCGGTAGGTGTGTGCGAACTTCGATCAGGTCCGGGCCGACCCGACGAAGGAATCCGAAGAGGGCAGCGCGCTCGAGCGTGCGGGCCATCGGTGCGTTGGGTCCCAGGCCAGCGCCGAGTCCGATCGCACGGGCGGTGTCGGCCGTGGCGATCGAGAAGCCCTCGGGATGTTCCGAAAGGCCACGGGCGAACCTGCGGGTGATGAGGACGACCGATGGTCCGACCAGGCCACTGAAGTAGCGCTCCACGTAGTCGGAACGAGGGTCGACGCCCCGCAGCGCAAGGCCCGGATCGAACCAGGGGCGCACCACCATCCGTACGGGCATCGATGTGTCCGGCATCGATGTGTCCGGCATCGATGTGTCCGGCATCGATGTGTCCGGAACGGATGTGTCCGGAACGGATGTGTCCCCGGAAGGGATGTGTCCGGTGCTGTCGGACTGTCGTCGGTCAGCGTCAGGTGGGTGAGGGGTTGCATCGGTGCCTCCGTGGGTCGACGGTGTCCGAACCGTAAGGAGGCGCCATGGTCCTGTCAGCGGGTCACGCGACCCGGTCAGACCCTGCCGTAGTCGTCCTCGAGGCGGATGATGTCGTCCTCGCCGAAGTAGGTCCCGTGCTGGACCTCGATGAACACGAGCGGGTCGGAGCCGGGGTTCTCGATGCGATGAGCGGTGTCGACGGGAATGTCGATCGATGCTCCGGGACCGACCTCCGACTCGATTCCGTCGAGCACCAGGTGCCCTGTGCCGCGCAGCACGAACCAGTGCTCTGCTCGGCGGAGGTGGCGCTGGTAGCTCAATCGGCCGCCCGGGTTGACCTCGATCCGCTTCACCTTGTGGTCCCGCGCTGTCCTCGAGCACGGTATAGGTGCCCCACGGGCGCTCAGAGGTTTCCATGGTCCCCATCATGGCTGAACGGGCGGTGGCATCCACCAAACGGGGGGATTCCCTGCCATCACCCGGGCCGTACCGGACGCCCGGCCCCGGCGGTAGATCGTCGGTCGGTCGGTAGCGTGGGGAGGTGAGACCACGAGTGCTGAGTCGCGCCGGTGAGTACGGCCTCGTGTCTGCAGTCAGCGCTCTGGTGGCCGGACTCGTGCTCAGACCCTGGTCGGGTGGCTGGTCCGAGCCGATCGTGTGGCGCAACGACACGCGCTCGGTCCTCGCCATGTTCGATGCCGCCGGTTGGACCGGATCGGCACGCGGTTCGGCGGGGCTGGGCGCCCCGCACGGCACCAGCTGGATCGACTTCCCGCTCGGCCCGGACCGACTCCACCTGGTCGCCCTACGTCTGTTGAAGGCGGTCTCGGGTGACAGGGTCGTGACGCTGAACCTCTACCTGCTCCTCGGGTTCGTCCTGGTCGCTGTGGTCGCATACGGAGTTCTGCGCAACATCGGTGTGGGCGCTCCCGTGGCCTGCGCGTCGGGGATCGTCTACTCGTTGGCTCCGTACCACTTCGAACGGATCGCACTCGGTCACGTCTTCCTTGCCGCCTACTACGCGGTGCCGCTCGGAGTTCTCCTGGCGCTGTGGTCGGTGGACGGGTCGATGTGGGGGCCCGGGAGGGTGGGTCACCGCCGATGGTGGGCAGCGGCGTGGATCCTCGTGGTCGGATCAGCCAGCGCGTACTACGCCGCCTACACCCTGGTGTTGGTCGCGGGGTTGGGTGCAGCCGTGGCGCTGCGTCGTCGGAGCGCTCGGGCGCTGGTCGTGCCGGCAGCCGTCGCCGTGGGGATCGTCGCCGTGGTCGTGGCCAACGTCGCCGGTGATCTGCTGGCGGCCCGCTCGGCGGGGACGAACATCGAGGCGTCGGGTCGGGCCGTCGACGACCTCAGCCTCTATGCGTTGCGTCCGATCCTGCTCGTGGCACCCGATGCCTCTCACCGGGTGCCGGCGCTCGCGGACGTGGGGGAGCAGCTGCGCAGCTCGACGCCGTGGCAGGGCGGTGCCTACCTGGGGGTCGTGGCGACAGCGGGCCTGCTGGTGCTCGCTGTTCGTTGCGTTCGGAGTCTCCGCCGGTACGGCGACGTCGAGGGCGACCCGGATTCCGACACGTCGCGCTACGGGCTCGACCGTCGGCTGGCGGTGATCGCGGCTGTCGGGGTCGTCGTCTCCTCGGTGGGTGCAACGTGGGTGCTCGGAGCGGTCGGGTTCACCCAGATCCGTGCATGGGACCGCATTTCGGTGGTGATCGGCTTCATCGGGCTCTGCGCCCTGGGCCCGGCGATCGAGCGTGGGCTGCGAGCTCGCCCGTCGCCGCTCGGGCCGTACCTGGCCGGAGTGGCGCTGGTGGCGGTGGCGGTGGTGGACCAGACCGGTGCGCTGCCGTCCCGAACCGACGCCGTCCGGGCCCATCGCTCCGACGTCGAGGTGGCCGCGGGAATCGAGGCGATGGTCGACGACACTGCCCTGGCGTTCCAGTTCCCGTACGTCGCCTTCCCCGGCGGGGTCACCGATCGGGGTATGCCCATGTACGCCAACCTGGGTCCGTGGGCCGTGGGCGAAGACCGTGTGTCGTACAGCTCCGGAGCCATGCAGGGCCGGGGAGGTGACTGGCAGGCGAGCTGGGTCGCCCGGGAACCGGATGTGATGGCGATCGGTCTGGCCGCGGCGGGGTTCGACGTGCTCTATGTGGATCGCCGCGCGGACCCGACGCCGTTCATGCAGCACACACCACGTTCGGGTGCGGAGACAGCGGACGCGTTGGCCGCGGCGGGCCTGATCGGCCAGCGGAGCCCCGACGGGACCCGGGAGTGGTTCGATCTGCGTCCGCTGCGGGAACGGATGATCGATCAGCACGGCGAGGAAGCCGTCGACGCGCTGGGCGCAGCGGTCGTGCGGCCGATCGGCGTGACCTTCAGGGGCGCCGCCCCCTATGCGAGCGACCATCCCGGCGCCAGGTCGCTCGATGCCGGGTCGGTGATCACGTTGCGCCGCGAGGACGACGACACCCGTGCGGTCGAGGTCTCGTTCCTGCTGTCGGGAGAGGCAGGGGCGACCGTCGAGGTGACCACGGACAGCGGTGTCAGGCGGGTCATCCTGGGAGAGGCCCCGACGACGGTCACGGTGCAGGTGCCGATGACCGGGCGAGAGGCGACGATCCAACTGGACACCGACGCTGCGCCGCTGGGGGGCCGGTCGGCTTCGGCCGCCGATTCGCGATTGCGTCTCACGAACCTGGAGATCGTGACCCCCGGGGTGACCGACCTGCTGCTCTGATGCGCAACGGCGCGGGAACAAGCCCGACTGTCGAATAGTTGACCTGTTGGGTAGGGTTTATGCCCGCCCCAATCCGGACCGCTCAAAGACGAATCACGAGGACGAGCAGATGAGCAACTTCAGGGAGCTTCTGAACGCTGCCAAGGCCGACATCACAGAGGTGGACACGGCCACGGCCGAGGAGCTGCGCGCTGACGGGGCGACCCTTCTCGACGTACGTGAGGCCGACGAGTTCGAACAGGGCGCGGTCCCTGGATCGGTGTTCCTGCCCAGGGGGCACCTCGAGAGCCAGGTCGAGGGCCGTCTGGCCGACAAGTCCGCTCCCGTCATCGTCATGTGTGCAGGCGGCGTGCGTTCGGCGTTCGCGGCCAGGACCCTCCAGGAGCTCGGCTACACCGACGTCGTGTCGATGATCGGCGGCTTCAACAAGTGGAAGGACGAGGACCGCGACTGGAAGCGCCCCGAGGTGCTCAGCCCCGACCAGCGCAACCGCTACAGCCGCCACCTGTTGCTTCCCGAGGTCGGTGAAGCGGGCCAGCAGAAGCTGCTCGGAGCGAAGGTGCTGCTGCTCGGAGCGGGTGGATTGGGATCGCCTGCCGCGCTGTACCTGGCTGCCGCGGGCGTCGGCACGATCGGGATCGTCGACATGGACGTCGTCGACGAGTCGAACCTCCAGCGTCAGATCCTGCACAACATGGACCGCATCGGCGAACGCAAGGTCGACTCCGCCAAGAAGACGCTGACGTTGCTCAATCCCGACGTGAACGTGATCACCCACGACGAGCGTCTCGACTCATCGAACATGGAGCGGATCATCTCGGGCTACGACATCGTCGTGGACGGTGCCGACAACTTCCCGGTGCGCTACATGCTCAACGACGCCTCGGTGAAGCTCGGTATCCCCGTGGTGCACGGGTCGATCTTCCGCTTCGAAGGCCAGGTCACCGTCTTCGACCCGAAGAACGGCCCGACCTACCGCGACATGCTCCCCGAGCCGCCGCCGCCGGAGATGGCGCCGAGCTGCTCAGAGGCTGGTGTGCTCGGTGTGCTGCCCGGCATCGTCGGCAGCATCCAGGCGATCGAGACGATCAAGCTGATCCTGGGTCTGGGAGAGACGCTCGTCGGTCGATACCTGACATTCGACGCGGCCGACATGGAGTTCCGCGAGTTCAAGCTGCGCAAGGATCCGGCGAACCAGATCACATGGGAGAACCGGGATCAGATCCAGGTGGTGGAGCTCGAGGGGCACTGCCAGCCGGCGCCGCTGCAGGCGCCTGCGAACGCCTGAGGTGACAGCACCGCTACGGGTGCACGTCGACGTCACCGACACGGTAGCCACCCACTGGCGTGCGGGTATCCAGCGGGTGGTGCTGCAGGTGCTCGCCCAGCTCCGAGCGGACCAGCGCCTGGAAGTCCGACCGGTGGTCTGGCTCGAGTCGGCACGTTCGTTCCGGTCCCTGACCCCACACGAGCAGGCTTCGCTGGATCCGTTCGGATCTGAGCGTTCGGCAACACCGGATCCTGTTGGCAAGCCCGGTCGACCTGAAAGGGTGCTGGCAGCAGTGCGTCCTCGGCTCGGCCATGTTCGGCGAGCGGTCAAGGCGTTGCTGGTCGCAACCCGGATCGAACCGCTCCTGCGGCGCGCGCGCGCAGCGCCGTCCTGCGGGTCTTCTCGCGACCGTCATCTCGTGCCGCTGGTGGTCGACCTCCCATCCGGGTCGGTCCTGTTGGAGATGGACACCGTGTGGAACAACCTCTGGTTGGACCGCTCCGAGTTGTACGAGCAGCTGCACGCTGGGGGGGTGCTGGTGGCCGCACTGGTTCACGATCTGCTTCCTCAGGAGCATCCGGAGTGGTTCGAGAACAGCCTGGTGAAGGTCTCGGACCGGACGATCCGCGCCCAGGTCGCCGGCGCCGATCTGCTCCTTGTCACCTCGAACGACGGTGCACAGCGGGTCGTCTCGTGGGCGTCCGACCAGGGTCTAGACCCCGTCGAACCGACGGTCGTGACCCTGGGTGCTGACGGGGCCGCGGCGGCACCAGGCCAGGACCCGTCCGACGGAACCGGGTCACCGGCAGGGTCGCCGGCCGAGCTTCCGGCCGAGCTGGAGGGCGCCCGCTTCGCTCTCTGCGTCGGCACCATCGAGCCCCGCAAGAACCACGTGACCCTGCTCGACGCGTTCGACCTGATCTGGGCAGATGATCCAGGTGCTCACCTGGTGCTGGTCGGACGCCCCGGCTGGCACAGCGAGGACGTCATCGCCCGGATCGTGGAGCACCCCCACGTCGGAGGACGCCTGCACTGGTACCGGGGGGTCGACGACGCGCAGCTGGAGGCGTTCTACGAGTCGGCTCGGGTGGTGGCGGTCGCCTCGTTGGCCGAGGGGTACGGCTTGCCAGTCATCGAGGCCCTGTCGCACTCGACACCGGTGGTGGCTTCCGATGTCGGTGCCCTGGTCGAAGCAGGCGCCGGGCTGGTCGATCACGTCGGAGCGCGCGACGCCTCGGCCTGGGCCGCTGCAATGGGCAGTCTGCTCGCCGACGACAGTGCAGCTGTGCTGCGCCGAAAGGCCCTCGCCGACTACAGGCCCCCCGTATGGGCCGACACCGGGCGGCAGGTAGCAGGGCTCCTGGTCGAACGGTTCGTCGCTTCCCCGGCACAGTACGACCCTGGGTCCAAGCCCTAAGCTCGGTCGACCCCATGGATACCGTCACTCGCTCCGAGGTGCTCGTCCTCATACCCGCGCTCAACGAGCAGGACACCGTCGCGTCCGTGGTGAAGGGCGCACGGGCCGCTCTCGGGTGCGACGTGCTGGTCATCAACGACGGGTCCAGCGACCGCACCACCGAGCAGGCGATGGGCGCCGGGGCGATGGTCATCGAGCATCCGTTCAACCTCGGTGTGGGAGCCGCGATCCGCACGGGATTGCGAGTCGCCGCTTCGCAGGGGCGCGACTACGTGCTCCAGCTCGACGCCGACGGCCAGCACGAACCCACCGAGGCACAGCGCCTTCTCGACCGGGTACGTTCGGGCGAGGCGGACCTGGTCGTCGGATCAAGGTTCGAGTCCGGCTATGCCGTCTCACGGGTGAGAGGCACCATGATGTCCCTGCTGAGCCGTGTGATCTCACGGCGTGTCGGTGTCCGCATCGACGACACCACCAGCGGTTTCAGGGCCTTCGGCCCATCGGCCATAGCGCTGTTCGCCCGCTACTACCCGACGATGTACCTGTCGGACACCGTCGAGGCCCTGCTGTTGGCGTCCGACGCCGGGCTGACCGTCGCAGTCGAGCCGGTGAAGATGCACCAGCGTCAGGGCGGTGAGCCGTCGTCCAAACGGCTGCGCAGCGCAGTGCAGCTGACGCGGCTGTGGATCGTGATCCTGTTGCACCCCGTGCGTCGTTCGCCCATCCAACGGGGGTTGCCGGATGCCGCTTGAGGTCTTCGTCCTGATCATCGGCTTCGCCAACGTGGCGGTGGTGCTCGAGTTCGTGCGGCGTCGCAAGCTGGCCGAGTCCTTCGCCCTTCTCTGGATGGTCGTAGCCATCGGGGGCCTGCTCCTGGTGCTGGCCCGCCCGCTGATCGACCGGTTCTCCTCGAAGGTCGGTGTGGACGCCGGCACCTCGATCGTGTTCTCGCTGGCCATCCTGTTGCTGCTGGTGGTCAGCATGTACCTGTCGGTGCACATAACGTCGCTCGAGGACAAGGTCGAGGCGCTCGCCGAGGAGCTCGCCGTGGTCCGAGGCATCCGGCATCCGGAGCCCGACTCGCCGGATTTGTCCGACCCGCCGGATCTGCCCGTCTCGCCGGATTCGTCGGGCCCGTCGATCGTGTCGAGCAACGCCGGGGACGAGGCCGAGCCGAAGAGGTGACCCGGGCTCAACTATCGGGGCCGATCTGCCGATCCTCTCTCTGGTGCCTCGATCACATGGAGAATTCATGCAGCCAGCGTTCCCGGTGCGACAGCCACGACGACGGCAGCTCCTCGAGAGGCCTTTCGTGGCCGCAGTGGCGGTGCTCGCCCTGGCTGTGGCCGGCCTGGTCGGGCCGGTGGGTGCTGGAACCGTCGCAGCCCAGGTGTCGGCACCACAGATCCTGGGACCGTCGGTGCTGTCGGACGCACCGGAGTACTTCACGGACATGTGGAACGACCCGCTCGACATGTCGAACGCAGAGGACTTCGACACCACCCCCGGTCGGCGGGCCGTGGGCATATCCGTCGCGCTCGGTGGAGGAAGGCTCGACTACACGACGGTGAACGGGTTCGGCCGGCTGTACTTCGTGAGCTCGGAACCGACACCGATGAACGCGATCGGTCACCGCGAGGCCAACCAGAAGCCGATCGACACCACGACGTTCCGGCGGATGGCGATCCGCGCGCGCACACCGACCGCGACACGGTCGGTTACATCGTCTGGAACCGGTGCATCGGCGGTGAGGCAGATCCCGGCTGCCAAGGCACCAAGGCGATCCGCCTCCGAGCGGGTTGGCGCACCTACGACCTGGACATGACCGGGGCGTCGGACCTGGACAGCTACACCGATCCGGGGCTGCCGACGTCTGTGTCGGGGGCAGCTTGGACCGGAGCGCCGGTGTACCAGCTGTCGTTGCAGCCCTCGGTTTCGGGCACGACCGGCATCAGCGGCCTGATCGACAACGTGCGGATCTACCAGCCGGGTGTCGCCGTGCAGACCGTGGCGATCTCCGGGACCGGCACCCAGGAGGTCTGGTACGACAACGACGCGAACCCGGCCAACAACGGAACAGCGGGTGCACAGGGTGAGGGAGCGGGTCTCCTGATGTACAGCGCTCCCGGCAGCGCGGCGGTCGACCTGGGGCGCATCCCCCCGGGTCAGTACCGGATCGTGAGCGCACAGGGAGCGAACCGTTCGGCGTCGTCGAGCGCGTTCGGCATCGATGCCGCGCCGCGTCCCGTGGTGGTCGACCCGGACATGGCCGGCGCAGGCGACTGGGCGGCCGAGGTCCGCGGCGACGCGTTCGACTTCGACAACCCCAGCGACATCTTCCGCATGTTCGACGGCGGCCCGTCCAACCGGAACTCGGACGTGGCGGTGACCAACGGTCTGTTGGCGATGACCTCGGCCGGGCGATGGGACGACCCGCAGCTCTACCTGACCGACGCGGCGTGGAACAACCCGGTGCTCGATGCCGAGGAGTGGAACCGGATCAGCTGGCGAATGGCATACCAGGGGTCCTGGGGAACCGACCCGGTCGCCGGGCAGGGGCTCGACATGCGGTTCTGCTGGCAGAACCTCGCAGGCTCGCATTCGTGCAGCCTGGATGTGTTCCCCAAGATGGGCTGGACCGACTACGCGGTGACCCTGCAGACCCCGAACCCGGCGGCGATCGAGGCTCCCGGCTACTCGCGGGTCGGCTTCGGCGGACCCGAGAGTCGTTTCGTGCAGCTGTTCCGCCTCGATCCCCACGAGGATCCCGGCTACCGCGCCTGGTTCCTCGATCACGTGCGCATCGGCCACAACGACCGCATACCGGTCAACTCGACGTTCGCCATCACCTTCCGCGACGACGCATGGGAACCCGGCACGACCGCCGAGGTGTTCGTCGACGCAGGACCCCAGCCCGGGCTCGGTGACCGCATCGAAGCCGGTCTTGCAGTGTCGGCGGGCGACAACGTCGTGCAGTGGGCCGGCGCAGGGTACGGGCCGGGGGAGTACACGGTGCGCGTGCGTCTGACCGATCCGCGGGGTGTGCAGCGATGGTCGGAGTCCACCGGTCCCGTCGAGATCCCCGATCCGAACCGCTGGAAGCCCTTCGGGTCGTTCGACACGGCCGTTGCACGCGGTCGCTCGATCTACGTCGCCGGCTGGACCGCCGACCCGGACTCGGTTCGCGCCGCGATCCCGGTGCACCTGTACGTGGACGGGGTCGGCCACGACCTGGGACCGGCCGGAACCCCACGCGGTGACGTGGGAGCGAATCGGACCGATCTGGGGCCGTACCACGGCTGGTCGGCGGAGATCCCGGTCGGTGTGGGTACCCACGACGTCTGCGCCTTCGGCATCAACACGGGCCACGGCTCCAACACGCTGCTCGGCTGCAGGAACGTCGTCGTCAAGTGATCGACACCGGGTGCTGACCGACGGAGGGGTGCTGACCTCGCGCTAGCCTCGCCGGCGATGTCCGAGGCGACCCCCGCTGTCGATGAGACCGACGCGGTCGGCGAACCACCGAAGGGCGAGCGTGATCCGACCAGCGGCGCCGCGGAGCTGTCCGGATCCGAGACCCCCAGCTCGGCTGGTCGCCGCTGGTCGATAGATGTCGACCGCGCCTGGTTCTTCCCCGCAGCGGTGCTGGTACTACTGGTCGTGCTCAGCGCGTTCGGGGTGAACGGCAGTTCGATCAGTGGGTTGACCGGCCGACCGGGCGGCGACGGGTCGGTTCTCGCGGGCAACCCGCGGGCGATCCGCAGCGACGAGTTCCTCGTGCGCACGCCGTTCGTCGTCGGCCAGGAGCGACGCGGGTTCCCGTCGACCGCCGAGATCGGAGTGGGCGAGCACGATCTGACCGTCCTGGTCGACCTGCCGACCCGCGACTGGGCGATGCTGTTCCGCCCACACCAGTGGGCGTACGGCATCCTGCCCATCGACCAGGCGTACGCGTTCGACTGGTGGGGGCTGAGCGCCGTGCTGCTGCTCGGCACCTACGGCCTGTTGCTCGTGCTCACCGGGCGGTGGTCATGGGCGGCGATAGGGGCCGTGGCGTTCTGGGCCTCGCCGTTCTTCCACTGGTGGTACCTGGCATTGAGCCTCGCCGTGGCCGGCTACGGCCTCGGAGGTGTCGCTCTCCTGCTCGCTTCCATGCGAGCCGGTCTGAGCGCTCGGGCCAGGTGGCTGCTGGTCGCTGCCTCGGCTTACGTATCGAGTTGCTTCGCGCTCACGTTCTACCCGCCCTTCCAGATGCCTCTCGCGCTGGTGCTGATCGCCACCGCGATCGGCTTCGTCGCCCAGAGGCTCGGAGAAGGATGGACCGACTGGCGCACCGTCGCTACCAACTCCGCGGTAGCGGGCGGGGTCACCGCCGCGGTGTTCGGGCTGTTCGTGATCACCCGCATGGAGACGCTGTCGGCGATCATGAACACGGCGTATCCGGGTGAGCGCCGTGTCGACGGCGGCGGAGCCAACACCGGGCTGCTCGCGTCGTCGTGGTTCGGACTCGAGTTCGTCCAGGAACCCGACACGATGCGCACCAAGGTGCTGGCCAACGAGTCCGAGGGCTCGTCGTTCCTGCTCCTCGGAGCATTCCTGCTACCAGCGCTGCCGATCCTGTGGAGTCGCATCGCGGGACCGGGTAGGCGTATGAGGGGAGTGCTCATCGGGGCACTGGTCGGCTTCGGGTTGGTCGCCGCTCACATGTTCGTGGGCCTCCCGACGTTCCTGGCGAAGACGACGCTGCTGGACCGGGTACCTGCCGACCGGGCGATCGTAGGGCTGGGGCTCGCGTCGATCCTCGTTGTCGTACTTGCCGGAGTGGCGATGCAGGAGGAGATGCGCGAACTGGGTCCTGTACGACGTGTCGCTGCCGCTGCGATCACGGTGTTCTTCGCGACCGGGTACGTGCTGGCACTCGGGTCACGCTTCATTGCTGCGGATGCCCCGGTCGGCCGCCGGGCGATCCTGGCGGCGATGGTCGGCGTCTCGGTCGTGGTCGGGTTGTACTTCTGGCGTCCGCTGCTCGGAGCATTGGGGCTGGCGGTCGCCGGCGTCGTCGTCTCGCTGCCGGTGAATCCGCTCACGACGGGTCTGGACACGATCACCGATGCGCCGCTGACGAGAGCGATCGAACGGCTCGCCGGGGCAGACGACTCGGGGTCGCGGTGGCTCAACACCATGGAGATGTCGAATCCGGCGGTTGCGGCCGCAGGTGTCGACGACCTGAGCGCTGTGAACCTGTATCCGGACCACGAGGCCTGGGAGGCGCTGGACGAGGACGGGTCCGAGGAGGAGATCTGGAACCGCTACTCCCATACCCGTTGGCTCCTCGACCCCTCCGTTGCCGAGCCGGTGGTCGCCCTGCTCTCGAACGACGTCGTGTCGGTGACCGTGGATCCTTGCGACCCGGTGCTCGACGAGTTCGACGTGGGCCACATCATCACGTCGGCACCCATCGACGCTGTCTGTCTGACGCTGGTAGAGCGCACGACCGCCCTGGACGGCGCCCCGGCCCTGATCTACCGGCGGGCGTCATCAGATCGGTGAAGTCACAGGGTGTGCAGCCATGGTCGAGCTGAGAAGGCCCCGGGTGCGGGTGGTCGTCCTGAACTGGAACGCCGCCTGGTTCACCCGTCGGTGCCTCGCGGCGCTGGCCGAGACCAGGTATCCGGCGGAAGCTCTCGAGGTGGTCCTCGTGGACAACGCCTCGGTGGACGGTTCGCTGGAGCAGCTGCGAGCCGCCTTCCCCGACGTCACGCTGGTGAGCAACGAGGAGAACCTGGGCTTCGCCGAGGGATGCAACCGGGCCATGCGCGGCCTTGACGGAACCGACTACGTGGCACTTGTCAACAACGACGCCGTCCCCGAGCCGGGCTGGCTGGAACCGCTCGTCGCAGCACTCGAGGACGACGGCGAGGCGGGAGCCGCAGCCGCGATGCTGGTCCTGGAGCCGGCGTTCACCCGGGTGGAGCTCGACGTGGAGGATGGATCGGCGTTGCTGAGGTCGGTGAGAGTGGGCGGGGTCGACGTGCTCGACCGCTGTCTCTCGGACGGGCTCCGCTCGGTCGGTAGACCCGACTGGCCGCTGACCGTCGATCACCATGTCGACGACCACGCAACGCTGTTGCTCCCCGCCGGTCCCGGCGACCGTTCTGTGGCCGTCTCGGCGACCGGCACGGGGACGTTGTCCGTGCGAACCGGCGCGGACAGCGCCGTGCTGGTGCTCGGGCCCGTCACCAAGCACGTGCAGCTGCGAGCCGGCGACGACCGTGAGGAGCGCCTCAACGGGCTGGGCACAGCGCTGAACGACGTCGGTGAGGGCTACGACCGCCACTACGGCGAACCAGTCGCGGCTGCACGCGGCGAGTCAGGCATGGACGTCGAGGGGTTCTGCGGCGGCGGGGTGCTGCTCCGTTCGGAGATGCTCGCCCAGATCGGCCTGTTCGACCCAGCGTTCTTCGCCTACTACGAGGACACCGACCTGTCGTGGCGTGCACGGCGCAGCGGCTACCGGACGGTCGCCGTGCCGGCTTCGGTCATCCGTCACGCGTTCGGCGGTTCCGCCGGAGCCAAGGCCCGTGGCTTCTTCTTCCTCAACTACCGGAACTGGCTGCTCAGCGTCTTGCGCAACGGCGACCGCTCGCAACGACGGCGGGCGCTGGGACGCGTGACGGAGCGGTTCCGATGGGCCGTGCGAGCGAACCTGCTGAGCCCCCTGAAGCACGGTCGACGCCCGGACGTCATGCTGATCGGCGAATGGGTGAGAGTGCTCACCGGGATGGTCGCCGCGAGGGTCGCGATGCGGGCAAGGCGGCTCGTCGCGGGCCCCGGTGGCCGGTCACCCGGTGCGAGTCGTACGGTGCGGGTCCGGTCGCGCCTCCAGCCCACCCCTCGTCACCGTCCTCCGTCGTCGAGGTCAGGGGGGCCGCTCCTCGTCTACGTCGAGCTGAGCGACTCCGATCTGTCTGCGATCCGCTCGAACGGGCCCTGTGCCACGCCTGCGTGCCGACTCGCGGTCGGTCTGGGCTCGGCCCGACCGGCGATCGACGCGGTTGCGGTCACGGCCAGCGCGACAGCCGGATCCGGGTATCGACGCGCGACCCCGGCGGAGTGGGCCGACATGCTGGGCCTCGGGCGCACCGGGGTGCGGACGGTGCCGTCGGCCGATCTGGATCTCGACGAGTTGGACCCGTGCGCGGTGCTGGTTGTGGGGGACCGCTCAGCCGAAGGAGGGCTGGCGGCCTCGGCGATGGTCGCGATGGCGACGACGACCGTCGCCGAACTGGGCGACGGCGCGCTGGAGTCGGACCTGGTCGAAGTGGTAGCCGACGAGCTCTTGACACGCTACGGAACCCCCTGACCACACTCCGCGGGCACAGCTCCTAGGCTGGGGCCCCATGTCATCCCCCTCGCGGAGCTGGCTGGCGAAGGCGTCGATCGCCCTCGCAGTCGGGCTCATAGCCACGTTCGCGCCCATCCCCGCCTTGACGTTCGCCGCCGTTCCGGTGCTGGAACGCCTGCCTGTCGACGGAACGGCGGTGGCCGGCGCCCAGACTCGCGACCACGACCACGACCACGGTGATCTCGACGGCGACAGGGTGCTCGACTCGGCGCCGAACGTCGAGGAGTTCTCCACCGTGGGCGTGCTGCTGGACGGCGCGCCTTCGGAACCGGTGATGGTCCGCACGCGTTCGGTCGACGGCAACTGGAGCGATTGGCGTGAGCTCGCTGTGGAGCTCGACGAGGGTCCCGACGCCGACAGCGCCGAGGCCGCAGCCGCAGGTGCGGTCGCCGCGACCGAGCCGATCTGGGTCGCCGACGCGGTCGGCTACGAGCTGACCATGGCTGCGACCGACGCCGACGGGGCACAGGTTGCCCTGGTGCGAGAAGAACAGCGACGCGTCGTGACCGAGGCGACACCACTGGCCGACGCGGCGATGCCGAGGGCGTTCGACATCGCCACCCGTGCTGCGTGGGGCGCTCAGGCGGTTTCCTCGGTCAGCTACGGCTCGACGATCGACCTGGCGGTCGTGCACCACTCGGTCAGCTCAAACTCCTACAGCCAGGCCGAGGTGCCTGGGGTCATCCGGGGGATCCAGGCGTACCACATGGGCGGTCGCGGCTGGTCCGACATCGGCTACAACTTCGTGGTCGACCGCTTCGGCGGTGTGTGGGAAGGGCGAGCAGGCAGCCTGGACGGACCGACGATCGGTGCCCACGCAGCAGGCTTCAACACCAATTCGGTCGGAGTCGTCGTGCTCGGCGACTACACCTCGGCAACGCCCAGTTCCGCGGCGGTCGAGTCGGTGAGCCGGGTGGTGGGCTGGAAGCTGGCCAGCCACGGGACGAACCCCGTCGGTACCGTGACCCGGACCGCCGGGACCGGCTCGACCCGGTACGCCCCAGGAACGACAGTGCAGATCCCCAGGGTGGTCGGCCACGGCGACGTGGGATCCACGTCGTGTCCGGGCTCGGTTCGCAACTCGCTCGGCGCCATCCGTCCTCGGGCCCAGGAGTGGGCCGAGTGGAGCTGGGCGGCGAGCCGTCCGATCGGATCCCTCGACGCGGTCGGCGTCGGTCCCGGTCAGGTCGTGGCGACCGGATGGGCAGCTGACCCTGACGCGAGCGCACCCATGTCCGTGCGCATGACGGTCGGCAGCGCGACCGTCACAGGGCAGTCGAGCATCGAACGCCCAGACGTGGCGGCGTTGTACCCGTTCGCCGGATCGAGAGCCGGGTTCCAGGTCGTCGCCAACGGTGTGGCACCGGGCTACCAGGACATGTGCGTCACGCTCATCAACCAGAACTTCGGACTGGGGGACGAGTCTCTCGGTTGCAGACCGGTCGTGGTCCCTGACCCGTCGGGACGAGCGCCCACCGGGTCGGTGGACGAAGCGTCAGGCTTCACCGGCGGGTTCACCATGTCGGGTACCTACGCGATCGCCGCCCCCGGTTCGGTGACCCAGGTCGGCGTCGAGGTCGATGGCACCGTGAGCCGGTGGGTGACCCCGTCGAACAACCGGTTCTCGGCCCGCGTGGTCGGCGTCACCGCCGGCACCAAGCGCGTCTGCGCAGTGGCACGAAGCTCCTTCGGCACCGACACCCGCATCAACTGCCGCCTCGTCGAGGTCGGCGGTGCAGCGGCGATCGGTTCGGTCGACCGGATCGAGTACGCCGACGGTCGCATCCATGTGGCGGGATGGGCGCTCGACCCCGAGTCGACCGGAGCGATCCCCGTCGGTATCGCCATAGGTGCCACCCGTGAGACGCAGCTGGCGACCCTGCCACGCGCCGACGTGGCCGCTGCCCATCCGGGGTACGGCGCCGAACACGGCTTCGCTGCATCGGCGCCGGTCGGTCCCGGCAGCCACCAGGTCTGCGTTGCGTTCGGCGCGGTAGGTGAGGGCCCGAGCGTCCTGGCGCGCTGCGAGCAGGTGATCGTCAAGTGACCGTTCCCTCCCTGGCCCGTACGGGGGCCGGGGGGAAGAACTAGTAGCGTCGTCGGTCGTGAAAGGCCTCATCCTCTCCGGCGGAGCCGGGACACGTCTGCGACCGATCACCCATACCAGCGCCAAGCAGCTGGTCCCTGTGGCCAACAAGCCGATCCTGTTCTACGGGATCGAGGACATGGTCGAGGCGGGCATCACCGAGATCGGCATCGTCACCGGCGAGACCGGTCCCGAGGTCAGAGACGCCGTCGGTGACGGCTCCTCGTTCGGAGCGTCGGTCACATACATCCCCCAGGACGAGCCGCTCGGGCTGGCGCACTGCGTGCGCATCGCCCGTGACTTCCTCGGTGACGACGACTTCGTCATGTACCTGGGCGACAACATGCTCCAACAGGGCCTCGTCGACTTCGTGTCGGTGTTCGAAAAGGGAAAGGCCGCGGCCGCGGCGCCGACCCTGGACGGTGCGGTGCCGGCTCCAGCGGCGCAGATCCTGTTGTGCCCGGTGCCCGATCCCCAGCGCTTCGGCGTCGCTCGCGTCGATGAGCAGGGCCATGTGGTCGAACTGATCGAGAAGCCCGAGGATCCTCCGTCCGATCTGGCACTCGTCGGCGTGTACCTGTTCACCCCTGCCATCCACGAGGCGGTCGCTTCCATCGACCCCTCACCCCGTGGTGAGCTCGAGATCACCGATGCCATCCAGTGGTTGATAGACCACGGTCAGGTGGTTCGTCATGACGAGTTGCAGGGGTGGTGGCTCGACACCGGCAAGAAGGACCCGCTGCTCGAGTCGAACCGTCGGGTGCTCGAAGAGCTCGAGACCCGGATCGACGGTGACGTCGACGATGCCAGCGTCATCGACGGGCGTGTGGTGGTCGAGTCCGGTGCCCGGATAGTCGCCAGCCATGTCCGTGGCCCGGCCATCATCGGCGCCGGCACCCTCGTGAGCGACGCCTACATCGGGCCGTTCACCGCTGTCGCCGAGGATTGTCGGATCGAGCACAGCGAGCTCGACAACTCGGTGGTCCTCGCCAGAGCGGTCATCTCGGGTGTGCCACGCCTGGTCGACTCGTTGATCGGGCGTGACGCACACGTGCATCGCAGCGGCCAACGCCCCAAGGCCACCCGACTGATGATCGGGGACCACTGCTCGATCGACCTCGAGTAGGGGCCCGCCACCGGCACCTGCCGGTGTCGCACCCAGTCCGGTCCACTCAGCCCCGTCACCAACCAGCACAGGAGCGCGCCGCCATGGCAGACATCGTCGAGTCCGACACGATCTCGGGCGTGTTCGTCGTCGAACCGCAGAAGTTCGGCGACGAACGCGGCTACTTCATCGAGAACTACCGCCGCGAGTGGTTCCCGAAGAGCCGCGAGATGATCCAGGGCAACCGTGGCAACCGGATCGCCGGTTGCATCGTCGGGCTCCACTACCACCTGCACCAGGCCGACTACTGGGTCGTACCGTTCGGCCATGCGCGGGTCGTGCTGCACGACCTTCGTCAGGGTAGCCCCACCGATGGCGCCACCCAGATGCTCGATCTGGGTGAGGTCGACGGAGCCGAGAACAACCACCTGGGTGTCTACATCCCCCCTGGGGTGGCCCATGGCTTCGCGTCGATCACCGACATGGCGATCACCTATCTGGTCGACGGCTACTACAACCCCGCCGACGAGCTGGGTGTGGCCTGGGACGACCCGGCGATTGCCGCCGACTGGGGCGTCGATTCCCCGATCCTGTCCGCGCGCGACCAGGCCAACCCGCGGCGCAGTGAGATCGAACCGATGTGGCAGCCGCACTCCAGCCTGCGCACCTGACAGCCTTCCGAACAGCACCGACAGGTTCCCCAGACCCCACCGAGACCCTGCAAGGATCTACCGCATGAGACTGCTCGTCACAGGAGCCGCCGGCTTCATCGGATCGAACTCACGCGCGCCACATCCTGGCCACGACCGACGACTCGGTGCGTGTCTACGACGCGCTGACCTACGCGGGCAACCGCGAGAGCCTGGTCGACCTGGAGGACGACACGCGCTTCGAGTTCGTGCACGGCGACATCTGCGACCGGGACGCGGTCCGCTCGGCGATGGAGGGCTGTGACCAGGTCGTGCACTTCGCGGCCGAGAGCCACGTCGACCGCTCGCTGCTCGATCCCGACGTGTTCGTGCGAACCAACTGCAGCGGCACGAACGTGCTGTGCGACACCGCCGTTCAGCTGGGTGTCGAGCGGTTCGTGCACATCTCCACCGACGAGGTCTACGGCTCGATCGAACAGGGTTCGTTCACCGAGACCGACCCCCTCCAGCCACGTTCCCCCTACTCGGCGGCGAAGGCCGGTTCCGACCTGATCGCGCTGGCCTACCACGAGACGTACGAGCTGCCTGTGGTGGTCACCCGTTCGTCCAACCAGTTCGGTCCCTACCAGTTCCCCGAGAAGCTGATCCCGTTCTTCGTCACCACGCTGCTCGAGGGCGGCAGGGTCCCGCTGTACGGCGACGGGCTGAACATCCGCGACTGGCTGTTCGTCGCGCGACAACTGCACCGGGGTCGACCTGGTGCGTCGGGCGGGCACGGTCGGGCAGATCTACAACATCGGTGCCGGCAACGAGAAGACCAACCGCGAGATCACCGACACCATCCTGGCGGCGCTCGACAAGGACGAGTCCGCCGTCGAGTACGTCGAGGATCGCAAGGGCCACGATCGCCGCTACTCGATCGCCGTCGACAAGGTCGCCCAGCTCGGTTGGAAGCCGGCCCACACGTTCGAGGAGGCGATCGACGAGACGATCCGCTGGTACGTGGACAACCGCGCATGGTGGGTCCCGTTGCGTGACCGCGTGAAGAACCGCTGAGCCGTGCGGATCCTCGTCACCGGTAGCGCCGGACAGCTCGGATCAGAGGTGGTGCCGCTCGTAGC
This sequence comes from Microthrixaceae bacterium, assembly GCA_037045265.1. Taxonomy (GTDB): domain Bacteria; phylum Actinomycetota; class Acidimicrobiia; order Acidimicrobiales; family Microtrichaceae; genus JBAOHV01. Next base: position 237,804 of record JBAOHV010000016.1, on the reverse strand, counting down.
GGACCGCCACGAGGTTCTCGGAGTCGACCTGCACAACTGCGATCTGACCGACCGGGACGCAGTGCTGGCCGTGGTCACCTCGTTCGAACCCGACGTGATCATCCACGGTGCAGCGTTCACCGCTGTGGACCGCTGCGAGGTCGAAGTGGAGACCGCTCACAGGGTCAACTGCCTGGCCACGAGGTTCCTCGCCGACGGAGCGCGTCGGGTCGGGGCGCACGTCGTCTACGTGTCGACCGACTACGTCTTCGACGGGACCAAGGCCGAGCCGTACACGGAGTGGGACCAGCCGGCTCCGGCGTCGGTGTACGGCCACACCAAGCTCGGTGGAGAGCGCGAGCTCGATCCCGGCTGGACGATCGCCCGCACGTCGTGGGTCTGTGGACGCCACGGCAACAACATGGTCAAGACAGTGCTTCGCCTGGCTGACGAGCACGACGAGTTGACCTTCGTCGACGACCAGCGCGGCCATCCGACGTTCGCAGGGGACCTGGCGGCCAAGCTGGTCGAGCTGGCGGTGGCCCGAGTTCCCGGCATCCACCATGTTACGAACCAGGGGGCGGTCAGCTGGTACGAGTTCGTGGGCGAGATCCTCGTCGCGGCAGGCCATCCCCGCGACAAGGTGCGACCGATCTCGACAGCTGCTTTCGACGCGGCACGTCCTGCGGATGCGCCGCCGATGGCGCCGCGTCCCGCGAACTCGGTGCTCGACAACTTCGCTCTTCGTCACTCCGGGCTCGGGGAGTTGCGCGACTTCCGTGAGCCGCTCGCCGAGGTGGTTGCAGAGCTGAGCTCCTGAGCTGAGCACCTGAGCGTCAGGCGCCCTCGTGCGGAGTCGCCAGCTCGGCGATCAGGTCGGAGGAGCGGTTGAGCTGCTCGGTCATCTGGACCGAGAGGGCGCTCACGTGGCGCTGCACCGACGAGACGACGTCCATGGTGGCCTGCGGGTCGGCGGCCTGGATGGAGGCGTGGAGCTGCTCGACGAGCTGTTCGAGCGCGGTTGTGCGGCGCAGGAGACCGGTCAGGGTCTCGGTGTGATCACCGACCTGGTGTCGCAGCCGGCCGATCTCGTCGCCGAGAGCGTCGATGCGCCGTTCGACGTCGTCGAGGCGGACCTCAGAGGCGAACGTCCTGCGACCGAGGGTCGGGAAGGCCCGCATCGTGCCGGCCGTCGATCGAAGTCCCATGTGGCGTCGCGCTCCTCGTCATTCGGCCCTGGTGGACCGGTTCGAGTGTAGGTCGACGTTCCGGTCCAGAATGTCGGGCGTGCACGTGCTCATGCTCACCACATCCCGCCGCAGGGCCCGGGCCCGGGTCCTCGAGGAATCGCTACGACGGGTGCACCCCGACGCCGAGCTGACCGAGCTGTGGTGCGACGCAAGGCTGGACGAGCGCCCGGCCGAGGACGTGATGGTCGCCCAGCGCCTCGACCTGGAACCGGTACGGTTCGCCGACCTCGTGATGATCGCCGGCGAGGCACAAGCAGGATGGGCCGCTGTGCCGTGGGCAGTGGCAGCTCTGGCGACCGCTGGTGCCGAAGGTCCGTTCGTGGTTCTCGACGACTCGTTCGTCGTGCTCGACCGTCTCGACGACCTGGTGTCCGCGGGACGGGCTCTGGCCCGCGCCCGTCGGGTCGACGGAGCCACAGGTCAGGGATGGGGAGGTGTCGAGCCGGGGTTGCTCATTCTGGGCACCGCCGAGGACTCCACGCTGAGCTGGTGGCGCAACAGGGTGCTCGACTGGGTTGTGACGCCCGGCGACACCGAGGGGCAGAGTGGGGGAGAACGACCTGAGCGGACGTCCATGCCCTGGTGGTCGCCGCTCGAGGGGATGGATCTCTGCGTCGATCCACGGTTCCGCCTGTCCGCGCACTGCACCGATGAGGTGGCTCTGGAACTGGACGGACACTCGATCGTCACTGCCTGCGGGCCGCTGGCACTGGCTGACATGGCCCATTTCGACCCGACGACACCGTGGTGGTTCGCTGCCACGGGCGAGCTGCCACGCCGCCCCGTCAGCTCGTCGCCGGCGCTCCGTGAGCTGTGCTCCCGCATGGCGCGGATGCTCGAGGACGCAGGCTGGCACGCCTCCCAGGACGCCCCCGACCCGATGCTGCTACCCGGGGTGGATGTGACCCCGGCCTTGCGGCGATGGTTCCACGACGGACTTCGCTCCGGTGACAGGCGAGCGAACCCCTACGTGAGCGGTGAGGTCGAAGCATTCGTCGCGGCATTGTCAGGGCCGGGAAGGGCCGATGGGACCAGCGTCTCGCTGGGCGCCGACCTGCTCCACGACTCGCGGGTAGACCTGCAGCGGGCCTTCGAGTCTCCCCGCTGGCGGGACAGGAGCTCGTTCCGTCAGTGGTTGTGGACCAGCGGGCTGGACGAGGGACAGACGGCTCTCTCGACCCTCCCGCGCTCCTCGTCGCCGATCGGGGCCGCTTCTCATCCGCCAGCTCGGACGCACGACGTTCCCAAGCCGTTCGGGGTGAACCTGGTCGGCTACCTGGGCGCGGAGCTCGGTCTGGGGGTGGCAGCACGCCAGATGCTCCGGGCGCTCGAATCGGCGGGAGTGCCCACGTCGACGGTTACCTACGACAGGACTTCGTCGCAGCAGAGCGCCACCTCCGACGGCAGCACCGATCGTCCCTACCACTTCAACCTGCTGCTGATCGTGCCGGACCAGCTCCCGTTGTTCGTCGCCGACGTTGGCGTCGAGTTCTTCCAGGGGCACCACAACATCGGGTTGTGGTACTGGGAGAGCGACGTCATGAAGGAGAACCAGCTGGCCGCGTTCGACCACGTCGACGAGGTCTGGGCGGCCACCTCCTACCTGCACGACGCCTTCGCCTCGGCGAGACGAGTTCCTGTCTCGGTGGTCCCGTCCCCGCTGGTGTTCGAGCCTCCGAGCGACGTCTCGTCCGCCAGACGGCGGCTGGGCCTGGACGACCGCTTCACCTTCCTGTTCTCGTTCGACTTCCTGTCAGTCGTCGAACGCAAGAACCCGCTGGGCCTTCTCGCCGCGTACAGGCGCGCATTCGGACGCGACGACGGCACACGTCTGATCCTCAAGTCGATCAACGGCGACGTGTTCCCCGCGACAAGGAGCGGATAGCGGCCGCGGTGGCCGACCACGACGACGTAGAGCTGTGGGACCGTATGCTCCCGGCCGAGGACCGCCTAGCGCTCGTGGCCGCAGCGGACTGCTACGTGTCGCTTCACCGGGCCGAGGGGCTCGGTCTGACGATGGCCGAGGCGATGGCGGTCGGCACCCCGGTCGTGGCAACCGGCTACTCGGGGAACCTCGACTTCATGGACGACCGCAGCGCCCTGCTGGTTCCCTACGACCTGATCGACGTGGGACCCGGGCACCACTACCCGGCCCACGGCCATTGGGCCGAACCCGACCTGGATGCAGCGGCGGCGCTGATGACCTCCGTTCGTGAGGACGCAAGCCTGCGAGCCGGCCTGGTCGAGGCCGCCGCTTCGGCGCTCGAACCGTTCGGCTACGAGCAGGTAGGGCGTATCGCCAGGGACCTGCTCGTGAGCGCCTGGCAGGCCCGGTAGCCGAACCGGGCGACGGGGTCCGAATCCCTGAAGGTCGGTTGTCAGAGCCGGTAGAACACCGGCATCAGCCACTCGAAGTGCGGGTTCACGAACGGCTCGCGCAGGTCGCCCTTGACGCCCCACCGGTCGATCAGCCACTCCTCGTCCTCGGTCGGGTGCAGCGAACCGCGCGACGCCGACTCGGGGTGCTCGAGGACCGCGTGGGGTGTGTAGACGACGCGGTAACCCATCTCGCTGATCCGCAGACCGAAGTCGACGTCGTTGTAGGCGACCCGCAGGCGCTCGTCCATGCCCGCCACCGCTCGTAGCACCGAGGTGCGCAGCATCACGCAGGCAGCGGTCACCGAGGAGCAGTTCCGCACGAACTGGTCCAGGCCCATGTATCCGCCCAGGTCGATGTTGTAGGCGAGTCCCGCCATTCCCATGACTATGCCCTCGTGCTGGGGGCGGCCGTCGCGCTGGTCCTCGGGGAACATGAGCCGTGCGCCGACCAGGCCGACCTCGGGGCGCTGTGCCTGCTCCATCATCCGGACGAGCCAGTCGCTGTTGCGGGCCAGCGCGTCGTTGTTCAGGATCAACAGGAGCTCGCCGCGCGCATGGAGCGCCCCCAGGTCGATCTGGCGGGCGAAGGAGAAGTCGTGCGGGTAGCGCACGACCTGGTGGCCGCTGGCGATCAGGTCTTCCAGGTAGGCGAGGGTCGCCGGGTCGTCCGAGTGGTTGTCGACCACCAGGAGCTCGTAGCGGACACCGCCGGTGGCCAGCTCCAGGCGCTCCACGCAGGCCTTCAGCAGATCGACCCGGTCACGGGTGGGGATCATGATCGTGAGCAACTGCTCTGTGTCGACCGAGTAGCGCACGACGTGGGTCGTGTCCGCCGCACCGTCTTCGACGACCCCGGGCACGAAGCGTCGGTCGAGCGCGTCGACGAGCGCCTGATGGCCGGCGTGGTGGGCCTTGGGTTTGGAGCCGGTGTCGAGCGCCGTCGATCCCTCGACCATGCGCCACGAGTACAGCGGCTTGGAGATGTGGCCCACCCTGCGGGCCTGCTCGGTGAGGCGCAGGACCAGGTCGAAGTCCTGGGCGCCGTCGAAGCCGGCGCGGAACCCGCCGACCCGGTCCATGAGCGTCCGCCTGACGCACAGGAGGTGACACACGTAGTTGACGCCGTCCAGCAGGTCGGGCGACCAGTCCGGCTTGAAGAACGGCATGACCAGCCGCCCGTCCAGGCCGATCTTGTCCTCGTCGGAGTACCACAGGTCGTAGTCGTCGCAGCGGGTCACGTAGGCCGCCACCCAGGCGAGGGCGTCGGGCTTGAGGACGTCGTCGTGGTCCAACAGGACGATCCATTCGCCGCTCGACATGGCGTAGGCGTCGTTCGTCGCCATGGCGATGCCCTGGTTCCAGCGGTTCTCCGCGACGAGCACGCGTGGGTCGCTCTCGGCGAAGGCCCTCAACACGTCCAGGTGCGCCGTGTCGGTGGAACCGTCGTCCACGATGCACAGCTCCCAGTTCGAGTGCGTCTGGTCGAGCACCGAGCGGACGCACTCTTGCAGCAACCGGGGGTCGGTGTTCCAGGTCGGCACCAGGACGCTGAAACGCACATCGTCGGCGCCCGGGGTCGGAGGGGGCGCGACACCCGGCCCGTCCGACAGGTGGGTGCGAGCGAACACCCGGTAGCGCTGGTCCGCGTCCATGGTGCTCTGGAGGTTGATGCTGTCGTCTCGTGACAGGAGCCGGAGAGGAACCATCGCCGATTCGAGCTCGGCGATGCGAGGGTCGGCCGCGGCGAGGCTGCCGCCGTCGGCGCTCCGGCGGTACTCCTCGGTCTGGTTGGCGGCTGTCAGACCCTGTGCACAGCTGTCCGATGGGTCGCCCGGATGCAGGCCCAGCTCGGCCAGGACCGCACGGAGCTGAGCCCGGGTGGAGCCAGGATCGGTAGCAGTGGCGAGCTCCCGCAGGTCGTTCGACACGGCTCGGGCGAATGCCGGGTCGTCGCGCAGCCGCACGAGCAGGCTCCACTGCTCGGCAGGGTCGTCGCTGTGGAGCTCGCCCGCGGCGCCGGGCAGCTCGGTGCCGCCTAGAGCGATGCTCGACACGATGTATGGCACGCCAGCGGCGGCAAGCTCGGCCCGGCGAGCTGTGGTGGCGACGCCGTGGCTGCGGACGTCGAGCACTCCGTGTGATGTGCGGGTGACCGCCCACGCATCGCGGCGGGCGACCACGTCGAATCCGGCTGAGAAGCCCCGTCGCAGAAGCGGCACGGTGTCCTCGCCGACGAGCGCGAGCCGGTCAGCCGGGCGGGTGTCATGACCGGCGTTCTCGGCGGTGTCGAGAACGCGCCGGGTGATGGTCTCATCGGGAGTGGCGAACTCGTCGCTGAACCTGCCGGGCAGGACCAGCGACGGGGCGCGGTCACCGGCGGTGCGCTCGATGACCGGCGCCGTTGGCGCGACCAGGTGGACCCGGGTGCCGGAGCCGGCGTCGGAGCTGGTGGCGTCGAGCAATGCTCTGACCGGAGCGGCCGCACAGGCGGACGAGCACAGGACCGCATCGGCACGCCGGATCAGGCGTCGTTCGAACTCCCTGACGTGGTCGATCTCGGTGGCCAGCCCGTCGGTCTCGGTCGGACGGAGTGCACGGGCTCCGCTCACCAGCTCTTCGGATCGCAGGTGATCCAGGTCGATGACGAGGGCACCGCCCAGGGACTCCAGCGTGTCCAGGACCCCTTGGGTGGGGGAGCTGTCGGTCAGGTACCAGCAGTCGGTCGTGGTGGCGAGTCGTCGAATCTGTGAGGTGATCGGTTCGCGGTCGCCGAGCTCGACGTGGGCGCCCGCTGCGCTCAATGCTCGCGGTGCGCCCCCGGGCAGATGCACCTCGCTCGCCAGGACCCGCACCCGTAGGCCCAACGCCAGCAGGTCCAACACCCGGCGGAACACCTGACGGTCCCTCGGATCCGACGAGTTCGGTCCGGGCACCGAGCGGTGCAACACGGTTACTTCGGCAGCAGTGGGTGAGGTCGAGTCGTTCATCCGTCGGGTGAGCCGTCATCCGGGGAGCGCTCGGCGGCAGCTACCATGCGGCGCGTGCAACGGTACCACCGCCCGATCAGCCGGCCGCCGACCCGTCCGGGCGATCCGGATCAGCGACGATGAGCACCGACGCCCGGGTCGACGAGTCGTCGGAGCTGGCTGAGCTGCGGCTCCGCGTGGCCGCTCAGGAGCGGTTGATAGCGGCGATGATCGACGAGAACGAGCAGATCCACGAGCTGCGTCGCAGCACCCATGCCGTCGCTCGCATCTACGACCGGTACCACCGCTCGCCCCTGTTCGCTGCAGGGCTGAAGGTCTGGCGCCGGCTCCGGTCGATCGTGCCCGGCATCGGCCCCAGCTGACGACGGCTGCTCTCCCGGAGAGCGGGCCGCTGTCGTCGGGCCGCTGTCGTCGGGCCGGTAGTCTGGACCCATGTCGCTCAGGTTCGTCATCATCGGCGGCGGGCCCGCCGGCACCCAGGCCGCGACCTACGCCGCGCGGTTGGGCGCTCGGGTCACGCTGATAGAGCGAGATGTCGTAGGTGGAGCTGCGCACCTGTGGGACTGCGTGCCGTCCAAGGCGATGATCGCCACCGGCGGGATGCTCAACACCTTCACCGGTGCCGGTGGGATGGGCCTGCGTTCGGCCGATTCTGCAGTGGACCTGACAGCTCTGCGCAGCCGCATCAGCGAGCTGACCCAGCGCCTGGAGCAGTCCGGGCGCGAGCTTCTCGAGAGCCAGCAGGTCGAGCTGGTCCGTGGTAGCGGCAGGATGGTCGACGCGCACACCGTTGTGGCCAGCACAGCCGAGGGCGAGCGCACCTTCGAGGCGGATGCGATCCTGGTCTCGACCGGCAGCCGTCCGAGGATCCCCGACTGGGCGGCACCCGACGGTGACCGGGTGCTGACCACTCGTGACGCCTACCCGCCCAAGGAGATGCCCGATCACCTAGTGGTGGTCGGGTCCGGCGTGACCGGGGTCGAGTTCGTCCACATGTTCTCGAGCTTCGGCTCGGACGTGACGCTGATCGTGTCGCGCCAGCAGGTGCTTCCGGCCAAGGACCCCGAGGTCGCAGCTGTGCTCGAGGACGACTTCCTGCGGCGGGGAGTGCGGCTCTACAAGGGGGCGCGGGCCGTCGGGATCGACCGTGACGGGTCGGGGGTCGTCGTCCGTTGCGACGACGGCAGGACCGCCGAAGGCAGCCACGCCCTGCTGGCGATCGGCTCGATGCCGAACGTCGAGGAGGTCGGGTTCGAAGCAGCCGGGGTCGAGATGGACGGGCCATGGGTGCGCACCCTGGACCACCACCTGCGAACCAACGTCGCGGACATCTACGTCGCGGGCGACCTGGCCGGCAAGCTGCCGCTGTCCTCGGTGGCGTCCATGCAGGGCCGCAAGATCGCCGAGCACGTGATGGGCCTTCACAAGGTCGACCACCGGCACCTGGACTACGACAAGGCCGCCTCGGCGATCTTCACCGACCCCGAGATCGCCGATGTGGGGCTGGCCGAGGCAGATGCCTTTGCGATGGGCCGCAAGGTCCGCGTCACCAAGGTTCCGTTCGCTTCGTCGGCGAAGGCGCTCATCAACAACGACGACCGCGGTTTCGTGAAGATCATCTCGGACCCTGCGACCGGGGTGATCCTGGGCGGCTCGATCGTCGGACGCCAGGCTGCTGAGCTCATCGCCGTGTTGGCGGTGGCGGTCACGAACGGCCTGCGGGTGAACGACATCGCCGAGTGCATCTTCGTGCACCCGGCGCTGTCTGAGGCGCTCACCGACGCGGCGGAGTGACGGGCCCGGTGACATCGGGCTCGTCGCCCGCTTCACGCTCGCCCGCTGCAGCGTCCATCTCGGAGGGTCCTGCTACTTTGATCGGCTGTCGTCAACCCGAGGTCGCTCTTGTCTACTCCCGCCGAGGTCTGGTCGTACCGGACCCTGATCCTCAACCTTGCGCAGAGGGATCTGAAGGCCCGCTACAAGAAGAGCTTCCTGGGATGGCTCTGGTCGCTGATCAACCCGGCGACCACCCTGGCGATCTACACAGTGGTCTTCGGAGTGTTCCTCGGTGCGGTCGCTCCTGTAGCGGGCAACGGCCGCACGCAGAGTTTCGCTCTCTACCTCTTCTGCGCGCTGGTCTGCTGGAACTTCGTCTCCGGAACCATCAACACGTCGATCCAGCAGTTCGCGTCGGCGGGACCGCTGCTGACTCGCACGTACTTCCCGCCCGAGTGCCCGATGCTGGCAGGCATGGCCACAGTGGCGCTCCAGGCGATCCTCGAGCTCGCCATCCTCATCGTGTTCATCGTCATCGTCGGAAACCTGTCGTGGACGGCGCTGCTGGCGGTGCCGATCCTGTTCCTGGCCGGCTGCTTCGCCTTCGGCATCGGCCTGGTGGTCGCTCTCGGCAACATCCGCTACCGGGACGTGAACTACCTCGTCGGGATCGCGATGCAGGTCTGGTTCTACGCCACGCCCATCGTCTACTCGATCGAGATCATCCCAGAGTCCTACCAGCGGATCCTGCAGATCAACCCGTTGACGTCGTTCGTCTACTCGATGAGGCAGGTCGTCTACATGCAGGGGCTTCCCTCGGCGCTGAACTGGCTGATGATGTTCGGTTCCGCGGTCGTGTCGTTGGTCGTCGGCTGGTGGATCTTCGGTCGTTCAGCTCCGAAGGTCATCGAGGAGCTGTGAGATGAGCGCGATCGTGGTCGAAGGAGTGTCGAAGAAGTTCCGGCTCCAGACAGACAAGGCCCATTCCGTCAAGGAACTGGTCACGCGTCGTGACCGCAGTGCAGGCGTCGACGAGTTCTGGGCTCTCCGGGAGGTCTCCTTGAGTGTCGAGGAGGGGCAGATGTACGCCCTCGTCGGTCACAACGGGTGTGGCAAGTCGACGTTGCTCCGCTGCATCGCCGGCATCTACCGGCCCACCGAGGGAACGGTGAAGGTCGAGGGCCGCATCTCGACGCTGTTGGAGCTCGGTGCCGGGTTCCACCCCGACCTCACGGGCCGCGAGAACGTCTACATGAACGCCACCATCCTCGGAATGTCGAAGAAGCAGATCGACAGGGCCTTCGACGAGATCGTCGAGTTCGCCGGCGTCGAGGAGTTCATCGACTCCCCGGTCAAGATCTACTCCTCCGGCATGTACATCCGGCTCGGGTTCTCCGTGGCGGTGCACGTGCACCCCGAGATCCTCATCATCGACGAGGTGATCGCCGTCGGTGACGAGGAGTTCCAACGCAAGTGCTTCGACCACCTGTACACCCTGCGCAAGCAGGGCGTGACGGTGGTCGTCGTCACCCACGGCATGAGCACGGTGCAGACGATGTGCGACCGGGCGATCTGGCTCGACCATGGAGTCGTGCAGCTCGAGGGCGACGCCCCGAAGGTGGCCCAGGCGTACCTGCGGTCGGTCAACCAGGCGGAGGCCGCGCACCCGAGCCAGTCCCTGCTCCACGGTGCCGACGAGGACGCCGACGAGGGAGGGCAGGTCGACCTGGCCGATCAGGGGATCGCGCCCGAGGGCGAGCACTGGGGCTCGGGAGAGCTGCGCATCACCGACGTGGAGTTCCTCGACGAGCAGAACGCCCCGATCGACGTGGTGCCGGGTGGTTCGCCGTTGCGCATCCGGGTCAGCTACGAGTCGTCGGCGCCGATCACGAATCCGACGTTCGGGCTGGCGGTCCACTCCGAGGGCGGCGTGCACGTGACCGGGACGAACACCCGACTGAGCAAGCTGCTCACCGGCGACGTCGACGGCACCGGCACGGTCGAGTACGTCACCGAGCGGCTGCCGCTGCTGCCGGGGACCTATCTGGTGAGCCTCGCGGTCGAGGACCAGCACTCCCAGCACACCTACGACCGCTACGACCTGGGGTGGCGCCTGCGGGTGCGCCAGGACAGCGATCTGGTCATGCACGGGCTGGTCGACATCGGTGGGGAATGGCGACTCCGCGGCGGCTGATGCCCGACGTGGTAGGCGCACCCACTCGAGCGGTGGGTCGTCTCCGCCATGTCGCCGAGGAGCAGCTCTGGCGCACCCGCAGCGGCATGCGATGGCTGCTGCGCAGGGATCTCCGGATCCTCGACGACTTCCGATCGGTCGACCGTGGCGGTGAGTTCGCCGAGGTGGAGCGCTCGCTGTTCTCCCAGAACGGGGAGGACGGCATCCTGGCGCACATCTTCGCGTCGCTCGGGGTCCACACCGGCACGTTCCTCGAGATCGGTGCGGCGGACGGGGAGCAGAACTGCACACGCGCGCTAGCCGAGGCGGGATGGTCGGGGTACTGGGTGGAGGGCGACCCCGCACTCGTCGCGCACGCTCGCGGGCTCGAGCTCGACGGAAGGGTCCACGTGGAGCATGCATTGGTGGCGCCATCCAGCGTGGGCCAACTGCTGCGCTCCATGGGCGTACCGGGCCGCCTGGACCTCATCAGCCTCGACATCGACAGCTGCGACTACTGGGTGATGCGCGAGCTGCTGCGCGACGTGGTGGCGACGGTGATCGTGGTCGAGATCAACGGCGAGCACCCCTGGCCCTGGGTGCTGCCGCTACGCCAGGGAACCGGGCCCGGTGCGAGGCAATGGGACCAGTCCTGGAACTACGGCGCCAGCCTGGGTGCCTACGACGCGCTCCTGGCACATCGGGGGTACTCGCTGGTCGGGTGCGACTCGCATGGCGTCAACGCGTTCTTCGTGCGCACCGAGTCGTTGGTGCCGGGACTTCGCACCGGCGACTGGAGGTCCTTCTACCGGCCGCCGTCGCACCGTCCCGGGACGTTGGGCCATCCGCGGCGGAGCCCCGCCAGCGGTGAGGACAGCGCCGTGGGCTCGCCGATCGCCCTCGATCGGGTCGGGCTCGGGGGTATCGAGCTCATCGGTGAGCAGCCCCGCCGGGTCGGCGACCGGGTCCTGCTGGTGGTGGACTTGCACAACCGCAGCGGAGCGGTGCTCGCGAGCGCCGGCGAGCACCCGGTGCGGTTGTCGTTCCGCATCCTCCGAGTGGGCGACGGGTGCGACGTGACCCCGCCCGAACCGCAGCGGTCGCGGCTCGCGTCGCCGATCGCTCCCGGAGCGACCCGGGCGAGTGGGCTCGAGGTCGTGCTGCCGGAGTCCGCAGGCGAGTACCTGGTCGTGCCGACGCTCGTCCAGGAGGGCATCGCCTGGCGCGAGTCCGATCCCACCGAGGGGTTGCTGGTGGCGGTCTGCAGCTGAGGCCCGTCCCACGGGCGGCGTCCGCGCAGCCGGTAGTGTCGAACCCCGTGACCGAGCCAGTCGACCTCGACCAAGTCCTCGAAGACGTCCGTGCTGCAGCCGCCCAGGCCCGAGCTTCGGGGGTGTACCCGGATGGGCTCGAGGAGGCACTGCAGAGCGACTTCGCCCGGCAGTTGCGCCGACCGGACCCCCGCGAGCGGATCGTGCACCTGCGCAACGAGCTGGAGCGCCTGCGCTCGTCGGCGCGGCTCGACCGCTCGGCGGTCCCGACCGACTCATCGATCCCCGGCGGGTCTGCTGCGCACAAGGCGGTCGGCAAGGCCGTGGGGCGTCAGATCGGCGGCCTCTACGACCAGCTGAACGAGTTCATCGACGACCTTCTGCCTGTCATCGGGCACGTGGTCGACGGCCTGCAGGACCCGCGTTCGCACATCCACGACGACCTCGTGCAGGAGCTCGACACCGTGCAGGACCGCTGTCGCGGAGCTGCAGCGGACCCTCGACCTGCTCGGGGTGTCGTTCCGCGACAGCGCCTCGGTGATGGCGCGCATGGTCGAGCACCTGAACGCCTTCGACGGCGTCAGCGCCAGGCTGGAGCGCCTAGAGGAGGCCGAACGACGTCGGGGCTTCGACCCCTTCTTCGACTACGGCGACTTCGAGGACGTCGCGGCGGGGTTCCACCGAGGACATCGGCGTCGAGTACCGAGAGCTCGCCGACCGCCTCGGCGGCGCGCCCGGCCCGGTCGTCGACATCGGAGCCGGTCGGGGCGAGTTCCTCGAGCTGCTGCGCGAGCGTGACGTGCCGTGCTGGGGCATCGAGATCGACGAGGCGCTGGTGCGCCGCGTCGCGTGGGACGGGACTCGACATCCGCCTCTCGGACGGGCTCGATGCCCTGCGCGAGGTGCCGTTCGGCTCGCTCGGCGCCATCGTGTTGTTGCACGTGATCGAGCACCTCACACCCAACGAGCTGCTCGAGCTCGTCGAGTTGTCATTCGACCGCCTCGCGCCCGGCGGCAGCCTGGTGCTCGAGACACCCAATCCGCAGTCGCTCTACGTGTTCGCCCGGGCGTTCTGGCTCGACCCGACCCACAGCAAGCCCGTGCACCCGGTGTACCTCGACTTCGTGGTCCGCCGCGCCGGCTTCCTGGAGCTGGAGTTCGAGTGGACGGCGTTCCCCGCCGAGGCCGAGCGCCTGGTCGAGCCGTCGGACGACTCGGAGCTGGCAGCCGCGGTGGCGGAGAACGCCCGTCGGGTCAACGCGGTGGTTTTCCGCCGCACAGCAACTACCCGCGTCGTCGCCCGTCGCTGATGCGCATCCACCAGCTGCTCGTCGGCGCGAACTCCGGCGATGCCGTCACCGAGGCGGCGTTTCGCCTGCAGGGCGCCTACTCGCGTATCGCCGAGTCCGAGGTCTTCGCCGTCCACATCCACCCGGCGCTGGCCGGGAGGGTGCGGCGACTCGTCGACTTCCCGCTGGACGGCAGCCCGCACGACGTGGTGATCGTGCACGTCAGCATCGGTGAACCCGGCCTTTTGGACTTCGTGGCCAACTGCCCCGAGCGGATCGTGCTGAACTACCACAACATCACTCCCGCCAGGTTCTTCGACGGCTTCGACCCTGCGTTCGCCGCGTGGCTGCGGGGCGGTCGTTGGGACCTCCGCTCGCTGGTCACGGTGGCCGACGGTGCGATCGCGGACTCCCGGTTCAACGCCGCCGAGCTCGAGTCGCTCGGCATGGCAGACGTCGAGGTGGCGCCGCCGCCGCTGAACCTCGCCCGGCTGCACGAGGTCGAGCCGGACGAGGATCTCGTAGCGGAGCTCGACGCGAGCCCGGGTCCGTTGATCCTGGTCGTGGGCCAGATCCTCGCTCACAAGCGCCCCGAGCTCGCCGTCGATGCGCTCCACCTGCTGAACGTCAACCACGCGCCCGAGGCCCGCATGGTCCTGGCCGGTGTGCTCACCAGCCCGGCGTGGTCGAGCGCTCTCGTGCGCCACGTCGAGAGCCTGAAGCTCTCGACGGCGCGGGTGATGGGCGCCGTGTCGGACGCGGAGCTGGCAGCGCTGTACCGCCGCGCCGACCTGCTCCTGGTGCCGAGCGAGCACGAGGGGTTCTGCGTCCCGGTGGTCGAGGCGTTCAGTTTCGACGTACCCGTCGTGACACGCGGTGTTCGGCGCGATCCCCGAGACCGCTGGCGGCGCCGCGCTGGTGCTGCCGTGCGACGCAGGGCCCGCAGACATGGCCGAGGCGATGGCCCGGGTGCTACGCGACGAGGGCGTGCGAGCCGAGATGCGTCGGCGAGGCCGGGCACGGGTCCAGGAGCTCAGCGCGCCGGCGACGCTGCGGTCGTCGGTCGCCGCGCTGGCCCGGGTGCTGCGGCGGTGAAGATCCTCTATTGCGTGCAGCGCTACGGGCTCGAGATCGCCGGTGGTGCCGAGGCGGCGTGTCGCAACGTCGCGGAGCGCATGGTGGCACGTGGCCACCAGGTGGAGGTCCTGACGACGTGCGCGCTCAGCTACAACGACTGGGCCGACCACTTCGCCCCCGGCACCTCCGAGCTGAACGGCGTGGTTGTGCACCGCGTCCAGGTTCGTGAGCCCCGTGACGAGGCGCGCTTCGTGTCGTTGCACCGGCGCTGTCACCGAGGGTTCCGGCGCGGCACCGGCCGTGCAGCAGGACTGGCTGCGCACGCTAGGCCCGGACGCCCCCGGGCTCATCACGTGGCTGGAGGAGCACAGCGGCGAGTTCGACGTCATCGACTTCTTCACCTACCTGTATGCCACGAGCGGGTTCGGCGTGCGGGTGGCGCGCCGTCACGCACCGACGGTGCTGCACCCGACGGCGCACGACGAGGCCGCCTTCTGGCTCGACGTGTACCGGCCGATGCTCGACTCGGCCGACGGCTTCGCGTTCCTCACCGTCGAGGAGCAGGAGCTCATGCGCACCCGCCACGGCAGGGTGCGCGATGACGAGCTCGTCGGCTTGGGGGTCGAAACGTCGGTCGTCGGCGACGGCGACCGGTTCCGCGAACGCCACGGTCTGGGCGAGACGCCGCTGGTGGTGTACCTGGGACGCGTGGACCCCGGCAAGGGCCCCGACGAGCTGTACCGGTTCATGGTGACGCTGATCGACCACGGCCGCACCGACGCCCGCCTGGTCGTGGTCGGTGACCCCGTCGTCGCGCTGCCCGAGCACCCGGGGGTCGTGGTCACCGGTTTCGTCGACGAGCAGACCAAGCACGACGCGCTCGCCGCGGCCACCGTCTTCGTCCAGCCGTCGTACTTCGAGAGCTTCTCGCTGTCGCTGTGCGAGGCGTGGATCCAGCGACGGCCGGCGCTCGTGCAGGCCCGCTGCGACGTGCTGCGCGGCCAGGTCCACCGCAGCGGCGGTGGGCTGCCCTACACGGGCTTGGCAGAGTTCGACGTCGCGCTCGCGCGGGCTGCTCGACGACGTCGAGCTGCGCGAGCGGATGGGCTCGGCCGGGCGGGACTACGTCGTGGCGAACTACGAGTGGGACGAGGTCCTGCAGCGCTACGAGCGCCTGCTGGATCGGGTCGTGTCGGAGAGGGCCGTGGCATGAAGATCCTCTACGGCGTGCAGCGCTACGGCGAGGAGGTGGGCGGGGGGGCGGAGGCGGCCTGTCGCTCGTTGGCCGAGCACATGGCGGCCAGGGGCCACCGCGTCGAGGTCGTGACCTCCTGTGCGGTCGACTACGTGTCATGGGGCGACCAGTACCCGCCGGGCACGTCAGAGCTGAACGGGGTCACCGTGCACCGACTGCGCGTGCGCGACCCTCGCACACCCGAGCAGTTCGGACCGCTGTCCGCTCGTGTGCTCGTAGCGCCGCAGGCTGCCCTCGCGGTCCAACAGGACTGGGTCCGCGTCCAGGGGCCCGACCTGGTCGACCTCGGACCGTGGCTCGAGGCGGAGGCCCTCAGGTTCGACGTGGCCGCGTTCTACACCTACCTGTATCCGACCACGGCTCTGGGCCTGCCGGTGGCGGCGCGTGCGGTGCCGACGGTGCTGCACCCCGCGGCGCACGACGAGCCGATGATCGAGCTGTCCGTCTACGACTCGCTGTTCCGTGCGGCGGACTCGATCTGCGTGCACACCCCCGAGGAGCTCGAGACCGTCCGCCGGCGGTTCCGCTTCGACCCGTTCTCGGCGGTCGTCGGGCTGGGCGTCGAGGTCGACCCGCCGCCCGCGGACGGCGGGCGCTTCCGTGCCGCCGTCGGCATCGGCGACGAGCCGGTGCTGCTCTACAACGGCCGGATCGAGCCGGGCAAGGGCACCGACGAGCTGGTCCGCTACTTCATCGAGTTCCGCCGTCGCTACCGCGGGCCGATCAAGCTGGTGATGGTCGGTCCGGTCATCACGCCCGTCGAGGAGCACCCCGACATCGTCTGCACCGGCTACGTCGACGAGCAGACCCGGCTCGACGCCTACGCCTCGTCCTTCGCGTTCGTCATGCCGTCGTACTTCGAGAGCTTCTCGATATCGCTGTGCGACGCGTGGGTGCTGCGGCGCCCGGCACTGGTCAACGGCCGCTGTGCCGTGCTCGCGGGCCAGGCGGCCCGCTCCGGTGCCGCCATCGCGTACGGCGGACTGGCGGAGTTCGCTGCAGGGCTCGAGCGATTGATCTTCGACCGTCCGCTGCTCGAGGCGATGGGTCAGCGCGGGCGCGACTACGTGGTAGCGAACTACTCGTGGCCGGCGGTGCTCGACGCGTACGAGTCGCTGTTGGCGGCGACCGTCGAACGCCGACGCCTACAGCGCGACGATCTCGCCCGGGGGCCAGCTGCGGTAGAGCAGGTCCGGTAGGCCGTCGCGTGCCGGCCGGGTCATGCGCGCCCGGATGAAGGAGTACTGCCCGAGGCCGCCCGCGCGCTCGGCGACGATCGAGGCCACCTCGGCGAAGCGGGGCTCGTCCTCGTAGGCGTCCGGGTGCGAGTCTGCGGTGAAGCTCTGCTCCACGTCGAAGCCCATGAAGCCGAGCAGCGCGTGTAGCTCGAACATCGCGTACTCGCGGTTGTGGCGGCCGTAGGGCCCGTAGCCGGAGTAGGGGTCGTAGATGTTGCCCCCTGCGGCCAGCACCAGGACGTTCTTGAGGCGGGCGACGTTGGGGGTGGTGAGAACCAGGACCCCGTCGGGGCGGAGCACCCGACGGATCTTGTGCAGCACGTGCACGGGGTTCATCAGCAGGTGCTCGATGATCTCGCAGAACAGCACCACGTCGAACGAGGCGTCCGGGTACGGGAACTCGTCGTCCTCGATGTTGAACAGCGAAGACGAGAGCTGCTCGGTGACCTCGGAGTCGTCCAACCCCCGGTACGCCAGAGTCTGCACGGTGTGGTCCAGCTCGTTCTCGAAGTAGTTCGCGAGCGACAGCTCGAGCTCCGAGTGGTGCTCGAGCAGGTAGGTGGCGAAGTAGGGGTTCGCACCGAGCTCGAGGCAGGTGCCCTCGAGGTCTGCGACCAGGCCGTAGGTGTGAACGAACCGCCCGAAGGAGTCGGCAACGTAGGGGTCCATGTGCCCGGGCAGCTCGCCGTCGATCGACCAGGTGGAGAAGAGCTGGCGGAGCCGTGCCTCGTCGACACCCGGCGGCAACGGCAGCGCCCGGTCCGGCACCAGGTGGCGGCCATCGAGGGCCGCACCCGACCCGTCCGCCGGCGACCCGTCCGACGGCGCTGCGCTCTCTCGGGCGATCCAGGAGCCACCCCGTGCGAGCGCCGCACGCACGCCTGGCGGGGCGGCGCTCAACGACCGGCGGGCGAGCTTCGCCGCCTTCGGTCTCATCGTGTTCATCCGAACCCTTCCTGTGGTCGAGGGCGAATCTACCAAGCCCATCGCAGCCATCGGGAGACCTGTCCCGGGGTCCTCCACCGGCGGTGGTGACGCAATATCCTCGTCAGGCCTCGGCGCCAACCGCTCGAGAGCGACCGAGGAGCGAGTCAGCGGCCGATGCCCCGACCGGAGAGTGCCGAGCCAGCGGTGGATCACGACCGCCGCCAGGAGGTCGTGTCCGCCGTAGCCCTGGCGGTGGCGCGGCTGTGCGCCGTGGTCGCCGCTGTGACGGCACCTGTGCTCTACCTGCACCTCGTGGTGCGGGTGGCCGATCGCCTCGTCGGAGCGGGGACCGACCACCCGCTGCTGATCGTGTTGGCGGTCGTCGCGGGGAGCGTCGCGGTCCTCGGAGCGCTCGTCGTCCTCACCCGACGGCCGCTCGCGATGGCATGGCGCCGGTTGCAGCTCGACGAGGTCGTGCCGCGCCCCGCCCGGTCGATCGCCGAGGTGGTCCGTGACCGCCGCGTGCCCTCGCGTCGGTCGCTGGCGCTCGGCGTCGGCGAGATCGCGGCGTACGCGGGTGTGGTGCTCGCCCTGTTCTGGCCGCTGGGTCGACTCGCCGACGGGATCCGGGCCGTGCCGGTCGACGGCGAGGGGTGGGCGTGGCTCGGGTGGCGCATGGGTCGGGAGATGGCTCGGGGCATCCCGTTCCCGACGGTCCTGCAGGGTGCGATGCACCCCTACGACATCGACCTGCTCGGCGGCGACGGGTACATGACTGCCTGGGTGGCAGGCGTGCTGAACCTCGTCAGCGAGCCGAGGCTGGCCTACAACCTGACACAGGTCGTCGCCGTCGTGCTGGCGCTCGTCGCCGGGCGGCACCTGGCCCGGACCTGCACCGCCGACCGGGTCGCCGTGATGGTCGCGACCGCGGCGTTCGCAGCCTCGCCCTTGATCCTGGCCCGGTTCATCGGTCACCAGAACCTGATCTTCGTCTTCCCGTCGGCGCTCGTGCTCGCCGAGGTCGTTCGCACCCTCCGCTCGGAGTTCACCGAGGTGCGCTGGATCCGTCTGGCGGCCTGGCTGGTGCTCGCGTACCTGTCGTCGGTGTACTACCTGCTGTTCGGGCTGCTGGTGCTGGCCGTGGCGGTCGTGCACTGCATGGTCCGGCGCCGGGCCGACAGCACCTGGTGGACATCGCTGGGGCGGATCGCACTCGCCGTGGCGGTGACGCTGGTGTGCATGTCGCCGTTCCTGGCGACCCGGTTCGCCCGCGACGGCGCCGAGCGCGAGGCGGGAGCACCAGTCGAGCTCGACGACGTCGACCGCACGCTGCCGTACTCGGCTGACCTGTACTCCGCGCTCGCACCGCCGCCCGACTCGCGCAACCCGCTTCTGCGGTTCGCCTCGACGCCGCGGGACCTCGAGACCACCGCGTACCCCGGCGTGCTGCTGCTGCTCGGTCTCGGCAGCGTAGTGATCGTGCGCTCACGAGCCCGTCTGACGATCGCGGTCTCCGGGCTGTCGTTGTGGCTACTGACGCTGGGTCCGACCCTGGTGGTCTTCCGCTCGGTCGACGGCGCGTTGGCGAAGGTGCCGGCGATCGACGGCGTCGCCGCGGCCTGGCTGCCGTACGCGCTGCTGCTCGAGGTGCCGGGGCTGTCGTCGCTGCGCACGCCGGTGCGTTCCGGCTTCTGGCTGGTGCCACTGGGCGCGGCGGGGCTCGCGCTGGTCCTGGGGGCGGTGCTGCGGGGTCGGCCGCCGCTGCTCAAGGCGTCGGTCGCGGCCGTCGGCCTGCTGCTTGTGGTGGGCGACATGGCGACCGCTACCCCGTTCATCCCTGCGAGCCCGTCGCCGGCGATCGTTGAGGCATTCGATCGCATCGCGCGGGACCCGTCGGAGCGCTCCGTCGTCGTCGTTCCGGACGACTGCCTCAAGACCTGGGGCACGGCGGTGTTCGAGATCGAGCACGAGCACCCCGTGGTGGGCTGCACCTGGTACTCCTCGAGCGTGCGGTGGTACTCGGGCCTGGACGACTACACCGGGTCCGAGGCGTGGAGCTCGCTGCGGTGCGCTCCGGACGTATTGGGGCCGCGCCCGCTCGAGCTGGAGCCCGGCGAGGGCGCGCCGGACGCACAGGACCTGGCCCAGCTGACCGACGAGCTCGACGTCGGCTGGGTCGTGCTGCAGAAGCAGCCGACCCAGTGCAACCCGGCGCGCTTCGCCGCGATCGACGCGCTGCTGCGCTCGCACGCGGAGCTGCTCGCCGAGGACGGCGAGTACGCGGTGTTCGCGCTGGACGAACGCTGAGCCGGCCCAGGTCGCGGGCCGGCCGGCGCTCGGTTGCTCAGCTCTCGGCGGGCTCGATGACGACGGCGACCTCGCCGGCAGTCACCGACTGACCGGGCTCGACCTTGATCTCGGTGACGGTGCCGTCGACGTCCGAGGCGACGTTGTTCTCCATCTTCATGGCCTCGAGCACGACGACTGCGTCCCCCTTGGAGACGCTCTGGCCGACCTCGACGTTGACCTTGACGATGGTTCCCTGCATCGGCACGGCGATCTTGCCGCTTCCTGCTGCCCCGCCTGCGCCACCGCCCGAGCCGCCGCGCTTGGGCCGAGCCTTGGCGGCGCCGCCACCAGCCGCGACAGGACCGAGCTGTGACTCGGGTACGAACATGGCGACCGAGAAGCGCTTGCCGTTCACCTCGACGTCGACGTCGCGGCGGACCTTCGGCTCGGTCTCGGCGGTCTCGGCCGAGGCGGGCGCACTGCCCACACCCGACAGGTCGAGGGTGTCCTCGACCCACTTCGTCGAGTGGGCGTTGGCAGCGAAGTCAGGGTGACGGAGGATCGCAAGGTCGGCGTCCTTGACGGTTGCGACGCCGTCGATCTCGAACTCCTCGAGGGCTCGGATCATGCGGGCGATCGCCACCTCACGGGTGCGCCCCCACACGCAGAGCTTCCCGACCAGGTTGTCGTAGTACTGGCTGATCTCGTCGCCGGTCTCGTAGCCGCCGTCCCAGCGGGTGCCGAAGCCAGACGCGACGTGCAGCTTGTGGATCGGTCCCGGCGACGGCAGGAACGCACCGCCGGCGGGGTCTTCGGCGTTGATGCGGCATTCGATCGCGTGACCGTCGACCCGGACGTCGTCCTGGGTGAAAGGCAGCGCCTCGCCGGCGGCGACCCGCAGCTGCAGCTCCACCAGGTCCACACCGGTGACGAGCTCGGTGACGGGATGCTCGACCTGGAGGCGGGTGTTCATCTCCAGGTAGTAGAAGGATTCGTCCTGGTAGAGGAACTCGACCGTTCCGGCGTTGACGTAGTCGCAGCCCTTGGCCACGGCGCAGGCGGCCTCACCCATCTCGGCGATGATCGCCGGGGGGATGTCCGCCGCGGGGGCCTCCTCGATCAGCTTCTGGTGGCGACGCTGAGCCGAGCAGTCGCGGGTGCCCAGGTAGACGACGTTGCCGTGCGTGTCGGCCATCACCTGGACCTCGACGTGGCGAGGGCCGGTGAGGAATCGCTCCATGTAGCACTCGTCGCGACCGAAGTACGACAGCGCCTCGCGTTGAGCCGACTCGAGAGCGTCTTCGACCTCGTCCTCGGCGTTGACGACCTTCATGCCGCGGCCGCCGCCGCCGTAGGCCGCCTTGATGGCGACCGGGTAGCCGTGCTCGGCGCCGAAGTCCTTGACCTGCTGAGGGTCGGTGATGATGTCGGTGGTGCCGGGCACGCCGAGCACCCCGACCTTCTCTGCGGCGAGACGCGCCGAGATCTTGTCGCCCATGACGTCGATCGCCGCAGGCGGCGGGCCGATGAAGCTCACGCCCAGGTCGGTGATCCGCTGTGCGAAGTCGCTGTTCTCGCTGAAGAACCCGTAGCCCGGATGCACCGCCTGTGCCCCCGAACGCCTGATCACGTCGAGCACCTTGTCGGCGTCGATGTAGCTCTCCGCAGCGGTCTGGCCGCCCAACGAATAGGCCTCGTCGGCCAGGCGGACGTGCAGCGCGTCCCGGTCGAGGTCGGAGTAGACGGCGACGGTGGAGATGCCGAGTTCACGGCAGGCCCGGATTACCCGGACCGCGATCTCCCCACGATTGGCGATGAGAACCTTTGAAAACACGCCCTATCTTTCCCTTGTGATCGACGACAGCGCCAAAACGGCTCTCCGGGGCACCCGGTTCGAGGATCTCCGATGGGTCGAGAGCACAGGTTCGACCAACGCGGATCTGGTTGCGGCGGCGCGGGCCGGGTCGGGGGAGTGCGCTCTCGTAGCGGATCACCAGTCGGCCGGACGCGGTCGTCTGGACCGGCGGTGGGAGGCCCCGCCAGGCGCATCACTGCTGATGAGCATCCTGGTTCGAGGGCCGTTCCCGGCCGCGGGCCCGAACCTCCTGTTGACTGCCCTGGGTGTGGCGGCGGTGGACACGCTCCGCGAGCAGGCGGGCGTGAGGGTCGGGCTGAAGTGGCCCAACGACGTCGTGGCACCGGGCACAGGTCGCGGAGGTCGGGACCTGAAGCTCGGCGGACTGCTCGCCGAGCTGCACGGCGGTGTCGGCGGCAGTGCTGTTGGTGGCAGTGCTGTTGGTGGCAGTGGCGACGCGGTCGTCCTGGGGATCGGCATCAACCTCGCATGGAAGGACGTCGGATTCCCTGAGGAGCTCCGGTCGAGCGCCACCGCTGTCGACCTTCTCGGCGGTGAGGTCGACCGTACGGAGCTCGTCGTCGGCCTGCTGAGGGCGATGGACGGCGTCGGAGAGCTGGCCCACAGCGCCTCGGCTTGCGAGCTGCTGTCACAGTCCTACGGCGAGCGCTGCGTGACGCTCGGGCGGCGTGTCCGCGTCGAACTTCCCCGCGGAGAGCTCCAGGGCGAAGCCGTGGCGTTGGACCCCAACGGCGCTCTGATGGTTCGTGACGACGCAGGCGTCGATCACACGGTGACCGTCGGCGATGTCGTGCATCTGCGGCCGGACTGACATGTTCGTATGCCGGTTCTCAGGCGCGTGATCGACAGAGGATGTCGGTGAGCGCCCCTATCTCCGGAAGGGGGCGGTGCTCCAGGCGGCGTGGGCCCGGACGGTGAGCGGCCCGGGGCACTCGATGAGCTCCCGGTCGCCGAGACGACGGATCGGCTGCACGTGACGGCCGGTCGACACCAGGAACGCCTCGGTGACCCGGTCCAGTCCGGTCATAGGCACAGCGCGCTCGCTCACCGCGATGCCGGCCGCGGTGAGCGCCTCGAGCAGCAGCGCACGGGTGATCCCGTCGAGGCACCCCGAGGCGAGCGATGGGGTGACGAGTTCGGCGTCGAGCACGACGAACACGTTCGATCCCGTGCCCTCGCAGAGCTCGTCGCGGGTGTTGGCGAACAGGGCTTCGGAGCAGTCGGCCTCGGCCGCCATGTCCAGGGCCACGACGTTCTCGCCGTACGAGGTGGTCTTGAGTCCGGCGAGCGCCCCGCGCTCGTTGCGTGTGAACTCGACGACGAGCACATCGGTCGGATCGTCGATCGTCAGGATCTTCATCGGCCCGGCGACGACGATCAACGTGGGTGTCGCCAAGTCGCGGTTGGACCCCATCGGGCCCGGGCCGGCTGTGTAGGTGATCCGGAGTCGCCCCGGTCCGTCGCCCCAGGCGGCGATCACAGCTCGGATCGCCCGCTCGACCTGGCCGCGATCAGGGCGCGCCAATCGCAACCCGTCGGCGGAACGCATCAGGCGATCGAGGTGGCGCGACAGGGCGAAGGCTGAACCGTCGCGGAGCTCGATCGTCTCGAACACCCCATCGCCGACGGTGAGGCCGTGGTCGGACCAGTGCACCGCGGCGGTGTCGGGGTTCTGCAACTCGCCGTCCACCCAGACGACCACGTCGTTCACGTCGATGCTCCCTTCTCTGGCGAGTCGATGTCGTCGGATGAGGCGTCGCCGGCCGCGACCCGAAGCAGCCGCTGTGCCTTCAGCTCGGTCTCGGCCCATTCACCGTCCGGGTCCGAGTCGTAGGTGATGGCGCCGCCGGTACCGAAGTGGAGCTGGTCCTCCTCGATCCAGAACGTGCGGATGGCGACGTTGAGCTCACCCTCACACCGGTCCGCGTCGACCCACCCGACCGCACCGCAGTAGATGCCACGGCTGCACGCCTCGAGTCGAGTGATCGAGCTGATCGCGGCGAGCTTGGGTGCCCCGGTGACCGAACCGGGGGAAACGTCGCGTCGATCACCTGGGCCCAGCCCTGATCGGGCCGCAGCCGGCCCTCCACCGTGCTGACCAGGTGGAACAGCCCCGGGTGCTCCTCTACCGACAGCAAGGAGGGGACATGCACCGATCCCCATTCGCACACTCGTCCCAGGTCGTTGCGGACCAGGTCGACGATCATGATGTTCTCCGCGTGGTCCTTGGCCAGGAACCCGTCACGGGTGGCGGCGGTCCCCTTGATCGGGCTCGAACGCACCGTCGATCCTCGACGCGACAGGAAGAGCTCGGGTGACGCGCTGGCGACGGCCAGCCCGAGCGACGGGAGACGCACCACAGCTGAGAACGGTGCCGGGTTGCCGATTGCGAGGGCAGCTCCGAGCGCTGCGATGTCGTTCGATCGGTGTTCGGGTGCGAGCGGCAGAGGAGCGCTGAGCCGGCGGGTCAGGTTCACCTGGTAGACGTCACCTGCCGCGATCTGATCCCGGATGGCCCTCACCCCCGCACGGAACCCGTCCTGGTCGAGGCTCGAGGTCCATTGCGCCGGCGTCGGGCCGATCCACGGATGGCCCGGCCAGTTGCGCGCATTGCGCACGGTCGAGAAACGGGCGCACACCGCTGGTCCGTCGAAGGGAAGCACGACCGCCCAGAAGCCACCGTCCTCGAGCGCCGACAGGTCAGAGGTCACATCGACCAGCCCGGTGCACAGTCGACCCCCCACCACGGCCACCGCATCGGGTTGGGTTGCGAATGCCGTTCCGGGGAGGCGAGCGGAGGGTCTCACGGTCCTGCGAGCTTACGACTGCTCCACCGGCAGGCACCTGCTGAGCGCCGGCTGAACGAACGCGCAGCTCCGGTCGGCCATGCCCCGGCGAGGGAGCCCTCCGCTGGTACCGTCTGGCGCCGTGCCCCGTCAGAGCGCCCGCCGTGCGCACCGTTCCTGGCCCCAGCGGCTGCTGCTCGCCACGAACGTGCTGCTCGTCGTCGCGTGCTCTGGGTGCGGCCGCGTCGCTGTCCAAGCTGCGCTCGACGATCGAGGACGTGCCGGTGGTCGACATCGGTTCATCTCTCACGCCGGCGCCCGAGGTGACGGAGCCGCGGAACTTCCTGATCATCGGCACCGACTCGGCTGCGAGGCTGGATGAGGGCGACTCCGTGACGAACGGTCGCGAGAACCTCGGCAAGCTCGCCGATGTGATCATGATCCTCCGGGTCGATCCGCGTGACGGCTCGGCCAAGCTGCTCTCCATCCCACGTGACACCAGGGTCGAGGTCGCTCCGAACTGGGGCATGTCACGGATCAACTCAGCGATCGCCGGGGCGGACGGGCCACAGAACCTGGTACGGACCATCAAGCGGAACTTCGGGATCTCGATCGACAACTACGTCGAGATCGACTTCCGTTCGTTCCGGGACCTGGTCGAGGTGCTCGGCGGGGTGCCCGTCTACTTCGCCGTACCCGTGCGTGACGAGAACACGGGGCTCCACGTGCCCGAAGCCGGTTGCATCATGTTGGACCCGGTGCAGGCGCTGGCGTACGCACGTGCCAGGCACTTCGAGTACAAGGAGGACGGCAAGTGGCGTGCCGACGGCACCGGCGACCTGGGCCGCATCACCCGTCAGCAGGACTTCATCAAGCGGTCCTTGCGCCGTGCCTCCGACAAGGGCGTCCGCAACCCGTCGACCGCTGTGGGGATCGTCAACGCCGCCGCCTCGTCGGTCCGCATGGACGACACTCTCGACGTGGGGACGATCCTGACCTTGGCGGGGGAGTTCCAGAACTTCAACCCCGATTCCCTGCTGTCGCTGCAGATCCCCACCTATCCCGACGCCCGTGGAGGGGTGGCGTACCAGTCGGTCGACTGGGAGGCGGCCGAACCCATCCTGGAGCAGTTCCGCGGCGTCGACCCCGGAGCATCACCTGAGCCCACCGCGATCATCGTCGATGTCGTAGGGCCCGAAGCCGACGCTGCGGCGCTCGGCGAGACGGTGGCGCAGCTCGACGCGGCTGGTTTCGACGCCGAGGTGTTCGAAGCCCGTCGTAGCGCCACCACGACGATCACCTACGGGCCGTCCGGCCGCGAGGCCGCTCTGCGACTCGCGGCACAGCTCGGCGCAGTCCCGCAGTTCCGTCTCGATCCCGACATCACCGGCTACCGGGTGGTGCTCTCGGTCGGGTCGGACTTCGGTGGCGTGCTGGCCGAGGCGGTACCGGTCGAGTCGTTGCCTCAGGATCAACTGCCACCGCCGAGCACGGCGTCCACGACCACGACGCCAGCACCGTCGACCGACACGGCGGCACCGGGCGACCCAGCGGAGGGCACCGTGACGACCACGACAGCGCCCGGTGTCGTGCCGACGGACCCCGAGCGCGCCGCCACCTGTCGTTGAGCGGCGTTCGGAATCAGCGTTCTGCGCCGGTAGCATCGAACAGCCGCAATTCGGATCCACAGGCAATGGGGGCACGGCAGATGAGCAACACGATCGCAGTGGTCGGCACCGGATACGTAGGGCTGACCACGGGCACCTGCCTTGCACATCTCGGTCACGAGGTGACCTGCATCGACACCGACGTGGCCAAGATCGCCCGGATCGAGGCGGGTGACATGCCCATCTCCGAGGACGGTCTGGCCGAGCTGGTCGCCGAGGGCCGATCTTCTGGTCGGCTCCGGTTCACATCCGATCTTGCCGCCGGGGTCGAAGGACGCGAGTTCGTGTTGCTGTGCGTCCCCACGCCCCAGTCCGCCGACGGCTCCGCCGACCTGTCGTTCATCACCGCCGCGGCATCGGCGATAGCGCCTCACGTGATCGAAGGCGCAGTGGTGATCAACAAGTCGACCGTACCGATCGGTGCGACGCAGATCGTCGCCGACGCTCTCGGACGTCCCGATGTGAGCGTCGTGTCCAACCCCGAGTTCCTGCGCGAGGGCCACGCAGTGTCGGACTTCCTGAACCCCGAGCGGGTCGTGGTGGGCGCCGACGAAGAATCGGTGGCATTCAAGGTGGCATCGCTGCACATGCGCCTGTCGGCACCGCTGCTGGTCACCGATCCGGCTTCGGCCGAGCTCATCAAGTACGCGTCGAACTCGTTCCTGGCCCTCAAGTTGAGCTACGTCAACGCCATCGCCGCGGTCGCCGAAGCGGTCGCCGCCGACATCGACGACGTGGTCAAGGGGTTGGGGCTCGACAGCCGCGTCGGGGCGCGCTTCCTCCAGCCGGGACCGGGGTGGGGTGGCAGCTGTCTGCCCAAGGACACCAGCGCACTGGTCAGGATCGCCGAGGACGCCGGTTATGACTTCACGCTGCTGAAGGACGCCGTGTCGGTGAACGACCAGCAGTTCGACCGGGTCGTGTCGAAGACCTGCGAGGTGCTCGGCGGGCCCGTGCAAGGACGTCGTCTGGCGGTCTGGGGGCTGACCTTCAAGGCCCACACCGACGATCTGCGGGATTCTCCGGCAGTCGAGATCGTCCGCCGGCTGATGGCCGACGGTGCCGAGGTGGTGGCGTTCGACCCAGAGGTTGCCGCTGGTACCGCCGTGATCGACGGACTCGCTGTGGTGGGGGACCCGGTCGCAGCGTGTCGGGACGCAGATGCCCTCGTGGTCCTCACCGAGTGGCCGGTGTTCGGCCGGGTGGACCTGGACCGGGTCGCCGCAGCCCTGGCAGAACCGCGGATCGTCGACACGCGCAACGTCGTGGATCGTCTGGCGCTGCAGCGCCGCGGCTTCACCTATCGAGGGATAGGCCGTTGCTGAGGGGAAGAGCCATCAGTGGTCGCGTGACTCGGCGAGCTGCCGGTTCGCCCGGTACCACTCGATCGTGCGTTCCAGGCCTTCCCTGAACGGAACCTCGGCGACGAACCCGAACTCCTCGCGGGCTCTGCTCGGGTCGACCCGTCGCCGTGGCTGGCCGTCGGGCTTCGTCGTGTCCCAGCGGACCTCGCCGTCGAAGCCGACCAGCTCGCAGATGATTCCGACCAGGTCCTTGATCGGCATCTCCTCGTCGGTGCCCAGATTGACCGGGTCGTCGCCGTCGTAGCGCTCGGTGGCCAACACGATGCCCTCGGCGGCGTCGTCGACGAACAGGAACTCGCGGCTCGCCGAGCCGGTCCCCCAGACGTCGATGTGGGCTGCACCTGATTCGACTGCATCCACGCACTTCTTGATGAGGGCCGGGATCACGTGGCTGACCGCAGGATGGAACTTGTCACCCGGCCCGTAGAGGTTCGTGGGGAGCAGGTAGATGGCCGACTGGCCGTACTCGGCCCGGTTGGCCTGCATCTGGGTGAGCTGGGCGAGCTTGGCGACGCCGTAGGGGGCGTTGGTCTCCTCCGGGTAGCCCTGCCACAGCGACTGCTCGCTGAAGGGCACCGGCGTGTGCTTCGGGTAGGAGCAGATGGTGCCGATCACCACCGTCTTGGCGGTCCCGTGCCGGCGTGCAGCGTCGAGCACGAAGGTGCCCATGAGCAGGTTGTCCAGATAGAGCTCGGCCGGACGGGCCATGTTCGCCCCGATGCCACCGACGCGGGCGGCCAGATGGATGACCACGTCAGGGACGAGCTCTTCGAAGAGCGACTCGACGGAGTCGACCCGTCGCAGGTCGTGATCCTCCGACGTCGGGGCCGAGATGCGCCCGACGTCGCGGCGCTCCAGAGACCTCATCACGGCTTGGCCCAGGAAGCCGCTGCCGCCGGTGACCAGCACGTGTCGGGAGTCGAGAGAGCCGTCCATCGGGGGAACACCGTACCGCCTCGGGGCGCACCGACCCCGGCAACACGAGGTGGGCGGGGCCCGCACCGCCGTGCGCGAGACTCACCGCCATGACCGTCGTGCCGCGCGTGGCGATGACCCTCACACAGGTCTCCCACCGGGTGCCTGGCGGCACGGCCACGAGCCTCGGTCATCTGGCCGCGGCGCTCAGTCGATCCGGGCGGGTGGACCTGACCGCTGTCCTGGCAAGGGGTGACCTGCGTCGGCCGTCGTCGATGCTGCGCCCTGAACAGGACGCTGCGGTTCTACTCGACGCCGGGGTGCGCTCGGCGACCATGGACCTGCCGCTGCCGCTGCTGTACGACACCTGGGCGCGTGCGGGCCGACCGACGCTCCGGTCGGCGGTGGGCCCGATCGACCTGGTGCACGTCACCCTTCCTCTGAAGGTCGGCATCGGCGACACGCCCATGGTGGCGACGGTCCACGACGTGTTCCCGCTCAGCCGCTCGCACGAGTTCACCGCACGAGGTGCCCGTCTCATGCGCGACGGGCTGCGGTGGGTCCTCGGCAACGCACGGGTGGTGATGGTTCCGAGTGCGACGGTGCGCGCAGCCGTGGTCGACCAGGGAGTCCCCGAGGACCGCACGTTGGTGGTCCCCTGGGGTGTGGTCTGCGAGCCGGCGGGCGCGTCACAGATCGTCGAGGTGCGCCGCCGCCTCGGTCTGAGTGGCCCGTACCTCCTGTTCGTCGGAACGCTCGAACCCCGCAAGAACCTGCGCGGACTGATGGAAGCAGTCGCTCGCCTGGACCGCCCGGACCTGACGTTGGCGGTCGTCGGACCCACCGGCTGGGGCGACGTACTGGCCGGGCTCGCTACACCGGCGTCCCCTGTCGCGCGGCTGGGCCACGTGTCCGAGACGGACCTGTCGGCGCTGTACGCCGGCGCAGCGGCGTTCTGCTACCCATCGTTCGAGGAGGGATTCGGACTGCCGGTGCTCGAGGCCATGGCCGCGGGCACGCCGGTCGTCACTTCCTCGGGGACAGCGACCGAGGACGCGGCAGGTGGAGCGGCTCTGCTGGTGGACCCGGCTGATCCCGGCGCGATCGCAGCGGCACTGGCGAGCGTCCTCGACGACGTCGACCTGGCCGCTCGGCTCCGCGCGGCGGGTCTCGAACAGGCGCGAAGCCACAGCTGGTCCGATGCAGCGGATCTGGCCCTCATCGCCTACCGAACAGCGCTCGGCGCATGACGGCGGCCGAGCGGCAGGTCGTCGGCGCCCGACCGACGGTGCTGGTGAACCTGTTGTGGATGGTGCCCGGTGTGGTCGGCGGCAGTGAGGACTCCGTCACAGCGGCTCTTCGTGCGCTCGATGAGCGAGCAGCGGACGGGCTCGACGTCCAGCTCGCCGTCCTGGGTTCGTTCGCCGAGGCCCACCCGGACCTGGCCGAGCGTCGGGTCCTCCACGTTGCGCCGATCGACGGTTCCTCCAAGGTCAGGCGGGTGTGGGAGGAGCAGACGTGGCTCGCCCGGCTGGCCGGTCGGGTCGGCGCTGATGTCGTGCATCACGCCGGTGGCACCGTTCCGATCCTCCATCCTGGTCGCGTGGTGCTGACCCTCCACGATCTGCAGCCGCTCGACATGCCGCAGAACTTCTCCTGGGCCAAGCGCTCCTATCTGCGAGCGATGATCGGCAGATCGGCGCGAGCGGCGGCGGTGGTCCACGTCCCGAGCAGGTTCACAGGCGAACGGGCGGTCAACCTGCTCGGCGTGGATCCACGTCGGGTCGCGGTCGTTCCGTGGTCGGTGCGCGACGTCCGGGCCGGCGCACGAGCAGGTGAACATCGGGGCCCGGACGGCAACAGGGTGGTGCCCGACCGCCCGTTCCTGCTCTACCCGGCGATCACCTACCCGCACAAGAACCACCTGGTCCTGCTCGACGCGTTCTCCAGGGTCGACTCCGACGCCTTGCTCGTACTCACCGGTGCCGAGGGTCCTGACGAGCAGCTCGTACGTGAACGCATCGGCCGGGCCGATCTGCGAGGCCGCGTGCTGCGGCTCGGTCGCGTTCCGACCGTCGATCTGGACGCCCTGTACGCGGCCGCATCGGCGCTCGTGTTCCCATCGCGCTACGAGGGCTTCGGGTTACCGGTGCTCGAGGCGATGTCGGCAGGACTGCCGGTCGTGTGCGCCTCCGCCGGTTCGCTGCCCGAAGTGGCACGTGAGGAGGACCTGGTCGATCCTGACGATGTGACAGGCTGGGCGGCCGCCATGCAGGCTGTGTCGACCATGTCGGAGCGGGACCGGGAGGCCCGGATCGACGCCGGTCGACGGGCTGCGCAGCGGTTCGATCCCGAGCGGACCGCCGCCGGGCTCGTGGAGCTGTACCACTCGGCCATGGGCCCCACCTGAGCACTCATGAGAATTCTGATCCTCTGCCCCCACTTCGCACCGGACGTAGCGCCCACCGGCGAGGTCATGACGTCGATCGCCACGGCGTTGGCCGATCGGGGCCACGAGCTGCACATCGTCAGCTCGCTTCCCTGGTACCGCGAGCACGCGGTGGAGGAGGGCTGGGGTGGCCGCCTCTGGCGCACGGAGCGGACCACCTGGGGTCGCGTGACCAGGCTCCATCCGTTCCCGACCGACAAGACGAACATCCCCGCTCGGGCTGTGGCGTTCGCGGGCTTCACCGGCCTGGCGACCATCGCAGGTCTCCTCCAGCGCGCCAGACCGGACGCCGTAATGGTCATGTCGCCTCCGCTGCCGCTCGGTGTCTCGGGCTGGCTCGCAGCGGCGTCGCGTCGCTCGCCGTTCGTGTTCAACATCCAGGACGTCTTCCCCGACGTGGCCGTCGAGCTGGGGGCCATCACCGACAAGCGTGTCATCGCAGTGGCGTCGTGGCTCGAGAGGTTCCTCTACCGGCGGGCGGACGCGGTGACGGTGCTGAGCGACGACCTCCGCGACAACGTCGCGGCCAAGTTGCGCGGTCACCGTCCCGACAGGGTCCACGTGATCCCGAACTTCGTCGACACGGAGCGCATCAGCCCGTCCGAACGGGAGAACTCGTACCGCGCCGAGTACGGGCTCTCGGGGCGCACGGTGGTCATGTACGCCGGCAACGTCGGTCTGTCGCAGTCGCTGGACCTGGTGGTCGATGCCGCTCGTCGTCATCGCGACCGTGACGACCTGGCGTTCGTGATCAACGGCGGGGGATCGGCGCTCGAGGGTCTGCGCCGCAGCGCCGACGGGCTTGAGAACCTCCACTTCGTGCCCATGCAGCCCCGCGAGCGGCTTCCCGAGGTGCTGGCGGCGGCGGATCTGCACCTGGTGCCGTTGCGCACGGGCCTGGCCCGGTCGAGCGTGCCGTCGAAGCTCTACTCGATCCTGGCCGCAGGCCGACCCGTGCTGGCCAGCGTCGACGCGGGGACCGAGGTGGCCAAGACGATCGAGCGGGCAGGCGCCGGAGTCTCTGTTCCCCCCGAGGACCCGGATGCGTTCTGTGAAGCGCTCGACTCGCTGCTGGCCGACCCCGCCGGGATGGCACGGATCGGTGCTGGCGGGCGCAGCTTCGTCGAGGACTGGGTGTCACCGGCGGCCGTTGGTGCTGCCTACGAGTCGCTCTTCGAGCAGGTGCGCGGTGAACGTCGCCGCGGCGGTTGAGTCCGCCGCTGCCTGAGGGAGGCTCCTGGCCCCGGTTCGGATCGGCCCGCTCCGGCGACTACCGTGTTGCGCCTTATGGGTAAGGCGTCCTCGGCCAAGAAGATCAAGCGCGTCCAACAGGCAGGCGTGAGCCGTGCTCCGGGTCAGCGGCGCAAGTACGGGTACCCGGCGCTGATCGCCGGGATCATCGTCGTCGGCTCGGTGATGGTGTTCTTCGCCCGTGACCAGCAGTCCGCGTCGGCCGGCGAAGCACCCGTGGCAAACCAGGACCACTGGCATGCGGCCTACGCGTTGAACATCTGCGGTGAGAACCAGGCGAACCCTTCCGACGTCGGTCCGGACACCAAGGGCATCCACACCCACGGCGACGGGCTCGTGCACATCCACCCGTTCGTGGGCGCCGCGTCGGGCGAGAACGCGACCTTCCAGGTGTACGTGGATCAGCTCGGGATCGAGCTCACAGACGACAGCATCACTCTGCCCGACGGAACGACCTACACCAACGGCGACGACTGCGAGATCGACGACAAGAAGAAGCCCGGACAGGTCACCTTGTTCGTCTGGCCGCCCCAGGCGACCGACGCCACCGACCCCGAGGTGATCACCAGCGACATCGGCGCGACCCGCTTCACCGACGACGGTCAGGTCTTCGTCCTCGCATTCGTGCCCGAGGGCTACGAGATGGCCCTGCCGCCCTCCACAGAGGCCCTGGCCAACCCGATCGACGAGGAACCCGAACCGCAGAGCACCGTCACGGTCCCTGCTGGTGAGACTGCTCCGACCACGAGCGCCGGCGGTGAAGTTCCCGGGTCGACCGAGACGACGGCGCCGACCACGAGCGCCGGCGGCTGAGCCGGTGAAGGCGATCGTGTTGGTGGGCGGGTTCGGTACCCGCCTGCGTCCGCTCACCCTCTGCGTGCCGAAGCAGATGCTGCCAGTGGGCGGTGTCACCATGCTCGAACGCGTCGTGGCGAAGCTGGGTGAACAGGGCGTCGACGAGGTCGTCCTCTCGCTCGGCTACCAGCCGGACGCTTTCACGTCGATGTTCCCCGATGGCACCTGTGCCGGAGTTCGCCTCGTCTACGCCGTCGAACCCGAACCCCTCGACACCGCCGGTGCGATCGCCTTCGCCGCGCGTGTAGCCGGCCTCGACGAGCGGGTCCTGGCGGTGAACGGCGACGTCCTGACCGATCTCGACGTAGCGGATCTGTGGAGTCGTCACGAGGCGTTCGGTGGCGAGGCGACGATCGCCCTGACTCCTGTCGAGGATCCGTCCCGTTTCGGTGTGGTGCCGATCGACGACGACGGCAGGGTGGAGGCTTTCATCGAGAAGCCCGACCCGGGTACCGCTCCGAGCAACTGGATCAATGCCGGCACCTACGTGCTCGAGCCGTCGGTGCTGCACGGGGTGGACCCGGACCGACGCGTGTCGATCGAGCGTGAGACCTTCCCCGCGCTGGTCGAGCGTGGGCGGCTCTTCGCAGTGCATTCGGACGCCTACTGGATCGATGCCGGTACCCCTGCGGCCTACTTGCAAGCGAACCTGGATCTCCTCGACGGAATCCGCGGCTCGTTCGAGCTGGGAATCGACCCCGGCGCACGGATCGACCCGGACGCCAAGGTCACCCGCTCCATGGTCGGTGCCGGTGCGGTGGTTGCTGCGGGGACCGAACTGGTCGACTCGGTGGTCATGGCCGGTGCCCGCATCGCCGGCGGTAGTCGCCTGGAACGCTGTGTGGTGGGGGAGAGGTCGTCGATCGGCGAATCGTGCGAGCTGAGCGCGCTGACGGTCGTCGGCTACGACCAGGATGTCGCACCGGGAACCGTCTCCGCCGGAGCCACCTTCCCCGACCCCGAGACCTGGAGCAACTGAGAGATGCGAACCCTCGTGACCGGCGGGGCCGGCTTCATTGGATCGAACCTGGTCGATCGGCTGCTCGCCGAGGGCCATGCTGTCGAGGTGGTCGACGACCTGTCGACCGGCAAGCTGTCCAACCTGGCCGACGCACGGGCCGACCGGGACCACGACTTCTCCTTCCACCAGATGGACATCTGCGACCCGGCGGTCTCGGAGCTGATCGAACGGCGTGCACCCGAAGTCGTGTTCCACCTGGCCGCCCAGATAGACGTCCGGGTGTCTGTCAGCGATCCGGCCAGGGACGCCCGTATCAACGTGATGGGTACGCTCAACGTGCTCGAAGGAGCTCGGCGGGCGGGTACGCGAAAGGTCGTCTTCGCATCGTCCGGAGGCACGATCTACGGCGACGTCGACGCCGAGGACCTGCCGGTGACCGAGGCACACCCACAGCGCCCGGTCGCCCCCTACGGAGTGTCCAAGAAGGTCGCGACCGACTACCTGCACGCGTATCCGCGAGCTGCACCAACTGGAGTACACGTCGCTGGCGCTCGCCAACGTCTACGGACCCCGCCAGGACCCTCACGGCGAAGCAGGTGTCGTGGCGATCTTCGCCGGCAAGCTGCTGGCAGGGGAGCGCTGCAAGGTGTTCGGCAC
Organism: Microthrixaceae bacterium; assembly: GCA_037045265.1. Taxonomy (GTDB): domain Bacteria; phylum Actinomycetota; class Acidimicrobiia; order Acidimicrobiales; family Microtrichaceae; genus JBAOHV01. The sequence continues at coordinate 203,133 of JBAOHV010000016.1, read as the reverse complement.
CGGCGAGCAGACCCGCGACTACGTCTACGTCGACGATGTGGCGGACGCCTTCGTGCGCGCGGCCGACCGTGGCAGCGGCCTGCTCTGCAACATCGGGACCGGGACCGAGACCTCGGTCAACCAGCTCTACCGGGCCATGGCGGACAGCGCAGGCGTAGCGGCCGAGCCCGAGTACGCACCCGCTCGTGTCGGCGAGCTCGACCGATCCTGCCTGGACGCCTCGCGGGCCAAGCTCCACCTGGGCTGGGAGCCCTTCACCGACCTGTTGGCGGGGACCGCAGCGGTGATCGACTGGTTCCGTGCACAGGGGGCTTGAGCGGCCCGTATGAGCATCGAAGGCTCCCTCGAGTTCGCCCTGGCGCTGCCCATGCTGGCACCGGAGCACTTCCTCCCGCTGGCACAGGCCGCCGAGTCGGCCGGCTTCGCTTCGATCGCCGTCCCCGAGTCGGTCTTCTTCGCCGAGGAGGTTTCGGCGGACTACCCCTACACCTCCGACGGTGGGCGCTTCTGGGTGCCCGAGACACCGTTCCTCGACCCCTTCGTCGCCATCCCGGCGATGGCCGCGGTCACCGAGCGCGTGAAGTTCTTCACCAACGTGTTGAAGCTGGGTATCCGCGACCCGCTCTTGGTCGCCAAGACCGTGTCGTCGATCGCCGCGGCTGGCGGACGGCCGCATCGGCCTCGGAGTCGGTCTGTCGTGGATCCCCGAGGAGTTCAAGTGGCTCGGCAAGGACATGCGCACCCGGGGTGCACGCACGAACGAAGCCATCGAGATCATCCGCCTGGTGCAGAGCGGTGAGTTCGTCGAGTACCACGGCAAGCACTACGACTTCGGTCGGCTCATGGTGCGCCCCGTCGGCACCCAGCCGGTCCCGATCTACGTGGGTGGGTTGTCAGAACCCGGGCTCCAGCGGGCCGCCCGCCTGGGTGACGGCTGGATCTCGGTCGCCAACACGACCACTGAGATCAGCGAGGTGCTGCCGCGTCTGCACGGGTTGCGTGCCGAGCACGGCCGTGCCGACGAGCCGTTCGAGATCAAGGCGTTGTGCACCGACGTGTTCGATCGCGCCGGGTTCGAGGCCATGGCAGCCATCGGCGTGACCGAGGCGATGGTCTGCCCGTGGTACTACCGCCCGGGCGACATCGAGTCGCTGGAGCACCAGCTCGAGTCGGTCGCCTGGTTCGGTGAGGAGGTCGTGGCAGCGCTGGCGCCATGACCCCGCCCGCGGTGTTATCCCGCTGGCTGCCGTCGGGCTCAGCTGGGCTCGTCGACCATGCGCTCGCTGCGCCGCCAGAGCTCGGCGGCGCCGAGCACGTCTCGGCCGGCCCGTGACGGGCTCGAGCGCCGACGGCGCGACCAGTACTCGCCAGTGGTACGCAGGGCGTCGGGCGACGACGCCAGGTGCACACTGGTCCGCGAACCCTCTTCCGGTGTGATCAACACGAAACGTCCAGCCCGGAACAACCCCGCGTAGAACCCATGCAGGTCTCCGTGACCACCGAACCCCGACGCGACGTTGCCGGGGTGCAGCGAATGCACGACCACACCCCGATCCCACAGCCTTCGGGCCAACTCGTCGGCGTGCAGGATGTTCGCGAGCTTCGTCTGTCCGTACACGGTCCACATGTGGAAACGGTCACGACGTTCGATGTCGTTCCAGTCGACGCCTCGGGGTGCCAGGCGGTGGGCGACGGAAGCCACGTTGATGATCCTGGCGTGGGGGGCAGCGACAACCTGATCGGTCAGCAGCGACGTCAGCAGGAACGGACCCAGGTGGTTCGTGGCGAACATCATCTCGTGACCCTGAGCCGACTCGGCTCGCTGGTCGAGCATCAACCCGGCGTTGTTGATCAGAACGTCGATGCGGTCGAGGTCGGACAGGTCGTCGGCGAACCTTCGCACCTGCTCCAGATCGGCCAGGTCGAGCGGGCGGGTCTCGACCGCCTCGTTCCCGGAGCGCCGGCGGACCTCATCGACCGCAGCAGCAGCGGTCACCGGGTTGCGACAACCCATGACGATGCGCGCTCCGGCACTGGCCAGTGCCGCCGCCGTTTCGAGTCCTATGCCCGAGTTCGCGCCGGTGATGACGACTGTGCGGCCATCCATAGACGTGATCGGGTTGGGCGCCTTGGCCATGCCGGAGTGCTCCTCTTGCCTCTTCGGGTGCTTGTCTTCTCGGGTGGGTATCTGACGATCAGCGGAACAGGTCGTCGGCAGGGCTGCGCACGACATCGCTCACCACGCCTGCCCTGCCCGGGTCGGGAGTGAACGCCGCAGGGTCTACGCCTCGCACGATCGCGACAGGGATGCCGGTCGCCTTGCCCATGACCAGATCTGCTGCTCCGGCGATCTCGTCGACGATCGCGACCTCGGTCACCTGCAGTTCGCGACCGGTACGCGTCGTGGGTGCCCCGCAGGTCGAGCACGGGATGCAGCCCCGCCGAGCCGATCGCCACGTCGGTCACTCCGCGACGCCACGGGCGACCGAAGGTGTCCGAGACGATCACGCCGACCTCGACGCCGAGTCGACCTCCTAGACCGTCGCGGATCCTGCGCGCCGAACGGTCCGGGTCCTCGGGCAGCAGAGCGGCCTGACCCCGGGTTACGTTCGAGAGGTCGATCCCGGCGTTCGCGCACACGAAGCCGTGGCGTGTCTCGCTGATGATCAGCTCGCCGCGACGTCGCAGGATGCGCACCGACTCGCGCTCCACCAACGGCTTGTGGCTGAGCGGGTCGTCGGGGTCCACATGGGCCATGGCGCCCTCGGCCTTGGAGACCACCTTCTGGGTCACCACGACCACGTCGTATCGGGTCAACCGCTCGCCACACGCGGCCACGGCGTCAGCGATCAGGCCGGCCAGGTCATCGCCGCGCCCGATCTCCGGCAGATCGGGCACCGGGATCACCTCGAGTCGGCTCATCCGAGCACTTCGTCCAGGCAGCGGCGAGCGAGAGCTGCCGCGGCGACGGGTGTGGACATGATCGTGGGAGCAACCGCAGCTCGCGGACCGGCGAGCTCGACCTCACCGGCCAGCGCGGCGTCGACCTCGTCGAGAACGAGGACAGAGGCAAGCGACGCGTACCAGCCGGCGATCGAGACCACCGAGGCCTCGTGGCCGAGCTCGCGCAGCAGCCGGTCGGCGGGGCCCTTCAGCGCTGCTCCGCCCACGATCGGGCTGATCGCCACGGTGCGGGCCCGGCCGGCGACAATTGCGTCGCGCACACCCGGCACCGCCAGCACCGGGTCGATCGAGACCACGGGATTGGACGGGGCGATTACGACCACGTCGGCGTCGTCGATGGCGTCGAGCACCCCCGGTGCGGGTGCGGCGCGGTCGGCCCCCTGCACCCGGACGGAGCGGACTGACACGTCGTGGTGCTCGCGGTACGAAGTACTCCTGGAAGGCCAGCTCCTCGCCGTCGGTCGTGGTCAGACGGGTGCGCACCGGGTCGTCAGTCGCCGGCAGCACTGTGAGCTCGAGCCCCCAGGCCCCTGCGATCTCAGCGGTCACCTGCGACAGCGTCGCTCCCGCCCGCCGGCGTGAGGTGCGGTAGAGGTGGGTGCCCAGGTCGCGGTCGCCGAGTGCGAACCAGCCGGCGGCGTCGTTGCCGACCTCGGCTCGCGGGTCGATGCCCGCAGACTCGGCGTAGCGGTGCATCTGGTCCATCGCCTGCCAGGTCTCGCCGGCCAGCCCCCAGCCGTGGGCGGTATCGATCGCACCGGCGAGCGTGTAGGTGATGGTGTCCAGGTCGGGGCTGATCTCCAGGCCGTGCAGCACCGAGTCGTCACCCACGTTCACCACGGCGGTGATGTCGACGGGATCGATCACCTGCACCAGCCCGCGTCAGGAACCTGGCGGCGCCGACTCCTCCGCAGATCACCGTGACACGTGGCATCGGGCTGGGACCCTACTTGCCCGCCACCCTGGTCGGATCCGTCGACAGCGACCGCTGGCGCGGCGAAGTGCGGGCCTGACCGACGGGGATCAGCTGATCGAGTCGAGCTTGCCCGACAGCAGCGCCAGGTCGGCGTCCACCATCATCGTGACCAGGTCCTCGAAGCCGACGGTCGGGGGTCCAACCCGAGCTGCTCGGCGGCCTTCGCGGGGTAGCCGATCGAGCAGGTCGACCTCGGCCGGACGGTAGAACGCCTCGTCGACCACGACGTGGTCCTCCCAGTTCAGCCCTACGTGGCCGAACGCGACCTCGCAGAACCGCCGGACCGAGTGGGTCTCACCGGTGGCCACGACGTAGTCGTCGGGGGCGTCCTGCTGCAGCATCAGCCACATGGCCCGCACGTAGTCGCCGGCGAAGCCCCAGTCGCGCTGCGGCCTCGAGGTTTCCGAGCCGCAGCTCGTTGGTCATGCCCGAGCTTGATCTTGGCGACGGTGTTGGAGATCTTGCGGGTGACGAACTCGAGGCCCCGGCGCGGGGACTCGTGGTTGAAGAGGATCCCGCTCGAGGCGTGCAGGTCGTAGCTCTCCCGGTAGTTGACGGTGATCCAGTGGCCGTAGAGCTTGGCGACGCCGTACGGCGAGCGGGGGTAGAAGGGCGTGGTCTCCCGCTGGGGGACCTCGACGACCTTGCCGAACATCTCCGAGCTGGACGCCTGGTAGAAGCGGATGTCAGGGTCGGCGATGCGGATCGCGTCGAGGAGTCGGGTGACGCCCAGCCCGGTCACGTCGCCGGTCAGGACGGGCTGGCTGAAGCTGGTCTGCACGAAGCTCTGTGCCGCCAGGTTGTACACCTCGGAGGGGCGGTGGGTGCGGAGCAGTTCGATCATCGATGCCTGGTCGAGAAGGTCGCCCGGAACGAGTCGAGATGCGGTCCTGCAGGTGAGCGATGCGCTCGAAGGTGACGGTGGATGAGCGGCGCACCATGCCGATCACCTCGTAGCCCTCGTCGAGTAGCAGCTCGGCGAGGTAGGAGCCGTCCTGGCCGGTGATGCCGGTGATGAGCGCGCGCTTGGTCATGGGTGCGTTCTACGCTGTTGAGGAGACGTCGTCTGCCAACTGGGTTGACACGTTGCATCATCCTTGCCTGATCCACGCCAACCCCCTTCCGACGCCGAACCGGGCGGAGCGTCGGCCGTCGTCGTCCCGTCACGTAGGCCGTCGGATCGCCGCGTGACCGTGTCGCGCTCGGGATGACCCAGGCCGACCTCGCCGCACGGATCGCCATCTCCCGGGTCGCCCTGTCAAACCTGGAGTCGGGTCGCAGCGAGCCGGGTGAACGCACCGTCACGCTGCTCGCCGGGATCTTCGGACTGGAGCCCACCGAACTCGTGGCCGGCACCGTCGTATCCCGACGCAAAGGTCGACCGGTTGCCTCTGGTGGCGGCGCGCTACACCGAGGTCGAGTTCCAGCTGGCGCTGCTGGACCGTGACATGCGCTGGCTCGAGTCGGCCCCGAGGGCGGTGGCCGAACGAGTCGTCTCACAGTGGCGGCTCGCATCTGATCGAGCTCGAGGTGCTCGGACGTTCGACCGCGCCCAGAAGGAGCTGGTCCGTACCGCCCTGACATCGCTGGCCGCCCGCTGAGCCCGGGCCGGCACCGATCAGGCCGGCACCGATCAGATGCCGGCGTCGGTCAGCTCTCGTCGAGCCGGCGACGTCTGTCGTCGAGCAGGTCCGCCAGCGTGGTGGACAGCGCGATCCTCGGTTCCCAGCCGGTGTCGGTGCGCAGGCGGGAGTTGTCTCCGAGGAGGACGGGGATGTCCACGGGGCGTTCCAGGGTCAGGGTCGGCCTCGAGTCGCATGGGGATCGTCGCCATCGCGATGAGCTGTTCGGCGAGGTCCTGGACAGCGATCGCCCGTCCAGAGCAGACGTTGTAGACCTCGCCGGAGCGGCCACGCTCGATCGATCAGCCGGTATGCCGCGGACCACGTCGCGCACGTCGGTGAAGTCGCGTTCCGGGCTCAGGTTGCCCACGCGGACCACGTCGTCACCGCTGCGCTCGTTCTGTGCGACCCGCCCGGCCAGTGCTGGTGCGACGAAGCGGTCGGTCTGGCCCGGCCCCAGATGGTTGAAGGGGCGACAGCGCACGACCTGTTGACCGTAGCCGAGCCATGCCTGGTGGGCGACGTCGTCCGCTGCCGCCTTGGACGCCGCATAGGGGCTGACCGGTCGCAGCTGGCTGGTCCTCGCGCGAGCGGTAGGTCGGCAGCGGTCACCTTGCCGTAGACGTCGGCGCGAGCCGACGGTCGAGCACCCGTTCGGTGCCCGCCTCGCGCGCAGGCCCAGAGGACGTTGAGAGTCCCCTCGGCGTTGGCCCGGAAGGTCGCCTGGGGCGTCTGCCACGACCCTCCGACGTCGCTCGCCCCTGCAAGGTGGTAGACGACCTCCGGACTGGTGCGACGGAACAGATCGAGCAGCGAAGCGGCATCGAGGATGTCGAGGCCGTCGGTGGAGCGATCGGTGAGCATCACCTCGTCGTCGGCGTCCTCGAGATGTGCTCGCAGGTGGTGCCCGACGAAGCCGCCGGCACCGGTTATCAGCGCTCGCATGGGCGGTAAGGCTGCGAGCTGTGCCGAGATGTGGACGAGGTCACAGATGCGGAGTGTAGATCCCCTCGGAGATGCCGCGGAGCGCACTCGGTGCACGCGGGAGCGGGGTACGATCGCTGCCGCCCGCGGACGAAGGAATCGGCCATCCCTCCAGTCGACGAGGAACCAGATCCGACCACGCACCTCGACTCGGAGGGGCAGGGGGAGCGCGCCGGTGAGCCGGCAGGGGTTCCTGAGGTCGAAGAGGCCGACGGACCGCGGCGATGGACGCCAAGTGGGGCCTGGTGCCGTCGGAGCCGCTCGTCGGCTTCGGTGCCCCGCCGGTCGTCGCTGTGGTGGTGACAGCTGATCCGGGTGACTGGTTCGACGAGACGATCGAGTCGCTTGCCGGCCAGGACTACGAGAACCTGTCGGTGCTCGTGATCGACAACGGGGGAACCGAGGACCCGACCGCTCGAATCGCGGACATCCTGCCGACGGCGTTCGTGAAGCGGGTTGATGCGGACCGGGGATTCTCTGCTGCCACGAACGAGGCGTTGGTCGCCGTGGAGGGAGCGGCGTTCTACCTGGTCCTCCACGACGACGTCCGCCTGGACCCCGACGTCGTCACCTCTCTGGTTGCCGAGGCGTTCCGCTCCAACGGCGGGATCGTCGGCCCCAAGCTCGTCGATTGGGACGACCCGACACGGCTCCGTTCGGTCGGGTACTCGGTGGACCCTTACGGGTTCAGCTCCTCGATCTCGGAACCACACGAGCTGGACCAGTCCCAGCACGACACAGCACGCGAGGTCTTCGCCGTGTCCGATGCCTGCATGTTGGTGCGCGCCGACCTGTTCGCCACGATCGAGGGGTTCAACGAGTCCATCCCCTACTTCGGCGAGGACATCGATCTCTGCTGGCGGGCCCACACGGCCGCTGCGACCGTACGACTGTGCCCGAGTGCTGTCGTGGCGCATCGGGAGCGTTTCGAGCAGCGGCGTGACGCGGAGAACCGCGAACGTCTCGAGTTGCGCCACGAAGCGCGGCACGATGCTCTCCAACTACGAGCTGCTGCACCTGATGCGTGTGATCCCGGTCGTCGCGCTCATGTCGTTGTTGGACCTGGTCGGTTCGGCTGTGACAGGTCGGTTCCATCGGGTCGGCGACATCTTCGCTTCGTGGTTGTGGAACTTGGCGAACGTGCCGTCTCTGTTGCGCTCCCGCTCTAGGGTGAAGCGCAGTCGTGGCACCCACGATTCGTCGTACATGCCTCTGATGCGTCAGGGCAGCTCCCGTCTGCGCACGCTGCTGCGCGCCGACGAGGGGGAGAATCGCCTCCAGGCTGCGGCGGAGGCAGGCCGTGGCCGCCTCGAGGACCTGGCAACCGGTTCGGCTCGCTGGGGTGCCGGTCTGGCAACGGTGGCGACCCTCGTGATCCTGGTCGGCGCCCGGGATCTGTTCACCGGCCCGATACCGGTGTTGCGGGAGTTCGTGGACGCCGGTGAGAGCGCGTCGGCTCTCTTCGCCGAGTGGTGGTCGGCTTGGCGCGAGCCCGGACTGGGCGAGTCAGCGGTGTCCCCAGGCGTGGTGCCCGGTCTCGGTGCCGTGGGTACGATCCTGTTCGGTTCGGTCGGACTGGCACGGCGACTTCTGGTGCTCGCTCCGCTGTTCGTCGGAGCGCTCGGGGCATGGAAGCTGTTCTCCCGGCAGGGGGCGCTACGCGGCCGAGCGGCGCTGTTGGCTGCCTATGGGCTGAACCCCGTCGTCCTGAACGCCGTCGCCGAGGGGCGACTACAGGCTCTGTACGTGTACGGGGCTGCGCCGTGGATCCTGCGTCGGGTGGCGATCGGGGCAGGTGTCGAACCGGCTGGCGACCCGACAGGCGCGGCGTCCGCCGAAGCTACGTCAGGCCGCGGGGGTAGCCCTCGGCCTCGCTCTCGTGGCGGCCGTCACCCCGCTGGGCGCAGCGATCGTGGTCGTGTCGCTGCTGATCGTCTCCGTCGTGATGGTGGTCTCCGGTGACCGTGTAGGCGGCGGGAGGATGGCTGGCACCACAGCTGCGGGGGCGCTGATGTCGCTTCCTGTCGCACTGCCGTGGATCATGGCGGCGGTGCTGCACGGCGATGCTGCGTCGCTCACCGGGTTGTGGGTCGGCAGGGGAGAGCTGCCCAGCGGCACGGAGCTGATCACCGGTTCTGTCGGGCCGGTGACCGTCGGTCTGTTCGGCTGGGGACTCGTCGTCGCTGCCGGGTACGCGCTCGCTGCCGGCAAGGATTGGCGTCTGCGTTGGGCACTCGCGGGGTGGGCCCTGGCACTCACATCGTGGGCGTCGACGATCGCTTTGGCGAGTGCCGACATGGTGGCGGGAGCCGGGCCGGAGCTGTTCCTGATGCCGGCCGTGCTGGGGTTGGCGGTATCGGTCGCGATGGGTGCCTTCGCGTTCGAATCCGACGTGATCGGTGCCGACTTCGGTCTGCCCCAGGTGCTGTCGGCGGTCGCCGTGGCCGGTCTGTTGGTCGCGCTGGTGCCGGTTGGCGTGGCCGCTTCCGACGGACGTTGGTACCTGCCCGAGGGGGGCTATACGCGGGTCATGGACCTGCTCGACGAAGACGGTGCGGGGCGCGTCGTGTGGATCGGAGACCCCGACGTGCTCCCGCTCTCCGGTTGGGGGCTCGACTCGGTCCAGGGACTCGCTGTGGGAACATCGGTCGGGGTGGACCCGCTCGTGACACAGCGCTACCGCCTCGACGGAGGTCCCGGCGTCACCGAGATGCGACGCGCGGTCGACGCTGCGCTCAGCGGTCAGACGACTCGGCTGGGGAGGCTGCTAGCACCGATGGGAGTGACCCATGTGGCGGTCATCGATCGGCCTGCACCCCAGCCGTTCGCCCAGCTCGAGGTCCCGGTTCCGGCAGGGGCAGTGTCGGCGCTGCGGGAGCAGCTCGACATGAGCGAGGTGGAGCTCAACCCTGGTCTGGTGCTGTTCCGGGTCGGCGCGCCCTGGCCGCTGCGCGCCGACATCACCGATCTGGCCGTACCCGACGGCGAGGTCGGTCTGGCCGAGGTGCTCGCTGCCGGATGGCCAGCTCCTCCGGCGGTGCTGGGTGAGGGCACCGGAACCCGCTTCAGCGGAACCGTCGACGGCGATCGTGTCATCGCCCAGTCGGAGACGGCCGACTCCGGATGGTCCATGACCGTGGGCGGCGACCCTTCGCCTCGGGGGGATCTGCTCGGTTGGCAACAGCAGTTCGACACGGGCGCCGGCGGTGAGGTCGTCCTTGCCTGGTCGACTCCACTCGTGTCCCGGTTGGCGCAGTCGGTACAGGTAGCAGCGCTCGTGGTGCTCGTGGTGCTCGCCGGCCGTCGCCGACGACTCGTGGCGGGAGGGCAGAGACGAGTCCGGTCAGGTGCGGACCGGACTCCTCTGATGGTCGTCTCCGAGGGCGAGCCACCCACGTCGTCGAGCGGCGGCGGGAAGGGTGGCATGCAGGTCGGTGATCAGTCATGAAGGGCTCGAGGATCTTGGTGGTGGCTCTGGTCGGCGTGCTGGTGGCGGCTCTCGCACTCGGTTTCGAGGGCCGCCCCTCGGCGACCTCCGAGGGGCTCGAGTCGCCGCCGATCCCATCGGCAGGGCAACCCGGATCCTTGTCGAGCACCTGGTACTGCGCAGCTGCCAACGCGGCGGCCGAAGCGCCGCTGCAGCATGACCTCTTCCTGGTCAACCCCGCCGGTGAGACGGTGGTGGCGACGCTCAGCGCGTACAACGAAGCAGGCCACATCGGTACCCAGGACGTCGAGGTGGTGGCGCCGGGCTCCATGAGGGTGGATGTGAACGCCGCGTTCGGCGGCCCGGGACTCTCGGTCATGGTCGAGTCGTCGTCAGCGGAGCTTCTGGTCGAGCACCGGATCTCGGGAGAGCAGCTCGCAGATCAGGTCCCGTGCGCGACGAACTCGTCGGATCGCTGGTACTTCCCCGCCCAGACGTCCCTGTCGAACACGTCAATACGCACCGCGGCCCAGCTCTACCTGTTCAACCCTTTTGCCGAGGACGCCTCCGTCGACATCTCCGCGGCGCTCCCTGACAGCATCAACGCACCTCAGGAGTTGCAGGGGATCGTCGTACCGGCGGGTTCCTCCCGGGTGCTCGACCTGAGCACTGCTGCAGCGCGCGCCGTGAGCAGTTCGCGGTAGCGGTCGAGACCAGACGCGGTCAGATCGTCGCAGAGACGTCCCAGTTCCAGACGTCTGGCGGGACCGACGAGATCCCCGCCACGCGCGGTGTGCGCCTGACGCTCGGGGTGAGCGCCCCCGCGTCGGACCTGGTGTTCGCCGAGGGGTTCACCGGCAGCGGTGTGGGGGAGCGGCTCGTGGTCTACAACCCCGGTGAGGAGACCGCCCGGGTGCTCGTGCAGGTCACGCCCTACGGCGCATCGGATCTCCCGCCCGAGCCGTTCGAGCTCGAAGTGCCGCCGCGGCGCTACAGCGAGGTTGACCTGAGCGCCGAGACCCGCATCCCCGGTGAGGGACTGCACGCGATGCGAGTACAGACCGATGACGAGACGCCAGTCGTGGCCGGCAGGGTCGTGACTGTCTTCGACGCCGCACCGGCGCCGAGTGCCGAGGGCATCGTTGCCCGCCCGGCGCTGACCCGTGGCCTTGCCGACGGAACGGCCACGCCGGTGGCGGCGACGTTGTGGGCGATGACCGGTGTCGATGTGGGCCCCCAGCGGGCGGCGACCATCTCGGTGTTCAACCCCGGTGAGGGCACAGTCCGCTTCAGTGCAACGGTGCTCGGCGGCCCACAGGACGGAACGGCGCTGGCCGACGCTGTCGAGGTGTCCCCGGGTGACAGCGTCGCGGTCGTCTCGTCTTCGTTCGAGTTCGACGCTGCCGCCGTCACGGTGCAGGTCGAGGCGACCGGTCCCGTGGTAGTCGAACGGACGCTCTCGTGGCTGGACCTGAACGACCTGGCCATGGGTCTGGCGATCCCGACCCCGCGGGACGGTGCGCCCCTCGTGGCTCTGGGGGACCTTTGACGGTGGAGGTACCGCGATGGATCGGCTGATGTTGGCGATCGTCCTGGCGGTCGTCGTCGTCGGGATCGCATGGCTTGCGCAACGTCGTCGCCCTGATGCCCCCACCGGTACCAACCGGGGTCACGAGGCTCCGGCGCAGCTCGACCGCGCCGATTTCGATCGCCCAGATGCACCCTGGATCGTTGTCGTGTTCAGCTCGGCGACGTGCTCGACCTGTGGTGACGTGTGGGCCAAGGCCCAGGTGCTCGAGTCGAGCGAGGTCGCCGTCCAGCAGGTGGAGGCCACCGCTGACGCGAACCTGCACGACCGCTACAAGATCGGAGCCGTACCGATCGTGGTCATCGCCGACGAGGCGGGCGTGGTGGTGTCGACGTTCATGGGGCCGGTTTCGGCCACCCACCTTTGGGCAGCGCTGGCCGAAGCCCGCGAACCGGGCAGCGTGCCACCCGGTTGTGGCGACGCCCACGACTCCTGAAGGAACCGGGTCAGGCCGGGTTGGGGCCCAGAGCTGGGGGAGCCCCTGGCGCCTCGGGGCGCAGGTGCGGCGGCACCGGCGGGGGAGTGGGCGCCGGCACCGGCTGCGAAGTGGCGGCGTTGGACAGGTTCGGCGCCACAGGGGTGACCGGGGGGGTCGCCGGTGCTGCCGGCGCAGTCGGAACCGCACCCGAAGCGACGCCGATCAGTCGGTTCACCTCGTGACCGGAGATGGTTTCGTGCTCGAGCAGGGCCCTGGCGATCAGATCGAGCGCGTGGCGGTGCAGTGAGAGCAGCTCGGTGCATCGATCTTCGCCGGTGCGGAGCATCCGCTCGACCTCCACGTCGATCAGGCGGGTGGTGTCGTCGGAGTACTCCTTCTGCTGGCCGAAGTCATCACCGAGGAACACGGGCCCTGAAGTTCCCCAGGCGCGCGGCCCGACGACGTCGCTCATGCCGAACTCGGTCACCATGCGGCGGGCGCGTTCGGTCGAGACCTGCAGGTCGTTGCTGGCGCCGGTGGAGCGGTGGTTGAAGACGAGGTTCTCGGCCACGCGGCCGCCCATGGCGACGACGATCGACTCCTCGAGGTACTCCTGGGAGTAGGAGTGCTTCTCCTCCTCGGGCAACTGCTGGGTGACCCCGAGCGCCATGCCGCGAGGGAGGATCGTCACCTTGTGGACTGGATCTGCGTTGGGTAGCAGAGCCGCGCAGAGGGCGTGACCCGCCTCGTGGTAGGCGGTGATCTCCTTCTCGCGGTCGGACAGGACCATCGACTCGCGTCGCTGGCCCATGAGGACGCGGTCGCGGGCGTCCTCGAAGTCGTGCATCTCGACGAGCTTCGAACCGCGTCGCACTGCAGTCAGAGCTGCCTCGTTGACCAGGTTGGCCAGGTCGGCCCCGGACATTCCCGGTGTGCCGCGAGCGACCAGGTTCAGGTCGACCGACGGGCTGAGCTTCTTGTGGCGGACGTGGACGTCGAGGATCGCCCGACGGTCGTCGGATTCCGGCAGAGGCACGACCACCTGGCGGTCGAAGCGGCCGGGACGGAGAAGAGCGGGGTCGAGGATGTCGGGACGATTGGTGGCCGCCATCATGACGATGCCGTCGGTGCCTTCGAAACCATCCATCTCTGACAGCATCTGGTTGAGGGTCTGCTCACGCTCGTCGTGGCCACCACCGAGCCCGGCCCCACGCTTGCGGCCGATCGAGTCGATCTCGTCGATGAAGATGATCGCCCGGCCGTGCTTGCGCGCCGACTCGAACAGATCGCGCACCCTGCTGGCACCGACACCGACGAACATCTCCATGAAGTCGGACCCGGAGACTGACAGGAACGGAACACCGGCCTCGCCTGCGACAGCGCGGGCCAGGAGGGTCTTGCCGGTACCCGGAGGGCCCACCAGCAGCACGCCCTTGGGGATGCGAGCGCCGATCTCCAGGAAGCGGTCGGGCTCCTTGAGGAAGTCGACGACCTCGCGGATCTCACGCTTGACACCCTCGTAGCCGGCGACGTCACCGAACATGGTGCCGGGGCGTTCGGTCGTGTAGGTCTTGGCGCGGGAGCGTCCGATCGACATGATCCCGCCCATCTGGCCCTGCGCCCGGCGGTTCATCCACATGAAGAAGCCGATCACCAGCAGCATGGGCAGCATGAAGGGGATCAGCTGGCCCAGGAAGCTGACCGTGGGTGTGGAGAACTCGACCGCGACGTCGTTCTCCTCCATGGCTGTGAGCAGCTCCGGAGGGACCTCGGTCGGGCCGGTGGTGCTGAACTCCTCGCCGCTGGTGCGCGTACCGGTGATCTCCTGGTCGACGTTGTTCCAGAGGACCTCGTCGACCTTGCCATCCTGGACCTGCTGGGTGAACTCGGTGAACGAGATCGTGTCCTTGGGCTTCTGGGACAGCGACAGCGCGCTGATGGCGGTCAGACCGAGCACGCCGACCAGGATCCACACGAACCACGAAGGCAGCCCGCCGCCGTTGGCGCCCATGCGGCCCTTGCCGCCGGGGACACCCTTGCCACCGGGACCGGATGATGAAGGATCGTTCTGCTCGGGTGGCATGGGCAACAGCCTAGGAGGTGTGGGGGACGGTCGGTGTGGCGTGGTTACGCAGGCCTGAGAACACCCTGAGGGGAGCGGTTCTTCCCGCCGCTGCGATGGACGAGCATCCCCGTGTGCACCTCGCGGCCGGTACCGTCGGCGACGTGAGCCGTACCTGTGCACGCCCTGGCTGCGCCCGCGGCGCCGTCGCCACTCTCGCCTATGCCTACGCCGACGGTGTGGTGGTCATAGATGACCTGGCGGCCGAGGCGCACCCGATGGTCCACGACCTCTGTGGTGTCCACGCCGGTGGGCTCCGTGTGCCGGTGGGGTGGGAGTTGCGGGACCGTCGCAGCACCGCCGCTTCGTCGATGTCGGACCACGATCCGGCGATGGCCCAGCTCGACCTGATAGGGGCGTGACCGGCTCCGGATCGCCAGGTCCGGTTGAGTCGTCAGGACCCACGGGTTCGGGCGATCTGCTCCTGCCGGCGCCACGATGGGGTCTCGGTGACGTGGCCGCCGGGATCGCGGCATCGATCCTGCTGTCGACGCTCATCGGTTCGCTGATCCTCGGTCTGGCGGGCTGGAGGACCAGCTCCGATGTGCCGATCTGGGGGATGGCGCTGCTGCAGGTGCCACTGTGGGCGGGCTACCTGGGCGTGACGGTATGGGCGACAGCCACCAAGGGAAATGGCCCCCTGCGCGGCATCGGCGCCTCGATGCGCTGGTTCGACGTCCCCGTCGGCCTCGCTGTCGGTGTCGTCACCCAACTCCTCGTCCTGCCTGCGCTCTACCTGCCCATCTTCCGCATGACCGGCACGAGCGAGGACGAGCTCTCGGCACCGGCCGAAGCGCTAGCCGAACGAGCCGGGTCGGCGGCCAGCTGGGTGCTGTTCGCCGTGCTCGTCGGGTTGTGCGCACCCGTTGTCGAGGAGCTCTTCTACCGCGGGCTGTTCCTGCGTTCGCTGACCAAGCGCGGAATGCCGGAATGGGTGGCCGTGGTCGTGTCGGCGGCTGTGTTCGGCGCGATCCACTTCCAGGTGCTGCAGTTCGCGGGTCTGTTCACCTTCGGGGTCATCGCCGGAGCTCTGGCGTCGGTGACCCGCAGGCTGGGTGCATCCGTGTTCGCCCACATCGGGTTCAACATGGCGACGGTCGTGCTGCTGTACCTGAGCTCCTGATTCTGTACCCGAGCTCCTGATCTGCTCGGCTGGAAACTGTCGGGTCGGCACGGCGAATCTTCCGAGGGGGCCGTTCGGCCCATTTCGCGCGGTGACTCTCAGCTCCGACATGGCGGTGCCGACCGGGGAGGTGCGAGCGGGACCTCCGCCCGGGAGTCGGTCGGTGACCATGACGAGGAGCGCTTCGACGTGACGTGCAGGGCCTGTGGCAACGAGACGGTCGAGATCGCGCTGACCATCGACGGATCCAACCTGACCATGCGGTCCTGCTCCATCTGCGACACCAGGAGTTGGCACCGTGACGGCAAGTCGGTCGAGTTCGACGGCGTCCTGCACGACCTGAGCTCCGTGCCGACGAGGTATCGGCGATCGCTCTCGTCCTGACAGGACCCACCTGAGCGGGATCCGTGATCCGCCCGTTGGTGCTCGTCGGGCACCTCCGCCTCGTGCCACGATGGTGAGCCCATGGACGACCTGACCCCCGAGGGGTCCTCGGGTGCGGACGCGCCGCCCCTGGACCAGCTGAGCGACGACCTGGACCGTGCCTCGGTCGGGCTCGACGACCCCGCCGACGATGGCCGGGAATCAGCCGACGAGGCCGATGATCTCGATCTCGATCCTGATGATCCCGGTGAGGACGATGACTCTCAGGCCCGCCGCATCGAGGCGTGGTGCAGTTGGGCGGTCGTCGGTCTGGCGAGCCTGTTCGTCCTCCTGTCGCTGAACCCGGGGCTGGTGTTCGCCGACACGACGCCGACCGGTGGCGACATGGGTGCCCACGTCTGGGGCCCGCGCTACCTGATGGACCACCTGTTGCCGCAGTTGCGAATCACCGGCTGGACCCCCGACTGGTACGCAGGGTTTCCGATCTACGTCTATTACATGGTCGTTCCATCGCTCATCATCGTCTGGCTCTCGTTCGGGTCGGGCATGTGGGACGGCGGAGCAGCGGCCATCGTCCTCGGCATGCTGCTGCGCGCGGCGCTGGGAGTCGCGCTGTTCGCCGGCACGCGGCGCCTGCTCGATCGGGTGGGGAGCAGGTGGTACCGGCCGCTCGTCCTCGTCGCAGCGGTGTTCGTGGCCGGGCTCCTGCTGCCGGTTCCCTACAACATCGCCTTCAAGGTCGTCACGGTGTCGGGGTTGGTCACCCTGCCGATCGCGGTGTTCTTGTTCGGTCGCGCCGCACGAGTGCCGTTTCCGGGTCCACCGCTCATGGCGGTCGCCTCGCTGTTCTTCATCTTCGACAAGGGCTTCACGATCCTCGGCGGCAACGGGGCCTCGACGATGGCAGGGGAGTTCGCCTTCTCGATCTCGTTGACGTTCGCGTTCCTGTTCCTCGCCGTGGTGTTCCGCGGCATCCGAACCGGCCGCGACCGGGCGCTCGGCGCAGTGCTGTTCGCCCTGACCATCCTCTGCCACCTGATTCCCGCGATCTTCGTCGTCATCGCCGTCGTGGTGCTGGTGTTCGTCCGCAGGGAGGACCGCACCCCTTGGTGGGACTCGAACACAGCGGGCCGCGTGGTGGCTGGTGCGATGGTCGGGGTGACGCTCCTCATCGTCCTGCCGGGGGACCGCATCCCGGTGGTCGGCACACTGGTCGACACCGTGTTGCCGCAGTGGTTGTTCCCGGCCGTCGCGTCACTCGTCGCGATTGCGCTGTTCAGCGGATTCCAGCCAGCGGTGCTCCGCTACTGGCGTGATCCGGCACACCGCATGGTCACAGCCGGTAGCGCGCTGGTGTTCGTCGGCGTCGTGCTCGTGGTCACGGCGCTCGGGCTGGTGGACGTCGGGCCGTGGTGGTGGGTGGTCGTGGCGGTTGCAGCGGCGGTCGGGGTCACCGCCGGGTGGGACGTGCGGCTCATTCGCTGGGGTGCCGTGGTCGGCCCGGTCGGATTCCTGCTGACGTTGTGGTGGTTCCTGCCCTTCTTCGCCAACAGCACCTACATGAACGACATGGGCTGGGAGAAGTACACCCGCTACAGCGACTACCTGCTGGCCGACTCCTCGCTCGACTCCGGTGGCATGCCCTACCGGAACCTGGTGTTCGCCCTGGCCGGCCTGGGGGTCGTCCTGGTGCTGGTCCACAGGGTCCGACTGGGCTACTTCCTGGCCCTCTCGGTCATGGCGTTCGCCTGGATCTTCAGGTACTTCCCGCAGTACCGGCTCTGGAACGCGCGCCTGCTGCCCTTCTACTACCTGATGCTCTACCTCCTGGCAGCGCTCGCCGTCGCCCTGGTCGTCCGGTCTGTCGCGATCGCGGCTCTCGAGTGGTGGGGTGAACCCAGGCGCGCCAGCGTGGTCGCGGCGTTCGGCACCGGGCTGGCTGCACTGGCAGCAGGAGTCGTGTTGTTCGGGGCGTTGGGCTGGCTTCCCGGCGGAACCCCTGGGACCGACCCGGACAACCCCTCGCGTGCGGTCTACAACTGGGCCGGAATGTCGTTCGACACGGCGATCCTCAACAGCTGGGCAAGCTGGAACTACGCGGGCCTCGAACGCAAGGACGCCTACCCGGAGTTCGAGGGCCTCATCAACACGATGGGAGACATCGGCCGCGAACACGGGTGCGGTCGTGCGATGTGGGAGTACGAGAGCGACCTGCAGCGCTATGGCACCCCTATGGCTCTGATGCTGCTGCCGTACTTCACCGACGGCTGCATCGGTTCGATGGAAGGGCTCTACTTCGAGTCCTCCTCGACGACCCCGTTCCACTTCCTCAACCAGAACGAGCTGTCGGCGCAGTCGTCGAGCGCCCAGCGAGAGCTGCCCTACCAGGGCTTCGACATCGAACGCGGCATCTCGCACCTCCAGATGATGGGCGTCCGCTACTACATGGCCACCTCGGACCAGGCGATAGAAGCGGCGCTCGGCGATGACCGGCTCACACAGATAGCTGATGAGACCTTCACCTACGTCGACTCCAACACGGGAGCGTCCAACCAGCAGCGCTGGGTGGTGTTCCAGGTGGCCGACTCCGACATCGTGGTGCCCCTGGAGAACGAGCCGGTCGTGCTCGAGGACGCGGACGACCACATCGATGGTTGGGTCTACGACATCGAGCGTATCGCCCCGACCGAACAGCAGGCGGCGCAAGGCCTGCCGGGTCCGAAGACCGCAGGCCCGGCGGTCGATTGGTACATGGATCCCACTCGCTGGGGGGTGCCGATCGCCACCTCCGGCCCCGACAACTGGGCCCGGGTCGCCGCCGACGACCCCGACGTGCCTGTCACGCCGAATCCGGCGATCGAGGTGACCGATGTCGTCATGGACGACGACTCCGTGTCGTTCCGCGTCGACGAGGTCGGGGTGCCGGTCCTGGTCAGGGTCAGCTACTTCCCGAACTGGACGGTCAGCGGGGCGGACGGTCCATACAGGGTCAGCCCGAACTTCATGGTCGTCGTGCCCACCGAGGAGCAGGTGACGCTCACCTACGGTCGGTCTCCGATCGAGTGGCTGGGCCTGCTGGCGTCGTTGGTCGGAGTCGCCATGGTCGGCTGGCTGATGGTGCTGGACCAGCGGTCGCGAACAGAGGCCACGACGTGAACGTCCTTCGTCGCGTGACCCTGGTGGGGACGATCGCGACGCTGGTCGACGTGTTGCTCTTCGTGGCACTCGCCTCGGGCCCCGGCTGGCCGGTCTGGTGGGCCGACATGGCAGCGGTCGTGGTGGCCACGGCGGTGTCATGGTCGCTGCACTCGTTGGTGACCTTCCCCGACGACCCGTCCAGGCGGTGGTTCCAACGCCTCGGTACCTACCTGTTGACCGCTACCAGCGCTCTGGTCATGGACGTTGTCGTCGTCTCGCTGCTGTACGTGTGGCTGAGGCCCAGTTGGTGGCTCGCGTTCCTGGTCATCAAGCTGCCGGCTCTTGCAGCGGCGTTCGTCACCCGGGTGGTGAGCTACCGCGACACGATGTTCACCTCGGTGCGCGACGCCCAAGGGGAGCCGTCGCTGCGGCCACCGGCGGTCGGGGACCAGCGTCTCAGCGTGGTCGTTCCAGCCTTCTGCGAGGAGGACCGGATCGCGTCGACGGTTCGGGAGATACGCGCTGCGCTGGCCGACCTCGACCGACGCGGCGATCTGGAGATCGTGGTGGTCGACGACGGGTCACCCGACGAGACCGCCGATCGGGCCGAGCTGGCGGGCGCCGATGTGGTCGTGCGTGCGACTCCCAACAGAGGCAAGGGTGCAGCTGTGCGTCAGGGTGTCCTGGCAGCGCACGGTCGTACCGTCGCGTTCACCGACGCCGACCTGTCGTACGCACCAGAACAGCTCCTGCGTCTTCTCGAGGGGGTCGAATCGGGGTGGGACGTCGTGGTGGGCAGCAGACAGCACGTCGAGACCCGTACCGTCGTGCGCGCCGGACGTCTGCGAGAGGTGGGCGGCCGGGTCATCAACCTGTTGACGGGTTACGTGCTGCTCGGCCGCTACCGCGACACCCAGTGCGGACTCAAGGCGATGCGCTCCGACGTCGGCCGGCTGGTCTTCGGGCACTCCCGCATAGACGGCTTCGCGTTCGACGTCGAGCTGTTCCATCTGGTCGAGCGATACAGGCTCAGCCTGCTCGAGGTTCCCGTGGAGGTCGAGAACTCCACCCGCTCCACGGTCAACGTCGCCCGTGACGCGGCCCTGTTGGTCCGGGACCTTTTCCGCATCCGACGCTGGGGCAGGATCGGGCTCTACGAAGCAGCACAGGACGAGCTGCCTCTCACGGCCGACAGCGCTGGGTGAGGAACGCCGCGGATAGTCGGGATGCCAGGTCGGCGCCACTAGGGTGAACGCCCGTGACCGAGCTGGAGCGCATCTTCAAGGCCTATGACGTGCGAGGGTTGGTCCCCGAGCAGTTCGACGAACGGATCGCCCGTGCTGTGGGGGTCGCATTCGCTCGTTTCGCAGCGTCGACCGACATCGGGGTGCGCAGCGTCCTGGTGGCCCGCGACATGCGGCCCTCGGGTGTGGATCTGGTGGCGGCGTTCAGCGACGGGGTGCTGAGCCAGGGGATCGACGTGGTCGATCTGGGGCTCGGCTCAACCGACCTCC
This sequence comes from Microthrixaceae bacterium, assembly GCA_037045265.1. Taxonomy (GTDB): domain Bacteria; phylum Actinomycetota; class Acidimicrobiia; order Acidimicrobiales; family Microtrichaceae; genus JBAOHV01. The sequence goes on along the minus strand of JBAOHV010000016.1, from coordinate 182,873 downwards.
TGTACTTCGCCTCCGGCTCGCTCGACGCCCCCGGTGCGATGTTCACCGCTTCGCACAACCCTGCCCAGTACAACGGGATCAAGTTCTGCTCGTCAGGCGCGCGGCCCGTCGGTGAGGACAGCGGGCTCGGCGACATCCGTACCACGGCCCAGCAGTCCCTCGACGGTCTGGTCGACGACGCACCGACCCGTGGTGAGCGCAGCGAACGAGACCTGCTCGACGACTTCGCCGCGCATGTGCGCAGCTTCGTCGACGTGGACGCACTCGCTCCGCTGAAGGTCGTCGCCGACACTGCCAACGGCATGGGCGGCCTGGTGGTGCCGGCTGTTTTCGCTTCCCTCCCGTTCGATCTCGAGGTCATGTACGGCGAGCTCGACGGAACCTTCCCCAACCACCCCGCCGACCCGATCCAGCCGGAGAACACCGCCGATCTGCGCGCACGCGTGGTCGCTGCCGGTGCCGATATCGGGCTCGCGTTCGACGGCGACGCCGATCGGGTGTTCCTCGTCGACGAGCTAGGCGTCGGGCTGTCCGGATCGACGACGACGGCGATCATCGCGGCCGGCATCCTCGAACGTCACCCCGGCGAGACGATCATCCACAACCTGATCTGCTCGAAGACGGTGGCCGAGGTGGTGCGAGAGCACGGCGGCACCCCGGTGCGCACGCGGGTCGGTCACTCGTTCATCAAGGCGGTCATGGCCGAGACCGGTGCGGTGTTCGGCGGCGAGCACTCGGCTCACTACTACTTCCGCGACAACTACCGGGCGGACTCCGGGCTGATCGCTGCACTCGTGGTGCTCGAGCAGCTCTCGGCCGCCGGTGTCACCCTGTCCCAGCTGCGGGCGCCTTTCGAGCGCTACGCTGCATCGGGCGAGATCAACACGCGGGTCGATGACCCGGCGGCGGTCATCGAGAAGGTGGCAGCCCACTACGCGTCGTTGGACCAGGACCGCATGGATGGGCTGACCGTCGACGCGGGTGACTGGTGGTTCAACCTCCGGCCATCCAACACCGAGCCGCTCCTGCGGCTGAACCTCGAGGCCGCCGACGGATCCGCCTGCGCCGCCCGTGTCGGCGAGGTGCAAGCGGTCATGGCCGGTTGAGTCCGGCCGTGGCAGCATCGACGAAGAGCACGCACCCGACTCCGGCGAACGACGCCCATCCCCATGGAGGATCACGATGACGACCACCGCTGACCACCTCGACCCCCGCCTGGTCGAGATCCTGGCGTGCCCCGAGGACAAGGGCCCGCTGCTCTACTTCGCCGACGAGGCGACCCTCTACAACCCCCGCCTCCATCGCGTCTACGCGGTCCGCGACGGCATCCCGGTGATGCTGCTCGACCAGGCGACCGACGTCGACGACGCAGAGCACGAGCGACTGCTCGCCAAGGCGGAGGCCGACGGCGTAGAGCCCAACTTCGCGTCCTGATCAGGGCCCCTCGATGATCGACTCGCTGGGAATGGTGGCGGCGGCGCGTGCGCTGCCCGAGCAGCTGCTCGCAGCTGCCGATGCAGCCTCGGGGGCGGCTCTCCCGTCGGCCGATGGGATCAGCTCGGTAGTGGTCATGGGCATGGGCGGCAGCGGGATCGCCGGTGACGTGGTGGCGGCCGTGGCGTCACCCGCGTGTCCTGTCCCGATCGTCGTGAACAAGCACTATGAGTGTCCGGCGTTCGTGGGCCCCGACACCCTGGTGATCGCCATCTCGTTCTCGGGCAATACGGAGGAGACCCTCGCAGCCGCACGCCATGCCGTCGGCGCAGGCGCCCGCCTGGTCGCCATCAGCGCGGGTGGACACCTGGAACGGCTCGCACACGAGTGGGGTGCGACGGCTCTGGGTCTCGACTCCTCGATCCCGATGCCGCGGGCTGGTATCGGTGCGGTCACCGCGACACCGTTGGTGGTGTTGGAACAATTGGGCCTGTTCGACGGTGCCCGCGCCCAGGTCGAATCGGCGGCGGCTCAGCTCCGTCGCCGCCGCTCGGAGCTGGATTCCGACCTGACACCTGTCACCTCGGTGGCCCGTCGCATCGGACGCACGCTTCCCATCATCTACGGCGGGGGAGCGCTGGGCGAAGCTGTCGCGTGGCGCTGGAAGGGTCAGTTCAACGAGAACCCCAAGGTCGCGGCGTTCGCCAACCGGATACCCGAGCTGACCCACAACGAGGTCTGTGGCTGGGCTCAGCACGGAGACGTCACACGTCAGGTGTTCACCCTGGTGAAGTTGCGCCACGACTACGAGCACCCCCAGGTCGCACGACGCTTCGAACTGGTCGCGGAGCTGTGCGACGAGGTGGTCAGCGATGTCGTCGAGGTCCGGGCGAAGGGCGACGGCCCGCTGGCCCAGATCTTCGACCTGATCCACATGGGCGACCTGGTCACATTGCAGATGGCGTCCAACGAGTCGGTTGACCCCGGACCGGTCCCGGTGCTCGACGAGATCAAGCTGCGTCTGGCGTCCACGGACAGCTGAGTCGCCGACGGTCCGCGGGCGATTCGTCCCCGGTCGCGGGGTTGTTGACTGTGCCTGGCGCCCGAACGAGGCTGTGCGGAATGTCACAACTGGTGGATCTTCTCAGGCGGAGGCCCTGGCGTCTCGCTGCGGTCGTCGTTGCGCTGCTCGTGGTGGGCGTGGGGGTGGCGAACCGCGATCTGCTCAGGATCGCGGTCACGCCGACGGAAACGATCGACCAGAAGCTCCCGGTCGCCAGGCCGGTCGATGCCCGCGAGGGAGAGGTCGTGTACCGGATCGACGCCGCCGACTCGCTGGTCACGGTGACCGTCGAGGAGGAGCTCGCCGGCGTCGGTCACGAGGTGGAGCTCACCACTTCGGGTATCGCCGGGGAGATCGCCGTCGGCGGTATCGCCGATGGCAACCCCAGCGTCAACATCGGAGAGGTCGTCGTCGACGTCGCCCAGCTCCGCAGCGACAACTCGCTGCGCGACAAGGTCCTGCGACACGAGTACCTCGAGTCGCATCGTCATCCGCAGGTCCGGCTGGGCGGCGCCTCGGTGTCGCTTGGGGAGACGGTCGACGGCCCCGGCGACCGGATCGAGGTGGATGGTGCGTCGCTGAGCGCGACCTTGGACGTGAAAGGGGTGGGACATCCGGTCACCTTCGACGTCGACGCCGTCCTGGACGGCGACGAGCTGAGCGGGGTCGCCACCGCGACCGTCTCGCTCGCCGAACTGGGAGTGGGTCCGATCGTCAAAGCCGGTCTGGTGCGGACGTCGAACGAGGCGCGGATCGAGCTCGAGGTGGTGGCGCGCGCGACGCCCGATCCTTCGACCAGCCCACCGGGCTGGTCGCCGATCGCGAGGTCCGCGCCACCGACGATGAAGGATCTGCCCCGTCCTTCTCGGCCGATGTCCAGCCGATCCTCGAGTCGAACTGCGCGGGCTGTCACGCGCCGGGCGAGGTCGGCTCACCCATGTGGGAGCTCGCGGACGCCGGAGACGCGGCCGAGGTGGCCGACGGGCTGGCTGTGGTCACCGGGGCCCGCTACATGCCGCCGTGGCCCGCATCGGACGTAGGGGTCGAACTGCGACACGTCCGACGACTGAGCGACGACGACATCTCGACGATCGCTTCCTGGGCAAGGGCCGGAGCTCCGCTCGACGTCGCAGCCGACTCGCCGGTCGATCCAGCGCCGGTGGCCGAGGAGCTGGCCGTCAGAGCTGATTCCGTGCTCACGATCGGCGAGGGCTACCAGGTCACCCCGTCCAACGTCGACGACTACCGGTGCTTCATCCTCGACCCGGAGCTGACCGAGCCGATGGTCATGCGTGGCTACGACTTCGAGCCCGACCAGCTCGAGGTGGTCCACCACTCGATCGTCACCCGGGCGCGCAGCTATCAGCTTCCCTACCTCCGCGAAAAGGATGCTGCCGATGACGGTCCGGGCTGGTCGTGCCTCGCTGGCATGGGGATCAGCACCGGCGACAACGTCGCTGGTTGGGTGCCTGGTCAGCGTCCCGTGCGCTTCGCCAGCGGTGAAGGATTCGACCTGGAACCCGGCGATGTGCTCGTGGCGCAGATCCACTACCACTACGCACCCGACGTCGGACCGGATCGTTCCGCCATGACCCTGGAGTTGGATCCACTCACGTCGCGGTCGAGTCTGTTGACGGTCCGGACGCTAATCGGGCCGGTCGAGTTGCCGTGCCCGACCGGTGCGAGTGGGCCACTGTGCGACCGCGAGGCCGCACTGCGCGACGTCGCTGAACGCTTCGGTCCATTCGCCCCGTCCATCGCCAACGGGCTGCATCAGCGATGCAACAGCACCCCCGATTCCGTGGCGGCCACCTTCGACGGGAGTTCAGGAACAACCACCTGTGACTTCACCGTGTACGAATCGGGTGAGCTGATCGGCATGCTCGGCCACATGCACGAGATCGGTTCCGCGTTCAGGCTGAGCCTGAACCGGCCCGGTGCCAGCGAGAAGGTCCTGCTCGACATCCCGGTCTGGAACTTCGGCTGGCAACTCGGCTACTCGCCGGCGGAGCCCCTGCGGTTGGAGATGGGCGACGTGTTGAGGGTCACGTGCCGGTTCGACCGCAATCTGCGACACGAGTCCGAGCCGGCGTGGATCGTCTTCGCCGAGGGGACCAACGACGAGATGTGCTACTCGTCGCTGACGCTCAGGCCGGACGTCGACATGAGCTCCTCGGATGGCCTGATCATCGACTGAGCCTCAGGAATCCGGACCGACACCGTTTCCGTGCCGGTCGGATGCGGTCGTCTTCATGCCGTCCGCGTTACCCTCTCGGTCTGCGAGGGCTGAAGTGAACCCGGCGTCAGACGACCCCAGCCCGACCAACAACCACTGACGCACGAGCGCGCCCCGACGAACTCTTCTCGGGCGCGGAGGAGGATTTCCGATGAGCTTCACCGACTTCAAGGTCGCTGACCTTTCCCTCGCGCCGATCGGCCGCAAGCAGATCCAGCTCGCCGAGCAGGAGATGCCTGGGCTGATGGCGATCCGTGCGGAGTACACCGACTCGCAGCCGCTCGCCGGCGCCCGCATCACCGGGTCGCTCCACATGACTGTCCAGACAGCCGTGCTGATCGAGACGCTCACCGTGTTGGGAGCCGATGTCCGCTGGTGTTCGTGCAACATCTTCTCGACCCAGGACGAGGCCGCGGCCGCGGTCGTGGTCGGGCCGGAGGGTTCGATCGATGACCCTCGTGGAGTCCCGGTCTACGCATGGAAGGGCGAGACCCTCGAGGAGTACTGGTGGTGCACCGAGAAGGTCCTCGAATGGCCGGCGGACGACCAGGGGCAAACGGGCCCGAACATGATCCTCGACGACGGCGGTGACGCCACGCTGTTGGTCCACAAGGGCACCGAGTACGAGGCGGCCGGAGCGGTTCCCGACACAGCGGAGGCCGATCCCGAGGAGTGGGGTGTGGTTCTCGCCACCCTCCGTCGCACACTGGCCGAGGACCCGCAGCGTTGGACGAAGATCGGCCAGGGCATCAAGGGCGTGACCGAGGAGACGACGACCGGTGTGCACCGGCTCTACCAGATGTTCGAGGCCGGCAACCTGCTGTTTCCCGCCATCAACGTCAACGACTCCACCACCAAGTCCAAGTTCGACAACCTCTACGGCTGTCGGCACTCACTGGTCGACGGCATCAACCGGGCGACCGACGTCATGATCGGTGGCAAGACCGCGGTCGTGTGCGGCTACGGAGACGTCGGCAAGGGTTGCGCCCAGTCGCTTCGTGGTCAGGGTGCCCGTGTCGTGGTCACCGAGATCGATCCGATCTGCGCGCTCCAGGCTGCCATGGAGGGCTACCAGGTCGTCCGCCTCGAGGACGTCGTAGACTCCGCCGACATCTTCGTCACGACCACCGGGAACAAGGACATCATCACGGCCGAGCACATGGGCCGCATGAAGCACAACGCCATCGTCGGCAACATCGGCCACTTCGACAACGAGATCGACATGGCCGGTCTGTTCCGCCAGAGCGACGTCCAGCGTGTGACCATCAAGGCGCAGGTCGACGAGTTCGTGTTCCCCGACGGCCATTCCGTCATCGTCCTGGCCGAGGGAAGGCTCCTGAACCTGGGATGCGCTACCGGGCACCCGAGCTTCGTGATGAGCTGCTCCTTCTCCAACCAGGTCCTGGCGCAGATCGAGTTGTTCACCAAGACCGCCGACTACCCGCTCGGTGTCTGGGTCCTACCCAAGCAGCTCGACGAGATGGTCGCCCGCTTCCACCTGGACGCCCTGGGTGTTCGCCTGACCCGACTCACCACCGAGCAGTCCGAGTATCTGGGCATTCCGGTCGACGGTCCGTACAAGCCGGACCACTACAAGTACTGACCTGGTTGATCAGGGGAGCTGCTGGGCGATCCAGCGGGCCTGGTCGTCGAGGGCCGGACCGGACAGGTGCAGACCGTCCGGCCGGTCATCGGGGTCAGCTCCACGCGTGGCGACCCAGCCTGCGACATCGAGCAGCTTGATGCCGGTCCTCTGAGCGACGCGGATCAGATCAGCGTTCCATTGGGCGATCCAGTCGGCATCACACGGCGTGTCCTCGAGTTCGCCGCCGCAGAAGAACACCCCGTCCTCGAGCGGCGGGGCAGGTAGCGTCCACAGGACCGTCGCCCCGCTGCTCGTGAGCAGGTCGACGGCCTCGGTCATCGTGCGTTGGCGCTCCAGGCTCGCCTCGGGGGTCAGGAAGCTGGGATCTCGGCCCGCGACGACGTCGTTCGAGGCGCCCAGGTACACGACCACGACATCGGGGTCGATCATCGCCACAGCGTCCTTCCAGCGTACGCGCCAGTCGCCGCAGTCGTCGGAATCACTGACGAGACCGCATCCGAGCGTGGTGCGGTCCCAGACCTCGAGGCCCGGCAGGTTCGCACGCTTCAACCCGTTCGCGGCTCCGCTGTCCGGTGCTGTCTCCCACGACCAGCACCCGGGTGATGTCATGGCAGGCGTCGATCGTCGGGTCGCCGCTCTGTGTGACGGTGCCCGGGTCGTACTGAGAGGTGTCCTCCGAGAACACCAGCGAGGTGGTGGTGCTGGCAGGTACGCAGGTCGTGGTGGTCACCGATTCCTCTGGTTGGTCGGCCTCCGCCGGAGCGACGGTCGGGTCCGGCAACTGTTCGAACTCCTTTGCGACCTCCTCCTGTACGGTCAGCTCGGTCGAACTGGCGGCGAAGAGCATCATTGCGACGAGGGCGACCGCGCCCACTCCCCAGGCGGCTCGGCGGGGGCGCAGCGCTTTCGCCCAGGAGCTCTGACGTCGCAGCGGCTCTTCGACGAGGAGCCGTGACCACGACGACAGTGGCAGCGAAACCCCGACGGTGATCAGTGCGACCGACCAGAGAGGCAGGTCCGTGAACCGGTCCTGGAGGAACACCTGGACCGGCCACGACCAGAGGTAGATGGCGTACGAGCGGTCCCCCAGCCACTGCAGCGGCTTCCACGACAGGCACGAGGAGAAGATGCCGGGCCGAGTGCTGGCGACCACCAGGGTGAGCGACGCGATCGCTGCCGCCACCAGGCCGCCCGTATAGGCCCAGCGATCGCTGGGTTCCATGAGGAGCGACAGAGCGATGAGAGAACCGGCGGCCGGAACGACGCCGTACACAGCGAATCGGCCGATCGACTCGGCCGGGCGGGTCCGGACCCATGCAGCTGCGGCGCAGCCGATCAGCAGTGCCCCGGCCCGTGTGTCGGTGCCGAAGTAGATGCGTGACAGGTCCGGATCGACGGCGCTCGCCAGCCATGCCGCCCACGCGAAGCTCGCCACGGCACCGCCGAGCGCCACGACTGTGACGAGTCTGGTCGAACGGCCGGCGCGGCGAGCGATCGCCAGCAACCCCAGCAGGATAGGTGGCCACAGCAGGTAGAACTGCTCCTCGATCGACAGCGACCACGCATGGCGCAGGGGGGACGGTGAAGGTGCCCAGTAGGGCGTGCCCTGCGCGATCAGGTGCCAGTTCTGCCACCACGTCAGCGTCGCGAGTGCGTCCAGGGCGATCCCGGACCGTGTGAGGAAGGCGGCCAGAACCACGAGGGCGACGACCGCGACAGCAGGGGTGAGACGCCGGATCCGCCTGCCCCACCACTGGAGCATCCCAGCGACGTCGGACGGAGTGTCGTCGAGCAGGAGTGAGGTGATCAGGAATCCTGAGAGGACGAAGAACAGGTCGACGCCGACGAAACCGCCATGCAGGTACCCCAAGTGGTACGCCACCACCGCGGCGACGGCGATGGCCCGCAGGCCCGTCAGACCGGGCAGGTGCTGGCGGCCGGGTCCCTTGGCCCGACCTGTCGGCGGGGCGGGTGGTTCTGCCGGCGGTGGTGGAAGGTGCTCCTGGGCAGGTCGGGTCGGCTGGGGTGGACGGGGGTTCTGGGGTGGTCGGGGGGTCTGGCGGGGTTGGGAGGTCTGGGGTGCGGCTGGGACCAGTGGCTGGTTCGACGGCGCGACCGACCAACGTGGCGCGTCGGGATGGTTGTGGTCACCAGGATCCATCGTGTCGCAACCGACCGGACTCGACGCGCCCGCCTCCTACACCCGACTGTAGGGTGCCTCGGGTCCCATGGTTGTTCGTCTACAGGGGGTCTCGTGGAGTCGTTCAGTGGAAAGGTGGCAGTCGTCACAGGCGCGGCGAGCGGGATAGGTCAGGCGCTGTGCACGGCGTTCGCCGCCGAGGGCATGCGATTGGTGCTCGCCGACGTCGAGTCGGTCGCGCTCGAGGAAGCCGCGACCGAGCTGCGCCACGGCGGTGCCGACGTCTTCGCCGTGACCGCCGACGTGTCGATCCCGGCCGACGTCGACAGGATCGCCACAGCGGCGATGGACGTCTACGGCGCGTTGCACGTCGCCTGCAACAACGCAGGCGTTTCCGGAGGTGGTCTCAGCTGGGAGATCGACCTCGAGACATGGCGGTGGATCCTCGACGTCGACCTCTGGGGTGTGATCCACGGTGTTCGGTCATTCACACCGCTGATAATCGCGAGCGGTGGTGGGCACATCGTGAACACGGCCTCGATGGCAGGCCTCACGTCGAACCCGGGCATGTCGCCCTACAACGTCGCCAAGCACGGGGTCGTGACGCTGTCGGAGACCCTCTACGTCGAGTTGCAGATGACCCACCCGGAGGTGGGGGTGAGCGTCCTGTGTCCCGGGTGGGTCCGGACACGGATCAACGAGTCGGAGCGCAACAGGCCAGACCAGCCCGAGGCGCCCACGGGTGAGGCAGCTGAGTCGTTGAACGCGATCAAGGAGATGGTCGCGGGTTGGATCGCCGAGGGTCTGCAGCCCGCATACGTCGCATCACTTGTGGTGGACGCGGTGCGCAACGACCGGTTCTGGGTGTTGACCCACCCGGAATGGCAGGGCATGGTGCGCGACAGGGTCGAGCGGATGCTCGCCGGTGAGGCACCGTTCGCGCAGCTGCCATCCAACTGAGATCCTGCCCGGCGGAGTCCTCGCTCACGGCCGCACGGACAGGGTCAGCCCGTCGATCTGGGTGGCTCCGGCATTCAGCAGTGCCTCGGACGCCGCGCACAGGGTCGCTCCGGTGGTGCGCACGTCGTCGACGATCAGCACGGGGCGTTCGGGAGCGAGGTGCCGGAGTGTCCGGCGTGTCACCGAGAACTCCGGTCCGGTGAGCCGCTCGTCACGGGAGCGGCCGGTCTGGTTGGCCCCCGACCTGCGTTCGAGCAGGGAGAGGCACTCGACGCCCAGGCAGTCGGCGACGCTCCGGGCCAGGATCTCGGCCTGGTCGAATCCCCGTTCGCGTCTGCGGGCGCGGGTGGTCGGGGCCCAGGTGACCAGCCCCACGGTTCCCTGCACGAGCTGTGCCATGGCGGAGCCCAGCAGTTCGACGGCGTCGAGATGTCGCCGGAACTTCAGCGCGACCACCAGGTCACGCCCGGCGCCGCGATGCTCCACCAGCGCCCAGCAGCTGCGCATTCCCGGAGGAGGTGCCAGCTGCGGTGCAGGTGACAGGGCAGAGGCGCACTCGGCGCACAGCCCCGTGGCGCGTCGTCCGCATCTGACACAGCAGCGTGGGAGCAACAGGTCGAGCACCGTAGCGACGCTACGGCGCAAGCGGTTCCCGGTCAGCGGGGCGCCGGCCCCGGTACCCGAAGCGCGCACCGGGGCAGAGGTCGTGCACCGGTAGAGTGTCCGCCGTGGCATTTTTCGACAAGCTGCTCAGAGCCGGTGAGGGCAAGAAGGTCAAGGCGTTGGCCGGCCTCGTGCCCGAGATCGGTGCCCTGGAGGCCGACCTGGAGCGACTGAGCGACGACGAGCTCGGCGCCAAGACCCCCGAGTTCCGTCGTCGGCTGGACAACGGCGAGCCCGTCGACGATCTGCTCATCGAGGCGTTCGCTGTCACCCGTGAAGCCGCCAGGCGTGTGATCGGTCAGCGTCACTACGACGTGCAGCTGATGGGTGGGGCGGCGCTGCACTTCGGCTGGGTCGCGGAGATGAAGACCGGTGAGGGCAAGACGCTGGTCTCGACCCTGCCCGTCTACCTGAACGGGCTCACCGCCAAGGGCGTGCACGTCATCACCGTCAACGACTACCTGGCACGTCGCGACGGCGAGTGGATGGGCCAGGTGCACAAGTTCCTCGGGTTGAGCCTCGGTATGATCCTCCCCGGCGAGCTGGACCAGGCGGTCAAGCGGGCCAACTACGCCTGCGACATCACCTACGGCACCAACAACGAGTTCGGCTTCGACTACCTGCGCGACAACATGGCGCTGACCCTCGAGGACAAGGTCCAGCGTGGCCACAACTACGCGATCGTCGACGAGGTCGACTCGATCCTCATCGACGAGGCGCGTACACCGCTGATCATCTCCGGTCGGGTGAGCGACGCAGCGAAGCTCTACTACAAGTTCGCGTCCATAGCCCGAGGCCTGAACCGTGACACTGACTACGAGGTCGACGAGGAGAAGCGCATAGTCTTCCCGCTGCCCGACGGCATCGAGAAGGTCGAGCGGTCACTGGGGGTCGAGAACCTCTACGACGACGTGTCGGTCAGCCTCGTGCACCAGCTGAACGTGGCGATCAAGGCCAAGGAGCTGTACCGCAAGGACCGCGACTACCTGATCCAGAACGGCGAGGTGAAGATCGTCGACGAGTTCACCGGCCGTGTCCTCGAGGGGCGCCGCTGGTCCGAGGGTCTGCACCAGGCGGTCGAGGCCAAGGAAGGCGTGAAGATCAAGGAGGAGAACCAGACCCTGGCGACGGTCACCCTCCAGAACTACTTCCGCATGTACGACAAGCTCGCGGGCATGACGGGCACGGCGCTCACCGAGGCCGCCGAGCTCATGAGCACCTACGAGCTCCAGGTCGTTCCGATCCCCACACACCGCCCGGTCGTCCGCAAGGACGACGGGGATCTCATCTACCGGACCGAAGACGCGAAGTTCGCCGCGGCCGTCGAGGACATCGCTGAGCGCAACGCCAACGGCCAGCCGATCCTCGTGGGAACCGTGTCGGTCGAGAAGTCCGAGCGCCTGGCCCGTGAGCTCGACAAGCGCGGCATCCGTCACGAGGTCCTCAACGCCAAGCAGCACTCCAGGGAGGCCGAGATCGTCACCCAGGCCGGGCGCATCGGCGCTGTGACAGTGGCGACGAACATGGCCGGACGAGGCGTGGACATCATCCTGGGTGGCAATCCCCAGGGCATGGCCGAGCGCGAGCTGCGTGCCGAGCAGCTGATGGCCGAGCCGGACGGTACCGACGACGGTGTGATCGACACCGAGTCGCTCGACGAAGTAGCCGAACGCCGCTACCAGGAGCTGCTCGAGAAGTTCAGTGCAGAGTGCAAGGCCGAGGGCGAGAAGGTCCGCGACCTGGGAGGGCTCTTCGTCCTCGGCACCGAACGTCACGAGAGCCGCCGTATCGACAACCAGCTCCGTGGGCGCTCGGGGCGCCAGGGCGACCCGGGAGAGAGCCGCTTCTACCTGTCGCTCGAGGATGACCTCATGCGGTTCTTCGCCACCGGGGCGATCGAGTGGGTGATGGGCAAGGGATGGGACGACGACGTGCCCATCGAGGCGAAGATGGTCACCCGGGCGATCGAGAAGGCCCAGAACACCGTTGAGGCCCGCAACGCCGAGATCCGCAAGAACGTGCTCAAGTACGACGAGGTCATGAACGAGCAGCGCAAGGTCATCTACGCGTGCCGTGATGAGGTCCTCGAGGGCACCGACCTGCGAGCCGAGACCATGCAGTTCCTCGCCGAGGCGGTCGACGGTCTCATCGGGACGCACGCGTCGAGCGACTTCAACGAGGAGTGGGACAACGATGCGTTGGTGGCCGACGCGTCCGGCTACTGGCCGATCACCCTCGGCCCCGAGGACCTGATGGGCGCCACGTCGAGCGACGGTCTCTACGACCTGATGATGGCCGATGCCACCGAGCACTACGAGAAGCGTGAGTCCGAGCTCGGCGACGACCGCATGCGTCAGATCGAACGTCAGGTGATGCTCAAGGTGATCGACGCCCGTTGGCGTGACCACCTCAAGGAGATGGATCACCTCCAGGAGGGCATCAACCTCCGGGCTCTCGGTCAGAAGGACCCGTTGTCCGAATGGCAGCGTGAGGGCTACGAGATGTTCGGCACGCTCATGTCGACCATCGCCCGCGAGTACGTGCAGTACGTGATGCACGTCCAGATCGCCACCGAGGAACGCCCGACGATCGAGCCTCGGGTGGCCAACCTGTCCTATACGGCTCCGGCGGATCCGGCGACGGCCACCACGGCCGGCCCGGCGGCGGCATTGACCGGTGGGGGCGACACCGCAGGGGGAGCGGCGGCATCGGAACCGTCAGCGCAGCAGCCCGTGGTCAAGACCGACTGGGAGAAGACCCCGCGCGAACGCGCCGTGCCCGTGTGGGAGTGGCAAGAAGTACAAGGCCTGCCACGGCGCGGCCTGACCAGGACGACAGATGCAGGACTTCAGCCCCCAGATCAACGCGCTCGCGACGCGACTCGACGAGACCGCCGGCTATCTGCGGGTCTCCGAGTTGCGCGCCCGCCGACCACAGCTGGAGACCGAGCTGGCGCGCCCCGACCTGTGGGACGACGCCGAGGAGGCCCAGACGGTCCAGCGTGAGTTCGCCGAGCTGAGCGGCGACCTGGAGCTCTACGACTCGCTCGACTCCCGTGTGGCCGACGTCGCCACGCTGCACGAGTTGGCCCGCGAGGAGGGCGACGAGAGCCTCGAAGCGGAGATCCAGTCCGAGCTCGACTCCCTGCAGCGGGAGTTCTCAGGGCTCGAGCTGCGAGCGCTGTTCACCGGCGACTACGACGACCGCGATGCGATCCTCGACGTCAACTCGGGAGCGGGCGGTGTCGATGCGCAGGACTTCGCCGAGATGCTGTTGCGCATGTACCAGCGTTGGGCCGAGCGGCGTGGCTTCGACATGGAGCTGGAGTCGGTCAACGAGGGCGGCGAGGCGGGCATCTCCTCTGCGACCATGCTGGTCAAGGGTCGGAATGCCTACGGCTTGTTGCGTTCCGAGCACGGCGTCCACAGGTTGGTGCGGATCTCACCGTTCGACAACAACGCCCGACGTCAGACGAGCTTCGCGTCGGTCAAGGTCACGCCCTTCATAGACGACGTCGACGACGAGATCGAGATCGACGACAAGGACCTGCGCATCGATGTCTACCGCTCGTCGGGTGCGGGCGGTCAGCACGTCAACGTGACCGACTCCGCGGTCCGCATCACCCACCTGCCCACCGGGATCGTCACCTCTTGTCAGAACGAGCGGTCCCAGCACCAGAACAAGGACCGGGCGATGAAGACGCTCAAGGCGAAGCTCCTCGAGCGCGAGCGCGAGAAGCGCATGGACCACATCAACGAGATCACCGGCGATCAGTCCGCGGTCAACTTCGGCAGCCAGGACCGCAACTACGTCCTGCAGCCCTACCAGCAGGTCAAGGACCTCCGTTCCGGGCTGGAGCTGACAAACCCCGAGGCGGTCCTCGACGGCGATCTGGACGCTCTCATGGAGGCGTACCTCCGCTGGCAACGTGGCGGTGGCCAGCCGGTCAGCTGATCGTCGGTCGCCCGTGGTGGCTGTGGAACCACTGAGAGGGGTGCCACACTCCGCTCCCTCGAGGGGCTATCGTCACCAAGTCGTAACGCGCGGCAATCGGCCGCGAGAACCGTCCGGGCGAACCACGACCAGTGGTCACCCACACCCGTCCCCCTGGGTAGGCACGTGATCAAGCTCGAGAACGTCTCGAAGATCTACAAGGGCGAGCACATGGCCCTGCGCGACGCGTCCGTCGACATAGACAAGGGCGAGTTCGTGTTCCTCGTCGGTCCGTCGGGGTCGGGCAAGTCGACATTCCTGCGTCTGCTCAACCGTGAGGAGTTGCCCGAGAAGGGCAAGATCTACGTGGCAGGCAAGGACATCGGCGAGCTACCCGGCTACAAGGTGCCCTACCTCCGCCGCAACATCGGTTCGGTGTTCCAGGACTTCAAGCTCCTGCCGAACAAGACGGTCGCCGAGAACGTCGCGTTCGCTCTGGAGGCGATCGGCCGCCCCCGCTCGTCCATTCGCGAGGCGGTCCCCCAGATCCTCGAGCTGGTCGGGCTGGGTCGCAAGGCCGACAACATGCCCGACGAGCTGTCAGGCGGTGAGCAGCAGCGCGTTTCGATCGCCCGCGCGTTCGTGAACCGCCCGCTGATCCTCCTGGCCGACGAGCCGACGGGCAATCTGGACCCGGCCACATCGGTCGGGATCATGAAGCTCCTCGACCGGATCAACCGCACGGGAACGACGGTGGTCATGGCCACCCACGACCGTGGCATCGTCGACACGATGCGTCGCCGCGTCATCGAGCTCGATCGCGGCAGGATCGTCCGCGACCAGGCCCGGGGTGTCTACGAGTGACACGCACGACGAACGACCGCACACGAGTGAGGGCAGCGTGGCTGTACGTCTCGACTACGTCCTGAAGGAAACGGGGTCCAACCTCGTCCGGAACCTGACGCTGACGTTGGCGTCGCTGCTCACGGTGGCGATCGCGCTGGCGTTCGTCGCCGTGAGCTTCCTCATCGGCACCGGTATCAACCAGAGCTTCCTGGGGCTGCGCGCCGACGTGCAGATGTTCGTCTACATGAACCCGTCGGCGACCGACGAGCAGATCGACAGCGTGGCGCGGAGCCTGGAGGACAACCCTCAGGTCGACTCGGTCGAGTTCCTCGACGAGGTAGCCACGTTCGAGGAGTTCCAGCGCCTGTTCGAGGATCAGCCGGAATTCGTCTCCGCCATCAAGCCCGAAGAGTTGCCCCAGAGCTTCCGTCGTGAAGCCGTCGAGCACCGATGCCGACGTCGTCTCCGCTGTCGGAGCCGAGTTCGAGGACATGGCGGGGGTGTTGCGCGTCGAGTACGCCGAGGAGTACGCACGACAGGTGCAGCGTTCGCTCACGACGCTCAACAGCTGGGTCCGCATCTTCGGCATCGCGCTGATCTTCGTGTCGGTGCTGTTGATCTTCAACACGATCCGAACCGCTGTCTTCGCTCGCCGGCGTGAGATCGAGGTCATGCGCCTGGTGGGTGCGAGCAACTGGTTCATCCGCCTGCCGTTCATGACCGAAGGGATGGTCCAGGGGATCCTCGGTGCGGTCGCAGCGGCAGGCCTGACCCTGGGCTTCGACGCGCGCTCTGGAAGGCGAACTTCGTCAACCAGGTGTCGTTCGAGTTGCTGAACCAGATCAAGTGGACCTCGGGCGATCTGTGGAAGTCCGTGGTCATGATCCTGCTGGTGGGCGCGGTCACAGGCGCCATCGGATCGGGGATCGCGGTCGGGCGCTACCTGAAGGTGTGACCAACCGGAAGGTGTGACCAACCGGAAGGTGTGACCAACCGGCGCTCTGGTCCGAACAGCCCATCAAGTCCGGGTGCGGACCTGTCGATGATCTGTCGATGGACCCGCGTTCCGAACCAGACCAAGGAAACTCCCGTGCCGCACGCGGCGCCTCGAGGTTCCTGCCTCGTAGTCGCGAGCGAGGCGCCAGCCTTCCCGAGTACGCGCTCCTGGTCGCTCTGCTGGCCTTGCCGACCGTCGCCGGGGTGAACGCGGTGCAGAGCGGAGCGAACACATCAGCACAGGGCACAGCTGGCACCGGATCAGCGATCCGACCATCCCTGTCGTGTCGACATCGACCACAGCACCACAGGCGACGACGACCACCGCTGCGCCGACCACGACGGCTGCACCGACGACCACGACGACCACGACCACGACCGACCACCACCACGACGACGACCACGATCCCGACCACGACCACCACGGCCCCGGCCACGCAGCTGATCAGCGCGATGGGGTCGGCCTCGACGACCAGGCACCTCGAGCTCCTGGCGAGGCAGGGTTACGGTGACCGTGACGAACGAGCGTGGGGAGGCGGTGTCAGGCGCATCCGTTTCGCTCGAGGTCAAGTACCGCCAGAGCGGCAGCTGGGTCACCGCCAGCCCGTTGCTGACCGGGACGACCAACACGTCGGGTCAGATCGTGCTGACGTCTGCCAGCTACGGGAGCTCCACCTCGAAGCTCCGCTTCCAGGTCAAGTCCGTGACCAGGTCGGCCATGACTTGGCAGACGAACACGTCGAGGCTGGACGTCAGCCGCCCATGACATCTGGCGGCTGGGCCGAACGGATCATTTGGCCAGAAGTGAGTCGTTCGACTCTTCAACCCGACCGTCGAGCGTGCCGAAGTCAATTGCATGTTCACCACACCCGACAGCGGTAGCAACGAGATGGTGGAGATGCTCGACGACATGGCCGAGCTCGACGCCGACCAGGCGATGCCGCGAAGGAGCCCTTCGGGGCTGTTGCAGGCGCTGGTCCGGGCCAGCAGCAAGGTCGAGCCTGGCCGGGTGCTGCCGACGGTCGACGCTGCCGACGTCGGATCCACGGCATGCCTGTTCGACTACGAGCGGGACCTGGCGGTCGACTTCCACGGCGACCTGCCGCTGGTCTGAGTGCACGCTTCCCGGTCCTCGACGCGCTTTCCACCGACGGGGTCGGACGGCTAGCGTCGGAACCCCCACTCTCCTAGGAGTCCGATGCGTCCCGTGTCCCGAACCGTCCGCGCACTGATCGTCACCGCTGTCGCCTCGGTCGGGCTGCTCGGCTGCACAGCCGGCGGTCAGGCCGCCCAGCCCAAGGAGTACGGCGACATCAACACCGGGAACGAGGGCTACTACGGCAACCTCATGTTCGGCTGCACCGGAGTGCAGGCCAACGACGACGGCAAGTACGTCGACGTCGAGTTGGAGAGTGCGGCGTTCTGCACTTGCGTGTTCCGCGGCATGAAGGAGACCGTGCCGTTCTCCGAGGCCAAGTCCTTCGACGAGCAGCAGGCCGAGGCGGGCGAGGATGAGACGATCGAGCTCCCGTCGAGCATCGACAAGGTCCGGACCACTTGCGCCGACGACGAGGACGCCTACAGCTGATCCTCGGTGGCTCAGCCCGACCGTCGCGCGGGCAGACCCACACGCACGCTGGGCTCGGCGTCGGTCGGCCAACGGGACCGGGACTTCTCGGCCAGCTTGCGCATCAGGGCGATCGCCGCGGGATCGGAGTCGCCGGGGCGTGACTCGATGGAGCCGTCCGAGATCATCCGTCGGATGATCTCGCGGCCCAGATCGGTCCTCACGATCGTGAGCGTCCAGTCCGAGTTCTCGCCGATGCCACCGCACGAGATGTCGGCGTGCTCGGCGGCGAAGTCGGGGCAGTGGGTGCAGCCCTCACGTGTCCAGGCGTGACACTCCTTCAGGTTCACCTCCCGGTAGGTGCCGTCGCTGAGCCAGAGCTGGAACACACCCTTGATGTTCATCTTGACGATCTGCTCCCGCTCGATGCCGTACTTGGCGCGGAAGAGCTCCTCGAAGATCGCATCGTCGAAGGTCTTGGAGCAGAGAAGGCCCAGGTTGAACACGATCGGCTTGGAGATCTTGCCGATCCTGCGGGACCACATGACCGGTGGGACCGATGACTGGCAGCTCATCCCGACCAGAGCCAGGCGGGAGTGGCCGGCTGCGAGCGCCTCATCGATCGCCAGCGTGTTGGCGGTGTAGGTGTAGCGGCTCCCAGCTGCGGCAAGGATCTCGTCGCGGGTGGCGGCGACTCCCGGACGGGTGCGCCACGAGCTGGCATCACCCTCCAGATAGGAGACCAGCGAAGCATCGATGTATTGGTTCTCCAGCGCCCAGATGAGGATCGCCGATACGAGCCCGCCGTCCTGGCCCATCTGGTGGACCATCGAGTCAGAGGCCCTGGTCAACAGGATGTCGGAGTGGATGCCGGCCACCTCGTCGTCGGTGCGGACCCTGCCGAACAGGTGCTGGTCGGCCTGGCCCTCCCACAGTCGGAAACGTGGACAGGCCCGGGTGCAGCTGGTGCATCCCTTCTCACCGTGCAGGCAGTTGTCGGGCCCGAGCTCGTCTTCGAGGTGGAAGGGCCGGTAACCGCCTTGTTCGTGGTCGTAGCCGATCACATCGTGCGGGCACGAGATCACACAGCCGGCACAGCCTGTGCAAAGCCCCGTGTCGATCACCTCGGTCTTCAGCTCCTTCCACTGGTTCGTCCAGCGTGTGGACGCAGTGGCCTCGAGCTGCTCCTCAAGCGACATGGCGAAGAATCTAACCCCCGTCCCACCGGGCGGCCGGTTGACTGGTCGTCAATTGACCAAGCGGTCAAGATGGTGGGCATGGACCTGACCTACCCGGCCGACGCCGAAGCGTTCCGCATCGAGATCCGTGCATGGCTCGAGGAGAACCTCCCCCGCGGCTGGTTCGACGAGGGGTTCTCGATGACTCCTGAGGAGAAGTCGGCCTGGAACGAGGAGTGGACGAGCAAGCTCTTCGAGGGTGGTTGGATCTGTGCCACCTGGCCCGAGGAGTACGGCGGCAAGGGGCTCAGCACGATGCAGGGCGTGGTGCTGGCCGAGGAGTTCGCCAAGGCCAAGGCCCCGATGCGCGCCGACTTCTTCGGTGACACCCTCGTGGGCCCCACCATCCTCATGAACGGTACGGAGGAGCAGAAGAAGTACTTCCTGCCGAAGATCCTCGACGGCTCCATGCGCTGGTGCCAGGGCTTCTCCGAGCCGGACTCCGGATCCGATCTGGCGTCACTCAAGACGACCGCCGTGCAGGACGGCGAGGAATGGGTCATCAACGGGCAGAAGGTCTGGACGACCCAGGCGCAGTTCGCGGACTACTGCTTCGTCCTGGCCCGCACGGACCCGGACGTGAAGAAGCAGGCCGGCATCTCGTACCTGCTCGTACCGATGGACCAGCCGGGCATCGAGGTGCGGGGAATCGTCCAGCCTGATGGCACCGCCGAGTTCAACGAGGTGTTCTTCGCCGACGCGTGTTGCCCGGTCGAGAACGTGGTCGGCGGCCTGAACAACGGCTGGAAGGTTGCGAACGACACGCTCGGGTTCGAACGTGGCATGTCAGCCACCACCGGATACCGGCGCTTTGCCGAGGAGTACCGCCTCATGGTCGAGAAGGCCACCGAGAACGGTGCGATCACCGACCCAGTCATCCGCCAGGGTCTGATGGAGTACTACTCGAAGATCCAGATCATGCGGATCAACGGGCTCCGGTCGCTGACCGCGACGGTCAGTGCCAAGCGCGACATGGGTGTGGCAGTGCTGGGTGCCACCAACAAGATGTTCTGGTCCGAGACCCACAAGGCGGCGATGGAGCTGGCGCTCGACATCTGGGGGGCCGAGGCGATGCTCTCGACCAGCGGCCCCGACGGCGGTGGGTGGCCGGCAACCATGCGAGCCGACGGGCGCGAGGGATACCCGGTGAGCCCGATGATGTCGTCGTTCTTCTTCTCACGCTCCGAGACGATCTGGGGCGGGACGTCGCAGATCCAGCGCAACATCGTGGGCGAGAAGGTCCTCGGGTTGCCACGCGAGCCCAAGGTCGAGCCGAGCAAGCGATGAACCAGCCGCGTCTGAGAGATCACGAAGCTGAGCGACCGCTGATGTCCGGTCAGTGGCGATGCGGGCCGCCGGCGTGACCGAACTACGATCTTCAGCCGTGCCCGGAGCGTTCAGCTGCCCGCCGGCAACCGATCATGCCTGACCGTCCCGCCACCCCTGAGCCACCCGACGAAGACCTCCCTCGTGTGGTGCGGCGACCCCGCCGTGCCAAGCGCTCGGCCGGTCGGAGGATCGCCATGGGGCTGGGGGCTGTCGTGGTCGTGGCGGCGCTGATCGCCGGCGCCGGCGCCGTGTGGGGGCTGTGGAGCTTCAATCGGATCGACCGGGTCGACCTCGACCTGGCCGACACCGCACCGACCGAGCCGCAGAACTTCCTGGTGGTCGGATCCGACAGCCGGGCGAACATCGACTCCGACGACCCCGGAGCCGGCGGCATGCTCGGCAAGGACGCGCCCACCGGTCGGCGGGCCGACAGCCTCATGATCGCCCGGATCGATCCGGACTCCGAACGGATCGACCTGCTGTCGGTGCCCCGTGACCTCTGGGTGCCGATCGCTGGTACGGGCGAGGAGCAACGGATCAACACCGCCTACTCCGAGTCGGCGCAGGCGGTCGTCGACACGGTCCGCGAGGCGCTCGGGATCCCGATCCACCACTTCGTCGAAGTCGACTTCAAGGGGTTCTCCTCACTCGTCGACGCACTCGACGGCGTGCCGATGTACTTCTCGGACCCGGTGCGTGACAAGAACTCGGGGTTGTACGTACCCAAGGCGGGCTGTCAGGTCCTCGACGGTCAGCAGGGGCTGGCCTTCGCTCGATCCCGACACCTCGAGTACCGCTCCGAGGGCGGGTGGGTGTCGGATCCCACGGGCGACCTGGGACGCATGACACGCCAGCAGCTCCTCACCCGTGCAGCGCTGCGTAAGGCCCAGTCGATGGGAATCACCGACGTGGGCAAGCTGCAGCGCCTGGTAGATGCCGGTCTGGGGTCGGTCAGCCTGGACAGCACGCTGGGTGCCAGGGATCTGATCGGGCTGGGCGAGCGCGTCGCCCGCCTCGATCCGGACCGCATGCAGACCCACAGCCTGCCGGTCGTTCCTCACACCACCAGCGGTGGTGCTGCCGTGGTCACGATCGACCAGGCTGCCGCGCAGCCGGTGTTGGCGATCTTCCGCGGCGACGCCGCGGCTGCGCCGGTCACGACGACGACCGCGCCGCCGCCCACCGAGGCCGGGATCACCGTGCACATCTACAACGGTTCGGGCAAGGACGGCGAAGGGCGACGCGTCGGCTTCGTGTTGAGCTCCGACGGTGAGTTCGTCACCGGCTCGCTCGAGACGGTCGACGAACCAGTGGAACGCACGTACGTCTCATACCCGAAGGACTCCCGGGCGATGGCGGAACTGGTCGCCCGTTGGCTCGGTCCCGATCCGGAGCTGCGCGAGAACAAGAAGCTGAGCCAGGGCGAGGTGGCCGTCGTGCTCGGCGAGGACTTCGAGAGCGTCGGCGAGCCGGAGGACGAGGCGCCCGCGACCGAAGTGCCCGTCGCCGAGTCACCTTCCGACGACACGACAGTCACCACCCCTGTCGCTCCGACGACCACCCAGCCCGGTTGGACCCCCGGGCAGCCGCCCGAGGGCATCACCTGCTCCTGATCTCCACCGACTGGTGTCCCCACCAGTCGGGAATCCGGCCGAGATCCGCCTCATCTCACAGCCTGCATCTGCTGATGTGAGGAGGCTCTCCGGGGTGACCCGGCCGTGCTGAGCGCCATGTCATCGAGCCGTCAACTTGTCGGAACGGGGCTGCAACGGGGGGCTGGCACCGTGTCTGCATGTTCTCGACGGTTGATCAGATCGAAGGGCCCGCCGACGGGCGTGGCGGGAAGCCTCGGCTCGTGCTCGTCGGGAACGGGATGGTGGGGCATCGGCTCCTGACCGAGCTCGAGGGGCACGGCGCGCTGGCGGAGTTCGACGTGATCGTCGTGGGGGAGGAACCACACCACGCATACGACAGAGTGGCGCTGACCTCGCTGTTCGAGGGCCGGAGTCCGGCCGATCTGACGGTGGTCGAGGAAGGGTTCCACGACCGTCACGGCATCTGGGTCATCCGCGGTGAGCAGGTCGTCTCGATCGACCGCTCAGGATCGAGCGTGACCACCTCGACCGGAAGGCGGCTGCCGTACGACCACCTGGTCCTGGCGACCGGATCTGCGCCCTTCGTCCCGCCGATCGACGGCAACGATGCGCCGGGATGCCACGTCTACCGCACGATCGACGACCTCGACGGGATCCGCGCCGACGCTGCACGCCAGGGGGTCTCCCGAGGAGCGGTGATAGGCGGTGGGCTACTGGGCCTCGAGGCGGCCAACGCTCTCAGGAACCTCGGACTCGAGACCCATGTCATCGAGTTCGCGCCACGTCTCATGCCCGTGCAGATAGACGACGACGGCGCTGCAGTGCTCCGAAGCCATGTGGAGGGGCTCGGGGTGGCGGTGCACCTCGGTCATCAGAGCACCCATGTCGAGACCGACCCCTCCAGCGGTCGGGTCAGTCGTCTGCACTTCTCCGAGAACGATCCGCTGGACGTCGACCTGGTCGTGTTCTCGGCGGGGATCCGGCCACGTGACCAGCTCGCCCGTGACGTGGGCCTGGAGGTCGGGCCGCGGGGTGGGGTGGCCGTCGACCGCTTCATGGCGACAGGCGATCCCAATGTCCTGGCCATCGGCGAGTGTGCCGTCGTGGCGGGCAAAACCTACGGCCTCGTGGCGCCCGGCTACCGGATGGCCAAGGTGGCCGCCCGGACGCTCGCCGCCACTGTCGGGCTGGTGGACCCGAAGTCCGTCACCGAGTTCGAGGACGTGGACCTCTCGACCAAGCTCAAGCTTCTGGGCGTGGACGTCGCCAGCGTCGGCGACGTCCACGCCCCACCTACCGACGGCGTACAGCGACACACCCTGTTGTGGAACGACGCCGCTTCGGGGATCTACCAGCGCCTCGACGTCGATGACGAGGGCAAGGTCATGTCCGCGGTCCTCATCGGTGACGCGTCTCCGTTCGGCTCGATCCTTGCACGGTTCCGTGACGGGTCGGCGAGCGTTGACCCGTCGTCGATGCTGCGACCGGTTGCGACCGGTGACTGCTCGGCGGAGGCCGGTCCGAGCCGCGACACCCCGGTCTGCTCGTGCGAGAACGTCGGCACGGGCGAGGTGCTAGACGCAGTTGCCGGGGGATGCTCGAGCATCGCCGAGCTCAAGGAGTGCACGGCTGCAGGCACGGGGTGTGGCGGCTGTCTGCCGACCATGGAGCAGCTGTTGGTGCAGGGCATGCGGGTGCGAGGCGCCGAGGTGTCCACGAAGTTGTGCGTGCACTTCTCGGTCTCCAGATCAGAGCTGTTCGACCTGGTGAACAGGTCCGGCCTACGGAGCTTCTCCGCGGTGCTCGCCACGCTCGGCGTACCCGGTTCGGCCGACCACGGCGGAGCAGGTTGCGAGATCTGCAAACCGACCGTCGCTTCGATCCTGGCGTCTCTCGGCAATGGTCACATCCTCGACGGGGAACAGGCGTCGATCCAGGACTCCAACGATCACTTCCTCGCCAACATCCAGCGGAACGGCACCTACTCGGTGGTGCCACGGATCCCTGGCGGCGAGATCACACCGGAGAGGCTCATAGTCATCGGCGAAGTTGCTCGCGACTTCGGGCTCTACACCAAGATCACCGGCGGGCAGCGCATCGACCTGCTCGGCGCCCGGGTCGAGCAGCTGCCGGCCATCTGGCGCCGCCTGGTCGATGCCGGCATGGAGTCCGGCCACGCCTACGGCAAGTCGCTGCGGACGGTGAAGTCCTGCGTCGGTGAGACGTGGTGTCGCTACGGGGTCGCCGACTCCACCTCGATGGCCATCGAGCTCGAGAACCGCTACCGGGGACTCCGCTCACCGCACAAGATCAAGATGGCTGTGTCGGGGTGTGCCCGTGAGTGCGCCGAGGCGCAGAGCAAGGACGTCGGCGTCATCGCCACCGAACGCGGTTGGAACCTGTGGGTCGGCGGAAACGGGGGCACCCGTCCTCGCCACGCCGAGCTGCTAGCCGAGGATCTCGACGACGAGACGCTGGTGCGCAGCATCGACCGGTTCCTCATGTACTACCTGCATTCGGCTGAGCGGTTGCAGCGCACCGCGGCGTGGGTCGAGTCGTTGGCGGGCGGCCTGGAGCATCTGCGTGCGGTCGTGATGGACGACTCGCTCGGGCTCGGTCAGGAGTTCGAACGCCAGATGCAGGCCCACGTCGACAGCTACGAGTGCGAATGGGCGGCGACGCTGGAGGACCCGGTTCGGCTCGCGCGGTTCGTCACCTTCGTGAACGCACCCGAGGAGCCGGATCCGACGGTGGTGTTCGTGCGTGAACGTGACCAGATCCGCCCAGCCCGCGCGAATGAGCTCGGTGCCGGACCCATCGATACCCAACTCACAGCAGATCCCGACAAGAACCTGGAGGTGGTCCGATGACCATGACGATGACAGCAACGACGGTCACGAGCGCCACGACGGCGCGGACGGCAACCGGGCGGTGGACACATGTCTGCGACCTCGACCGCCTCGAGGCCGATCGTGGTGTGACCGCCCTGGTCGATGGTCGCCACGTGGCGGTGTTCCGACTCTCGGGCACCGACGAGCTCCTCGCGATCGACAACGTCGACCCGTTCACCGGGGCGTCGGTGCTGTCACGCGGGATCGTGGGCGCGAAGCAGGACGAAGGTGCCTGGGTGCCTTATGTGGCCTCGCCGCTGCGCAAGCAGCGGTTCTCGTTGCGTGACGGGACCTGTCTCGACTCGCCCGATGTCAGGGTGGACGTCTTCGAGGTGCAGGTGAGCTCCGGTGCGGTGGAGATCGCTGCGTGCGCCGACGAGGTGCGGTGAGCGACCACACAACTGTCATGGTCGGGAGACGTGGCGGAAACCGGACCGAAACCTGTCACCGACAGACTGCGTCGGTGCTCGACGGACCCCTCAGCGGCTACACGATCGGCGTGACTGCCGACCGCCGGCGTGAAGAACAGGCCGAGCTGCTCACCCGGCGCGGTGCCGAGGTGCTCCTGGGTCCCGTCCTCGTCATGGCCCCGCTCGGCGACGAACGGGAGTTGGTCGGGTCGACCCAGGCACTCATAGCCGATCCGCCTGCCGTGGTCGTCCTCTCCACAGCGCTCGGTGTGAGGACATGGTTCTCGGCCGCCGCAGCGGCGGGCCTGCTCGGGGAGCTGCATGCGGCTCTGGCATCAGCGACGATCGTCGCCCGCGGAGCCAAGGCGGCGGGCGCCGCGGTGGCCGAGGGACTGCAGATCGACTGGACGTCACCTCGGGCGGTCTCGGCCGAAGTGGTAGATCACCTGGCCGCGCAGTTCGATCCCGCCACGACAGGGTCGCGACGCCCGCGACTCGCGCTCCAGGTCGACGGAGCCAAGTCGGTGGAGTTGGCTGATGCGCTGGGGGAGATGGGCTACGAAGTCGTGCCGGTGCAGGTCTACGGGTACACGACGCCCGGCGACTCTTCGGCCGCCGAGAGGCTGGTGCTGGCAGCGGCGGACCGGCAGCTGGACGCAGTCACGTTCACCTCGGCTCCAGCGGTCGCCAGCTTCGCCGCGATCGCCGAGCGTCTCGGGGTCCTCCAGCGCATCGCACACCTGAGCACCACGGGGGTGCTCGATGTCGTCTGCGTCGGACCGGTCACCGCCGAGAGCGCCTGCTCGTTCGGGCTCGTGGCGTCCGTCGAATCACGCCGTCCGAGGCTGGGTGCGATGGTCAACGCCGTCGTGGATGCGCTCTCGTCGCGCCGCCAGACCCTGGACCTGTCCGTCGCTCGGCTCTCGGTCCAGGGGTCCCTGGTCGCGGTGGACGGCGGGACCCCGGTTCGCCTACCGGGCCGGGAGCGGGCGCTTCTCGGTGTCCTCGCCCGGAACCCCGGTGCGGTGGTTTCCAAGCAGTCACTGCTCGAAGAGGTCTGGTCGGGCGAGTCGGACGACCACGTCGTCGAGGTGACCGTCGCCCGTCTCCGCCGCCGCCTGGGCGTCGCGGGCCTCGGCATCGAGACCGTCGTGCGACGCGGATACCGGCTGGCGACGCGATGAGCCAGCATCTCGACGAGGCGCTGTTCATGAGCAGCGACCGTGACTCGTCGTCTGCGGTCGACCTCTTCGGCGACTGGGACGACGGGCGGAGCTCCTCCCACGATCCAGGTGCCCGCTACCTGCGCGCGCTGCCCGCCGAGCCGCCCGGTCCGGGGGCGCAGTACCGCTTCGAGGTGGACCTGGACCGCTGCAGCGGATGCAAGGCGTGCGTGAGTGCCTGTCACTCGCTGAACGGGCTGGACCCGGGTGAGAACTGGAGATCGGTCGGGCTGGTGGTCGGTGGCGGAACCGGTGACGCGCCCGTATGGCAGCAGCACGTCACCACGGCCTGTCACCATTGTCTCGAGCCCGCGTGTCTGGCCGGCTGCCCGGTCGACGCCTACGAGAAGGACCCGATCACAGGGATCGTTGCGCACCTCGACGACCAGTGCATCGGGTGCCGCTACTGCATGCTCACCTGCCCCTACGAGGTGCCGTCGTTCAACCAGCGCCTGGGCGTCGTGCGCAAGTGCGACATGTGCACAGGGCGCCTCTCGGCGGGTGAGGCGCCGGCGTGCGTCCAGGGTTGCCCGACCGAGGCGATATCGATCGGAGTCGTCGAGACGGCGGAGCTCGCCGCCCTCCTGGCCGTCGACACGGACGAACGGGTGGCTCCCACGGCTCCCCGATCGGCGTTGACTTCTCCCACGACGGTCTACCTGACCAGGAAGCCGGTTCCGTCAGAGGTGGTGGCGGCCGACGACCACAGGGTGGTCCCGGCGACGAACCACCCTCCGCTGGTGGCGATGTTGGTCCTGACCCAGGTGTCGGTGGGGGTCGTGGTGCTCGGAGTGGCCATGTCGTCGACCACGGACTGGTTCGGCTCGACCGGCCGCCTCGGCGCCGGGCCGGCTCTGGTCGCGTGGCTCACGACCGTCGTCGCGATCGCCGCGAGCGTCATGCATCTGGGGCGCCCCACGATGGCGTGGCGTGCGCTTCTCGGACTGGGGCACTCGTGGTTGTCGCGTGAGATCCTCGCCTTCGGGGTCTACGCGACGCTCGGCGCTCTCACAGCAGTCGCTGCGATCGGCTCCCTTCCGGCCCAGGTGTCGGTCGGCGCCGGCGTGGCAACGTCGGTCGCGGGGCTGCTGGGCGTGTTCTGCTCCGCCCAGCTCTACGCCGTGACCGGTCGTTCCTTCTGGCGGCTCGATCGCACGCTCATCCGGTTCGTCGTCACCATGGCGGTGACAGGAGCCGCAGTTCTCACCGCGGTGGCCTCGCTCGTCGTTTCGCTGCACACGGCGGATTGGCAGCTCGAGCCGATGAGGCGTGCTGCGGTGGTGGTGGTCCTCATCGGCACGGTCGCGGGTCTGGCGGCCGTCGAGTTGCATCGTCGACGTCACGCAGGCCATGGCGGCGAGCTCGGTCGCTCGGAAGCGCTCCTCGCCGGCCCGCTGCGCTCGAGTCGCACCAGCGGTGTGGCACTCGCCATCACAGCCTGCATCGCCGCGGTGCTCTCGTTGCTGTTCCAGGCGACCAGCACAGCGTCCGGCGCCGCCTGGGTGCTGGCGGCGGTAGCGGCGATCGCCGCGTCCTGGATCGAGCGACGTCTGTTCTTCGTCGCCGTGGCCCCGGATCGAATGCCTGGCGGACTGCGATGAAGCGATCGACGAGGCTGCTGCCTGCGGTTCGTGCCCGCGGCGGACCATTGACCCGGGAGCTGCGCAGAGTCCCACTGGAGGGCGTCGGCCCGACACAACAGGTCCCCGACTCGCGTGCGCCTGATGACGTCAAGGCGTCTGTCTGTGGCTACTGCAGCACGGGTTGCTCCCTCGACGTGCACCGACGTGACGGCCGCGTCGTCAACGTCGTGCCGACACGCAGCTACCCGGTGAACGACGGTGGTGCATGTCCCAAGGGCTGGCAGGCCATGGATCCGGTGCTGGCGTCGGACCGGGCCACACGCCCGCTCGTGCGCCAGGGGGGCAGGCGAGTAGCGGTCTCGTGGCCGGTCGCGTTCGAGACCTTCTGCGACAGGGTCCGTTCCGTGCAGGCCGAGCACGGCCCCGACTCGGTCGCGTTCCTGTCGACCGGTCAGCTCGTGACCGAGGAGATGGCGTTCCTCGGGGCCCTCGCCAAGTTCGGCATGGGCATGGTCCACGGCGACGGGAACACCCGCCAGTGCATGGCGACAGCGGTCACCGCCTACAAGGAGTGCTTCGGATTCGATGCACCGCCGTACACCTACGACGATCTGGAGCAGTCCGACGTGGTCGTCCTGGTCGGCTCGAACCTGGCGATCGCGCATCCGATCCTCTTCGAACGACTTCAGCGCAACCCGCATTGTCCCGAGGTCATCGTCGTCGACCCGCGGGCGACCGAGACCGCGATGGCAGCGACGCTGCACCTGCCGGTGGCCCCCGAAGAGCGACCAGGTCCTCCTGTACGGGATCGCCCGCGCGCTGATCGCGCGGGGAGCTGATCGACCCCGCCTTCGTGCGCGACCACACCAGCGGATACGACGAGTTCGCCTCGTTCGTCGACGCGTTCGACATGGACCTGGTCTCCGCCGCGACCGGAGTGGAAGTGGCCCTGCATCGACAGGGCAGCCGACGCGATCGCAGCGGGGGAACGTGTGTCGTTCTGGTGGACGATGGGCGTCAACCAGGGTCATGCCGCGACCCGTACCGCCCAGGCGGTGATCGCCCTTGCGCTGATGACGGGCAGCATCGGGCGGCCAGGGACCGGCGCGAACTCGATCACCGGGCAGTGCAACGCGATGGGTTCCCGACTGTTCTCCAACACGGCGTCGATGTTCGCCGGGCGTGACGCGACTGATCCTGCGCAGCGGGAGGCGGTCGCTGAGATCCTCGGCATCGATGTCGCGGCGATCCCGGACCGCCCGAGCATGGCCTATGACCAGATCGTCGACGGCATCGAGAGCGGCACGATCCGAGGACTGTGGATCATCGCCACCAACCCGGCCCACTCCTGGATCGACCAGCAACGGTTCAACGGGCTGCTCGACGAGCTCGACCTGCTCGTCGTCCAGGACCTGTACTCCGATACGGAGACCGCTCGCCGCAGTGACCTGTTCCTGCCGGCGGCCGGCTGGGGTGAGAAGGACGGGACGTTCATCAACTCCGAACGCCGTGTGGGCCGCGTGCGGGCGGCATCCGAGCCGCCGGGTCAGGCCCGCCCGGACTTCGAGATCTTCAAGGGGCTCGCCGAGGAGTGGGGTTGTGGACCCATGTTCCGTCGGTGGCGCTCACCGGCGGCGGTGTTCGACCTGCTGGCCGAGCTGAGTCGGGGTCGGCCGTGTGATCTGACGGGTATGGGCGGTCACGCCGGTCTCGGGGACCAGGGCATGCAGTGGCCGTGGAGCTCGGCCGATGCCGCAGCGGCACCCGAGGGCCCCGAGGTCGAGCGGCGGTTGTTCGGCGATGGCCGGTTCTTCACCCCCGACGGCCGCGCCCGGTTCGTCTTCGACCCGCCGGTTCCGCCACACGACCCGGTCGACGAAGACCTCCCGCTCGTGCTGATCACCGGGCGTGGGAGCACCGCGCAGTGGCACACCGGAACCAGGACCGGTCGGTCTGCGACGCTCGAGTCGTTGGCACCGGCACGACTCCACCTGGAGATGTCCCCCAGCGACGCCGAATCCCGCCGATTGCGCTCCGGTCAGGCCGTCAAGGTCCGCTCCCGCCGGTCGACGGTGACCGCGACGGTGTTCATCACGCCGACGGTCTCTGTCGGCCAGGTGTTCCTGGCGATGCACGACTCCCGGGTGAACGCCCTCACTGCACCCGGCTTCGATCCGTACTCCCGTCAGCCCGCCTACAAGCACACCGCGGTCCAGGTGGCTGCGGCGGGCAGACCTGAGTGACATCTGGCGCACCGTGGTGGGACCAAGGACCCTTTGAACGGCGCTCGGGCAGGTGAACACTCGATCCCAGAGGCGGCACGAAAACGCCTCGGGAAGGTGGTCGCAATGTCGGCACAGGGTTCATCCGGATCAAGGGTGAACGGAGGCAACTTCTTGGTGATGACCGTGGTGGGAGGGCTCGCCGCGGTTGCGCTTCTGGTATCCACCGTCGCGTTCGGTTTCGCAGTGTTCGGGAGTGAGGTCGACAGCGGAGGCGGTGGCGGTTCGGCTGGAGGCGGCACGACGACCGTCGAAGTGATGTTGATGGAGTTCTCCGTCACTCCCGACACGGTCGAGGTCCCGGCGGGCAACCGCCTGGTACTCAAGGTCAAGAACGACGGGGCGATGCCGCACGACCTCAAGCTCGACGGCAAGACGGGCACCAAGATGCTCGATCCGGGTCAGAGCGAGGAGGTCGATCTCGGGGTGATGGAGGCGGACGGCCTTGCGTGGTGCACGGTCGCGGGTCACCGCGAGGCAGGTATGGAGATGTCGATCGTCGTGACCGGCTCTGCTGCGCCAGCCGCCGAAGCCGTCAGCGCGACGGCCGCTGAGCAGGACGACGGCAACGCCGTCATCGACGCTCAAGCTGAGCCCGGTCCTGACTGGCATGCGTTCGACCCGGCACTGGCACCTGCACCTGGCGGCACCGAGCACAAGATCACCCTGCGGGCCACCGAGAAGGTCATGGAGATCGCTCCCGGGGTGACCCAGGAGATGTGGACCTTCGACGGACCAGGTCCCCGGCCCGATACTGCGCGGCAAGGTCGGCGACCTGTTCACGGTGACGGTCAGGAACGAGGGCAAGCTCGGCCACTCGCTCGACTTCCACGCCAGCCGCGTCGCTTGGAACGACGAGATGCGAACCATCCAGAACGGCGAGGAGCTCATCTACCAGTTCCGTGCCGACCACGCCGGAGCGTTCATGTACCACTGCGGTACGGCGCCGGCGTTGCACCACATCGGCAACGGCATGTACGGGGCGATCATCATCGATCCTCCCGAGCTGGCGCCGGTCGCGAAGGAGTTCGTGATGGTTCAGTCCGAGCTGTACCTCGGGCCCGAGGGCCAGCCCGGCTCGCTGACCAAGATGCAGAACGAGGACTTCGATGCCGTGGTCTTCAACGGCTACTGGAACCAGTACATGTTCGACCCGATCGACGTGTCGTCCAACGAGCGCATCCGCGTCTGGGTCATCGACGACGGTCCGAGCGAGAACTCGGCGTTCCACATCGTCGGAACTGTGTTCGACACGGTCTGGAAGGAAGGGTCCTACCTGTTGCAGCCCGACGAACGCCGCGGCGGCTCACAGGTCCTCGACCTGCAACCCGCGCAGGGCGGGTTCGTCGAGTTCTCCTTCGCCGAGGACGGGTTCTACCCGATGGTGACCCACAAGTTCTCGAACGCCGGCAAGGGGGCCATGGGCCTGTTCCGGGCGGGTGACGTCGAGCTTCCCGCTGGAGCCGGCCACTAGGGCCTCCCCGGCGGCGACGCCGATCGGGGGGATGATGTGCCGGTGCCTGGAGGGAGGCGCCGGCACATCCGCGTCCGAGCCGACGTGTGTGTCCGATCGGCCGCAGTTCCGGCATCGATGGTGGTGCCCTCGGCAGGATTCGAACCTGCGCACACGGCTCCGGAGGCCGATGCTCTATCCCCTGAGCTACGAGGGCGCACTGCCGGGAACCGTTTACGGGAACCCGGGTCCGGCACATTACCATCGCTTCGCCGACCGCCTCTCCGTCCACCCCACAGCCCGATCGGGATTCCATGCGCGCCGTCCTAACTTCCGCCCTGCGTCGAGCTCTCGCAGATCTGGGCCTGGAAGCACCCGCCGAGATCCACCTGGAGCAGCCCGCCCACCGCGACCACGGCGACTTCTCGTCCAACGTCGCCATGAAGCTGGCGAAGGCAGCTGGGCGCCCACCTCGTGACCTGGCCCAGGCGATCGTCGAACGGATCGGCTCGGCGCTCCCGGAACACGTGACCGGCGTCGAGGTGGCCGGCCCTGGATTCGTCAACTTCCGGCTCGAACCTGGGTGGCTACATGACCTGATCCCGGAGGTTCTGGGTGCAGGAGCAGAGCTGGGCCGCAGCGACCTCGGTGGTGGCCGCAAGGTCATGGTCGAGTTCGTCTCGGCCAATCCGACCGGACCCGTCCACGCCGGGCACGCCCGTGGAGCCGCCTACGGGGACAGCCTCGCCCGGATCCTGGCTCACACCGGCCACGAGGTGGCACGCGAGTTCTACGTGAACGACCGCGGCGTGCAGATGCAGACCTTCGGCTCGTCGCTGCTCGCACGCAAAGAGGGTCGCGAACCCGCCGAGGGCGGGTACCAGGGTCAGTACATCGTCGACTGGGCGGAGCAGATGCCCGATGGCGTAGACCCCGTCGGGTGGGGAGAGGCCCACGCGCTGGCAGACCAACGCCGCGTCCTGGCGGCGATGAACGTCGACTTCGACGAGTGGTTCTCGGAGATGTCGATGGTGCGTTCCGGTGCGATCGAGACGACACTCGCCGACCTGCCGCGAGCAGGCGTCGTCTACGACTCCGAGGGGGCGGTCTGGCTGCGTTCGACCGACTTCGGCGACGACAAGGACCGTGTGCTGGTCAAGGGTGACGGCGAGTACACGTACCTCCTGCCCGACATCGCCTACCACCGCGACAAGTTCGCCCGCGGGTTCGAGCTGCTGATCAACGTGTGGGGCGCGGACCACCACGGCTACGTCCCGCGGATGAAGGCGGGTGTCCAGGCGCTGGGTCACGATCCGTCGGACCTCGAGGTGGTCATCACCCAGCTCGTGCGCCTCGAGAAGGACGGCGAGGAGGTCAAGATCTCCAAGCGCTCAGGGAACCTGATCACCCTGGAGGACCTGATCGACGAGGTCGGCGTCGACGCCGTGCGCCTCACATATCTGCTGCAGTCGGTCGATTCGCCCCAGACCGTCGACCTGGGCCTGGTCGTGGAGCAGTCGAACGAGAACCCGGTCTTCTACGTTCAGATGGCCAACGCTCGGATCAACTCGATCGCCCGTGTGGCGACAGAGCGAGGCATCGCACGCGAGCCCCTCGACAATGTCGACCTCTCGGTGCTTGTCCACGAGCGCGAGCTCGACGTGCTGCGCGAGCTGTTCGTGCTGGCCGACGTTGTCGAGCTGGCCACGCACGAGCGCGCTCCTCACAAGGTCACCACCTGGGTCAGGGACCTGGCATCGGCAGTCCACGGCTTCTATCACGACTGTCCGATCCTCTCGCCCGACACCCCTGAGCCGTTGCGCCAGGCGCGTTGGCACCTCGCCGACAGCGGCGGGAGCAGGCCTGCGAGTCGGACTGGAGCTGCTCGGCGTGAGCGCTCCGGAACAGATGTGACGGGGGATCATCGTGAGCGCTGAGCCCGTCTCGTCCCGCCCGCCTTCGGCGCTCGATGCCACCGTGCTCGACCTCGCCCTTCTCCCCGACAACGCCGACACGGCGACGGACGGCAGGTTGTCGATCGGCGGTGTCGATCTTCTGGACCTGGCCGATCGGTTCGGCACCCCGCTTTTCGTCTATGACGAGGAGCACCTCCGACAGCGTTGCCACGAGGCCCGCGAGGTGTTCGGTGACGGTGGAGCGATCTACGCGTCCAAGGCGTTCCTCTGTCGCTCGATGGCACGTCTCGCCCACGAGGAGGGACTCCGGATCGACGTGGCCACCGGCGGCGAGCTCGATGTCGTCCTCGCTGCTCAGGTCCCGGCGGAGCATCTCGTCCTGCACGGCAACAACAAGTCGACCGCCGAGCTCATGCGTGCGCTCGACGTGGGAGTCGGGCGGATCGTGGTCGACTCGTCCGATGAGATGGACCGGATCGAGGCGCTCGTCGCGGCCGGAGCCACCAGACCGAAGGTCCTGCTGCGCATCAACCCGGGCATCGAGGTCCACACCCACGAACACGTCCAGACGGGGAACCTGGACTCCAAGTTCGGGTTCCCTGTCCCGACCGGCCAGGCGGACGAGGCGGTCGCACGGGCACGTGCCAGCACCTCCATGGAACTGGTCGGGTTGCACCTGCACATCGGGAGCCAGGTGTTCAGCGTCGACAACTTCGTGGACGGGCTGGCGGCTGTCGCGCAGTTCGTCGTCGAATGCGACCTGGACGAGCTCATCGTCGGGGGTGGCCTGGGTGTCGCCTACGTGGGCGGTGAGACCGCCCCGACGATCACCGAGTGGGGAACGGCGATCCTCGAGACGTGCAGGGCAGCTGGTATCCGTTCGGCGATCAGCGCCGAGCCCGGCCGATCCATCGCGGCGGCAGCCGGGCTCACGCTCTACACGGTGGGGACCATCAAGTACCTGCCCGGCGTGCGGACCTACGTCGCAGTCGACGGCGGCATGAGCGACAACCCCCGCCCCGTGCTCTACGGCAGCGGCTACGAGACGTTCCTGCCCCGCGCGACGACGTCACGACGTGAGATGCCGATCCGCCTCGTCGGCAAGCACTGTGAATCCGGCGACCTGCTGGTGCGGGAGGGGAAGGTTCCGGCGGACCTGGCGATCGGCGACTTGCTGGCCACACCGGTCACGGGTGCCTACGGCCACTCGATGGGATCCAACTACAACAAGGTCCCGCGACCGGCGGTTGTCTTCGTCTCAGATGGCCACGCTCGCCTGGTTGTGCGTCGCGAGACCACCGAGGACCTGCTGGCGACCGACGTCGGCTGACTCCTGTCGAGCCCGGTAGCCTCACCCCGTGGAACGAACGGTGACCATCGGAGTGCTCGGCTGCGGCAACGTCGGCGCGGCTCTCGTCGAGCTGATCGACCGCCAGGGCGATGACATCGCATCTCGCACCGGTGTCCGCCTGGAAGTAGGTCGGGTAGCGGTGCGGTCTCTCTCCAAGGAGCGGGCGGTGACGGTCCCGTCGGAGCTGTTGACGACCGATGCCCACGCCGTCGCGACCGACCCGTCGATCGATCTGGTGGTCGAGGTGATCGGCGGAATCGAACCCACGCGTGAGCTGATCACGAGTGCTCTCAAGGCTGCCAAACCGGTGGTGACCGCCAACAAGGAGCTGCTGGCGAACGTCGGCGTCGAGCTGTTCGGCGAAGCCGACGCGGCCGGGGTGGACCTGCTGTTCGAGGCTGCGGTGGCCGGCGGGATACCGATCGTCCGGCCGCTGCGCGAGTCGCTGGTCGGGGAGCCTGTGAGCCGTGTGATGGGCATCGTCAACGGAACGACGAACTACATCCTGACGAAGATGACCGAGGACGGTTGGAGCTATGCGGCCGCCCTGGCCGAGGCGCAGAGCCTCGGATACGCGGAGCGGGACCCGACCGCTGACGTCGAGGGCTTCGATGCCGGTGCAAAGGCAGCGATCATCGCCACGATCGCATTCGGAGCGAAGGTCGTCGCCGGGGACGTGTACCACGAGGGCATCTCCTCACTAACCCAGACTGACATCGACTTCGCCGCTCGGCTCGGTTACGTCATCAAGCTGCTCGCGATCGCCGAACGATTCGAAGACAACAGCGTCGCAGTGCGGGTCCATCCGGCGATGGTCCCCGCCGAGCACCCTCTCGCCTCGGTGCGCGACAGCTTCAATGCCGTGTTCGTCCAAGGCGGTGCGGTCGGAGACCTGATGTTCTACGGGCGTGGTGCCGGCGGCTTCCCGACCGCGTCCGCCGTCCTGGGTGACGTGATCGACGCGGCATCCAACCTGGCCAAGGGGGCGCACGCCAGCATCGGCCGGTTCGGCCGGGCGGAGCTGCGGTCGGTCGACGAGCTGCGCTCCCCGTACTACGTGAACCTCGAGGTCCAGGATCAGCCCGGCGTGCTCGCCACGGTGGCCGGCGTGTTCGGATCGCACCAGGTGTCCATACGGTCGATGGAGCAGGAGGCACTGCTCGACGACGGCGAGCGTGAGGTCCCGACCGGGACCGCACGGCTCATCTTCATCACCCACGCCGCACGGGAAGCCGATGTCCGCGCCACGCTGCAGGAGCTTCGTGGCCTCGACACGGTGCTGTCGGTCGGATCCGTCCTGCGCGTCGTCGGCGCCGACTGAAGGGTCGACCGGCGATGGCGATGGAATACATCTCGACCCGGGGCGACGCCCCCGTGCTCGGCTTCGGCGACGTGCTGCTCGCGGGCCTGGCCGACGACGGCGGGTTGTACCTGCCGGCCGCCTGGCCGACGCTGCCCGACCTGGATTCGCTGCGTGGGCTCACGTACCCGCACGTCGCGGTCGAGGTCATGTGGCCCTTCGTCGAGGGCGAGATCGACAGGTCGGTCTTCGAGTCGCTGGTGCACGACGCCTACGCGAGCTTCGACACGCCCGAGGTGTGTCCGGTCGTGCCGATAGGCGCCACCGCTTCGGGCGCGCAGGTCTCGCTGCTCGAGTTGTTCCACGGCCCGACGCTCGCCTTCAAGGATGTGGCGCTCCAGTTGGTGGGGCGCCTGTTCGACCACGTGTTGACCGAACGCGGGAGTCGAGTCTGTGTCCTCGGGGCCACCTCCGGCGACACCGGGTCTGCAGCGATGCACGCGTGCGCCGGCCTGCACCACGTCGACATCGTGATCCTCTTCCCGGACGGCCGTACGTCCGATGTGCAGCGCCGTCAGATGACGACGCTCGGCGCTCCCAACGCCCATGCCGTCGCGGTGCCGGGCACGTTCGACGACTGCCAGGACCTGGTAAAGGCGGCGTTCGCCGATGTCGAGTTCCGCGACCAGGTACGGCTGAGCGCGGTGAACTCGATCAACTGGGCCCGCGTCATGGCCCAGATCGTCTACTACGTGACCTCGCACCTGGCGGTGGCACCCGACGGTGGACCGGTCACCTATGTGGTGCCAACCGGCAACTTCGGGAACATCTTCGCTGGATGGGTGGCCAAGCGCATGGGGTTGCCCGTCGAGCGGCTGGTGATCGCCTCGAACCGCAACGACATCCTCACGCGCTTCTTCAGCTCCGGCACCATGGAGCTGCGCGACGTGGTCCCGACCACCAGCCCGTCCATGGACATCCAGGTCAGTTCCAATCTGGAACGCCTGTTGTTCGAACGGATGGGTCGCGACGGAGCGGCCATGGTCGAGCTGTTCTCCCGGTTCCGGGCCGACGGGACGGTCTCGGTTCCCGTCGAGGTGCTCGACGCCCTTCGATCCGAGTTCGACTGCGGCCGCCTGGACGACGAGTCCGCTGCGGAGGTGATCCGTCGGGTGCATGCTCGCTCGGGGATGCTGATCGACCCGCACACCGCGGTGGGGGTGGGGGTCGCCGAGTCCCTCGGTGGGGATCCGTCCGTGCCGGTGGTGTCGTTGGCGACGGCGCACCCCGCCAAGTTCCCCGACGCCGTCCAAGCTGCTATCGGACTGCGTCCCGAACTGCCTGCCCACTTGGCTGACCTGTTCGAGCGAGAAGAGCGGGTGGAACACGTCGCGTGTGAGCTCGATGCAGTCGAGGCGTTCGTGCGCAGCGCCCTCGGCGCCTGAACCGAGCGGCGGCTGCCGCGGCAGCCGTGCCGCGGCAGCCGTGCCGTAGTCTTGCCCCCGTCGTCGGTCAGGGGAGCGTCGACCACGGGGGATGGGTTGATGAAGAGATTCGCTGTCGTGCTATTGGTCGCCGCGATGGCGGTCTCCTCGGGCTGCGGGGCATCAGGAGATGCGGCACCTGAGGAGCCCGACGACACACCGTCGCCCAGCAGGCCGACAACCGCTGGGTCAGCGTCGTTCGGTGACCTGGAGGCTCCGCTGTGCACCGAAGGCGACTTCAGCGTCGAGGCCTCCGAGGCAGGGTCGGGCACCGACAAGCTCTACATCGGGGTGGCCAACGACCGGAGCTCTGACATCCGTCCTGGCCTCAACAAGGCGATGTACGACGCCTCGGTGGCCTTCGCCGGCTGGTGCAACGAGATGGGCGGCATCGGGGGGCTTCCCATCGAGATCATCGACCTGGATGCTGCCCTTTTCAACGTCGAGGCGGCCATGACGACAGCGTGCAGCGACGTTTTCGCCATGGTCGGTGGCGGCATGGCCCAGGACGCGCTCCAGTTCTCGGGCCGTGAGGGCAGCGACTTCCACGGATGCTCGATGATCGACATCCCAGGCTTCGCCGTATCGGCCGAGAAGGCCGACTCGAACGGTCAGGTGCAGCCGTTGCCGAACGTCGGCGGCACGGTCGCGAACACATGGCTGACCGACTTCGCATCGTTGGAACCCGATGCAGCGTCCAAGTGGTCGGTGATCTGGGCCGATCTGCCGTCGCTCGAGATCATGCGCACGAAGTACGCCACCGCGGTCGAAGGCATAGACGGGATGGATCTCGTAGGAGAGCAGTCGTACCCGCCGATCGGGATCACGGACTGGATGCCTTTCGCCCAGAAGATGATGGAGTCCGACGCGACGAGCTTCACATGGGTGGGCGAGGTCGAGAACCTGAGCGACTTCCTGACCTCTGCCGACGTCCAGGGTTGGGACGGTGTCCCGATCCTCGAGACCAACATGTACGACCAGAAGCTCGCATCCAACCCGGCGGCTGAGGGCGCGGTGGTTCGCATGCAGTTGCACCCGATCGAAGAGGCCGACAGGTGGCCCGCCACCGAGCAGTACCTGGAGATGCTCGAGCAGTACACCGACGACGGCGAGGTGAGCGCGCTGGGGATCCAGTCGATGTCGGCGTGGCTGCTGTTCGCCACTGCGGCCAACGTCTGTGGCGAGGCGAACGACGGGGTGCTCGACCGCACCTGCATCCTCGAGCAGGCCGCGGCGGTCGGGGAGTGGACCGGTGGCGGGTTGCACGCGGAGACGAACCCGGACCGCTTCGACGAGGTGACCACAAGCTCGTGTGGCATGTTGGTGGTGATCCGCGCCGGCAAGTTCGAGCGGCTCTACCCGGAGCTCGGCGGTGAAGGTGATGACGGCGACGGGTTCCACTGCCCCGACGATGGCGTCACCGAGATCCCCGACGGCGGGAACGACGGTGTCGTCGACCCCGACCGGCCCATCTGACAGCGAGCCGTGCTGCTGTCCGGGCCGAGTCGCTGTGCAGGGTGGGGCAGACTGTGGCGGTGAAGTATGTGGTGTGCGTACCAGACGGCTGTGCTGATGAACCCCATCCGGATCTGGGTGGACGGACCCCGCTCGAGGTGGCCGAAACGCCGGTCCTGCGATCCCTGGCAGCGCGCGGGGTGGTGGGCCGTGCCGCGGTCATCCCCGAAGGAATGCCTCCCGGCAGCGACGTCGGCAACCTGTCGCTGCTCGGCTACGACCCCGCGGTACACCACACCGGCCGTGCCCCGATCGAGGCCGCATCACTCGGCCTGAAGATACGCCCCGACCAGGTCGCGTTCCGCTGCAACCTGTCGACTGTGGACCCCGACGGCGCGGGAACCGACGCGACGATGGTCGATTTCGCCGGCGGGCATCCGACCACAGAAGCGGCAGCAGAGGTGATCGCCGCCCTGGACGCCCAGCTCGGTTCCGGGGCAGGGGAGGAGATCTCGTTCCACCCCGGTGTGCAGTACCGCCACATCATGATCGCTCCCGAGTCCTGGGCGGATGCCGAGTGCGTGCCTCCCCACGACCTGACCGACAAGCCGGCCGTCTGGCCCACCGGCCCGGCCGCGGACGGTCTCCGCAGGGTCATGGATGCCAGCAGGGAAGTGCTGGCGGGTTTTCCCGAGGTCGGCGCCAACCAGATCTGGCTCTGGGGACAGGGTCATCAGCCACAGCTCCCCTCGTTCGCCGACACCTACGGCCTGCGGGCAGCGATGGTCACCGCAGTCGATCTGGTCCGGGGACTCGGGGTGCTGACCGGCATGGAGATCGTGGACGTGCCCGGTGCCACTGGCTGGTACGACACCGACTACGAGGGCAAGCGCGACGCCGCCATCGCGACACTCCGGGACGGAGCCGACCTGTTCGTCATCCACATCGAGGCCACCGACGAGGCCGGTCACGCCGGCAACGTCGAGGAGAAGGTCAGGTCGCTCGAGAACTGGGATCGACGGGTCCTGGCGGACCTGGTTCCGGCCCTGGACGAGATGGGCCCGTGGCGGTTCCTGATGGCCCCCGACCATGCGACACCGCTGGCGCTCAAAACCCACACCTCCGCGACCGTGCCCTACCTGCTGGTCGACTCCCGGGTCGCCGGCCCCGGCGGCGAGTACTCCGAGGTTGCCACCGTGGACGCCGAGGTGGTCGCCGGCCATGAGCTCATGGCGCGTCTGGTGGACGCCGCCCCCGAAGGCTGACCCGCCGGCCGGAGGCATCGTCGAGCGCTGGATTGCCAGCGGTGTCCACCACCGGTACAGTCGACGCGTCGACTCGGGGTAGGGGCCGGGTTCCCGCAGATGGAAGTCGTGGCTGATCGCGCAGAGCGATGCCCGGCACCGGCGGGATGCCAGAACCCTCCGAGGGCGACCCGGACCTCACCTCATCTGGTGTGTCGACCGGCACCATCCCGCAGCATCAGGATCGCTGCCCGACCACGAAGTTGGAACCACCTGTGAGCGTTGACTCGATCGACCTCGAAGGCCTCGAGCGCAAGGACCGCGCCGAGTTGGCCACGATCGCCCAGGCCCTCGGCGGCAAGCCGGCATCGCGGGCCAAGAAGGCCGACCTGATCGCGATGATCCTCGATCTGGCCGGGGTCACGGCACCGGGCGACCCATCCGGCGACGTCGGGCAGGCCGCTGATCCGTCCCACCCGATCCCGAGCGATCCACCACACGGCAGCGAAGGACCCATCCCGAGCGAGTCCCCTGCGGCCGGCGATGCCCTCGTTCCGGCACCGGACGCCCCGTCCCGGCGAGCATCGCGCCCCGGATCGGCCTCCTCCGATGCGGCTGGGCCATCGGATGCGGACAAGTCGTCGCCAGCTGTTGCCGATCCGACCGAAGAGCGCAGCGGCGATGGTGGTGCCGGTGGCGAAGTCGTCGCCGTCGGCGACGCCGAGAGCGAAGCCGGTGGCGAGGGTGAGGGTGGCGGTCGTCGCCGCCGTCGGCGTCGTGGGCGCGATCGCGACCGCGGCGAGGACGGCACCGAGACGTCGCAGAACTGGGAGGGTGAGCTGATCGACGTGGCCGGGATCCTCGATCTGCGCGACGAGGGGTACGGGTTCCTGCGGGTCAACGGGCTGCTGCCCAGCCGCGACGACGTCTACGTGTCGGTCAAGCAGACCCGCCAGTTCGGCCTGCGCAGGGGTGACTGGCTCACAGGCGCCAGTCGCCCGGCGAACCGGGGCGAGAAGAACCCTGCGCTGCTCCGCATCGACACGGTCAACGGCACCGATCCCGAGAGATCACGCGAGCGTCCCCTGTTCGACGACCTGACGCCGCTGTTCCCGAACGAGCTGTTGCGTCTGGAGCGTGAGGACCACCCGTACGACATCGCTGGACGCGTGATCGATCTGATCGCCCCCATCGGCAAGGGTCAGCGAGGGCTGATCGTCTCGCCTCCCAAGGCGGGCAAGACGACGATCATGAAGTCGATCGCGCAGGCTGTCGAAGCGAACCACCCCGAGGTCGAGCTCATGGTGCTGCTCGTCGACGAGCGACCTGAAGAGGTGACCGACATGCGTCGCTCGATCCAGGGAGAGGTCGTCGCCTCGACCTTCGACCGTCCGGCCGAGGAGCACCTGCAGGTCGCGGAGCTCGCGATCGAGCGTGCGAAGCGCATGGTCGAACAGGGCCAGGACGTCGTGGTCATCCTCGATGGCATCACCCGCCTCGCCCGCGCCTACAACCTGGCAGCACCTTCGGGTGGGCGGATCATGAGTGGCGGGCTCGACACCGCCGCCCTGTATCCACCGAAGAAGTTCTTCGGGGCAGCACGCAACCTCGAGGAGGGCGGCTCGCTCACGATCCTCGCGACCGCGCTGGTGGACACGGGATCGAAGATGGACGAGGTCATCTTCGAGGAGTTCAAGGGCACCGGGAACATGGAGCTGCGCCTCGACCGTCGAGCGGCCGAGCTCAGGGTCTTCCCGGCGATCGACGTCGACGGCTCCTCCACCCGGCACGACGAGCTGCTCGTCGATGCCAAGCAGCTCCAGCAGATCCACAAGTTGCGCCGTCTGCTGTCCAAGCTCGCTGCCGAGGGTGAGCCGGCCGCCGGTCTCGAGCTCGTCATCGACCGCATGCGGAAGTTCCCCACCAACGAGGTCTTCCTCGCCGAGATCGCCAAGGCGCCGGCGATCAGCTGAACTGTCGGAGCAGGGGGCGGACCTGCAATACTGATCCGTCCCCTCATTCGGGCCCCGCACGGAAACCGGGGCCACCACGGAGAGACCCATGAAGCCCGGAATCCACCCCGACTACCGTCACGTCGTCTTCCAGGACACGTCGTCGGGAGACACCTTCCTCACCCGGTCGACCATCGAGACCGCCGAGACGATCACCTGGACCGACGGAAACGAGTACCCGCTCGCCAAGGTCGAGATCTCGGCCTTCACCCACCCGTTCTTCACCGGCCAGATGAAGATCGTGGACACCGCCGGTCGTGTCGAGCGCTTCGAGCGTCGCTACGGCCGACGCAAGGGCAAGGCCGGCGCGGCCGACGCCCCCGCCGAGGAAGCGGCGGAGACCACCGAGGGCGAGTGACCCGTCCCCGGGGCGGGCCACATCGGATCCTGGTCGTACGGTGTCGCTGAGCGCTGAGCAGCGGGCCCGGATCACCCGCGCCAAGCTGACCGCGCTCGTCCGAGACGCCGGTGCTCCGGTCGCCGAGGCAGTCGACGTCGGGTCGGCCGCTGCACTGGTGGTGGACGACCGAGCGGCGGTGCTGGTCGGCAACGGCAGTGCGGGGGCGCTCGCCGGGGCGATGCTCTGGGCGCGACGCAACGGCGCGACCTCACTGACGGTGTTCGTTGACGATGCTGCCGACGACGTCGCGCGCTGGGCCGGCTACTTCCATCTCGGCGGTATCGGTATCGAGGTACGGTCCGTCGACGATTCGACCTCACACGCGGCCACTCCGTCACCGCTGCCGACAGCGATCGCATCCCCGGATGTCCCCGACGACCTCGTCGCGACGCTGGAGCAGTCCGGTGTCGAAGTGGTCACGGAGTGGGGGGTGGTACGCGGCGAGGTCCTCGGCCTCGAGGTCGCCCGGCTGGTCATCTGGCCCGCGGAGACGGGTGGCGACGGCTGCTATCACCTCGAGGCGGGTGTCGGGCGCTTCGACCGCGACGCGGTTGCTGCCACGCGAGGCGACGAGGTGCCATCGGTGTCGCTCGCTCGCACGCTCGAGCAGGTGCGCGCGCATCGCTATCGGGGTGCTCCGGTGCATCCGCTCCAGCTGCTGGCACGGGAGCGGTGGCTGCGCGCCGACGTCGTGGCCGACCCGTCGTCGGTGGGGGCGGCGCTGTTGCGCCCTGTCGAGATGACCACCGAGGCCGAGGGCCTGAAGGACGCGCATCCCGCTGCCGCGCTCGGAACCGACTCGCATGGTTCTTCTTTGCTGGTCGTCTGCTCACGCGGGGTCGACCTGTCCCTCGTCCCCCTGGCGGCAGACACCCTGGCCATGCACGACCCCTCTGCCAGACTGGTGCTGGCTCTTCCGGGTGTGGACCACCACGCAGCCACGAAGGTGCTGGTCGACATGCTCCGCGACGGCGTGGAGATCGTCGACGTGGCCGTCGGGTGGGGTTGATGGCGCTGCCGGAGGTTCTCGACGGTCGCCTACGGACCCTCGAGCGCGAGTACGCGGAATGCGAGGCGATGCTCGGCGACCCCGAGGTCGTTGCCGACCAGCCCCGCTACGTCGAGCTGTCGCGTCGCTACAGCGAACTGCGTCCCATCGCCGATAGCAGTGTCCGGCTCCGAGGCCTGAAGGCCGACATCGCTGCGGCACGCGAGCTGTTCGAGCTCGCCGAGGGTGATGAGCGCGAGCTGATCCGTGCCGAGATGGTGGCGCTCGAATCGGACTCAGCGCTGGTCGAGGAAGAGGTCAAGCTGCTGTTGGTGCCGAGCGATCCCTTCGACCAGCGTGACGTGATCGTCGAGGTGAGGGGAGCGGAAGGTGGGGAGGAGGCGAACCTCTTCGCCCGTGACCTGTTCGAGATGTACCGCGCATGGGCGGCCCGGCGGGGCTGGCGCTTCGAGGTCATGGAGGCTTCGCCCTCGGACATGGGCGGCTTCAGCGAGGTGACGTTCCGCGTCGCTGGTGACGCGGTCTGGTCGCGGATGAAGTTCGAGGGAGGTCCCCACCGTGTGCAGCGCGTTCCGGTGACCGAGTCCCAGGGCAGGATCCACACATCGTCGTCGACGGTGGTCGTGCTTCCCGAGGCCGACGAGGTGGACGTGCAGATCGACCCGGGCGACATCCAGGTTGACGTGTTCAGGTCGTCCGGTCCCGGAGGCCAATCCGTGAACACCACCGACTCCGCGGTGCGTATCACCCACCTGCCGACGGGGCTGGTCGTGTCGATGCAGGACGAGAAGAGCCAGATCCAGAACCGCGCCAAGGCGATGGTGGTGCTGCGCTCCCGGCTGCTCGAGTTGGAACGACGGCGTCGCTCCGACGATGTAGCCGGGCAGAAGAGGGCCCAGATCGGTGGCGGTGGGCGCAGCGAGAAGATCCGCACGTACAACTTCAAGGAGAACCGCGTCACCGATCACCGGATCGGGCTGACGCTCTACACGCTGGACCGAGTGCTCGCAGGCGATCTCGATGAGATCAGCGATTCGCTGGTTGCCGATGATCGGACCAGGCGCCTGTCGGAGGCAACCGAAGGTGGACTTGAATGAGCCCGGCACCGGACGGGACCGTCACCTGG
This sequence comes from Microthrixaceae bacterium, assembly GCA_037045265.1. Taxonomy (GTDB): domain Bacteria; phylum Actinomycetota; class Acidimicrobiia; order Acidimicrobiales; family Microtrichaceae; genus JBAOHV01. The sequence goes on along the minus strand of JBAOHV010000016.1, from coordinate 138,128 downwards.
CGCGAACTGCTCGCCGAAGCCGTCGGTCTGTTGTCAGCTGCGCCGGCGCTGCGAGCCACCGCCGAGGTCGACGCACGCTGGATGGTGGCCGACTGCATGGGAGTCGCAGCGGCTGAGCTCTCTTCCGCTCTGGGTGCGTCGGCAACCGAGCGAGGAGTTGCTCGTTTCGACGAGATGGTCCGTCGCCGCTGTCAGGGTGAACCACTGCAGTACGTACTCGGCTCCTGGGGCTTCCGGACACTCGATCTCATGGTCGATGAGCGTGTCTTGATCCCCCGACCCGAGACAGAGGCCGTGGTAGAGGTGGCCCTCGGCGAACTCGACCGCCTGGACATCAGGGACCGTGCCCCGACGGTGATCGATCTGGGAACGGGATCCGGGGCGATAGCGTTGTCGATCGCTGTCGAGCGGGTCCGCGTCGAGGTGTGGGCGACCGACGTGAGCCGGGACGCACTAGCGGTCGCCCGGGCCAACACCGCGGGGATCGGTCGGCCAGGGGCGTGGGTGCGCCTTGCAGAGGGGGAGTGGTTCGCCGCCCTGCCGTCGAAGCTGGCGGGGTCGGTCGACATGATCGTGTCGAACCCTCCCTACGTGGCCAGCTCGGCGACCTTGCCGAGCGAGGTCGAGAACTGGGAGCCGGGCCCGGCGCTCTGGTCGGGGCCGGACGGCACCGACGACCTGCGGTCGATCATCGCCGGCGCTGCGGCGTGGCTCCGCGACCAGGGAGTGCTCGTCTGTGAGCTTTCTCCCGAACAGGCCGAGCCGATGAGGCAGCTGGCGCTCGAGCACTTCACCGAGGCGTCGGTGCGGTCGGATCTGACCGGTCGTCCACGAGCGCTCGTCGCCCGCCTGCCGCAACGGTGAGTCCCCCGGGGTTCACGGCGTTCCGCCGGCTCGTGTGCGATGATGCCCGATGTCGACACCCGGTCAGCGGGTGTTCCGAGGGGTAGGTCAGATGCACAGGAAGTCGTCCGAGCGGGTCGAACTGCTGTCCGGAGTCCCGTTCTTCGACGGGTTCGTCGACGCCGACCTGCAACGGGTCGTCGAGTTGAGCGACGAGGTGACGGTGCATGCCGGAAACGTCGTCGTCGATCAGGGCGACCCCGGGACCCACTGCTTCGTGATCATCAGTGGGGTTGCCAGCGTCTACGTCCGAGGTGAACACGTCGCTGCGCTCGGCCCCGGCTCGATGGTCGGTGAGATGGCCCTCGTCGACCACCGACCACGCACCGCGACCGTTGTCGGTGACACCGACCTGGAACTCCTCCGCTTCGACTCCAAGGCGTTCGCGGAGCTGCTCGAAGAGATGCCCAAGGCCTCCGAACAGGTAATGAGCCTGCTGCGGACGCGCCTGGCGCAGGGCTGAACCTCTCCAGGGCCCGGGGAGGCCCCATCCCGGCCCGTCAGCCCGTCAGATCAGGTGGGCCATGTGGTCGGCGTCGATCTCGACCGTCGTGGCGGTCATGTCCACGAGCTCTCCGAGTCGCATCAGCTCCGCGTCCTCGCTCCACGCCCAGGTTCGCGCGTCGTGTGGGGTCCGACACGCCAGAAGCGCTCGAGCCGGCCCACTCCCGCGCTCGATGCAGCACGGTCCAGGTTTCGATCGCTGCCGGTCCGACGTGATCGCCCACGACCTCGTGCGCACCCCTCGAATCGATCTCGTCCTGGGGGCAGTCGTAGAGGAACCCGCCGCGGGGTGGAGTGGTGCTGAAGACACCGAATGCGTGCTTGTCGAGGACGCCGCCGTTGGCAGTGACCAGCCCCAGGCTGCCGGGGTCGTCGCGCAGCACGTCGACCATCGATGCGATTGCATGGCCGACCGGGTTGTTCCACGGACCGCCAGCGAACGACAGCCCCCCGTATACGGTCAGCTGGCGATCCGGGGTGATGTCCAGCTCGCGCAGCGCCAACTGCACCGCCGACGGGAAGCACGAGTAGAGGTCCAGGTGGGTGACTGAGTCGATGTCGGTGCCGGCCAGTTCGAGCACCCGGCGTCCCGCCACACCGATGGAAGCGGACGAGACGAAGTCGGGGCGTTCGGACATCTTGACGTCGGTGCCGTCGGTGCCTGCTCGAAGGAACACCCAGCGGTCGATCGGCACACCGTGGCGCGCTGCTGCCTCTGCGGAGCAGATCACGAGCCCCGAAGACATGTCGACATCAGGGTTTGACACCATGCGCTTGGTGTACGGGAAGGCGACCATGCGGTTGTCTGCGGTGGGTGTGGTGATCTCCTCGGCGGTGTAGGCCTCTCGGCGAAACGCATAGGGGTTCGCTGCCGCGACGCGTGAGAAGCCGGCCCACATCTCGCCGATCACTTCGAGGTGCTCGCTCAGCGAACACCCGGATTCGTGCCACAACGCGTTCTCGAACAGGGGATAGCACTGCGTGGGGAGCAGGATCCCGCGCTCGATCTCGACCTCGTGGCCCATCAGCAGTGGCGCGCCGTCGGACCAGTCCGGGGCGACGTCCTCGCCCTGAACGGTCCAGCCGAGGTGGGTGCCGTTCCTGCGGGCGGCGGCTTTCGTCCTTCCCGCTTCGGCCCCGCACAACACCCCGACGTCCAGGGCGCCACGGGCGATCTCGACGGCGAGCTTGTTCAGCATGCGCTGTGGCGAGTTGCCGCCGACCGTGACATACCAGGTAGCTGCATCGGTGGCCCCGATCCGATCAGCGACGATCCTCGCCGGATCGCGGTACCTCCATGTCATCGTCGGAACGGCAGCGACCACGCCAGCGCGTGCGATCAGTCCAGACGCCGAGCTGTCGAGTTCGGCGAGCTGGACAGCCTCGGCCATGAGCGCAGCCGGTTCGGGAGAGTCCGGCTCGCGGTGGACGAGTTGGCCTACCCCGACGATGACAGGTGTGCGGGGATCGAGATCGCTGGGTAGCTGCACTGCCATGGCGGTCACACTAGGAGCGCACGGCTCGGGTCGAGGCCGAGCTCGGGATGGCGCGCTGCAGAGGCGCATCCCTGCGATCACTAGGATGGCGACCGTGACCGAGCAGACCAGAACCATCGCTGTCGGGTCAGACCATGCCGGATACGAGCTGAAGCAGCTGGTCGCCGAGCACCTCGGCGCCCGCGGACTGGCGGTCGTGGACCTGGGAACTGATTCGACCGAGCGTGTCGACTACCCGGACTTCGGCGAAGCCGTCGGACGAGCGGTCGTGTCAGGCCTGGCGGATCTCGGCATCGCCGTGTGCGGCTCCGGTCTGGGCATCTGCATGGCAGCCAACAAGGTCAGAGGAGTGCGCGCCGCGACGGTGCACGATGCGACCAGCGCCCGACTCACCCGGGAGCACAACGACGCGAACGTGATCTGCCTCGGCGAACGCCTGACCGGTGTCCAGGTGGCCCTCGACGCCGTCGACGCCTGGCTCGACGCCGAGTTCGAGGGGGGCCGCCATGCCGGGCGGGTCGCCAAGCTCGACGCGCTCGACCCCGAAACCGCCTGACACCGACATCTCCGGCTGACACCGACATCTCGGGCCCATCGACCCGACCGAACCAGCACGCTGAAGGACCTGACATGCCCTGGCCAACCGACAACGACACCGAACTGTTCGCGGCGATCGACCGAGAGGTCGAGCGTCAGAACACCGGGATCCAGCTGATCGCGTCCGAGAACTTCACCTCGCCGGCGGTCATGCGGGCCGTAGGATCGGTCCTCACCAACAAGTACTCCGAGGGGTACCCGGGCAAGCGATACTACGGCGGGAACGAGTTCGTGGACGAGGTGGAAGACCTTGCCCGCGAGCGTGTTAAGTCGCTCTTCGGCGCCGAAGCGGCGAACGTGCAGCCCCACTCGGGTGCGAACGCCAACGTGGCCGTCTACCTGGCGCTGCTCCAGGCGGGCGACACCGTGCTAGGGCTCAGCCTCGACCACGGTGGGCACCTGACCCACGGATCGCCGGTGAACCTGTCGGGCCGCTTCTACAACTTCGTGTCGTACAGGGCTCACTCCCAGCGACGAACGCCTCGACCTGGATCAGATCGCGTGACCTGGCCCTGGATGCACCGGCCGAAGATGATCGTCGCCGGTGCCGACGGCGTACCCGCGGATCATCGACCCGGAGCCGCTCGCGCCAGATCTGCCGACGAGGTGGGTGCGCTCTTCCTGTTCGACGCCGCCCACATCGCGGGGCTTGATCGCCGGCGGTGCTGCATCCCAACCCGGTCCCGTTCGCCGACGTGGTCACCTTCACGACCCACAAGACGCTCCGCGGGCCCCGCGGCGGCTGCATCCTGTCGACCGCCGAGCACGCGGCAGGCCATCGACAAGGCGATCTTCCCCGGCCTGCAGGGAGGGCCACTCGAACACGTCATCGCCGGCAAGGCGGTCGCGTTCCGTGAGGCCGCCGACCCGGCCTTCGCCGACTACGCACGCCAGATCGTGGCCAACTCACAGGCGCTTGCGGCGGGGCTCGCTGCAAACGGATTCCGACTGGTGTCGGGAGGTACCGACAACCACCTGATGCTGGTGGACCTACAGGCCTTCGACAGCGGGCTCACCGGGAAAGACGCGCAGGTAGCACTCGATGCGGCCGGGATCACCTGCAACAAGAACACCGTGCCGGACGACCCGCGCTCGCCGTTCGTCACCTCCGGTCTGCGCCTGGGGACACCATCTGTGACGACCCAGGGCATGCGTGAGGCGGAGATGGGCACGATCGCCGAGCTGATCACGCGGGTGCTCCGGGCGCCGGGGGACGAGGCCGTCATCTCGGCCGTGCGCTCCGAGGTGAGGGAGCTCTGCTCGGACTTCGTCCCGTACCCGAGTTGAGGGGTCAGACTGCGCCGTTGCGCTGGAGCACTGCCGGGATGGTCTTTCCCAGGATCACCAGATCGCTGACGAGCGACCAGTTGTCGACGTAGTAGAGGTCGAGTCGCTGGTAGTCCTCGAGTGACGCTGTGAAGCGGCCGTTGACCTGCCAGTTGCCGGTGATGCCGGGCTTGACCCTGAGCCGTTCCTTCAGGTCATCGTTCCACTGGACCGCTTCGTGGGGCAGCGCCGGGCGGGGCCCGACCAAGCTCATGTCGCCCTTGACCACGTTGATCAGCTGCGGCAGCTCATCGATCGAGGTCTTGCGCAGGAAGCGGCCGACGGTGGTGACCCTGGGATCGTTGGTCATCTTGAACATCGGCCCGGCAGCCTCGTTCTCGGCCATCAGTTCAGCGAGCATCGACTCGGCATCGTGGACCATCGTGCGGAGCTTGTAGACGGTGAACGGATTGCCGTGGAGTCCGACCCGTGTCTGGGTGAAGAAGACCCCGGGACCCGAGGTGACTCTGATGGCCAGCGCTGCGGCCAGGAGAACCGGTGACACGAGGAGCAGCCCGAGCGTCGCGCTCGTTGCGTCGAAGCACCGCTTGGCCACCGAGCGCCACGTGCTCGTCACGGGTTCGACGCACATGACCGGGTAGCGGCCGAGCGGGCGCAGGGTCACACGGCGGGTCGCTATGTCGCGCATGGCCGAGGACAGCTCGACGTAGATGCCCTCACGGGTGAGGTCTCGCACGATCCGGTTGGCGGTCTCGAGGGAGACCCCGGTCGTGGCGACGATGACGCTTCTCGCTCCGACCGACCGTACGGAGGCGACGATGTCGTCGGTGCCACCGAGGTACGGCAGCGTCACCTTGTCTCGGTCGCCCGACGGAGGCTGATCGCTGACACGGCCGACCACGTTGTAGCCGAGCTCGCGGGTCTGGCGCAGCATCGTCACCAACTCGTCCGCCTCGGCGTTGTCCCCGACGAGGACCACGCGGCGCGGCAAGCTTTCCGCTGGATCGCTGACGGGTGACCACCTTTCGGGCGAGCTCCCGTTCGAACGCCATGAAGGCGAGAACGAAGATCCCCGCGGTAATGAGCCATCCTCTCGACAGGTCCACCTGGAGGACCACCGAGATGCATGCGGTCATCACGAAGCCGATCATCGTGGCGTTGACCAAGCGGCGGAGCTCTTCGATCCTGCGTGACAGGCGGCGGGCCTGGTAGAGGCCCTGCTGGGCGTAGGCGATCGGCCAGATCGGGATCGAAAGGGCTGCGACGACGATGCCGCCATCGGCTGTCTTGCTGAGCACGTCCACGTAGAACACGTACGACACAGCCAACGCGAGCGCGGTGGTGCACGTGTCGACAAGCACCATCGTGGCCTTGAGTCCGAGGCGTGGGCGGCGTTCGGGTGCAGGTGTCCGGATGTCAGGTCCTGCGGGGGACCCGCGGTCGGGCGGGACCGCTGCCGGCGTCCTGTTCACCGGCGGAGCTTCGACGAGCGCCGAGCGGCCGCGCGTCATGGGTCGTGTTCTCCCAGTGGCGATCGGCCCTGTGGCGATCGGCCCTGTGGTCATACCGCCGGTAGGGGCGACGGACACGCTGGTCCGCTTCGTGTGCATATCTCTCCATCCCAAGGCCCAGATCGGGGTTCGCCCCGAACCGAACTGAGCCGTTGTTCAGCCTCCCAGTCGGCCGAACGGTTCTTCTTCCCAGAAACAGTTTGTATAGCAGCCCCCGCCGACACCAGCGAGCAAAATTCCCTGTTGACGACGACTGAACGGCGAGTAGTGCCATGGTTCACATCGGTCTCGACCGGAGTTGCCTGAAGCAATTCGCCGGGATCATCGACGTAGACACGGGTTATCCGGGTGCCGCACACCGGGCGCGGTAGGTTCCTGGGGTGCGTGCCTATGTGATCGTCATGGCTGTAGCGGTCACTGCGACGGCGGCTTCGGTGGCACCGTTCCGGGCGATCTCGCGCCGCACCGGCGCACTGGCACACCCGAGCGACCGCACGGTCCACGCAACCCCTACGCCGATCCTCGGGGGCGCGGCGCTCTTCGTCGGCCTGCTCGCCGGAATGGCCGCCGCTTGGAGGATGGAGGAGTTCGCTCCCGTCTTCGCGTCGCCGGCCAACGTGTTCGGCGTACTCGCCGCAGCCTCGGTCATCTGGCTCACCGGCCTGATCGACGACCTGCGCGACGTGTCGGCCCCGGCGAAGCTCGCCGGGATGGTGCTCGCCGGTTCCATCCTGACCCTCGTCGGTCTGACGGTCATCTACTTCCGGGTGCCGTTCCTGGGGTTCACGGTCCTCCCACCCGACATGTCGGCGCTCATCACCGTGTTGTGGGTGGTCGGCATGGCAAACGCCGTGAACCTGATCGACGGGTTGGACGGACTCGCTGCGGGAATAGTCGCGATCGGTGCCGGGTCGTTCTTCCTGTACGGATGGCGGCTGCTCGACGTCGGCGTCATCGACCCGTCGAACATCGGCCCACTCCTGGCGGTGTTGACCGTCGGCGTGTGCGTCGGGTTCCTGCCGTTCAACTTCAACCCGGCGACGATCTTCATGGGCGATTCGGGGGCACTTCTGTTGGGGCTGCTGCTGGCCGCTTCGACGGTTGCCGTCGGTGGCCAGTCGGACGACCCCTACTCGGGCCAGTCGTGGTTCTTCTTCGCCCCGCTGGTGATCCCGCTGTTCATCCTCGGGGTGCCGCTGCTCGACACGGTCTTCGCGGTCATACGTCGTGCCCGGCGTCGCGCGGGGGTCGCCACCGCCGACAAGGAGCACCTGCACCACCGTCTCATGGACCTCGGCCACGGGCACCGCCGCAGCGTCGTGATCCTCTGGGCATGGACGGCGGTGCTGTCGGGATTCGTGCTCGTACCCGTGTTCACCAGCCGCGGCAACGGCATCGTGCCCATCGGGCTCCTCGCGCTGGCATTGCTGCTGTTCACCCTGTTCGCTCCGCGGCTCTCACGAGCAGAGGAACGCGGTGGACCGCCCGTCGATCCCGCTGCGACCGGCGACGACGGCAGCGGGACCGATGGGGTGGATCCAGGATCAGCTGGCGGTGACGGTGTCGGTGTCGGTGCCGGACCGGATGATCGAACCGGGTAGGGCTCCGGTGGCGGCGCCGTCGGAGATCGTCTCGACCCCGCCGACCCACACCTTGCGAACGCCGATCGAACCTGCGAAGAGACGGCTCGTTGCGCCCGGCAGGTCATCGACCATCGAGAGCATCTCGGAGTCCACGGTCTCGGGGTCCAACAGGACCAGGTCGGCGTGGGCCCCCTCGCGGATCACACCGCGGTCGCGCAGGCCGAACAGCTCGGCCGGCACCTGGGTCATCAGCTGCACCGCCCGCTCGACCGAAGTCAGCTTGCGGCCACGGAGGCAGTCAGCGATGAACCGGGTGGGGTAGTTGGCTCCCTGCATGCGGTCCAGGTGGGCGCCCGCGTCGGAGCCGCCGAGCATCACCGACGGGTGGTCCCATGCCTGGCGGCGCAGCTCCCACGACTCGGGGTCGGCATCGGTTGCGCCGGGCCACAGCACCGTCCGCAGGTCGTCGGCGAGCACGATGTCGATCAGCGTGTCGAACGCTCCCGCTCCCCGCTCTGCGGCGATCTCGCCGACGCGACGACCGGTGAGCCCATCGTTCTCGGCTGAGAACGTGTCGCCGATCACATAGGTGTCCCAACCGGTGAGCCGGGCGAAGACCCCGGTCTCCGGCGAAGCAGCGCGCTCCTGCATGAATCGCCTGGTCTCCGGGTCGCGCAGACGCTCCATACGCTGCTCGAGCGGCAGCCCGAGAATGTCGCCCCAGTCCGGCATCATGTTCAACGCGCAGTACGTCAGGAAGCTCATGTTCATGCCGACGATCACCGGCATGGTCAACGCAACGACCTTGGCCCCCGCCTCGGCGCAACGATCCATGGCCGCGAGCTGGTTCTGGTACCGCTCGGGAGCGTGGGAGTCGACCGTCAGCACGTTCCAGTTGAGCGGTCGGTTGCCCGCCTTCGAGAAGGCGATCATGAAGTCGACCTCGTCGTCGACGAATCCGTCCAGGCAGCCATCCGATGCGAACTCAAGGGTGGTGCCCGGGTGCTCGGAAACCTCCGATGCGAGCGCCAGGAGCTCGGCCTCGCTCGCCCACCGCGATGAGACCGGCTTGCCGTCGCCGTCGGAGTGGGTGCGTGCCCGCGTCGTGGAGAACCCGAGCCCACCGGCGCGGATCCCCTCGGCGAGGAGCTCGCGCATAGCGGCGATCTCGGCCTCGGTCGCCTCACGCTCGACCGACTCGGTGCCCATCACCTGGCGACGCAACGCGCAGTGTCCGACCAGGAAACCGGCGTTGACGCCGAGACGGCCGCTGAGCCGGTCGAGGTATTCCTCGAAGCTCGACCAGTTCCATTCGATCCCGTCCTCGAGCGCCTGCAGCGGCATGCCTTCGACCTTGGCCATCATGCGGCGCACGTAGTCCCCGTCGCCGGGGGCGAGCGGTGCGAGCGTGAAGCCGCAGTTGCCGGCGATGACGGTGGTGACCCCGTGGACGTTCGACGGCGACGCGGTCGGGTCCCAGAAGAGCTGCGCGTCGTAGTGGGTGTGGGGGTCCACGAAGCCAGGGGTCAGGAGAAGTCCTGTGCCGTCGATCTCGATCTCTGCGGAAGCGACGCTGCCATCGCCGGGACCGCCGATCGCGGCGATCCTGGAATCTGCGATGCCGACGTCGCCGAGTCGGCCGCGAGCTCCGGTGCCATCGATGATCGTCACGTTGCGGATGGCCAAGTCCATGGAACGTCCTTTGTCTGTGATGCGGTTCTGTCTGTGATGCGGTTCGTGATGGGCTGTCGTCCGGTCCGAGGGGTTCGGGGTCGCCGGACATCTGACACTCTGTCAGATCTCGTCGTCGTCGCACGACCGGACCGGTAGCGAGGAGCGCGCCGGTGGCGGTCGACGTGCTAGAAACTCCGACTGCGCCGTGCCTGGCCGGCACAGCATGACCATCGTTCGGCGGCTTCCGGCGCCGAACAGTGACAGGGGGACCTTGTGAAGCGAACGTTGGCGATCCTTGTGTGTGCACTCTCGCTCGTCGGAGCGGCCTGCGGCGCTTCAGGCGACGAGACAGGCACGGAGAACGAAGAGGGCGGCACCGAAGAGACGACTCCATCGGCCTCGGCCGAGGGCTTCGGTGACATGGAGTCGCCGTGCGGCGAGGGCGACGCCACTGTCGCCGAGGGCGAAGGCCCCGCGACCGACAAGCTCTACCTCGGCGTCGCCAACGACCGCTCCGCCGAGATCCGTCCCGGTCTCAACAAGGAGTTCTGGGACACCGCCGAAGCCTACGCCGGGTGGTGCAACGCCCAGGGTGGGATACAGGGCCTGCCGATCGAGCTGGTCGACCTGGACGGACAGGTGACCAACGTCGAGGCGGCGATGACCACCGCCTGCACCGGAGTGTTCGCCATGGTCGGCGGCGGTTTCGCCCAGGACCAGTTGGAGTTCTCCGGCAAGGACGGGTCGGACTTCCACAAGTGCGGTCTGATCGACATCCCGGCGTTCGCCGTGTCGATCCAGAAGAGCCTCTCGAACGGCAAGATCGAGCCACTGCCGAACCCCGCCGACAAGGCCTCGACCCAGTGGGTGCAGGACGTCATGTCCCAGTACCCCGAGGAGAGCGAGGAGATGGCGATCGTCTACGGCGAGCTGCCCTCGATGCTCACGGTGAAGGCAGGGTTCGAGGCCGCAGCCGAGAAGGAAGGCCTCAACCTGGGCGCGAGCATCTCGTATCCGATCCTCGGTGCAGACGACTGGGGCCCTTACGCCGATCGGGTCATCGAGAGCGGGGCTACGTCGGTCTACTGGATCGGTGAGCCGTCCAACGCCGCGAGCCTCCAGTCGAAGCTCGCCGAGAAGGACTGGGACGGCATCGTGTTGCACCAGACCAACAACTACGACCAGGTCCTCTTCTCCGCGGGCGACGGCTCGGCCGACATGGCCGTACTGCGCACGGCCTTCCACCCGTTCGAAGAGCGCGACGAGTGGCCGGCGGTGGAGCAGTACCTGACCATGCTGGAAGACGTTCCGGACGCCAAGATCGCTGCACTCGGCATGCAGGCCATGTCTTCGTGGTTGCTCTTCTCGGTTGCTGCCAACTCGTGTGCCGACAAGAACGACGGCGTCATCGACAGGACCTGCATCCTGGAGGAAGCAGCTGCGGTGGACGACTGGACGGCGGGCGGTCTGCACGTGCCGACCGATCCCGGTTCGGGTGTCCCGCCGGAGTGCGGCATGCTCATCGGAGTCGTGGACGAGGAGTTCACGCGTTCCTACCCTGAGCTCGGGGGTGAGGGCGACGACCAGGACGGGTTCAGCTGCCCACCGGACTCGATCGCCGACGTCGACGTCTCCTCGCTCGGCGAGGGCAAGGTCGACCCGGATCGGCCGATCTGATCTCAGCGTCGCGATGGACAAGTTCCTAACCTTCACCATCGGCGGACTTGCCACCGCGGCCATCTACGCCATCTCGGCGTCCGGTCTGGTGGTGACCTACACCACGTCGGGCATCTTCAACTTCGCCCACGGCGCGTTCAGCATGCTCGCCGCGTTCATGTACTGGCAGGTCCACGTCGCGTGGGGCGTCCCGGTTCTGCCCGCGGTCATCCTGGTCGTGTTCGTGTTCGGTCCTCTGTTCGGCGCGGTCGTCGAGCGCGGGATCATGCGCGGGATCGAGGGTACGTCCGACGTGGTGAAGATCGTCGTGACCATCTCGTTGATGGTTGCCCTGATCGGCATCGCCAATGTGATCTGGAACCCGAACGTGGGCCGGCCGGTGCAGCCCTTCTTCTCGGGGGTGGTGGAGGTGCTCGGGGTGCCCGTCAGCTACCACCGCCTGTTGACCCTTGGTGTGGCGGTGGTCGTAGCGGGCGCGCTGGCGTGGATGTTCCGGTTCACCCGCTTGGGGATCGGGATGCGCGCGGTCGTCGACGACCGCTCTCTCATGCGGCTGAACGGCGGTCGGCCGGATCGGATCTCCATGCTGTCCTGGGCGCTCGGTGCCGGCATGGCGGCGATCGCCGGTGTGCTTCTCGCATCGGAGCAGACGCTCAGCGCTACCACGCTCACGCTCCTGCTGCTCAACGCCTACGCGGTGGCAGTCGTCGGGCGGCTGCGGAGCCTCCCGGGCGTGTTCCTGGGCGCTGTCATACTCGGACTCGCCCAGTCGTACGTGATCGGCTACCTGAACCAGGAGAGCACGATCGGTCCTGTGAGCCTGCGAGCGGTGAGCCAGGCGCTGCCTCCAGTCATGCTGTTCGCGGTGATGCTCTTCCAGCCACAGGACCGGCTCACCGCCAAGGGAACCGCTCGGCGCTCTACTCCGTCCCGACCTCCGACTCTCCGATTCGCGCTGATCAGCGCGGCCTCATTCGTCGCGGTGGTCGCGGCGGTCGGTTCGTTGATAAGCGGACCCAACCTCAACCTGCTGCTCACCGGGTTCTTCACCGCGGTGGTCACGCTGTCGCTCGTGCCGCTGACGGGATACGCGGGCCAGATCTCCTTGGCCCAGCTGACCTTCACGGGTATCGGAGCGGTCGCCATGGCCAGCTGGGGGGCGAACGGTGAGCCATGGGCGGTCTTCCTCTCGGTTGCGTTGTGCGCGGTCGTCGGCGGGCTCGTGGCCTTCCCGGCGCTTCGCCTCCAGGGCATCTACCTGGCCCTCGCCACTGCTGCTTTCGCCATGTTCTGCTCGTCGATGGTCTTCAACCAGGTATCAGTGATGCCGGGAGCGAACCGGCAGGTCCCGCGGCTGGACTTCGGGATCTGGGGGATCGAGAGCGACTACTCGCAGCTGGTGTTCTTCGCAGTGCTCTTCGCCCTGCTCGGAGTGATGCTGATAGCGCTGCGGCGCAGTCCCTGGGGTCGTCGTCTGACGGCCATGAAGGACTCGCCGATCGCGTGTGCGACCCTCGGGCTCAACCTGATGTCGACCAAGGTCGGCGTGTTCGCCCTCTCCGCAGCTATCGCCGGTGCAGCCGGAGCGGTGTCGGGCCGGACGTTCCTCGCCGAGAGCCTCAGCCTCCCGGCGTCGCTGCCGATCACGATGATCGCCGTGGTGGGGGGCATCGGGTCGGTTGCCGGCGCGTTCTTCGGCGGCCTCCTCCTGGGAGTGATCCCGATCTTCAGCACCATGTTCGCTGCCAACGCGATCGGTGTCTTCGGCTTCTTCTCCATGTCGGTGAAGGACGTCCTCGCCTTCTCGCCGGGAATGATGGGCGTCAGCCTCGGCCGCGATCCCGATGGCGCTGCTCCCCAGGCGGCTGCAGGGTTCCGGGCGGTCGGGGACTCACCGCCGACGATCGTCATCGCCGCGGTCGGCGCAGCGGCCGTGTGGTTCGCTGCACACGCCGGGGTGATCGACGGCTGGGCGTTCACCGCCGCGATCATCGTGTTCGTGCTCGGCCTGGTTCCTGCTACGCCTCTGCTGTTCTCCGACGTCCCAGGAAGGGCCTGGGCCATGGAGATCTGGCTCGCGTTGGGGGTCGTGCTCGCCGCCATCATCCCGTGGTCGACAGCGATCGATTCCAACGGCATGCGAGTCGTCGCGATTTTCGTCTACGTGTTCCTCGTGGTCCGTGTGGGCATGGGAGTGCACGGAAACGTCCCGTCGGTTCGCGGTGGCACCGCTGTGCTCGCCCAGCACTCACCTGACGAACTGGGACTGAATGGTCCGCTGACCCACGCCGATGCCCTCGACGCCGGCCGGGCGCTCGGCCTCGACGAGGAGCAGTTCGAAGCAGTCCTGACCGGTCAGGCCACCCCGGCATGAGCGTGTTGGAGGTGGACCAGGTCTCTGTCCGCTTCGGTGGGCACCTGGCAGTGAGCGAATGCTCGCTGCGGGTGGAAGGAGGCCGCGTCAGTGGCCTCATCGGCCCCAACGGTGCCGGCAAGACGACGACGTTCAACGCGATCTGCGGTGTCGTGCAGCCGAGCTCCGGTCAGGTCCGCCTCGACGGCCGGGAGATATCGAGCATCGGAACCCACAAGCGTGCTCGTCTGGGCATCGGGCGCACCTTCCAGCGCCTCGAGGTGTTCTCGTCGCTCACCGTGCGCGAGAACATCCAGGTCGGCATGGAGATCCGGCGGAGCTGGTCACGACGCAGCGCCGCGTTGCCGCAGTACCTGGCCGACGGGGGAGACCCCTCACCCGGAGTCGAGATCGACCTGATCCTCGAGCAGTTGGCGCTCGGCCCCCTGGCCGAAGAGCTGGTCGGCTCCCTGCCCACAGGACACGCCCGCCTGGTCGAACTGGGACGCGCTCTCGCCGCTCGTCCGTCCGTGCTGCTGTTGGACGAGCCGGCATCCGGGCTCGATGACACCGAGACCGAGGCCTTCGGCGACTTGCTCGTCCGTTTGGCCGCGAACGGTCTGGGTATCCTGCTGGTAGAACACGATGTTCGCGCTCGTCATGAGGGTCTGCGAGCACTTGTCGGTGCTCGACTTCGGCCAGGTGATCGCCGCAGGTCCCCCCGAGGAGGTGCGGTCCAACGAGGCCGTGCTGGCCGCCTATCTGGGCTCCGCACCAGCAGAGGAGGGCGTATCGTGACCGTCGACGACGATCGGGAGCCGGTACTCGAGCTCCGAGGCGTCAGAGCGGCATATGGCTCCATCGAGGTTCTGCACGGCGTGGACCTTTCTGTCCCCGCCGGCACTGTCGTGGCGCTGCTCGGCCCGAACGGCGCCGGCAAGTCGACGACGCTGCAGGTCGCGTGTGGGCTGATGGCTCCGACGGCCGGTCAGGTGCTGCTCGCGGGTCGCGACGTCACGGGCGTGTCCGCAGAGGACCTCGCCCGCTGCGGAGTGACGACGATCCCGGAGGGCAAGGGAGTCTTCCCGAACCTGACGGTCCGCGAGAACCTCCTCATGGCGACGTACGCCGGCACTTCGATGCGTCACATCGAAGAAGTCGCCTATGAGCGTTTCCCGCGCCTGAAGGAGCGGCGCTCCCAGGTCGCGGGAACCATGTCGGGTGGCGAGCAGCAGATGCTCGCCATGGCCCGAGGACTGGCTGCCGATCCCGCTCTGCTGCTGCTCGACGAGCTGTCGATGGGCCTCGCCCCGCTCGTCGTCGAGGAGTTGTACGGGATCGTCGGTCAGATCGCCAGCACCGGGACCTCGATCCTGGTCGTAGAGCAGTTCGCCCGCACCGTTCTGGGTGTGGCCGACGTAGCCGCGATCATGGTCAACGGGCTGGTGCGCAAGGTCGGCACGCCGACCGAGGTCGAACACTTACTATCCGCTGCCTATCTGGGTGGGTGACCCCTGTGAATGAAAATGAAGAACGTATCGAGCAGTTCCGCGCCGAGGTGGACGGCCTGAAGTTGAAGGGCAGTTCCGGGCAGGGCGAGAGCCGACTCCTGGTCATAGGAGTGGTGCTGGTCGTGATCGGGATCGCATTGGCGATCCTCGGAGCGGTGCAGGTTGGCGCCACCGGCGACAGTCCGGCCGACCAGCGGGCCTACATGGCGCAGGGCTCCTTCATGGGCCTGGCCCTGATCATCGCCGGGGCGGCGTTGTTCGTGCGGTACTCGCTGGCGCGCTACATGCGCTTCTGGCTCATCCGGATGACATACGAGAGTCGGGCGAACACCGACCGGGTGGTGGACGCGATCGAACGGGCGGCGGGCATCCAGCCGTCCGGTTCCACTCCAGCGCAGCCGGGCACGGACGCCCTCGGCAGCTGACCGGTCGCTGATCAGGCGCGATGCTCCGGCTGGATTTGCTCAGTGGAACGACCGGCAAATAGATTGCGAACGGTTTCACAAGCGGCTGTTCCGGGGGAATCCCGAACCGGGCGCACGGACTCCGACACCACGATGCCTGCTGCGACGATCAAGTCCACCAAACCGAGGCCCGACTCACGTGAGTTGACGCGGTCGTTGCATCGTTCGCACGGCTCCTTCGAGATCGCTTTCGCTCCCGTCGTGCTGGCACTGCTGGGCCTCTGGCTCGACCGGACGATCGGCACGGTCCCGGTGTTCACGCTGGTCTTCGCGCTCGTGGGGGTCCTCGGGGCCTTCGCCAAGGTGTACTACCAGTACAAGGCCGAGATGGCCGATCTCGAACAGCGTGCTG
Source organism: Microthrixaceae bacterium (assembly GCA_037045265.1). Taxonomy (GTDB): domain Bacteria; phylum Actinomycetota; class Acidimicrobiia; order Acidimicrobiales; family Microtrichaceae; genus JBAOHV01. The sequence goes on along the minus strand of JBAOHV010000016.1, from coordinate 122,216 downwards.
CGTGGTCAGGCACCACCCGGAACGAAGCGGGTGGATCGTGAGCACCGACCCCATGCACATCCGCATCGAAGGCCCGTCGCCCGCGCTGTCGGTGGCTCGGGACCTCGCCAAGCGGGGGCTTTGGATCGCTCCGGTGATCGTCTTCGGTTCAGCGGCGATCTGGGGTATCGAGGGCGTCTACTCGACTCTCTACGGACTGGCGATCGTGCTGGCCAACTTCCTGTTCTCCGCCTACCTGCTCGCGGTCACGGGCAGGATCAGCGCCGCGCTCATGGCCGGTGCCGCTCTGTTCGGGTTCCTGATCCGACTGGGCCTGATCTTCCTCGCAGTCATGCTCGTCCGCGATGCCTGGTGGGTCGATCTCGTTCCGCTGGGCCTGACGCTGATCGTCACCCACCTGGCATTGCTCTTCTGGGAGATGCGCTACGTGTCCGGGTCGCTTGCGTTCCCGGGGCTCAAGCCCCAGCCCACGCCGAATCCGTACCTTCCATCCGCCGACGATCCGGACGCTGCGGCGCCCGAGGTCGTCCCGTCCTCGCCGAACGCGCAGTAGAAGGAGCCCCTCAGAATGTCTGGCTTCCACACCCTCGCTGGTCAGCTCAGCATCCTCGCCGCAGAAGAAGGCGGTGGCGGTGTCGAGTTCCCCCCGATCGACCTCATCGTCAAGTGGCCGACCGCCTTCGGCGAGGACACCTGGTACGGATTCAACAAGATCGGCCTGATCTCGCTCATCGCGATGGTCGTGCCCTTCCTCTTCTTCTTCATCGCCGGGCGCAAGGCGTCGATGGTCCCCGGCAAGCTGCAGAACCTCGCCGAGTCGGCCATCGACTTCGTCGAGAAGCAGGTGATCCTCCCCGCGATCGGCAAGGAGGGCATGCGCTACCTGCCGATGCTCACCGCGATGGTGTTCTTCATCTGGATCGGCAACATGTTCGAGGTGATCCCCACCGCTCACATGCCTGCCAACGCCCGTATGGCCAACCCGCTACTGCTGGCGCTCACCTCGTGGGTCATGTTCATCGGCGTCGGTCTCAAGCACAACGGCCTCGGCTACTTCAAGTCGGCGCTGTTCCCACCGGGTGTGCCCAAGGCCCTGTACCTGCTCGTCACCCCGATCGAGTTCCTGTCGACCTTCCTGATCCGGCCGTTCTCTCTCGCCGTTCGTCTCTTCGCCAACATGCTCGCCGGGCACATCCTGCTCGTCACCTTCTCGGTCCTGACCATCACGCTGGTCGGCTCCGGCATCCTGACCATCGTCGGTGGGCTCAGCTTCGCGATGCTCGTCGCCTTCACCGGCTTCGAGTTCATGGTCGCCTTCCTGCAGGCGTTCATCTTCGCACTGCTCACCGCGGTCTATATCGGTGGTGCGCTGCACCCCGACCACTGAGCCAGCGCAGCAACGCTCACTCACCTACAGCTCTCACAACAGCACAGCTCTCCAACAAGACCTGACCACTTGGCCGGCGGAACCGGCCACGAACAGGAGTACCAACCCAACATGAGTTCCATCCTGAACACCGCTTCCACCGTGCTGGCCCAGACCAACGTCGAGGGTCTGGACGCCGACACCTTCAAGGCGGCGCAGGGCGCCACCGGTGCCGGCATGGCCTACGGCCTCGCCGCCATCGGCCCGGGCATCGGCATCGGCTACCTCGTCGGTCAGGCCGTGCAGGCCATGGCCCGCCAGCCCGAGTCAGCCGGACAGGTCCAGACGACCATGTTCCTCGGCATCGCATTCACCGAGGCGCTCGCCCTGATCGGCTTCGTGGTCTTCATCCTCCTGAAGTTCGTCTGATCAAGGATCGGTCCCACGACCGTTCCATCCGTCCATGACTGATCGCTCCGCCTGTAGCGGGGCTTGGAGGAGGCATTGATGCTCGCTCATCTGAGTGTGCTCGCAGCCGAGGTTGCCGAAGCCAAAGAGTCGATCAACCCAGTCGTCCCCGACGAGCTGGGCGAGATCTTCTGGGGTGCCGTCGGCTTCTTCTCGCTGTGGATCCTGCTGCGATACGTCTGCCTGCCACCCCTGATGAAGGTCCGCGAGCAGCGGGCCAAGCAGGTGCTGGCCGACGAGGAAGCCGCCGCTGCGGCCGAGACGCAGGCCGAGCAGGTGCGCCGCGACTACGAGGCGACCCTCGCCGAGGCCCGTACCGAGGCGAACCAGATCGTCGAGTCGGCCAGAGCCGCCGCCGAGGAGCGCCGCTCCGAGGTCCTGCGCGGGGTCGAGGGCGAGGTGGCCGAACAGCGACAGGTCGCCATGGCCGAGCTCGACGCCGCCTGGGGCACCGCCCTGGGCCAGATCAAGGGTCAGGTCGCGCGAGCTGGCAGTGTCAGCGGCATCGAAGGTCGTGCAGACCGACCTGGACCTGGCCGGCAACCAGAGCGCAGTCGACGAGTACTTGAACGACGCCGGCGGAAACCGCTGAGCGGGGTTAGGACAGACATGCTGACCGAAATCGCAATCCTTGCCTCTGAAGAGGGTGCCGCCAACGCCTTCTGGCTGCCCCACGACATCAAAGAGGTGTTCTGGGGGACCCTGTCCTTCCTGATCATCGTCTTCCTGCTCTGGAAGTTCGCTCGCAAGCCGATCGCGAATGGGCTGGGCGGGCGGATCGAGCGCATCGCCGGTGAGCTCGACGTGGCCGCACAGGCACGCCTCGCCGCCGAGGCGGAGCGGGATCGGATCAAGGCCGCCCTGGCCGACTCCGACACCGAGGCCGCGCGGATCATCGCCGAAGCCCGGACCAGCGCTGATCGCCTGGGAGTGGAGATCGCGAACCGCACCGACGCCGACGTGGTTGCGCTGCGTGAACGCGTCTGCGGCCGATCTCGTGTCGGCCCGCGGCCAGGCCGAGTCCGACCTGTCGCGCGAGCTCTCTCGCCTCTCGCTCGGTGCCGCCGAGCGAGTGGTCAACAACAGCCTGGACGACGCCGCCCAACAGCGTCTGATCGACGACTACATCAGCCAGGTCGGTTCGCAGAACTGACTGCCGACGCCCCGAGCGCAAGCAAACACGAGAGACGGAATCGAACGAGATGAGTGACAACCGCATCACCGCCTACGCAGATGCAGCGTTCGGCATCGCACGCGCCGAAGGCGCGCTGGCCGAGGTCGAGGACGAGATGTTCCGACTCGGCCGCGTGTACGAGTCGAACGAGGAGCTGCGCTCCACGTTGACCGATCCGCGCCTTCCGGCCGCACGCCGCCAGCAGATCGTCGAGGATCTCCTCGACGGAAAGGCCACCACCGCCACCGTTGCGATCGTGTCGATGATCGTCGGTGCCGGTCGGTCCGCCGATCTGCCCAAGATCGCCCAGGACCTGGTGCAGCGCTCGGCCTCCCAGCGGGGCGAGGTCGTCGCCGAGGTGCGCTCGGCGGTCGCTCTGTCCGACGACCAGATCTCCCGACTTGCCGAAGCGCTCAAGGCGAGGACGTCACGCGACGTCACCGTCAAGAACGTCGTGGACCCCTCCGTCATGGGCGGGGTCGTCACCCAGATCGACGACGCGGTGCTCGACGGCACCGTTCGCACCCGCCTGAACCAGCTCCGCGAGGCCTTCTGATCCTCACCGGATCAAAGGCCTGCACCTACTCGAACGCCGCCAGGAGACACCCGACATGGCAGAACTCACGATCAACACCGCCGACATCTCAGCGGCGATCCGCAAGAACCTCGAGGGCTTCAGCCCCGACGTCGAGCTGACCCAGGTCGGTCGCGTCATAGAGGTGGGCGACGGCATCGCCCGTGTATCGGGCCTGCCCGACGCGGCGGTCAACGAGCTCCTCGAGTTCGAGTCGGGGCTGCTCGGCCTGGCGCTCAACCTCGACGAGGAGTCCATCGGTGCGGTGGTCCTCGGTGAGGTCGACTCGATCGAGGAGGGCCAGACGGTCCGTGCCACCGGCAACATCCTCTCCGTGCCCGTCGGCGACGGAGTCATCGGCCGTGTGGTGAACACCCTGGGCGAGCCGATCGACGGCAAGGGCGCCCTGACCAACGTCCAGGACCGTCGCATGGAGATCCAGGCTCCCGGCATCATGGGCCGTCAGCCGGTGGGTGAGCCCATGCAGACGGGGATCAAGGCGATCGACTCGCTGATCCCGATCGGCCGTGGACAGCGCGAGCTCATCATCGGCGACCGCAAGACAGGCAAGACGACCGTCGCGATCGACACCATCCTCAACCAGCGCGGTCTGGGTGTGAAGTGCATCTACGTCGCCATCGGCCAGAAGGCATCCACGGTCGCCCAGACCGTGGCCACCCTCGCCGAGCGCGGTGCACTCGACTACACCGTCGTCGTGGTCGCCCCGGCGTCGGACCCGGCACCGTTCAAGTACCTGGCGCCGTACGCCGGTTGCGCCATGGGCCAGCACTGGATGGAGAACGGTGAGCACGCGCTCATCGTGTACGACGATCTCTCCAAGCAGGCCGAGGCCTACCGTCAGGTGTCGCTGCTGCTGCGCCGCCCGCCGGGTCGTGAGGCCTACCCGGGTGACGTCTTCTACCTGCACTCCCGCCTGCTCGAGCGCGCCGCCAAGCTCTCCGACGTGAACGGCGCCGGCTCCCTCACGGCCCTGCCGGTCATCGAGACCAAGGCCGGCGACGTCTCCGCGTACATCCCGACGAACGTGATCTCGATCACCGACGGTCAGATCTTCCTCCAGGACGACCTGTTCAAGTCCGGCGTTCGCCCGGCGGTCGACGTCGGCATCTCGGTGTCGCGTGTGGGCTCCGCGGCTCAGGTCAAGGCCATGAAGACCTCGGTGGGCACGCTCAAGTCCGACCTCCAGCAGTTCCGTGAGCTCGAGGCGTTCGCCGCTTTCGGTTCCGACCTCGATGCCGTCTCCAAGGCCCAGCTCGAACGTGGCTACCGCCTGACCGAGCTGCTCAAGCAGGGGATCAACTCGCCCATGTCGGTAGAGGAGCAGTGCGTCGTGATCTTCGCCGGTACCCGCGGCTACCTCGACGGAGTCGACATCGCCGACGTGCGTGCCTTCGAGGACGGTCTGCTCGAATGGTTCCGCACTCGCCACGCCGATCAGCTCGAGACGATCCGCACGACCGGCAAGCTTGCCGACGAAGCCGCGTTCGAGGCTGCGATCAAGGCGTTCGCCGAGCAGTTCCAGGGTTCTGCTGGCTCGACCTCGATGCCGGTCGCCGAGGCGCAGCCTGAGGAAGACCTGACAATCAAGCGGTCGACCGACCACCTGCCCGAGCAGGAGTCCTCGCGCGACGACGAGGCCTGATCCATGCCGGGAGCACAGGAGCGAGTCCTCAGACGCCGCATCGCGAGCGTCCAGAACACCAAGAAGATCACCCGCGCCATGGAGCTGATCGCCGCGACCCGCGTGGTCAAGGCGCAGACCCGTGCGAACGAGGCTCGTCCGTACTCCGAGCACATCACGCAGGTCATCAAGGACCTCGCCGCCGCCGGTGCCGATGTCGACCATCCGCTGCTGCGTCCTGTGGACGAGGTGCGCAAGGTAGGAGTGCTTGTCCTCGCCGGAGACCGCGGTCTCGCCGGGGCGTACAACTCCGGTGTCATCCGCAAGGCCGAACGAGAGATCTCCGACGCCCGCGACAAGGGTCTCGGCTATTCGCTCGTCACCGTGGGCCGCAAGGCCGAGGCTCATTTCCGCTTCCGCAACTACGACATCGACGCCAGCTACTCGGGATTCACCGACCGCCCGACGTACGACGAAGCGGTTGCGATCGCAGCGTGGGTCACCGACCTGTTCGTCAACCAGGGAGTCGACCGGATCGATCTGGTCTACACGCGCTTCATCTCGATCGGCTCGCAGGAACCCGTCGTGAGACGATTCCTGCCGCTGGAGAGCGAGAAGACGATCGCCTCCGAGGGCAACGCCGGAGCTACCGCAGGCTTCGAGTTCGAGCCGTCACCCGCCGCAGTTCTCGAGTCGCTGCTGCCCCGCTACGTCGAGTCGCGCATCTACTCGGCCCTGCTCGAAGCGGCGGCATCCGAGCTCGCTTCACGTCAGCGTGCGATGAAGTCCGCCACGGACAACGCTCAGGATCTGATCGTCAAGTACACGCGTCAGATGAACCAGGTTCGCCAGGACGCGATCACCACCGAGATCATGGAGATCATCAGTGGTGCTGAAGCGCTCGCGGACGACAAGGGTGGTCCCGAGGACCTGTTGCTCGACCACTTGGACTCCGACCCGTTCCCGACGAGGCTGGGCCTACGCCCGGCGCACGTATCCCGATCCGACGCCGGCTGAGCCGGCCCACCACTCGAACCGACCAGGAGACATCATGACGGTCACCGAACCCCAGCTCGCCGACGGCAGGATCGTCGCCATCGCGGGACCCGTGGTGGACGTGGAGTTCCCGCCCTCCGCGCTGCCAGAGATCAACACCGCCCTCGAGTTCACGATCAACGTGGGCGGCGACGACATCGTCGTGACGGCCGAGGTCGCACAGCAGATCGGTGACGGCCGCGTGCGTGCCATCGCCATGAAGCCCACGGACGGGCTGGTCCGCGGCACGGCAGTGCGCAACACCGGTGCGGGCATCTCGGTGCCCGTCGGCGACGCGACGCTCGGTCACGTGTTCAACGTGCTCGGTGCTCCGCTCGACGTGGACGCCGTCGAGGCCACCGAGCGCTGGGAGATCCACCGCTCGGCTCCAGCGTTCGACACGCTCGAGCCCAAGGCTCAGATGTTCCCTACCGGCATCAAGGTCATCGACCTCCTCACGCCGTACCTCCAGGGCGGCAAGATCGGCCTGTTCGGCGGCGCCGGCGTGGGCAAGACCGTGCTCATCACCGAGATGATCAACCGTGTGGCCAGCCAGTTCGGTGGTGTCTCGGTGTTCGCCGGTGTGGGAGAGCGGACCCGTGAGGGAACCGACCTCTTCATCGAGATGGGCGAGACCGCGCTGGCCGGTTCTGGCTCCGTGCTCGACAAGGCAGCGCTCGTGTTCGGCCAGATGGACGAGCCGCCGGGTGTGCGCCTGCGTGTGGCGCTCTCGGCCTTGACAATGGCGGAGTACTTCCGTGACGTCCAGGGCCAGGACGTGCTGCTGTTCATCGACAACATCTTCCGCTTCACCCAGGCAGGGTCCGAGGTGTCTACCCTGCTCGGGCGCATGCCCGCGGCCGTGGGCTACCAGCCGACGCTCGCAGACGAGATGGGCGAGCTCCAGGAGCGCATCACCTCGACCGGCGGTCGGTCGATCACGTCGCTGCAGGCTGTGTACGTGCCCGCCGACGACTACACCGACCCGGCGCCGTTCACAGCGTTCACCCACTTCGACGGGACGACCGAGCTCAGCCGTGACATCGCGGCACTCGGCATCTACCCGGCGGTGGATCCGCTGGCCTCGTCCTCGACGATCCTCAGCCCCGAGGTCGTCGGTGACCGTCACTACGCCGTGGCCCGACGCGTCCAGGAGATGCTCCAGCGCTACAAGGAGCTCCAGGACATCATCGCCATCCTCGGTCTCGACGAGCTCTCCGAGGAGGACCGCGTCACCGTCGACCGTGCCCGCAAGATCCAGAAGTTCCTGGCGCAGCCGATGTTCGTCGCCGAGGTGTTCACCGGACTGCCCGGGATCTTCACCCCGGTGGAGGACACCGTCGAGTCCTTCGAGGCTCTCATCAACGGTGATCTCGATCACCTGCCCGAGCAGGCCTTCTTCAACGTCGGCGGTGCCGAGGACGCGATCCGCAAGGCTGCCGAGCTCGAGAAGGACGCCTGATGCCGCTGACCGTCGAGCTCGTCTCGCCGGAACGCGTGGCCTACACCGGACAGGCGGAGATGGTCATCTGTCGCACGACGACAGGTGACATCGCCTTCCTGTCCGGTCACGTGCCCTTCATCGGCGTGCTCTCCACCCACTCGGTGCGGGTGGTGCTGGCGGAAGGCGGCGAGCAGATCATCGCCGTCCACCAGGGCTTCGTCGAGGTCTCGCCCCCCGACTCCGAGGGAACGACCCGGGTCACCATCCTCTCCGACGTCTGCGAGCTCGCCGACACGATCGACGTGGGTCGTGCCGAGGCGGCGCTCTCGCGCGCCGAGGCTCAGCTCGCCACCGATCCAGACGACCCCGAGGCCGGCGCCGCGCTGCGTAGGGCTCAGGTTCGTCTGTCGGTCGCCGCGGCCTGACAGGAGCCAGGGTCGGTGGGGAGACCCCGCCGGCTGCTCTCGGTCGCGCTGCTCCCCTCGGGCGAGCTGGCGCTGCGCATCGACGCGGTGCGCCGGCTCCTTGCCGATCCTCGACTGGGTGACCTTCCGAGCCACCTGACTCTGGTGCCGCCGATCAGCCTCGACTCCGCCCGGGCCGCGGCAGTCCCGTCGGTCCTGCGCGAGGCCGCTGGGGCCGTCTCGCCGTTCTCGCTCGGCCTGGGTGCTGTTGAGTCCTTCGCTCCCCGCCGCGCCGACACTGCACCTGGGTGTTGGTGGCGATCTGGCCGAGCTCGGCGAGCTCAGGGAGCGTCTCCGCGTGGACCCGTTCGACCGCCCGGACCAGCACCCCTTCGTGCCGCACGTGACGCTGGTGCAGCGCCGGGAGCCGGCCCTGGCGGACGCGGCCCTGCAACTGCTGGCTGGCGACGTCGGCGAGTGGGCTGTCGACTCCGTGGTGCTGCTCGAGCGGGTGGGCGCGGACCGTCAGGCGCTCTGGTGTCCGATCATCGAGGAGCCGCTCGGCGGAGCGGTCGTCGTCGGGCGAGGAGGAGTCGAGCTGCATCTGCGTTCGGTGCGGATCCTCGACCGGCGAGTCGCCGCTCTCGTCGGTCTGGCCGATCGGGTCGGGACCGCGCCGAGCCGGAACCAGCTCGTCACCAGCGCCGAATCCCCCGGATGGGGAGCTGAGCACCCGGCCGGGCTCGTCGGCGCGGCCGTCGGGACGGCCGGACCCGACGGGGCAGCCCTGGAACGGATCGTCGTCGACACCGGGCACCGCTCGAAGGGCGTCGCCCGTCAGGTCCTGTCGGCATGGATCCTGGCGGCTGGTCGTCGTGGCGCCGGGGTGGTCACGGCCCGGTTCGAGGAGACTGCTCGGGCGGGTGTGCTCGAATCGCTGGGTTTCGTCAAGCTTGACAGCGCTACATGGTGTCGCAGAGTCGGGCAGGCCCGGTGAAGTAGCTTCGGACCGATGGCGCGCTGGGGAACCGCACTGGTCACGGGGGCATCGGCCGGTCTCGGTGATGTCTTCGCCCGCACCCTCGCATCCGAGGGAACGAACCTTGTGCTCGTCGCCAGGAACGGTGATCGGCTCGAGTCACTTGCCGACGAGCTGCGCCGAACGCACGCGGTCGAGGTCGAGGTCCTGGCAGCGGACCTCACCGCGCCGGTGCCCAGGTCGTGGGTGGAGTTGCGCCTCGGCGACGACGAGCGTCCGATCGACCTCCTTGTGAACAACGCCGGCGTGGGCACCTTCGGGCGGGTGAAGGACCTGCCGGTCGGGTGCGAGGACCAGGAGATCCAGCTGAACGTCGTCGCACTCATGAGACTCTCCGCCACTGCGGCGACCGCAATGGTGTCGCGGGAACGGCACGATCGTGAACGTGGGCTCGGTTGCAGCGGTCGCTCCGTCGCCCGGTGCGGCGACGTACGCCGCGACCAAGTCGTTCGTGTTGTCCTACACGGAGTCGCTCCACGAGGAGCTGGCGGGCACAGGGGTGGGCGCGACGGTCTGCCTCCCCGGCCTCACGCCGACGGAATTCCACGAACGCAGCGGGGAGCTGCCACCGGCTGGTGTTCCGAGCCTGTTGTGGTTGTCACCACAGCAGGTCGTCAGCGCCACCCTCGACGCAGCCGCTGCCGGGAAGGCGCGTGTCGTGCCGGGCGGGCTCTACCGTGCCCTCGTCGGGGTGACCGAGCTGACACCATCGGGACTTCGGCGCCGGGCGTCGGCACGGGCGCGGCGACGCACGCGACCGGACTGACCGGACCGACCGGCAGGCACCGACGGTGTCAGCTGAGCTTCGACGGACGGTGAGTCGCGTGCCCACGAAGCGCACCGTTCCCGAGCGTGAACGCATGACCAGTGACTGCGTCGTCGCTCCCAGGCGGTTGTAGTGCACACCCCGTAGCAGGTTGCCGTCGGTGATGCCGGTAGCTGCGAAGAAGCAGTTGTCGCCTGCTACCAGGTCGTCGGTCCCGAGCACGCGGCCCAGGTCGTAGCCGGCGGCCTGGGCGGCTGCGCGCTCGTCCTCGTCGCGGGGCCAGAGACGCCCGACCAGCTCGCCGTCCATGCACTTGAGCGCTGCCGCGGCGATGACGCCCTCTGGGGTGCCCCCGACACCGAAGAGGATGTCGACCCCTGAGTCAGGGATGGCGGTGGCGATTGCAGCGGCGACGTCACCGTCTCCGATCAGGCGGATTCGTGCCCCGACCTCACGGATCTCGGCGACGATGTCGTCGTGGCGGGGCCTGTCGAGGATCGTGGCCGTCACCTCGGTGACGTCGATGCCACGAGCCCGGGCGACGGCGTGCAGGTTGTCGGTGACCGAAGCAGTGATGTCGACCACACCGGCGGCCTCGGGGCCGACCGCGATCTTCTCCATGTAGACACACGGCCCCGGGTCGAACATCGTCCCCTTCTCCGACACGGCGATGACCGCAACTGCGCCGCCACGCCCCTTCGAGGTGAGGGTCGTGCCGTCGATCGGGTCGACCGCGATGTCGACGTGGGGGTCCGATCCGTCACCGACGACCTCGCCGTTGTAGAGCATCGGCGCCTCGTCCTTCTCGCCCTCGCCGATGATGACAGTGCCTGTCATCTGCACGGTTCCGAGGATGAGCCTCATGGCGTCGACGGCGGCGCCGTCGGCGGACTCCTTGGCGCCTCGGCCCACCCATTTCGACGCGGCCAGCGCTGCGGCCTCGGTGGTGCGGACCAGTTCCATGGCCAGGTTGCGATCAGGTGCCTGTGTCATGGCCCGACGATACCGACGATGGCATGGCCGACCCCAACTCCGTGCGAACATGGCGGCGGTGACTGACAAGGGGGATCGCGGCGTGGACGAGGACGAGGTTGCTGTCGATGGTCCGGGCCCCGGCCCCGATGTCGAGCTGGAGGACGGGCAGCTGGCCTACGACTGCACCACCTGGGCGGGGGAGTCCCGCGGTCTTCTCACGAGCCTCTTGAGCTCCAAGGGCATCGCACATGTCTGGCAGGGGACGGTGCTCACCGTGCGCGAGGTCGACGAGGATGCAGTCGACGAGCTGATCGACGATGTCCTGGTCGCCGCACGACCGGCTCTCGACCCAGACGCCGCCAAGCTGGTCTACGAGGTCGGTTCGTGGCCGGTTGCCATTCAGACCGAGCTGACCGATGCGCTGACAGCGGCCGACATCGCCTACGAGTGGAACGAGCAGGGCGACCTCGTCGTGCGCGAGGTCGACGAGGATGCCGTCGAGGCCGTGCTCGATGAGCTACCCGAGCCCGACGAGGGTGGCATCTCCTCCGACGACGGCGTCGCCCTCCATGACCTACTCGACTCGTTGTTCATGGCGGCTGACCGGCTCGCCAGGCATCCGGCGGATCCTTCGTCGACGATCTCGGTCGTCGACGACGTCGAGGTGGTGGGTCAGGTGGCGCTGCCGTTCGGCTTCGAACCGCAGCAGTGGCGCCACCTCGTCGACGCCGCCGACGCACTCGCCGCTGCGATCACCGCCGACACCACCGACACCGAGGCGGCGGACTCGGTCGTGGTGGAGCTGGCCTCCACGCTGCGTGAGGTCCTGAGTCAGTACGTCTGAGGGCCTGGGCGTCCGCCGGCTTTACCAGTAGGGAGAGGTCTGCCTAACCTCGACCGGTGGCCGTCAGGTCCCCTGCGAGCGCCACCACGAGGAGACCGCGATGCGCCGTACCAAGCAGCTGTGGATCGCCGCGCTTCTCGCAGTGGTCGCCCTCGTGGCGGGGTGCAGCGGTGACGACGGTGGTGACGGATCTACCGACTCGTCAGCCGGTGACTCCGCTGAGCTCGTCATCTACAGCGGTCGCGACGAGGAGCTCGTCGGTCCGCTGATCGAGCGCTTCGAGGAGGAGACCGGGATCGAGACCCAGGTGCGCTACGGCAACTCCGCCGAGATGGGCGCGGCACTGCTCGAGGAGGGGGAGAACACCCCGGCCGACCTCTTCTACTCCCAAGAGGTCGGCGCTGTCGGGGTCCTGGACACAGCCGGGCTTCTCGCACCGTTGCCGTCCGAGGTCGTGGAGAAGGTGGAGCCCCGTTTCCGCCCGAGGGAGGGCACGAATTGGGTGGGTGTCACCGGGAGGTCCCGTGTCCTGGTGGTGAACCCCGACCTCGTCGAGAAGGTGCCCAGCAGCATCGAGGAGCTGACCGACCCGATGTACGAGTCACAGGTCGCCTGGGCGCCCTCCAACGCGAGCTTCCAGGCGTTCATCACTGCCTTCCGGGTGGGTGAGGGTGAGCAGGCCGCATCGGACTGGCTCGACGCGATGATCGCCAACGATGCTCAGCTCTACGACAACAACGTCGACATCCTCGAGGCAGTGAACAGCGGTGAGATCGGTGTGGGACTGATCAACCACTACTACTGGGCACGGATGGCGTCCGAGGTGGGCGGTCCCGACAACATGGCCGCCGAGCTCGTGTTCCTGACCGGCGACGACCCCGGCGCGCTGGTGAACGCCACAGCGGTCGCCATCACCAAGAAGGGCGCCGACAATCCAGCGGCACTCGAATTCGTCGAGTTCCTCCTGTCCGAGGAGGGCCAAACCTACTTCGAGGAGGAGACCAAGGAGTACCCGCTGGTGGCGGGAGTGGCCAGCCCCGCGGGCATACCGATGCTCGACGAGCTCCAGGGGCCGGACCTCGACCTGACCGATCTGGAGTCGCTCGAAGAGACGATCGCGCTGCTCACGGACAAGGGACTGCTGGGCTGAGCGGATCGACGCACGGGAGCCGGGCCCCTTGGCCCATGGCCCTCGGCGGGATGGTCGCGTCCGCTGTCGTCGTGCTGCCGATCGTCTACCTGGTCATCCGCGCGACCGAACACGGCTCGGAGCCGGTGCGCGACACGTTGTGGAGGCGGTTGACCCTCGACCTGGCGATCAGATCGATCTCGTTGGCTGCGGCAGTGACGGCGGCCTCGCTGTTGATCGGCGTGACCACCGCCTGGCTGGTCACCCGTACCGACGTCCCATTCGTGCGTTCGTGGCGTGTGCTCGTGTCCTTGCCGCTGGCCGTACCGTCATACGTTCGCGGCGTGGGCCTGGGTTGGTCTGGTTCCGTCGGTCAAGGGCTTCCTCGGTGCGTTCCTCGTGCTGACCTCGGTGTCGTTCCCTTTCGTGCACCTTCCGGTCGCGGCAGCGCTGCGGCGAGTCGACCCGGGGCTCGAGGACGCTGCGCGCATGCTCGGTCGTTCACCGATGACCGTCTTCGTGACCGTGACGTTGCGTCAGGCGCGCACCGCCGCTCTCAGCGGCGCGCTGCTCGTGGGGCTCTACACGCTCAGCGACTTCGGTGCGGTTTCCATCATGGGGTACCAGACGCTCACCCAGGCGATCTACCGCTCGTACCGCTCCTCGTTCGACCGCACCCCGGCGGCGGTGCTCGGCTGCCTGTTGGTCGCCATGACGTTGGTCGTGCTCCTGGCCCAGCGCCGCGTGGCAGGCACCGATCGCGTAGCTCGTACCGGTACGGGCGTACGCAGGAGCGCCGAGACGGTTGGTCTCGGTCGGTGGCGCTGGCCCGCCGCGGCCGGCCTCGCTCTTCTGGTCGGGGTCTGCCTCGGCGTACCCGCATGGAGCCTCGTCTACTGGCTGCAGCGAGGAACCTCGGTCACCGACTGGTCGACGTTGATGGATGCGACGCTGGGAACGGCCTGGATCGCCGCTTCGGCCGCCGCGCTCACGGTCCTGTTGGCGATACCCGTCGGGGTCCTCGCAGCCAGGCACCCGGGGCCGTTGGCGCGGTTCTCGACGGACTCGGCGTACGCCGCCCACGCGCTTCCCGGGATCGTGGTGGCGCTCTCGGTGGTCTTCTTCGGGGTGCGGGTGGCGACTCCTCTCTACCAGCGCACTCCGATGCTGCTGTTCGCGTACGCGGTCCTGTTCCTGTCGTTGGCGATCGGAGCGGTCCAGAACTCGGTGGCGCAGGCGCCGCCTTCGCTCGACGAGATGTCGAGGACCCTCGGTCGGGGTCAGTGGCAGACCTGGTTCTCGGTGACGCTGCGACTGGCCGCGCCCGGCCTGGGCGCCGCTGCGCTCCTGGTGTTCCTGACGGTCATGAAGGAGCTACCTGCCACCCTGCTCCTGCGCCCTATCGGGGTCGAAACGCTGGCTACCAGGTTGTGGGGATACACCGAGTCGGCCTCGTACGCGGCGGCCGCCCCCTACGCGGCGATGATCGTCGTCCTGGCGGCTGCCCCAGCGGCGGCGCTGACGGGAGCGTGGAGCGACTCGGGCTGAGCGACTCGGGCTGAGCGGTGGCCTCAGCTGCGACCGAGGATCTCACGGTAGAGCCCGACCCACGCGTCGATCGTAGCTGTCAGAGTGAACCTGGCGAGTGCGAACTCGTGGCCGGCCAGCGCCCTTCGGCCGGCCTCGGCGGGGTCGTCCAGCGCTTCGCCGATCGCAGCCGCCAGACCAGGTGGATCCTCTGGCGCGACGATCCATCCAGTCTCGCCGTCGATGAGCTGCTCGCGGACCGAGCCGACGTCGGTCGCCACCACGGGGACCTCCGCGAGCATCGCCTCGACGACCGTGACCGGGAATCCCTCGAGGCGTGACGGCAGCACGAAGAGGTCGAACGAGCCCATGATCCCCGCCGCGGCCGTCCCGCCCCAGGCGGGCCCACGGAAGTCGACCCGGTCGGCGATCCCCAGGCGCCGGGCCTGTGCCACGAGGGCCTGTGTCTCGGCGCCTTCGCCGACGAGGACCACCTTCACAGGTCGATCGAGCAGTGCCACGGCTTCGAGCAGCAGATCCACGCCCTTGACCGGATCGTGGCGAGCGACGTTGAGGATGGTCGGTTCGCCGGGGCGGTCCGCCGACACGGCGGGAACCGGGTCCACGCCGTGGTGGATCGTGCGGATCGACCCCTGGGGCAGTCCTGCTGACTGCTCGATCAACCGGGCGGTTCGTTCGCCGACTGCGACGTGAGCGTCGAGTCGGCGCTCGGTAAGCCGCTTCAGCCTGGCCGAGGTGGCGGACCAGACGCCCATGGACGAGTGCTCCAGCGCGACACGACGCACATCGGGCAGTGTGCTGGCGGCAACCATCGCCCATTGGCACGAAGAGCCGGTCGAGAGGTTGAACTGCAACACGTCGGGGTGGAGCCGTGCGAACACCTGCCTGTGGCGCCACATGCCGGCGAGGTCCCCCCGACCGGTGATGGCGGTCACCACGGTTCCGTCCGTGCCGGCGCGGTGCTGTCGCAACCAGTCGACGACCTCGTGGTCGACCCCGACGACGCTGACCCTGATCTGGGCGGGCAGTGCTCCCAGCAGACGGCCGAGCACGACCTCTGCGCCGCCGAGCTCGGTCGAGTCGGAGTACACGACCAGGTGGAACGGCGCAGTCGACTCCGGCACGGCGGCGATCGTAGCGGTGACCGAGGGCTAGCCTCGACGGCCATGGGCAAGGTGTACGACGGCTTGGGCGAGCGGCTCGTCGAGTGGATCGACCGACAGCACATGTTCTTCGTCGCCACTGCGGCGAGCGCAGCCGACGGCACGGTCAACCTCTCGCCCAAGGGCACAGATGGCACCCTCGTCGTGCTCGACCAGAACCGGCTCGCATACCTGGATCTGACCGGTAGCGGGATCGAGACGGTCGCCCATGTGCGCGAAAACGGCCGGATCACCCTCATGTGGTGTGCGTTCGAAGGGCCGCCCAGGATCGTCCGGGTCCACGGCACGGGCAGGGTGGTGACTCCGGGGGACATGGACTGGGAGCAGATGGTCGGACTGTTCGAACCGCGACCGGGTCAGCGGGCCGTTGTCGAGATCACCGCACGGCGGATATCGGACTCGTGCGGGTACGCCGTGCCGAGATTGGACTTCGTGGCCGAACGCACTCGCCTGGATGAATGGGCGGCGGCGCGCTCCGACGAGCAACTCGCCGAGTACCGCTCGGCCAACAACGCGACGAGCATCGACGGCCTGCCTGGCCTGTGAGAGCGGGTGAAGGGAATCGAACCCTCGTCAACAGGATGGAAACCTGTGGCTCTACCATTGAGCTACACCCGCGGGAGCACGACACGCTAGCAGGACCGGGAAGCGATCCGGTCCCCCGGTCGGTGCCGTGCAGGTTCAGTCGGTGCTGGCCAGCTGGCGGGCGAATTCGGCGGTGGTGAGCTGTGCGGCCTCGGTGGAGCCGACGAACTCGACCAGCAGCTCGGCGAACCGCTGGGGGTCTTCGCAGTGCGGGTAGTGCCCGGCGCCGGGCAGGATCTCGAGCTGACTTCCCGGAATGGCCTGATGCGTGTCGTGCGCGTGCTCGACGGGGATGATCGGGTCGGAATCGCCCCATACGATCAGGGTTGGCAGCGCGGATGCCAGGTAGAGGCGGTCGTGCGCGCTGACACGCTGGCCCGAGCGGTCGACCACCGCTGTCAGCGTCGAGATGAAGGCGGAGCGCGTCTCGGGGTCGATCAACGAGCAGTAGCTGCGCCACGTCTCGAGCGCCACGGGTGTGGGCTGTAGGCCGATTCGGCGCATGACTCCGGCGAATCCGTCGACGACGGTGCGATAGATCGGCTGGAACGCGAGCGGGAGGAGCATGTCCACTCCCGGCAGGGTCAGCAGGCGCAGGACCGGGTTCACCTCCTGGCCCAGGCCGCCGGCGCACACCAGCACCAGCCGCTCGCAGCGCTCGGGGTACTGGTACGCGAACTGCAGGGCGATCCCGCCGCCCAGGGACTGGCCGACGATCGTCGCCCGATCGTGGCCGAGCGCGGTCAACAGGTCGCGCAGGAAGCTTGCCTGGGCGCCGAGGGAGTAGTCGCCGCGGGGCTTGTCCGAGCGGCCGTGGCCCGGCAGATCGGGCGCTACGTAGGTGACGTGAGCCTCGAGCAGCGGGATCGACGGCCTCCACGTGTCGGAGCTGCCGGCCATTCCATGTACGAGCAGCACCACCGGCCCGCTCCCACCCGTGCGATAGGCGACCTCGTGGCCGTGCACCATGACTGTGCGCATGTCGGTGGAGTGGGGTGAGGTCATGGGGGCAGTCTCGCGGATGTCCGCCCGCCGGAGCGACCCCCTGTTCGATTGGTCGGGACGGAGAGATTTGAACTCTCGGCCCCCGGCTCCCAAAGCCGGTGCGCTACCAGACTGCGCCACGTCCCGTGCCTCAGACCCTAGCGTCCCTCGTGAGGTGCTCCTTCCCGACACCCAGGCCGAACCCGACAGGCCGATGTCTGCCAGCTCGGAGCGAGCCACTACGATCTCCGGCCTGATGAAGTCAACGGTCGAGCCCGTCGAGGGCAACAAGGTCAAGGTCGCGGTCGAGGTCGACGAGGTGGAACTGGAGCCGGCGGTCGACGCCGCCTGGCGTCAGATCTCCAAGGAGGTCCGACTGCCGGGCTTCCGCCCCGGGAAGGCTCCGCGCAAGCTGCTCGAGAAGCAGTTCGGGGCCGACTACGCCAGGTCCGAGGCGCTTCGCAACGCCTTGCCGGACTTCTACAGCCGAGCGGTGATCGAGCACGACGTCGACGTGATCGCAGCTCCCGAACTGGACATCACCGGTGGTGAGACCGACGGACCGGTGAGCTTCGAAGCCGTCGTCGAGGTCCGTCCCGAGATCGAGGTCGAGGGCTACCACGGTCTGAGGGTCGAGGTTCCCCGGCCGGACGCCTCCGACGACGAGGTCAGCGAGCAGGTGGACCGTCTGCGTGGCCAGTACGCCGAGATCAGCGAGACGGATCGCGTGGCGGGCGACCAGGACTACGTCACCATCGACATCGAAGGTTCCGTCGACGGCGAGGCCGTCGAGGGGTTGACCGCGGACGACTACCTGTACCTGGTCGGGTCCGGCATGATCGTCGCGGAGTTCGACGAACAGCTCATGGGCGCAGGAGCCGGGACCGAGCTGGAGTTCGAGGCCGATCACCCGGATCCGGAACAGGGTCGGGTGCAGTTCCGGCTGTCGGTCAAGAACGTCAAGGAACGGGTCCTGCCCGAGCTCGACGACGAGTGGGTAGCTGACGCCACCGAGTTCGAGACGGTGTCCGAGCTGATCGAGGACACCCGCGCCCGGCTCTCGTCGACCCGCGAGGAGCAGACCCGCAACGCCGTGCGGGTGAACCTGGGTCAGGCTCTGGCCGCTCTGGTCGAGGTCGAGGCGCCCGAGGCGATGGTCTCGAGCGAGGCGCAGGCCCGCCTCCAGAACCTCGCCTACAACCTTGGCAACAGCGGGATCCGCATCGAGGACTACCTGCAGATCACGGGTCGTGACCCCGAGTCCTTCAGCGACGAGCTGCGTGAGGCGGCGGTCGACGCCGTGAAGGTCGACCTCGCCCTCCGTGCCGTTGCTCGCAACGAGGGACTCGCTGCGACCGAGACCGAGGTCGAGGAGGAGATCATCCACCTGATCGGCTCCGCCGACGTCAGCGTCGAGGATGCGACAGAGGAACTGCGCGACAGCGGCCAGCTCTCGGCTGTACGATCAGGAGTCACTTCGCGCAAGGCGATGGAGTGGCTCGTGTCGCACAGCGAGTTCGTCGACGAGGACGGCAACGCGGTGGCCGATGACCTCCTCGTCCTGCCCGACCACGACCACGACCACGATGATCACGATCACGATGGTCACGACCACGGCCATGACCAGCACGACGAGGACGCCGAATGACCGCCTACAACTACATGGTCCCCAACGTCATCGAGCAGACGAGCAGGGGCGAGCGCTATTCGGACCTGTTCTCACGCCTCCTTCGCGAGAACATCATCTTCCTGGGCACTCCGATCGACGACACCGTCGCGAACCTCGTCTGTGCGCAGCTGCTGTTCCTCGAGTCCGAGAACCCGGACCGCGACATCAGCATCTACATCAACAGCCCCGGCGGCGACATCAACGCGCTGCTCGCGATCTACGACACGATGCGCTACATCCGTCCTGAGATCGCGACCCTGTGCTTCGGTCAGGCTGCATCGGCCGCGGCGGTCCTGCTCGCTGCGGGTACGCCGGGCAAGCGCCTCGCGCTGCCCAACGCTCGTATCCTCATCCACCAGCCGTACGCACAGTCCGGCCATGCGCAGGTCTCGGACCTCGAGATCGCGGCGAACGAGATCCTGCGTCTCAAGTCGACCCTCGAGCAGATCCTGTCGTCGCACACCGGTCAGCCGATCGAGAAGATCTCCCAGGACACCGACCGCGACTACGTGCTCACTGCGGCCGAAGCCAAGGAGTACGGCATCGTCGACGAGGTGCTCGACGCTCGTATCGCAGTCGACAACTCCGGTCCGATCACCGCCGTCAGCTGACCGATCAGCAAGAATGGTCGGCCATGGATCCGGCCGACGCACGTTCGACCGAGATGACCCGTCAGTGAGGATGCAGCGTGGCGAAGTTCGGTGATGGTGGAGAGCTTCTCAAGTGCTCCTTCTGTGGCAAGTCCCAGAAGCAGGTCAAGAAGCTGATCGCGGGCCCGGGCGTCTACATCTGCGACGAGTGCATCGACCTCTGCAACGAGATCATCGAGGAGGAGCTCGCCGAGACGGGTGAGCTGACCCTCGAGGAGCTGCCCAAGCCCGTCGAGATATTCGAGTTCCTCGACGACTTCATCGTCGGTCAGGAACGCGCCAAGAAGATCCTGTCCGTGGCGGTCTACAACCACTACAAGCGGGTCCAGCACGGGGCCCGGTCGGGCTCCGCCGACGTCGAGCTCGCCAAGTCCAACATCTTGATGATCGGTCCGACCGGCTGCGGGAAGACGCTGTTGGCCCAGACGCTGGCGCGAATGCTCAACGTGCCGTTCGCCATTGCGGACGCGACAGCGCTCACCGAGGCCGGCTACGTCGGCGAGGACGTGGAGAACATCCTCCTGAAGCTGATCCAGGCGGCCGACTTCGACGTCAAGAAGGCCGAGCACGGGATCATCTACATCGACGAGATCGACAAGGTCGCTCGCAAGTCCGAGAACCCGTCGATCACCCGCGACGTGTCGGGCGAGGGCGTCCAGCAGGCGCTGCTGAAGATCCTCGAGGGCACCACGGCGTCGGTCCCACCCCAAGGTGGGCGCAAGCACCCGCACCAGGAGTTCATCCAGATCGACACGACGAACGTGTTGTTCATCTGCGGTGGTGCATTCGCCGGACTCGACAAGATCATCGAGCAGCGTTCCAACCGCAAGGGCGTCGGGTTCGGCGCCGAGGTCCGCTCGGTGAACGAGCGCTCAGAGGGTGAGCTGTTCGCCAAGGTCCTGCCCGAGGACCTACTGAAGTTCGGTCTCATCCCTGAGTTCGTCGGGCGCCTGCCCGTCACGGCAGTGGTCGACAGCCTCGACCGAGAGGCCCTGATCCAGATCCTGGTCGAACCGAAGAACGCCCTGGTCAAGCAGTACCAGAAGTTCTTCGAGCTCGAGGATGTTGAGCTGGAGTTCACAGAGGAAGCCTTGGGAGCCGTCGCTGATCAGGCCCTGGCACGTGGGACCGGCGCCCGCGGCCTGCGGTCGATCATCGAGGAGGTCCTGCTCGGCGTCATGTACGAGTTGCCCTCACGTGACGACGTCGCTCGGGTCGTCATCGACGAGAGCGTGGTGCTCGAACAGGTGAACCCGACACTCATACCACGGGGGGCCAAGCAGCGCACCAGCCGCCCGCGTCGGGCAGCATCCTGATCCATGCGATGAACATCGTCGAAGCACTTGCTTGGCTCGACGCCAGATTGGACCACGAGCAGTCCTCGGCGGGTATCGCTGCCGGTCGGGTGGACGGGCTGTCCCTGGAGCCGATGAGCGAGCTCATGGCCCTGTTGGGCGACCCGCAGCACAGCGTGCCGGTCGTCCATGTGACCGGCACGAACGGCAAGGGGTCGGTCGCAGCCATGATCACGTCGTTGCTCTCGGCTCACGGACTGTCGGTCGGGACCTACACGAGTCCGCACCTGGAGCGGATCAACGAGCGGATCACGCGTGACGGCGTGCCGATCGGTGATCAGGATCTGGCCGAGGTGCTCTCGGGCATCGCGGCCGTCGAGGGGCTCTGCGCCACCCGACCGACCTGGTTCGAGGTCATGACAGCGGCGGCGTTCCGCTGGTTCGCCGAGGCTCCCGTGGACGTGGCCGTCATCGAGGTCGGGTTGCTCGGGCGCTACGACGCGACCAACGTCGCGGACGCGGCGGTGGCGGTGGTCACATCGGTCGGAGGGGATCACACGGACTTCTCGCCGGGGTGGGAGATGGCGATCGCGGCGGAGAAGGCGGGGATCATCGGCCCCGACAGCGTCGCCGTTCTGGGCGATGTCGACGCGGATCTGGTACCGGTGTTCCGCTCCGAAGGGCCGGCGTCGCTGATCCGGCTGGGAGTCGACTTCGTGGTCGAGAGCGACCGACTCGCCGTCGGTGGCCACGTCGTCGACGTGAGAACGCCGAAGGGTCTCCACGAGGACCTGGTCGTGCCACTGCACGGTGCGCATCAGATGGACAATGCAGCCGTCGCCCTGGCAGCGACCGAAGCGTTCTTCGATCACGCGGTACCCGATGAGCTGGTCACCGAGGCATTTGCCGAGCTCGTACTGCCCGGCCGGTTCGAGGTGGTGGGACACCACCCGCTGGTGGTGCTCGACGGTGCGCACAACCCCGACGCCCTCGCGCAGCTCGCCCGTACCGTCGAGGCCGAGTTCCAGCCGATCGGGTCCCGTATCGTGGTGATGGGTCAGCTCGCCGGTCGCGATCCGGACTCTGCGCTGGCAGCGATCGCGCGGATGCACCCTGACCTCGTGCTGTGCTGTTCGCTCGACGGCGATCGTGGGGTCCCCGCTTCGTCGCTGGCCGCCGCGTGCGAGCGTGGCGGGCTCAGCAGCGAGGTCGTGGTCGATCCGCAGGCGGCGGTGACGCGTGCGCTGGCGGTCGCGGCCGAGGAGGACTTCGTGGTGGTGACGGGCTCGTTCAGGATCGTCGAACCGGCGCGCGAGAGCCGTCGAGGCGTCCGCCCGGCGGTGACGCTTTTTGGTGCCGGGCCGTCAGGTCCTACCCTGAGCGTCGTGAGCACAACCCCCACTCCCAACCAGACCTTCATCATGGCCAAGCCGGACGCCGTCGAACGCGGCCTCGTCGGCGAGATCATCGCCCGGGTCGAGCGCAAGGGCCTGCGGATCGCAGCGATGGACCTGCGTACCGCCGACCGTTCGCTCGCCGAGGCGCACTACGACGAGCACCGTGACAAGGCGTTCTTCGGAGAGCTGGTCGACTTCCTCACCCGTGGTCCCGTCGTCGCCATGGTGGTCGAGGGCCCCGACGACCAGACGTGGTCGATCATGCGGACCATGATCGGCAAGACCCGTGTCGAGGACGCCCAGCCGGGTTCGATCCGTGGTGACTTCGCGACGACGACCAACGAGAACCTGGTGCACGGCTCCGACTCGAACGAGTCGGCCGCACGCGAGATCGCCCTCTGGTTCAACGGCTGATCTCCTGGCTGAGAACGGTCGAAGGACACCTGTCACAACAGGTGGAGGCCTTCTAGCGAGGCCGTTAGAGTTTGTTGCGGTTTCGTTGCGATCCACCTGATGATGCGCGGCGAGCTAGCGTGAGGGCGCTCTATGGCACGGTTCAACTCCAACTTCCTCAGCCGTGACATGGCGGTAGACCTGGGCACGGCCAACACGCTCGTCTACGTCCGTGGCGAGGGCATCGTGCTGTCTGAACCGTCGGTCGTCGCCGTTCGTGAACAGGACGGCCACGCGGTGGCGGTGGGCACCGAGGCCAAGCGCATGATCGGGCGCACGCCCGCGCACATCAAGGCGATCCGCCCACTGAAGGACGGCGTCATCTCAGACTTCGAGGTCTGCGAGACGATGCTGCGCTACTTCATCCAGCGGGTGCACAACAGCCGTTTCGCCAAGCCCCGGATGATCATCTGCGTTCCGTCCGGAGTGACCGGTGTCGAGCAGCGCGCAGTGCAGGATGCAGCGGAGTTCGCCGGGGCCCGCAAGCCGGCGCGGATCATAGAGGAGCCGATGGCGGCCGCGATCGGCTCCGGGCTGCCTGTCCAGGAACCGACGGGCAACATGATCGTCGACATCGGTGGCGGGACCACCGAGGTCGCCGTCATCTCGCTCGGCGGCGTGGTCACCAGCCAGTCGGTGCGTGTCGGCGGCGATGAGCTCGACGAGGCGATCATCCAGTTCATCAAGAAGGAGTACAGCCTCGCACTGGGCGAACGCACGAGCGAGGTCGTGAAGATGGAGCTCGGCTCAGCGTGGCCGTTGCGACAGGAGCTGCAGGCTGAGATCCGTGGCCGCGACCTGGTAACCGGCCTGCCCAAGACCATCGTCACGTCGACGCCGGAGATCCGCGAGGCGATCGAGGAGCCCGTGTCGTCGATCGTCGACGCGGTCAAGGTTACGTTGGACAAGACCCCTCCCGAGCTGGCCGCCGACATCATGGAGCGCGGCATCATGCTCGCCGGTGGGGGAGCGCTGCTCAAAGGCCTGCCGGAACGACTCGCGCAGGAGACCGGCATGCCGATCCGGATCGCGCCCCGGCCGCTCGAGGCGGTTGCTCTGGGGTCCGGGCAGGCGCTCGAGGAGTTCGAAGCACTCGAAGGCGTTCTCTTCTCATCCCAGCGCGGCTGACCACCGACCCGTGCGTCCGCTTTCATCACCCGGCCCGAGTAGGCGTCGTCCCCGGCTGTACGTGCTGTTGGTGGTGACCTTGGCGGCCGTCACGCTCATCACCCTCGATGCCCGCGGTGTGATCGCTCTGACAAGCGCACGCGAAGGCGCTGTGGACGTCCTGGCCCCCGTTCGGGGCGGTGCGCGTTGGCTCACGACGCCTTTCCGCAACGCGTGGAACGGAGTGACGGGCTACGAGGACCTCAAGGCCGAGAACGAGGAGCTGCGCGCCGAATTACAGGACCTACGAGGGCGACGGTGGGCCGACCAGGACGCGGCCGAAGAGCTGGCCCGTCTCGAGGAGCAGCTCGGAATCGCCTACCTGGATGGCCTGGACACCCAGATCGCACGCGTGACGACAGGCCCGTACTCGAACTTCACGGACCACACACTGCAGCTCGACCGGGGCCGTGACGCCGGGCTAGATGTGGGCATGCCCGTGGTCCAGCGCGACGGACTGGTGGGACGGATCGTCCAGGTCAGCGACAAGCGCTCGGTCGTGCAGCTGATCACTGATCCGGATCTCTGGATCGGGATAAGGCTGTCCCGCAGCGGCGTGATCGGCAAGGGTCACGGCGGTGGTGACGACAGGACCTTCATCGGCGAGGTGTCGCTCGACACCGGGGCGCCGGTCGAGGAGGGCGAACTGGTCGTGACGGGCGGCATAGAACGCTCGATCATGCCGCCCGGCAACCAGATCCCGGTGGGCACGGTGAAGAAGGTGACACCCGACGAGGCCGCGCGTGTGCAGACGCTCCAGGTCGCCTACTCGGTCGACTTCGCCGAGGTCGACGTCGTCCAGGTCCTCAAGTGGGTGCCGGAGTCATGAGCCCGTCGCCGGCGCCGAAGCGGTGAGCGACGAAGCCGGACTGGCGCTGCGCTGGCTGACCGTCCTGCTGGTCGGGTTCGTCCTGCAGATCGGTGTGTTGGCGGACGTCCAGCCGTTCGGGGTCCATGCCGACCTGATGCTGTTGATGGGGATCTGCGCCGGTCTGGCCGGTGGACCAACGCGTGGTGCCGTGATCGGGTTCGCGGCAGGACTGCTGGTAGATGCTGTGATGCCCGGCACGCTGGGGATCTCGGCGTTGTCCTACTCGGTGGTCGGCTTCACCGTCGGTTCGTTCCGCGAGTCGGTCATGTCCAGCACCCGCTCCATGGACATGCTGGTAGCGGCCGCCGGGTCAGCCGCAGGGGTGCTCCTGTTCGCACTCCTGTCGCAGTTGCTGGGGCAACACTCATCGAGCGATCCCCGGCTCCTGCAGATCGTCGGTATCGTCGCAGTCCTCAACGCCGTGCTGTGCGTGCCGGTACTCGCTGTTGGCCGCTGGGCCGAAGGTGATACGACACACGCCGGCATCCGCTGAGCCCGACGCCCACGGACCTGACGAGACCCCACGACATGGATACCGACTCCACACAGGTACGCCTGAGCGCTGTCGGCATCGTCGCTGTCTCCTTGTTCCTGGCCCTGTTCGTTCGTCTCTGGTTCCTGCAGGGGATCGACCGCCAGGAGTTCGAGGCTGCATCGGTGACCAACCGCCTGCGGGTGATCCACGAGGAAGCGCCCCGCGGTCGCATCCTGGACCGCAACGGTCGGGTGCTGGTCGACAACCGGACGTCGATCGTCGTCGCCCTCGATCGTGAGCCGCTGCGCAAGTTGGACGTCGACGAACGACGGAGCGTGTTCGTCGACCTGGCGGACACGCTGGTCTCGTTCGGCATCCCGGCGAAGGTGAGCGATGTCGAGGCCGCCTTCGAGGACAAGCGCTACGCGCCGCAGGCGTATGTGCCCGTCTCCGAGGACGTCTCCGAGGCGGCCGAGATCTACCTGGCGGAGCGGGGCGACCGGTTCCCGGGCGTGGTCGTCGAGCGCAAGGCGGTGCGGGTCTACCCGTACGGCTCGCTCGGGGTGCACGTCCTGGGCTACGTCGGTGAGATCAACGAGGAGGAGTTGGTGCGGCGTGGCGGAACCGTTCCAGGCGCCGACGGCAGCGACTCGACCATCCCCGAGGACGAGATGGTCGAGGTGCCCGAGGGCAAGGAGTACGAGCTGGGTGACTCGGTCGGCAAGACCGGGGTCGAGCGTGCCTATGAGTCGGACCTGCGCGGCGTTCCCGGCAAGCGCACCATCGAGGTGAATGCCAGGGGGGACCTGGTCGACGTCGTCTCCGTCGACCCTCCCGAGGCGGGCGACGACGTCTGGTTGAGCATCGACATCGACATGCAGGCGCTGGCCGAGCGTGAGCTGGAGGCGAAGATCCAGAGCGTCCGTCGTGGCTATCAGCGTGACGCGACCGGGCTGACGCAGGACCAACGCTCCGCAGGGGTCAGTGCTGATCCAGGACCCGCGGAACGGCCAGATAGTCGCCATGGCCAGCTACCCGGACTACGACCCGGTGTCGGTGGTGAACGGGATCTCCCAGGAGTACTGGGCTACGCTCACGGACTCGAGGAGCGGGATGCCGCTCAACAACTGGGCGTTGCAGGGCACCTACGCGCCGGGTTCGACCTTCAAGCTGTTCACCGCTGTGGCGGCGCAGCGGACCGGTCTGCTGCCTGGTGGCGACGAGACGGTCAACGACCCTGGCTACTACAAGGCGGAGAACTGCAAGGGCGAGTCGTGCGAGTTCCAGAACGCTGGTCGTCGCCCCCACGGAACGGTGAACCTTGCCGAGTCGATGACGGTGTCGTCCGACGTCTACTACTACCGCATCGCGGACAAGTTCTGGCAACGCCGCGGCGAGTTCGGCGAGACACCGATCCAGGACACCGCGTCTGAGTTCGGACTGGGATCGCGCACAGGCATTCCGCTGCCGGGGGAGAACGCTGGACGGCTTCCCACTCCACAGGCCCGCAGGGAGGCCTACGAGGCCCGACCCGATCTGTTCGCCACGGGTGACTGGCGATCGGGCGACAACATCAACATGTCGATCGGGCAGGGCGACGTCCTCGTCACTCCGCTCCAGCTGGTCAGCTCGTACTCGACGTTCGCCAACGGAGGCACCCGGTTCAGGCCGCAGATCGTGTCGAAGGTGACGCGGTCGCTCGACGCGACGCTGCCACCGGGGGAGGACGGCAACTTCGAGGTGCTGCGCACCGTCGAGCCTGAGCAGCTGGCCAAGGTGGAGCTCGACCCCAGCCACTACGCCAAGCTCTGGCAGGGTTTCGTCGGTGTGACCCAGAGCGCCTACGGCACTGCCGCGGCAGCGTGGAACACCAACCCCACCGCCTGGCCGATGGCAGGCAAGACCGGCACCGCGCAGGTGAATCGCAAAGCCGACACGGCGCTGTTCGTCGGCTGGGGTCCGGCAGTGGCGAACGTCGAGCCTGCCTACACGGTCGCCGTCGTCGTGCCCGAGGCGGGATTCGGTTCCGACGTGGCGGCACCGGTCGCTTTCAGGGTGCTCCGCCCTGCATCCGAGGGGCAGGTGCCGGTGGCGTGCACTGTTGCGGAGCAGGCTGCCTGCGACGCAGCAGCAGATGCAGCGTTTCGTCAGAGCCTGGCCGACTCGGCGGCACGAGGGGAAGTGGAGTGATGCTCGGAACCCGGCACTCCCGGCACGGCCGTGGTCACTTCCGGGCAGCGGACCTGTCCGCGCCTTGGCGTCATGTCGATGTGGCGCTGCTCGTGGTCACCGGTGTGATCTCGGTGGTCGGCCTGGTCATGGTCTACAGCGCCACGCGTCGATTCGACGGTGGTGCCGGCGTGGTCGCCCGCCAGGCTGTGTTCGTAGCTGTGGGTGTCGTGGCGATGGCCGTCGTGTCGCTCGTCGACTACCGACGCATCGCCGACTGGTGGCCGCTGATCTATGCGGGCGGGATCGTCCTGCTGCTGGGAGTTCTCACACCGCTGGGATCGACCGTGAACGGAACCCGCGGCTGGTACCAGTTCGGGCCCGTCGTGCTGCAGCCGGCCGAGATGGGCAAGCTGGCGACGATCGTCGCGGTGGCGTCGTTCCTCGGTGCTGTCGACCGGGTGGACCTACCACGGCTGGCTGCCGCGCTCGGACTGATCGGCGCTCCGGTCATCTTGACGCTCATGCAGCCCGACCTCGGATCCGCACTCGTGTTCATCGTGGCTGGACTCGGCATGCTCGTGGTGGCCGGCGTGAAGCTTCGCCACCTTGCGGTGCTGCTCCTGTTGGGTGTGGCAGCGGTGTTCGCGATCCTGTCGTCCGACACCCTCGACCAGTACCAGAAGGACCGGCTGTTGTCCTTCGCCAGCCCGGACAGCGTGTCTGAGGAGGCCGTCTACAACGTGCGTCAGGCACAGACGGCGATCTCCTCGGGAGGGTTGACCGGCTACGGGTTCGGCAAGGGTCCATCGACGCGGCTGGGCTACGTGCCGGCCCAGCAGACGGACTTCATCTTCACCGTGGCGGGGGAGGAGTTCGGATTCGTCGGCGCCGGGACGCTGGTCCTGTTGTATGCAGTGATGGTCTGGCGCATCTGGCGCAACGCCCAGATGGCATCGGATCAGATGGGTGTCCTGTTGTGCGTGGGCGTGTTGTGCATGCTGTTGTTCCACATATTCGAGAACGTCGGTATGAACCTGGGGATCATGCCGATCACGGGTATCCCGCTGCCGCTCGTCTCCCAGGGCGGCTCGTCGGTCGTTGCCACCTTCCTGGCTCTCGGTCTTGTGCAGTCGGTCCACATGCACCGCTTCAACTGAGCGGGGGTTCCGTGCTCAGCCCGTTCCGTCGGTAGAGTGGGCAGCACCATGTCCAAGCTGTTGGCCACGTTGAGCTTGATCCTCGTCGTTGCGGCATCGACCACGGACCTGGAACGACCCGTCGCCCGGCGCTGTGCGCCGCGGCGCGACCACAAGAACCACGAGCGACGGCGCGTGCTCAGAGCCCATCGGGCTCGCAACGCCGTGCTCGCGTGCCCGAGGGTGCGCAACACGAGAGGACCGTCCCATGTCGGACACCGAACCCACCAAGGGCCCGGGCGAATCGTCGTCGGGCCACCGGGGCAATCAGCCCCGACCCGATACGACGCCAAAGTCGCAGCAGCAGGCACAGCAGCGTCCAGCACCGAAGGGCGAATCGCCCCGGTCTGACGGCCCGCCCACGCCGGGAGGTCAGCCCCGCAAGCCGAAGATCGGTGACTCCATGCCTGCACCGGTGAGCAGCGCATCCGCCGGTTCCCCGAAGAGCGGCTCCTCTCAGTCTGGTTCGGGCGTGGGGCAGAAGGAAGGCTCCGGCAACGGTCAACCTGGTGCGGGACAGAACCGCAATCGACGTCGTCGTCGTAGGGGCCGGGGTGGTGGCAGCGGTCAGGGTGAGGCACCAGGCCAGCAGAACCAGGGTGGCCAGCAGGCCCCGGGCGTGGCGCGGTCGGCGGGCAGCCAGAGCAACCAGGGCTCGAAGCCGAACCAGAAGCGCGGCGGCGGCCGCCCGGCACCGGTCGAAGCCGTGCTCAGCGATGATGCCCCGATCGAGCTCGACGAGGCGACCCTGAAGAAGCGCTCCGGGCGCAGCCGCAAGGGTCGAGCTGTCGGCCGGTACCAGATGAACGTGCACGTGCACGATGACGCGACACAGATAGCGATCCTCGAGGGGCGTTCGCTCGTGGAGCACTACGTCTCGCGACCGACCGACGACGTAACCCAGATCCACGGCAACATCTACATCGGCAAGGTCGAGAACGTCCTGCCCGGTATGGAAGCTGCCTTCATCGACATCGCAACACCCAAGAACGCGGTTCTGTACCGCGGCGACGTCCAGTACGACTCCGATGACGTCGAGCGCAAGAGCGGCCAGCCGCCCCGGATCGAGGACGTGCTCAAGGCGAAGCAGCTGATCCTCTGTCAGGTCACCAAGAACCCGATCGCCCACAAGGGCGCCCGGCTCACCCAGGAGGTCTCGCTGCCGGGGCGTTTCGTGGTGCTGGTTCCGAACTCGTCCACATACGGGATCTCCAAGCGCCTACCCGACGACGAGCGCAAGCGACTCCGCAAGCTGCTCGACAGGGTCAAGCCGGCCGAACACGGCATCATCGTGCGGACCGCGGTGCGCTGGCGTGACCACCGAGGAGATCGAGCGTGACGTCGCCAGGCTCGTCAAGCAGTGGCAGCAGATCTCCGAGCTGGCATCGAAGCAGACCCGCCCCGGCCTGCTGTACCGCGAGCCGGAGATGGCCGTCCGCTTCATTCGTGAGGAGTTCAACTCCGAGTACCGGGCGGTGGTGATCGACGACGAGGCGTTGTACCGCGACGTCAATGACTACGTCGAAGCTGTCGCACCTGCTCTCGCTGACCGTGTCCAGTACTTCGACCGCGCTGCCGAGCCGCTCCCGCTGTTCGAGCGCTACCACGTCGCCGAGCAGGTGGCGAAGGCCCTCGACCGGAAGGTCTGGTTGCCGTCGGGCGGTTCGTTGATCATCGAGGCGACCGAGGCACTCACGGTCATCGACGTCAACACCGGCCGCAACGTCGGGTCCTCGTCGCTCGAGGAGACGGTGTTCCGCAACAACCTGGAGGCGGCCGAGGAGATCGCCCGTCAGCTTCGTCTGCGTGACATCGGCGGCATAATCGTCATCGACTTCATCGACATGGAGGTCAAGGAGAACCGCGACCAGGTCGTGAAGGTGTTCCGGGAGGCCCTGGGGCGCGACAAGACCCGTACGCAGGCATTCAACATCTCCGAGCTCGGATTGGTCGAGATGACCCGCAAGCGCATCGGTGAGGGCCTGGTCGAGTCGGTGTCGACCCGCTGTGAGCACTGCGACGGACGCGGACTGCTGGTGGAGCCGGCCTTCCTGGCCTGAAGGGGTGATGGCCTTCCTGGCCTGAAGGGGTGATGGCCTTCCTGGCCTGAAGGGGTGACGGCATCCGGCGCCGACTTTCTCGAATAGGTGTCGGGGCCCTAGGATGACGAGCCGTATGTATGCAGTCGTGAAGTCCGGTGGAAAGCAGTATCGGGTCGAGGAGGGGCAGCGCCTCAACGTCGAGCGCCTCGGAGCGCCCGACAGCGAAGTGCAGCTCGCTCCGGTGATGTTGGTCGATGGCGACACCGTCCTGGCGACGCCCGATCAGCTCAAGGGCGCGACCGTGTCGGCTCGGGTCGTCGAAGAGGTGAAGGGCCCGAAGATCAACGCTTTCACCTACAAGAACAAGTCGAACAACCGTCGTCGGTGGGGTCACCGTCAGACGTACTCGTCGATCGAGATCACCGGCATCTCCAAGGGCTGAGGCCCGAGCTGCCAGGAAGAGGACCAGACAATGTCGAAGACCAAGGGCGGCGGCTCCACCAGGAACGGCCGTGACTCAGAGAGCAAGCGCCTCGGCGTGAAGGTTTACGACGGCGGCGTGGTCAGCGCCGGGTCGATCATCGTGCGTCAGCGCGGCACCAAGATCCATCCCGGGACCAATGTCGGAATCGGTGGGGATGACACGCTCTTCGCCACCGCGGATGGTGCTGTGAAGTTCGGGTCCCGCCGGAACCGCAAGATCGTGAGCGTGCTGCCCGTCGAGGGCTGAGCATCTCTTCTCAGGCGATGCCGACAGGCAGATCCTCAGCCCGCCAGCCGATCATCTGGATCGCTTCGCTGAACGCGTAACGGTCGGTCATGCCGCCGACGTGGGTGACGGCTTCACGGAGTGCTTGCTCGTCACCCGGCACGACTGACTGTGGTTCGGCCGAGAGCCGAGGGAGCAGTTGGGGACGGTCGCCGTAGTGCTCCACGAGGGCACGTAGCACGCTGATGACTGCTTGATTCTGCGCGAGCGAGGCAGGACGCATGTAGATGTGCTCGTAGTTGAACGCCCGGAACGAGGCGAGGGCCTCGGCGAGCGGCTCGGTCATCCCGATCGAGCCGGTGGTACGGACAGCCTCGACCACGCCGTCGATGAAGGCGTGGAGCTGGCGGCTACGACGGTCTCCGCATCGCTGCTTGACGATCGGGGGAAGCTGCTGCGAGGTCACCACTCCTGCCGTGTTCGGCGTCCTCGAAGTCGTGACAGACGTAGGCGATCCGGTCGGCCCAAGAGACGACCTCGCCTTCGGGGGTCGTGGGCGCGGGTCTCGACCAAGAGTGGTTCCGGATGCCGTCGAGAGTCTCCACGCACAGGTTGAGGGGCTCAAGCACCGTGTCCGCACCCCAGACCGCGTGGTCGTAACCGCCGGTCACATATGGGGCGAAGGCGTCTTCGCTGGCGTGACCGCCTGGACCGTGCCCGCAGTCATGGCCGAGTGCGATGGCCTCGGTGAGGGCCAGGTTCAGCCCGATCGAACGGGCGATCGCTGTGGCCACCTGGGCAACTTCGAGAGCATGGGTCAGTCGGGTGCGCTGGTGGTCGTCGGGGAACACGAAGACCTGGGTCTTGCCGGCGAGGCGACGGAAGGCCGTTGAGTGCAGGATGCGGTCGCGGTCGCGCTCGAAGCAGGTGCGCTCGGGGTCCGCTTGCTCGGGGATCCTGCGCTCCCCGGCGCCAAAAGCCCGCGTCGCGCCTGGGGCGAGCAGGCGGTCCTCGAGCTCTTCGCGGCCCTCTCGTCCGGGATGCGGCACCGGACCCACCGATGTGTTCGAGTCCCTGTGGGCATGGCGTACGGCCGCGACGCCGCTGTGGCCGGGCATGGTCGCCGCCCAGGTCAACGCCCGCTCGGTTGTTGCTGGTGAGTCGAGGGGCGGGGTGGACATGGAACCATCGTAGGAGGGGGTAGGGACGGTATCGGTCCGGCGGGGTCGTATCCTTGCCCGGTGTCGAACTTCGTGGACGAGTGTGGCCTCAACGTCCGAGGCGGTGATGGTGGAGCTGGCTGCGTGTCGTTCCGTCGCGAGGCTCACGTCGATCGTGGCGGTCCCGACGGTGGCGACGGAGGTGGCGGTGGCGACGTCTGGCTCGTGGCCGACCGCAACGTCGCGTCGCTGCTGGCGTTCCGGGACCATCCGCATCGCAAGGCTCGCAGCGGCACCCACGGCTCGGGCAAGAAGCGCCATGGCGCGAGCGGCGACGAGCTGATCGTGAAGGTCCCTGTCGGGACCGTCGTCTGCTCGCAGGACGGTGAGGTCCTGGCCGACCTGGTCCACGACGGTGACAGGTGGCTGGGCGCCCGCGGCGGCCAGGGTGGCAAGGGCAACGCCAGGTTCCTGTCCAACCGCCGCCGGGCTCCCGGCTTCGCCGAGCAGGGTGAGTACGGCGAGGAACGCTGGCTGCGCCTGGAGCTGAAGCTCATGGCGGACGTGGCCCTCGTCGGGTTCCCCAACGTCGGCAAGTCGACGCTGATCTCGCGGATCTCCGCGGCCAAGCCGAAGATCGCCGACTATCCGTTCACGACCCTGGAACCCAACCTGGGGGTCGTGAGGATGGACGACGGGGGCGAACCCTTCGAGATGGTCGTGGCGGACATACCCGGGCTGATCGAGGGTGCCGCCGAAGGTCGGGGTCTGGGACTGCAGTTCCTGCGCCACATCGAGAGATCTCGGGTGCTTCTCCTCTTGGTGGACCTGTCCGAGAGCGCTCCGGCATCACCGATCGAACAGGAACGTGTTCTGCTCGAGGAGCTTCTTCAGTACCAGCCGGAGCTGCTGGAGCGTCCTCGTGTGCTCGCTGGTTCCCGCGCTGATCTGGCGAGCGGGTCATCGCTCGAGGACTTCGACGGCCCGATGGTTTCGGCGGTCACCGGTGCAGGTGTCCCGCAGCTGCTCGGACTGGTCCGCTCCGCTGTCGAGACGGCCAGGGCCGAAGAGCCGGAGCCCGAGGGTTTCGTCACACTCAGGCCGCTGCAGGAAGGTGTACGCATCACCCGCCATGATGACGGCAGCTTCGAGGTGCTCGGGCGTGAGGCGCTCAGAGCGGTCGGCCTTTCGGACCTGACCAACCCCGAGGCTCTCGACGTGGCACGTGAACGCCTGGCGCGCCTCGGCGTCGAGCGTGCGCTCGCCCGTGCCGGCGCTGGCAACGGTGACACGGTGCACATAGGTGACCTGAGCTTCGACTACGAGTCGGATGTGCGACTTGACGTGCGGCCCTTCGACGAGGCGGACTGAGCGTGCGGATCGTCGTGAAGATGGGCACCTCGAGCTTGACCGACGCCGATGGCCTGATCGACTCCGGCGCTGTGGCCAAGGTGGCCGCCGAGGTCGCACACCTGCGTGCTCGTGGCGTCGAGGTCGTCGTCGTGTCGTCGGGCGCGGTTGCCTCGGGTCTTCCGGCGCTCGGACTGGATGCGGCTCGACGACCCCGCGACGCCCGGACTCTCCAGGCCATCTCCGCGGTCGGCCAGGCACGCCTGGTCGGGACCTGGAGCGAGTCGCTCGGTGCCCATGGCCTCGTCGCAGGTCAGGTGTTGTTGGCACCTCTCGACTTCATGGTGCGAGCCCAGTACCTGCAGGCTCGCGGCACACTCGACCGGCTGCTCGAGCTGGGGGTGGTTCCTGTGGTGAACGAGAACGACGCCGTCGCCGACGACGAGGTGCGCTTCGGCGATAACGACCGGATTGCGGCACTCGTGGCGCAGCTCGTCGGCGCGGACCTGTTGGTGCTTCTCACCGACACCCCCGGGTTGATGGACGCCGACCCCAGGTTCGCGAGCAATGCTTCGCTCATAGAGGAGATCGCCGAGGTCGATCACGAGCTCGAGGCGCTGGCCGGCGGCGCCGGGTCGGAGCGGGGAAGTGGCGGGATGGCATCCAAGCTGGCAGCGGCCAAGATGGCGTCGTGGTCCGGAGTGCGTGCCGTGATCGCCGCTGCCGATCGTCCCGCGGTGATAGCCGATGCACTCGACGCCATCCCGGGCGTGGGGACGGTCGTCCTGCCGCGTGATCGCCGTCTGCCAGCCCGCAAGCTCTGGATCGCCTTCGCTCTGCCCGCCGAAGGCCAGGTGGTCGTCGACGCGGGTGCGGTCGCCGCGATCACCTCGGGTGGGCGTTCCCTGCTGGCCGCTGGTGTGACGCAGGTCGTCGGTTCCTTCGAGGCCGATGACGCCGTCGAGGTGGTGGACGGCGATGGCTTGGTCGTGGCCAAGGGGCTCAGTAGGGTCAGCGCCTCACGTCTGGCGGCGATGGCGGGCCGTCGTTCTGAGGATCTGGTGGAAGGTGAGGGTGAGGTCGTGCACCGTGACGACCTGGTGGTCCTGCCGACCTGATCGCAGAGCTCAGCCGTCCTGGCCGCTGCCGGCTGCGTCCTGAGCAGGGTCCGCTGTGGGCTGGGCCGTTGGAGTGTCGGCGATGCCGAGCTTGGAGCGGATCTCGCTCAGGCGGGCCTGTGCAGCGACGCTCGCGGATGCCTGCTCGACCTCGAGCATCTTGGACTCGACGGACATGCCCTGGATCTCGCTCATGCCCTCGGCCTTGGCATACCTCGCCTCGATCTTCTCGCGGACCTCGGCCAGTGTCGGCACGTCGCTGCCGACGGTCTCAGTGAGCGAGGCCATGGCCGTGTTCATCTGCTCTGCCATCTTCGCCTGATCGAGCTGGGACAGCAGTTGCTGCTTCTCGGCGAGCTTCTGCTGGAGGACACGGGCGTTCTGGCTGACGGCGGCCTTGGCCTGGTCGGAGGCCTGGGTCGACTGCAACGACATCGTCTTGAGGTTCTCGACTTCTGCCTCCTTGGCGATGAGCTGGTTGGCGAACGCTTCAGCGGCCGAGGTCATCTCGGCGGCGCGAGCAGTGTCGCCCGCCGTAGCCGCCTCGTCAGCCATGAGAACCGCTTGCTGGGCGTTGCGGTTGAGCTTCTCGAGCTCGTCGAGTGCAGCGCTGAGGCGCATCTCGGTCTGCTTCTGGTTGGCGATCACGTTCGCCGCCTGCTCCTTGAGGCGGCGGTGCTGATCCTGGGCCTCGGCGATCGCCTGCTCGAGCTGGACCTTCGGGTCCGCCTTCTCGTTGAAGACACTGGAGACCTTCGCCCCCATGTACTTCCACCATTTCTTCAACGCCTTGAACATGGGTGCGAGCCTACGCCAGGTTCCCGGAGCTCTCAGGATTCCGGACGGATCCTGCGCAACCTCGAGGCCAGCCGGCCAGCGACCGGTTCGAATCCCGGTGGGCGCACGAGCAGCGTCGCCGCTGCGAACGCGATCCCGCCGACTGCCACGCAGAGCACCACCTGGCCGATGGCGCTGTCGAGCTCGACATAGCGCATCGCTACTCCGACCCACACGAGAACGGCTGCTGTCACCAGCACGCTCCTGCCGAGTGGCCGCAGCCATCCGAGCTGGATCAGGCCAGGGACGTGGCGGTTCAGCACCAGGAGCGCGGCCACGGCTGCGACCCAGTAGGCGATCGAGTACGCGACGGACAGCCCGCTCGCGCTCATCATCGCGACCAACGGCAGCACCAGCACGACGTTGAGGACGTTCTCGAACACGTTCAGCATGAATGGGGTTCTGGTGTTGCGCCGGGCGTGGAACGCTCGCACGCAGTAGAGGAACACCGCGAACGCTGGCAATCCGAGACTGAAGCCGGTCAGCATCTCGGCGGTGGTCTGGGTGGCGCCAGCGTCGAACTCGCCCCGCTGGAGCAGCATTTCGACGAGGGGACGACCTATGAACAGATAGGCACCGGCTGCTGGCAGCATGAACGTCAACAGGAGCCCGAGCCCCTCGTGGAACCGTTCGGCGAATCGTTGGTCGTCGTTGTCGCCGCGGCGGTCGCCAGTTCCGGGAGCACGGCGGTCATCAGCGAGACCGCGATCAGGCCGTAGGGGAGTTGGAAGAAGATGAAGGCGTACTGGTAGGCGGAGACGGCGCCCACGCCAACGCCACGGGCGAGCGTCAGGACGATCAGGAGGGAGACCTGGTTCGCCATGGCGAAGCCGACCGTCCAGCCGGACAGACGTAGGACCGACGAGATGGCGGGATGACGCGGCTGGAAGGACCAGCGCAGCTCGGTTCCGGATCGGCGAACCGCGGGCAACAGGGCGACCGCCATGGCAGCGATGCCTGCTGTCGTGCCGAGCCCAAGGACCCAGACGGTGCGCAGCGACGAAGGGCCGTCATCATCGAGGAAGAAGTACACCGACAACGCCGCGGCAGAGATCACGACGTTGGTGAGCACGGGCGCGAAGGCAGGCGCGGCGAAGCGCCGCTTGGCGTGGAGCAGCGCCGTGCCCAGGGTCATCATCCCGTAGAAGAAGATCTGGGGCAGCAGGAGGATCAGGAAGTCATCTCCGATCGCCTGCTGACGAGCACGCTCGGCCCCGTCGAGCGACCACGAGAACGCCATGTTGACCAGCGGCGCCAGCAGCACCGCAACGATGGCGAGCACGGTGATAGCGACGAACGAGACGGTCACGATCACCGATGCCGAGTCGTCATCGGCGTCGCGGGCCTTGGTGTCGTTGGCGTGGATGAACAGCGGCACCAGCGTCGACGAGAGAACTCCGCCTATGACCAGCTCGTAGAGGATGTTCGGCGCCGTGTTGGCCAGGTTGTAGACGTCAGCGAGTGAGGTCAGACCCAGCGCCGCGGTGAGAGCGGCGACACGGCCGAGTCCGGTGATCCTTGACAGGGCCGTGCCGACTGCAGGCGCGGCGCTCGCTGCCAGCAGACTGCGTGACCCGACCGGTGCCGTGCCGATGGGTTCCTCTGCTGATGCCTCGTCGGCCCAGGTCTCGTCGGCCCAGGTCTCGTCGGCCCAGGTCTCGTCGGCCCAGCCGGAGCCCCAGTCGGCCGTTTCGCCGTGAGTCGGTCTGCCTGAGGTGGTGCTCACGAGGCCGTCGGACCTGTCGAAGGACCTGCCGCGGGCCGTCCGACACCGCGTGTCTCCTCGATGGCCTGACGCAGGGCCTCCATGTCGCCGACGATCGAGTCGACCTCGTCGCCGAGACCCGCAACGGCCGCGTCGTCGGTCTGGCTGACCGACAACTCGACGGTGCGGGTCACCGTCTCGTCGATCCGAGCGTCGAGCAGGCGCAGCCGGTCGTACGCATCGGCGATCGTCTTGTCCATACGTTCTGCTGCCGCCAGCTGCGCCTCGATGGCAGCGATCGTCTGACCGGAGCGGACCGTCTCGGGGGAACGACGGGCGGCGGCCAGCTCCGCGTGGATCCGGCCCCCGTCGATCTGGGCCCTGGCGTCGGATAGCGACTGGCCGGCCAGAGCGGTCTTCCATGCCTCGTGCACCGCAGTGCCCAGACGCTCTCCCACGTCTCCCAGCCGATCCCTGAGCGGGCCCGCCTTGACCGTGGACCCTGCGCGATCGAACCGACGGCGGGCGTCGAGGATCTCACGCATCAAGGTGTGCCACGGGTCCTTGAGCCGGCGGAGATCCACACCCGGATCGTCGTCGTTGCGGGGAACCGCGGCCAGCACCCGGACGGCGAACGCCCCCAAACCGACAGCGATGGCCCCCACAGGATTGCCGAATGCCAGGATCCCCGCGGCTGCGCCCGCACCGGTAGCGAGGATCGCCGACGGCGAGGTTATGGCACGGGCCACCTTCGGTGTCAGGAACCGGTCACGGAACGAGGACATGACCTTCCATGCTTGCAGCCCCCGGCCCGATGTGGGAACCACCGGCGAACATCGTCAGACTGGCCGCCCCGGACGCACCACCTCTGTTCGCAGCCCCGGCGCAGCGGCTATCTGATCGTCGTGGAACCTGAGCGGTCGTACCTTCGCGTCAGCGAAGGCCAGCGTTGCGTCGATGTGGTGGGGCGAGTCGACGTCGCCGCTCTGGCCGTACGCGAGCAGGCCGACGGCATCGGGACCATCAGGTGTCATCTCGACCGCCATCAGGAAGCTCGTGCCGTAGTTGCACTGATACCCGCCGTCGGCCAGGCCGGTACGTTCGTGTCCCGGCCGGAGAGGATTGGACTCGGTCGGTGGCTCGAGGGTGCTGGAGGCCAGGGCGCCGACGGGTGCCAGGACGTTGAGCAGACCCTCTGCTTCGCCGCCGCCGTGCACCGCAACCCGCGTCGAACCGCGCATGGCCCACTGCACATCGCGCAGCGGGACGTCTATGCCGACCCCGGCGCCGCGCAGCGCGTCGATGGCACCGGCGACAGCCAGCACGATCGGATCGACGCCATCACCGGGAGCGTCGGCGAGCGAGTGAGGGGTGTCGACGGGGTCGTCGGGGTCGAAGCCGACCGCGAACAGCGCTGTGCCCTCACGCCAGGAGGTGTCGTCGAAGCGGCACATGAACTCTCTCCACAGCACCACGCCGACCGAGTCCAGCCCGGCGCTGGCATCCCATGCTTCGAGTACGTCCGCAGCGTGTCCCAGGTCGACCACTACGCCGTCGACCAGGACCTTGCCGGCAGCCCGACATCGCTGCACCACACCGTCGCGCAGCAGTTCGGCCGACAAGCTGGCGTTGTCGAACACGGCGGCGAGCACGTCGTGGACCGTGACACCGCCACGCTGTGCCAACGCCCGAGCCAGACGGAGGTTCTGGCGGGTCCGCAGGCTCCTGGCGGTCCGTTCGAGCCCGCACAGCACCGGATGGCCCTCGAGCGTCCGTGCCGGGTGCGAAAGCCAGTGGGAGTCGTTCGTGTTGACCACTACGTCGCGCACGAACATCTCGGGCAGTCGTGTCGGAGGTTCGAGCCCGGCGGAGCGGGCGTCGTCATGGATGACCCACTCGTCATCGGGTTCGCTGCCGTCGAGCAGCGCGATCCGGTTCTGGAAGGCGAGCGCGGCGATCAGGTCTTCGTCGAGGCGCGCCAGGAAGCGCGCCGTGGCGGCGTCCGAGAGCGAGGGGGTCGCTGACTGGTCCGAGTACCAGGCGTCACCGGAGCGGTCGACCGCCAGGGTGTTGACCCACGGCAACGCCTTGACCTGATGGAACACCTGTCGGAACTCGCCCAGGTCGTCGGCCATGGCCATGCCCATGAACTGCTCGAGGATCCCGGTGTTGTCGATGTTCGCGTCGCGGTACGAGAAGCCGACCTGTTCACCCCAGCCGAGCATCGGCATGTTGAGCATCGGTCCGTGGTGGGTGCGCCACATCGTGCGCGTCTCGGCGTGCACCGCAGAGTCCTCGCCGAGCACCCGCACCGTGTGATCGGCTCCGGTCATGTCCCTGACGTCCGCTCCGTAGTGGTACGAGGTCGGCGAGCCGTCGGCGAGCGACAGCTGGTACAGCGTGAAGCGGTGCCCCTTGGAGAAGGTGTGAGTCCAAGCCACGTGGTGGTTGAAGCCCATCTGGATGCCCGGGGCGCCGAGCAGCGACACGCCGTAGCAGTCGAGCTGACCGGGAATCGTCAGGTGGCACTCCCAGAAGCGGGCTTCGCCACCCCAGGGGAAGTGCGGGTTGGCCAGCACTATCCCGCCTCCGGACGCGGTGACATCACCCCCGACGGCCCACCCGTTGGACGCAGGCGTGGTTCCGCCGAGCGCTGCCAGCGAGGCGGCGGGATGAGGGCCGTCGCGTCCGGGGGGACGGGCCCAGCCGATCAGGTGCACGAGGTTCCGGCCGCTGCCCATCAGTGCAACGTCGACCAGGTACGCATACAGGTCGATCTCGTCGATCGGGCGGATCCACTCCGCCCCGGCACACCACCGGGGGAGCGACTCCTGTTCGGTCAGTTCCACCAACCGGCGGTTGTAGCCGTCGACGTACCCGGCGACGAGCTCGCGGATCCACTCTGGCTGGGCATCGCGGAGCTCCTCCGCCCTCGAGGTGACTCCGAGCGCCAGGTAGCCGAGGTCCGAAGCGAGGTGGTGCTCGCCGAGCCCGGCGCCGTGGAAGAGCGCTCTTTCGCTGCGCACCTTGACGATCTGATCGGCGATCGTCGGCAGGTGATCGCCGGCGATCGCCCAACCCTGGCCGAAGCCCAGGCCCTGCCAGGTGGAAGAGCGTATGTGGGCAACTGCGTGCTCGGTCCAACGGATCTCGGCCTCGACCTCGGCATCGCCGGTCGAGCTTGCACGTTCGTGCCCCATTCGGCCCCCCTGTACGGATCAGAAGTTGCTGACGACGGCGGCGAACACCTTGTTGATCGTGGTCGCGTCGCCGGCCTGGTAGGCGGTCGCGTTCGATGCCTCGGCGATCTGGCGGAGTTCAGCCGGGTCGGTGCCTGTGCCGTAGGCGAGTGTGAAGATGCGGACGTTGCGGGCGGACTCGCCGTCGCTGTTGTTCTTCACGTCGGCGAGGAGCTCCGCGAACTGGCGTGCATCGTCGGCGGGGGTTCCGTCGTCGTTCTGGCCGTCGGTCAGCAGGATCACCGCGTTGATGAGCTCCGGGTCGTAGCCCTCGAGCATCTGGGCGTAGCTCTCGTGGGCGACCTTGTAGAGCGGTGTACCCGACAGGGGAGTGAGGGAGTCGACCTGTCGGATCAGGGACTCCCGTTGTGCCCCGATGGGCGCGATCGGGCTCAGGTCGGTGACCAGCGCCTTGTCGTTGCCGTCGGTCGTGAAGATCCTCAGCCCCACCTGGTCGTCGGACTTGAAGTCGTCGATTCCTTCGATCACGGCCCGTTTGGCCAGGTCGAGCTTGGTGGGTCCGTTCGGGTCGTCGAGGTCGGCGGGTTCTCCCATCGAGCCGGACACGTCGAGCACCATGAGCACTCGTGCGCCCTTGCGCTGGACCGCCCACGCGTCGAGCAGGCTGTTCATGACCTGACCACTCGGGACCTCGAGCAGGGTCGAGGGCTTGGACGGGTCCACTCCGTTGGCCAGCTCGATCGGCGCTCCCATACGTACCTCGGGATTGCCGGGCCTGAAGCCGTACTCCAGCACGCGCACCTGGTTCTCCGGCAGTTGCACGAATGCCTGGAACTTCTCGGCGGCCTCGCGCTCGGCGGGGCGAGACCCATTCGGCGTCGAGGATGAAGAACGGGTTGTCGGAGTAGAGGGTTCCCTCGGTCGGGTAGATGGCCACGAGCGGCGTGCGGGGCTTGCGCGGCTCCTCGCCCTGGCTCAGGACTCCGTCGGGGTTGCCGCTGTTGTAGTCGATGACGGACTTCTCCTCGACGGCCACGGCGCTGGCGTAGGTGAGCGCCGTTCCGCGGCGGTCCGCCCTGAACCAGTTGTTCAGGAACGTCATGGTGATGTCGCCGTAGTGGACGACGGATGACTCGATGTCCGTGCCGAACTGCACGACTGCCGGGTTCGCCAGATCCTCGCCGGAGAGCCCCGAGGTGGTACCCGTAGCCGCGTAGGTCTGCGCGATCAGCGCTGACAGGCCGGAGGTCGAGTAGTTGGGGTTGGTCTTGCCGAGCTTGAACTGGCCCCACTCAGGGTGTCCGTAGTCCGCCCATCCCGTCTCGGACGTGGCCAGGTCCAGGATCTGGCGCCAGCCGATCGGCTGGTCCGGGTATCCGAGCGCCTCTGCCATCGGCTCGGGCATGGCGATGACCAGCGGAGTCAGCATGAAGGGCGTCGGGTCTGCCGGTGCCATGGGCTCGTCGCCGGCTTCGCTTAGACGCTGGTTCAGGATCGTCCCCCACGAGCTGGCAGCCGGCGACCAGATCACCGGGCGCGGCCCGTCCGCTGCTTCGTCCCACCCTTCGGTGAGAGCGGTTGCGGCACCACCGGAGGCCTTGGAACGCACCTCCACGTAGACGCACTCGCCGTCGACGGTCGCCTCGTCCGACGAGTTGAAGCGCTCTGCCAGATCGGTCAGTAGCTCCACCTTCTCGGAGCTGACCGCGGTGTCGACGGTGATGCAGTCGCTGCGACGGGGGTCGGGGATCGTCGATCCGGCGGAGTCGTCGCCGCCGCATGCTCCCGCTACGAGACCGCAGAGGGCGACGGCCGCCAGGACCCTGGTGGCCGAGCCACGTCGTGTGTTCACCACAGGTCCCTCAGTGCGTTCAGGACGCCGGATGACGGGAGGCCGGCGTCGGGGGGAAGGTCAGCTGGTGCACCCGCAGGCATGTCGCTCGTGCCGGTCGCCGTGGTGCTGCGCCAGCCAGAAGATGTCAGGACCTTCTCGGTCGGTGACTCGAGGATCTCGAGCACGGCGTCGCGGTCGAGTCCGGCCCTGGGGACCAGTTGCACATCGGCTGTCGACATGGGTTCAGGGTAGATGGCGATCCAGTCATCCCGGTCGCGTAGCAGGGAGATCGCCTCGGCCTCCGACGCACCGACGACGTTGAAGGAGCCCGCCTGGCCGACAGCGGTCGCCAGCGCGGAGCGTCGGCCGAGGTCGGTTCGCCGGCTGAGCCCCGTGAGCTGGCCGAACCACTGCGTGAAGCCGGGCTCCTCGAAGTCCAACACCGAGTAGCTGGTGTCGCCGAAGTGGCTGGCCGTGGCGTTGGCAAGGGCAACGAGCCCATCGCCACGGTCAGGAGTGCTCAGCCCGACCCTCAGCGATCCGGTCTGTTCGCCGATGCACTGCCAGGTGATGGCGCCACCGCAGCCGGACTCGAGCGTTCTCTGCTGGTCGGAGCGCAGAGCGATCACGGCCGGGGAGCGGGCGATCACGGGTGAGGGCTCGCCGAGCACGTCGCCGTGCTGGTCGCCGAACGACCGGTCGTCGGCCACCATCTCGGCCCACGGACCGTCAGCCAGCCAGACGTCGAAGCCGGGGTCGGCCAGAGCTTCGAGCACAGCGAGGCGGTCCGCGGTGAGCCCCGGATCCTCGATCTCGACGTCGAGACCCGGGGTCGACCGGGCGAGCTGTCGGCAGACGGCCTCGAGCTCGGTGGCGCAGGTCATCCGAATCTGCTCGGGAACCGAACCGCCGCCGGGGGCGTCATTCTGACCCCGGCCGTCGACGGCGTCGCGAACAGCCCACGCTCCGGCGACCATTGCGACTGCGGCGGCGATCGCGGCGACGCGTTTCACGAGGTGCTGCGCTTCATGAATCGACCGAGTCCGGAATGTCGTCAGCGGTGAGCGTCGTCAGCACGTCCTCGGAGTGCTCCTCGAGGCGCACGATCCGTGAGGCGTGTCGGTTGATAGCGGCCTCGTAGAGGTTGCGGCCGACCCTGGCGTTGCCGAACCCCTTGGTGCGCGGTGTTGCGTCGATGACGTTCCAGAGCTTCTGACGAGCAGCCTCGTCGAGCGCGTAGCGCTGTTTCGCCCCGATCGTCGAGACGATCCTGACGATGTCGTCGGTGCTGTAGTCGGGGAAGTCGATGACAGTGGGGAACCTCGACCGGAGCCCGGGGTTGGTCGACAGCAGGCCGTCCATCTCTTCGGGGTAGCCGGCGACGACGAGCACCACTCGGTCCCGCCGATCCTCCATGAGCTTGACGATCTGGTCGATTGCCTCGCGGCCGAAGTCGGTCTCGTTGCCGCGTGCCAGCGTGTAGGCCTCGTCGATGAAGAGCATGCCCTCGTCGGCCTCGTCGAACTTGGCGGTGACCATCGGGGCAGTCTGACCGACGTAGCCGGCCACCAGACCGGAACGGTCGGTCTCGACCAGGTGGCCTCGAGCGACCACCCCGAGGGTCCGGTAGATCTGGGCGAGGAGCCGGGCAACGGTCGTCTTGCCCGTCCCGGGGTTGCCGGTGAAAACCAGGTGGTGAGATGTCTCGATGGTGGGGAGACCCCGCTCCGCCCGGAGCCGCTGCACGCGCAGCATGTCGGCGACGAGGTGCACGCGTGCCTTGACCTCTGCAAGGCCGACGAGCTCGTCGAGCTCGGCCAGGAGCTCCTCGAGCGGGCGGGGCGGGGGGTCGGGCAGATCCGTGGAACTGAGGCTGTCGCCCTGGCCGCCCTGGCCGGTCGGGCCGCGGTCGGCGCCGGTTGAGCCGGTCTGGCCGGCCACGGGGACGAGCGGTGGCAGGCCGCGGCGGCGCAACCCGGCTAGCAGCCGGGTGCGCATCGCCGAGATGGCGGCGAGCTCCGAGTCAGCGGGCATGACGTCCAAGGACGCAACCACGTGGGCGATCTCGAGGCTCCGCTCGTAGTAGCGGTCGGCGAAGCGTGAACCGCGACGGGCATCGGCTTCGAGCAGGAGGCCGTACAGCTCGGAGTCAGTTTCCAGCCATCGACGCCGTCCGACCACCAGGGAGCTGCCTCGAAGGTCGGCAGGGGTGGCCATGATCAGTTGGGTGTCGGGCATGCGGTGTCCGAACGCGTCGATCAGCGACTCCAGCTCCAGCACAGTGTGGCGTTCGTCAGCGTCGACCATCGCCGTGCAGAGGTTGAAC
Source organism: Microthrixaceae bacterium (assembly GCA_037045265.1). Taxonomy (GTDB): domain Bacteria; phylum Actinomycetota; class Acidimicrobiia; order Acidimicrobiales; family Microtrichaceae; genus JBAOHV01. The sequence continues at coordinate 77,450 of JBAOHV010000016.1, read as the reverse complement.
GCCTCCTGGGTCACGTCGTGTCGCAGCGCGTCGACGTCGACGTCGCTCAGCGACTCCGTCGCCTGTGCGAGCGCTGCGGTGATGTCGTCGACGAAGGCGGTCACCGCGGTGTCGAGTGCGCGTGAGGACACGGGCGGAAGGATAACTGGGCGACGGATAGCCTCGGTGCCGTGACGCAGCAGCCAACTCCGATCCCAGATCTGGCCCGTCGAGCGAAGGCAGCGTCCCGGGCGCTCGCCACGGCGTCGACTTCGGCCAAGAACGATGCGCTGCTCGGTGCTGCCGACCTGCTGGAGGCCCGCTCTGGCGAAGTGGTGAAGGCCAATGCTCTCGACGTGTCGGCAGCACAGGACGCGGGGATAGCGGCCGGCCTGGTGGACAGGCTCCGCCTTGACGAATCCAGGATCGCAGGCATGGCAGGTGGCCTGCGTCAGGTGGCGTCCCTCGCCGATCCCGTCGGCGAGGTCCTCGATGGCTGGGTTCGTCCCAACGGGTTGCGCATCTCGCGTGTGCGGGTGCCACTTGGGGTCGTGGCGATCATCTACGAGAGCCGCCCGAACGTCACCTCGGACGCGGCGGCTCTGTGTCTGAAGTCCGGCAACGCGGCGTTCCTCCGTGGTTCGTCGACGGCGATCAACTCCAACACCGCGATCGCGGCTGTGCTTCGTGAGGCGATCGCCAAGGCCGGCCTGCCCGAGGACTCGGTGGTCCTGGTCGACGACACCTCGCCGCGCAGCAGCGACCGAGTTCATGCAGCAGCGCGGTCTGGTCGACTGTCTGATCCCCAGGGGAGGTGCGTCTCTCATCGCCTCGATCCTGGAGAACGCGACGGTGCCGTTCGTGATCGACGGTGACGGGAACTGCCACGTCTACGTCGACTCCGCCGCGGATCTGGACATGGCCGAAGCGATCCTGGTCAACGCGAAGACACAGCGACCGTCGGTCTGCAACGCCGCCGAGTCGCTCGTGTTGCACCTGGATGTGGCACAGGAGTTCCTGTCGCGGGTCGATTCGGCTCTCGCCGATGTGGAACTGGTCGGGGACGAACGGGCCCGGGGGATGCTTGGACGGATCGGGCAGGCCGCCGACGAGGACTTCGCGACCGAGTTCCTGGGCATGAAGATGTCGGTGAAGGTCGTCGACGACCTCGACGAGGCGATCGCCCACATCAACGACAACTCGAGCGGCCATTCCGAGGCGATTGTGACCGAGGACCTTCGTTCGGCCGACCGGTTCCTGGGCGAGGTCGATGCGGCGGCGGTGCTGGTGAACGCGTCGACCCGGTTCGTCGACGGCGAGGAGTTCGGCTTCGGTGCCGAGATCGGGATCTCAACCCAGAAGCTGCACGCCCGTGGTCCTATGGGTCTGGCACAGCTGACCACCGCCAAGTACGTGGTCCGCGGTGACGGTCAGATCCGAGGCTGACGAGCCCGTCAGCATTGTCGACAGCGAGGCGGTGTCGTCGCTGACATCGGCGCTGCTGTCAGTTGCGGAGCCCGAGAGGGCGTCACGGATGCGGGCCTACATGAAGGACCGCTTCGAGTTCCTCGGCGTGCCATCGCCTGAGAGACGCAGGGCCGCTGCGCCCTTCATCGCATCGTTCAAGGGTGCGGGCCAGGACCGACTCCTGCACGCCGCAGCGGTGCTGTGGACGATGCCGCAGCGGGAGTACGCCTACGTGGCCGCGGATCTGCTGCGACGCTACGAACGCGTCCTGTCGCCCGCCGCTCTGGGGCCTTTGCAGACGCTCGTGACCACCGACTCCTGGTGGGACGGAGTCGATGCGTTGGCGCACGTCGTTGGCGCTGTCGTGCGGGCCCACACCGAGGCGGCCGACGTGATGGACGCCTGGGCCGGCGACGATGACCTGTGGGTCGTACGCGTCGCGATCATCCATCAACTCGGATGGAAGGCCGACGCGGAACCGGAGCGGATCTTCGGGTACTGCGTCGAACAGGCAGCGCACCGCGACTTCTTCGTACGCAAGGCGATCGGCTGGGCGCTGCGCGATTTGGCGCGCACGTATCCCGACGACGTGCGGTCGTTCGTCGCGGCCCACAGCGATGTGCTGTCTCCGCTGTCGGTTCGCGAGGCGACGAAGCACCTGGCTCAGCAGGCCATTGGCGTGGGGCCGTCCTTCTGACGCCCGCGTTGTTGGCCCCAGAAGGCCACTCCGGACGGGGTGACGAACCAGAACCTCCCGTCCGACCGGGAGTGCAGCTGCCAGCCCGAACGGTGCACCACGCCGTGGTGGTGCCGGCAGAGACTGGCCATGCGGGCCACGTCGGTTCGGCCGCCCTGCTCCCACCTGTCCAGATGGTGGGCGTCGCACCAGGACGCCGGCAGGGCGCAGCCGGGGAACACGCAGCCGCCATCGCGCAGCGCCATGGCCCTGCGTTGCGCAGGCCGGGCGAGTCGCGCTGACCGGCCCATGTCGAGTGGCGCACCGAGGCTGTCGACCACGACCGGGTGCAGCCGGGAGTCGCACAGCAACCGCCGGGTGGTGCCGTCCTGCAGCCTCACGCCCTGCGGCGTGTGGGCAGTAACGGGTTGTTCGGCGTTGACCACCAGGGTCACGTCGGTCAGCGGTGCACGGGTGCCGTCGAGATCGACGGCCATGGCACGGCGGCAAATCTCCACGAGAGCAAGCGCCTCGACCGTCCGCCGGGCCGGAGCCCGCAAGTCCTGGGCGGCACGGTCCTCGTCGGCGCACATCGCACGGAACAGCTCGTCGGCAACCGCATCGATGGTCTGGTGGACCAGCAATCCGTCGGCTCCGACGATCTGCGCCTTGAGCACGTACAACTCGTCGATCGTGTCGGCCTTGGTCAGACGGTTGCGCGACAGGTCCTCTGACGGGTCGTGTGCGCCGTCGTCGTCGAGGAGTCTGACCGCCGCATTCAGCTCGGCGCGCCACTGTTCGAACACGACGCCCGAGCAGTTCTGGGCGAACACCAGCGCAACGGGGCCGAAGCGGTCGGCGATTCGTGGGTTGCAGGCGTCGGCGAGGGCCTTTGCGTGGTCGAAGCTGATCTCTCCGCGGTCCAGGAGGGGAGCGACATCGGCCAAGGGGCCGCGCAGTGCCCGCCCGACCTTGACCCTGGCCGAGGCTGTGGAGCCAGCGGTGCCTGCATGGTGGGCGAGCCAACGTGGTGTGCGCATGCCGACCTCGAAGTCGGTGGTTCCTCGCGCGTCCAGCTCACCCAGGATCCGGGTGGACGCGGCGTCCAGCGCCCGGCGTGCGCGCTCCATCTGCAAGGCTGCGGACAGCAGAGCGTCGTCGGTGGCGGCGGCCGGGTCGACGTTGTCGCCCAGCCGGTGAAGGGCTGCAGCCCATACCTCGTCCTCTGTCCCTTCCATACGTCGATCATCACAGAAGGGTGTGACACTGAAGGAAGTGACACGGAAGCCCGTGTCAGTCAGGGCGACGAGGCTGAAGGTTCTGAGTCGGGCCGAAAGTCGCCGAGACGGCGGGTCAGAGGTCGAGCGGCCGGGGGAGCGCCGTTGGTCTTCTCACTCGATGCCGAGGACGATCACGGTCTGCGGGCCGGCTGGCGACTCATAGGCGACGGAGTCGCCGACCTTCGAGCCGAGCAGCTGCTCGCCGAGCGGTGAGCTGGGAGAGACGACGTGGTCGACCTCGGGGTGCCGCTCCTCGATCGAGCCGATCAGGTAGCGCTCGGCCTCGTCGTCGTCGTCGCCCTCGTACTTGAGCGTGACTATCGATCCGGAACGGGCGTGCTCGGTGCCGGCAGCATCGACGATGACCGCGTCCTCGAGGATCCCGAAGAGCTTGGCGATACGCGCCTCCATCTTCGCCTTCTCCTCCTTGGCGGCGTGGTACTCGGCGTTCTCCTTCAGGTCGCCGTGTTCCCGCGCCCGCTCGATCCGGTCCGCCATCTCTATGCGGCCGTGGGTTCGCAGCTCCTGCAGCTCCGCGACGAGTCGGTCGTGGGCGGCCTGGGAGAGCTCGTGGGGATTCGCCATGAGCGACAGAGTATGTGGTGCGCGCACCTGCAATCCGGTGCGGACCGTTGGTCGGTACGCGGGTAACATCGCGAGATGTCGTCACAGGCCGACCTGGTAAGGATCATTCGCTAGCGCACGTCGCCGACACGACGTGCGCCACTGACCGTCCACCATGGTGGACGGTTTTCTTTTGCACCCGCGTCCCTAGCATCCGAACTGAACACCACCCTGGAGCAGAACCCAATGACCTACAAGATCGGCGTGATCGGCGGCGACGGAATCGGCCCCGAGGTCGTGACCGAAGCGCTGAAGGTCCTCGACGCTACCGGTATCGACTTCGAGCGGACCGACTACGACCTGGGGGCCCACCGCTACCTGCAGGACGGCACGGTTCTGCCCGACGGGCTGATGCAGGAGTGGCGTGGGCTCGACGCCCTGCTGCTCGGGGCGGTCGGTGACCCTGCAGTGGGGGTCTCGGCCCCGGCCGGACTTGTCGAACGGGGGATCCTCCTGCGTATGCGCTTCGAGCTCGACCAGTACATCAACCTGCGCCCGTTCCGGCTGCCACCCAGGGCCGACTTCGAGGTGATCAGGGAGAACACCGAAGGCACCTACGCAGGTGAGGGCGGGTTCCTGCGCAAGGGCACGCCGCACGAGATCGCCACCCAGGGTTCGGTCAACACCCGCATGGGCGTCGAACGCTGTGTTCGCTACGCGTTCGACAGGGCGGCCGGCACGGAGCGCAAGCACCTGACGCTGGTCCACAAGAAGAACGTCCTGACCTTCGCCGGTGATCTCTGGCAGCGCACGTTCGACGAGGTCGCCGAGCAGTACCCGCAGGTGAGCACCGGCTACGACCACATCGACGCGGCGTGCATCCACTTCGTCGAACGTCCGGAGCGCTACGACGTGATCGTGACCGACAACCTCTTCGGTGACATCCTCACCGACCTGGGTGGAGCGGTCGCCGGCGGTGTCGGCTACGCGGCTTCGGCGAACCTGAACCCGGCCCGCACGGGCCCATCGATGTTCGAGCCGGTGCACGGCACCGCGCCCGACATAGCCGGCAGGAACCTGGCCAATCCGATCGCCGCGATCATCTCAGCCCGACTGATGCTCGAGTTCCTGGGGGAGGACGTTGCGGCGGCCAAGGTGGCCGCGGCCTGCGAACGGCCCGAGCGCTACACCGGGTCGACAACCGACATAGGCGACGCCATCGCCGATGAAGTCAAGAACGCCTGAAGGAGCAGACCGATATGCCGATCACACCCACCGACAAGATCTGGATGAACGGCGAGATGGTGCCGTGGGCAGATGCGCAGATCCATGTGCTCACCCACTCTCTGCACTACGGAATGGGCGTCTTCGAAGGCATCCGTGCCTACGAGACCGACCAGGGTCCCGGGATCTTCCGGCTGACGGAGCACATCGAGCGGCTGTTCAACTCCGCCAAGATCATGGGGATGGACCTGCGCTACGGGGTCGACGACCTGGTCGAAGCGACCAAGCTCGTCGTGCGGGAGTCAGGTCTGCCGTCGGCATACATCCGTCCGATCGCCTACTACGGCTACGGCGAGATGGGCCTCAACACGCTGCCGTGCACGGTCGACATCGCGATCGCCTGCTGGCCGTGGGGCGCCTACCTGGGTGACGACGCCGTCTCCAAGGGCGTTCGGATGAAGATCAGCACGTGGCTGCGACACGATCACAACGCCATGCCGCCGGCGTCGAAGACCACGGGCAACTACGTCAACTCGTCGCTGGCCAAGGTCGAGGCGCTCAAGGCCGGCTACGACGAGGCGATCATGCTGAACCCCCAGGGACTCGTCTCGGAGTGCACCGGCGAGAACATCTTCATCTCGCGCGGGGGAATGCTGCTGACTCCGCCCGGTTCGGCGGGTGCACTGGAGGGGTTGACCCAGGACACTGTCATGGCCATCGCCGAGGATCTCGGGATCGAGTGCCACGTGACCGACCTGACCCGGTCCGACCTGTACGTCTGCGACGAGATGTTCGTCTGCGGAACAGCAGCCGAGGTCTCCGCCGTCAACTCGGTCGACGACCGGTCGATCCCGTGTCCGGGTCCGATGACCACCGCGATCGCCGCCGAGTACGCCAAGACGGTTCGTGGGCAGGTCGACCGCTACAAGGACTGGGTGGAACTGGTCTCATGAGCGGCGCGCTCTCGTCCGGACGAGCGTCCGACCGATTCGCATCGTCGATAGGCGAGCGGTCGCTGCCCGAACGCGTCGAGATCTTCGACACCACGCTGCGAGACGGTGCCCAGTTCGAGGGGATCTCCCTGTCCGTCGAGGACAAGCTGCGAGTCGCGGAGCAGCTCGACTGGCTCGGGGTCGACTGGATCGAGGGTGGCTACCCGCAGGCCAACCCGAAGGACGAGGAGTTCTTCCGTCGAGCAGCCGCCGGCGAGCTGGACTTGGCAGGTTCCACGCTGGTGGCCTTCGGTTCGACCCGCCGACCGCTCGGCCGCTCGGACGACGACCCGACCCTGCGGGCGCTGGTGGCAGCGGGAACCTCGACCGTCTGCATCGTGGGCAAGGCCTGGGACTTCCATGTGACCGAGGCGCTGCGCACGACGCTGGACGAAGGGGTGGCGATGGTCGGGGAGTCCGTAGCCTTCCTGAAGGGTGAGGGCCTGCGGGTCTTCCTGGACGCCGAGCACTTCTTCGACGGCTACGCGGCCAACCCGGAATACACCCTGCGGGTGCTGGAGGCGGCTGCCGCCAACGGGGCCGACTGCCTGGTCCTGTGTGATACCAACGGCGGCTCGCTGCCGCACCAGGTGCAGAAGGCGACCGCCGAGGTGGTCGACTACTTCGGCGGTGTTCCGATCGGAATCCACACCCAGAACGACTCAGGCTGCGCGGTGGCGAACTCGGTCGCTGCCGTCGTCGGCGGCGCGACCCAGGTGCAGGGAACCGTCAACGGCTACGGCGAACGCACCGGCAACGCCAACCTGATGACCGTCATCCCCGACCTGACCCTGAAGCTGGGCATCGACACCCTTCCCGAGGGGCGCATCGAGCGGCTCACGGCGGTGTCGCGTCACGTGGCCGAACTGGTCAACCTTCCGCCTCACCCGGCGGACCCGTACGTCGGCTCGTCGGCGTTCGCCCACAAGGGTGGGCTCCACACCTCGGCATTGGGTCGGGCCGGTGGGGCCACCTACGAGCACGTCGACCCGGCCGCGGTCGGCAACCGTACGAGGGTGTTGGTGTCTGATCTGGGTGGCCGCGCCGGCATGGCGATGAAGGCCTCCGAGTTCGGCGTCGAACTGGACGATCGTGCGGCTGGAGAGCTGTCCGAGAAGCTCAAGCAGCTCGAAGCCGAGGGTTTCGTGTTCGAAGCCGCCGACGCGTCGCTGGAGCTGCTCATGCGAGAAGCGACAGGCTGGACCAACGACCTGTTCTCGGTCGAGGCGTATCGGGTGTCGGCCTACCACCGGGAGGGTTCGGCGAGCTCGAACGGCGGCGGCGTGGACCTGTCGACCGAGGCGACGGTGAAGCTGTGGGTCGGCGACGAACGGATCGCCTCGGTCGGCGAGGGCAACGGTCCGGTCAACGCTCTGGACGAAGCCCTGCGCACGGCGCTGCTGCCCCGCTATCCGGGTCTGGCCCGGATACACCTGACCGACTTCAAGGTGCGGGTGCTCGACTCCACAGCCGACACCGACGCTGTGACCAGGGTGCTGATCGACTCCACCGATGGAGACGACACGTGGACGACCATCGGGGTGTCGCCGAACGTCATCGAAGCATCGTGGATGGCGCTGATCGACGCGCTGGTCTTCGGCCTCCTGCGACAGAGGGGCTGAGCTACACCGGCGTCGGGGGCCACGGGTACGGTGAGGCCATGTCCGCGCCCGAGTTCGTTCCCTCCCAGACAAGCCCTGCCGCCCGGACGTACTCCTCGCCACCGTGGCGCGGCGATTCGTGGACAGCTGATCGCCCCGGTGAGATCCGCGGCCTCCAGCCGACGGGGGAGCAGCTCGGCAACCCTGGACCCGATGCCGGCTACGCGCTCACACTGGCCGAGCGCTTCAGGGGGAGACTGCACCTGCACGCAGGCGAGCACGAGGCCGACGCCCTATCCGGCGCGGCGGCGATCGCCATGAAGCGTGCGGCGCTCTTCGGCCGGGCCCCTGTGATCCATGACTTGACCGTCGGACTGACGCTTTGGGGGTTCCTCGACCCGTCGGCGGACGATGAGCTCGTCTCGTTGCGGCGGGAGTGGTTCGAGGAGGTGCACCTGTCGATCCACTACACGGCTCGCCAGCGAATCGTCGACGCTGCTCCCGAGGACGTGCTCCGTATGCCCCACGCCGCGATCGTGGACCAGCACCGGCTCGACTGGCGTGCACTGTTGGAGCTCGACGCAGTCTGAGCGGGACTCGCTGGGATCTGGCGGCGTTCGCGCTCAGGGGAATATGTAGACCGGCGTTCCCTGGGGGAGAGTGTCGGCGAGCTGCTGCACGATCTCGTTGGGGATCCTCACGCAGCCGTTGGAGCGAGCCTCGCCAACCTGCTCGGGATGACTGGTGCCGTGGAGGGCCACCACCGGGACGCCGGTGTCGAACTCGTTCATGACCTCGCTGTACCCGTTGGTCGCCAGGGCGAAGGGAGCGAAGGACGGGCTGGTCTGGGGGACGATGTCGGTTATGTAGAACGTGCCGGTGGGGGTCGGCGTGAAAGGCGAGCCGATCACTACCTTGGTCTCGACGAACTGGTCGGGTCCGTCGAACACCCGCAGCATCCGCTCGCCCAAGTGCAGCTCGACGCGGTGCTGGGTCTGTGACAGGTCCACGTCGGCAGTTCGGACATAGCCCGTGGTGCCGTTGGGCCGAACCGGTACGTGCACCCGCAGCCATTCTCCGCGTCGTTCCTGGACCAGCATGGTGAACGGCTGGGCGGGTTCGTAGGGGCCCGGGTTGGTGAACCGCCAGCCGGTCTCGGTCACGGAGCGGCCGACGATCGGGGCCCCCTTGGCCGGAAGCGGTTCGCGGTCGGGGGCGGTCGGCTGGGACTGCGGCGGGACCGGCACGTCGGAGGGAACGTGTGCCGCCGGGGCCGTGGCCCACTCGGGTGGCTCGGCTGCGAACACGTCGAGCTCTGTCACCGTGGCCTTGGCGGTGGCGATCTCGACCGTGCCGCTGGGGAGCTTCTTGACCTTGGTGGTCGTGGTCGAGGGTGCGCGGGTGGTGACGGGCGCTGCCACCGGCTCGTCGGAGGGCGGCCACCAGGAGATCGCTGCAACGATGGCCAGGACCAGCAGTGCGACCGCGGCGATCACCAGGTTCCGGCGGCGACGTGGAGGTGCCGGGGGCTGGTCGATCGGCGGGTCGAACCCGCCGAGATCGTGGTCGGCCATCGGTCTCCTTGAGCTGGCGCGGCGTCCGGTGGCCAGCCATCGTACGCCGTGGTTGCGACGGTGCCGGGTCAGCGAGCAGGCTCACCCATGACCGCTACGCTCGGCGCCGTGAGCCCCTCTGCCCGCGTCCGATTCGCCCCGTCACCCACCGGGTACCTGCACCTGGGGAGTGCCCGTGCCGCCCTCTTCAACTGGCTGGCAGCGCGTCACATGGGCGGCAAGTTCCTTCTGCGGATCGAGGACACAGACAGGGACCGTTCGCTACCCGAGTTGATCGACGTGATCTACGAGGGCCTCGAGTGGCTCGGGCTGGACTGGGACGAGGAACCGCTCCACCAATCGAGTCGGGACGAGGCACACCAGGACGCGATCGAGCAGCTGCTGCGCGACGGCTCTGCGTACGACGACGATGGGGCGGTGCGCTTCCGGGTGCCCCAGGACGGGGGATCCACCGGGTGGGAAGACCTGATCCGTGGTGAGATCTCGGTCGAGCACGCCAACATCGAGGACTTCGTGATCCGTCGCTCGGACGGGTCCCCCACCTTCTTCCTGGCCAACGCGAGCGACGACGCGCACATGGGTATCTCTCACGTGATCCGCGGCGAGGACCTGATCAACGTCACCCCCAAGTACCTGCTGCTCCGTTCCGCCATGGGGCTCGACCGCGCGGACCTGAAGTTCGCCCACATGCCGTTGATCGTCAACGAGCAACGCAAGAAGCTGTCCAAACGGCGCGACGACGTGTCGCTGCTCGACTACCGCGATCGCGGCTTCCTGGCGCCGGCGATGGTCAACCACCTGGCGCTGCTGGGCTGGGGGCCGCCCGACGGTCGCGAGGTGAGACTGGACCCGCTGAGCATGAGCGACGGGTTCCCGCCGATGTTCGACATCGCAGACGTCAGCCCGTCTCCGGCGTTCTTCGACGTCAAGAAGCTCCTGTCCATCAACGGTGAACACCTGCGTGGACTGTCGTTGGACGAACTAGATGCGCGATCACAGCCGTACGTGCTCGACTCGCCGATCGGTACCGCCTTCGATGCCGACCCGGGAAACCGCGCGAAACTCCGATCGATCCTCCCCGCCGTGCAGCCGCGGCTGGAGACGTTGGCGGATGTGCCCGCCCAGGTCGACTTCCTCTTCGTCGAGCCCGAGACGGACCCCAAGGCGTGGGAAAAGGCGATGGTGTCAGAAGCAGCCGGGTGGCTCGACGCGGTGATCGCCGCTGCTGCCGAGTGGCCTTGGGATGCCGAGTCCATCCACGAGAGGTTCATGGCGCTGGCCGAGGAGCTGGGCGCCAACCGGCGCAAGTTCCAGGCGCCGGTTCGTGTTGCGCTGACGGGGCGGTCGGTCGGTCCTCCGCTGTTCGAGTCGATGGTGGTTCTGGGCCGCGAGCAGGTGCTCGCACGGCTGCACGCAGCGGGGGAGCGACTCGGCGAAGGTGGCTGAGCGTTCGCACCGCAGACGGTGGGGGCTCCGCGTCTTCGGAGCTGCGATGCTGGCCGGGGCTGTCTACGTGCTCGCAATCGGGTTCCAAGTGGTGAGCGCGTCTCGTCTCGACCAACGTGAGCAGGTCGACGCCATCGTCGTTCTCGGTGCAGCTCAGTATGACGGGACGCCTTCGCCGGCGCTTGCGCACCGCCTGGACCGGGCACTCGAGCTGTATCAGGACGGGCTGGCCCCGACGATCGTCCTGACCGGCGCCAAGCAGTCGGGAGACCGCTTCACCGAGGCGTACGCCGGGTTCAGATACCTGATAGAGCGTGGCGTGCCGGAGTCGGCTCTGACGATCGTCGATCAGGGTTCGAGCACCTACGAGTCGCTCGCGGCCACTCGACGAGTCCTGCGCGGCGACGGTGCCGAGAGAGTGCTGTTGGTGACCGATCCGTACCACAACCGCCGGGTCATGGGGATCGCACGAGAGCTGGGCATGGAGCCGTTCGTGGCGCCTACGTCAACAGAGCCGACGCTGACGCAGCTCGTGGGGGAGACGGGTAGGGTGGCCATCGGGGAGCTGATCGGGTACCGCCGGCTGTTCAACCAGACCCGCTGAGGCAGCGGTGGTTTCGGTTTGTCGCGGTCGTCGGCGCGTCGGCTAGAGTCCTCCGGCGCCCTTGGGCGTCATCACCTTCGGGGGTGGTGTAATTGGCAACACATCTGGTTCTGGTCCAGACATTGGGGGTTCGAGTCCTCCCCCCGAGCCAGCGCCGACCCAGTCGGCCCACAAGATCTCCGGAGCGATCTCGGCGTGACCAGCCCCCATCGTCTAGCGGCCTAGGACACCACCCTCTCAAGGTGGCGGCACGGGTTCGAATCCCGTTGGGGGTGCTCCAAGGAATCCCCTGCAACTGCAGGGGATTCTTCGGTTTCCGGGTGCCGGTTGATGCTGACGTGTCAACCGCGCGCCCCACGAAAAACCCGCGGCGCCCGCGGGGCGCTCGGCCGGATCGGAGCCCGCTGTCGTCGGCGTTCGCCGAGGTCCGCAGCCCGTCGACCAGGTCGTCGAGCCGCTCGGCCAGCGCTCGGTCGCGGTCGGCTGCGGCCTTCTGGTAGCGGATCGCGGCCGACGTCGTGGAGTGGCCGAGGCGGGCCATCACCTCTCGCATCGTCGCGCCCTGCTGGGTGGCGATCGTGCCGGCGGCATGGCGCAGATCGTGGAAGTGCACCTCGTTCAGGCCGAGCGCCGCCCGGGCTGCTCGCCACTCGCGTTGGAACCAGCCATCGCTGATGATGCCGCCGGCTTCGCCGGGGAACAGCGGATCGTCGGGGTCGCCGCTGACGAAGGTGGTCGAGGTGGGCGTCGATGGCGTCGAGCACGAAGCGGGGGAGCGTGACCGTGCGCTGGCTCGAATCGGTCTTGGTGGTCTTGCGGCGGGAGCGCTTGTCGATCGACTCGCGCACGGTCAGGGTGCCGTGCAGACGGTCGTAGCTGCGCAGCCGGAGGGCCCGCAGCTCGCCGTAGCGCAGGCCGGCGAAGCCGGCGACGAGGATCATCGGACGGATCCGGGCGTGGGCGATGTCGGCGAGCGCCAGGACGACCTCGGCGGGCACGAACGGGCGCTCGGTGTGCGGGTCGGATCCGGCGCCCTTGATGCGGCACGGGTTGCGGGGGATCAGGTCGTCCTCGACGGCGGTGGCGAGGATGGCGTGCATGATCCGGTACGCCCGTGAGGCGGTCGAGGGGATGCGTTCGCGCAGTGGACGGTGCCAACGTCGGACCTCGTCGGGGGTGAGCCGGCCGATCGGGGTGGCGCCGAAGGTGGGGTACACGTGGCGTTCGAGCGTCTCGGCGTAGTTGTCCCGGGTCGTGGGGGCGAGCGATCGACCCTCGAGCCACTGCTCGGCGTAGCGGCGGAACGGGATGCGGCCTCCGGTCGGGTCGTATGCGATGCCGCGGCTCTGGGCGGCCTCGGTCTGCGGCCTTGAACGCCTTCGCACGCTCCAGCGAGTCGAAGCGCCGGGAGCGCTCGGTCTGGCCCGGTGCGGGTCGCCACCGCACCTCGTAGCGGACACCCTGGGCGGTGTTGAGCCGACGGATCGACGCCATGGCCGGACGCTACCGGCTGACGCCGACATCGTCGCCGGCCCGTCGCCGCTCGACGAACGCATGCACTGCGTCGAGCGGCACGCGAGCGGCACGGTTGATGTGCACCACCTCGAGCTCGCCGGCAGGCGATCAGCTCGTACGTCAGCGTTCGCCCGATCGCCAGCATGCCGCGCCGCCTCCGGGATCGTCAGGAGGATCGGGGTTCGGTGTCGAAGAGCGACGGCTGTTCCATGCCCTGCTAAGCGCGCGTCAACGGGTTGTTGGCCGCGACCACCGTGCCGACGAAGGAAGTCGGGGGACATCGCGCGGGGTTGCTCGTACGCTCGCCCGGATGTGGGAGGAACGGGAAGCAGCATGCATCCGCGCCATCGAGCACGGCGTGCTCGACGATCGAGCTCCCAGCCGGCGGCAGCGCCACAAGATCCTCGCCGTCGATCGTGACGGCGACGTCGCTGCCGTGCTGGAGGCGACGCGTGGGAAGCGACGTGGCAGCTCGGTCGTCGCACATGCGTTCCGGCGTGACGGTGGGACGTGGGTCTCGATGGGCTCCGCCGGTTCGGGCAGCGACCACCCCCGGATGGAGGACCGTTCGACCGTGAACTCTGGGTCGATCACCATCGAGATGGCGGGCTCGATCGGGGGCCGCCAACGTCGCGCCATCCACGACGCCGTCATCCGAGTCGGACCCGAGGTCGAGACGCTCCGCTGGCGAGGAACAGATCGGCCGGTGTCGCCCACCGGCTTCGCAATCGTCGTGTGGCGGGGCAGGCGGAGTCCGACGGTGGAGGCGTTCGATGCCGCCGAGTGCCTGGTCGACCGTCGCAACCTCGATCGTGCCCGTGCGTCGCGTCGGCGCATCCCGTGGCGTGTGCGGCTTCGCATGGTGCACGCCCGTCGCCGTTCGGACGGCGACTGGTTCAACTACGCGCCCCGGCGCTGAGAGCGGTCGACCTCGGTCGTGTCGGACGTGGTCAGGGAGTGGCACAGACTGGCAAGTTGCGCAATGCGCAACTTGCGGACGTCAGCGGACGAGGTTGGATGACGTCCGATACTGCGTGACGAGATGTGGAATCCCACATACACTTGCTGCATGCTCGCTTGGGACGAACTCGCACAGCTCGACGGACTCGGCGGGTCCATCCGCGCCCGGCGGATCGAGCTCGGCTGGACCCAGTCGGAGCTCGCCGAGCGGTCCGGCGTTCCCCAGGCCGACATCTCACGGATCGAGAACGACCGTCTCGACGCCCGCTGGTCGACCGTGCAGCGGCTCCTGACGGCGCTCGCCGAGGGTGCCGAGCCCCGCCGGAGCCTCGCCAACGGGCGACGGGTCACGGCCACCCCGACGCCGTCCAACGAAGTGGACGCCGAGCAGGCCGGCGACGCGCATCCAACGCTCCTCGACGTGATCCTCCGCGACGTCGCTCCGGGCGACGACGCCGCTCTGGCATCGTTCGACCCAGGATCCGGGACATCGTGGCTCGACGAAGTCACCGAGATCGTCGGTGGTCTCATCGCTTGGCAGCGACGACCCGGCTGAGCACACCTTCGATCGTCGGGTCGTGGTTGCGGAGGACGGTGGCCAGATCGTCGCAGCGGCCGCCCACGAGCGAGTCGAGCACGAACGGGCTGGGGTGCTCGCAGCGCATCGGTACCTGATGGTCGTCGCCGTCCGCCATGACCGTCAACGAACCGGACTCGCTCGCCTCCTCGCCGAGGCGGTGGTCGCAGAGATGCAGTCCGACGGCGTGCAGTCCGTCAGCTGGCTCATCCACCCGGCGAACGCTGCCTCGCTTGCGTTCAGCCGGAGCGTCTTCCCTGACGCAGACGAGTCGTCACCGCCAGAGGATGATCCCTACGTTCGCTTCGTCCTCGGCCTCTGAGGTGATGTCACGAGAGCTTCGCAACGTCCGCTTTGCGGACGTTGCCAGTCTGTGCCGATCCCTGACCACGTCAGGTCTCGCAGTCGGAACGCGACACCGCAGCATCGAGGCGAAGCGGGGCCAGGCGCGGACCTGCGGTCATCGAGGACTGACGAGGCGACTCGGCACCGTCGCTGCCTGCGGGGCCGCCAGGAGGGGAGCGAGAGCGGGCCCGGCGAACAGCGGTGGCCTCAGGCGCGCGGGTGCTCGCGACGAACGTGAGCCGAGCGTGGTCAGCCCTGACCAAACGTCCGGGCGACAGCGTGGTCAGCCCTGACCACGTAGACGGGAACCCTCGCTGCCGGTGACCTTCCTAGGTCGCTCGGACCGCCCCCTACCGGCACCTATGGGGCGCCAGCCCTGCTACTTCAGGAGCCCGATCATCGTGTCGTGTTCGGAGCGGTCCGACTCTGTTTCGGAGAGGGGGAGGGGCGTGCGGGGAGGATTCGGTCGAGGCGTGGGCCACGATGGTCTGGTGAGGAAGCATCGGTGGTTGTTGGGCACGGTGGCGGCGGTGCTGCTGGTCGGTTGCTCCGACACAGAGCGCCCCGGCAGCGAGCCGGCCCGGGCCGAGCGCGTCGAGACAGCAGAGCTGCGGGAGGAGGGGTTCCTCTTCGGTGACGGGCCCGGCGCGGTCGCTTGGGTCTCGGGCGGTGTGCACGCGCTGAATGCTCGGTGGCTGGGAGGGAAGTTCCAGGCCATCACGCCGGACGGCTCGGTCGTGGAGGACAGCGGTGCGCCTGTGGCGGTCCGTCAGACTGACGAAGGGGACTGGTTGTTGCTCCCCGCACCGGCACACCGATTTCGGGATCGGGTGGCGTTCGCGATCGCTGATCGGTTCGTGGTCGCCGGATGGGTCTGCGTCGCTGCGGACTGCACCGAACTCAAGGCAATGGCCACCTACCTCGACCCCGGGAGCGACGACTGGGTGGACCTCGAGTTGCCCGAGGAGGTTCCAACGACCGCCGGCTCGGGGATTGCGCTCGTCGCCCTCGGCGAAGGTCGAGCCGTCGTGGCGACCGACGACGGACTGGTGGTCTTCGGTCCTGGCCTCGGCGACGTGAGCTACAGCCCAGCTCCAACACGCTCCGATGGTGGGGGTTCCGTTCTGGGGGGAGTGTGCGGGACCGGCGGCTCGCTGATCGCAGGGACGACCAGCTACCAGCTCGATGGGGGCCAGCTCCCCGTGTTCGATGCTGAGGCGCCGCAGGTCGCGAAGCTCGAATCCGGAGCTGTCCTGGCGAACCGGTGCGTCCCCGCCGACCGGCACTCCTGGTTCCCTGGTTCGAACCTGTGTCGACGACGGCTTCGCTTCGCTGTCAGCGACTGGCGAGGCGTTCTACGACGCGGCCGCCGATGAGTGGACTGTCACCACTGCCGAACTGCCTGCGACGCTGAGCGACGGTCGGGCGATTCTGGACAGCTTCGCTGTCGGAACCCGTGACGGGCGTTCACAGTTCGTGATCGATCAGACCACGAGAGCGGTGTTGACTCGAACCGGTCCGGGCCAATGGGCGGACTCCGGGATCCGGGGCGATGCTCTCATCGCTGGCGGGGGGACCGTCTGGGTTGTGGACAGCAACACGGGTGAGTTCGCGGACGTTCTCGGCTGACCGGCCAGCAATCCTCACCCGACTATCTCAGATCGCCGGCGAGGGGTCAGCCGCCGGCGACGAACGCGACGACGACGTACGCGGCGTGGCGGTCGAAGTTCTGGCGGCGCCGGTCGTAGATGGTGGTGGTGCGTGGGTCGGCGTGACGCGCTGCGGTCTGCACGTCTCGCAGGGGCACCCCGGCGTCGAGGGCGGCCATGATGAACGCGGCGCGGAGCATGTGCGGGTGGACCGAGTCGAGCCCGGCTCGTTTGCCGATCGACGCGACCCAGCGGTGCGCGGTGCGCCGGTCGAGTCGTTGGCCGTCGCGGCGTCGCAGGATCGGGCCGTCGTGGCGGTCACCGATGGCGAGGTCGATCGTGCGGGCCGTCCGTGGCACCAGCGGGATCACTGCTGGCTTGTTGCCCTTGCCGATGATCTGCAGGGTGCGGTGGCCGCGTTCGAGGCCGAGGTCCTCGATGTTGGTGCTGCACGCTTCGCTGACCCGAAGCCCGTTGAGGCCCAGCAGCACCGCGAGTGCGGCGTGGTCGCGGTCGTAGCGCTCGGCGGTGAACAGGAACACGCCGAGCTCGGACCGGTCGAGACCCCTCGCCGTCGAAGGGTGGACGCGTGGGCGTCGGACGTACTGGGCGGGGTTGGAGGCGGTGCGCCCGTCGATGTGCGCGAACCGGTAAGAACCCGCACACCGTCGACAGGCGCCGGTCGACTGTCGAAGCAGCAAGCCCTCGGTCCTCGAGCCAGCAGCGGTACACCTCGATGTGCGCCCTGGTCGCGTCGAGCACCTCGAGGCCGCTGTCGGCGGCCCATTGGAAGAAGCAGCGCAGGTCGTAGCGGTACGCCTCCAGGGTGCGGCCGCTGTAGCGGGCGAGGAATGACAGGGCGGCGAGCTGGGCCTCGTCGACCGCGTCCGGGTCGAATCGTTCCAGCGTCGTGTTCGGTGGCAGGTAGGTGGTGGTCATCGGGTTCTCCGTTCACTGGGGAGAACCAGCGAACACCTCGACCTACGTGGCTTCCACGGGCCATCCGAACCGCCTCCACGAGGTTGGTGACCCAGCAGTACACGAGAGGGGTTGGAACTGAGCGACGACTCCGGCCCCTCCACGACCAGTTCTTGGACCCCCGGGCCGGCGTGCGCTGTCGCAACCGTAAGCTTGGTCTGTGAGTCCACGGATCACGCCGAGCGCAGAGCAGGAGGTGCAGTTCAATGCCTCCTTCCGATACGAGATGGCCGCGCTGTTGAGCCAGTCGGTCCCGTACGTGCGACATGGCGATTCGATCGCGGCGGCGAACTGGGCTGCGGCTGACTCACTTCTTGAGTCGACGCTGATCCGTCTGCGCTCGATGCACCAGTTCTTCACGAACAAGCGAACGAAGGGCGACGCCATCGCTGCTGACCTCGCACCGGCGTGGCAGCCCAGGCCCGTGATGCGCTCCCGCGACTACCGCCACATCGGCAAGCGGGTCGCCCACCTCACCTACAGCCGCCCCGTCGAGCCCACGTGGCCGATCGGCGAGATGGTCGGCAAGGCGCTCCGCAATGGGCTGGACTACATGGAGGTCGTCGGCTGCGACAGCCGAGAAGGCTGGTCGGAGCTGTTTGAAGCCATCGAACTTGAGCGTTCGACGTGGGGCGACCTTGACCAGGCGGCGGCCTCGACCGATCAACACGCTCGGCGCCCATCGTGAGGAACGACGACGACGGCTGACGGGCGGCCCTATCGCCGCGGTCCCGGCGTTTGGGGCAGTCAGCCGGGGGTCATGACTCGAGGCACAACTCGCCGCGTGGCGTTCCGAGACGCACCGGTTGGTTGAACCCAGAGGCGCTGGTAAGGGCCAGTGGATGTGACGGCCACGGCCCAGGCGGCAGCGCAGTCCAACCCTTCTGTGATCTCCACGATCCTTCGGACAGGGCGTACACCATGAACTCCTGCAGAGCCGACGGGGCATCAGACGGAGTTCTGAGTGCCAGCGTCACCTCGCCGGATTCCCAGTCGGACGGTCGCAGCTCGTGCACGATGTTGTCGACGGCGGGCTCGGCGTACTGGGCTCCCTGGTCGGGGTCGGTGATCCCACCGGTGGGGCCACGAGCAACGATCATCTGGCCGGGCGGATCATCTCCGCACAGACGCGAGCACCAACTCCTGGACCCCGTTGCGCTCGGTGACAGCGAACCCGATCTCACCAGCGGTCACGTCGCATCCCTGCAACTGCGTCGGGGAGCAGTAGACCTCGGGCTGGTCTAACGACGGTTCTGGAACGTCTGTCACGCTGCGATCGGCCTGCTCGGTACAACCTGTAGCAACGAACGCGGCGGCGAAGAGGACCGAGAGGGACAGGTAGCGGCGTCCGAACACAACTTCATCCTCGCACTTGGAGATCGGCCAGTCCTGAGCGCCCCGGTCCCGGCGTTATACGTAGGATCGGTGTCAAGCGGCTGTGTCCGGCGACGCGTTCGAGGAGGGTGTCGAAGATGGCGGCTCGGTCGGGTTGGTCGTGGTCTCGGGCGTGGTCGCGTTGGCGGAGGAGGACGGGGATGAACTCGGGTGCCGGTCTGGAAGTAGGCGCAGGTCTCGCAGGCTGATTCCATGCGGCAGTCGAGCTCGGCGGGTCGGGTGCAGAGGCCGTTGCCGAGCATGCGGGCGTGGGCTCTCGTGTGCGGAGCCGGGTCATGGCGGCGGTCTCGATCTCGGCGGGGAGCGCGCCGGGGGTGGCGGCGGTGTTGTAGAGCCGCGTCGATCTGTTCGCACACGGACGCGTATTCGTCGGCGACGACGCGGTCGGCGATGCGGGCGTAGACGAGGGTCATCTCCAAGGAGCGGTGGCCGAGGAGCGCGGCGATGGCTTCGAGGCGCATGCCGCGGTTGATGGCTTGGGTGGCGAGGGTGTGGCGGAGCTGGTGGGGGTGGACGTGGCCGATGCCGGCGGTGCGTGCCGATGCGTGGCGACGATGCGGTGGACGGTGCGCCGGTCGATCGGGGCGTGGTCGTCGGCGATGAGCCGGCCGTTGGGCGCGGATGTGGTCGCTGTTGGTGGCGGTCCAGTCGGCGAGGAGGGCGACGAGGTCGGGGTGCAGCGGGATGAACCGGTCGTTGCGGAGCTTGCCGACGGGGATCCGGAGCCAGTGGGCGTCACCGATGATGCGTGACGGCGTCGGCGGCGAGGTCGCAGAGCTCGCTGGCGCGCATGTCCGGTGCGGGCGAGGATCTCGGCGACGATCCGGTAGCGGGGCAGGGGGTGGGCGCGGGCGGCGGCCATGAACGTGGCGGCCTGGTGGTCGGTGAGGAACTTCGGGAGCGGTTCGGGGCGGGGTGGGATGTCGCCGTGGAGGATCGGGTTGCGGCTGGGCGCGTCGGGCCAGTCCCACTCGATGAGCCGCTCGAGGAAGATCCGGATCATGCGGAGCCGTTGGCGCTGGGTGTTCTTGGCGAGGGTCGGGCCCTTGAGTGCCGGGTTGGGCGGCGAGCCACACCTTGTAGTCCTCGATGTGGGTCCGGGTGATGTCGGCGACGACGGTGACGTCGGTGTTGGTGGTGAGCCAGCGGGCGAACTGGCGCAGCGTGCTGGTCCGCGGCGTCGACGCTGCGGGGTGCGAGGAACGTGGTGAGCTGCACCAGGTAGCGGCGCATCGTCGCGGCGAGCTGCGGCGCCTGGGCGGACAGCTCGGCCCATTCGCGGTGCGACTCGGGGCACGGGAACCACGGCTCGACGAGCGCGTCGGCGGCGCTCATCGGGTTGATCTCCTGCGGCCGCGAGCAGCTCGGCGGTGGTCGGCGTCGATCGAGCATCGATGCCCGGCGGTATTCATCGGCGAGCCACGTCGTCGCTGAGGTGCAGGTAGATCCGGGTCGATTCGATCGACGCGTGCCCGGCTTGGGCCTGGACCGCTTCGAGCGCCATGCCCGCTTCGCGCAGCCGGGTCAGACAGGTGTGGCGCAACTGGTGGCAGGTCGCCTCGGTCGAGCCCGGCGCGCTGGCGGGCCGCCGCGAGGATCTTGTCGACCCCATCGGCGGTCATCGGCTGGCCCCGGGTCGGGCCCTTCAGCGTGACGAACACCCGGTCGGTCGTCGCATCGCCGGGTCGTTCGTGGCGCAGGTAGTCGCCGACCGCGGTGAAGAACGCGTTCGAGATCGGCACCACCCGCTGGTGGCCGCCCTTGCCCTCGGCGATGAACAACGACCGATCCGCGCACCCGGACGTCGGCGAGGCGCAGCCCGAGGACCTCGCAGCGCCGCAGCCCGCCCAGCACCATCGCGAGCACCATCGCCCGGTCCCGGTCGGTGCGCAGCGCGCCGAGCAGCGCAGCGGACCTCGGCCGGCGCGAGGATCTTCGGCAGCGTCCGCGGCACCCGCACCAGCGGCACGTGCTGACGGCGCCCGCCCCGCCGCCGCGTCGACAGTCCCCGCGGCACCGGGTTCACCTCCACGCCGGCAGTCGCCGCGGGCGACCAGGTAGGCGTAGAACCCCGACACCGACGAGAGCCGCCGGGCGATCGTGCGAGCCGACAACCCCGACTCGCGATCCGCTCATCCGCACCACCGTCCGGTCACCGCGCTGATGCGGCGAGGAACTCGAACACGTCCGCCGCCACCACCTCGACCGGGTGCCTTGCCGACCACCGCGAAGAACGTCTTCAGGTCATGCGCGACCGCCCGCAGCGTGTTCGGCCGGGCCCGGCCAGCCACGAACGCCAGATACGAATCGACCAGCGGATCACCCAGCGCGTACCGGACCTCCCCGCCAGCACTCGAAGATCGGACAAGACACGGGAAGTCGTTCATCCCCGCATGCTTCCCGCCGCCAGCGAGCTACACCGAGAGACCAGATGGATCATCCGTGTATTAGGCGTTCTGGGGCGGTTCGCGTCCGTCGTCAGACTTCAAGACGCCAAAGCCGCGGCATCCTTGACCGTGTGCATTTTTCGGTGAGGAGAGACGGTCGACTGTGAGCAAGCAAACAGAGGAGATCTATCGGTCCGTGCGCGAGCAGTGGGTCTCTCTCCCCTTCGGAGTGTTGATTGCCCTTCTCGGATTGGCTGGCCTTTCGACCGGTGAAGACCCGAGCTTCCCTGCGGCCATGGTCGCCGCAGGTGTGCTCTGGGTCGCTCGATGCTGGAGCTGCTTCCGACTGGAGCTCACCGATTCGCAGATGGTCGTGAGGAGGGTGGTCCAAACGACAGCCAGGATCCCGTTCGGTGAGATCGTCCGCATCGACACCACGGTCAGAGAGCCATTCGTGGGCGGGCCTCGCCGATGCTTGCGGGTGACCTTGCGAGACGGAACGGTCCGCACCTTTCCCGAGATCAACGGCAGTGACCGCCCCGACCGGCGACAGGAACTCGATGATGCGATTGGTCGCGTTCGGGAGCTCCTAGCCCGAGCGCTGGGAGCGTGAGTCAAGAGACCCGCTCAGCCGGTTGGCGACCGTTACTGCGGGGCCCGGCCGTTCGGGTGATGCCACTCCGGAGGTGCGAGATCGCGTTCCCGGCACTTTCAGGTGCCATGGCGACGTCATGGTTCCCGAGGTCACCCTGACGCTATTCCGTAAGATCGCTGGTGCCCTCGAAGTGCCGTTAGGGGGCAGGCTCACTGAGCGGCAGAATCGCACTCGGCGGGGGAGTGGGTCGGCGCCGGCGCCCCGCGGAAAAACCCGCGGCCGCCCCGATTCGCGGGGGTTCGCCGCTGTTCGGTCGATGGCGAGAACCCCGGAATTGCAGTCGTCTACGTCCGTCACCATCCGTAGAAGTCAGCCCAGGGGTCGCTCTCAAGGTGGCGGCACGGGTTCGAATCCCGTTGGGGGTGCAAGCACGAAAGCCCTGCAATTGCGGGGCTTTCGTCGTTCGTACGCGTCGTCGCCGAAGCCCCGGCGAAGGCGAACCGACCCGCGCCGTCCATGCCCTGCGGGTGTTCGTCACCGACGACCGCTGGGCACAGTTCCGAGTGGCAGCCGCCGAAATCGGCCTGGTCCTCGGTGCCTACGTCGGTGAACTCGCCGAAGCGGAAGCACACCGGCTCGGATGGCGGGCTGGCCGCGAGGAGTCAGCGCGGCGAAGCGCTACCTGCGCCCGACGCTGGTGAGTGAGCATCTGACCGTCGAGGAGCATGTGGTGTCTAGCCTCAGCGCGATGTGGAAACGCCGAAAGCGCGCCGAGCGTGATGTCATCGTTCTCGGACAACAGCAGGCACAAGCTCGGCGCGCCGACGAACTGCACAGAGCTAGGAGCGGCGGAACGAACTCTCCGCTGGCGCAGGCCCGCTACGCGCATCCCGCCCAAGGCAGCTTGATCCACCTCGTTGACGCCGACGCCGATCGGCTCATCACCTCTCTGACAGTCAGCTTCCGCGATGCTGAGTTGTCAGGCCGTCAGAGCATCACGGCATCGCTCACGATGGACGACTTCCATGCGATCACCACGTTCGCACGTCGCAGTTCGGCCCGCTCCCTGATGACCGGCGAGAGCGACCTACTTCGGCACGGCCTCACCGCGGCGGCCATGATTGCGAAGGACCGGATCGATTGGCGGGACATCGCTTGGTCAGCGGCATATCTCCGCCTCGCGGGCGCGCACGTCGTCGACTCGCCGACGTTGGACACCCTGTTCGAGTCGGCATCGATGCTCGCTGAGCCAGCTACGTCGGAGATCCTCCGGTCATTCGTCGGCCTGAGCGGTGACGACGTCCGCCGCCGGATGGATGATGCGAGTCGTTGAACTCAACGGATGCAGCGTCATCGTCGAGTCGGGCGCAGGCCGATTCCATCCCACGGTTGACCTGCTCGGCGTAGCGCTGCACCTAGGCGAGATCCTCAACGCCGACGGCTACCTGACGGGGGATCCGGTGGTGGGCGATTCTCTCGCCGACGTCTGGCTGAAGGACGCGCCGGGCACGAAGGACATCCTCGACGAAACGACCGTGGCATCGGTTCTTGTTCGTGTGCTGGGCCGCCCCGATTCACCGCCGATGGAGCAACTCTTTCTCGCCTACGTGTTCGAGCTCAGCATCGAGGATGCCGCCGCCGAGTTCGAGGTTGCCTGGTCGGCTGAACGTCGAGACCTTGCTTCCCTGGCCGTGAGCAACGGTTGCCTGGTCGCGCGAATGATCTCCCGTTCGTCCTTCGTTGGCGTTCCAAGTCAGGAGTCCGACGCGAGCCTCAGCCGGTTCACGGGACCCGTACGTGCGGCGCTCGCCGCTTCCCAGTCGACCAGCTGACGTATTCGTGCGTCCTCGATCACGTCGAGCCAAGGTCCCGGCGGCCGCCTACGCTCAAGAACGACCCGTGTCAGGTCAGAGTGTCGGACCCGGCGCGTAGCTTGGTCGCCGTGTTCGAGAGCATCCGTCTACGCGACGAGCCGATCCCTGACCTGCTGGTCGTCGTGCGGCTGGGGTCGAACACGCTGCTCGATCAGCACCTGGCCAAGAGCACCGCCGAATGCCACGCCCAATGGGGTATCTGGGGTTTCTCGGTCCTGGAGGTGCCCGGCGGCGACTACGAGGCACTCGCCAGGCTTCGCCCCGTCGTTGCTGCTCGCCGCAAGTTGCTCGTCGCTCACGGAGTGGAGCTCATCGCCGCCGGCTTCCCGCTTCTGCCGACGCTGGACGCGCCGCATTGGACCGTTGTGCTGGCCGAATCGACTCCCGAGGTGTTCGCTGAGGTGCGCAGCCACTTCGAGGGACCGATCGACAATCCGGCCTGGGCCGGCAAGCCGCCGCCGGTACGCTAGGGACATGGCTGAGCAGCCCTATGACCTGTGGTTCGACCCGAACGCCGTCGGCGGCGATCTGGTCGCGCAGTGCTGGATCAGCCACGGTCCCCGAGCCGCGGACGACCGGTTCGATCCTCGCCCCGGTGACCGAGTCACCGTGGGCGACGAGGACGACGAGCCGCCGCTGCCTGCTCGAGTCATCAAGCGCGAGGGCGATCGCGTCTGGCTGCAGATCCAGCTCGACGCTGACAACGCCGCTGTCGCCTGACCAGTCCTGCTGGTAATCCGATTGGTAATCCACGGGTGCTGACGGCACCGTCCTCGCCGGACCTGCTGGACCGACAACCCTGACGACATGGGCCTTCCAGCACTCGATCGCACTCGTCGGATAGCCCTGGTCGAACTCTCAAGGTGGCGGCACGGGTTCGAATCCCGTTGGGGGTGCTCCAAGGAATCCCCTGCAACTGCAGGGGATTCTTCGGTTTCCGGGTGCCGTTGATACTGACGTGTCAACCGTGCGCCCCGCGAAAAACCCGCGGCGCCCGCGGGGCGGTCGGCCGGATCGGACCCGCTGTCGTCGGCGTTCGCCGAGGTCCGCAGCCCGTCGACCAGCTCGTCGAGCCGCTCGGCCAAGGCTCGGTCGCGGTCGGCTGCGGCCTTCTGGTAGCGGATCGCCGCCGACGTCGTGGAGTGGCCGAGGCGGGCCATCACCTCTCGCATCGTCGCCCCCTGCTGGGTCGCGATCGTGCCGGCGGCATGGCGCAGATCGTGGAAGTGCACCTCGTCCAGGCCGAGCGCCGCCCGCGCTGCCCTCCACTCTCGTTGGAACCAGCCATCGCTGATGATGCCGCCGGCTTCGCCGGGGAACAGCGGATCGTCAGGGTCGCCGCTGACGAAGGTGGTCAGGTGGGCGTCGATGGCGTCGAGCACGAAGCGGTGGAGCGTCACCGTGCGCTGGCTCGAATCGGTCTTGGTGGTCTTGCGGCGTGAGCGCTTGTCGATCGACTCGCGGACGGTCAGGGTGCCGTGCAGACGGTCGTAGCTGCGCAGGCGGAGGGCCCGCAGCTCGCCGTAGCGCAGGCCGGCGAAGCCGGCGACGAGGATCATCGGGCGGATCCGGGCGTGGGCGATGTCGGCGAGCGCCAGGACGACCTCGGCGGGCACGAACGGGCCGCTCGGTGTGCGGGTCGGATCCGGCGCCCTTGATGCGGCACGGGTTGCGGGGGATCAGGTCGTCCTCGACGGCGGTGGCGAGGATGGCGTGCATGATCCGGTACGCCCGTGAGGCGGTCGAGGGGATGCGTTCGCGCAGTGGACGGTGCCAACGTCGGACCTCGTCGGGGGTGAGCCGGCCGATCGGGGTGGCGCCGAAGGTGGGGTACACGTGGCGTTCGAGCGTCTCGGCGTAGTTGTCCCGGGTCGTGGGGGCGAGCGATCGACCCTCGAGCCACTGCTCGGCGTAGCGGCGGAACGGGATGTCGCCCTCCGGTCGGGTCGTATGCGATGCCGCGGCTCTGGGCGGCCTCGGTCTGCGACTTGAACGCCTTCGCACGCTCCAGCGAGTCGAAGCGGCGGGAGCGCTCGGTCTGGCCCGGTGCGGGTCGCCACCGCACCTCGTAGCGGACACCTCTGTGCGGTGCTGAGCCGACGGATCGACGCCATGGCCGGACGCTACCGGCTGACGCCGACATCGTCGCCGGCCCGGCGACGCTCGACGAACGCATGCACCGCGTCGAGCGGCACGCGAGCGGCGCGGTCGATGTGCACCACCTCGAGCTCGCCGGCGGCGATCAGCTCGTACGCGAGCGTTCGCCCGATCGCCAGCATGTGCGCCGCTTCCGGGACCGTCAGGAGAAGGGGTTCGGTGTCGAAGAGCGATGGCTGTTCCATGCCCTGCTAAGCGCGCGTCAACGGGTTGTTGGTCGATACCACCGTGCCGACGAAGGAAGTCGGGGGACATCGCGCGGGGTGCTCGTACGCTCGCCCGGACGGCGACTGGTTCAACTAGCGCTCCGGCGCTGAGAGCGTTCGACCTCGGTCGTGTCGCACGTGGTCAGGGAGTGGCACAGACTGGCTTGTTGCGCAAAGCGCAACAAGCGGACGTCAGCGGACGAGGTTGGAATACGTCCAATGGTGCGTGACGAGATGTGGAATCCCACATACACTTGCTGCATGCTCGTTTGGGACGAACTCGCACAGCTCGACGGACTCGGCGCGTCCATCCGCGCCCGCCGGATCGAGCTCGGCTGGACCCAGTCGGAGCTCGCCGAGCGGTCCGGCGTTCCCCAGGCCGACATCTCACGGATCGAGAACGACCGTCTCGACGCCCGCTGGTCGACCGTGCAGCGGCTCCTGACGGCGCTCGCCGAGGGTGCCGAGCCCCGCCGGAGCCTCGCCAGGGGGCGACGGGTCACGGCCACCCCGATGCCGTCCACGAAGTGGACGCTGACCAGGCCGGCGACGCGCATCCAACGCTCTTCGAAGTGATCCTGCGCGACGTCGATCCGGGCGACGACGCCGCTCTGGCATCGTTCGACCCCAGGATCCGGGACATCGTGGCTCGACGAAGTCACCGAGATCGTCGGTGGTCTCATCGCTTGGCGCGACGACCCGGCTGAGCACACCTTCGATCGTCGGGTCGTGGTTGCGGAGGACGGTGGCCAGATCGTCGCAGCGGCCGCCCACGAGCGAGTCGAGCACGAACGGGCTGGGGTGCTCGCAGCGCATCGGTACCTGATGGTCGTCGCCGTCGGCCATGACCGTCAACGAACCGGACTTGCACGCCTGCTCGCCGAGGCGGTGATCGCAGAGATGCAGGTCGACGGCGTGCAGTCCGTCAGCTGGCTCATCCACCCGGCGAACGCTGCGTCGCTTGCGTTCAGTCGGAGCGTCTTCCCCGTCGCAGACGAGTCGTCACCGCCAGAGGATGATCCCTACGTTCGCTTCGTCCTCGGCCTCTGAGGTGACCTCACGAGAGACTGGCAACGTCCGCTTTGCGGACGTTGCCAGTCTGTGCCCATCCCTTACCACGTCCACGGGAACCCTCGCTGTCGGCGACCTTTCCAGGTCGCTCGGACCGCCCCCCAAC
The DNA here is from genome assembly GCA_037045265.1 of Microthrixaceae bacterium. Lineage (GTDB taxonomy): Bacteria > Actinomycetota > Acidimicrobiia > Acidimicrobiales > Microtrichaceae > JBAOHV01. The sequence goes on along the minus strand of JBAOHV010000016.1, from coordinate 50,228 downwards.
GGCACCAATGGGGCGTCTGGTCCGCGCTGGTTCGGGTTGACTTCTGACTGCCGTAGGTCGTCGAGAAGTGCCTCTACCCGCCCTCGGATCTCGTCGCGGATTGGGCGCACGTGTTCGATGTCGAGCCCAGCGGGGTCGTCGAGTGGCCAGTCGTCGTAGCGAGTGCCGGGCACGTAGGGGCAGGTGTCGCCGCAGCCCATCGTGATGACGACGTCGGCGGCGTCGAGCTGGGCATCGGTCCAGCGCGTCGGGTGCTCGGCGGTGATGTCGATGCCGACCTCAGCCATGGCCTGGGCAGCCACCGGGTTGATGCCCTCGGCGGGTTCGCTGCCGCCGCTGTACGCGGTGGCTCGGTCGCCGGCGAAATGGCGGAACCAGCCGAGTGCCATCTGGGATCGGTCGGCGTTGTGGATGCAGAGGAACAACACGGTGGGGTGGTCGGTGCTCATCGGGCCTTCCTTGGGTGGAGGTAGCGGTCGAGCCCGACAGCGCCCGCCGCGCCGACCGTCTGGGCTGCGATGAACGCTGGTGCTGAGGTTGGTGCGATGCCGGAGAACGTGTCGGTGACGGTTCGAGCGATCGTGACGGCGGGGTTCGCGAAGCTCGTCGACGACGTGAACCAGTAGGCGGCCGCTATGTAGGCGCCGACAGCGAAGGCCACGGTCTCGGCTCGAGGTGAACGGGCGACGCCGAGGATCACGGTGATGAGTCCGAACGTGGCGACGACCTCAGCGAGAAACGTCGCGGATCCGATCCGGTCGTGCGTGGACCAGGTGATCGTGGACAGGTCGAACATGAGGTTCGCGACGATCGCCCCGGTGATGCCGCCAACGATCTGCACGGCGGCTTCGAGCCCGGCGTGGGACGGGCGAAGGTTGCCGTCGAGGGCGGCGACTGCGGAGACGAGCGGGTTGAACCGTGCGCCGGAGACGTGTCCGAAGGTGAGGATGAGGGCGATCAGCCCGGCGCCGGTCGCCGCGGCGTTCTCGAACAGCTGCAGCCCGGTGTCGGTCGAGAGGCGTTGGGCGGCGATGCCGGACCCGACGACGATCGCGACGAGGAACGCGGTGCCGACGAACTCGGCGCTCAGCCGGCGCCCGAGGCTCGCTGTCGGGGACACCGAGCTCCAGTTCGGTGCCGAAGCTGGGGTTGGCCACCTCAGCAGCAACGAGCAGCGGACTCGGGCGCCGTGCCGCAACACATGGCGTCGCCGCCCGGTTCGACCTCCCGGAGCTGCCCAGCGGGCATCTCCGCATCCGCGAGGACCGTGTAGATCTCCCACGGCTCGCCGTCGGGGCCGTCGGTCCACACCTTGTCCTGCACTGCGAAGCAACACGACACCTCGTCCTCGACCGCAGTGCTGCAGTCCCTCGCCGGAGAGCCGCTTGGTGGCGGCGGCGACGTCGTCCGTGGATGCGACCTCGACGCCGAGGTGGTTCAGCGACCCCGGGACTCCCGTGCCTTCGATCAGGACGAGCTTCAACGGCGGGTCAACGACGGCGAAGTTGGCGTAGCCATCGCGGACCTTGGCCGGTTCGGTCGCGAAGAGCTTCGAGTAGAAGCCGATCGCTTCGTCGAGGTTCGAGACGTTGAGTGCGAGCTGGACCCGTGACATAGCGGAGCCTCCTGCGTAGACTGATCGACACACGTCGATGTATCGAGCCTCTTCGATCCATCGACCGTTGTCAATGTGTGGGGGTAGGGATGGCGTCAACTCGGAAGCAGGTGGCAGTGACCGAACCGAGCGAGTGCTGCCCGTCGGTCCTTGCGGCTCCGCTGGACGAAGCGGAGGCCGAACGGCTCGCTCGTTGCTTCGCTGCGCTCGCCGATCCGATCCGCCTGCGTGTGCTCAGCCTGATCGCGGCCGAGGACGAGGTGTGCGCGTGCGATCTGCTCGAGTCCGTCGATCGGTCCCAGCCGACAGTGAGTCACCACACCAAGTTGCTCGCGGAGGCCGGCCTCATCATTGGCGAGAAGCGTGGCCGGTGGACCTGGTGGCGAGTTGACCCCGGCGCCGTCGCCGAGCTCCGCGACGTGCTGTCGTAGAGGGCCGCTTACCCCGCAGGGTCGGCCCCTCCTCGGCCACATGGCAGGAAGTTCATGAGTCGGAGCGGGTGTCACCTATCGCCGTGACTGCAGTCATCCTTCGGGTAGTTCGTTGGGGTAGACCACGTCGATCTCGGTGATGTCCTTGGTGAAGTCCGATGAGTTGTTCGTGATGAACCGGTCGGCGCCTGCAGCGACGGCCGTCGCCAGGTGCACGGCGTCAGCGGCACGCAGCTTGTGGGTCGACCCGAGTGATGCCGCAAGTTCGGCAAGGGCCTCATCCACGGGACGGAGGTCGAGTCGTCCGAGCAGTGCTGCCAGCGCTTCGACCTCGGAGTCAGCGCCATCACGCAGTGGCTTGGAGAGCAGTTCGGGGATCAGGAGAACCGACCCGATCCCAGCGACCGCTCCCGTGCGTGACGTCGCCTCGACTGGGAAGAGGTGACGGACGCGCCGCCCCAGCGAATGGCCGGCTGCGGCCGCGTAGATCAGGACATCGGCGTCGAAGGCGTCCACGGTTGGAGGGTCAGCGGTGGGACCGGCCTGCCGCCAGGTCGGCGACGAGATCCTCGGCCCGCTCGGCGCTCACGACCGGCGCATCAGCGAGACGGGCGTTTCGACCTTGGTCGAGAAGGCTTCGAAGTCGTTCGGCCTCCGCAAGCGCTTGGTCCGCCCGCCGGACCCGAATCGCGTCGGGACGGACGAGGACCGCGACCTCGCGCCCATGGCGTGTGATCGTGACTTCCTCGCCCGCGATCACACGGTCGAGGATCTCTGGCAGCGAAGCTCGGGCTTCGCTCACGGACATCGTTGACATGTCTCGAAGCGTACATTGCTGTACGTAGCCGTACAACAAGCGTCTCCAGCGGTAGGCGGATCTGCCACCTAACGCCGGGAAGGTGAGTGCCCAGTAGGAGCAGGCCGCGGGTGAGCGACGCGGTCAACTGCGCCCAGGATCGACCTCCCGCTGCCGAGTTACCCACCAGATGGCGACGGAGGCGACGATGGCAAGCGGAAGGACGACGAACGACGTCAACATGAACAGCCCGCCACCGATGTTCGCTCCAGTCACCCCGGCCGTCGTGATCCGGTAGCCAAGCCCGAGATACGCGGCGAGCGCCAACAACGGGAGTAGCACGGCGACCAGGCGTCGACCCCCGCCGTCCGAGCGTGTCAGCTGCACCGCCGCGACAAGGCCCGCGATGCAGATTGCGGTGGCGACGAGCCCGACGGCCCGTGAGGTTCCCGGGGACAAGTCCATCGGCCGGAACATGAAGTCGGGATCAACGAGGGTCTCGGAGAGATCACCGATCCACCATGCAGTCGCAATCGCCAGCGTGGGAACAGAGACGAACAAAGCGGTGGGTCGGAGTTGATCGACCATCCGTGCACAGTCGCAGGTTGCGGCGGAGTCCACCATGACGCTGATCCCCCAGATCCACTTGGGGGCGTTTGCCTTCCTACCAGCTCGAAGGCTCCTGCGTCGCGACGAGGCCCCGGTGTCGAAGGACAGGCCTCGATTGTGGAACATGTGAGTTCGGTCGGAGCTCGGTTCGGATGATTCACGTTCGAGTGATGATGACCGTGCCCAGATAGAGCACATAGAGGCCCATGAAGAAGGCGCCTTCACTACGTGATACCCGGTGCCCGGTCATGAAGACGGGGACACACAGCAGCGACACGAACAGCATCGCCGGGAAGTCGAATCGGAGCAGGTGGTTGTTCACGGCAAGTCCACCGGGAGCGGCAACGGCGGCGGCACCGAGAATCGCCAGGATGTTGTACACCGACGATCCGAACAGATTGCCGATCGCTATGTCGCGTTCGTTGCGGATGCCGGCGATGATCGCAGTGGCGAGCTCCGGGGCCGAGGTGCCGATAGCAACGATCGTGAGACCGATGAACGCATCGGACACGCCGAGTGAAACGCGCGACCGAATCGGCGCCGTCGAACGCGCTCAGGTTGCCATCGAGGCGATCAGCCCGAGGATGAAGAGCGTGTTCACCATGTTGGTGCCCGCGATGTTTCCGAGTGCCAGGTCGCCTATGCCCGCTCGGGCGCTGTCGATCCCGATGGCCAGTTCCGGTGCGCTGGTTCCGAGTGCGACGATCGTCAGCCCGATGACGATCGGCGAGACACCCGCCGCGGCAGCCAGTCGACTGCTTCCCCGCACAACCGCCTCGGCCCCGACAGTGAGAGCGACCAGACCGGCGCCGATCGCGATGAGGGGCATGGGGTTCAACCGTAGCCAGAGCGACTTAGGCCCGGCCGTCTCAGCGGGCGACGATCTCTCGGATCGGACGGGGCAGGCACCGCTCGGCCCACCAGGAGGGACGGAACCGCCACACACGAGCGCAGCGTGTCTCCTGCGGCGCGATCCTGAGGGCGACCCGGATCTAGGTGGAGGTCGGTGGCAGTGGGCGACGTCGAAGGCATGAACCTGGCCACCGTGTGGGAGGCGGTGTCTGTAACCGTGCCCGATGCGCCGGCATTGATCCACGGGGGGCAGGTCCGCACCTGGCGTGAGTTCGAGGACCGCGCCGCTCGACTCGCCGCCCACCTGCACTCGTCCGGCCTGCGAACGGGTGCCAAGGTGGCGCTGTACATGCGCAACCAGCCCGAGTACCTCGAGGCGACGTTCGCTGCGTTCAAGGTGAGGGCCGCCACCGTCAACGTCAACTACCGCTACCTCGGCCCGGAGCTCACCTACCTGCTCGACAACTCGGACTCCGAGGCGATCGTCTTCCACGTCGAGTTCGCGGATCGGCTGGACGAGATCAGGGGCGAGCTCCCGGAGCTGCGCACATTCGTGTGTGTGGGCTCCGACGACCTCCGACCGTGCCCCGAGTGGGCGAGAGCGCTCGACGACGTGCTGGTCACCACCGAAGCGATCTCGCCGATCGAACGGAGCGGTGACGATCTGTGGCTGTTGTACACCGGCGGCACGACGGGCATGCCCAAGGGGGTCATGTGGCCTCACCGCAGCATGCTCGGTTCGTCGGGAGCGACGTTCGGGGCGATCAAGGCTTCCGTGCCGTCGACGGTCGACGAGGTGGTCGCAGCGGTACGGACGTTCCACGATCGCGGCAAGGCGATCCGCCTACTTCCGGCGGCACCCCTCATGCACGGTACCTCGGCACTCACTTCGATGGCCGTGCTGTCCTCGGGTGGGTCGGTCGTCACGTTGACCTCGAGCGCCTTCGACGCCGACGAGCTGTGTGCAGCGGTGCAGGAGCACGGTGTCAGTCAGCTGACGATCGTCGGAGATGCGTTCGCCCGGCCGATGCTCGACGCGCTCTCGGCCGCCGACGCAGCAGGCACCCCGTACGACCTCAGCTCGCTGCGGGTCATCTTGTCGTCGGGGGTGATGTGGTCGCAGCAATCGAAGGATGCCCTCCACGAATGGTGCGACGCGTCACTCGCGGACGCGCTGGGTTCGTCCGAGGGCATCGGGTTCGCAAACTCGGTCGCCCGACCCGGCGGGTCGACGTCGACGGCTCGATTCTCGTTGGGCGAGCACGCCAGGGTCATCGACGACGACGGCCAGGATGTGATCCCGGGCTCAGGCCGACGCGGCATGCTCGCGGTCGGCGGTCCGATACCGGTCGGCTACTACAACGATCCGGAGAAGACCGCTGCCACCTTCCGGATGATCGACGGCCGTGTCTGGTCGGTTCCGGGGGATCTGGCAACGGTCGAGGCCGACGGGTCGATCCGCCTCCTGGGTCGGGGTTCGGCATGCATCAACACCGCAGGTGAGAAGGTGTACCCGGAGGAGGTGGAGGAGACCCTGAAACTGCACCCGTCGGTCCTCGACGCCAACGTCGTGGGGGTGGCCGACGACAAGTGGGGTCAGTCGGTGGTCGCCGTGGTGTCGCTCCGGGGTGTCGGATCCGGAGTCCCGGCTCCTGATGAGGCGGCACTGATCGCCCACGTGAAGACGCACATCGCGGGCTACAAGTGCCCCAAGCGTGTGTTCGTCGTCGACGAGGTACGTCGGGGGCCCAACGGCAAGCCCGACTACCGATGGGCGTCCCAGGTGGTCGACTCCGAGCTGTCCCCCGTGGTGGGACGGGGAGATTGACGCTCGCTGCGACCGTCGCAAGGCTCCGACATCATTCGTCCAGTGCAACGGGGGACACCAGCAGATGACCACGACCGACGCAGTCGCTGCGTACTACGACCCGTATGACGTCGACATCAACGCCGATCCGTACCCTGCCTTCCGGGCACTCCGTGACGCAGGCGCCCGTCTACTACAACGACGTCCACGACTTCTGGGCGCTGAGCCGTTTCGAGGACATCGACCGGGCGTTGCGGTCCCACGAGACGTTCATCTCCGGCAAGGGCGGCATCCTCGAGCTCATAAAGGCCGGCATCGAGATGCCGCCGGGCATCCTCATCTTCGAGGACCCACCGACCCACACCGTCCACCGTCGGCTGCTCTCCCGGGTGTTCACCCCCAAACGGGTGGCGGAGCTGGAGCCCAAGGTCCGCGACTTCTGCGTCGCGGTGCCTCGATCCGTTCGTCGGGTGAGGACGAGTTCGACTTCATCACCCACCTCGGCGCCCAGGTGCCGATGAAGACGATCAGCATGCTGCTCGGCATCCCCGGAGAGCGACCAGGAGGCCGATACGAGACCGGGTCGACGCCAGCCTCCGGACCGAGGCCGGCAAGCCGATGGAGGTGACCGACGACTTCGTGAGCGGGGAGATGTTCGCCGAGTACATCGACTGGCGTGCCGATCATCCCTCCGATGACCTGATGACGGACCTCCTCGAGGCGACGTTCACCGATGAGACCGGCGAAGTTCGTCGGCTCCGCCGCGACGAGATCCTGACCTACGTCGACGGTGATCGCCGGCGCCGGCAACGAGACGACCAACCGGCTGATCGGATGGACCGGTAAGATGCTCGCCGACCATCCGGATCAGCGACGCGAGCTGGTCGAGGACCACTCGCTCATCCCGAACGCGATCGAGGAGCTGCTCCGCTTCGAGGGTCCGGCGCCCCACGTCGGGCGTGTGGTGGCCAAGGAGGTCGAGGTGGGACGGCGTCACGATCCCCGAGGGCAGCGCGCATCCTGTTGCTGCTCGGTTCGGGCAACCGTGACGAGCGTCGATGGGCCGACGCCGATCGCTTCGACATCCACCGCGAGATGTCGGCCAGATGCTGAGCTTCGGATACGGCATCCACTTCTGCCTCGGCGCCTCGCTGGCCCGCATGGAGGGTCGGGTCGCGCTCGAGGAGGTGCTGCGCCGGTTCCCCGAGTGGACCGTGGACCTCGATCGGGCGCACCTGTCGCCCACGTCGACGGTACGGGGGTGGGAGAACCTTCCCGTACGGCTGGGTGCGAACTGATGGGGCGAGCTGGACGGCAAGATAGCGGTCATCACCGGAGCCGGTTCGGGCATGGGCAAGGCATCGGTCGAGGTGTTCCTGCGCGAGGGTGCCTCGGTGGTGGCGGCCGATCTCAGCGGGGCCGAGGTCGACGACCGCCGAAGCGGCCGTCGCCGAGCACGGTGGCTCGGTGACGCCGGTTCACTGCGACGTCACCCGGGAGCCCGACGTCGCGTCGCTGTTCGAGCAGGCGCTCGACACCTACGGCCGGGTCGACGCCGTGCTGAACGTGGCGGGAATCGCCGACGGGGGGCTTCTGACCGAGCTGTCCATGGAGACCTACGACCGGATAATGGACGTCAACCTGCGCGGCGTGGTGCTCGGCATGAAGCACGGCATCGCTGCGCTGTTGCGATCCGGAGGCGGGCTCGGTGACGAACTGGTCGTCGATCGGTGGACTCAACGGCGCACCCGGCACGTCGGTGTACTCGGCGTCGAAGGCGGCGGTGAACGCGGCGACACGCTCGGGCGCGGTCGAGTTCGGCGAGCCAGGGAGTACGTGTCAACGCGATCTGTCCAGGATTCGTGCTCACCGAGATCATGGGGGCGATGGGCGCGCGACCGGCCGGGCATCAACGAGAAGGCGGCGCTGAACCGGGCCGGACTCCCGCACGAGGTCGCCGAGGTCGGTGCCTTCCTCGCATCGGACCGGGCGTCTTTCGTGACCGGGGCGATCATCCCCGTGGACGGGGGCTGGTCGGCGAAGTTGGCGTAGCTGGCACCGTCCCACGGGATGGACCGTCACCGTGGCAGATGCTTCGAGTTCGAAGTAAACCCGACCTGCATCAGGACACCAGGGGGATGCCATGGCCGAGATTCCCTTCAGCGCCTGAATTCCCCCTCCCCTGAGGTGTGAGGCAACGAGGTCCGTCGCTGTTGCAGACTGCTACACTATGCGGAGCTCAGGAGGCACGATGGCGACCACGTCCCCGATCCGCATCGACGACGACCTGTACGCATCGGCCGGCATCGTCGGACCAGTGATGAGTCGTAGCGCTGCCCAACAGATCGCGCACTGGGCACGTATCGGTCGAGAGATCGAGGCGTCGCCGCACATCTCGACAGCGGAGGTGGCCGAGGTGCTTGCCGGCGCTCGGTCCTACGACTCGCTCGACGACCGGCAACAAGCGCTCGTGCGAGCGGCCTGGGATGAGACCATCGCGGCCGACCTCGACGGCGGCATCGACCTTGGTGCCGAGTTCCGGGCTGCGGGCGAGACGTACTCCGAGCTCGACGAGAACGGCAGGATCGTCACCCATCCGGCTACCAGCTGACGAGCGTGGCGACACCGGTCCTCCACGTGCTCGTCGGCCCGAACGGTGCCGGCAAGTCGACGCTCTACACCCGGGTGCTCGGCCCACGGACGCACTTGCCGTTCGTGAACGCAGACGTGATGTTCGCCGAGTCGCCCGAACGGTTCGCCGACGAGCATGAGGCCGGGCTGGCAGCAGCTGAGGAGCGAGCCGAGCGCATCGCTCGATCGCAGTCGTTCATCACCGAGACCGTCTTCTCCCACCCGTCCAAGCTCGACGCACTCCGTGAAGCGAGGGCCGGGGGCTACCGGATCCATCTTCACGCAGTCGCGATTCCGGTCGACCTCACGGTTCGTCGAGTCGCCGAGCGGACGATGCGAGGTGGCCACGATGTCGACGAAGACAAGATCCGGAGTCGGTACGAGCGCCTGCTGGAACAACGTCGTCGCAGCGCTCGATCTCGTCGACGAACTGACGGTGTACGACAACAGCTCGGCTCGGCGGCGGCACGGCGTCCGATTGCGTACTTCCGCGATGGACGACGCGTCGGCGACGTCACTTGGCCGGCGTGGACGCCCGCCCCGCTGCTGGAGCTCTGAGCGACCTGCTCAGCGGGCTTCGGCGAGGCCGACGGCGATCTCGATGATCTGGCTCCTCCCGGCCGCCGACGAGCCGCCGCTCCCCTGCACTCCAGCAGGATGTCGGCGCCGGACACGCCGTAGCGCTCTGCTGCCCGGTAGGCGTGACGCAGGAACGACGAGCACACCCCCGCGTAGCCCATGGAGTCACCGCGAGTCGGTCGAGTGCGGCCTCGCCGTCCATGATCGGCCGGACCACATCCTCGGCGACGTCGAACATGGCGAGCACGTCGATGCCGGTGCGGTCTGCCGAGCTTGTCGCACACCGCTACGAGCGCCTCGCACGGCGTGTTGCCGGCGCCGGCACCGAACCGGCGGGTCGAGCCGTCGATCTGGGTGGCTCCGGCCCGGATGGCGCACACCGAGTTGGCCACGCCGAGCCCGAGGTTCTCGTGGCCGTGGACACGATCCCGGTGGTGGATGGTCGCCTGTCCGCCGCGCCAGCCCCGTACGCACGGAGGCGGCCCACCGGCCGGCGTTGCGAGATGCGATCACCGAGCAGGCGGAGCGGTTCAGGTCGATGCTGACCGCCGTCGTCGCGGCTGCCGTCGTGGAACGTGGGGCAGCTGAGCACTTGCCGCCCGCCGAGGCGATCGCCGTGTTCCTGACCGCCGCGGCCCAGATCATGATCATGGAGCGGGCGCTCGGACTGCACACCGGCCACGAAGCAGTGCGCAGCAGCGTCGCGGCCCTGCTCGACGAGCTCGAGCCGCTGGTGTAGCTGTACCGCGTGTCGTGCGCGCGCCCAGCATCGGGGTCGGCCGGCGCTGCACGGTCCGCCCGATGAAGGTCGTGGTGGTCGGAACGGGGGCGATGGGTGCGGTGTACGCGGCCATGCTCGCAAAGGCGGGTAACGAGCTCTGGGCGATCGACACATGGGAACAGCACCTCGCTTCGATCGCACACGACGGCTTGTCGGTGTCGGGCGCGAGCGGGACCTACGTCGTCGACGGGATCCAGGTCGGCGGCGAGCCCGACGACGCCGGGCCGTGCGATGTGTGGATCGTTGCGACCAAGGCGCACGACGTCGATGGAGTCATGGAGCGGGACTGCGCCTTCTGCTACGTGTAGGCGACGTCGTGATGCCGTTCGAGAACGGCCTCGGCGCAGGCGACCGCGTCGCCCGTCACATCGACCGGGATCAGATCGTGATCGGCATCGCCGAAGGATTCGGGTCGTCAATCCCGGCACCGGGTTCGGTCCACCACAACGGGATGCGCTTGATCCGCATCGCGGAGATGTCCGCGGTCTCACCGAACGGGTCCTCGGCATCGAGCAGTCGTGGCGTGCGGCAGGCTTCAACGTGAAGGCGTTCGACGACGTCGACCGGATGGTCTGGGAGAAGTTCCTGTGCAACGTCGCCCTGAGCGCGCCGACCGCGGTGTTCGACGTGACGGTCGGAGAGCTCCTGAGCGACCCGGCGCTCTGGGCCGTGGCAATCGGGTGCATGCTCGAGGCCCACTCGCTGGCTGAGGCGAGCGGGGTCTCGTTCTCCTTCGAGGACCCGGTCCGCTACGTGTCGGAGTTCGCCGCGACCATCCCGGACGCGAGTCCGTCGATGCGGCTCGACTACCTGGCCCGCAGGCGCTCCGAGGTGGACGTGATCAATGGTCAGGTAGTCGACCGATCGCGGGCGCTGGACGCAGCGCGCCGTACACCGAGGCCCTTTGCGCCGTGCTCCGCCGCCGCGAGTCGGGCTTCTGACCGTCGAGACCGGTACGCGTCTCGCTGTCGATGTGAAACGATTCGGCGGCCGCCCCCATCCTCGATGTCATCGTCTCACCGGGAGTTCATCGACGATCAGGGCGTGGTTTCCGAGGGCGTCGCCGATAGCCTGATCGCACCCACTGCGGCGCTGGCGCCCGCCCGACCAGGAATGATCCTGCCCGATGCAACCAGATCTCCTCGAAGGGCAGCTGGCGCTACGCGGGCACTCGGGGTGCGAGGTGACAATCGTGTCGACGACGTCGGGGACACGGGTGGTGAAGTCAGGCGCAGGACCGCAGGCCGACCGTCTTCGACAACAGATCTCGAAGCAGCAGCGACAGCGCGGGACAGCAACGAGTTGGACTTCATCCGCGTGCCGGCGATCCTTGCCGAGAGTGAGGTCGCTGGTCGCTACGCGGCAACGATGGAGTACGTCTACTTCCAGAGTGCCCCGGCCTTCTTCAATCGAGCCTCGCTCCCGGCTCTACGTCGCGTCGCCGAGCTCCTGATCGGATTCGTGGAAGCCGAGGTCGAGTCCAGCCCCGTCACATCGCTTTCGACCGATCCCGTCGTCGACAAGCTGGACAAGATCGCGAGCGCCCTCGCCCCGACGCCGTGGCTCGATCAATACCGGCCACATCTCGAGCGACTGGGTAGACAGGTCCGGGAGCTGGACACGATCTCGATCCCAGTCGGCCGGTGCCATGGCGACCTGACCATGTCGAACCTGATGATCGCTCGGGACGCCTCGGCGCTCGCTTTGATCGACTTCCTCGACAGCTTCATCGAATCGCCGCTGCTGGACCTGGCGAAGCTACGTCAGGACACGGCCCACTGCTGGACCGCACTCATGACCGACGCCCACGTCGATGTCCTCCGATTCCGCCAGATCATGGGCGTGTTCGACCGGCTGCTGTTCGAGCCGTTCTGCCAGCTCGACTGGTTCCGGGACCACATCGAGCTCATGACGGACCTGACGTTGCTGCGCATCGCGCCCTACGCGTCCGACCCACCGACCCACCGATTCATCCTGTCCGCGCTGCGCGACGACGACCGAGGAGCGATTCCACCGACATGACCACGCTGCTTCTACCGATCGCCGGCCATTCGAGCCGGTTTCCCAACCTGAATCCCAAGTGGTCCTTGACCCATCCGCTCGGCGACATGATGGTCGTCGAGGCAGTGAAGGGTCTCGACCTGGCGAATGTCGAGCGAATCTGCTTCATCGGGCTCGAGGAGCACGACCAGCGGTTCCAGCTCGTTGCAGCGCTCACTCCTCAGCTCGAGTCGCTCGGGCTGCTGGACAAGACCGAGTTCGTCCTGCTCCAGGAGCGCACGAGTTCACAGCCGGAGAGCATCGCCCGCGGAATCCGTCAGGCCGGCGTCACCGGGCCGATCTACGTGAAGGACTCCGACAACTACTTCCGCGACACTCCTGACGACACCAACTGCGTGGCCGGCTACGACCTCCACCAGCTGGAGCGCGTGAACGCCCGGAGCAAGAGCTACGTAGAGGTCAACGATGACGGCCTGATCATCAACATCGTCGAGAAGCAGATCATCAGCAGCCGGTTCTGCGTCGGTGGATACTCGTTCCAGGATGCCGATCAGTTCCTGGAGTACTACGACCGCGATGCCGCCAGCGGCCTCGAGTTGTACGTATCAGGGATCATCTTCGCCATGATCCTCGACGGCGCGGCCTTCAGCTCACGCACTGTGTCGGATTACGTCGACTGGGGCACGGTCAAGGAGTGGCAGGCATACCGCAATCAGTTCACGACGTTGTTCGTGGATCTCGATGGTGTCCTGGTCCTGAACTCCGGACAGTTCACCGAGCCGAAGTGGGGGACGACCGATTCGATCGAGGAGAACGTCGCTGTCCTCAATCGACTGCACGAGACGGGCAAGGTCCACCTGGTGATCACGACTGCACGCAAGGAGGAGTACCGCGACGTCACCATCGAGCAGCTCGACAAGATCGGGATGAGATACGACTCGATCGTCTTCGGCCTCCCACACGGAAAGCGGATCGTGGTGAACGACTACGCGCCGTCGAACCCGTTCAAGAGCTGCGACTCGATCAACATCAAGAGGAACAGCACCGAGCTGAGGGCGATGCTCGAGGACTCCACAGGGCTGCACCTGGACCCTGTGCTGTCGATCACCGACTGACTCCTGTCGACGAGCCGCGAGGGGCTCGTCAGCCTCGCTCGGCGTCGCTCCTGGCCGCCGAGAGTAGGCGCCGGTCGACGTCATCGTTGCGTCGTGCGGCGTCGATCTCGAGACAGGCGAGAACTTCGGCCGGACGGAGCGGTGCGACCTCTTCCAACTGCCCGAACTTGACCGGTGCGCGGGTGACGTCGATCCCGTGCAACCAACAGACCTGCGCGAGCGATGAGTGCCCCGACAGCTCAGGCGGACACTCGTACAATCCTGCTGCCGCGAGCTCGGGATAGACGGAATAGGTCGATGAGTAGACCGACATCGCTGCCGGTGACCCGATGGCGAACTGATCGCCGATGACAAGCTTGGCGTAGTGCACGCCGGCCGCCGAGTCGGCGAGGATCGTAGGCGTTCGGCGACACACATCGAGGAGGTCCCTCCACGAGAACGCCGTGAACTCGATCGGTTTGTCCGGTCGGACGCGGACCACCAGGTCGTAGTCCGCTGCGCCCGAGGGGATGAGGTCGAACGCGGACTGGATCTTCCAGTGCATCTTGTCCTGGTTCGTCCATCCGGCGAACCGCTCCGAGCGATCATCATCGACGACTACGTGTTCCGAGCCGTAGAAGTCGGCGAGCTGGCCGCGATCTACCTGCTCGCTCCTCTCGAGGGCGTTGAAGAGCGCCGGATACCGTTCCTTCACCTCGTCGAACCCGACCAGGAGGGCTGCCTGGCGGTAGGCCGAGCTGAACTCCTGCCCGGAGAAGGGCAAGGTGGCCCGGAACCCTTCCGCGCTGGACCTCCCGATGTTCGACCAGGTGTGAACGAAGAGATCGCAATCAGCATCTGCGAACAACGATCGCCGCCAGGTCGCAGCGGCGACCCGGTATCCACGCAGCTGCCCCGAGATGCACACTGCCACCTTCGGTCGGCGTGGACGACGGATGTGGACCGTTCGCCTTGCGATGGAAGTCGCCCCGTGGATAGCCATCCACCGGCGATCGGCCAGTCGGGCGGCCGCTCCCCCGATTGCCGACCCGGGAGTCGGAAGGGACTCCGAGCGTCGCCCGACCTGGGTGAGCAGTTCTGCGATGGCCTCAACGGTCGGCTCATCGGTGTCCACCGGCGTTCCTGCCTCCGTCGACCGTCGAGCGGACAGCGTCCGCCTGGCGGCGTCCGAAGCGGGATCTACGACGGGTTCGAGCGGCACGCTCAGGCCGAATCTCATTCCGGTCAGCCACTCGAACACCAACCGATGGACGTACGGCAACGACGCGACGAAACGGTCACGACGACAATCGTCTGCAAGCACCGTGCGGATGTCATCTCGGTTGAGGTCGAACGCCTCGGTGAACGCGCAGCTGTACGGCAGGCTCAGGTCGGCGGCGGTGAACTCCGACACCGCGGCGAGGTGCAGCTCGGTGATGATGTTCTGGCTGATCCGCTCACCGAGTCCTCGACGAAGCAGGATCGACATGAGCACTACGTTCTTCGACGGCGATCCGTCGAGGAGATCGATCAACATCTGTTCCAACCGGGTGGCGGCGAGCTCGATGATCTCCGGGTGCCCGCCCGACTGGTGGTTCGCGATGATCGTGTGCAGCGCCGGTGGATCGCACACGACCGACGACTGCACCACCAGGGCGCGGCTCAGCTGCAGGAGTCGGTCGTGGCTGATCGCTCGGTCGAGCGTGCCGTCGACCATCGCCGCGACATAGCCCCGTGCAACGCCTTCGACCAGGTCCGGGTCGGTCGATCCCGCGAGGAAGCGCGTAACCAGTTCCCCCCAAGGCTCTCCATCAGCATCCGTGGATGCGTCACTGCCAACTCCGGGAGACTCGGGCATGGCCGAGAACTCTACCGACTTCGGTGAGGAACCGACTGGCTTCCGCGACGGTGGTCGGTCCGGTTCAGTCGGTGTCGGCACCGGAGGAGTAGGCGCCGAGGATGTCGCGGGCGGACACGACGCCGAGCAAATCGTCGGGGTGCCCGACGAACAGGTGCCGGGTCCACTTCGCGAGCATCTCGGCGGCCACTTCGTCGACGGTTGCCGCCGGGTCCACGTAGAGGATCCCCTCGGTCTTGACCTGGTCGGCGGTCGCGGTGTCGGGGTCGAGACCAGCAGCGAGTGCTCTGACGATGTCACGTTCCGAGAGAACTCCGGCGAGCCTGGCGCCGTCCTCTCCGACGCCGAGGATCCCAACTCCCTGCCGGGACAAGACCGTGCACACCTCGCGTAGCGAAGCTCCGGGAGACACCCGCTGGATGTCGTCGCCGACGAGCTCGCTCACCGGCATCGCCCCCGGGGTCAGGGCCTCGAACTCGTCGGATCGGTCGTCGGTCATCTGGTCGAGGTCGTCTGCCATGTTGGGATGATCCAGCAGCAGGGCCCCGCGGAACAGGGCTGAAAGCCCCGTTTCAGTGCGCTGTTGCCGGCCGGGGCCTGCGTTGCCGCTGGCTCGGGTTCGGCCCGGCAACCACTACCTTGCGGTGGTTCCGAGGGTCGAGGTGCGGTGTTCCTTCGGGCCAGAGGATGTCGAGCGCTCCGAAGTGCACTGCGGGCCCCGATGCCTGCAGAGCCGCACAGACAGCCGTGAATCGCGCGCGATCCAGGTTGGACCAGGCGAACTCGAAGCGTCGCCTGAGCCGGTCCGGCATCGAGCCGTACACGACGACGCGCATCAGATCGGCGTTGTGGCGGTCGACGGGACCGTCGAGCAGCCCCAGCGGGCCGGGAAGCCGGGTGCGGCCGCTCGGGCCTGGGTTGGTCGACGGCTCGATCACCCAGCTGACGGCCGGTGTGAGCTCGAGCTCGTTGTCGACGATGTGGTCGAACTTCTCCCAGAACTCGCCGAGCGTGCGCGGCACGGGTCTGTCGCTGACGCCGTAGCGGCGGTACCAGGTCACGGTCTCGGCGTAGAGCTGCTCCTTGTCGCGCCGGCTGAGCCTGCCGGGGAAGAACAGTTCATGAGCGCGGAAGAACTCCCAGGTGAACGTCGCGTGCGCCCACCAGTAGATGTCGGGATTCAGCGCGTGGTAGCTGCGACCCTTGTCGTCGGCACCCTTGATGTCGGTGTGGAAGTCCCGGATCTGACGGCCAGCGGTGTCGTCGTCGGAGAAGATCGAGCGCCAGATGTAGGGGATGGAACGGAAGATCCGATCGTATGGGTCGTCGAAGAAGTCCGAGTGGTCTGTGATCGCCGCTCCCAGGCCGGGAAGCATGAGCTGCAGGATCCCGGCAGCCGCGCCGGTGATCATGCCGCGGGGATCTCCGGCGATCGACCAGAGGATCGAGTTCCGGTCGACAGGAGCGCCGACGGCCTTCTCGTCGGGACTGGTCGCGGTCATGTGCCCACCTCCAGAGTGTGCGCGGCGCCTTCGAACACCACATGGACATGGTTCTTGACCACCTGGCGGGGGACCGGGGTGTCCGTGGTCGCTGCGAGCAGGGCGAAGCCGAACAGCGACGCGACGACGGGCGCGATCTGCTGCTCGCGGGCTCCGAAGCCGCGCAGCACCTTCACGATGCTGTCGGTGTCGTCGACGACGAGACCGCGTCGATGTAGTGCCAGGCGGACCTCGACCATGGCCAGGAACTCGCGAGCGCCGGGTCCGATGAGCTCTTCCAGGAAGTCGGCGCACGCCTCGGCGAGCGGTCGCCCCGAGGCGACCGCTGATGCCGCCATGGATGCCAGCCGTTCGTCGAACTCGTCCAGGTACCGGGCAGTCGCCGCGATCATGAGGTCGTCGACGGTGGGGAAGTGGTAGCCGACCCGGGCGAGCGGCACGCCGGCGCGCTCTGCCACCACACGGTGGGAGAGCCCGCCGACGCCGTCCTCGACGATGACCGCGGACGCTGCAGCGAGGATCGTTCGGCGGCTCTCGGCCCCCCGGACCCTACGTCCGTCCAGCGGCGCCGCTTCATCCACCCCTGCGACCTACCGACATCATTCTGCACACACTTGCAGATTGTTTTCGGGAGGTCAATGGGCTGGCGAACAGGTCCGAATGGCGGCGGAACAGATCGCTCGACCAGCGCTGTGCAGTGTCGCTGAGTAGGGTCGGGCCCATGACGTCGCTCGATCCGTCGGCGACCTTGGTGCGGGCGCTCGCACCTGAGCCCTTCGACGCGTTCGAGGTGCTCATGGCGACATTGCCCGGCAGCGCGCGCGGCGCGTCCGCTCGAGCTGGCCCGACGACGCATAGCGGTGCTGCTCGACGGTGAAGCCGACTCGCTGGGGCCGATCGTCGAGCTCGACCCACGGGATGTCGACGCGCTCGCGACCTGGCCGACATCGCTGCGTTACGACACCGTCGACAGAGCAGTGCTCGAGCTGTCGGAGCAGTTCGTCGTCGATGTCGCAGCAACGAGCGTGGAGCAGCGGAAGCGATGTCTTGGCGATCTGGGCGACCGGGCGTTCGCCGCGGTCGAGGCACTGTACGTACTCGACCACGGTCTGCGCGTCCGTGCGGCGCTCCGTCAGGTCTTCGGCGTGGTCGAGCTGGCCATGGGGACCGATCCGGCGGGCGGCGCCGGGGCGCCGCGGGTCGAGCTGTGGGATGCGCTCCAACGCTGGATGCGAGCGGTCGCGCGCCTCGACGAGCTCGATCCGTTGACGACCGAGCTCATCCGCCTCCGTGGTGCCAGGGCCCACGACTGTCGCCTGTGCCGGTCCTTGCGCAACGTGCACGCCGTGCGATCCGGCGCAGACGAGTCGACCTTCGATCAGATCGACGACTACGAGAACAGCGACCTGTCGGAACGTCACAAGGTCGCGTTGCGTCTGACCGACGCGATGCTCTGGCAGCCGACCGCGTATCCGGCCGGGCTGGTCGAACAGGTGCACCTGCACCTGACCCCGGCCGAGTCGCTCGAGGTCATCCTCGACGTCGCCCGCAACGCCAGCAACAAGATCGCGGT
The DNA here is from genome assembly GCA_037045265.1 of Microthrixaceae bacterium. Classification (GTDB taxonomy): domain Bacteria; phylum Actinomycetota; class Acidimicrobiia; order Acidimicrobiales; family Microtrichaceae; genus JBAOHV01. Next base: position 32,099 of record JBAOHV010000016.1, on the reverse strand, counting down.
GGCTTTCGGTGCCGACGAGGCCCACGTAAGCGAAGGTGTCGAGCTCTACGACGTCGACCCGACCGGCGACGTGGTGCACGGGGTTCGGCTGGAGCCGTGAGAGCCGAACTGCTGGTGGACCGCTCGGCTCCCGTCGAGCGGGTCGATCTGGACCGGAGCGGATCCTGGGTGGATCTGTGCCCGTCGTTCGTCCGTGACCCCGAGACCCTGCTCGGCGAGGTGATCGCTGGCACCGAGTGGACCCAGGGTGCGGTGTGGCGCTTCGACCACTACGTGGACGAGAGACGACTGGGTGCGTTCCTGCGAGGCGATCAGCTCCTGCCTGCGGTTCGCCAGACCGGGATGCACCTCAGGTCCCGCTATCGGCACGAGCTCACAGGCGTCACTGCTGTGCACTATCGCGACGGCGGTGACTTCCAGGGGCTGCATGCGGACCGCGAGATGCGCTGGCTGGACGAGACGCTCATAGCGATCCTGGTCCTGGGCGAGGCGCGGCCGTTCGTCCTGCGACCGCGTCGGAATCCGAACGATCCGGCAGAGAGATCGGATTCCGGCGAGGACGTGGTGCTGCACCCCGGGCACGGCACACTGCTCGTCATGGGGGGTCGCTGCCAGCGCGACTGGCTGCACGGTGTACCCCAGCACCTGCCCACCACGGGGTCGCGGGTTTCGCTGACGTGGCGCTGGACGTCGCGTAGGGGCCGACCCGACACCGCTCCCGGTTACAGAGAAGGTAGGTCCTACTCGGATCGACCCAACCCGCGCGGTTTCCGGACCCGCAGGATCTGAGCCGGTCAGAGAGTCCAGTCGACGGGCTCTCGGCCGGCGGCCACCAGCGCTTCGCTGGCGCGTGAGAACGGCTTGGACCCGAAGAACCCCCGCCGTGCCGACAGCGGCGAAGGGTGCGGCGATTCGATGACCACATGGCGTGTCCGGTCGACCAGCTCGATCTTGCGGCGTGCCTGGTTGCCCCACAGAACGAACACGACGGTCTCAGGTCTTGCGTTCACCGCCCGGATGACTTGGTCGGTGAAGATCTCCCAACCCTTGCCGTGGTGCGACCCGGCCTGTCCCGCTCGAACGGTCAGCGTGGTGTTCAACAACAGCACGCCCTGCTTCGCCCAGGGAGTCAGGTCGCCATGGGGCGCAGGAGGGAGGCCAAGGTCGTGGTGCAGCTCGATGAAGATGTTGCGCAGCGAGGGTGGCAGCGCCGTCCCTCGGCGCACCGAGAAGCACAGCCCGTGTGCCTGTCCCGGGCCGTGGTAGGGGTCCTGGCCGAGGATCACCACCTTGACCCGGTCGAGCGGGGTGAGGTGCAGCGCGGCGAACACCTCGTCGGCGGGTGGGTAGACGGCGTGGCGTCCGCGCTCGGCGTCGACGAACTCCTGGAGCTGTGACCAGTAGGGCTGTGAGAACTCGCCGCGGAGAACGGGGTTCCAGTCGGTGCGTGGCGCCATCGCCGCCGGTCGCCGCCTATTCGGGCCCGGCGGCCATGGTCGTGGGACGGGTCACGAGATCCTCCACAGCTCCACTCGGTCCGGGATGTCGCGGACGCGACGGCGCCCCCTGGCGACCGCCCCGGGCACGTCGTCGGCACCCCCACCGGTGAGCAGGACCGTGCCGGCCTTGGCCCGCTCCACCAGGCGCGCGGCGAGGTTCACCGTCGATCCGTACCAGTCGCCGTCACGGCTCAACAGCGGCCCGTACGCCAGCCCGGCACGGGCCGAGCGGAGCACCGGATCGTCGTCGACGCGTGTGATCAGTTCGGTGGCGACCGCTGCAGCAGCGGACAGATCGGGGGAGAGGAACATGACCTCGTCGCCGATGTACTTCACGACGCGCCCGTCATTGGCCACGGCCAGCTCGGCGGACCACTCCTCGAAGCGCGTGAGCGCAGGGGCCATGGCGTCAGCGCCGATCTTCTCGGTGGCCTTCGTCGAGCCGGTCAGGTCGACGAAGCCGATGGCGCCATCGCGCATGGGTCCGGGGTCTCCGTTGAGCCGCTCGCTCGCAAGATCGAACTGCAGCCTCGCGATCGTGCCGAGCAGCCGGGGGACCAGATCGAACGACTCCAGCGCGTCGAACGCGGCCAGCACGTACTCGTCACCGGCCATCGGCACGTCCTGGTTGGCCAGCTGTCGGCCGAACACGCTCAGCGCGCCTTCAGCGACCATGGCCATCGCGCCGCCCAACACCCTGACGAACTGCAGGATCGCGTCCTCGCCGTAGAGCTCGATCCCGGCGGCGAAGCCGCGGAACGCCTCGATCTCCTGGGTCCTGCAGGCTGCGGCGTCACCCGGGTCGGGTAGGCCCATGAGCATCCGGGCACGACGACACATCTCGACGTCGAGGCCGGCCCGCTCGGCGACCTGGGCCAGGGTGATCGGCTCGTCGTCCCCCCACAGCAGGCGTGAGCGCAGTACGCGTGGGGCCGACTCCTGGTCGATTTCGTCGACATCGGCCGGGTCCACCCCGGCGAGGATCAAGCGCAGCTTGACCATGTTGCGGAGTCGGTCCGGACCGATGTCGACGCTCGGGCGCAGTTGGTCCGAGACACCCGGAGGCGGAGCGGTGCTGGGCTGGGGGAACAGCTTCATCTCGGGAGCCGGCGGCCCCGGCTCGACCGGCGGTCGTCCGGTCGTCAGCGTCTCGGGTGCTTCGCTGGCCATGACCGCAAGCTACAAGGACGCGAGGACTGACTGTGCACCGCTTGCTGTCCGACGGGCGCTCCGAGGTCTAGCGTTGTACGGCGGCTGAACGGGCGGCGAACGGGGGGTTGCTCATGGACAGGCGCCGATTTCTCGGTGGGCTCGCGCTGGCGGGAGTGACCGCTGCATGTGCCGAGGCCGAGGACCGCGCTCCGCGGTCCACGGGCAGCACGACGACGACGGTGGTGGCCGCCGAGCCGTTAGGCGGCGAGCTGACCGAGTCGATCTTCTCGCTGGGAGTCGCGAGCGGCGACCCGCTCGACGACCGGGTGATACTCTGGACCCGCCTCGCTGCTGACCCGTTGGCACCTGACGGAGCGTCGCCCTCGGGCGACGTCGAGGTGGCCTTCGACGTGGCCACCGATGACTCGTTCGACGACCTGGTGGCCTCGGGTGTTGCGGTGGCGACCCCGGCGCTCGGGCACTCGGTCCACGTGGACGTGAGCGGGCTCCGGCCCGACACCTGGTACGCCTACAGGTTCCGCGCGGGTGGACGCACAAGCGCCGTCGGGCGCACCCGTACCTTCCCGGTGGCGGACGCTTCGCCGCGATCGCTGCGGTTCGTGTTCGCCTCCTGCCAGGACTACCAGTGGGGCCACTACGGGGCCTGGGCGCACGTGGCCAGGGAGCAGGACCTGGACGCCGTGGTGTTCCTCGGCGACTACATATATGAGCTCAACCTCGGGGATCTGTCGCCCACGAGGACCGGGGCACGGGTATGGGCGGGTCCGCCACCCGAGAGCCTCGAGGACTACCGGCGTCGGTATGCACAGACGAAGTCGGACCCGCAGCTCCAGGCGGCACACGAGGTAGCTCCCTGGCTGGTCACCTGGGACGATCACGAGGTGTCCAACAACTACGCCGGCGACGTGGGACAGGACGACATCGACGTGCCCGCCAGTCGCGATCGTCGACTCGCCGCCTACCAGGCCTGGTACGAGCACACGCCTGTACGGATCGAGCCGGAGCCTGTGGACTTCGAACAGCTCGACATCCACCGTGGGTTCACCTTCGGAGACCTGGCGACGTTCTGGGTGATCGAGACCCGACAGCACGCCGATGCCCCGGCCTGTCGCAGTGACGGGTCGCTCGTTTCGGACGAAGGGCCTGCGTGCGAAGCGTTGGAGGACCCCGCCAGGTCCAACCTGGGTCAGGACCAGGAGCGCTGGTTGGTCGAGGGGCTGTCCGACTCGACGACGACCTGGAACCTGCTCGCCAACCCGATCATGCTCGCCGGACTGAACCTGGGGACCCCTGACGAACCGCTGATCACCCGGGACGCCTGGGTCGGATACCCCGAGACCCGCCGTCGCGTGCTCGCTGCGGTCCAGGAGTCGAACGTGTCGAACCCGGTCGTGGTCACCGGTGACTGGCACGCCAGCTTCGTGCTCGACGTCGCCGAGGAGCCGGGCGGTCCGACTGTCATGCCGGAGTTCCTGGTCAGTTCGATCAGCACCGTGCTGTTCCCGACCGACTACCGCGAGCACAACAGCCATGTCAGGTACTTCGTCGCCGAGCACGGCTACGCGGTGGTCTCGGTGACCCCTCGTGAGCTGCGCTGCGACTTCCGATACGTGGCAGATGTCTGGGATCCGGACACCGGCATCGCCCGGACCGACAGCTGGGTGCTGGCTGCGGGTTCACGAGAGCCCACACCTGCCTGATCCAGGTCCCGAGCTTCGTTGTCACACTCCGAGCTCATGATGGTGTGACGACGTCCCGCCCCTGGAGATGCAATGTCCACCATCACATCCGAACCCCTGCTTCTCGGTCTGATGCTCGGACTCGGCCTCGGGCTGGGTCTCGGTGGTGCGTTCGGTGGCCTCATCGCCAGGAGCCGGTCCCAGGAGCGCATCGCCGGATTGCGTGAGGCGCTCGCCACGGCCCAGGGCGCGAGCGGGTCGGGCGAGTCCATGCTCGACGTGTTCCGCTCAGCGTCCGGGGAGACCATGGCGGAGCAGTCGAAGCATCTGCTGCGGCTGGCCGAGAGCCGGTACCAGACACTGGAGCAGTCCTCAGAGCTGCGCTGGAAGGCCCAGGGTGACGCCGTGTTGGTCCGTCTCGAGGAGTACGCGGCCCGCCTCGCTTCGCTCGAACAGCAGCGCCAAGAGGAATCGGCCGTCCTGCGCCACGCCGTGGGTGACCTGCGTCGCGCCCAGGACGAGCTTCGTGATGAGACACGTGGGCTTTCCGGAGCGCTGCGCGATCGGACCGTGCGCGGCACCTGGGGTGAGGTGCAGTTGCGCCGGGTGCTCGAGCTGTCAGGTATGGCCGCTCACGCCGACTTCGTCGAGCAGGCCACACATGGAGCCGAGGACCGTTCCGGCCGACCCGACGTCATCGTGCATCTCCCCAACGGACGCAGCGTCATCATCGACTCCAAAGCCCCTCTTGATGCCTATCTGCGAGCGGGTGCGACCGAGGACGACGGCGAACGCCGGTCGGCCATGGCCGCTCACGCACGCGCGGTCGGTACCCACGTCACCCAGCTGGCCAAGCGTCGCTACGACCGGGCGGTACCCGGCTCGGTCGACTTCGTCGTGATGTTCGTCCCGGGCGACGCGTCCCTGTCCGCCGCGATGCAGGCCAGCCCCGAGCTGTTCGAGTTCGCTGCCGATCGCGACGTGCTGATCGCCACCCCTTCGACGTTGCTCGCATTCCTCAGGGGTGTCGCGTCGGGTTGGCGTGAGCAGACCGTCGCCGACGAGGCGGCTGCAGTGGCGGCTCTGGGACGAGAGCTGCACGAGCGGATCGTTCGTTTCGCCTTGCACTTCGGGTCTCTCGGACAGGCGCTCGGTCGGGCGGTGGGGTCGTACAACGACGCACTCGGATCGATGGAGCGCCGGCTGCTTGTCACCGCACGCCGACTCGAGGACCACGCGAGCGCGTCTCGCGAGAAGCTCCCCGAGCTGAAGCCGCTCGATGACGTGCCCCGCCGGCCCCAGGCCCCGGAGCTGTGCAGGGACGAGGCAGCCGTGTGAACTGGCACAGGAGCGGGGTTGTCGTCGCACAATTGACCGGTGCCGAAAAAGACCGAACTGCTCGTGGTGGACCAGGACCTGCTCGTCTCTGGTTCGTCCGCGGGCGGTGTCGTCGGCGACAACGACCCTGCTGTCGAGCGTGCGGCACAGATCCTGCGCAGGGGTGGCCTGGTCGCCTTCCCGACCGAGACGGTCTACGGGCTCGGTGCGGTGGCGTCGCTACCGCAGGCGGTCAGGGCCGTGTTCACCGCCAAGGGCAGGCCGGCGACAGATCCCCTGATCGTGCACGGCACCTCGATCGAACAGCTCGACGCAGTGGTGGACGGCTGGGGAACAGCAGCACTGGCACTGGCCGAGCGGTTCTGGCCCGGACCGCTGACCCTGGTGGTCCCGCCGCGGCGACGCCGCCGCCGCGGAGGTGGGAGCGGGTGGACCCACGGTCGGGGTGAGGGTGCCCGCCCACCCGGTGGCACTCGAGCTGCTGCGAGCCACCGGTGCTCCGGTGGCAGCTCCGTCGGCCAACCGCTTCGGCAGGATAAGCCCCACATCGGCCGAACACGTGGTCGAGGAGCTGGGCGGGCTGATCGACGCGGTGCTCGACGGTGGTCCGACGACGCTGGGTATCGAATCGACGGTCATCGACCTGTGCGGCGACGTGCCAAGGGTCCTGCGGCCCGGTGGAGTGACGATCGAGGACCTGACCGAGGTGCTGGGCAGAGTCGACTACACCGACAGGTCAAGCGTCAGCGAAGCGCACTCCGCGGCTTCATCGCCCGGCCAGTTCATCAGGCACTACCGCGCCCACGACACCGCTCGTGCTGGTCGAAGGCCCCGAGCAGTGGTGCCGGCGATTGGTCGCCGACCTCGAGCACCTGGAGGTGAAGGCGTGCGCGGTCGAACTACCCGAAGACGATTCTGTCGCTGCGCGGGAGCTATACGGCGCCCTGCGATCCGCTGACGGCGGTGGCTGCGCCCTGCTGCTGGTGGCCGCCCGCCGTCCGGCCGGATTGGGACGAGCGTTGAACGACCGCCTGTTCCGGGCGGCCCACGGTCGGCTGGTGGCCGACATCAGCGCAGCGACGGTGCAGCGTCTGGTCGCACTCGCGGTTCGCGCTGAGCCCGGGCGTGGCTGTTCGACCGGAGTGCCTAGTTAGACTGGTGGACCCGGCTCGTTCGGCCCCGGCGGCCGACTCCCACGAAGTAGAGGCCCTGTGACCGACCAGACGACCCGAGCGCCCGCGCCGTCCGATCGCAGCTCCAGCGGCCTGCTCCTGGGCATGGTCCGTGCATGCCGGCCCAAGCAGTGGGCCAAGAACGTCCTGGTTTTCGTGGCCCCTGCTGCTGCCGGGGTGATCACCGAGGCGGACATCCTCCTGCACACGGTCGCAGGCTTCGTTGCGTTCTGCATGGTCTCGTCGGCCACCTACCTGCTCAACGACATCCTCGACGTCGAGTCGGACCGCCAGCACCCGACCAAGTGCCGTCGTCCGATCGCAGCAGGAATCGTCCCGGTGCCGCTCGCTGTCGCCATGGCCGTGGCGCTCTTCGCCGCCGGCGTGGCACTCGCGGCGCGGGACAACCTCGAGCTCGCAGGGATCGTCGCCGGCTACGCGGTTCTGACGACCACCTACTCGCTGTTCCTCAAGTCCGTCCCGGTGCTCGACCTCGTGATCCTCTCAGCGGGTTTCATCCTCCGCCTGCTCGGCGGCGCCTACGCAGCTGACGTTCCAGTGTCGAACTGGTTCCTGATCATCTCGCTGTTCGGTTCGCTGTTCATAGCCGCCGCCAAGCGGTTCGCCGAGAAGCAGGAGCTGGGTGAGCGAGCGGCGGTACTGCGGCCGACGCTGGGGGAGTACTCGGTCGAGTACCTGGGATTCCTGCGCTCGGTGTCGGTGGCTGCCCTGGTCATGAGCTACTGCCTCTGGGCCGTCGAGCGTGCTGATGGCGACGCTGCAGCGGGTCTGGCGTCGGCGTCGCCGTGGGCGCAGCTGTCGATCGTCCCGTTCCTGATCGCCGTGCTGCGCTACGCCCTGCTCGTGGACCAGGGCAAGGGCTCAGCACCAGAGGACGTGATCCTCCACGACCGACAGATGCAGCTGATGGGCGTCCTCTGGGCGCTCTGCCTGATGATCGGGATCTACGCATGAGCTCGAAGGACGACACGGTGTCGGGCGCTGGATCCAACCGGTTCGCCGGCCTGGACGCGGGACCGGAGCTCCTGTGGGGCTGGGGCCGGACCGCCTCGACCGCTTCGACGGTCGTGCATGCCCGGACACTCGGCCAACAGATGGCAGCGGTGAAGGCCGCGGGTGAGCGGGGCGTCGTCGGCAGGGGCCTGGGGCGTGGATACGGCGATTGCGCCCAGAACGCCGGCGGGTTGGTGCTCGACGGCCCCGCACGCTCGGGGCTCCTCGACGTCGATGTCGACCGGGCCGTCATCACTGCGCTCGCAGGGACCAGCCTCGATGACCTGATGCGTTGGCTCGTACCGATCGGACTGTTCGTGCCGGTGACCCCGGGAACCAGACTCGTGACCGTGGGCGGCGCGATCGCCGCGGACATACACGGCAAGAACCATCACAAGAAGGGTTCGTTCGGCGACCACATCGAGTCCTTCCGATTGATCGACGGACTGGGCGAGCTGCGCGATGTGTCCCGCGACTCCGATCCGGACCTGTTCAACGCGCACCGTCGGGGGTATGGGCCTGACTGGTCTGGTCGTCGACGCAACGATCCGAATGCTGCCGATCGAGTCGGCCAGACTCGTGGTCGACACCGACCGGACCGGCGACCTGGACGAGGTCATGTCGTTGATGATCGACGGCGACGATCAGTACGACTACTCGGTCGCATGGATCGACATCCTTGCCAGCGGCCCTCGGATGGGGCGCTCCATCCTCGACCGGGGACGGTTCGCGACCGGCGACGAGGCGCTCGCCAGCGGGGTGGCCGACCTGTACGGCTACCACCCGCACCAGCTGCCCTCGATGCCGGACCTGGTGCCGTCTGGGCTGATCAACAAGCTGTTCTGTCGGGCGTTCAACGAGGCTTGGTACCGCAAGGCTCCTGCCCGTCGACGCGACTCGGTGATGACGATCGAGCAGTTCTTCCATCCGCTCGACCTGGCTTCCGATTGGAACCGCGCGTACGGCCGCCGAGGGTTCCTGCAATGGCAGTTCGCAGTTCCCGACGAAGCAGGTGAGGTCGTCCGGCGATCGCTGGAGCGGCTGTCCGGTGCCGGGGTCCCCTCGTTCCTGGCGGTGCTCAAGCGGTTCGGACCCGGCAACGAGTCGCCGCTGTCGTTCCCGACGAAGGGTTGGACCCTGGCGTTCGACACCGCCGTGGAACCGGGCCTGGAGCGGCTCTTCGACGAGCTGGACCAGATGGTCGTCGACGCCGGCGGAAGGATCTACCTGGCGAAGGACTCTCGGGTCCGACCCGAACTGGTACCGGTCATGTACCCGCGCCTGGGCGAGTGGCTAGAGGTGCGCGAGCGCGTGCCGACCCGAACAACCGATTCCGCAGCGACATGTCACGCAGGCTCGGGCTCTACTGAACGGACTCAGCCGCCGATCTCTTCGGCGTACTGCGTGAGAGCGTCCTGGAAGCCGCTGTCGACCGACTCGATGGTCGGTGCGACCTCGGCTCCACCGAGGGTGATCTCCTCGAACGAGTCGCGCACCGAAGCCCGGAACTTGTTGTAGGGGCCCATGACCGGGCCCGGGAACTCGGGGTCGAGCTCGTCGAGGGAGTTCGTCGCGGTTGCCAGCCACTTGCCTCGACGGGTCGTGGAGAACTCCTCCTCGAGGGCCGGGTCGTTGCGTGCCGCTTCTGACACCGGCAGGTAGGAACCTTCGAGTGTCCAGCGCACCTGCTGGGGTGTCTCGTTGAAGTAGCCGAGGAAGTCCCACGCACCAGAGATCGATGCGTCGTCACCGCTGTCGACCATGTACCAGGCTGCTCCACCGATCTGGCCCTTGCCCGCAGCCTCGAGACCGGGATTCATCCCGACGGCGATACGCAGGGTGTCCAGCTTGATTCCGCTGATGACGCCGGCGAGCTCGTCCCCCTCGGCTACTCCGAGGTCCGCCGGGGCGAGTGTCCCCTCGATCGCGCCGTTCACCGAAGTGATCGCTGTGGAGGTGTCGATGAGCATCGAGGACGAGCCGAGCGCCATGGCAAACAGCTGGTCGTAGGGCTGGGAGTAGGGGATCGCGTTCAGCAGGCCGTCGTCGTACATCGACTTCATCCACTCGTAGACCTCGGTGGTGTGGTCGTTGACGAGCTCGGACTCGGTCGCGAGGCCCGAGCGTCCGTTGTCGTTGTTGACGATCGGCTGGTTAACGCCGCTGAGCATGTTCTCGAGGTACCAGGCGTCGAGCCGTGCGACCAGGGGCTTGGTGACCCCGGGGACCTTGGCGTCGCGGATCTTCTCGGCTGCGGTGCGCAGCTCGTCGAGGGTCTGGGGCAGCTCGGTGGTGCTCAGTCCGGCCGTCTCGAGGTGTGACTCGTTCGCGTAGAGCACCGCCTGGGAGACGCTGAACGCTCCGGGCCACAGCACGTCCTCGACGGTGTAGCCGGCGATCACCGCGGGCAGGACCTGGTCGTAGAACTCGGCTGCTTCGGGGTCAGCGTCGATGCAGGCCTGGGCCGGCAAGATCGTGGCGGAGTCGATCATGAACTGCGTGGTGGTGTCCTCGGCGAGAACGATGTCGGGCAGCGCCTCGGGGTCGGCGAGTGCCGATTCGTACTTGGCGAGCATCTCCTCGTAGTTGCCCTGCGCCTCTACGTTGACCTTCACCTTGTCCTGGGACTTGTTGTACTCCTCGGCGATGTTCTCGAGTGTGCGCTGGGTGAGCCCGACCCACGCGTGCCACACGGTGATCTCGGTGACGCCGTCGGCGTCGTCGAGCGCGTCGACAGGGCAGGTGGGTAGGTCCGAGCCGCTCGATCCGCTGGACCCGCCGCCTCCGTCGGAGGAGTCGGACCCTCCACAGGCGGTTGCCAGGACCGCGACGGCGGCGAGGATCGAGACGCCGACAGTGCGTCGAAGTGATGGTGAGGTCATGAGTCTGCTCCCGTACGGATGAGCGATTGTGTCAGGTCGAACCGGCTGTCGCAGGCTCAGCCGGCGACGTCCTTCTCGTATTCGCCGAGTGCCTCCTGGAAGGCAGCGTCGACGCTGGCCATGGCATCGGCCGGTTCCTGATCTTCGAACACCATCGATTCGACGCCGTTCTTCACCTCGAGGCGGAACTCCCGGTAGGGGCCGATCACGGGACCCGGGAAGTCAGGGTCGAGGGTGGTGAAGCCCTTGTAGGCCAGTGCCATCCACTGGCCGGACTGGGTGTTGGCCCAGTACTCCTGCAGCTCCGGGGACTCTGTGGCCGACATGCGAACGGGGAACGACGAGCCGTCGACCGCCCAAGTGACCTGCTGCTCGGTCTGGTTGAAGTACTTCATGAAGTCCCAGGCGGCGGCCATCGTGGTGTCGTCGCCGGTGTCGACGAGGTACCAAGCGCCACCGCCCATCTGGCCACGACCTGGTTCGGTGAGCCCGGGCAGTTCACCGACGGTGATGTTCAACGTCGGGAACTTGAACCCCGAGAGGTCCACGCCGGCTTCTGCGCCGATCTGCTCGGGTGTCAGCGTGCCCTGGATGGCGCCGTCGACCGTGCGGATCGCTCCGGAGGTCTCGATCAGCATCGATGACGTCTGCATCGCCATACCGAGGTATGGGGCGATGTAGTCGGCGTTGTCGGTGTACTTGAGGAGGCCGTCGTCGACCATGCCCTTGAGGAACTCGAGGATCTCGAGGGTCACGTCGTTGGCGTACTGGGACTCGGTGGCGAGACCGGACCGACCGTTGTCGTTGTTGACCACCGGCTGGTTTGCGCCACTCGTCAGGAACTCGAGCGGCCACGCCTCGATGCGCATGACCAGGGGAGCTTCCAGGTTCGGGATGTTCGCAGCCTTGATCTTCTCGGAGACGTCGCGAAGCTCCGCAAGGGTCTTGGGCTGATCTGCGACGGGATCGAGACCCGCCGCGACGAAGTGGTCCTCGTTGATGAACGTGACAGCGCCGGCAGCGGCGAAGGCGCCCGGCCAGAGGACGTCCTCGATCGAGTACGCGGCATCGACGATCGGCACCATGTCGTCGTAGATCTCGGCCGCTTCAGGGTCGGCGTCTATGCACGACTGGGCCGGGATGACGGTTCCGGAGTCGGCCATGTACTGGGTGACGGTGTCGTCCGGGGACACGATGTCGGGCAGCGAGGACGGGTCTCCCGAGGCTTCCTCGAACTTCTTGAGCTGCTCCTCGTAGGTTCCCTGGAACTGCAGCTTGATCCGAACCTTGTCCTGGCTTTCCTCGTAGCGCGTCACGATCTTCTCGAGTGCCTTGAGGTTGAGGCCTATCTCGGTGTGCCACATGTTGATCTCGATCGGGCCGTCGGCCGACTCGAGTGCGTCGAAGGGGCAATCGGCAAGGCCGGTGGAGGAGCTGTCACCGCCTCCACCGCCCTCCTCGCTCCCACCGCCGCCGCACGACGCGGCGATCATCGCGAGCGTCAGCGCTGCGGCTCCGGTCAGTCGTTTCAGTTGCCTGGCTGTTGGACGCGGGATCGACATGGCCCGCAGCATAGGAGTGACCCGGCGTCGAAGTGAACACCCGTCGGGTTTCTGGTCAGTTGCCCACTTCGGTGAGGTAGTCGTCGAGGTCACCCTGGAACTCCTCGTCGAACGCCGCGATGGCTGAGCGTGGTTCAGCTGAGCCGAGTACGACCGAGTCGAGCAACGAGTGGAGCCCGGCGCGGAACTCGTTGTAGGGGCCGATCGCAGGACCGGGGAAATCGGGATCCAACGACAGGAGTTGCTGGTTGGCGGTCGACAGCCAGCGTCCGGGCCACGAACCGTCGAAGTAGCTCTGAACCTCGGGTGAGTCCTGCACCTCCTGGGTCACCGGCAGGTAGGAGCCCTGGGTGAGCCACTGGGTCTGCACAGGCGTGGAGTTGAAGTACTTGAGGAACTCCCATCCGGCGGCGACCTTCGCTTCGTCTGCACCGTTGACGAGAAAGGCCGCCGAGCCCCATACCCCGCCCTTGCCGGGCGCCTTGACGCCTGGTACCGGTGCCACGTTCACGTCGAGTCCGGCGAGCTCGTCGGTGTCGATGTCCTCGGCGCCTTCGACGCCCTCGAGCGCGGCGTCTCCGCCCACGACCGCGTTGATCGCCGTGATGGCCCGCGATCCGTCGATCAGGATCGACGACGAGCCGTTCCCGAGCGCCAGGAACTGGGAGATGTCGTTGCCGTACGGGTAGGCCTTGAGCAGCCCGTCCGACTGCATCGAGTCGAGCCACTCGACGATCTCGAGCGTGGTCTCGTTGTCGAACTCGGACCTGGTGGCGGTGCCTTCGCGACCGTTGTCCTTGTTGACTATCAGCTGCTCTGCGCCGGTCAACCAGTTCTCCGGGTACCAGCCGTAGAGCATCATCGCCATGGGCGCTTCGAGCCCCTCGATGTTCGCCGCCTTGATCCTCTCGGAGGTCTCACGCAGCTCGGCGAGGGTGCCCGGGTACGCGGTGGTGCTGAGTCCGGCGGCCTCGAGGTGATCGTTGTTGATGTACATGATCGGCATCGAGACGCCGTACGCAGCTGCCCAGAGCTTGCCCTGTGCCACATAGCTGGACCTGATCGGTGCCAGCAGGTCGTCGTAGAACTCCTCGGTGGAGGGGTCGGCCGCGATGCAGTCGTCAGCAGCGATGACCGACCCGGAGTCCACCATGAACTGCAGGGTCGTGTCCTCGGAGAACACCACGTCCGGAAGCGCATCGGGGGTTGCGAGCGTTTCCTCGTACTTCTTGAGCAACTCGGGATAGGTGCCCTGGGCCTCGACGCTCACCTCCACCTCGTCCTGTGAGGCGTTGAAGTCGATGGCCGCCTGCTCGAGGGTCTTCTGGGTCAGCGAGTTGTAGGCGTGCCAGACGGTGATCTCGGTCTGCCCGGTTGCTTCGGCGAGCGCATCGACCGGGCAGTTGGTCGCGTCGATCGGCGACTCCTCGGCCGGTTCGGTCGGGCCCTGGTTGTCGTTCGCCGACTCGTCGCTACCGCTGCATGCCGCGCCGAGAAGCGCGAGCACCGCGAGTGCGGCGAGCAACCAACGGGAGCGGGTGCTGGCTCTGGTCGCGGTCGGAGGGTTCGTGGCGGTTCGGGACACTGGTGGACCTCCGGCGTTCTGGCGCTGGGGACCGGGCCGCAGCGTGTGCACGCGGAGGCTAGTCCGCCGACGACTTCGGCAGGGCCGGCCGGTCCAGGTCAGCCCTTGACGGCGCCGGCGGTCAGGCCACGCACGATCTGACGCTGGAAGAAGATGAGCAGCACCAGCAACGGCAGCGCGGCGATGATCGCCGCGGCGAAACCCAGGTTCAGCTGATCGGGGTTCTCGCTGCCGATCGTGCGCAGCGCCACCTGGACCGTCTGCCAGTCGTTCTCGTCGGTTGCGAACCGGGGCCACACGTACTGGTTCCAGGCGCCGAGGAACGAGATCACGATGAAGCTGCCGATGATCGGCTTGGTCATGGGTACCGCGACCCGGAACAGGAAGCGCAGGTGGCCGTAGCCGTCGAGTTCCGACAGCGTCACGCAGGTCACGTGGGATGCCCAGGAATCCCTGGCGGATCAGGAAGATGCCGAGCGCGGTCGCCAGGAACGGCAGTGAGAGGCCCTGCAGCGAGTTCATGGCGCTCATCGCTCTGATGCTCTCGACGTTGGCGATCAGGGTCACCTCGATCGGCAGGAGCAAGGTGCCGATGACGAGCACGAACATGAGGGTCTTGCCCGGGAAGTCGAGGAACGCGAACGCGATACGCGGCGAGGACCGAGCTGAGCAGCTGCGCGATGACGATCACCATCGTCACGACGAACGACAGGAGCATGGGACGGCCCAGGCCGGCCTGGGTGAACGCGTTGGCGAACACGTCCCACTGGATGTCGACCGGGTGCAGCGGCTGACCCGCGGCGATGTAGCGCAGCGGAGCCGACAGCGCCCGCAGGATGAGCATGTAGATCGGGAACAGGATCAGCAGCGACAGCAAGGTGAGCAGCAGGTACGTCACCAGGTTGGACATCACCGCGCGGGCACTGCGCCCGGCACGGCGCGGAGGTGACGAGGGCGAACCGGCTTCGGTCACGCCGGGTGCGGGGGATGGATCGGTCTCAGTCGACATAGGTCACCCGCTTGGACATGAGGGAGTACTGGACGCCGGCAACGGTGGCGGTGAGGACGAAGAGCCCGAGGGACAACGACGCTCGTTCACCCAGACTTCGTACGCCGCGGGGATCAGCGATCTTGAACAGCAGCGTCTCGGTGGCGCCACCGGGGCCGCCGCCGGTGAGGATCTCGATCTGGGCGTAGGCCTGCAGCGAGCTCACGACGAGAACGATCGCAAGGAACAACAATGCCGGTGAGATGAGCGGAACGGTGATCCGGAAGAAGCGTCGTACGGCTCCGTAGCCGTCGAGCGTCGCCGCTTCTGTGAGCTCGTCGGGCACCGCCTGGAGAGCGGCGAGCACCACGATGAAGGTCAGACCCAGGTTCTGCCACACAGATGACAACGACACGGCGAACAACGCCGATGTGCCGTCACGCAGGCTCAGCCATGGCACGTCCTTGAAGTAGCCGATCTCGGGGTTGACCAGCGTGTAGAAGACCACCGATGCCACGGCGACCGATGAGGCGACGGTCGACGAGAAGATCGTCTGGAAGATCTTGATTCCCTTCAGCCGCCGGTGCGTGCTGACGGCCAACACGACCCCGAGGAACAGACCCAGGGGCACGGTGTAGAGCATGAACAGGCCGGAGTGGAGGAGTCCGTCGACGAAGTCGGTTCCGGTGAGCGTGTCGACGAGCTGTTCGGTCCCGACCCACTGCGCGGGCCGGTTGCGAAAACGCGACTGGCGGTGGGTGGCGTAGTAGACGAGCCGGTACAGCGGGTAGTAGGCGAACACCACGAAGATGGCGATCGATGGAGCCAGGAACGCGTACCCGAGGGCGGCATCCTTGAGGCGCCCCTTGAGACGCCGCGTGCGGGCGCTGGTCGGTGGAGCCGGGGTGCTCAATTGACCCGCTCCACGCTCGCGGCGTCGAACAGGTGCACCCCGGCGGGGTCGCCCTGGAGGCCGATCTCTGATCCGGCGGTCGGGGGGGGAGTGTCGTTGGGCTGGCGCACAGTCATCAGCGAGTCGCCCACACGGCACACGACGTGACGTTCGTGGCCGAGCATTTCGACGTTCTCCACGTGGCCCCTCAGCGTGCTCGGGCCGACGGGGGCGGTGTGAAGGTGCTCGGGTCGGACACCCACGACGACCGAGGTGCCGTCGGTCGCGGTGCCCGCCGACGCCGCTGTGATCGTGCCGACATCGGTGTGGACCGTGGGTACGGACCCATTGAGCGAGAGGGTTCCCGGGATCGTGTTCATGGGCGGGCTGCCGATGAACGAAGCGACGAAAAGGTTCGCCGGCCGCTCGTACACGGCCTGGGGCGGCCCGACCTGTTGCAGTCGGCCGTCGTTGATCACGGCGATCCGGTCGGCCATGGTCATCGCCTCGACCTGGTCGTGGGTCACGTACACGATCGTCGTGCCCAGTCGTCGGTGCAGTTCGACCAGCTCCAGGCGGGTCTGGGTGCGGAGCTTGGCGTCGAGGTTCGACAGTGGCTCGTCCATCAGGAAGACCTCGGGCTGGCGCACGATCGCCCCGCGAGGGCGACACGCTGGCGCTGGCCACCGGACAGCTCGCCGGGTTTGCGGTCCAGGTACTTGGTGAGATCGAGTGCCGCGGCTGCTTCGTTCACACGCCGGGTGCGCTCAGCGGCGTCTACCTTGGCGTGCTTGTTGGCAACGAGTGGGGACTCGATGTTCCTTGCGACGGTCATGTGCGGGTAGAGCGCGTAGCTCTGGAACACCATGGCGATGTCGCGGTCGCGCGGAGGGATGTGGTTGATGACCCGCTCCCCGATGGTGAGGATTCCACTCGTGATCTCCTCGAGGCCCGCGATCATCCGCAGCGCCGTGGACTTGCCGCACCCCGATGGTCCGAGGAGGACCATGAACTCGCCGTCCGCAATCTGCAACGACAGCTTGTCGACGGCGGTTACGTCGCCGAAGCTCTTTGTGACCTCGTCGAATGTGACAGCGCTCATTTGCTCCCGGTCCTGTCCCGGACCCCGGCGGGTCCGGTCGCGGCGTCAGCGTAGGCCCCACGCGCAGTGGTTTGGAACGACCGTCGTGTGAGTGCAGGCGGGTGCTGTGGTCCGGGCGCTGCCGATACGCGTTCTCGAGTCGTACGGAGAAGGAGCCCCAAGCTGGTCGTGGACCTCGGCGGCGACCGCAGCGACGCGTTCCGCTGTGAGGTGCTGACCCTCGATTGTCAGCGCAGTGACAGCGACCTCCAGGTCGGGTAGCGACCCCATGATCCAGCGGCCGTAGAAGGTAGGATCCATCCACGCCACCTCGTCGCGGGTCAACGATGCCGGACCGTTGCCGTCGAGCGCCCGCCAGTGCATCCTCGGCCAGCTGACGGTGCCTTCGGTCCGCAGGGTCGCTTCGACGACGGTCTCGACGGACACGTGGACCACCGGGTGCTCGTCGATGCACGGAGATCCGGGGTGGACCAGCACGGCCTCGTTCCAGGAGGACGCGTACCCCTGTTCGCAACGTGTGACGAGCTCCAGGTACCACAACGCAAGCGCCAGATGCGATGCGTGGGGAGGGTCACCGGGGCAACGCAGCCCCAGCACCCGGTGCAACGCGTCGACCACGGCCCCACTCGGCGCGCCCGAGGTTCCGTCGGGGCCGGACCGATGCTGCTCGGCGCCGTCGACGTGGAGTCTGCTGGCGACACCCGTGTGGCGGTCGACGGCGACGACTCCGCGGGCGTCGCCCAGCACCTCATCGGTCCCGGGGTCACGTGCCCTGCCCGTCACCGCCAGCGCGATCGTGTGCCATTCGGGTCGGGCCCGCAGTCCGAACAGGCCGGCAGCGACACCCCGGTGGTCGGGGTCCAGCAGGGCCAGGTGCAGGTCGAACGCCTCCTGGCCGCACTCGTCGACCGCTGGCTCGACACCTATGACGGTCGGTTCAGCGAAGCATCGCGTCGCTGTGGCCGAGGAGTTCGACGACGGTCTCTGCGTCGTAGAACTCTGCGCGCGGAGCGCCCCCGCAGGCGGGGTCGGGTCGAGCGGTATCGGGTCGGGCGGGGGCGGGTGGACATGGTGGATCTCCTGCGCCGTGATCGGCTCCTGCGGAGATCCGTGAGCGGGGCGGATCCGATCCCTGCGGCGTCGGCCGCATCTGCGATCCTTGCAGATCGGTCAGGCGCCGTGGAGCGCTCCAGGCGGGGTGCGCGCCCCCGGGGCCGGCGCCCCGGACGGTTCGCGGTCAGTGGCTGAGAGCACACCGGGCAGACGCCGTTCTACCAACAAGCGTGCCAGGCGAGCGTCGCTGGCCACGTACTCCGCGAGGTCGTCCGGGTGCAGATCGTGGATGTGGTCGTAGTCGACCTCGACCGTATCCAGGCCGACGAGGCGTGCGATCGACTTGAGTCCGCAGGAGACCGGAAGCGTCCGGCGTACGTCGGCTCTGAAGACGCGGTATCCGTCGAGGTGGCGGTGCGAACCCCATAGGCCGCCGAAGCCTCCGCGGGGCGGCGGCCAGACCTGATCGCCGGCGTCCGACGATCCGGGTTCGCGGGGCCAGATCCTCAGGCCGAGGGCCGTCTCGCACCGCACGGCACGGTCCGCCAGGAACGGGAGATCGAAACCGGCCCCGTTCCACGTGACGAGCACTCCGGGCTCCAGGGTTGACAGGTGCTGATCGAGGGATCGCAGCAGCTCGGACTCGTCGCCCATGAAGACGACGTCCGTGGACCTGCTCGACAGCGCAACGGCCACCACGGATGCCATGGCCGGATCGAGCCCGTCGATGGTCGTGTCCGTCTCTATGTCCAGCCCGTACAGCTCCACGTCCGGTCCGTAGGGCGGGGACGGGGGAACCAACATCGCCGGTCATCCTAGGGACGTGGTCCGACATCTAACGTGGGGCGGACCCGATAGGAGACCAGTGGCCCGTCACCTGATCACCAGCGCACTCCCGTACATCAACGGTGTGAAGCATCTCGGCAACCTCGTCGGTTCGATGCTGCCCGCCGACGTGTACGCACGCCACCTGCGCTCAGACGGTCACGAGGTGCTCTTCATCTCCGCGACCGACGAGCACGGCACCCCGGCCGAGCTGGCAGCGCTCGAGGCCGGCCAGCCCGTCGCCGACTACTGCGCCGAGCAGCACGAGGTCCAGAAGGACCTGTGCCAACGCTTCGAGCTGTCGTTCGACTGGTTCGGTCGCACGTCGCGTCACCAGAACCACGAGCTGACCAACCACTTCGCCCGTCGCCTGCGTGATCAGGGTTTCACCGAGATCCGCACCACGGCGCAGGTGTACTCGCTCGCCGACGGTCGGTTCCTGCCGGATCGATACGTCGTGGGAACCTGTCCCAACTGCGGCTACGAGCGAGCCCGCGGCGACCAGTGCGAGAACTGCGGCAAACCACTGGACCCGACCGATCTGATCGAGCCCCGCTCGGCGGTGTCGGGCTCGACCCAGCTCGAGGTTCGTGACGCGAGCCACGTCTTCCTGCTCCAGTCGAAGCTCTCGGACCGGATCCGGTCCTGGGTGGACACCCAGGACGACTGGCCTCAGCTGGCACGGTCGATCGCATACAAGTGGTTGGACGAGGGACTCCAGGACCGCGGCATCACCCGTGATCTGGACTGGGGGATCCCCGTCGACCCCGACGACTTCCCCGAAGTCGCGGGCAAGGTCTGGTACGTCTGGTTCGACGCGCCGATCGGGTACTTGGGTGCCACCCGCGAGTGGGCCGACGCTGGCCTGGGCGGCGACGACGCGCAGGCGGCCTTCGACCGGTGGTGGCGCACCGACAAGGGTGCGGGAGACGTCACCTACACAGAGTTCATGGGCAAGGACAACGTCCCGTTCCACACCCTGAC
Organism: Microthrixaceae bacterium; assembly: GCA_037045265.1. Taxonomy (GTDB): domain Bacteria; phylum Actinomycetota; class Acidimicrobiia; order Acidimicrobiales; family Microtrichaceae; genus JBAOHV01. The sequence goes on along the minus strand of JBAOHV010000016.1, from coordinate 12,351 downwards.
CTTCCCCGCGACGATCCTCGGCTCCGGCGAGGACTGGAAGCTCGTGGACCGGCTCAAGTCGTTCAACTGGCTCACCTACTACGGCGGGAAGTTCTCGACCTCTCTGCACCGCGGGATCTTCATGTCCGACGCCCTGGAGCTGCTCGGCGCGGACTACTGGCGCTGGTACCTGATGTCGAACGCCCCGGAATCCGACGACTCCAGCTTCACCTGGGAGCTGTTCGCCAGCGCGGTCAACAAGGACCTGGTGGGGACCTTCGGGAACCTGGTGAACCGGACGGTGACCCAGATCTCTCGTCACTTCGACGACGTGGTACCCGAAGGTGGCGAGCCTGAGCAGGTCGAGGCCGAGCTCGCCGAGCGTGTGTCCACGCGCCTTTCCGAGTACCTGGGCCACATGGACTCGCTCGATTTCCGCAAGGCAGCTGCGGCTCTCCGCGCGCTGTGGGCAGAGGGCAACGTCTACCTGGAGTCCCGCGAACCGTGGAAGACCGTCAAGACCGACCGTGATCGCACCGCTTGCACCCTGCGGACCGCCGTCGGGCTGGTCGCCATGTCCGCGGTGGTCTCCGAGCCCTGGGTCCCCGACGCCGCGGAGCGTCTCAAGGCGTCGTTCCCCTCGGTCGACTGGTCGGGCGTCGGCCTGGGTCAGCTCGCGGCGGGTCGAGCCATCGTGGCCCCGGGCGATCCGATCGTGGCGCCGGGGTTGCTGTTCCAGAAGCTCGCTCCCGAGCAGCTCGCCGAGTGGTCGGAGCGGTTCGGCGGAGGTGAATCGTGAGGCGACTCGCATCACTGCTCGGCAAGCAGGGAGCGAGAGTCCTGATCCTGCTGGTGATCCTCGCGACATCCGGGCTCTTCCTCGGGCTGGCGGCCGGCTACCCGCTGTCCAAGCTGAGCTTCGAGCAGTCGGACGCCGTTCGCCTGGACCAGGCGCGCCTGGCCGGCCAGGTCGACGCGACTGCCGCGCTCGTGAACGACTCCGACCTGCCGATCGGCTGGGAACCCGGCGACAGCTCGATGTCGGTGTTCGGACTGCTGGGTGCCGAGTTCTGCGGGGAGAAGGTCGAGTTCGACACGCCCATGTCGGACGTGCAGAGCGCCGTCTTCGCGAACCCTGCCGACTCGACGGTGCTCATCGTGCAGTCGGTGAAGTTGGACCGCTGGCAGAGCGCTCGTGACTACGTCGACGACGTCGCGTCCGCCGTTTCGGAGTGCAGCCGCTTCTACCGCAGCGGTCCTGACGGGGCCCGCGTCGAGGTCCAGGTGCAGGAGGGGAGCGGATCCCCGCCGATCACCGACCACGTTTCGCGCCGCTTCGTCGCCCAGGACGGTTCGTCTGTGCAGTCGTGGTCGATGATGGCGGTCGGCGACGTGGTGATCTCGATCCTCTACAGCGGCCCTGCCCGTCCCCAGGAGGGCTTCCTGAGCACGATCGAGGAGAGGATCCTGGCTCGTGTGGCGCCCAAGGAGTTCGCCCCGGACGGCGTGGCTCCCACGACCACCACGACGGTGGCGGGGGGAGGCACAGGCACCACCGTGCTGGAAGGCGGCGCCGCGGACGAGACCGAGGCGACCCTGCCGCCCGAGGACGTGGACGGCGGCGAGCCGGGCAACTGACAGGACGCTCGTTCGACGGCGCGCTCTGCGGCCCTGCGCTGAAACTCAGAGCTGGTCGGTTCAGAGCTGGTCGGTCATGAGGTGGAACGACTCCGCGAGGTGCACACCGATCGCGTCTCCTCCGGCCGTGAGCCGAGCACGCTGTCCCGCCCGGAACGACTCGAGGGGGTCGCCGTCGCCGACCTTGTAGAAGTGGGTCGTCTCGAGCTGTGAGCGGTGGGCCTCGAGTGCGGCGACCTTGCTCACCAGATGTTCCTCGTCGACGGTCTCGTAGTGGTTCACCTCGTCGGCCTCGAACAGGAGCAGGGCGTCGGGTCGGTGGGGTCTCAGTCCGTCGCGGAGCTGCTCCGGATGGAAGAACGGGTCACGAGCGGCCACCAAAGCCTCGACGACGAGCTGTCCGGCCGCTCTGTGGTCGGGGTGTAGCCGGTAGCGCTTCCACGGGTCGTGGCCGATCACCACGTCGGGTCTGACCCGGCGGATGACTTCGCAGACCTTCGCCCCGGTGCGACGGTCCGCGTCGAGCTCACCGTCGACCTCGTCGAGGAAGTGAACCTCGGTGCCGCCGAGGAGGGCCGCCGCCGCGCGCTGCTCCGCCCGGCGCCTCTGCACCAGGTCGGCGATGTCGGCCGACGGGTCCCACGTCCCCTTGGAGCCGTCGGTCAGCACCAGGTGGTGGACCTCGGCGCCGCGGCTCGCCCATTTGGCGAGTGTGGCGCCGGCCTGGAACTCGGCGTCGTCGGGATGCGCGACGACGACCAACACCGTGTCGGGAACCGGAAGGTCGACCGACGGCGCGGCCGTGCTCGGATCGGTCACCTGGGGTTGCCCGTCACGGGACGGTTCCGATGGCGAACGGGAGCGGCCCGAGCCGAGCCGGGGGTGACAGGTCAGCGGGGCAGTCGACGTCCCACTGGAGGTGTTCGAGGTCGACGACTCTGAAGCGCAGGCCACGACGGGCGGCCTCCGCGCTGTGGAGCTCGAACGAGCCTTCGCCGTAGGAGAAGGCGAACTCGACGTCGGTGGGCACCGACAACACGTTCGTGCCGCGTCCGTGTCGGTCCATGACGGCGAGCACCTCGTCGTCGGCGGCGTCGGCGAGGTCCGGGAGAGAGGCTGCGAACGGCAGGTCACCGTGGGCGACCACCACTCGACGGGCTCCGGCAGCTGCCCGCCGACGCACAGCGGTCGACACTGCACCGTTGAGTCCCAGATCGGGGGTCCACTCCACCTCTGCTCCCACCGAATGTGCCCAGTCGCGGACCTGGGGGTCGTCGCACACGCACCAGACCGCAAGAGGCGCCGCCGCCCGGACCACCTGTGCGGCCATCGCCTGAGCAAGCCCGGCGCGTTGTACTGGGTCCAGCACCGGGGCCAGACGCAGCTTGGCCCGCGCGAACGACTTCACCGGGATCAGCACCACGGTCGCGGCGGACGATGACACGCCGTGAGTGTACGGGCCGGATGTAGTGTGACCGGATGCGCATCCGTGTAGCGGTGATCGGCGGCGGCTCGTGGGGAACGACGGTGGCCCACCTGGCAGCGCACCAGGTGCCGACGACGTTGTGGGCCAGGCGTCCCGAGTTGGCGGACGAGATCAACTCGGTGCACACCAACGACCGCTACCTGCCCGGCTTGGAGCTGCACCACGACCTTCGGGCCACCACGGACCTGGCCGAGGTGGTCAGCGGGGCCGACGTCATAGTCATGGGCGTTCCGTCGCAGGGGTTCCGCTCCGCTCTGGAACAGGTGGCTGAGCACGTACGTGCATGGGTTCCCGTGTTGTCGCTCACCAAGGGCCTGGAACAGGGCACGCAGCTGCGCATGACCCAGGTGATCAACCAGACGCTCCCAGGACATCCCTCGGCGGTCCTGACGGGACCGAACCTGGCACGCGAGATCCTCGAGGGAAACGCGGCCGCCGCCGTGGTCGCCACCCACGATCCGGTCGTGGCTGACTATCTGCAGCAGATCTTCCACATGAACCTCTTCCGGGTGTACACCAACCCCGACGTGGCGGGGTGCGAGGTCGCCGGGGCGCTGAAGAACGTGATCGCCATCGCCGCGGGGATGGCCGACGGGCTCGGCACCGGCGACAACACCAAGGCGATGGTGATAACCCGCGGGCTTGGCCGAGCTGTCGCGGCTCGGGGTGGCGATGGGCGGCCAGTTCGCCACCTTCGCGGGGCTCGCCGGCATGGGCGACCTGCTCGCAACCTGCATGTCCCCCCACAGCCGCAACCGTCACGTGGGCGAGCAGCTCGGCCGGGGCCGGACCATCGACGAGGTCATCGACGAGATGAACATGGTCGCCGAGGGCGTGAAGACCAGCCGTGTGGTCATGGAGCTCGCCGAGGAGTACGGCGTCGAGATGCCCATCGCATCCGAGGTGTTCGCCGTCTGCCACGAGTCCAGTTCGGCCGAAGCGGCCTACCGAGGTCTGATCCGCCGCCAGGCCGGGGGAGTCGAACACCCATCCCTCGAGTACTGATCCGGTCGGCGAAACCCGGCTGCGGCGCCGAGCCGACCAGATCGGACCAGCCGGGTTCGGGGCCGGTGGCAGCCACGTCGTAGCCTTCAGCGTCGATGACCTCCTCAGCAGCTGCCCAACCGTTGTCGATGGTGCGTGCCGCATCGCTTCACCGGAGCGAGCCGGTGCTCGCCACGACCCCGCTGGGCACCGTCGATGCGGCGGCCATCGCCGACGTGGACGGTGCCGGGTGGGTCCAGGCGAGGGGAGCGACCTGGAGCATCGACTGGTGGGTCGGGGCGGAGGACCGGTGGCACCTTCCGGCCGGTGAGGCAGCCGTGCGTCAGACCGTGATCGGCGACGCCCCGATCGTCCAGACGGCCATGCGGGTGCCGGGCGGCGACGTGGTGAACCGGGCGTACGCGGTCAGGGGGTCGTCACCCGTCGACGACGGCGCGGTCTGGGAGGACTCCGCGACGGTCCTGGAGATCTCCAACGAGTCTTCGGTCCCCGTTGCCCTGGCGATCGTCCTTCGGCCCTGCACCCTGGCGGGTTCCGGTCGCATCCGTTCGGTCGAGGTCGACGGCAGCGTGGTGAGCGTCGACGGTCGTGTGGCGATGGTCCTGTCACGAGCGGTCGCTCGGGTGTCTCACGGCGCGGCGGGGGAGGTGGCCGGACGGCTGGCAGCCGGTGAAGATGCGGAGCCGCAGGTCTCGCTGCAAGAAGGTGAGGGCGGGCTCGAGGTCGCCCTGATCGTGCCGCTCCCGCACACAGCGACCGTTCGTGTGCTCGTCCCGCGGGTGGTTCGCGCCTGCCAGGCGGCGTCGGTTCGGCGGCGCTGCAGCCGTGAGCTCCCCCGGACCGACGTTCCAGGCTCCCGCACACGAGGCGATCGTCGCCGGCTGGGCTGCTCACACCCGGGAGGCCGCCAGGGTGGAGCTGGGCGATCCGGCACTCGATCATCTGGTGGGCGCAGCCGTGCGGTCGGTCGTGCTCGGGGGAGCGGACCACGTGTTGGAGCGCGCCGAGCGTGCAGTGGCTGTCACAGAGCTGCTCGCCAGGTCGTCCATGGCCGAGCCGCTCGGCCCTTTCGCTCGCGCACTGGTCGACGCGCAGAAGTTGAGCGGCGCGTTGCGCCTCGACGACGGCGGCGATGCGACGGCGGCCCTGTTGTTCGCGGCCGCACCGCTGTTGGCCACCGGCGCGGAACAGTGGCAGGAGCTGCTGGTCGGCCCGGTCGCCAAGTCCGTGCACATGGTCCACAAGGGAGCGGTGCTGGCGGATCCGTCGACATGGGCGACAGGCGCGACTGCCTTGCGCCTCGTCGCGCCGGCGCTGTGTCTGGCGGGCCAGCCTGATGTGGCCGACCACGCTGTCGCCGCGGCGTCAGTCGTGGCGGCGAGGGATGGTGCCGCTTCGAACCCGGAGGCGACTGCGGGTGTCCGCTCAGGTGACCTGATCCGACAGCTGGCGCGCCTGCGGGCAGCGATCGGTGCGGCCGACGGCGACCCGCAGGTGTTGGCGGAGCTGACCCACCTCGCCCACCTGGGGTCGTCGCTGTCTCTCGCCGACGCATACGACGACGCCGAGGTGCCCGCTGGGACTCTCGGATACGACCCCGGCGCGCTTGCGGCCAGGGCGTCGGCGCTGATCGACATGGTGGTGACTGACGGGTCGAGCGGGCCGGTTCTGCTGGCGGGATGGAGCGGGGCGCTGTGGGGCCGTTCCGTCGAGGCCCACAGGGTTGCCACGAGCCTCGGGCACGTGTCGTTCGCCGTGCGTTGGCACGGCATCCGGCCGGCGTTGCTGTGGGAGGTGGAGCCGTGGCCGAGCGTCGACGGACCGGAGCCCGTGCTCACGGCTCCCGTCCTCGATCCGCTCTGGGTCGGTCGCGGTTGGAGCGGCGAAGCTCTCCTGGCAGAGGTGGACCCACCCGAGGGTTACGTCCGCGCACCCGAGCCTTCGGTTGCGGCGGGAACCCTGTTGACGCCGACACGTATCGACCTGAGTGCCGTGCTGCCGGCGCCCCCGGCGGAGGGTCAGTCCTTCAGCTGAGCCTGACCGGAAGCGATTCGAGGCCTCGCAGGGTGAAGCTCGGGCGGTAGCGGGGCCCACCGCCGGCGATCGTCTCGGGTTCGTACGCGATCCGCTCGGCGACTCCGAGCAGCGAAGAGAAGAAGATCTCTCCCTCGGCGCGCGCCAGGTGTGCGCCCAGGCAGTGGTGGGCGCCCCAGCCGAAGCTGAGTGGCTGGGGCGCCTGGGGGTCGGTGAACCGTCGAACGTCGAAGACGGACGGGTCGGTGTAGGCCGCGGCGTCATGGTTGGCCGATCCCTGGAGGACGACGAACTCGGTGCCACGCTCGAACCGCTCGCCGAACAGCTCGACCTCGTCGAGCGCGAAGCGTACGTTCAGCTGCACGGGCGAGTCGTGGCGGAGCATCTCGAGCACTGCGGAGCTGGTCAGATCCGGATGGGTCCGCAGCAGCTCCATCTGGTCGGGGTGCTCGACGAGGAGCCGGAGACCGTTGCCGATGAGGTTGGAAGTCGTCTCGAACCCGGCCGCGTACAGCAGCAGCGTGTTGGCGATCAGCTCCTCGGGGCTCAGTCGGTCACCTTCGGCCTCGACGCCTACGAGTGCGCTGAGGAGCTTGTCGTCTGGCGTTGCACGCTTCGCTTCGATCAGGTCGGCGAAGTAGATCGCCAGGTCCATCGCCGCGACAAGGCCGGCCTCGCGGGCTGGGCCGTCGGCGGCGGCGTCGATGAGCGACGTCATGGCACGCACGAGCGGGCGGATGTGCTCGTTGCCTTCGTGTGGAACGCCGAGCAGTTCGGAGATGACGGCCACCGGGAACGGCACGGCGACCTGAGTCATCACGTCGCCACCCCCGTCCCTCCTGAGCAGCTCGAGGTCGGGAGCGAGGATCGACTCGATGTCGGCGCGCATGTGCTCGACGCGCCTCGGGGTGAACTCGCGGCTCACGAGGGATCTGATCCTGGTGTGATCCGGCGGGTTGAGGAAGAGCATCGTGACGGTGTCCGGATCCCGGCGCCGTTGTTCCCGTCCGAAGGTCGGGGGTAGCTCCATGTCGGGCTCTGCCCGTCCGAGGCGTGGGTTCCGGAGCGCCTCCATGCAGTCGGCGTAGTGGGTCAGCACGACGGAACCGGTCTTCGTCAGCCAGCGGGCGGGTCCCGACCGCAGCTGCTCGTAGATCGGGTACGGGTCCTGCAGGCCCGCTGAGGTGTTGACGAGCGACAGCAGGAGCTCGTCCGCTGTCTCCGAGCAGATGAGGGTCATGTCGGCTCCAGTTGCAGCGTGACGATCTGGTGGGGGCGCAATGGCAGCTTCCCGTCGAAGGCTCCGAGCTCCCTGCCCGTCAGGTCGACGACGATGCCGCGACGCCCCTCGATCACGACTTCCCCGCGTACACCGGCAGGCTCGTGCAGGCGTATGAGCAGCGTGCCGGGGGAGGACTCCCGCGCCGGGAGGATCGCGTCGACTGCGGCACCGCTGATCCGAAGGTGCGCGCCCGCCGGGCCGAGGTCGCCGCCCCCGCTGCTCGTGGCGACCTGCAACGGGTTCCAGGCGCGGTCGGACAACTCGTAGGGGTCGAGCTGCTGGGCAGGATCCAGCGCCACGACGTATCGCATGGTCAGGAACTTGCGTGCCTGGGCTCCCTCGAGGTGATCTTCGGGACCGGCGGGCATGGGACGCGACGGCATGGGTCCGCGTGAGAGCCAGCCGGTGGACCGCACGAGCGTGAGGGCCAACTCGCCCGCGGTGGTGTGGGGATCCGTCGCCTGTCCGTCCAGGTCGACGAGCTCGTACTCGCAGAGCCCCTCATGGCCGACGAACAGACCGCCGGCTCTCACGAACCGCCTGGACGGGAACGTCGCCACACCCCATTCGTTGGGGCCGCCTTCGGCGTGCAGCGGTCGGCGTACCTGTGCGTAGGCGCACTCGGCGATCGAGTGGTCGCTGCGAACCGGCAGCGGGAAGTGGACCCGCAACCGGTGGTCGCGGCACCTCTGATCGATCGCCACTTCGACCCGGACGAACTCCTCGTTCGCTCGCAGCTCCAGCGTCGTCACGACCTCCTGGCGCACGGAGCCGACCCGGGTGCTGCAGCCGTCGGCGTCGACGTCGGCCCGTTCGGGGAGCTGGTACCAGGACCGGATCTCTATGCGACCGCGCAGCGGGCCGTGCTCGTGTCGTCGCAGTTCGAGCTTCGTTGGCTCGTCGACGATCGACTCGAGCTCCGGTGGGCACCAGTTGTAGGTGTCGCCGACGTCGCCGCCGTCGACCAGGCGGCCGAGGCCCTGGAGACTGCCGAGGGACCAGGTGCCGTCGAGCTCGTCGACCGTGAGGTCGACCAGACCGTTGCTCAGACCGTGCACGCCGACCGGTCGCACCGGGTGCGTCGCCGCGACCGGTGTCGCTGGTCCCCACCCGAATCCGGGCACGGTAGCCACGCTCGCGAGCACCAGACGCGTCGGTGTGTCGTGCCATCTGGTCGTTGCGCGTTCCTCCAATGCCTGGGTGTGGGCGGGAGGCTGCTCATCGACAGCGACGGCCAGGTGGATCACGTCGGTCCGGTCGGATGCGGTCGGGTTGAGGACATAGGTGCCGGGCTCGGACAGCCGCCGTGCTGCCGACGCGGTCGCCCGCCGGGCTATCTCCGACGCCGTTCGGGTCGCCTCCGCGTAGCGGTGCAGCACCGCGTCTACGACCTCGTCGTGGCTGCACGCGCAGATCGAGTCATGGGCGGCGTTGCGGATGACATCCAGCCAGGCGCGCTCGAGCAGGGGTGTCCAGCGTCGATCCTCCTGCCACAGCGCGTCCAGCGGTTCCGCCACTCGTTCGAGGGTGCGTTCGGCTACCGCCGCGGCGACCTTCACGTCGACGCGGTTTGACGCGACCCCGGGTAGGAGGTTGGCGCGCGCCCCGGAGCGGAGCTCGCCTGCGAGCTCGGGGAGCTCGTCGTCGTGCGCTGCTGCCTCGGCCAGGTACCCGGACAGCGGTCCGATCCTGACCGCCACGCCTTCGGCTGCCCAGCGGTCGGCCAGCTCGGTCACCACGGCGGGCAGGTGTCGCGGCGGTGCGGCATGGTCCATGCCGGCCATCCACAGCACGTCTCGTCCGACCATCGGAGCCTGGGTCGAGACGAAGTCGTCGATCCGCCGGGCGAGCTCGTCCACGTCGTCTGGCATGTCGGCGCCGTTGAAGTACCCGCCGGCGAGGTACTCGGCGCGCACTGCGGTGCCGTCTGGGGACACCCAGCGGAACGCCGGGGAGCGGATCGCCGACGGGACGCCGCGCCAGACCACCGCGTCGCTCATCCCGAACAGCGTGAGCAGCTGCGGCATCTGGCCGACGTGTCCGAACATGTCGGGCAGGTAGCCCACTCGCATGGCGGCGCCGAAGTCGTCGGCACGGTGCAGACCCAGTTGGAGGTTGCGCACCAGGGTCTCTCCGGACACCAGGAACTCGTCGGGCAGCGTGTACCAGGGGCCCATCGAGATGCGACCCCCGGTGGCCAGCTGCGCCAGGAGCTCTCGGCGCTCGGGGCGCACATCCAGGTAGTCGTCGACTGCGGCCATCTGCCCGTCAAGCTGGAAGTGGGTGAAGGTCGGATCGGTGTCGAGCCGGTCGAGCAGGTCGTCGAGCAGTTCAACCAGGCGGATCCGAAACGCCGGATACGGGTCGTACCACTCCCGGTCCCAGTGGGTGTGCGGCAGTACGTGCACCGTGCGGACGGCGGGCGCGCTCATGGGCGGATCGTATGGCGATGTGGCGGCGACATGTCAGGATTCGATCGTGCAAGAACCTGAACACGGCGTCGGCGACGACGAGGGAGTGGGTGAGGAGATCGTCGTGCTCGTCACCGTGCCTTCGGTGGACGTGGCGCAGCTGCTCGCCGATTCGCTCGTCGACGAACGGCTAGCGGCCTGCGTGAAACGTACGGGGCCGGTGATGTCGACCTACCGGTGGGCAGGCGCGGTCGAGCACGCCGAGGAATGGCGCCTCGAGATCGTCACCGTCGCGGGCCGGTTCGACGCCTTGGTCGCACGGGTCGGAGAGCTGCACCCCTACGAAGTCCCGGAGGTCATCGGCATCGCGGTATCGGCGGGAGGCGAGTCCTACCTGCGCTGGGTCCGCGGTGAGTCGGGCGGGCCGGTCTGAGGGGCCGGGTCGGCCTGGTGCCGTCTGGCGGTCTACCGGTCTACCGGTCTGCGCGGGGCCGGATCATCTCGGCGGGAAACCAGGCTGGGAGCACCTGTCCGTCGGACAGGCGCCGGACCTGGTACCGGCCGTCGCCGCGGACCGCGACGGCGAACCCGTGTGTCCACCGATCGTCGAACCGGCTGCGCAGCTCGACCTGAGCGCCGATCGGGATCGGCGTGTCGGTCAGGTCAACGTAGCGGGGGTGGTTCCCGTGACGCCGTTCGTCCTGATCTATCAGCTGGACCTTCATGGTCGACCCTCCGGAGCTAGCTCGGCCCGCCCACCTCTCCATCGGCCGATGTGACGGATTTCTCAAGTGGTTTTCGGCCACACCTGACGTATCCGTGCGCGGCTGAGCAGCGCATCTGCGGATGCAACCCGTTCTGTTCCTACGTTTCCGGGATCAGCCGGGAGGGCCTGGCTTCCCCAAGGATTCCGCTACCTGCTGTCGAACCCAGAGCGAACTACCGTTCGGAGATGGCGTCGCGCCGGCAAGGGCCGAACCTGTCTGTCGAGAAGGAGCTGTGGTCGCAGGGCCACGAAGTGGTTGTGGGGCTCGACGAGGTCGGACAGCGGCTCGTGGGCAGGTCCGCTGACCATCGGTGCTGCCGTGCTGCCCAGAGATCGCCGGGTCTACGGGGTGCGCGACTCCAAGCAGCTCACCGAAGCGCGCCGTGAGGCGTTGTACGAGCGCGTGGCGCAGTGGTGCGTCGCTTGGTCTGTCGGTCATGCCAGCCACGAGGAGTGCGACCGGCTCGGGATGTCCGACGCCCAGCGCCTGGCCGCCCGTCGGGCGTTGGATGCGCTCGGAGCTCGGCCCGACATGGTCCTCATGGACGGCAGTTGGAACTTCGTCGGTGGGGAGAGCTCGCGCACGATCGTGAAGGGCGACACCACCTGCCTCAGCATCGCGGCGGCGTCGATCCTGGCGAAGGTGACCCGCGACCGCATGATGCGAGACGCTGCCCACGACCATCCCGGCTTCGATTTCGATCGGAACAAGGGCTACCCATGTCCACGTCACCAGTTGGCCTTGGCCGGATACGGGCCAACGGCCATCCACCGCAGGTCGTGGGCGTTCATGGACGCCGTGCCATGGGTGGGGCAGCGCCGCGCGCAGGGCTCCGGTCGGCCACAGCAGAACCGCCTCTTCTGACAGCTCTGTAGTTTGCGAATTCCTGCAAGCATTCGTTCGCGCTAGTTTGTTTGTTGGATGTCGTGCCGTCCTGTGCCGAAGTAGCGGTCGACAACCGATGCAACGCCGCATCGATGCTTCAGAGGTGACCGATGAGTGAGAACCGAACAAGGGGAATCCAGTTCGGAGCCCCGCGGATGGACCGTGCACCCGACGGTACCGGCATCGAACCCCCTGTTCCGGAGTGGATGGACGTGGCCCAGACCCTCGAACGCTGGTTCGCCTTCGTCGACGTGTGCGGTTTCACCAGCTTCACCGAGCGCCACGGAACGCCGGCAGCGCTCGAGGTGCTGACCAGGTTCCGCAGTGCCGTCCGCTCCGTCACCGGTCGTCGTGGCGTCCGGGTGCTCAAGTGGATGGGTGACGGCGCCATGCTCGTAGGTGTCTCCCCGGGCCCTGTGATCGCCGCGGTGTGCGAGCTGAGCATGCGCTTCGCTCACGATGGATTCGACATCCACGCCGGAATCGCCGGTGGACAGGTGCTGTTGTTCGAGGGCGACGACTACATCGGGCGCCGCAGCCAACCACGCCGCTCGGCTGTGCGACGCCTCCGCTCCGGGCGAGGTCCTGGCCTTCGGAGTCGGAGCGCACCTGCCGGACTGGGTCGAGGTGATCGAGGAACGCCCGGTGGATGCCCCGGGTGTCGGAAGGCTCGAAGGAGTCCTTCGTCTGGGAGCCTCCGAAGCGCATTTCGCCCACCGGGCGATGAACTGACAGGAGCTACGAGGGTGTCGGGAAGGCAGGGAACGCCGAGCGGACCGGCGGGGTCCGAGGTCGACGAAGCCCAGTTGGCGGGGTGATGATTGTGTTGCCCCGTGCAGATATGGTTGCCAACAAGAAATCGCT